>BTVG01000004.1:0-263709 GCA_045864815.1 Rhodanobacteraceae bacterium | reverse complement strand
AAGGGTAAATTCGAGCGCACCAAGCCGCACGTCAACGTCGGCACGATCGGTCACGTGGACCACGGCAAGACGACGCTGACGGCAGCGCTGACGAAGATCGGCGCCGAGCGCTTCGGTGGCGAGTTCAAGGCGTACGACCAGATCGACGCGGCGCCGGAAGAGAAAGCGCGTGGTATCACGATCTCGACGGCGCACGTGGAATACGAATCGCCGACGCGTCACTACGCGCACGTGGATTGTCCGGGTCACGCGGACTACGTGAAGAACATGATCACGGGTGCGGCGCAGATGGACGGCGCGATCCTGGTGTGTTCGGCGGCGGATGGTCCGATGCCGCAGACGCGAGAGCACATCCTGCTGGCGCGCCAGGTGGGCGTGCCGTACGTGGTGGTGTTCCTGAACAAGGCGGACATGGTGGACGACGCCGAGCTGCTGGAGCTCGTCGAGATGGAAGTCCGCGAACTGCTGAGCAAGTACGAATTCCCGGGCGACGATACGCCGGTGATCAAGGGTTCTGCGCTGAAGGCGCTGGAAGGCGATCAGAGCGAGATCGGTGTGCCGGCGATCATCAAGCTGGTGGAAGCGCTGGACACGTACATTCCGGAGCCGGTGCGCGTGCTGGACAAGCCGTTCCTGATGCCGGTGGAAGACGTGTTCTCGATCTCGGGTCGCGGCACGGTGGTGACGGGTCGAGTGGAGCGCGGGATCATCAAGGTCGGCGACGAAATTGAGATCGTGGGCATCCGTCCGACGGTCAAGACGACGGTGACGGGCGTCGAGATGTTCCGCAAGCTGCTGGACCAGGGTCAGGCGGGCGACAACGTGGGCCTGCTGCTGCGCGGCACGAAGCGTGACGACGTGGAGCGCGGCCAGGTGCTGTGCAAGCCGGGTTCGATCAACCCGCACACGAAGTTCGAGGCGGAAGTGTACGTGCTGTCGAAGGACGAGGGTGGTCGTCATACGCCGTTCTTCAAGGGCTACCGTCCGCAGTTCTACTTCCGCACGACGGACGTGACGGGCAACGTGGAGCTGCCGGAAGGCGTCGAGATGGTGATGCCGGGCGACAACGTGAAGATGGTGGTGACGCTGATCGCGCCGATCGCGATGGAAGAAGGCCTGCGCTTCGCGATCCGCGAAGGCGGCCGTACTGTCGGCGCCGGCGTCGTCGCCAAGATCTTCGCATAAGCCCTCAGTGGTATTCGCCGGTCCGCTGAATGGCGGATCGGCCCCTACAGCGAAAAGAGGCACAGGATGTGCCTCGTGTTCGCCAGACACGGAGTCGTCGCGTACTCAGTCCGCTTGACGGGCACGTTTGCGCGTACTACACTTTCATGTCTGGGCGGACCAGTTCTCTGGTCTGCCCGATTTTTTGGGGACCGGCACATGAAGTTGCCGCCTCCCGTCGCTCTTTTACTGAAGGATTTCGGCCATGGCGGACCAAAAGATCCGTATTCGACTGAAGGCATTCGATCACCGGCTGATCGATCGCTCCGCGAGTGAGATCGTGGAGACTGCGAAGCGTACCGGCGCCCAGGTGCGTGGTCCCATTCCGCTGCCGACCAAGATCGAACGCTACACCGTGCTGGTGTCGCCGCACGTCGACAAAGACGCGCGTGATCAGTACGAGACGCGCACCCACAAGCGCGTGCTGGATATTGTCGATCCCAATGACAAGACCGTGGACGCCCTGATGAAGCTCGACCTCGCCGCCGGCGTGGACGTGCAAATCAAGCTTTACTGAGTCCGGGCGTAACACAGGCAACAGGACACGAACATGAGTATCGGATTGGTTGGCCGCAAATGCGGCATGAGCCGAGTCTTCACCGAGGATGGTCGCTCGATTCCGGTGACCCTGATCGAGGCGACGCCGAACCGCGTCACGCAGATCAAGACGGTCGAGAACGACGGTTACAACGCGGTGCAGGTCACGGCGGGCAACAAGCGCGCTTCCCTGGTCAACAAGGCAGCTTCGGGTCACTACGCTAAGGCGAAGGTCGAAGCCGGTCGTGGTCTTTGGGAGTTCCGCGTCGACGCTGCCGAGATCGGCGGCTTCAACGTCGGCGGCGAAGTGAAGGCTGACGAAGTCTTCAAGGTCGGCCAGAAGGTCGACGTGCAGGGCGTCAGCAAGGGCAAGGGTTTCCAGGGCACGATCAAGCGCTGGAACTTCACGATGGGCGACGCCACCCACGGTAACTCGCTGTCGCATCGTGCGCCGGGTTCTATCGGTCAGCGTCAGACGCCGGGTCGTGTTTTTCCGGGCAAGAAGATGTCCGGTCACATGGGCAACGTGACGCGTTCGGCCATGAGCCTCGAGGTCGTGCAGATCGACACCGAGCGCCATCTGATTGCCGTCAAGGGCGCGGTGCCGGGTTCGACCGGCGGCGACGTCATCATCCGCGCGGCTGCGAAGGGCTGAGGAGCGACGCCATGGAACTCAATGTTATCGGTGCTTCGCCGCTGAATGTTTCCGACGCCGTTTTCGGCAAGGAATTCCGCGGTGATCTCGTGCACCAGGTTGTTACGGCATACCGCAATGCCGGTCGTGCGGGCACCAAGGCGCAGCTGTCGCGCTCCGAAGTCTCCGGCACCACCAAGAAGTTCAAGAAGCAGAAGGGTGGCGGCGCCCGCCACGGCGACTATCGTGCGCCGATCTTCGTCGGCGGCGGCGTGGCCTTCGCGGCGAAGCCGCGCGACTTCTCGCAGAAGGTCAACAAGAAGATGTTCCGCGGTGCGATCGCTTCGATTCTCTCGGAGCTGGTTCGTCAGGATCGTCTGAAAGTGGTTGCTGAGTTCGATGTCGATGCGCCCAAGACCAAGGGTCTTGTCACCAAGCTCGGCGAGATGAACTTCACGGGCAAGACGATCATCGTCAGCGAGAACGTCAGCGAGAACCTCTATCTCGCTGCGCGCAACAACCACAAAGTGCTCGAAGTCATCGACACGAACGCGCTGAACCCGGTTGCCCTCGTGCGCGCCGATCATGTCGTCGTCACCGTCGATGCAGTGAAGAAGATCGAGGAGTGGCTGGCATGAACGAGCGTCTCCTGACTGTGATTCGCGCGCCGCGTATCTCTGAAAAGACTGCGCGTTTGGCCGAGTCCAACCAGTATGTGTTTGAAGTCGCGTCGACTGCGACCAAAGCCGACGTGAAAGCCGCTGTCGAGCAGCTGTTCAGCGTCACCGTCGAGGCGGTCAATGTGGTCAATGCCAAGGGCAAGACCAAGACCTTCCGTTTCCGTTCGGGCCGTCGTTCCGACCAGCGCAAGGCGTATGTCCGCCTTGCCGAGGGTCAGAGCATCGACGTAACGGCCAAGGCCTAAGGTGGGAAACCCATGGCACTGATTGATTACAAGCCGACTTCTGCTGGACGCCGCGCAATGGTTCGCGTGGTGACGCCGGGCCTCCACAAGGGCGCGCCGCACGCAGCACTGACCGAAGCGCAGAACAAGACCGGCGGCCGTAACAACAACGGCCGCATCACCACCCGTCACAAGGGCGGTGGTTCCAAGCAACACTACCGCATCATCGACTTCAAGCGTGACAAGGAAGGCATTCCGGCCCGCGTTGAGCGTCTTGAGTATGATCCCAACCGCACTGCGCATATCGCACTGTTGTGCTATGCCGACGGCGAGCGTCGCTACATCATCGCGCCGAAGGGCGTGAAGGAAGGCGATCAGCTGATGGCGGGCCGCGATGCGCCGATCAAGGTCGGCAACGCGCTTCCGCTGCGCAACATCCCGGTTGGTTCGACCGTGCACTGTATCGAGATGAAGCCTGGCAAGGGCGCGCAGATCGCTCGCGCCGCTGGTGGATCGGCGCAGCTCGTCGCTCGCGAGGGCGGTTACGCCACGCTGCGTCTGCGCTCGGGCGAAATGCGCAAGGTGCCTGCTGACTGCGTCGCGACGCTGGGCGAGGTCGGAAACTCCGAGCACAACCTCGAGAACATCGGCAAGGCCGGTGCTCAACGCTGGCGTGGTGTTCGCCCGACCGTTCGTGGTGCAGCCATGAACCCGGTCGATCATCCGCACGGTGGTGGTGAGGCCAGAGCCGGGCAGGGTAATCCGCATCCGGTTTCGCCGTGGGGCATGCCGACCAAGGGTTACAAGACGCGCAAGAACAAGCGCACTTCCCAGTTCATCGTGCGCGATCGTCGCGGCTGATAGGTACTCATCATGGCTCGTTCACTGAAGAAAGGTCCGTTCATCGATCTTCACCTGCAGAAAAAGGTGGAGGCCGCTGCGGCTGCCAACAACAAGCGCCCGATCAAGACCTGGTCGCGCCGTTCGATGATCCTGCCGCAGATGGTCGGTCTCACGATCGCCGTCCACAACGGCAAGGCTCACATTCCGGTGCTGATCAACGAAAACATGGTCGGCCACAAGCTCGGCGAGTTCGCCGTGACCCGTACGTTCAAGGGTCACTCCGGCGACAAGAAAGCCGATAAGAAGTAAGGGGCACTGCGATGGAAACCAAAGCAATCCTGCGCAGCGCGCGCATTTCGCCGCAGAAGGTCCGTCTGGTCGCTGACCAGGTTCGGGGCATGCCGGTCGACCGCGCCACCAACCTGCTCACATTCAGCGACAAGAAGGCTGCTCACCTCGTCAAGAAGGTGCTGCTGTCGGCTATCGCCAATGCCGAAAACAACGACGGCGCCGACGTCGACGAACTGAAGGTCGCCAAGATCTTCGTCGACGAAGGCCCGACCCTGAAGCGTTTCGCTGCTCGCGCCAAGGGCCGTGGCACGCGCATCATCAAGCGGACCAGCCACATCACTGTGGTTGTCGGTACCGGCAGCTAAGCGAAGGACTTAGAACGATGGGTCACAAAGTTCATCCTACCGGTATCCGCCTTGGCATCGCCAAGGAGTGGAACTCCAAGTGGTATGCCAACAAGCGCGAGTTTGCCGGCTATCTGGCCGCTGACCTCAAGGTCCGCGAAGTCCTGAAGAAGAAGCTCGCCCAGGCCGGCATCAGCAAGATCCTGATCGAGCGTCCGGCAAAGACGGCGCGCGTGACGATTCACACCGCCCGTCCGGGCGTCGTGATCGGCAAGAAGGGCGAAGACATCGAGAAACTCCGCAAGGAAGTTTCGGCGATCATGGGCGTCCCGGCTCACATCAATGTGACGGAAGTCCGCAAGCCTGAGCTCGACGCGCAGCTCGTCGCGGAATCGATCGCACAGCAGCTCGAGCGCCGCATCATGTTCCGGCGTGCGATGAAGCGTGCCGTACAGAACGCGATGCGCATCGGCGCACTGGGAATCAAGGTCAACGTCGCCGGCCGGCTCAACGGTGCCGAGATCGCGCGTTCGGAATGGTATCGCGAAGGTCGTGTGCCTCTGCACACCCTGCGCGCTGACATCGACTATGGTTTCGCGGAAGCGACCACCACCTACGGCATCATTGGCATCAAGGTGTGGGTCTACAAGGGCGAAATCTTCGACCTCGCGCAGGCAGCCGAAGCTGCCAAGGCCGAGGCTAGCGAAGAGCGTCCGCAGCGCCGCGCGCCGAAGCAAGGAGCCTGATCATGCTGCAACCCAAGCGTACCAAGTACCGCAAGGTATTTAAGGGCCGCAACGAAGGCCTGAGCTTCGTCGCGAACAAAGTGAGCTTCGGCGAGTATGGCCTGAAGTCCACCGAGTTCGGCCAGCTGACCTCGCGTCAGATCGAAGCTGCACGTCGTTGCATCACCCGTTTCGTCAAGCGCGGCGGCAAGCTGTGGATCCGGGTGTTCCCGGACAAGCCGATCACGAAGAAGCCGATCGAAGTTCGAATGGGCGCCGGTAAGGGTAACGTCGAATATTGGGTCGCTCCGATTCAGCCTGGCCGCATGCTGTACGAAATCGAGGGCGTCGATGAAGCCGCCGCGCGCGAAGCATTCCGCCTCGCTGCCGCCAAGCTCTCGGTCAAGACCCAATTCGTGACCCGCACGGTGCTGTGATGGAACTGAAAGAACTTCGTACCAAGTCCGCGCAGGACCTCACCGCCCATCTCGGCGAACTGCGCAACGAGCAGTTCAAGCTGCGTATGCAAAAGGGCTCCGGCCAGCTGACCCAGACGCACCAGATTTTGCGGGTTCGCCGCGAAATTGCGACGGTCAAGATGCTGCTCGGCCAGAAGAAGTAAGGACCGACGCCATGACCGATAACGAGAAGGCTGTCCGCACCATTCAAGGTCGCGTGGTCAGCAACAAGATGAGCAAGACGGTGACCGTGCTGGTCGAACGCCAGGTGCAGCATGAGCTGTATGGCAAGATCATCCGCCGTTCCACCAAGTATCACGCTCACGACGAGAAGAATGAGTGTCAGGAAGGCGACGTCGTCCGCATTCAGGAATGCGCGCCGCTGTCCAAGACCAAGAACTTCCGCGTGGTCGAGATCGTCGCCCGCGCCGCGCAGTAAGACAGGTCTGAGGAGAAACAACCATGATTCAGATGCAGACCTATCTCGCGGCCGCCGACAACTCGGGTGCCCGCGAACTGATGTGTATCAAAGTGCTGGGTGGCTCCAAGCGTCGCTATGCGGCGATCGGCGACATCATCAAGGTCACGGTGAAGGACGCAATCCCGCGTGGCAAGGTGAAGAAAGGCGAGGTCTACGACGCCGTCGTCGTGCGGACCAAGAAGGGCGTGCGTCGCGCCGATGGTTCGCTGATCCGCTTCGACGGCAACGCCGCCGTGCTGCTCAACAACAAGCTCGAGCCGATTGGCACGCGTATCTTTGGACCGGTCACCCGCGAACTGCGTGGCGAGAAGTTCATGAAGATCGTGTCGCTCGCGCCCGAAGTGCTGTAACGGGGTTTACGCCATGAATCGTATCCGTAAGGGTGATCGCGTCGTCGTGATCACCGGCAAGAACAAAGGTCAGACGGGTGAAGTCCTGCGAGTCGCGGAAGATCGCGTGTTCGTTGCCGGCATGAATCTGATCAAGCGCCACACCAAGCCGAATCCTCAGGCCAACCAGCCGGGCGGAATCGTCGAACGTGAGGCCTCTATCCATAACTCCAACGTGCAGCTGGTCAATCCGGCGACGGGCAAGGGCGAACGCGTCGGCTACAAAGTCCTCGAGGACGGCCGCAAGGTGCGCGTGTTTCGCAAGTCCGGCGAAATGGTTGACGCTTGAGGATTGCCGTAATGACCCGCCTTGAAAAACACTACAAAGATATTGTCGTGCCCAAGCTGATGGAACGCTTCGGCTACGCCAACGTCATGCAGGTGCCTCGTCTGACCAAGATCACGCTCAACATGGGCGTTGGCGAAGCGGTCGGCAACAAGAAGGTGCTTGAGAACGCGGTTGACGACATGGCCAAGATCGCTGGCCAGAAGCCGGTTACGACCAAGGCGCGTGTTTCGGTCGCCTCGTTCAAGATCCGCGAGGGTTGGCCTATCGGCTGTAAGGTTACCCTGCGCCGTGCCCACATGTTCGAGTTTCTCGATCGTCTGATCAGCGTCGCCCTGCCGCGTGTCCGCGATTTCCGCGGCGTGTCGGGCCGCGCCTTCGACGGTCGCGGCAACTACAACATGGGTATCAAGGAACAGATCATCTTCCCGGAAATCGATTTCGATCAGGTCGACGCCATGCGTGGCATGGACATTTCGATCGCGACGACCGCGAAGTCCGACGAAGAGGCCCGTGCTCTGCTCGAAGCCTTCAGCTTCCCGTTCCGCAACTGATTTCGAGGATTCCGAAATGGCAAAGACCTGCATGGTGAATCGCGAAACCAAGCGCGAGAAGCTGGCAAAAAAGTACGCGAACAAGCGCGCTGAGCTGAAGAAGATCATCAGCAGCGTAGACGCGTCGTACGAGGACAAGATGGACGCGGCTGCGAAGCTGCAGAAGTTGCCGCGTGACTCCAGTCCGGCGCGGCAGCGCAATCGTTGTGAACTGACCGGTCGCAGCCGCGGCGTCTATCGCAAGTTCGGCCTCGGCCGCAACAAACTGCGTGAGGCGACCATGCGTGGCGACGTGCCTGGTCTGCGCAAAGCCAGCTGGTAAGTCCAGCGGATATCGGTGCTAACTTAAGGATTCACTGCAATGAGCATGACTGATCCCATCGCCGACATGTTCACCCGCATTCGCAATGCCCAGCTCACGGGTAAGGCGACGGTGCGCATGCCGAGCTCGAAGATCAAGCTGGCCCTGGCCAAGCTGCTGAAAGACGAAGGCTATATCCGCGACGCTCAGGTCAACGACGTCGAAGGCAAGCCGGAACTCGAAATCGCCCTGAAGTATTACCAGGGCAAGCCGGTGATCGAGCGCCTGGAGCGCGTTTCGCGTTCGGGTCTGCGGGTCTATCGTGGCAAGGACGCGCTGCCCAAGGTTCTGGGCGGTCTGGGCATCTCCATCGTTTCGACGTCGAGCGGCGTCATGACCGATGCGCAGGCACGGGCCAAGGGCCTGGGCGGCGAAGTCATCGGCCTGGTCGCCTAAGAGGAGATAGCCAATGTCCCGCGTAGCAAAACTTCCGATCGCCCTGCCGAAGGGCGTCGAGTGTCAGGTGGCCGCCGATGGCGTCACCGTGAAAGGTCCAAAGGGTACGCTGAAATCTGTCGCGTTCCCGGGTGTCGAAATTGCGGTCAACGGCGGCGAGCTCACCTGCGCCCCCGTGGCCGTTGCCGACGACAAGCTCGCCGGTACCGCGCGCGCCGTGATCAATAACATGGTCAAGGGTGTCAGCGAGGGCTATGTCCGGAAGCTCGAACTGGTCGGCGTCGGTTATCGTGCCGCGATGCAGGGTAAGGATCTGAGCCTCACGCTCGGCTTCTCCCATCCGGTCGTTTTCAAGGCGCCGGAAGGCGTTGCGTTGGAAACGCCGAGCCAAACCGAAATTCTCGTCAAGGGGGCGGACAAGCAGGCCGTCGGCCAGGCTGCCGCCAAGATCCGCGGCTTCCGTCCGCCGGAGCCCTACAAGGGCAAGGGCGTACGCTATTCCGGCGAGAAGATCACCTTGAAGGAAGCCAAGAAGGCCTAATTGCGTGAAAGCCCGGTTTTCGCCGGGCTTCTCCATGACCCTTCAGCTTCGGAGAATGACGATGGACAAGAACATTTCCCGCCTGCGTCGTGCCAAATCGACGCGTGCGCGTATCCGTACCCTCGCGATCGCGCGGCTGACCGTGCATCGCACGGGCCAGCACATCTATGCACAGGTCATTGCGCCCTCGGGCGACAAGGTCATCGCAGCGGCTTCCACGCTGCAGGACTCGGTCGCAGCGGGACTCAAGGGCACCAAGAACAAGACAGCTGCGGCAGCGGTCGGCAAGGCCATTGCCGAGCGCGCCAGGGCCGCCGGTGTGGAAGCCGTTGCGTTCGATCGCTCGGGCTTCAAGTATCACGGCCGCATCCAGGCGCTGGCCGATGCGGCGCGCGAGGCCGGTCTCAAGTTCTAAGCACCAATCCGGGCCGGCGACCTTGGGAATCGGACTGGCGTCCTCAGTTCCGGTTCCGTTCCCCGGTCGGCAGTAACAACACAACTCCAAGCGGCCCAGGCCGTAAGCAACGTGTCCCGCTCCGTCGGGACCACCAAGGTGCACTATGTCTTCCAACGAACGTGAAAACAGCGACGGCATGCTGGAAAAGCTGATCGCCGTCAACCGCGTGGCCAAGACGGTCAAGGGCGGTCGGCAGATGAGCTTCACCGCACTCACCGTCGTCGGCGATGGCGACGGAAAGGTCGGATTCGGTTACGGCAAGGCACGTGAAGTGCCGGTCGCGATCCAGAAGGCGATGGAGCGCGCGCGTCGCAACATGACGAGCGTCAAGCTCAACGACGGCACGTTGTGGCATGCCGTAAAGGCCAACCACGGCGCAGCCAAGGTGTTCATGCAGCCGGCCTCTGCCGGTACCGGCGTGATTGCCGGCGGCGCGATGCGCGCCGTGCTCGAAGTGGTCGGCGTGAAGAACGTTCTCGCGAAAGCCGTGGGTTCGCGCAATCCGATCAATCTGGTGCGTGCGACGATCAAGGGCCTGGTCGCAATGGCTTCTCCGGATCGCATCGCCGCCAAGCGTGGCAAGAGCGTTGCTGAGGTGACTGGTCATGGCGAATAACACTGAGAAGACCGTCCGCGTCCGCCTGGTCAAGGGGCTGCGTGGTGTTCAGGCGCGGCACCGTCTGAGCGTGAAGGCACTGGGCCTGAACAAGCTCAACGATGTGCGCGAACTGAAGGACAGTCCGCAGGTACGTGGTCTCATCAACACGGTCTACTACCTCGTGGCCGTGGAAAGTCAGGCCTGAGCCCTCTAGGAATTTCGGAGTACATCATGCGTCTCAATACGCTCAAGCCCGCTGACGGTGCCCGCAAGGACCGTGTCCGCGTCGGCCGCGGAATCGGTTCCGGTCTCGGCAAGACCGCAGGCCGTGGTCACAAGGGTCAGTACGCACGTACTGGTAAAGGCAAGGTCAAGGCTGGTTTCGAAGGCGGTCAGATGCCGCTGCAACGCCGCCTGCCGAAAGTCGGCTTCCGGTCGAAGACTGCCCATGAAGTCAGCGAGGTCCTGCTGTACAAGCTCGATTCGCTGAACGTCGATGTCATCGATTTCGAAGTGCTGCGTGCTGCCGGCCTCGTCGAGGCCCGCGCGAAGCATGCCAAGATCGTGAAGAAAGGTGACATCAAGCGCGCGGTCAAGCTGAAGGGCGTGGCAGTCACTGCCGGCGCCAAGGCCGCGATCGAGGCAGCCGGCGGCAGCGCGGAGTAATTTCATGGCAGCCAACCAGGCCAATGCGCTTGCTTCGCTCGGAAAGTTCGCCGAGATCAAGCAGCGCATCCTGTTTGTGATCGGTGCGTTGATCGTCTACCGGCTCGGCACCTTCATTCCTGTGCCGGGTGTCAATCCGGAAGCCATGACCCGACTGATCGAGCAGCAGGGCGGCATCCTGGACATGTTCAACATGTTCTCCGGCGGTGCGCTGGAGCGCATGTCGATCTTTGCGTTGAACGTCGTGCCGTACATCTCGGCGTCGATCATCGTGCAGTTGTTCACGACCGTGGTTCCCAGCCTCGCGCAGCTGCGCAAGGAGGGCGAGTCCGGTCGCCGTACGATCACCAAGTACACGCGTTTCGGTGCGGTCGGCTTGGCAGCGTTCCAGGCGTTTGGTGTTTCGGTGGCGCTGTCCGGCCAGACGGGTGTGGTTTACAACCCGGGTCCGGGCTTCATCTTCGCTGCTGTCGTCGGTCTCACCGCCGGCACGATGTTCCTGATGTGGCTCGGCGAGCAGATCACGGAGCGGGGTATTGGCAACGGCATCTCGCTGCTGATTTTCGCTGGCATCGTTGCCGGTCTGCCGGGTGCGGTCGTTCACACGCTGAACATGGCGCGCGAAGGACAGCTCAACCCGCTCATGGTCATCACGGTGCTCGCCATCGTGTTGCTCGTGACCGCGTTCGTGGTGTTCGTGGAGCGTGGCCAGCGCCGTATCACGGTGAACTACGCACGTCGCATGGGCGGTGCCAAGGCTTACATGAACCAGAGCTCGCATCTGCCGCTCAAGCTCAACATGTCGGGCGTGATTCCGGCGATCTTTGCGTCGTCGCTGATCATGTTTCCCGCCACGGCTGCGACCTGGTTCAGCAAGTCCGGTGAAGTTCGCTGGCTGCAGATTCTCACGACGGGCCTGACGCCCGGGCAGCCGGTCTACATGATCGTGTTTGCCGCGTTGATCGTCGTTTTTGCGTTCTTCTACACGGCCCTCGTGTTCAATTCGCAGGAAACGGCGGACAACCTCAAGAAGCAGGGGGCGCTGATCCCGGGCATCCGGCCGGGCAAGGCCACTGCTGACTATATCGATCGGGTGCTGACGCACCTGACCGCTGCCGGTGCGATCTACCTCGTCGCGGTCTGTCTGATTCCCGACATTCTGCGCAACGCCTGGAACGTGCCGTTCTACTTCGGTGGCACCTCGCTCCTGATCGTAGTGGTCGTGGTGATGGATTTCACCGCGCAGATCCAGGCGCACCTGGTGTCCCATCAGTACGGCAGTCTGTTGAAGAAATCGAACCTGCGCGGCCGCTGAGCCGCGCAGTTCCCCGCAGAGTGATGGGGAGTAGGGGTTACCTCGGAGCTTGCTCCGTGGCGGGATTTGTCAAATCCCGCGAACCAAGGTACAATTTTCAGTTCACTGCGCTTTAAGCCCGTTCGGAGAGATTTACATGGCGCGCATTGCAGGTGTCAACCTGCCGGTCCACAAGCATGTGTGGGTCGGTTTGCAGAGTATTTACGGCATCGGTCGTTCGCGGTCGAAGAAGGTCTGCGACGCGGCCGGCGTCAAAACGTCGACCAAGATCAAAGACTTGGCCGAAGCGGAAGTTGAGAAACTGCGCCATGAGATCGCCAAGTACACGGTCGAGGGCGATCTTCGTCGTGAAGTGGGCATGAGCATCAAGCGCCTGATCGATCTGGGTTGCTATCGCGGCCTGCGCCATCGTCGCGGCCTGCCGGTGCGCGGCCAGCGTACCCGCACCAACGCCCGCACCCGCAAGGGTCCGCGTCGTGCGATCAAGAAGTAATGGATTCGGACAGAACCTATGAATAAGCCGGCAGCTGCCAAGACCAAGAAGAAGATCAAGCGCGTCGTGACGGACGGCATCGTCCACGTGCAGGCCTCCTTCAACAACACCGTTATCACCATCACCGATCGCCAGGGCAATGCACTGTCCTGGGCTACTTCCGGTGGCGCCGGCTTCCGCGGCTCGCGCAAGTCCACGCCGTTCGCGGCACAGGTCGCCGCCGAGAAGGCGGGCCGTGCTGCTCTCGACTATGGCCTGAAGACGCTTGAAGTTCGCATCAAGGGCCCGGGCCCAGGTCGTGAATCGGCCGTGCGCTCGCTCAATGCGCTCGGCTACAAGGTCACCAATATCATCGACGTCACGCCGATCCCGCACAACGGCTGCCGTCCGCCCAAGCGTCGCCGCGTGTAAGGAGCTCCGACATGGCACGTTATATCGGTCCCACCTGCAAGCTGGCGCGTCGCGAAGGCGCCGATCTCAGCCTCAAGAGCCCGGCCCGCGCGGTCGACTCCAAATGCAAGCTCGAGCAGAAGCCTGGCCAGCATGGCGCAGCCCGCAAGGGCAAGCTGTCTGACTACGCAGTTCAATTGCGCGAGAAGCAGAAGGTCAAGCGTATCTACGGTTTGCTGGAACGCCAGTTCCGCAGCTATTACGCGAAGGCGTCGCGCAAGAAGGGCAATACCGGCGAGTCGTTGCTGCAGATGCTCGAACAGCGCCTCGACAACGTCGTGTACCGCATGGGCTTCGCGGTCACGCGTACCCAGGCTCGTCAGCTCGTGTCGCACAAGGCGATCGAGGTGAACGGCAAGAAGGTTAATCTCGCTTCGTTCCAGGTCAAGGCTGGCGATCAGGTCACCGTTTCGGAGAATTCGCGCAGTCAGCTGCGTATCCAGGAAGCGCTGACCCTGTCGCAGGAAATGGATCTGGTTCCGAACTGGGTCGAAGTCGACGCGAAGAAGTTCAGCGGCCTGTTCAAGTCGGTGCCGGAGCGCTCGGATCTCCCCTCCGACATCAACGAAGCGCTGATCGTCGAACTTTATTCGAAGTAATTCTGGAGAGTCGGGTACATGGCCCATTCGTCTACCACCGTTCTGCGCGCCCGCGGTATTGGCGTGGAGCGCGTCGGCGCCAACCGCGCCAAGGTGATCGTTGAACCGCTCGAACGCGGTTTCGGTCACACGCTCGGCAATGCGCTGCGTCGCGTGCTGCTGTCGTCCATTCCGGGCGCGGCCATCACGGAAGTCGAGATCGATGGCGTGCTGCACGAGTACACGACGCTCGAAGGTCTGCAGGAAGACATCATCGAAGTCCTGCTGAATCTCAAAGACGTCGCGATCCGCATGCACGGTCAGGATGAAGCAACGCTGAGCCTGTCCCGCAAGGGCAAGGGCGTCGTTACGGCCGGCGACATCAAGGTCGATCACAATGTCGAGATCGTGAATCCCGACCACGTGATCTGCCATCTGACGAAAGACATCGCGCTCAACATGCGGCTCAAGATCGTCCGCGGCGTCGGCTACCAGCCGGCCACGGCGCGTCGCCTGCCGGAAGAAGAGAGCCGTCCGATCGGCCGTCTGCAGCTCGATGCGTCGTTCTGCCCGGTTCGCCGCGTAGCGTACGAAGTCGACGCGGCGCGCGTCGAGCAGCGTACCGATCTCGACAAGCTCGTGCTCGATGTGGAAACCAACGGCACTATCGATGCCGAGGACGCCGTCCGCAAGGCTGCAGAGATCGTGCAGGACCAGCTGTCGGTATTCGGCGACTTCACGCGTCGGGAGAGTGCCGATACGAAGGCAGAGAAGGGCGGAGTCGATCCGCTGCTGCTGCGTCCGATCGACGATCTCGAGTTGACCGTGCGTTCGGCCAACTGCCTCAAGGCCGAGAGCATCTACTACATCGGCGATCTGGTGCAGAAGACCGAAGTCGAGTTGCTCAAGACGCCGAACCTGGGCAAGAAGTCGCTCACCGAGATCAAGGACGTGCTGGGTGCGCGTGGCTTGTCGCTCGGCATGAAGCTTGAGAACTGGCCGCCGATGGGGCTGACCCACGGCATGATGGGCTGATCCCCGTCAGGATCACCAAGGAAATACGACCATGCGTCACATGAAATCGGGCCGCAAGCTCAACCGGACCAGCAGCCACCGCGAGGCAATGTTCAAGAACATGGCTTCTTCGCTGTTCAAGCATGAGCTCATCAAGACGACCTTGCCGAAGGCCAAGGAACTGCGTCGCGTCGCCGAGCCGCTGATCACGCTGGCTAAGACCGACGGCGTGGCAAATCGCCGGCTCGCGTTTGCGCGCCTGCGTGACAAGGTCGCGGTCGGCAAGCTGTTCGTCGATCTCGGACCGCGTTACCGCGAGCGCAAGGGCGGCTATCTGCGCATCCTGAAGTGCGGTTTCCGCGCCGGCGACAACGCCCCGATGGCGTACGTCGAGCTCGTCGACCGCCCGGTTGCGTCGGCTGAAGCCGCCGAATAACCGGCAGCACCGCGTTGTCACGAAAACCCGGGCCGGCAGCGGCTCGGGTTTTTTCTTGGGCGTGTCTTTCCCGGGCGGCGTGACGGTTTGGCGCCGTGGCGCGACATCCCGCCGCAGGCCCGGCACTTTATGCAACGCTGGCGGTCCATTGAGGTCTCGTCCGATACTCGAGCATCGCGCGTTGCGCGTGCCCCACAGCCGGAGCTTTGCCTTTCGATGAAACTGAATCCGTTTGCGTGGTCGTTCCGCATGCAGTACCTGTTTGGCGCGATCTGTGTCTCGGCCCTTCTCGGCTATGCCTTCTTTGCGCAGTTCCAGCTCGGCAAGGACCCGTGCCCCCTCTGCATCCTTCAGCGCGTGGCGTTCTTCGTCATGGGCGTATTTTTCCTGCTCGGCGCGCTCCACGGCCCGCGTAGTGGCGGCCGGAAGTTCTACGCCGTTCTGGTCAGCCTCGGTGGGATCGTCGGTGCGCTCATCGCAGGACGCCACGTATGGCTGACGCACTTGCCGGCCGACGAAGTGCCAGCCTGCGGACCCGGTCTCAATTTCATGCTCGACACGTTTCCGCTGTCGAAAACGCTTCAGCTCGTACTGACCGGTTCGGGCGAATGCGCAAAGGTCGACTGGAGTTTCCTCGGTCTGTCCATGCCGGCCTGGTGCGTGATCTGGTTCATCGGCCTGACGCTGTTTGCGCTGATTGCCGCATGGCGCAGGCCGCCGCGTCCGTACGGCACCTTACGATAAATCGCCATAACGACTGGCCGAGGTGCGCGCCCTCATGTGCTTGCGTCGGCACGGCGGTGTGGCAAGATCGTTTTCCGCACCGCAGCAAGGCTGGACCATGAGTCAGACCGAACGACAGATCCATCCTGTCCGCGAACCCAAGGATTGGAGCCCTTCGTCCTGGCAGTCGCGTCCTGCAGTGCAGCAGCCGAGCTATTCCGATGCGGCCGAACTCGACCGCGCGCTCGCGAAGCTTCGCAATCTGCCACCGCTGGTGACGTCGTGGGAAGTCGTCGCGCTCCGAAAGCAGATCGCCGAAGCGCAGGAAGGCAGACGCTTCCTGTTGCAGGGAGGCGACTGCGCCGAGAGCTTCGACGACTGTTCGTCCGCGCTGATATCGAATCGTCTCAAGGTGTTGCTGCAGATGAGTCTTGTGCTCACGCACGGCCTCAAGCTGCCGGTGATACGGGTCGGCCGCTTTGCCGGGCAGTACGCCAAGCCGCGTTCGGCCGACACGGAGACGCGCGATGGTGTGATCCTGCCGTGTTACCGCGGCGACATCGTCAACGCGGTGGAATTTTCGCCGGAATCGCGCCGGCCCGACCCGCAGCGTCTGGTCGAAGGCCATTCGCATTCTGCGCTGACGATGAATTTCGTGCGCGCGCTGATCGATGGCGGTTTCGCCGACTTGCACCATCCGGAATACTGGGACCTAGACTGGGTCCGGTACTCACCGTTGCAGAGCGAGTACCAGCGCATGGTCGAGTCCATCGGCGATTCGCTGCGATTCATGGAAACGCTGCACGGTGCGCCGATCGGCAGCTTCTCGCGCGTCGACTTTTACACGTCGCATGAAGCGCTCGTGCTGCACTACGAGCAGGCGCAGACGCGCCAGGTCCCCAGGCAGTGGGGCTGGTTCAACCTGTCGACGCACTTCCCCTGGATTGGCATGCGCACTGCCGACGTGGACGGCGCCCATGTCGAATACTTCCGCGGTATTCGCAACCCGATCGCGGTCAAGATCGGGCCTTCCGTGAAGCCGGATCAGCTGAAGCGACTCGTTGCGACGCTGAACCCGGACAATGAACCGGGGCGCCTGACATTGCTGCATCGCATGGGGGCGGACAAGATTGCGCAGCATCTGCCTCCGCTGGTCGAGGCGGTAAAGGCTGAAGGCGCGCGCGTGTTGTGGAGCTGCGACCCCATGCACGGCAATACCGAGTCGACCTCGTCGGGAGTCAAGACGCGTCGTTTCGAGAACATCCGCAATGAGCTCGAGCGGGCATTCGACATCCACGCCGCCTGCGGCACTCGCTTGGGCGGCGTGCATCTCGAGCTCACCGGAGAGAACGTGACCGAATGCCTGGGCGGCGCGCGCGACCTGACCGAGACAGATCTCGCGCGGGCCTACAAGACGAATGTCGACCCCCGGCTGAATTACGAGCAATCGATCGAGATGGCCATGCTCATCGTTCGCAAGCAGGTGCAGGCGACATCGGTGACCCCTGCAAACTGATCGAGACACTGACGCGCCATCGTTGCGCTGAGATTCCACAGTGGGCTTGGGTCATGCTCGCGAAGTCCTCCGACCCTGCATGCCTGCGGCAACGCGGGCTGATGCGGCCGGTTGTCGTCAGTTGCTCGAATGAGTCCAGATCCGCCTCGCTCCATCTGGCCCAACGAGCGCGAGTCTGATCGGCAGTCCTCGGACGAGCCAGTGCCGCCAGAGTCGCGGTCGCGGCGCTGCAGGCAAGTCTGTGTCGAGGCGTCTCGCCGTGGATCGGGCCACGCGCTTCCGGGGCGTGGATCAGAATCAGGTCGTTTTCCGGTAGAGGGACAGCACGTCACTGTGCTCGTTGTTCCAGGGTGTGCCGTGCCAGTCACGCCAGCGCGCGACGCATTGCAGACCGGCTCGACCCGCCCAGTGATCGAGCGTATCGAGGGATACCGCGCGGCACGCGACGCGGTAGCGGCGCGTGCCGCGAGGTGTATCCAGCAGGACGTCGGTCTTCACGATGCCGCTGTGGTTCGGCGAGTGAGTCGTTTGGACGAGCACCGCGCCGCCGTCTTCCAGCGCGTCCGCGAAGCAGGCTATGGCCCGTGACTGGTCGTCGGCATCCGGAAGCAGCGCGAGCGTGTTGGTGAGGCAGACGACGAGGCGGTAGGTCGCAGGCATGCGAGTCGTCGAAAAATCACCGAGCGTCGTCGTGATCGGCGTGGTTCCCGCTTTGCGCCGCAGTACATCGAGCATCGCCGGAGACGCGTCGACGCCATGAACCTGGATGCCGCGCGCGGCCAGGGGCAGGGCATAGCGTCCGGTGCCGACGCCTGCCTCGAGCACCGCCCCACCCTCGGCCAGCAAGGCCAGACGATCGATCGCAATGCGCGCCGCAGGCGCATAGATGTCGTCGTAGAACTCGGCGCAGCCGTTACCGTAGTCGGACGCGCACGTCGCGTCCGCCGCGGGCATGGCCTCGCCTGACGGCCCCCGCGAAACAACCGTGCTCGTCGTCACCGGGGCATTCCTCGTGTCGTCATCGCGGGTGAGCGGCGTCACGTCTGTCTCGTCTTGCCAGGTCGCCGTCGAATTCGCGAGGCGCCTGCGCCCGCGGGAAACGCGAACGAACATGCCTCGCGATTTCTTTCCGGGAAGCGCCCAGCGCAGCGGTTTGTCGCGCTGCGTGTTCGCGAGTGCGCTATGGCCGGGACGCGTGAGTGGTTTTCCACGAGCCAGCCGCTACGTCGGCGCACAAAGGCGCCGGCGACGGCTCAGGCAGCGCGCGAGTGCTTCTTGCGATCGTTTTCCGTCAGGTGCTTCTTGCGCAGACGGATGGCGAGCGGGGTTACTTCGACGAGTTCGTCGTCCTCGATGAACTCGAGAGCCTGTTCCAGCGACATCTTGATCGGCGGCGTCAGTGCGAGCGCATCGTCCTTGCCCGATGCCCGGAAGTTGGTCAGCTGCTTCGCACGCAGTGCATTGACGGTGAGGTCATTGTCTTTCGCGTGGATGCCAACGAGCTGGCCTTCATACACCTCCTCGCCGGCCTCGATCAGCAACCGGCCGCGTTCCTGCATCGCGAACTGCGCGTAGGCGGGCGAGGGGCCCGTGCCATTGGAGATCATCACGCCGTTCTGGCGCGCCGCGATGGCGCCTTCGGCCTTCGGCCCGTAATGATCGAAGACATGAAACAGCAGACCGGTGCCGGCGGTGATCGTGCGGAATTCGGTCTGGAATCCGATCAGTCCGCGTGCCGGAATCAGGTATTCCATGCGCACACGGCCGCGGCCGTCGGGCTCGATGTTCTTCAGCTGTGCCTTGCGCTCGCCCAGGCGCTGCATGACGCCGCCCTGGTAAGGTTCTTCGAGGTCGACGACGAGCTGCTCGTAAGGCTCCATCATCTGGCCGTCGATTTCCTTGACGATCACTTCCGGGCGCGAAACAGCCAATTCATAGCCTTCCCGGCGCATGGTCTCGATGAGGATCGACAGATGCAGTTCGCCGCGCCCGGATACCTTGAATTTTTCCGCCTCGGCCGTGTCCTCGACCTTGAGTGCGACGTTGTGCAGCAGTTCGCGGGTCAGGCGGTCGCGCAGCTGGCGTGACGTGAGGAACTTGCCGCCTGAGTGTTCCTTCTTGCCGGCGAACGGCGAGTTGTTCACCTGGAACGTCATGCTGATCGTGGGTTCGTCGACGGTCAGCGCGGGCAGTGCCTCGACGCCGTCGGGCGAACAGACCGTATCGGAGATGCCGAGACCTTCGATGCCGCTGATGGCGACGATGTCGCCGGCTTCCGCTTCGGCGACCTCGTGACGCTCCAGGCCCATGAAGCCGAGCACCTGCAGTACGCGGCCCTGCTTCTTCTTGCCTTCCCGGTCGATGACGACGACGTTCTGGTTGGTCTTGATCTTGCCGCGCTGAATGCGGCCAATGCCGATGACGCCGACATAGGAGTTGTAATCGAGCTGGCTGATGCGCATCTGGAACGGGCCGTCCGGATCGACCTGCGGCGCGTGCACCTTATCGACGATGGTCTGGAACAGCGGGTCCATGTTGCCTTCACGCACCGAGTCGTCCATGCCGGCGTAGCCCTGCAGGCCGGAGGCATAGACGACCGGGAAATCGAGCTGTTCATCGGTCGCGCCAAGGCGATCGAACAGATCGAACGTGGCATTCAGCACGTAGTCCGGGCGTGCGCCCGGGCGGTCCACCTTGTTGATGACGACGATGGGCTTGAAGCCCATCTGGAATGCCTTCTGCGTCACAAATCGTGTCTGTGGCATCGGGCCGTCGAAGGCATCGACGAGCACCAGCACCGAGTCGACCATCGACAGGACGCGCTCGACTTCGCCGCCGAAGTCCGCATGTCCCGGCGTATCGACGATATTGATGCGGTAGTCCTTCCAGCGGATCGCGGTGTTCTTGGCGAGAATCGTGATGCCGCGTTCCTTTTCCAGGTCATTGCTGTCCATGGCGCGGTCGGCCAGCACGGCACGCTCGCCCAGCGTATTGGACTGTTTGAGCAACTGATCGACGAGGGTGGTCTTGCCATGGTCGACGTGGGCGACGATGGCGATATTGCGCAACTTTTCGATGGACATGGCGATGCGCCCGCCGGGGGCCGGAGGGACTCTGGTTGGGAAAGAGATGCCCGATTATAACCCGGATCGCGACGGTTTTGCGGCGTCGCAGCAGGCGGGGAGAGCCCGGGAGCGCTGCGAGGCGCCTCCGGGCTCTTCGGGTCAGGGCTTGCAGTGCGCCGGCAGCAGCTTGGCCGGCGTCGTGGTCGTCTCGGCCGTGTCGCTGATCGCTTCGGCAGTGCCGTCGACAGCGGCGTCGCCGCACTGCCAGACCAGGTCCCCGTCGATCACATAGGGGGTCAGCACGAGCGTGGTGTCGTGCAGGGACTTCTTCGCCTCGTCGCCGAAGTGCAGCACGACGGCGCCGCTGTCGACGTAATGGCCCTCCAGGTATTTCTCCGATGCGCCAAACTCGTCGAGCGCGAGGTCATCGTCGCCGGCCGGAAGCCTGTGCTTCTGGGCGTAGTACGTCGCTACTGCCGCCTGATAGCCGGTTGCGTCGACGAGGACTTCGCTGACTTGCGACCGCGCCACATAGTCCTCGTAGGCAGGTATGGCGATGGCGGCGAGCACGCCAGCCGTCGCGACGGCGGCGAGTCCGCCGGTGCCGAACAGCACTTCGGCCGGATTCTGTTCATAGGTCAGGCTCAGGCCGATGCGGTCGTTGGTCGCATCCAGCGCCAGGCCCGTCGCGCCTTCGACCGGGAGGCCGAGCGAAGCCGCGTGCGGCATGCTCGCGAGGTCGATCTTCTGGCCGAGTGCATCGGCGGCGTGCTGTAGACCCGCCAGGTAGGCGTAATACACCTTGCGCTGTGCGTGCCGCGTCTTGCCGGTGATGCCGAACAGGGTCGCATTCGGGTCATAGGACTGGTTGTCCCGCAGCCATTGCCCGAGCTCGGTGTCGAGCTTCGCGGCGGCACGGTCAGCGAGCGCCTGCGGCACATCCGCGAAGACCAGATAGCCGTCTTCCTCGGTCCAGTAGGCGTGCGAGCCGACGCGCGAATAGATCTTTAGCCAGGCGGCCGCGCCCGAGGCGTCGTCCGCGGTCTCCTTGGCGAGACTGGTCAGGCCCGGAACATACAGATGGTGCAGCGTCGTGCCACCGACCGTGATGGTCTCGTGTGACCACTTGAGTTTGGCCACGAACTCGTCGAGCTTCGCATAGAGTGCCGCGCGGTCGGCCACCTGGAGCGCGGTGTAGATACCGGCCTCGTCCTCGAAGGCGACCAGATTGCCGCCGAGGGCGCTGACGAGTTCCATGGGGTCGACGCCTGCGTCGGCCTTCATCTTTTCCCGGGCTTTCGTGTATGCCTCGCGCGTGCCTGGGCCGAAGTCAGCGTCGAGGTTGGCTTCTACCTGTGCGATCTGCGCCGCCGATGGCAGCGCCATCGTCACGGCCCATTCGGGACGGCCGGCCGTCCGGATGGCTGCTGTGAAGTTGCGCGGAGCGAAGTAACTCAGCAGACGCGCGCCCGGCGCCGCGAGCTGGACCTGCAGTCGGCCGCGGTGCCCGACCGTTCCCCAGCCGGCAGCGATGCTCTGGCCGCGATCGAGCAAGTCGCGCAATGCCGTGCCCGGTTTAGCGGACGCGATCTGCGCCGAGGCCATGCCGGTCACGCCTTTGAGGCTCATCCAGTAGAACAGACCCTGGCCCGATGCATCCACGTCCTTTTCCGTCGCGTGCATCGCATGCGGGCGCGTCTGCGCCGTCTGCTGGATCAGCAGATCGAGGGCCGATGCCGACGCCGCCATACCGAACAGTGCATGCAGTCGTTTCGTGGCGGCGTCGAAACGCACGAACCCGTTGCCGCTCAGCTTGCCTTTGCCGTCCGCGTCGAGCGAAAACGCCAGTGCAGGCGATTTCAGTTCGGTGAGCCGCGCGTTCAGCGCAGCGACATCGGCGAGTTTCAGCGGCGCCGAGACGAAGACGTTGCTCGCCGGGTTCGCGATGTCGCTGCCATCGACGATAGCGAGCTCGACCGGTCCGGCGAGATCGTCGAGCAGCAGTGCCAGCACCGGTGCGGCACCGGCCTGCTGCAACAGCGGGTCTTTTGCGATGCCGGTGCGCAGGTCGGCGATGAGGCGCGTGTGCGCCTCGCTGGCCAGCGCGCTGTCCAGGGCGCGGCCGTTTGGTGCAGCGGCAAGGCTCCACGGCGACGGAATGCGCAGGTAGCCGACGGTGTGTTCGGGCAGGCGCTCGCGCAGCCAGGCGGGACTCGCGATCGCTGCCGCGGCGCGGGCGGCAGCGGCGGAATCCAGGGGGGCTGGGGTACTGGCCGTCGGCGCGGTGGTGTCGCGCTGGCAGGCGGACAGGCCGAGGCCAGCGACGATGGCAGCCACGAGCAGGGAACGTCGGAACAGAGACATGGGGATCTTCCTTGGATCAACGGGAGGGGGTCGGCGGACAGAGGCGAATCGTAGCCCATGGGGCTGCCTGCACACCCCGCAATTCTGTCCTGCGGGGCGCCGGGCTATCATTCGCAGCCCTTTCCGGAGAACCGCATGAGCAATGAACTGATCGCCCACATCGCCACCGGCCGTGGCACCATCCAGGTGCGCCTGCATGCCGACAAGGCGCCGGTGACCGTGGCCAATTTCGTCAACCTCGCCCAGCGCGGCTACTACGACAACCTCAACTTCCACCGCGTCATCCCGGATTTCATGATCCAGGGCGGCTGCCCGCACGGCAGCGGCATGGGCGGGCCCGGCTACAAGTTCGAGGACGAGTGCCGTCCGGACCTCAAGCACAACAAGCCGGGCATCCTGTCCATGGCCAATGCCGGTCCCGGAACGAACGGCAGCCAGTTCTTCATTACGCATGTGCCAACCAACTGGCTCGACGGCAAGCACACCGTATTCGGAGAAGTCATCGGCGACGGTCAGTCCATCGTCAATGCGATCCGCGGCGGTGACAAGATCGGTTCCATCCGCATCGAAGGTGACACGGCACCGCTTCTGGCCGCGCAGAAAGCGCGCGTCGACGAGTGGAATGCCAAGCTCGACGCCGCGGGTTTCAAGGCCAAGTGACGCAAAAAAGGCGGAGCCATTGCGGCTCCGCCGTTTTCATTTCCGGCCCGCATGTTCCATCGTCAGCTGCGCGATTTCGTCGCCAGACGATAGACGAACAGCAGGATCAGGGCGCCGATGATGCCGCCGATATAGCCTGACGGCTGGAATCCGGTCTGCGGCGTGCCGAAGATCATGCTGCTCAGGAAACCGCCGACGAACATGCCCGCGATGCCGATCAGGCCCGTCACGAAAAAGCCGCCCGGGTCCTTGCCCGGCATCAGCAGCTTCGCGATGACGCCGATGATCAGTCCGGCGATGAACATTCCAATCCAGTACAGCATCTGCTCGTCCTCCGTGGTCAGGGGTCTTGACGCGCGAGCACTGTACTCTGCCGCGCTCATGGCCAAAAGTCGCGCCGGATGCTGCGGCGCAATGTGCTAGCATTTCGCGCCGATTTTTCTCCCCCCGATTCCGCGAGAACGCACATGCTCAAGTTAGCCGAGCGCATGGGTCGCGCAAAGCCCAGCGCCATCATGGCGGTTGCCGAAAAGGCGAAGCAGCTCAAGGCCGAAGGCCGTGACATTGTCAGCTTCTCGATCGGCGTGCCGAACTTCCTGCCCGGCGAGCACGTATACACGGCGGTGCGCGACGCGCTGGCCCGGGACTCCGGCCAGTACGGATCCAATCGTGGCGCCGACGCGCTGCTGGATGCGTATCTGCATCATCTCGAGGAAGCCGGCCTGACCGGCTATACGCGCAAGAACGTCGCTACCGGCATCGGTGCGAAGCACGTGCTCTACAACCTCGCCGAGGCCCTGCTGAATCCTGGCGACACCATCGCGTTCGCGGTGCCGTACTGGACCACCTACGTCGACATCGCCGACATCGTCGGTGCGAAGACCCGCCTGCTGCCATGTCCGGCGGAACAGAACTACAAGCTGACGCCGGCCCAGCTCGATGCCGCACTGCCGGGCACCACCGTATTCCTGTTCAACAACCCGTCGAATCCGACGGGTATGGTCTACACCAAGGACGAAATCGCCGCACTGGCAGATGTGCTCGTGAAGCATCCGGATGTCTGGATCATCTGCGACGACATCTACAACCGCATGGTGTTCGACGGTATCGGCTATCACAATTTCGTCAATGCGCGGCCCGAATTGCGTGACCGCGTGATCCACGTCGATTCGATTTCCAAGACCTACGGCATGCCGGGCTGGCGCGTCGGATTCGTGGCCGGGCCCGAAATCGTGGCGCAGGCCGTGGTCACGATGAATTCGAACCACATCACCAACATCCCGGAAATGGTCACCGCTGCCGCGGTCGCCGCGCTGACCGGCCCGCAGGACGTGCCGCAGCAGAAGAATCGCGAGTTCCAGGGCAAGCGCGATCAGGTGCTCGCCATGCTCGATGCGATTCCGGGTGTGAAATGCCCGCGTCCACAGGGGGCGTTCTACGTGTTTCCGGACATCTCCTGCGCGTTCGGCAAGCGCCACGGCGACCTGAAGATCGACAGCGATGTCGATTTCTGCAACGCGCTGCTGCAGGTCAAGGGCGTGGCCTGCGTGCCCGGCTCCGCCTTCGGTGAACCGAAAGGACTGCGCATTTCCTACACCTGCCCGACGGCGCAGCTTGCCGACGGTCTCAGGCGCTTTGCCGAATTCTTCGCCGAGCTGAAATGAGCGCATGAACCTGAGTCCGCTCAAGCTGCTCGCAATCACGGGCGTGGCCCTGGTCGCTGGTCTCGTCTGGAACAAGAAACGCGAGATGGAGCGTGCCGATCCGCGCCGGCAGACCGGCGAGAGCGGTATCGTCATGCTCGGCGCGGAATGGTGCGGGTATTGCCAGCGCCTCAAGGCGGCGCTCGATGCCGCCAAGGTTTCGTATACCGAACTGGATGTCGAGGACGGCGGTCAGGGCCATGACGCATTCGTCGCCCTCGGCGGCCGTGGCGTGCCGGTCACCGTGATCGGCCAGGACGTTGTCTACGGCTATGACACCGGCCGGCTCGGCACGCTCCTGTCCGAGCGTGGCCACACCGTGGTGTTGCAATAACCTCATCCCGGAAGCGGGCGCGGCCCGCTTCCTCGACCGGCGGGCAAGGCCCGCCACAGAGCCAGGAGTTACCCATGAAAGCCCCCGTTCGAGTTGCCGTTACCGGTGCCGCCGGCCAGATCGGCTACGCGCTGCTGTTCCGTATCGCCGCTGGCGACATGCTCGGTCCGGACCAGCCGGTCATCCTGCACTTGCTCGAAATCACGCCGGCGCTGCCCGCGTTGCAGGGCGTGGTGATGGAACTCAACGACTGTGCGTTCCAGACGCTGCACGGCATCGTCGCGACCGACGATGTCAACGTCGCCTTCAAGGACGTCGACTATGCGCTGCTCGTCGGCGCGCGCCCCCGCGGCCCGGGCATGGAGCGCAAGGATCTGCTCGAAGCCAACGGCGCGATCTTTGCCCCGCAGGGCAAGGCCATCAACGACCACGCCAGACGCGATGTCAAGGTGCTCGTCGTCGGCAACCCGGCCAACACGAACGCGCTGATCGCGCAGCAGAACGCGCCGGACCTCGATCCGAACTGCTTCACGGCGATGGTCCGCCTCGACCACAACCGAGCCATCAGCCAGCTCGCCGAAAAGACAGGTGCCCTGAACACCGATATCCGGAAGGTCATCATCTGGGGCAACCACAGCTCCACGCAGTATCCGGACGTGCACCATGCGAACGTCAAGGGCAAGCCTGCGCTCGACCAGATCGATCAGGCCTGGTACGAAGGCACCTTCATTCCGACCGTGCAGCAGCGCGGTGCAGCCATCATCAAGGCGCGTGGTGCGTCGTCGGCCGCCTCGGCCGCGATCGATCACATGCGGAATTGGGCGCTGGGCACGGCGGAAGGCGACTGGGTGTCGATGGGCATTCCGTCCGACGGCAGCTACGGCATCGCGCCGGGCGTGATCTACGGCTATCCCTGCACCTGCAAGGACGGCAAGTTCCAGATCGTGCAGGGCCTCGCGATCAACGAGTTCTCCCGCGCGCGCATGGACGCCACTGACAAGGAACTGCGCGAAGAGCGCGCAGGCGTCGAGCATCTGTTCGCGAAGAAGTGATCCGGCTTTCCGAATGAGCAAAAAAGGCGGCTTTTGCCGCCTTTTTTGTTGCGCTGCCGGCGGCCTCCCGCTGTGCGGTTGCCGGCGGAGACGGAGGCTCTGCGAAGCCGCCGCCTTCTGGTGCTCAAGCCCCGTCTTTCGCGAGCACGGCCTTGTAGATCACGCCGCCCAGCACCGCGCCGACCAGCGGCGCGACCCAGAAAAGCCAGAGCTGTTGCAGCGCCCAGCCGCCGGCGAACACCGCGACACCCGTACTGCGTGCCGGATTCACCGACGTGTTCGTGACCGGAATGCTGATCAGATGGATCAAGGTCAGGCAAAGTCCGATCGCGATCGGCGCGAAGCCTGATGGTGCGCGCGCATCGGTCGAACCGAGAATCACGATCAGGAAGAACGCGGTCAGTACGATCTCGCAGACCAGCGCGGCTGTCATCGAGTACCCGCCGGGGGAATGGCCGGCATAGCCGTTCGATGCGAAGCCCGCGGCGACGTCGAAGCCAGCCTTGCCACTGGCGATCAGGTACAGCACGCCGCCTGCCGCAATTGCGCCGAGCACCTGTGCGAACACATAGGCAGGCAGGTCCTTCGCGGCGAAGCGTCCGCCGACGACGAGCCCCAGTGAGACGGCCGGGTTGAAATGTCCGCCCGAGACGTGGCCGACCGCATAGGCCATGGTCAGCACCGTCAGGCCGAACGCGAGCGACACACCCGCAAAGCCGATGCCGAGCGACGGTACTGCGGCGGCGAGCACGGCGCTGCCGCAACCGCCGAGAACCAGCCAGAACGTGCCGAGAAACTCGGCGCCGAGTCGTTTGCTCATGATCATCCGGATCGCTCCCTCTCGAGGACGATGCGCGCGTCGAGGTCCGCTGCCGCGCATCGTCCGTACGCGGGCTCGGGCCAGCCCACCAGGTTCCGGCTGCGGCGGGCGCCGTATACCTTGCACGAGTCAGCGGAGTATCGAAAGTAAATTTGTGCTTTATCGGTTTCGTTGCATCGTGTTGCAGTGCAGCGTCGATGTGCATTGCTGCGCCGCGGACAAGCGCATACGCTAGGCGGCGGTGCTGCGTTCGCGGCGCTCACTGCCGGGGGGCG
Organism: Rhodanobacteraceae bacterium; assembly: GCA_045864815.1. Lineage (GTDB taxonomy): Bacteria > Pseudomonadota > Gammaproteobacteria > Xanthomonadales > Rhodanobacteraceae > Tahibacter. Next base: position 236,222 of record BTVG01000004.1, on the reverse strand, counting down.
GTGCCTACATCACTCGAGGAATACGTCATGCAGAAACTGTATGCAGGTTTTGCCGTGCTCGTGCTGGGGATGGGAGGAATGACGTCTGTGGGCGCGGCCGGGCTCGAGCTCAGGCTCGACCGGCCGTCACAGGAGGAATACGGCAGCGGCAAGATCGTGTATAGCCTGAGCAACACCACGGATGCGCCGGTTCAGGTACTGCGCTGGCAGACACCGGTCGACGGCGTCAACAATGATCTTTTCAGCGTCTCGCAGAACGGCGAGCCCGTGGCCTACATCGGTCGCCTGGTGAAGCGCAGCGCGCCCACCGACAAGGATTATGTCGAGCTCGCGCCCGGCCAGAGCATCACCGTCGACGTCGACCTCAGTGCCTACTACGACATGCGCAAGGGCGGCCAGTACACCGTACGCTATGCGCGCGACGCGGCGGATGTGATCCGTTCGGCCAACGAGGCCCGACGTGGCGGTGTCCAGGGCGGCGTGCTCGCGTTCGATCGCATCGGCGGCGACAGCGTGACGATCTTCGCCGACGCGGCGCCCGATGCCTTCGACGAAGTCGAGAAGGCTGCCGTGGGTATTCTCGCAGCCACCAACACCTTTGTCGGCTGCAGCACCACGCGCAAGACCCAGATCGCGACCGCCCGCACTTCGGCCACCAGCTATGCGAGCAACTCGCGCAGCTATCTGACCGCGGGTACGCAAGGCAGTCGCTACACCTGGTGGTTCGGCACCTACAACAGCTCGCGCTATTCCACCGTGCGTACGCACTTCAACAATATCTACAGCGCGCTGTCGTCACAGCCGTTCACCTTCGACTGCAGCTGCACGGACGACTACTACGCCTACGTGTATCCGAACCAGCCGTACCGCATCTATCTCTGCAACGCGTTCTGGTCCGCGCCGAATACTGGCACCGATTCGCGCGCGGGTACCATCGTGCACGAGACGAGTCATTTCAACGTCATGGGTGGCACCGACGACTGGGCCTACGGCCAGAGCGCGGCGCACAGCCTCGCCCTCAGCAATCCGTCGCGCGCGGTCGACAATGCCGACAGTCACGAGTATTTCGCCGAGAACACGCCCGCCCGCAACTGAGCATCGCGGCTTGCGGTGATCGCACAGGGCCGGCCGTGGCCGGCCCTGTCACCCCAGTTCCCGCCGCCGGAACCAACCGGCGATGCTCAGCCGCTCGCGTGTGGCCGGCATCACCTCGTGTTCGATGTCGGCGGAAAGGAACACTGCCAGCGTGCCGCCGACTGGCATCACGTCGTACGGACCCGCGGGCAAGTGCAGGCGCAGCGCGCCGCCGTCACTGCCGTTCCAGCCGTGATTCAGATACAGCACCGATGACAGGACGCGTGCATCGTTGTCGCGAAAGCGGTCGCGGTGACGCGCATAGCCCGCGCCCGGCGGGTAGAGCGCATAGTGTGCTTCCAGCGTTTCCATGCCCAGCAGCAGGCGGCGGTTGAGTGTTTGCCGCAGGGTTTGCATCGCCAGCCAGTATCCGGCCTGTCCCGCGCTCAGCGCGGTCTCGTCGAACCAGCGCGTGCGGTCGCCGCGCAGCGGCGATGCCGCGCGCACGGCGGCGCGACCCGTTGCCGCATCGGCAAGTTCACCCGCTTCATCGCGTGCGCGACAGTCCGCGGCGAGCGCGGCGATGGCCGCCGGCGGCAGGAAATCCGGCCAGACGTGCCAGCCGCGCTCGCTCAGCGACGCGGCCGCCGTGTCCCAGGGATCGGTTTGCGGCATCATTCGAATTCGTGTCGTACCGGCCATCCGGCGGCTCCCAACAATACCCGCCGTCGCGACGGCGCAACAGGATTGCGCATGCTCTCCCAACTTCCGCCCGTCGTCCGCGTGCTGCTGATCGCGAACATCGGCATCTATCTGCTGCAGATGCTGGTCGGCGATCTGCTGACCCTGCAGTTCGCGCTATGGCCTTTCGGCGAGCAGACCGGGCGCGCGCCCGACGGCAGCATCGTCACCGTGGGCTTCGAAATCTGGCAACTGCTGACATATGGCTTCCTGCATTCGGGCATCGCCCATCTCGTCATGAACATGCTGGCCCTGTACATGTTCGGTGGACCCATCGAGCGGGTATTCGGCAGCCGCCATTTCCTGGTGTATTTCCTGGTCTGCGTCGTAGGCGCGGCGATCGCGCAACTGGTTACGATCGAGTACTTCACGGGCGGTTTCTATCCGACCGTCGGCGCTTCGGGCGGCGTGTTTGGCCTGCTGTTTGCGTTCGCGCTGTTCTTCCCGCGTGAAAAGCTGATCCTGTTTCCCATTCCCATACCCATGCCGGCATGGCTTTTCGTGACGCTTTACGGTGCCGCGGAATTGTTCTTCGGCGTCACGCGCACCTTGTCCGGCATCGCCCACTTCGCGCATCTGGGCGGCATGGCCGCCGGGTTCCTTCTGATCCAGTACTGGCGCGGACGACTGCCGATCAAGCCGCGCAACCGCCTTACCCTGTGATCACCCGATGAACGCGCCCCTGGTCACCGTCTGGCTGGTCATCGTCAATCTCGTCGTCTATGCGGCACAGCTGTTTCTCGGCGATCGCGTGTTGCTGCACCTAGCCCTGTGGCCCCCGGGCGAGCACCTGATCGGCATGATCGGACAGCGCCGGCTCATCGCTGGATTCGAGCCCCTCCAGCTGCTGAGCTACGGCTTTCTGCATGGTGATGCGATACACCTGCTGTTCAATCTCGTGGGGATCGTGGTGTTCGGGCCGCTCATCGAGCGTTGCATGGGCATCCGCGCATTCGGGTTCTACTATCTGCTCTGCCTGGTCGTGGCCGGCGGCGCACAGATCGTGCTGGGCCTCGGCGGCGATGCGCCGGTGCCGACGATAGGGGCGTCGGGCGCCGTCTACGGGCTGCTCGCCGCGGCCGCGTCGCTGTATCCGCAGCGCAGGCTCACGGTGTTGCCGGGACTGAGCGTCGCGGTGCGCACGCTCGCCTGGCTGCTCGGCGGCTCCGCGCTGTTTCACGGCGTCTTCGGTACCAGCGCTGGCGTCGCGCATTTCGCGCACCTGGGCGGTATGGTCGGCGGATGGTTGCTGATCCAGTACTGGCGTGGGCGCCTGCCGCTGAAGCCGCAGCGATGGCTGGAGCCATAGGGCCGCCCTCACGGCGGCGGACGGCGCGGCGGCGCGCGCTGTCGGGGGGCACGAGCGGTCGTCCCTGCCATGGCCTGGTGCCGCACGGCGCACAGGCAGCATGCGCCGGCATCGCTCGTCGCCCTGGGTATGTCGTCGCGGACCGTCACCCGCTGGCGACGAGGCCCGTTGTAGCATCCGCCATGTGCCGGGCACAGCAGGCGGCGATCGATCAAGGAAGTCGTCATGAGTAAAAAAAACCACTTTTCCATGATTCGCGGTTTTCATCTGGCCGACTGGTTCACGCTGGCCAATGCGGCCTGCGGCATGGCCGCCGTCTTCGCGGCCATGGCCAGTGTCGCGCCGGGCAGCGGCATCAGCCTGCTGCTCGCCGCGGCATTCATTCCGGCCGCGTTCGTGTTCGACGTGCTGGACGGACGCATCGCACGCTGGCGCCAGCAGCAGTCCGCGCTCGGCCGTGAGCTCGATTCGCTCGCCGACGTGATCTCCTTCGGTGTGGCGCCCGCAGCGATCGGCTACGCGGCCGGCATGCGCGGCCTTTGGGACTGCATCATCCTCGGCTATTTCGTCTGCTGCGGTGTCAGCCGTCTCGCGCGCTACAACATCACGGCAGAAGCGCTGTCGTCGAATGATTCCGGCAAGGTGAAATATTTCGAGGGCACGCCGATCCCGACCAGCCTGGTGCTCGTCGTGGTCGTCGCGGTGGCGGCCTGGCAAAACCGTATCGGTGATGCGCTCTGGTTCGGTGCCGTCGACCTCGGACCGTGGACTCTCCACCCGCTCGTGCTGCTCTACGCGGTGTCCGGATCTCTGATGATCAGCAAGACCTTGCGCATTCCGAAACTGTAGCGGGCCGGGCATGCGTCGTTTCCCTGGCGCGCACTTCTCACATCCGTTCGTAGCGAGGCCGTCGAGGCACCGTCCTGATGCGCGCCGCGGACTGACTGGTGGCGAAGGCGTCGAGCCGACACGCGGGAGCAGCACGTGTCACGGCGAGCGCATCGGCGACTGCACCAGAAGCGGCGTGAGACATGCGGGCCAGTCTCCCGTCCTGCCGCGATCACGGCGCGAACTGAGAGATTTTTCGCCGCTCGGCCACTTGTTCCCTGCCGCCGAGCATTGTGCGCGGCGGGCAAACCGTCGGTACCGCGCACGACGCGCGATGCCGATTATCATCGGACGCAGGATAATTCCGATCCTGGGGGGGCTATGTTCGTACATTTCGTCGTTCGTCTGGCGTGCAGCTTGATCGTTGCCTGTTGCATCGCCTTCGCCGCAGCCGCGAGCCAGCTCGCGCCGCAATCGCCCGACGAGCTGGCGGCGGCCCCGCGCATCGTCGTCGCCGACCTGGAATCGGCCCGGTCGCGCTGGAATCCGCAGCACACGCTGATCGTCACCGACTACACCTTCCGCCGCGTCGACGTGTTGCGCGGCAGCTTCGAGGCGCTGTTCGTGCTGACCCAGGGCGGGGGCACGGTCGGCGGCGAGACGCACCGCCTCAGTGATCTGCCCGTCCTGCGCACGGGTATGCGCTATCTGTTGATCCTCAACGCCGGCGACAACCCGGTGTTTTCGTCGGTGCGTTACGGTGCGGCCGGAGCGCTCGAAATCGATCGCGAAACCGGCCGGATCCGTGGCGGCGAACGGCTTGATGAGTTCCGCGAGCGCGTGCGCCGAACCACCGTCATCGACGACGATGCGCTGCGGCCGGCGGCGCACGGCCGGCAGTTGCCCGCCAGCGTCTGGCGACCCGAGGAGCAGACATCGGCCACGGCACCCGCCCGGAAACCGGCGGCCGCGGAGCCGGCTCCCGTGCCGCCGGACAGCGGCGTGGACGCCGGTGCCGTGCAATCCGGCCTTGCCGAGCCGCGCTCGCCGTTCGTGCCGCACTATCTCGTGCAGCGCTGGCCCGCGCCGCCAATCACGTTCAATCCGCTGCCCTTGAGCTGGACCTGGTCACCTTCCGATCAGCATCAGATGGATCACTGGAACCAGTACGGCGACATCTTCCGCGTATTGGAAACGCCAACCGGGTCCTGGGCGTGGAACAACAATCGGTACGACCTCGCCGGCTGGCCGGACGACGCGACCATGCAGTCCCAGTTCGGCGCGCCCTGGGGCGCGACGACGCTCGCGATCTGCTATTCGCGCTGGTTCGGCGATGGCCCCATCGTCGAGTCCGACATCGCGCTGAATCCGGCCTTCGAGTGGACGCTCGACGATGCGTTGGGCACCGAGGACGCTTCCTCGCCCTGGAGCTTCCGCCAGTCGCTGCTGCACGAGCTGGGGCATTCCTGGGGATTGCAGCATCCGTGGGAAACGCAGAACGTCTTCTGGCCGTCGACCATGAACTACGGCCCGAAATGGGCGCGCGATCCCGTGCTGCACAGCGACGACACGGCGGCGATCCGCTCCGTCTATCCGGGGCTCACCCCGCACGACGGCAGCCTGGCCATGTATCGCACCTCGGACAGCAGCGCGAACAACCAGGCCGAGTACTCGCCGAGCTTCACCACGTTCGCAAGCTACACACACGGTCAGAGCATCGGCTTCACGGGCGCCGTGACCCTGCAGAACCTCGGCACGACCAGCCTCGTCAATCCGGGTGTCGACGTGTATCTGACCGGTGTGCGCATGGGCTACGACAGCGCGGTATTTCTGGGACGCAGCAATTACACGACGACCGTAGGGCTGTTCCCGAACAGTATCGCGTTGCTCAACCTCGGCAGCTACCTCGTCGGCAGCAGTGTGCCCACTGGCACTTATTTTCCGGCGATCTACCTGGCCGAGAGCGGCGGCAGCGATGCGCACATCGGCAACAATTCCGCCTGGGGTGTGCACGAACTGCCGGTGACCATCAACAACGTCGTCACGGCGCTCACGCCGACCCCGGTCGTGCAGTTCACGGGTACCGGCCGCATCGGCCCGAGCGGCGAATGGAAATATAGTCTTGCGGCACAGGCTGGATATACATATACGTTTTCCACCTGTGGACTGGCGGCGTTCGACACGGTGATCGAGGTGCGCGGTGCCTTTCCCACCGTCGCTGCTGACGACGACTGCGGCGTACAGACGCAGCTCTACTGGCTCAGCACGGCGAACCAGAACGTCACCGTCGTGGTGCGCGGACTCGATCGCTCCGCTCAGGGCGCGTTCCAGCTGGCCTACCGTGGTGCCGATGACCCGATATTCCGCAACGGCTTCCAGTGATTGCAGTTGCGAGAGCCGCTGGCGCAGGAACCTCCGCAAGTCGCCCGCACCGACGGAATGCGGGATGCCCGGATTGACGTGGGGCGGGGCGACGCACGGCCCCGCCGCATCAATGACCGTGTGACCAAAGTGATCCGTCGGCGGCTCCGCCAGCGGCACAGGCTCATGCACGGGAGAACGGCGCAGGCGCGTTGGCGGTGTTTGCGCACGCCAACGGTACAATCGCGATTCCGTTAGGTTTCGGGAATCTGTCATGCGTGTGTTCCTGTCCGTGGCCGTGACTGCTGCCGGTCTCATGCTTGCAGCCGGCACTTCGACCGCCGCATCGATCGAGCTCGTTACGATCCCGACGTTTGCCGCGCCGCTGGAAGCCAACGGCGCGAGCAGTGCGGCACTCGCGGTCACGCCGGATGGGCGTCATGCGTTGTTCACATCGGATGCCAGCAACCTGCTGACCGGTGACACGAACCGTCAGGCCGACCTGTTTCTGCACGACGCGCAGACGGACACCGTAGAGCGTGTCAACGTGGGGCTCTCTGGCGTCGAAGCCGATGGCGCAACGCTGGCACGTGGCGCGCTGAGCGCGGATGGCCGCTACGCGTTCTTCGGTTCCAATGCACGCAATCTCGTCGCCGGGGTCGACGCGGGGAGCTGGCAGATCTATCTGCGGGATCGTGCGACCGGCACCACCGAGCTCGTGAGCCGCGACGCGAGCGGCTTGCCGCTCGGCGGCTGGCCGCAGTTCGTCGACGCGAGCGCCGACGCGCGATACGTCTTGCTCACCACGGAGCTGGCGCTCGCCGGCAACGACCTCAACGGCCGGTACGATCTGTACCGGCTCGATCGACAGACCGGCGAGTATCTGCTCGTCACCGTCAACACGAGCGGGTTCGCCGCCGCAGCGAGTACGACGACGGGACGTCTGTCGGCTGATGGCCGCAGCGTGGCCTTCATCAGCGGATCCAGCGATTTCGTCAGCGGCGATACCAATAACTATTTCGATGTGTTCCTGCGTGATCTCGACAGCGCGACGACACTGCTGGCGAGCCGTACCACCGCGGGGCAGTTCCACCCGCAGGCGAGCTACTTTTTTCCGCGCGGTCGGGCACTGTCCGACGACGGGCGCTATCTCACGTTCAATACGCGAGCCGCGCTCGATGCGGTCGATACCAACAATGCGATCGACGGCTATGTGTTCGACCGCGCTGTGCAGACCATCCGGCGGCTGACGCTCGACGCCAACGGTGCGCAGATACCGGGCTCGGAATCCGCCTCCATTGGTTCCATTGCGTCCGACGGCAGTCATGTCGCATTCCAGTCACAGGGCGTGGTGCTGCCCGGACAGAGCTTCAGCAACGCCCGCAGCTACCGTGTGCCGCTGGCGTCGAACACGCCGCAACAGATCCTGCTGCAGCCACCCTCCTGGGGGGATGAGGTCAGTGACTGCCATCTCGACGGCGACGGCTCGACCGCGTATTGCCGCTTCGAAAGCAGCGCGATCTATGACTGGTACCACACCATCTTCGGAAATCTCTATCGCGCCGATCTGGCGCAGTCCACCGTGCGCCGCGTCAGCCGTCCGCTCGACACGCCGATGGCTGCCGCCGATCACGACAGTGGGCTCTGGGACGCCAGCGACGCGAGCGCCGACGGTCGCTACGTCGTCTTCAGCTCGCTCGCGAGCAATTTCGTCGTTGGCGATACCAACGCCCGTTTCGACCTGTTCCTGCGCGACCGCGTGCTTGGCACCACGCTGCGCGTGAACCGGCTGCCGGGTGGTGGCCAGGCAGACTGCGGTGCCGGGGAGTCGCGCGTTTCCGATGACGGCCGCTTCGTCGTGTTCGAGAATTGCGCCGCGCTGGCGGCTGGCGCGACCGGAGCCCGGCGTCAGGTGTTCCGCTACGATCGCGTCGCCGACGTCATGCAGCTCGTGAGCCGTGACGTCCAGGGTGTCGAGGCGAATGCCGACGTGATTCTCGCCGACGTATCGGATGATGGCCATGTCGTGGCTTTTTACACGAAGGCGACGAATCTGCTGTCCATTGCTCCGAACCCGCTCGGCGACTATTTCGTGAGCGACCTCGTCGCCGGCACACTGACGCTCGTGAGCCGGCGCGCGGGCGGGCAGCCCGTCGGCAGCCCGGGAGGCCTGCGCCTGTCTGGCGACGGCCGGCACGTGCTGTTCGGACACGCCGCGAGTGACCTCGTCGATGGCGATACCAACGGTGTCGTCGACTTGTTTGTGTTCGATCGCGAGACTGCGCAGATCGAACGCGTGAGCCTCGATGCGGCGGGCAACCCGCTCACCGCCGACAGCGTGCCGCTCGGCATTTCCCGCGACGGACGCGAGATCCTGTTCAGCACCGCCCAGGCACTGGTACCGGGCGTCGTGGGGGGCTTGTACGTCCGGGATCGAGGCGCAGGCGGCATCGAACTGGTGAGCCGTGCGGCGTCCGGGAAGCCGATGGAGAATCCGGGCACCTATGCGGAGCTCTCGGCCGACGGAACGCGCGTGGCGTTCCGCTGCTACTGTCCCGACAGCGGCCTGATCGATCCCGAAGCGTCGTTCGTCGATCAGCTCTACCTCTACGACCGCCGTAGCGCAAACCTGAGTCTCGTCACCCCGGCCGACATCAGTCAGTACGTCGCATCGCACCGTTTCGCCGGTGACGATCATCTGGTGTTCGCGACGCGCGCGGGCAACCTCGTTACCAATGACGCCAACAATCACTTTTCCGACGTGTTCATTGCCAGCGGTGTCGGTGACGTGCTGTTTGCCGACGGGCTCGAGGCGCCATAGTGCCCCCGCCGCGGTTCGCCCCGGGGCGGGCTGTCCTCTCCGTGCCGTCGCGCAGACAGGCAGGGACAGACTGGCCGTTGCGTCCCGTGACACGGCAGAACCTCGAAAACCGCGCGATACACGCATGTGCGTTCGCCGCGAAAACCCGCGGGCTGCGGCGACGCAGTACGCCGGCTTCGTGATGCGGCGCAGCACCGCCGGCAATCACATTCTTTCCAAGCGCTCAACCCACTAATCTGCTTGCACCGCTCGCCGCGTGCGGCCGACACTGCGCTACCGCTTTGCGCTCTGGAGCCGCCATGGAATCCACGACTTCGCCCCCCGCAGCCGCCGGCAGCGATACGCTGCGTCGTGATCAGAGCGTTGCGAAGAATCTGTTCTTCGGCGAAATCGTCGAGGAAAACCTGTTCCCGTATCCGGTCATGCGCGAGCGTGACCGCGACATGCTGGGCGCGATGCTCGATGCGATCGACGATTTCCTCGCGCCGCGGCACACCGACCTAAAACACTATGACCGTAGCGCCGAGCAGCCGCCGGAATTCATTCAGGCGCTTCGTGACATGGGCCTGTTCGGGCTCATCATCCCGGAAGAGTTCGGCGGACTCGGGCTCTCCAACGCGGCCTATGCGCGGGTGCTGGCGCAGACGAGTTCGCACGACTCATCGGTCTCGCTGACGATCGGCGCGCACAGCTCCATCGGCATGAAGGGGCTGCTGCTGTTCGGCACCGATGCGCAGAAAGCCCGCTATCTGCCGGACCTTGCCAGTGGGAAAATCATCGCTGCGTTCTGTCTGACCGAAGCCGGTGCGGGGTCCGATGCCGCCTCGGTGCGCACCAGGGCCGTGCGCAACGATGACGGTACCTGGACGCTCAACGGCGAAAAGATCTGGATCACGAACGGCGGGATCGCCGATTTCTACACGGTGTTCGCCAAGACCGACACGCCCGAAGGCAAGATGACGGCGTTCATCGTCGAGGCCGGCCAGGCTGGTGTCAGCCACGGTCCGCACGAAGACAAGATGGGAATCCGTGCGTCCAGCACGACGACCGTCGCCTTCAGCGACGTGAGGCTGGCGGCCGACCAGGTGCTCGGCGAGGTCGGCAAGGGTTTCAAAGTGGCGATGGCCATTCTCAACAACGGCCGTACCGGTCTCGGCGGCGGTGCCGTCGGCGGTATGAAGACACTGATCCGGCTGGCCTGCGCGCAGGCCAGGGACAGGAAACAGTTCGGCAGGCCCGTGGCCGAATTCGGTCTCGTGCGCGAGAAGATCGCGCAGATGTCGGTCGACTGCTTCGCGGCCGAAAGCGCGGTCTGGATGGTCGCCCACTACATCGATTCGGGCTGCACCGATTACTCGGTCGAGGCCGCGATCAGCAAGGTCTTCGCGAGCGAAGCCGTGCAGCGCGCGAGCTACGAAGCGCTGCAGATCGCCGGCGGCAACGGTTTCATGCGCGAGTATCCGTACGAGCAGATCACGCGCGACACGCGCATCCTGTCGATCTTCGAGGGAACCAACGAAATCCTGCGCCTCTACATCGCCCTGTCCGGTCTCAAGGACGTTGGCACTACGCTCGGCGAACTCAAGTCCGCCATCGGCAACATCTTCAACGATCCGATCAAAGGCTTCGGCGTCCTCGGTACCTACGTTCGCCGCCGGGCCAGCGAGACCACCGGCTACGGCACCGACAAGATCCTGCGCGAACTGCACCCGAGCCTGCGCAAGGCCGCCGCTACCTATGAAAAATACACGGTCGAACTCAGCAAGGCCGCCGACGCGCTGCTGCGCCAGTATGGCAAGACCATTGCCGACCAGCAGCACGCGCAGAAGCGCATCGCCGACATCGCGATCGATCTGTTCGTCGGTCTGTGCGTGATCTCACGTGCCGACAGCCTCGTGCGCAACGATCACCCCGACAAGGAAAGCGCCGTGATGATCGCCGAGGTCTTCACACGTCAGGCCCGCCGGCGCCTGCGCCGCAACGTCCGCGGCATGGCCATCAATGAAGACCGGTCCCTGGAGTCGCTGGCCCAGGTGATACTCGACAAGGGCGCGGTCAGCTGGGACGTGGTGTGAGCGGGTCCGGTCACGCGCGCTGGAGCGCGCGGCCGGCGAGGACTCAGAACACGCGAAGACATCGCGACAGTTGGGCGCCTGCCCGTCAAGGCGTTGCCGGCCAGATGAGCAATGGGCTTCGTTTCAATCCACGGCGATCACGACTTTGCCGAAATGGCTGCCGCTGTCGAGATGCTCATAGGCAGCACGCGCCTGATCGAACGGAAACACGCGATCGACCACGGGTCTGATCCGGTGCAAGGCGACGAAGCGGGCGAGATCCTCCAGCATGACCAGGCTGCCGACGTAGATGCCGGTCACGTGCCTGGCGCCGCGGATCACCTGGAAGGGATCGATTTCGCTGGCCCAGCCGGAAACGCCGCCGACGATGGCGACCGTGCCGCCCATGCGCGTGGCCAGCAGCGATTTCTTCAGGGTGCCGGCACCGCCGACCTCGACCACGATGTCGACGCCGTCGCCGCCGGTCGCCCGCAGGACCTCTTCCTGCCAGTCGGGCGTCGTCGTGTAGTTGATCGTCGTGTTCGCGCCGAGCTGGCGCGCGCGCTCGAGCTTCGCGTCGCTGGATGACGTGATCACCGTGTGCAGGCCGGCGGCCTTCGCCAGCTGCAGGGCCCATATCGACACACCGCCGGTGCCCAGCAGCAGCACGCTGCCGCCGGGCCGGGCGTTGCCTTCGACAAACAGCGCGTTCCACGCTGTTGCACCCGCGCAGGTGAGTGTGGCGGCCTCGTGATAGTCCAGATGGTCCGGAACCCTGAACAGCGCGTCCTGCGATATGACGATTTCCTGCGCGAGTGTGCCGTCGATCGACCCGCCGAACGAGAGGCGCGATTTTTCCGGCGTCTGGCGCCCCTCGACCCAGGCGGCGAAGAACGTGGTTGCGACGCGGTCGCCCACGCGAAAACGGGTGACCTGATCGCCGATGGCGATCACATCGCCGGCACCGTCGGAGGCCGGAACCACCGGCGCGGAATTGCCGCCGTTGTAGTCGCCGCGGATCAGCATGAGGTCGCGGTAGTTGAGCGCGACCGCGCGGATGCGTACCTGCACCTCATGCGGGCCGGGAGGCGGCAAGGTGCGTTCGATCGGCACGATGCCATCGAAATTCTGGCCGGGGTGGACGTGGTAAGCCTTCATGACGTGCTCCGTTGGGAAAGGTAACCCGCCGCGATGGCCTACCGGGGCGGGATGGCGGTGCACGATATAGGTTCTTGTGTGTCCTCAGTGGAGAGATTGGATACTATCTGTGTATCCCATTTGGAACCAATGGTCCCATGAATGATCGGCTGACCGGTATCGACACCTTCGTCCAGACCGTGGACGCGGGCAGCTTCGCGCTGGCAGCCGAGCGCATGGGCCTGACGCGCTCGGCCGTCGGCAAGACCATTGCGCGTCTGGAACGACGCCTGGGCACACGCCTGTTCCAGCGTACGACGCGACAACAGAGCCTGACTGAGGACGGCCAGGCGTACTACGAGCGCTGCGTACGTGCGCTGGCCGAGCTCGACGCGGCGGAGGCTGCCTTCGACAGCGGCCGGCGTGAACCCGTCGGACGGCTGCGCGTCAGTGCGCCGCTCCTGTTCGGGCGACACTGTGTCGCGCCGGTGCTGAGAGCCCTGGCGCAGGAGCATCCCCGGCTGCAGGTGGAAATGTCCTTCAGCGACCGCGTGGTCGATCTGGTCGAGGAAGGGTTCGACCTTGCCGTCCGCATCGGGCCACTGCGCGACAGTGCGACCCTGGCGGCGCGTCGGCTGGGCTCGCAGGCCATGGGCATCTGTGCAGCCCCGTCCTATCTGGCCCAGCGCGGCATGCCCCGCGGCCTCGACGATTTCGGAACGCATGCGGCCATCGTCTATGGCCTCAATGGATCGTCGGCGCAGTGGCGCATCCGCGATGACGACGGCGAGCTGCGCGAACCCGTGATCCCGAGCCGTCTGCGTTTCGATGACGTGCAGGCCATTGCGGACGCCGCCGTCGCCGGCCATGGCCTTGCCTGGTTGCCGTGCTGGTTGATCGCGCCGCGTCTGGCGAGCGGAGAGCTGACGCTGGTCACGAGCAGCCAGCACACGGTGGCCAGCGAGATCCACGCCGTGTGGCCGCAGTCGCGCTACCTGCCGTCCAAGACACGCACTGCGATCGATGCGCTCGTGGAGCGGGTGCCGGGAATGCTGGGGCCATGAGCCCGACGACGTTTGCCGAGCTGATGGTGGGTGATGTGGCCGGGTGGTCGAGAGCGCCGCGCCGGTAGCTGCATCGGGGGCGTCGCATGTGGGTCATCGCTGGCGCACGGCGATGTCGCGACGGCCGGTGCCGTCGCGACCATCAGCTGGAGCAATGTCCGTGGTGCGGCAGGACCGGTGAGTCGGTGCGAGACGACGGGTTCACGGGCAGGGCGGGTTGCCGACGACGATCTGTCGCGGCGCGGCGTCGTGCCAGAACTCGCCGAGCAGGTCGCGATAGGTGCTGCCGGCGGGGCCGGCGTTGAACCGGTTGGTTGCGGTCAGCGTGTGATAGACCTCGCCGCTGCTGAACAGCCACGGCGCCGCACTCAGCGCTTCCGTCATGGCGCAGCGCCAGGCCTTGCGTGCCGGATCCGTGAGGGTGGTCAGGCTCAGCCGCGTGGTCGCGACGCTGTCCAGTGTGCTGTTCTGGATCAGCACCCGCAGGCCGAGTCCCTCGGGCGGCGGTGACGTCAGATACGCATAGTCCACCGACAGGAATGTGCACAGCGACGGATGCAGGCCGAGGGCGACGAGCCGGTCTTCGCAGAACGTATCGTAGGCGGCACGCCAGAAGCGCCAGTTCTGCAGCGCGACTTTGTCGGCCGAGGTGACGTTGCTGTCGCCAATGTAGTGTTTCGGCACGTTCCATCCGTCCAGCACGAATGCGCCGTCGAGAACGAAGCGCAGGCCGTCGGCTGCATGCGTGCTGGGCAGCAGCGCGGTCATGGTCTCGGCGTTCGAGGCGAGGCCGAAGCCGCCGGCCGAGGTACCTACGAACAGCACGCGCTGGCTGCCGTCGTCGCGCAGCCCGTGGTCGCGGCGCAGTGACTCGATGGCCCGACGCGCGTTCGCCCGGCCAGAGAAAAACCAGCCGCACTTCTCCTCACTGGTGCACTGCGGCGTCGCCGAGGTGATGCGCCGTCGCGACGTCGCCCCCGACCACTGGTCGCTGGAACAGTAGTGCAGCTGTACCAGATTCGCCGCATGGAAATCCGGATTTACCTCGCTGCGCGGATTGAGCACGCCGCCGGTCGCCCGCGTCGTCCAGGTGCCGTTGCTCACGGGGGAGGTGGTCGTCAGGCGCGCGCCGCGCTGCGCGCAGGCCAGGGTCAGGTCGTCGCAGCTGCCGCCCCCTTCGAACAGGATCACCCATTCATTGGACCCGGTCGGTGACGGCCGGAATTCGTAGCCGCCCGGCGTGCCGTCATTGCAGCGCGCGTCGGCCCAGCGGACGTCCACCTCCGCTGGTTTGATCGTCTGCCAGCAGTCCGGCTCGCCCGGAACGCACGACACTGGCAGTTCATCACTTTCTCCGTTCTCGGCCCGGGCGGCGCGGGAACCGCCCAGCGCGACGGTCACTGCCAGACACAGGCCTGCAATACCCCACACGGTCGCTTTCATCGTCAGTCCTTGATATCGGCCGCACCCCATTGGTGCGAACGCCGGGCGCTCAACGCATTGGCACATTTCCGGTTGACGCGGGTGCGCGTGCGCAGTCATGAGAGACGGGAAAATGCCAACGAGTTCACGAAGTGCGATTGTGCGCAAGCCGGCAGTTGCGCGCCTGCGACTCAGTCCAGTCCATTCGGCAAGACCGGATTGCCCTCGGCGTCCAGTGGCAGTGGTCGGACCGAGCGCACCGCGGCCATGGGCAGGGTTGCGTAGAGATGTGGAAACCGATCGCCGCTGCGTGAAGCCTCGTATTTCAGCGCGTTGCCGAGGTGCGTAGCATCGACGGCGATGAGGAGCAGGTCGTCCAGCCCCCGGAAGTGCGTGCGGGCGGTGCGCTCCAGCTGCGCGGCGGTTGACAAGTGGATGAATCCGTCGCGTTTGTCGGCATCGCTGCCGGTGAAGGTGCCGCACGCTTCCGCGACTTTCCAGAGGTTGGCGTCGACGATCTTGTAGACAGGCTTCACGGGTGGATGCGCTCCTGATGCGCGCCGGTGCAGCGTGGATGTCCGACCGGTCGATGGATTCTGGGGTGAACGCGGAAAGTACCCGAAAGTGCGTGCCCGGATACCCGGGGAGATGAAGCGGCATCTGCATTGGAGCGGCAGCGCCTGGATGGGCTCAAGCAGCGGCAAAGTGGGTGTCCTGAAACAGGGGGGGCGGAGCCGCAGCGCCCGAGTGGCTGTCCTGTAACCGCTGAAACCGGAAAAACGCGTCGCCGTCCAGAAATCGAGCGGCGATGGCGGTTAACGGCAGCGCGGAAAAGTGGGTGTCCTGAAACGGCGGGTGTCCTGAAACGGCGTTCTGAAATGGCGGTGGAGCAGCAGCGCCTGGGTGGGTGTCCAGAATTTGAGCCTCCAGAATTTGAGCCGGGACGGCGGTTAACGGCGGCGCGGGAAAGTGGGTGTCCTGAAGCAGGGGGGGCCAGAAAAGTGGGTGTCCTGAAACAGGGGGCGCATTAGGATCGGCGTCATCCGCTCGTCGGGGCAGTCGCCGGGTTGCGCCATAGGCCTGTGGTGATGCGACGACGGCGGTGCTGTCCAGGCGGCGCCGCCGCGCCGGCAAACGCGCTCATCAGGAGAAGGGCATGTCCAGCGTGATCATCCGGGCGGGCGGGATCGTGGCGACGCGACTGTTCGATGTTGCCTACGCCATCGATATCGTCAGCGCGCAGACGCTGTGGGCTCGACACGTCGGCAGTGCCGGTAGCCGCGGTCGCCTGATCAATGCAGCACCGAAGGCCGTGTCGTTCAACGTCCCTCCGCTGGAGGTGCCGCTCGGGGAAACCACGATCGAGCTGGCTGGTGGCGCAATGCAGGCCATCGTCAGCGCGAGGCTCTATGACTTCGGCGTCGTCGCGCTGTCCGCCCGCGTGCCGGTCGGTGACCTGTCCTGGGACGCGTTTTCCGCGCGCTGCAACGCGCTCGATGGCGCCGTTGGCCCGTCGACCAACGGCACATTCTGGTCGGCATTGCTCGATCGGGTGTGCGGCATCATTGCCCCGGCGCTCGATCGCCCCGGTACGTCCCTGCTGCAGGAGGATTACCTGCTCTGCGTCGTGCATGCGCTGGCCGAGCCGCTGAGCGGCGCGACACTCCGCGACAGGGTCGATCTGGCCGGGCTGCTCTCGGGCGAAACCCGGCCCTTGTCCGAGGACGTGTCACGCGACATCCTGCGGCGCAGTTTTTCCTACTACACCGACGATCTCGTCGTGCTGACCTGGGATCGTGCCTTCATCTACGAGCCGCGCGGCGATTCCGACGTGGCCGACGTCATCGAGATCGCGAACGCGCAGCTCGTCGAATTCCGCTACTACGATGAATTGCTGGACGATGAACTGCCGCTGATGTACGCGCGGGTAGAGAAGGCGCGCAGCGCGCGGTCGCTGCTCGCCGCGCGCCGGTTCGCGCATCTGGCCCGACGGCTGTACACGCTGGTGGCCGAAGTCACCGAGCTCACGGAAAAGGTGGACAACGCGTTGCAGGTCACCGAAGACGTCTACCTCGCGCGGGTCTACAGCGCGGCACTGGACTTGTTCCGGGTGCCTGATGTGAGCGCCGCCGTCGACCGCAAGCTCGCCCTCATCCGCGATACGTATTCGGCGCTGTACGAGGAGGCATCGAGCCGGCGCGCGGAGGTGCTCGAGATCGCGATCATCCTGCTCATTGCGCTGGAAATCGGCATAGCGCTGGTACGTCACTAGCCCGCCTTTCTCACCCCCCTTCGACTGCGGCCGCCGATACGCACGCCCCGTCGCTCGCTCGCGTTGTCGTCAGCACGAACCCGTTGCGCCGGGCGGACTGCACCGCGATGGACTGCAGCGTCTCGACATCGGAGTGATCGTCGCGATCCGGATGCGCAATCCGTGATTCCGCGCATCACGCCGGAGTTTCGGGCCGGGCAGACTGCGCAGGTATGTGTGCGCGATCGGTTGCCGGCGGGCGGGTGCCATCCGGGAGCGTGGCCAGTGACGGCGCGCATCCTCGGCGCGCTTCGTGCTGGATCGCCCAGTCCGGTGCCAATGACGCATGCCCGCATCCTCGGGTTGCCGTGCTGACGGCATCCTCGACCCGCAGCACCGCCTGCAGGGCAGCTGGCGCAGTCAGTATCTGGGCCGCCACGGCGCGGATATCGTCCCGCCGGACGGTGTATTTGCCGATGGCTTCGAATAAGGCGAGATGCATCCGGTAGGGGGTTCTTGTTTTCTTTATCTGCCATCGGGAAATTGCGCATGAATCCATTTGTCGTTGTCGGGTTTGCCGGTCGTGCCGTGGCCGATGTACGGCGTGCGAATCGCGGTCTCTGCGGTGTGTGGGCGGCACTGCTCCTCTGCGTCCCGCCCCTGGCGCCCGCCGGCACCCTGGTGCCGGTCAATGTCCGGCTCGAAGGTCTGGCCCTGGGCAACAGCGTCTCGCTGCGCCAGGGCGGCGTCACGGTCGACGCCAGCCTGAACGGACCGCTGGTGGTCGGCCAGGCGGAGGCGGGGACGCCGTTGCAGATCGAAGTGCTGTCGCAGCCGGGCGGCCAGAGCTGCGCGCTGTCGGCGCAGGCCCCGGCGCTGGTGCCCGCTTCCGCAGCGCCGGTATTCGTCCGCTGCGTGCACACCGTCGCACCCCGGATCACGGTGCCGGCCACGCTGCCCGACGAGCCCCTGTCCTGGTGGCTGGGCGGTGTCGGGTTGCGGGCCACGGCGTATCCCGGTCTGGCGTATGAGAGTCGGCCTGGTGTCGTGGGCGGCCAGTTTCCGTACGAATTCCGCCTGCTGGGCGTGCGCTTCAACGGGCAGGCCATGTCGTCCGCGGCGGTCAGCCTCGACTTCCGGCGCGGCACGCTGCGCTTCGTCCCCGCTGCGGCCGGCAGCTTTGAGTTCGATATCGAAGTGCGCGACAGCGGTATCGTGCAGAAAGTTGCGCAGCGCACGTTCGTGGTGACGGCGGCGACCGACCGCTTCCTGTTCGTCGCGCCCAATGGTGTGGATTCGCCCGGGCGCGGCAGCATCGCGCAGCCATTCCGGAGCATTCCGTATGCGCTGGGCCAGGGGGCGTCGACGCAGGCGCTGATACTGCGTGCCGGCACCTATACCGGCCGCTTCGATCTGATCGACGGGCGTACACGGCAGATCTTTGCGTATCCGGATGAAGCGCCGGTGGTCTCGCTCGCGCAGACGGGCGACATCACCGTGCGTTTCGACCAGGCGCCGGCTGCGCGTCTGGAGGGTGTCGATATCACTGGCGTACGCCAGTACGGCATCGTGAGCGATCCATCGCTACCCGGACTGGTGCTGCGCAATGTCCGGTTCCTGGATGGCGTCGTCGCCAACGCGGGCGAGAACCCGGCCTACATCCATGGCTGGGGTGGCGAACTCACGCGGCACCGCTTCCTGGTGCAGGATTCGGAGTTCAAGAACTATCCGGCCGGGTACGCCACCACGTGGTTCGACGCGGGCGATTCACTGTTCGAGAACAATCAGGTGCAGCTCGGGGCTTCGACCTCCGGCGTGCATGACAAGGACAACTCGCAGCGCAATGTCTATCGCGAGAACTTCATCGAATACGCAGCCGGGTTCGCGAACAACAACGGCATCCAGATCTCGGCGCAGTACAACTCGGAAAACGTGCACATTCACCACAATCTGATGATCAATACCGGTGTGTTGCTCGGTGGGCAATGTGTCCAGAATCCGGGCTGCCACCTGCGCGAGCACGACGTGCACCACAACACGCTGGTCGGCGGCGGCGTGGTGCTGCGCTGGGGTGTGTTCAATGCGGACAGCGCAGGAACACGCATGAGTCACAATCTGATCCGTTCGACCCCGGCGCCCTATGCGTGGGCTTCCTGCCTGGGCAGCGTGCCCGCCGGCTTCGCGCAGCAGTTCCGGGCGCAGGCCAACCGGCTGGAGACGGCGAGCACGAACGCGATGCGCGACACCGAATGCGGCGGCTCGCCCATGAACATGAGCTGGGCGACCTGGCGCAACACCCACAGCCTGGACACGGCGGCATCCGGCAGCGTGGTCAGCGCGAGTTCGGATCTGGTGGGCAGCGGCGCCTTGACGCGTTTGCCCGCGGGCGATCCGCGACTGAGTGCCCTGGGGCATCGCTATCCGCTGCCCGCCGGGGGCGGGAGCATTTTCGCGGACGGCTTCGAGCCCGCGACGCGACGCGCGGCACCCGACGCAGAATGAGGGCGTGATCGCGCGGCCCGGCGCCCTCAGTCCTCTGACACGAGTCCGGTCGCGACGGCGCGCGGCTGGTTCGCGAAGATCGCCATGGCCGTGAGCATGCGTCGGAAGCCGAGCTTCGCGTAGAAGCCTTCCTTCCCCGGGTTCGCGTACAGAATGATCTTGCGGTGCCCTGCGGACCGGTCGCGGAGCCACTGGATGATGGCCTTGCCCAGGCCCGTGCCCTGGTAATCCGGATGCACGGCGACATCGCAGAGATAGCTGCAGTCGACGCCATCGGCCAGGGCGCGGCCCGCACCGACCAGTGTCTCGCCGTCGAAGATCAGGCAGGTGTAGCGGCTGTTGCCGAATGAGACACGCAGGTCCTCGGGCCTTTTCTCGCCGAGCGGCGCGATGCGGTAGAGCTCGGAAAGGGCGTCCCAGTCGACGTCGACGAGGTCGGGTTTCCAGGTCAGTGGGTCGGGTTTCATGGTCGTGGCCGGGGCTGAGTTGGTTCGCGTGCGGGTACTCGTGGCCTCGACATGATGCCGTCGTCGTTGACACGACGCGATGCAGCGTGTCGGTCTGGCAGTGTCTTTCGCGCCGCGTCGAGCGCGGCGAACAGTGCCCGGCAGGCCACGATAGCCGGCATCGGTCGGCGCGCGCGATTCTTGACGGCGGATGCGTTGGAGCGCCGCAACGCGCGCTCGCCCCTCGCGGTCTCACTCAGGCGATCAACGGATGTGATCGGCGCTGACGGGCTGGCCCTGGCGTTGCTGCCAACCATGCCGCAGCGATGCGCTCGACCGCCTCCACGAGCTGCTCCTCGGGTCGCGCGTAGGGAAAGCGCAGCCAGTTGTCGAGGCCGCCTTCGACGCTGAACACGGGGCCGGGAGCCAGATGCACGCCCGCGGGTTCGACGTCGGACGCGAGCTGGGTGGCGCTGCCCCCCTGCGGCAGTTGCAGCCATAGC
This sequence comes from Rhodanobacteraceae bacterium, assembly GCA_045864815.1. GTDB lineage: Bacteria > Pseudomonadota > Gammaproteobacteria > Xanthomonadales > Rhodanobacteraceae > Tahibacter. The sequence goes on along the minus strand of BTVG01000004.1, from coordinate 215,709 downwards.
GTCAGGCCGCCGTCGGGCAGCCGGAAGCGCCAGTCCGGCAGGCGTTCGCGCAGGGCCGCCGCGAGGGCGTCGCGGCGCTGGCGCAACTGGGTGCGGCGCGTGGCCGCGATGGTAGCCGTGCCCATCAGTTCGGCCACGACCAGCTGGTCGAACAGCGAGGTGCCGAGGTCGAGCTGCACGCGTGCGGCGACGAGGCGGTCAATGAGACCGCGCCCCGCGCGGATCCAGCCCACGCGCAGTCCGCCCCAGTACAGCTTCGATACGCTGCCCACCGTGACCGCGTCGGGGGCGTGCGCGACGAACGGAGCTGTCGGTGGTGCATCCGACAGCGCGGTTGCCTGCAGGGCCTCGTCGACGATCGCGATGGTGCGCGTCGCCCGCAGTGCCGCGGCGTAGCGGGCGCGGGCGGCATCGCTCATGCGGAAGCCGGTGGGATTCTGGAAGTCGGGGATGAGATAGGCGAGGTGGGGCGAGGTCTGTCGCAATGTGGCGTCGATGCCATCCAGGTCCCAGCCGTCGTTGGACAGCGGATCGCCGAGCGGCGCGCTGACCGGACGGCCGCCGCCGAGCCGCAACGCCTCGATCGCGTTGGGATAGACCGGCGATTCGATCATCACGCGGTCGCCGGGTCGTGAGAGGGCCCGCGCCACGACGGCGATGGCCGCGAGCGCGCCGGACGTGATCACGATCTGCTCGGGGCTCGTCGGCACACCGCGGTGCGCGTACGACTCGGCGATCAGCGCCTGCAGCGCCGGCAGGCCGGACGGAAGATAGCCGTCGCTCGCGAGATAGGACGGCAGCACCGCAAGGGCGCGCTCGTAGGCAGCCGCGACGCCCGGCGTCGCGCCGCTCGCCGCGCAGTGGAGATCGATGGCGCCGTCGGACGGCGACGCTGCCGTTCGCGCGTGAAGCGCCCGGTCGTGGGCACGGCGACGGTCCAGTGGTACGGCCGCATAGGTGCCCGAGCCTTGGCGGGCCGAGGCGAATCCTGCGGCAACGAGGTCGGCGTAGGCACGGGTCACCGTGTTGCGCGAGACCTCCAGTACGCGCGCGACGTCGCGTTCGCTCGGCAGGCGCGTGCCGAGTGGAATGCGGCCGTCGCCGATCAGCTCCTGCAGTGCCTGGCGCAGGCCGCGATAGGCCGGTGCGCGGCTGAAGTTTGCGACGAGGGCGGCAAGGCGTTCCGGGGATAGCGAGCGGTTCATGAGAGCCATTATCGGCAGATTGGATCTATGGTGAAGTGCCAATTGACGCGAGGATGGCCCCATGAAACCGCACACATCGCCTGTTGGTCTGGCCAATCTTGGCCCTGTCGCCCAGCTTCGTGCCGGGCGCCTCCCCGAACGCGTGCTGCGCCTGCTGGCCGGCCTGTGGCTGTACGGCGTCGCGATCGCGCTGATGATCGAGGGCGCACTCGGTGCATCGCCCTGGGACGTGTTTCATCTGGGGGTTGCGCGGCACCTGCCGCTGTCCTTCGGCGTGGTGATGATTCTCGCGGCGCTGGCCGTGCTGCTCGCGTGGATCCCGCTGCGCCAGATGCCGGGCCTGGGCACGCTGGCCAACACGGTTCTGCTGGGACCGTTCGCCGACGCCAGTCTGGCCCTGATCGACACGCCGCAGACACTCGCGCTGCGTGGGCTCTACCTGCTGGGTGGCGTCGTGGTCTGCGCGTTTGCCACGGCGCTGTACGTCGGTGCACAGCTGGGGCCCGGTCCTCGCGACGGCCTGATGACAGGCCTGGCGCGACGCACCGGCTGGTCGATACGGCGTGTGCGCACCTTGATCGAAGTCGGCGTGCTGGCCATTGGCGTCGTGCTCGGCGGCACCGTCGGGCTGGGCACCCTCGTGTTCGCACTCGGCGTCGGACCGGTCACGCAGTTCTTCCTGCGCTACCTCGTCGTGCGGCTCGATGCGCCGGTCGGAGCACTGTCCGGCGAAGTGCGCCAGGCGTCTGCGCGGCAGAAGAAACTACATCCCGCGCGGCGTCGATTTGATCAGATTTTCGATCGTGAAGGCCTTCGGTTCAGGCGTAGGTGACCCACCGTTGGTCATTTGCTGATCGGAAGGTGGAGGCGTTCCCTGAGCCGCGGCTGGGCGCCGGGCACGGCAGCGCGGCTCATTCGTGGCGCAAGGCGTCGATGGGGTCGCGGCGCGCCGCGCGGCGCGCCGGAAAGTAGCCGAACACGATGCCGATCGCCGCCGAGAAGACAAAGGCGAGCACGTTGATCTGCACGTCGAACAGGAACGGCAGGTGCATGGCCGAGGCCGCCCATGCCGAGCCGATGGCCGCCAGTACGATGCCGAGCAGGCCGCCGAGCGCCGAGAGCACGACCGCCTCGATCAGGAACTGCAGCAGCACCTCGTGTTCAAGTGCGCCGATCGCGAGGCGTATGCCGATCTCGCGTGTCCGCTCGGTGACCGACACCAGCATGATGTTCATGATGCCGATGCCGCCGACGAGCAGGCTCACGGCGGCGACCGCACTGAGCAGCACGGTCATCACGCGCGTGGTGCTGGACAGCGCATCGGCGATCTGGCGTGTGTCGAGCACGGTGAAGTCGTCGTTCTCGCCGGCGGCGATGTGGCGCCGCTGGTGCATCAGCCGTTCGACAGCGGCCTTGGCGCGGTCGATGGAGGCGCCCCGGGACACGGCGAGTACGATGGACTCGACGTCCCGGCTGCCCAGCAGCCTGCGCTGCACGGTGTGCATCGGCATGAGGATGACGTCGTCCTGGTCCATGCCCATCGCGGCCTGGCCCTTGGCCACGAGGAGTCCGATCACGTCGCAGGAAAAGCCGCGGATGCGGATGGCGCCGCCGATGGGGTTCTCGCGTCCGAACAGCTCGCGCCGCACGGTTTCGCCGATCACGCAGACGGCCCGGCCGGCGCGCTCTTCGGCGTCGGTGTAGAGGCGGCCCTGGGCGAGCTGCAGGTTGCGCGCACGGAAATAGGCCGGCGGGCTGCCGACGATGGTCGTCGACCAGTTGTTGGCGAGCCGTACGACCGTGAGGCTGCGGGTCACTGACGGCGCGACGGCGTCGAGCGAGCCGATCTGGTCGGTGATCGCCCGGGCGTCCGCGGGATCGAACGGCGGTGCTCCGGCGGCGTCGCGCCCGGGGCCCAGGCGCTGCCCGGGGCGCAGGATCAGCATGTTGCTGCCCAGTCCCTCGATCTGGTCGGCGATGGCGCGCGTGGCGCCGTTGCCGAGCGTGACCATGGTGATCACGGCGCCGACGCCGATCACGACGCCAAGGATGGTCAGGAACGAGCGCAGCAGGTTTCGGCGGATTTCCTTCAGCGACAGCTGCAGTGCGCTCCAGATCATGGGCGGCGCTCGTCACTGGCGACGCATCCGTCGACGAAGCGCACCACGCGGCGCGCGTAGGCGGCCATGTCCGGCTCGTGCGTGACCATCAGCACCGTGATGCCGCGGTCGCGATTGAGGCCGGAAATGACGTCCATGATTTCGCGGCTGCGCTGGGTGTCGAGGTTGCCGGTCGGTTCGTCGGCGAGCAGCACGTCGGGTCCGGTCACCATGGCGCGGGCGATCGCCACGCGCTGTTGCTGGCCGCCCGAGAGTTCGGCGGGCGTGTGTGCCTCGCGATCCGCGAGACCGACGGCGGCGAGTGCGGCGCGGGCATGGGCATGTCGCTCGGCGGCGGATTCGCCGCGGTAGAGCAGCGGCAGCTCGACGTTTTCCAGTGCGGACGTCCGCGCCAGCAGGTTGTAGCCCTGGAACACGAAGCCGAGGCAATGGCGCCGCAGCAGTGCGCGCTGGTTGCGGGAAAGCCCGTCGACGCGGACGCCGCGGAATTCGTAGCTGCCCGTGGTCGGCACGTCGAGGCAGCCGAGGATGTTCATCACGGTCGACTTGCCCGAGCCGCTCGGACCCATGATCGCGATGAACTCGCCCTCGCCCACGTCGAGATCGACGCCGCGCAGGGCCTGCAGGGTTGCGCTCCCCGTGCCGTAGGTCTTGGTCACGCCGCGCAGGCGCAGCAGTGGCACGTCGCTGGCCGCGGGCGCCGTCATGGCGATGCCGAGGCTTCGGTGATCACGGGCGTGCCGGCATCGAGCCCCGAAACGATCTCTGTCAGACGCCCGTCGCTGGCACCCACGCTCACGGCCACGGGCGCGGGCAGGCCATCGCGGAGCACCCAGACCTGCTGTGCGCCGCGCGTCGGCCGGGCGACGGGAGCGCGCGGCATGCGCGGCAGCAGTCGTTCGACGAGGCTGCCGGATGCCCGCGGCGCCGTTTCCGTCTCGGGCGAGAAGCGCAACGCGGCGCTGGGCACGAGCACGGCGTCACGCACCGTCGTTGTGACGATGTCGGCGGTCGCCGTCATGCCGGGGCGCAGCGCCAGATCGTCGTTGCGTACCTCGAGCACGGCGACGTAGGAGACCACGCCGTCCTTGACCTGCGAGCCGAGATCGACGCGGCGCACGCGCGCCGTGAACACCCGCGCCGGATAGGCGTCGACGGTGAACGTCGCTTCCTGGCCCTCGCGTACGCTGCCCACGTCGGCTTCGTCCACATCGACGTCGAGTTCCATCTGCGACAAGGTGTACGCGATGGTGAACAGCACCGGCGCCTGCAGTGATGCCGCCACGGTCTGTCCCGGTTCGATCTTGCGCGCCAGCACGACGCCGTCGATCGGCGAGCGGATCGATGCCTTGGCCATGTTGGTTTCGTCGGAGCGCAGCGCGGCGCGCGCCTGCGCCGTGACGGCCACGGCGCTGGCCACTGCCGCCCGGGCGCGCGCCGCCGCCGCCTCGGCGGCGTCCAGATCGGCGCGCGCAGGCAGCGTGCCGCCGCTGAGGCGGGCGATGTCGCGCAGCCGTTGCAGGGCCAGTTCCGCTTCGTGCGCAGTGGCTTCCGCGAGGCGGGTCTGGGCCTGTGCACTCGTGACGGCGCTGCGTGATTTCTCGGCCTGATCGCGCAGTCGTGCCGTGTCGAGCTGTGCCAGCACCTGCCCGGCGGCGACGTGCGCGTTCGCGTCGACGGCAACGCTGTCGATGATGCCGGACAGTTCGCTGCCGACGTCGACCTGGGTGGTGGGCTTCAGGTTACCCGTCGCGGATACGCTGACGGTCAGGTCGCCGCGTGTGGCGGCGGTGGTGTGGTAGGCCGGCGGCGCGGCATCGCCGGATCGCCACAGGCGCAGCGCGATGACGACGGCGATCGCGATGGCGATCGCGAGCAGTCCGAGCAGCAGGCGCCGTCCGTGCGAGCGGCGCACGGCGGCGGTACCCAGCAGGCGCTCCAGTTCTGCGGCAGGCGTGGCGCCCATGGCTGCTCCGGGACGAGACATCGAATGGGCGAACGCTAGCGCCGACGCAACCGCCGGCATTTGATCGATGTCAATCGCGAGCCCGGCTGTGCACGACGGCGTGCTGTCATCGCGGTGGTCCCCCAGGCCGCGGGAGGTGTGCTCCGGTGTCGGACCGCACGGCACCCGCGCGTGCATCATTCGTCCTGCGCCGCGTGCCGATCGGGTCTGCTCGGCGTGCGACGACAGGGCGAAGCGGCCAGACGCGATGGCGGGCCTCGGCCATCTGCTGATGCGGGACGTCAGGCGAAACCGCAGGCTTAGGGCGTCGGTGGTGCGCGCCTGGCGAGCTGCTCCCGCACCAATGGCACGAGTATCGGTGTCAGGTCGATGGCATTGCTCGCGTGTTCGATGCTGTTGGTGGTCACAACGCGCCGCGCGCCGGCGGCGAGCAGGCGCTCGTCGGCGCCCTCGGCAAAAACCCCATGCACGGCGATGCAGATGGCCGGATGCGCCTGCGCCTCGCCGAGTGCGCGCAGGGTTTCGAGCAAGGTATGCCCCGAGGACACGATGTCGTCGACGAGCACCGGCGTGCGGCCGTCGAGCACGGCCCGGTCGGGCTGGGATACCTCGACGCTGCGGTCGCCATGGCGCTGTTTGGCCAGCACGACCACGGGAGCCTGTAGCTGCGCGGCGACCGGCTGTACCCACTGCGCGCTCTCGCTGTCGGGACCGACCAGCACGGGCGACGGCACGGTGGCCGCGATCCAGTCCGCCACCAGCGGCATCGCGCTGGTGCGCAGTGCCGGAACCGTGAACAGGGTACTGAGGTCGGCGTGCCGGTGCAGATGCGGGTCGACGGTGACCAGCCAGTCGATGGTCCAGGACAGAAATGCCGCGAAATGCACCGAGCTGATGGCTTCGCCCGCGTGGAAGTTGGCGTCCTGGCGCAGGTAGGCGAGATAGGGCGCGACCAGCCCCACCGATCGTGCGCCGAGTTCACGCGCGGTGCGCGCCGCGAACAGCAGCGGCAGGGCATGGCGATCGGGGTCGCGCAGCGTGCACACGATGACGACGTCCCGACCCTGGCAGTCGGTATCGAGCGTCACCAGGGATTCCCCGTCAGGAAAGCGGTGCCAGCGCAGGTCGCCCGTGGCCGCGCCGCACCCTTCTGCGAGCGTGGTGGCCAGCGCCTGGTTGCCCGGAAAGGCGATGACGAGCGGTTTCATGAGGTTGCGTCCTCGATGCGCAGGGTTTCGGGGTGCTGTGCCAGGAAGGCGCGCGCGTAGGCGATCTCGCCTCGGGAGTCGGCGTGCAGTCTCAGCAGCGGCTGGCCGGCGACGACCGGCGTGCCCAGCGGCGCGAGCAGTTCGACGCCGGCCGCCGGATCGCGCGGCGCACCGGCGAGCTTGGCCAGCTTGGCGAGGCGGCGATTGTCGATGTCGGCCACGACGCCGCTGCGGTCGGCGGTCACGTCGTGACGCTGGCTCGCCGCCGGCGGTTCGCGCAGCGCGCCCTGTGCGGCGCAGATGGCCTGGAATTTGGCCCAGGCAGCACCGGTGTCCAGCAGCGTCTGGGCGGTATGCAGGCTATCGCCGCCGGGCGATTTCGGATCGAAATCGAGCACCTTGGCGGCCAGGTCAACGGCGCGGGTGCGCAGGTCGGGCGGCGCGTCCGGCGCATTGCGCAGCACGGCCAGTACGTCGCGCGCCTCGAGTGCAGGGCCGATGCCGCGACCCACGGGCTGGCGCCCGTCGGTGATCGTGACCCGGACCGTGATGCCGATGGCGGCTGCCACGACCTGCAGCCGGCTCGCGAGTGCCGCCGCGGCGGCCGGTGTCCGGATCTTGGCGGTAGGCCCTACCGGGATGTCGATCAGGACGTGCGTGGACCCGGCTGCTTTTTTCTTCGACAGCACGCTGGCGGTCAGTTGGGCGTCGCTGTCGAAATCCAGCGGCCTCTCGACGCGGATCAGCACGTCGTCGGCCGGGCTGAGGCCCACCGTTCCACCCCAGACCAGGCAGCCGTTCTCGCGCTCCACGACGCGGCACATGGCGCGCAGGTCGAGATCGACGTGGGTGAGTGTCGCCATGGTGTCGGCCGTGCCGGCGGGCGAGGTGATCGCGCGCGACGACGACTTCGGAATCAGGCAGCCGGCCGCCGCGACGATGGCGACGACGATGGGCGAGGTGCGGTTGCCCGGCAGCCCGCCGACGCAGTGCTTGTCGACCACCGGCGTCCGCGGCCAGTGCAGGCGCTCACCGACCGCGACCATGGCCTCGGTCAGCGCAACGTTTTCGTCGAGATCGAATGTCGGCCCTGCGCACGCGGTGACGAAGGCGGCGAGCTCGATGTCGGACAGGCGGCCCGAAATGGCCTCGCGCAGCAGGCGCTCATACTGCGCCTGATCGAGGCGGTGACCGTAGACCTTCGCGCGCAGGTCGCTGGCCGATTCCGGCGGCGGCGAGTGGGCAATGCTCACCGTGTCGTTGCCACGGGTGTCGAGCCGGCGCCAGGCCGCTTCTGACAGGCCGGCCTGGCCGGGTTCCAGCCAGTCCGCGGTAATGACGTTGAGCGTCGCGACGATGGCATGGCGGCCATTGCGCACGAGGACGCGGGACTGGGCTTCGAATCCCACGGAGCGGCAGACGTCGCTGTCGCTGCGCACGTAGACCACCGATTCCTGGTAGGTGTCGATGCCGATGCGGCGCACGCGAAGACGCGTCGTGCAGTCTGCTTCCGGCGTCGGAGCCATCCCTTGCGTGGCGTTCGTCATCAGGTTTCTCGCGGCCGCGGACTGGGCGCAGCGTAGCGCGCCGAACCTCGCGGTGTTTGACCTGCATCAACCGGTACCCCCGATGATGCGCACGTGGACGTTCGGCGTTTCGGCGTCGGTGTGCCGGATGCTGTCGGCCGGGGGCGGACTATCGGCCGGAAAGGCGCTGCGCGTGCGCACCGTCGGCGACCGATCCCCCCGCAGACCCGGTCGCCACGACCGCGTCCTGCTCCGGGGCGTCGCAGCCACCGACGTAAGCCGAGCCACGCAGCCATTCGGCGAGCGGGAAATAGGCGACGAGGAGCGAGCCGTTGCGGATGGTGTCGATCAGCGCAGGCGCGATGTCCCGGCGCACGGCGGGGCAGCCCAGGCTCCGGCCGAGCCTGCCCTGGCCCTGGATGATGCCCTCGCTGACGTAGTCGGCACCGTGCATGACGATGGACCGATCGCGGGCGCGGTCGTTGAAGCCGGCTTCGAGGCCGCGCAGGCGCAACGAATAGCCGTTCTGCCCGCGGTAGGTGTCTTCGGTGACGAACACGCCGACGCTGGACATCAGGCTGCCGGTCTCGTTGGAGAAGCGTTCCGCGAGATTGCCGCCGCTGTTGCGGCCGTGCGCTACCCATTCCTCGAACAGCAGGCTTCCCCGCACCAGATCGAACACCCAGAGCCGGCGCTGCGTGGATGGCTTCGAATAGTCGATGACACTCAGCGTCCGGGGAGCGTGCAGCGTTGCCTTCGCGCGCGCGCATGCCATGGCCCGTGCCGCCACGCGAAGCACCCCGGGATCGGCGTTCGGTGCCGCGCGCACGAGTGTTTCGAGCACCGAGGGGGCCGGGTCGGCGGCTGCCCGCGCCGGCGGCATCGCGAAAAGCAGGAGCACCGCCAGTGCGGCGGCGTGAGCGAATGACGGCATGGACGGGTTTTCGGAATGAAGCAGAGCGCCCAGGGTAGCGGATCGTGGCCGCAGGATCGACGCGGCTATGGTCTGGGGTCGGGCGTGAGGGACTCGTTCGCCCGCACCCCGGGCAGGCTGGTGACGAGCACGGTCGTTCCCGGCTCGATGATCGCGCGCAGCCAGCGCGCGAATTCGGCGGGCACGCGCAGTCGGTCGGCCAGTGCATCGGTGGATGCGACCGGGGTCACGTAATCGAACGCGTAGACCGACCAGCGGCGGCGCGGCCACAGCGGATCCAGCCGGCTCGGCGCCGCATCGAATTCTGCGCCGGCAATCAGCACCAGGGAGCCGCGCAGGGAAAAATCGGCGGAAATCTCCAGCGGGGCTGCGCCGATCAGCTCGCCGCCGCGCAGCACGTAGACGCGCCGGTCGGGCAATGCAGCGAGAACGCTGACCGGTCCGGCCGTCGCCGCGGCACCGTCACGCCACCAGGCGCCGTCGTGATCAGGGCCGTCAAAAACCGAACCGGTCGGGGAAACCGGTGTGAGCAGCGCCGGATGGACGACGTCCGGCGTCGAGGTCTTGCCGCTCGCGACGATGATGGTTTCGCCGTGGCGCGTCACCTCGAACAGCCGGCGCGCGAACGCCGCAGGCACGCGGATGCAACCGTGGGACGCCGGGTGTCCCGGCACCTGGCCGGCATGGATCGCGACGCCATCCCAGGTGAGGCGCTGCATGAACGGCATCGGTGCATCGTCGTACAGGTCCGACCGATGGAAGCGGGCCTTCTGCAGGATGGTGAACGTTCCCTCCGGTGTCTCGTAGCCTTCGCGGCCCGAGCTGATGGTGCTGAGGCCGATCGCAATGCCGTTGCGGTACACGTAGATGCGCTGTTCGTCGAGGCTCACGACCGCGACGACCGGTCCCGCGGAGGACGCTTCGGGAAACCAGCGGAACTGTCCCGGCTTCAGCGGGGCTGCGGCGGGCGAGGCGGCGCACCAGACCATGCAGACCAGCAGGCCGGCCGCGAGCAGGCGGCGCAGGGTGCGCGCGGCAGCGCGCCGCGGACCGGTTTCCGCTCCGGGCGGTGGGAGTTCGACCATGTGCGCCAGGGTCTGTGCAGGCATGCCGTCATTTCGCCAGATGCCACGGACGGGTGCTTGATCCAGGTCAAACGGATGCGGAGCGCGATCGATAGGCTTGGCTCGTCGTCACATCGGGGTGCTGCGGCCGCATGAACACGAGACGCTGGGTCACGCGCTGCGCAGTGAACGGCATGCCCGCATCAAAGCGGCGCATGCCCGTCCGGCGCTGACGCACGCGCAGAGGGGTGACGCGCGCACGAACGCCGCCGACGTATACCGTCTGCGTCCCACCACCGTCGCCAGGACGAAAGAACCATGGATCTGACCACGTGGCTGTGGTTGCTGTTCGCCACCGCGCTGCTGCTGCCTGTGCTGCGACTGCGTCTGATCGAATCGCGCCGCGCGCGGCTGATCGCAACGATCGAAAAAGCGCGCGGCACGCGCCTGATCCTGCTGGTACATCGGCAGGACACCATGAGCCTGTTCGGCCTCGCGCTGATGCGCTTCATCGATATCGACGATTCCGAGCAGATCGTGCGGGCGATCCATTCGACGGCGCCCGACATGCCGATCGATCTCGTGCTGCACACGCCCGGCGGACTGGCACTGGCATCGTTGCAGATCGCGCGCGCGATCGCGCGCCATCCCGGCAAGGTGACTGCTTTCGTGCCGCATTACGCCATGTCGGGCGGCACGCTGATCGCCCTGGCGGCGGACGAGATCGTGATGTGTGAGCACGCGGTGCTGGGCCCGGTCGACCCGCAGATCGAAGGCTACCCCGCTGCCTCGATCCTGCGTGCGGTAGCGCGCAAGGAACCGGCACAAGCCGACGACGAAACTCTGATTCTCGCGGATCAGGCGGAGATGGCCGTGCGCCAGCTGCGCAAATCCATCGTGGACATTCTCAGCGACCGGTTCGATCCCGACGCGGCGGACGTTCTGGCGCGCATGCTCTCGGACGGCGACTGGACGCACGACTATCCCATCACACCGACGGAAGCCGCACGCATGGGCCTCCCCGTACGCACCGACATGCCAGACGACTTCATGCGCATGATGGCGCTGTATCCGCAGCCGGCGCGGCGCTCGCGCAGCGTCGAATATGGCAAGGCACCGCGCGACTGACACATCGAACCCTGCCGCGCGTCGACGGCGCGGGACGGCGGCGTTCCGCGACCGCGGTTCTGTTGATCTGCATCAAAACGCCCTGTGGCGATGCGGTGCACCATCGATCCTGGTCTCGCCCGGTGCTCGAGGCTGCCGGACGAGCTTGCGTCGCGCGGAACTCCCCGAGGGCGACGCCCCGACCTGACGGAGAACTTATCCATGAGCACGCTTTCCCGCTTCAATCCCTTCAAGGCGATCACACGCCTGGACCCCAGCGCCAACTTCGACGACCTTTTCCGCAGCATGGGCATGCGGCCATGGCGTGATTCCGACGGCATGCCCGACCTGCGCATCGACGTGGCCGAGGACGACAAGGCCTACAGCGTCAAGGCAGAGATTCCCGGTGTGGACAAGAAAGACATCGACGTTTCCGTCGATGGCAACCAGGTGTCGATCAGCGCCGAAGTCAAGCGTGAAAAAGAGCGCAAGGACGGCGAAAAGGAAATCTATACGGAACGCTACTATGGAAAAGTGTTCCGCTCGTTCACCTTGCCTGGCGATGTCGATGCGGCCAAGGCGAGTGCGCAGTACGACAGCGGCGTGCTGACCCTGACGCTGCCGAAGCAGCCCAACGGCAACGCGCGCAAGATCAGCATCGGCTGAGCGTGACCGGCCGCCGCGCCGGCGCCACTCCGGTGCCGGCGCGGCGGAGAGCGGCTTGCTGTGCTGCGGACCGCGACAGTGCGCCGGCTCTTTGCCGCGTGCCGAGCATGTACGCAGTGCAGCGAATCAACGCTGTCGGCGTCGTGCGCAGGTGCGAGATTCGCCCGGCAACGTTTGCGGTCGCGACCCGGCCACCGAAACCCGCTGGCCCTTGCGGCTGGCCCGCATATCGCACATCCGTTCGTGGCGAGCCCGTCGAGGCGCCGTCCGGATGCGCAGCGGACCGAGTGGCGGCGAAGGCGCTGCCACGACTGTGTCGAGCCGGCATGAGGGGGCAGCGCGCGTAAGGGCGAGCGTATCGGCGGCCGCAGCAGAATGGGTGTGCAAAATGCCGGCAAGACCATTGCCTTTGCCTGACGCAGCGCACGGGCGCAACCGCGATGCGCAGGTCCGGTGGACTGCATACGGCAAAGGCATCGCGAGATTGGCCTCGCTTCAACGCGCTCCGCACCGATCAGCCCGCCCACGTGCTTGCCGCAGCTGCAGCGCCGGCTGCGCCGCGATGTGCGCTCAATTCAGCTGTTGGTCCGCGAGGTGCTGGTGGAGCTCCGCCGGCGGCAGTGCGGTGTAGTTCCGCGGAATCTCGCCAACGACACGCTGGCGCACGGGGTCGCTAAGGTGCTGCTTCAGTTCGCCGAGAAAGTGCGGTGGCGCAATGATGACGAGGCGATCGTACTTGCGTTCCTCCTGTGCTCGCAGCAGTGTCGCGTCGAGCGAGCGTGCGAAGCGTTCTGCACTTTTCTCGCGCAGCGTGGTGTGTGGCGTGATGCCATGGCGTGTCGGCGAGGCGCCTTCCTGGACGCTGGGCGGGCGCTCCGTCGTGATGTCCCGACCATGAGCACGACCTTCCGGATTGATGTAGCAGCCGACTTCGGTCAGCGTCGCGTCTGGCTTTCCGCCCTGAAAAATACGGGCGTGGGCGCTGTCAGCCACCAGGATCCACAATGCGTTCATGACCAGCTCCTCTAGTGCGGAGAGGCGGCGACGGGGCCTGCCTGGCAGGCCGTGGCGACGCCGACCAGACGCCGATGCAAACCAGCCTAGCGGAGATGGCGAGACCCGAGTTGACTCAGATCAATCGGATCGTTGCCGCGCAGGCCGGCGCGTTCGCAATGAACGGTCGGCACCTGCCGGCGCCGGACGTTGCCGCAGAGTGGAAATGACGCGCGGCGTTTCCGGAAGCGGGTTGCTCGTTCATGCCGCCACGTCCGCAAGTCGCGCTCGCCGCCGGGCGCGGTTCAGCGCGTGATCCCCGACGCGGCCGCGATCCATACGCAACGATGCTCTCCCGTAGTGCCAGCCGGCCGACGTCTCGTTTTCGAGGGGAGGGGCCGCGAACGCGCAGCCGGTCACAGGCGTCGCTGACGCATCGCAGCGTTCGCGGGCCATCCATTGCCAACCTGAGGGCACCGCCACGCACGACCGTATCCGCATGCCGTCCGCCGCGCTGTTGACGTTCGGGCCGATGCGTCCACCGTTCGCCTTCGCTGATGAGGTCAGCGTCGCGACCGGCGCGCCTTCGTGCCTCGTCGCCTTGACGAACTCGGCGATGGTTGCCGTGCGTCCGTGGACCGATGCGATCGTGTCGATCGCGAGTCCGCTGTCGCTGATCCAGCGTGTGAACGCCCGGCTGCTTTCCTGCGGCGGTCCCGCCGGTGCATCGTTGTTGGGCAGGAAGAACAGATCGCCCTGGAACACTAGGCGCTGTTTTGGCAGGTACGTCACCAGCATTTCGCGCGCATGCGGATGTGGACCCACGTCGCGCAGCTCCACGGTCTTGCCGTCGCGGATGACGCGGCGCCCTTTCTCGACGAACAGGAACTCCGGGGGGGCGCGGCGCCTTGGCCAGGCGGTCGTTCTGCGGGGCCTTGGCCATGACTTCCACGACGCCCCGATTGCCGGGTGTGGTCACGATCACGGCGCCTTCCGCGATGAAGCTGAGCAGCCCGCCGATGTAAAGGCAGCCGCCGTTCGCGCTGCGACGGCAAGAATGGCGCGGGCCTCGCGCTGTCGCGGTGCGCGGCGGGTCCTCGCGCAGCGCGTTGCGCGAGCGATGCGCATCGATCGATGCGTCACCGCGCGGCCAAGGAGCCGACGCGTGCAGGCAGCGCCTTATCCGGCGAGCAGGAATCGGTTTCCAGGATCTCCCGCAGCAGGGCGGCAATGACTTCCCGGCCTCGCACACAGTGTTCCCGCGTCTGGCTGTCGATCGGGGTGGCCGGCGGAGGCAGCGACGCCAGGACGTCGATTTCCTGCATGACCTGATCGAGCATTCCCCGGAGCGATGCGCGCACCGCCGGCGACGTTGCCGCCAGTGAAAGCACCTCGGGGCCTGAAAGCAGTTCGACGACGTCATCGACAGCACTGTGTTCGGTCATGGCTGGATCCCGGCGCGCGGGAGCTTCATTGTTCACGAGCAGCACAGTGGCGAATACGGGAATTTCCCCCAATCGACGGTTTTCACGGCGAGCGCAGCGCTGCGGGCCGCCGCCGCGCGGGTAAGGCAGTCACAAGAAGCGGATGGGCGCTCGCGACGGCGATCGATACCGTGGGGCAATCCCCGGCCATGCAGGAGTGACCATGCCCCTACTCACCAACAAGGTTGCGATCGTGACCGGCGCCAGTTCCGGCATCGGGCAGGCCACGGCCAGGCTGTTCGCGCGTGAAGGTGCCAAGGTCGTCGTCAGTGCGCGACGCCGGCAGGAGCTCGAAGCGCTGGTGGCCGACATCGAAGCCGGCGGCGGTCATGCCGTCGCCGTGGCCGGCGACGTGCGCAGCGAAGCACTGGCGCATGACCTGGTCGATGCCGCAGTGACCGGTTTCGGCGGACTGGACATCGCGTTCAACAACGCCGGAATGCTGGGCGCGATGGATCCCGTTACGTCCGCGTCGCTCGATGACTGGCGCGAAACCATCGACACCAATCTGACCAGCGCTTTCCTGGGCGCCAGGCATCAGGTGCCGGCAATGCTCGAACGCGGCGGCGGCTCGCTGATATTCACGTCGTCATTCGTCGGCTTTACAGCGGGTTTTGCCGGCATGGCGGCCTACGCGGCCAGCAAGGCGGGCCTGATCGGACTGACCCAGGTCCTTGCCGCGGAATATGGTGGCCGGGGCATCCGGGCCAACGCCGTGCTGCCCGGGGGTACCGATACAGCGATGAACGTCGCGAACCGCCCGGACGCGCCGGCGGGGACCCGTGGCTTCCTCGAAAACCTGCATGCGCTCGGCCGGCTCGCTCAGCCCGAGGAGATCGCCCGGACGGTGCTCTACCTGGCGTCGGATGCGGCGAGCTTCGTCACCGGCATCGCCCTGCTGGTCGACGGTGGGGTGTCCATACGCCGAACCTGACGTACACCGCATGACGCGGCGAGGCCCGAGGTGTTCACGGGGCCGGTACCGGACCCGTCCCATGCTTGATCGTGATCAAGCGACCCGCGGCACTGGCCCGGCAGAATCCACGGCGGCGCCGCACGGAGCGCGCGCCACGCGCGTCCTGGTAGCACGAGTCCGGCCGCGCTTTCGTAGGGCGGCCCGTCGACTCCGCTGTTGCCTGACGCCGTGCAACGACGTCAGGCGGCACACCTGTCACGGTGTTCCGGGTAACGTCGCGCTGCATGTACCGATCATGAGGAAGAGGCGACCGTGATGCCGATAGCTGCAACCGCTTTCGACACAGCAGTCCCGCGCTGCCGTGCCGCGTGCGGAGCCCGTCATCGCGCCCTTGCGCGCCGGACGTGCGGAGCCGTGTCGCCGTGACGCGGCGTCAGGTTCCGCCCGATCGCCTGCCCGTGCCGGCTGTGGGGCAGGCAGGCCTGAATGCGGCGCAGGTCGACGCGCAGCGCCGTTTCGGTTTCAACGACATCGTGCCGCCATCCGCCGACGGCTGGCGGATCGTCGCGCGCGACACGGCGCGCGATCCCATGCTCTGGTTCCTGCTGCTGACGTCGGCACTGTTTGGTTTGTTGGGGCAGATCGCCGAGTCGGTGACCTTGCTCGCCGCCATGGCGCCGCTGGTCGGCATGGATGCGTATCTGCATCGGCGTACGGCCGCGTCGTCCGCGGGGCTCGCGAGTCGGCTCGCGAGTTCGGCGCGGGTGCTGCGCGACGGCGAGTGGCGCACGATTCCCGCGCGCGAGCTGGTTCCGGGCGATCGGGTCGAGGTAGCCCCGGGTGAGTATTTTCCGGCCGACGGGTTGCTGATTGGCGGCAGCGGCCTGCAGGTGGACGAATCGACCCTGACCGGCGAATCGCTGCCGGTTGCCAAGCGTGCCCTCGATGCGGCCCTGTCGCCGACGTCGCACGTGGCCGATGCGCACTGGGGCGATGCGGGTACGCGGCTGCTGACCGGCACGGCGCAGCTGCGCATCGTGTGCATCGGCGGCGAAACGCACTATGGCGAGATCGTCCGCAGTGCTACCGAAGGCGGGCATGCGGCCACGCCGCTGCAGAAAGCCATTGGCGAGCTCGTCGGCGTGCTGCTCGGCGTGGCGATCGTCCTGTGTGTCGGTCTTGCCGCGGTCAGGATCTGGCACGGCCACGGGTGGATCGACGCGCTCATGAGCGCAGTGACGCTCGCGGTCGCCGCACTGCCGGAAGAGTTTCCGGTCGTCTACACCTTCTTCCTCGGACTCGGGGTGTTCCGGCTGGCCCGCAGGAAGGCGCTGGTGCGCCGCGCCGTCGCCGTGGAGAACATCGGCCGCGTCACCTGCATCGTGTCGGACAAGACCGGGACCATCACGGCCGGCATGCTGGTTCTGGCGCACCGAGCGGCGGCGGAGGGCGAGAATGCGTCCTCGGTGGTCCTGACGGCCGCGCTGGCCGCGAGGCCCGACAGCGGCGATCCGCTGGACGAGGCGCTGCATGCGGCGGCGGGGCCGTTGCCGGCGGCGGCTCGTCTGGCCGACTTCCCCTTCACCGAATCGCGGCGCCGGGAAACGGTGGTCTGGCGCCGGGAAACGGGTGAGACGACGGCCTGCACCAAGGGGGCGCCGGAGACCGTGCTGGCGCTCTGCGACATGGCCCCGGCGGAGCGGGACCGCTGGCTGGCCCGCGTGGACGACTTCGCCAGGTCCGGCCACAAGGTCATTGCCTGCGGCCGTCGAGACCTGCCTCCCGGCATGCCCGCCGACGCCGAACCCGTAGGTGGATTCCGGTTCGTCGGGCTGCTGGCCTTCGGCGATCCGGTGCGCGACGGTGTTCGCGCTGCGATCGGCGCCTGCATGGCGGCCGGCATGCGCGTGATCATGGTCACCGGCGACCATCCGGCCACGGCTGTGGCGATTGCCCGCGAGATCGGACTCGACGGCGACGCGCCGGCCGTGGTCACGCTGGCTCCGGACGACGATGCGGCGGCGGTGCTGCGTGCCGTGCCGGACACCCGGGTCGTGGCACGTGCCACACCCGCTCAGAAGCTCGCGCTGGTCCAGGCGCTGCAATCGGCGGGGGAGATCGTTGCGGTGACCGGTGACGGGGTCAACGACGTACCGGCGTTGCGGCTGGCCGACGTCGGCGTGGCCATGGGCGAGCGCGGCACGCGCAGCGCACGCGAGGTCGCACCGATGGTGCTGCTCGACGACAACTTCCGCACGATCGTCGACGCCATTGGTGAAGGCCGCCAGCTGTTCCGCAATCTGCGGCTGGCGTTTGCCTACCTGATACTGGTGCACCTGCCTCTGGTCGTCGGTGCCGCGGTGATCCCGCTGCTGGGGTTGCCATTGCTGTTTCTGCCGATTCACATCGTGTGGCTGGAGCTGATCATCCATCCGACAGCCATGCTGGCGTTCCAGAATCTTCCGGCGTCGGGGCCGCTCGCACCGGTGCAGCGCCGCCGGCGCGCGCGTTTTTTCTCGGGCGCATCCTGGCTCGGCATCGTGCTGATCGGCGGCCTCATGGCGGGCGCCCTGGTCGCGAGCTACCTGTACGCACTCGGCGCGGAGCACAACGTCGAACATGCGCGCGCGATGGCTCTGGTGATGCTGCTGAGCGCCAGCGCCGGGATCACCAGCGGCCTGACGGCATGGCGCCGGGGGGCGGCGCGCTGGATCGTGGCCGGGACGTTCGCCTCGATCGCTGTCTTCGTCCAGACCCCCGTGCTGGCCGGACTGCTCAACCTGCAGCCGCTGCACGGCGCCGACCTGGCCTGGGCCGGCGTCGCGTTTGCGGCGGTCGCCCTGGCCTCGTTCGCGCTGGCCGCGTGGCTGCGGCACCGGCCCGACTGATCGAAATCCCGCATGAGCGATCCGGCGCCGTCTCCGCTGTCCGACTGGCATCGTCGCGATGCCCATGAGGTGGCGCACGCCCACGCCGTCGAACTGCATCGCGGCCTGCCGGACGAGGAGGCCGCACGCCGTGCCGGACTGCACGGGCCCAATGCGCTGGCTGAGGCGGGACGGGGCAGCCTCTGGCGCCTGCTCGTGCAGCAGTTCACCGATTTCATGATCGTGGTGCTGGCGGTAGCGGCGGTGATCGCCGGCATCGTCGGCGACTGGGTCGATACCGTCGCCATTCTCGTCATCGTCGTGCTCAATGGGCTCGTCGGCTTCATCCAGGCCTGGCGGGCCGACCGTGCGCTCGCTGCGCTGAAGCGGCTCGCCGCCGCCCAGGCGACGGTGCTGCGTGACGGCCGTATCCGGCGCATCTCGGCCAGTGCGCTGGTTCCGGGGGATATCGTGCTGATCGAGGCCGGTAACCAGATTCCGGCCGACCTGCGTCTGACCGAGGTGGCCCGCCTGCTGGTCGACGAGTCCGCGCTGACCGGCGAATCGGCCGGTGTCGAAAAGCACGCGCGCGTACTGGCCGGCGAGGCGGCGTCCCTCGGCGATCGCCTGAACATGGCGTACAAGGGCACCACGGCGGCGCACGGACGCGGCCGGGGCCTGGTGGTGGCCATCGGCATGTCGACCGAACTCGGCAAGGTCGCCGGGCTGATGGCATCCGGCGGCGACCGCACGACCCCGCTGCAGCGCCGGCTGGCCGCGTTCGGTCGCCGCCTCGCGATGGCCGTGCTCGGCATTTGCGTGCTGATCTTCGCCACCGGCCTGCTGCGCGGCGAAGCGCCCGTGCAGATGTTGCTGACCGCGGTCAGCCTGGCCGTGGCGGCGATTCCCGAGGCGCTGCCGGCCGTCGTGACCGTGCTGCTGGCCCTGGGGGCGCGGCGCATGGTGTCGCTCAACGCCCTCGTCCGGCGCCTGCCGTCCGTCGAGACCCTGGGCTCGGTAACCTTCATCTGCTCCGACAAGACCGGGACGTTGACCCAGAACCGGATGCGTGTCGACGAAGTGGTCACGGAGAACGGACCGGCGGTCCCGGCGCGGGGCGGCGAAGCCGGGTCGGCACATCAGGAAATTCTGCGCGCAGGCGCGCTGTGCAACGATGCCGCCCGTGACGGGGAGTCCGGCTGGCAGGGCGATCCGACCGAAATCGCGCTGGTGCAGGCGGCCAGCGACGCCGGCATCGGCAAGGACCGGGTCGACAGCCTGCACCCGCGGGTGCGTGAGCTGCCGTTCGACCCGGAGCGCAAGCGCATGACCACCTTTCACGTGTTCGAGGATGGGCTGGTCGCCTACACCAAGGGCGCCCCGGAGAGTGTGATCCCGCGGTGTACGCAGTGGCAGTCGGGCCGTGTGCTCGATCACCACGCCGTGCTGGCCCTGGCGCAGCGCATGGCCGGCCGCGGGCTGCGTGTCCTGGCCCTCGCGCGGCGGCCGTTCCCGCAGTTGCCGGCGTGCAGCGACCCGGATTCCGCAGAGGTGGACATGGGGCTGCTCGGTCTGGTCGGGCTCATCGATCCGCCACGCGAAGAGGCGGCCCGCGCCGTGCAGGAATGCATGGCCGCGGGCATCACGCCGGTGATGATCACCGGCGATCACCCGGCCACCGCCTGGGCGATCGCCTGCCGGCTGGGTATCGCCGTGCCCGATGCGGACGGCAGCGGCGCCGTGCTGACGGGCGCCGCGCTGGATGCGCTCGACGAAACCACCCTGCGCGAGCGGATTCGCGCCGTCCGGGTCTATGCCCGCGTCGATCCGGCGCAGAAGATCCGTATCGTCGAAGCGCTGCAGGCGCAGGGCGAATTCGTCGCCATGACCGGTGACGGCGTCAACGATGCGCCGGCGCTGAAGCGGGCCGACATCGGCGTGGCCATGGGGCGCGGCGGAACCGATGTGGCGCGCGAGGCGTCGAGCCTGGTGCTGCTCGACGACAACTTCGCGACCCTCGTCGCTGCCGTGCGCGAAGGGCGGCGCATCTACGACAACATCCGCAAGTTCGTGCGCTATGCGATGACCGGCAACTCCGGCGAGATCTGGACCATCTTCCTCGCGCCCCTGTTCGGCTTGCCGATCCCGTTGCTGCCGATCCATATCCTCTGTGTGAATCTGGTCACCGACGGCCTTCCGGGCCTGGCCCTCGCGGCCGAGCCGGCCGAGCGCGGCATCATGCGCCGGCCACCGCGCCCGCCGGGCGAAAGCCTGTTCGCTCGCGGCCTGTGGCAGCACGTTCTCTGCGTCGGGCTGCTCATCGGCGGGCTGTGCCTCGGCGTGCAGGCCTGGGCCATGGCCGCGGTGCCGGCGAGCGCGCAGACCATGGTGTTCACGGTGCTCACGTTTACCCAGATGGCGCATGTCCTCGCGATACGCAGCGAGGGTGATTCGCTGTGGCGGCTGGGCCTGCGCTCGAACCGCACCCTGCTCGCCGCCGTGGCGCTCACGCTCGCGCTGCAGCTCGCGACGATCTACGTGCCCGCGCTGAAGCCGGTCTTCCGGACCGTGGCGCTGGGCGGCGCAGAGCTGGGCATCTGCCTCGCGGCCGCCCTCGTGGTGCTGCTGTTCGTCGAGACCGAGAAGGTGCTGCGCCGCCGGCGTGTGCCGGTCGGCTGAGCACCTCGCGCCCCGGGTCGCCGGCGTCCGCGCGTCAGGCGCCCATCTCTTCCAGCGATGTACACACGCGATTGCGGCCCAGCGCCTTGGCGCGATACAGCTGGCGGTCCGCATCGCGCATCAGGTCGGCAACCGAGGCGTAGCGGGCGCCCCATTCGGCGACACCGAAGCTGGCCGTGACCGTGATGAGATCGCCGGGGGCCGGCATCTGCTGTGCGGCAATGACACGGCGCAGGCCGTCGGCGCGCACACGCGCGACGTGCAGCGGCGTGCGCGGCAGCAGCAGCGCGAATTCTTCGCCGCCGAGCCGCCCCGCGGCCTCGCGGTCGGTCAGCGGCTCGCGCAGCAGGCGGGCGACGGCGCGCAGCGTGTCGTCGCCGGCGCAGTGTCCGAAGGTGTCGTTGATGCGCTTGAAATGATCCAGGTCGAGGAACACGAGCGACAACGGGATGCGGCTCGCCCGCGCGTCCGCGCAGGCCGTGTCGAGGAGTTCGCGGAAGTGCCGGCGATTCGGCAGCTGGGTCAGCGCATCGGTGGTCGCCAGGCGATTGAGGCCGGAGTGGTAACGCGCTTCGAGCGTCCCGTTCCGGATCAGGCGGAACACCGTGTTGCCGACCGTGAGGTAGTCGCCGGCCTTGAGCTCGGCCTCGGCAACGAACTGATCGTTGACGCAGGTCCTGTTGGTCGAGCCCAGATCGCGCACCCAGTAGCGGCCGCCTTCCGCCCAGGCGATGCAATGACGCCGCGATGCCGCGCGGTCGTCGATGCGGAAGTCGCAATCGGTGCCGCGTCCGATCGAGGTCGGGGACACGCCGATGCGAATGCGATGACCGAAGCGCTCGCCATGCACCACCATGAGCACCGCGCCGTCGGCCGATACGTCGAACAGGTATGCAACCCGGCCGCGGCGGGTCGTCTTGAACTCAATCGGGGAATTCATGGCGCGTTGGTCGATGCTGCCGCTGGGTCAGGTGAAAGAGCGCATTCCGTCGAGAACGGGAGCGAGGGCCGGGGCCGAACACATGCCGCGGTCGCTCGGGGCTCGAGGCCTCCGCATCAATGGCGGATAGCCGCCGCAGTTCCGCGCGCAGCGATTCCGTCCGATGACCTCTGGTATTACGTGCGTCGGAGCTCGAATGCGCCATCCGGCGTGTCGGCAGGAATGCCGCGTGAAATGCGCGCGCCGCCGTTTCCCGATGGAACTGCGGGCGCTGGGGAATGCGGTGCGCCCGATCGAACGCGTCGTCGTCGTGGCGGCATCCCGGCATGGGTCAGTCGCCGATGCCGGCGGC
Organism: Rhodanobacteraceae bacterium; assembly: GCA_045864815.1. Classification (GTDB taxonomy): domain Bacteria; phylum Pseudomonadota; class Gammaproteobacteria; order Xanthomonadales; family Rhodanobacteraceae; genus Tahibacter. The sequence continues at coordinate 193,682 of BTVG01000004.1, read as the reverse complement.
TTGCGATTTGATTTAGAAGATGCTCAAGTAAGCGGCATCTGCCGCGGGCTGCCGCGTCGCCGAAAACCGTTCCTCATGCCACGTTCCCGCCACACGTTGCGATCCCCCGAACGAATGGCGCGCCACGCCGACGAGGCAGCCGCGCTGCTCAAGGCGCTTGCGCACCCGGCGCGGCTGCTGGTGCTGTGTCAGCTCGTGGGCGGCAGGAAGGCGGTCAGCGAGCTGCAGCCAATGACCGACCTCAGCCTGTCGGCGCTGTCGCAGCATCTGGCGGTGCTGCGGGAAATGGAACTCGTCACGACCGAACGGCAAGCGCAGACGATCGTCTATGCGCTGGCGGACGGACCCGCAACCCGGATTCTTGAGGCGCTTTACGGGATCTACTGCGGCCCCACTGCCGCCGGTTGAAGGCGGGGACTCCGCCGGATCATTCCGTCATCTGCTCGGGTAACAGCTCGACATTGATGCGCAGCGTGCGACCCTTCTGCAGCCGGATTTCCTTGCGCTCAAAGGGCATGTAGCGATCGATCTGCATGCGCAGGGTGTAGATGCCGCCGGGCAGCTGCGGGATGCGGTAGGCGCCCTGGCTGTCGGTGACCACGGACTGCTCGCCCTGCAGCGCGGGGCTGGTCGCGGTGACGATGACGTCGGGCAGCGGCTGCTTGGTTCCGGCATTGACCACGGTGCCCATCAAGACGCCGGCGTCGGATTGCGACAGGGCGGGGCCGGCGGCCGCCATCAGGGCGATCAACGAGGCGTATACGAGGCTGCGCAGCATGCGGTTCTCCTGAAGCGGGTGACGGGCGTCCGGGACGGACGGTGCAGGGCGGGAGAACTATACCGGCGGATGATCGCGACGGGTGGCGCTCCTGCCGTCGCCGGTGGCCCGTACGGATGGGACGCCACGTTTCGTTTCACAGGCGTGGCGCCGCGTCGCTGGGCGACCGGCATGGGGCATGAATCCTGCTGCACTGTCGCGCAGCGGAACAGACGGGGAGAGTGCGATGCGAGTGCTTTGGCTCTGGGTGTTGCTCTGTGCCGGTTGCGCGCCGGTCGCGTATCGGCCCATCGTCGATTCGGGAGTGAGCCGGGGCAGCTACGAGGCCGATCTCGCCGATTGCCAACGGCTCGCCGACCAGCGGCCGGCGGCGACCCACGCCGCGGGTGCCGCGACGGCCGGTGCCGCGATCGGCGCGCTGTTCGCGCTGGCAGTCGGTCTGCGTGGCGACGACGTGGCCCACGTCGCGGCCTGGAGCGCGACGAGCTACGGCATCGCCGGCGGCATCGAGGGCACGTACGAACAGCGTGCGATCGTGTCGCGCTGCCTGGAAGGACGCGGCTACAACGTCATTGCCGAATAGCAAAGTTCCGGTGGACTCGCGTCGCGGTCACGCCTGAGCCTGCGCACGGTCGCCGCGATCAGGCCGTCGGCGGCAGCGCGCTGCGTACATGAACGGATCGCGGCAGACCTGCCGCTGCGATCACGCATCCCTCACCTGCCCCGCGGCAGGCTACGTGCCGCGAGGATTGCCTGCCGCGCAGGGATGCGCATCGGTACATCGTCTCGTGAAACCCGGCGACGGGCCGGTGACGTCCGCAGGACGGCCTGTCGCCGCAAGTCGGTATCGACAGCAGCGGCCGCCCGCATGCGTGCGGTGGCGCCGGCACTGCGGACTTCGCTGGTCGGAGAACTGCATGGGTGTTGCGTCGCCGAGGATCTCCTCGGGCATCACGGGTCTGGACGCTGTGCTGCGAGGCGGCCTGTCGCCGCATCGTCTTTATCTGGTCGAGGGATCGCCAGGGTCGGGCAAGACGACGCTGGCGCTGCAGTTCCTGCTGGACGGCGTGCGGTGCGGCGAGCGCGGCCTGTACGTGACGCTGTCGGAAACCGCCGAGGAACTTCAGGCCGTCGCCCAATCGCACGGCTGGGATCTGGCCGACATCGCGCTGTTCGAACTCGCGAGTGCCGAGGAAGCCCTCGGCATGACGCGTGATCAGTCCGTTCTGCATCCGTGGGAGCTCGAACTCGGCGGCACGATACGCCTGATCCAGGAGCAGGTCGAGGCGACGTCGCCGTCACGCGTCGTGTTCGACAGCCTGTCCGAACTTCGTCTGCTGGCGCAGGATCCCCTGCGCTACCGACGCCAGGTGCTGGCCCTGAAACAGTACTTCGCGGGACGCAACATCACGGTCCTGTTGCTCGACGACCTGACTGGTGGAACATCCACGCGCGATGCACATCTGCATAGCCTCTGCCACGGCGTCGTGACACTGGAACGCGTGACGCCGGAGTTCGGCACCTCGCTGCGGCGCATCGAGGTGCAGAAACTGCGCGGGGTCGATTTCGTCGCGGGGTTCCATGACATGCGCATCCGGCGTGGCGGCATCGACGTGTTCCCGCGGCTCATCGCCGCCGACTTCAGCACGCCGTTCGCGGGCGACTGTTTGGCGAGCGGCATTGCCGAACTCGACGCGCTGCTGGCGGGTGGCCCGTTGCGCGGCACCTGCACGCTGATCACGGGACCTGCAGGCAGTGGCAAGACGACGATCGGCCTGCAGTACGTGAATGCTGCGTGCGGGCGCGGCGAGGCGTGTGCCATTTTCGAATTCGACGAACGCGTCGGTACCCTGCTTGCGCGCGCGAAATCCATGGGCATGGATCTCGACGGTCATGCCCGTGCGGGCCGGCTCATCCTGCAGCAGGTCGATCCGGCGCAGATGTCGCCGGGCGAGCTCGTGTCGCGCATTCGTGACGCGGTGGAGCAGGTCGATTGCCGCGTCATCGTCATCGACAGCCTCGAGGGTTATCTCGCGGCAATGCCGCGCACGCAGCCCATGGTGCTGCAATTGCACGAGCTGCTGTCGTACCTGAGCCACCAGGGCGTGGCGACCTTCGTGATCCACCCGCAGAGTGGACTGGTGGGCGCAGCACCGACCGACACGCTGCACATTTCCTACATCGCGGACGCGGTGGTGCTGACCCGCTTCTTCGAAGCGGAAGGGCGCCTGCGCAAGGCCATTTCCGTGGTCAAGAATCGTGGCGGCAGCCACGAGGACAGCATTCGCGAGCTGCGCATCGACACGCAGGGGTTGCGCGTCGGCGCGCCGCTCGCCGAATTTCGCGGCGTCATGACCGGTACGCCGGTATACGCCGGTTCTCGCACCCCGCTGCTGGAAGACCGGTCTCTTGGCGCATAAAACCGCACGGGAAGGACACCGCATTCTGATCTGCGCGCCGTACGGCAGCGATGCGGCGCACGTCGCGCAACTGCTGCGCGAAGGCGGCTACGACGGCCGCGTCTGCGCCGACCTGACTGAGATTGCGGCGGCGCTCGACGACCATACCGGTGCCGTGCTCGTTACCGAAGACGGCGTACGGGGTGACCTTGCGCCGCTGCGCAATGCACTTGCGCTGCAGCCACCGTGGTCGGACGTGCCCTTCATCCTGCTGGCGGCGCGCCAGTCGAGCTGGGTCTACGGGCCGCCCCACCGCGCGCGCGAACTGTCGGTGATCGCGAGCAGCGTGGTCGTGCTGGAGCGGCCGTTGAGCTCGCGCTCGCTGCTGAGCGCGATCGACATTGCGCTGCGCAGCCGCCAGCGTCAGTTCGCGATGCGCGACCGGCTCGTCGAGATCGCGCGGAGCACCGAGGCGCTGGCGCAGAGCCGCGAGGCGCTGGCGGCGAGCGAGGAAGAGCTGCGGCGTGTGACCGATGCGCTGCCGGTGTTCATCAGTTTCGTCGACTGCGAGTATCGCTACCGCTTCGCCAATCGCGCCGCCGAGACATGGCTGTATCGCGCACCCCAGAGCCTGCTCGGCCGGCGCGTCGATGAGGTCATCGGCATCGAGGCGTTCGTCGCCCGCAAGCCGTACATGGACCGCGCACTGGCCGGCGAAGACATGCTGATGCAGGTGAGCTGGCCCCGCCGCGACGGGCGCCGGCGCGAGGCCGAAGTGCGCTACCTTCCCCGGCGCAACGAGGGCGGCGTGGTCGACGGGTTCCACGTCTTCGCGCACGACGTCACGGTGCGTGTCGAGGCAGCGGAAGTGCTGCGCAATGCCGCCGACGAACTCGAAGCGAAGGTTGCCGAGCGTACGGCAGAGCTCAATGCGGAGATCGCCAATCGCGCGCGCGTCGAGGCCGCGCTGCGCCAGAGCCAGAAGATGGAGGCGATCGGTCAGCTCACCGGCGGTATCGCACACGACTTCAACAACATGCTGACCGGCGTCATCGGTTCGCTCGACATCGTGCGCATGCGCCTGAACGCCGGCCAGCGCGAGGGCATTGCCGAGTTCGTGCAGCTCGCGCTCGCGTCGGCCCATCGCGCCGCGTCGCTGACCCAGCGCCTGCTCGCGTTCTCGCGGCGTCAGTCGCTCGACTCCCGGCCCATTGACGTGAACGCGTTGGTCGATTCACTCGGCGATCTCCTGTGTCGCACCATGGGCGAGCGGATCAGCGTGTCCCTGGACCTCGATCCCGCGTTGCCCGCGGGCGTGGCCGACGCGGGCGAGCTCGAAAGCGCGATCCTCAACCTCGCGATCAACGCGCGCGACGCGATGCCGGGCGGCGGCAGGCTCTGCGTGAGCACGCGCTGCACCGCCATCGACGTGGCGGCGGCGGCCGAAAGGCCCGCCCTGAAACCCGGATGCTATGTCGTGATCGCCGTGTCCGACAACGGCGTCGGCATGACGTCGGAACTGCTGGAAAAAGTGTTCGAACCATTTTTCACGACCAAGCCGCTGGGGCAGGGCACGGGGCTGGGCCTGTCGATGGTCTATGGCTTCGTGCAGCAGAGCGGCGGCGACGTCCGTGTGGACAGCGCCCCTGATGTCGGCACGACAGTCAGCCTGTTCCTGCCGGCCACGGACGCGGTCGCCGCGGGCACGGAGAAGCCGCGTGCGGATGCCGATGCCGACGGCGATGGCCGGTGCGTGCTGCTCGTGGAAGACGACGCGGCCGTGCGCATGCTGGTGCGCGTGGTGCTGGAGCAGCTCGGCTACGTGGCGCTGGAAGCGCCGGAGGCGCTGGTGGCCATCCCGATTCTGGCTTCGGCACGGCGCATCGATCTGATGATCTCCGACGTGGGCCTGCCGGGCATGAACGGGCGTGAGCTCGCCGAAGTCGCGCGCAAGCATCGCCCCGGGCTGCCCATCCTGTTCGCCACCGGCTATGCGGAAAACGCCGCGATCCGCGCCCAGTTCCTCGGCACCAACATGGCCATGATCACCAAGCCGTTCACCGTCGAGCAGCTGGCCGCGAAGATCGGCGAGGTGCTCGCGTTCGCACCGGCCGCATAGCGTCAGCCGGGCAACAGACTGCGCAGAACCTCCGCCGTATGCGTATCGGCAGGGAAGAAGGACTCGATCGCGAGCTCGGCGAGCGTGACGTCGAGCGGCGTACCGAACACGGTGATCGTGCTGATGAATGACAGCACTCCGTGATCGCTGCGCAGGCGCAGCTGCATGGCGACGTTGTCGGCGAGGGTCGGCGGATCGCCGCTCGTGTCGGGCGGCACCGGATAGGCGATCAGTTCGTCGTAGAGCGCGCGGTGCAGCGGATCGCCGGTCGCGTCGACCTGACGCTGCGCGTTGTGCAGCAGGTGCGCGCGGATCTGGCCGAAATTCACGATGCGCGGCGCAATCCCCTCCGGGTGCAGGCTCAGGCGCATCATGTTGATCGGCGGTTGCAGCAGGTGCGCAGCCGCCCCGTCGAGAAAGGGCAGGATCGCGCGATTCGTCGCAACGATGTTCCAGTGCCGGTCGACCGCCAGCGCGGGGTAGGGCTCGTGGCCTTTCAGCACCAGGTCGACTGCGGCGCGGGCCCGTTCGAGCGCGGGTTCGTCGAGGCGGCTTTCGCGATACATCGGCGCCAGGCCCGCTGCGGTCAGCAGCTGGTTGCGCTCGCGCAATGGCACGTCGAGGCGTTCGGCCAGGCGCATCAGCATCGCGCGGCTCGGCAGCGAGCGGCCGGTCTCGATGAAGCTCACGTGACGCGTGGAGGTTTCGGCGATGGCGGCGAGGTCCATCTGGGTCAGGCGCCGGCGCTGGCGCCAGTCGCGGAGTTGTTCGCCGACGGGTCGGGGCAGGTTCATGCGGCGACTGTAGTCGAGCGCGTCGCGTCTGCGTATTACCTCGCATGTAATCGACGCACGGCGGCTGCTGCGGCCCAATGGCCCGGACCTCAACGAAAGGAGCCTGTGATGAACACCCTGCATCGTCTGCCGAGTCTGCCGCTGTTCCACCGGGCGTTGCTGCTCGATCTCGTGACCGGAGTGCCGACCGTCGTGCTGCTGATTGCGGCAGCCGGCTGGGCTGCGCCGCTGCTCGGTCTGCCCGCCGGATTGCTGCGCATGGCGGGAGTCGTGCTGCTGCCCTTCGGTGCGCTGCTGGCACTGACCGTGCGGACTGCGAAACCGCACCGGCTCGCCGCCTGGAGCATCATGGAGATCAATCTGGCCTGGGTCGCCGCGAGTTTCTGGGTGCTCTACGGCGCAGGTCTCGCGCCCACCGCGATGGGGCACGTGGTCGTGATCGCCCAGGCATTGGCGGTGCTCGGCATTGCGGCATTGCAGTTCGCCGGCTGGCGCCGGCTCAGTGCCACGCATGACTTCAGCGGTTCCGTCGCGGCGCGCGCGTGAGCGTCACGGCGGTGCCGCACGGCGGGGCGGTCGGCGCCCCGCCGTGCGGCAGCCGGGTGGTCGCTCGAGATGACGTATCCGGCGTCGCGCATGTGTGGCGGCGCTGGCCCCGCCTACCCGCTCTGTTCGTTTCCGGCCGTGCGTGCGTTTATCTGCTCGCATCCCGCCCATGAACGGAGCATCGCGATGAAGGCTTTTCCCGTTTCCCTCGCCCGGACCGCAGCCGTCCTCGTCGTGGCCGCTGCGGGCGCTGCCGCCGCGACGGCGCGCGCCGACAGCGTGCGCGGCGACTGCAGCTATGACGGTGTCCGCTTCGGCTTCACGGACGGAGTCGTGTTCAAGGAGCCCAATCCCTTCGACGAGGCGAAGCTCGACACGATGGTCATGCTGACGACGTTCGTGCTCGACAAGGCGCGTCTCGCCCAGTCGCAGGGCAGCAAGTCGTACGCCATCGCCGAACAGAGTCCCGATTCCGACGAGGCACGAAGGCTCTCCCTGCGCATTGCCGACGGCAAGGTCGCGACGGTGAACTACCAGAGCTCCGGCACCAGTGTGTCGGTGTCCGGCGGCGACATCGGCACCTTCAAGCCCAAGGCCGACGACGCGATGCGAGTCGCCGGCGATTTCGTGCTCGAGGACGACGACAAGGACGACCTGCAATGCGACCTCGGTTTCGATCTGGCCTATGCGACGCGAACCGCGGCGACGGCCAGTGGCGGCGCGAAGGCGGGTCTCGCCCCGACCGCCGGCACGCCGGCCGCCAAGGGTAAGCCGCTGCCGGCTGGCGGCGGTGAACCCGGCAAGGTGTTCCAGGCCAATCTCACGGCGATGCAGAAGGGCGATGTCGACGCCATGCTCGCGACGGTGACCCGGGAGCAGGCCGACGAGATGCGCGCGCAGCAGAAGGACCCGCAGTTCGGTGCGATGCTCGAGATGATGAAGTCCTTTGCGCCGAAGCGTGCGACAGTGACCGGCGGCCTGGATTTCGGCGACACCGCGGAACTCACGATCGACGCCGTCGATTCGTCGGGCGGCAAGTCCCGGGGCACCTCGAAACTGCGCAAGGAAGACGGCGTCTGGAAGGTCGAGAAAACCAGCATGAAGTCGAGCCTTTAGCGCTCGTCGCCATTTCCGGACGGACGTGCAGGTGCGGCTTCGCGCCGCGACCGCGCATCCGTCCGGTCGTGCTGTTTCGCGGATGTAAATTCTGCGGGCGTCGACGCTGCGTGGCGACGACCGTGCCGTTGCCCGGACATGGGTTTCAAGCCTTTGTTTGCGCAAGGAATTATTTGGATATTCCGGCAGTGCCGCGGCGCGCTGGCGCGGGCTGCCCGGCGCCCTTTAACGGCTCGTTAGCGCGAAGCGATGCGCAAACCCGCACCATAGGCGACTTTCCGCTCCCGGAACCGTTGCCGATGTTCGTTTCGCGCCTGATCGCCGCTGCTGTCCTCATCGCCGCCTCGCCGGCTGCCGTCCTTGCGCAGACGACGCTGCGACTCAACTGGACCGCGACCGACGGCACGGCCAAGACCTGCATCGTCTCCACCGACGCCGGCGGCGTGAGCCTGGATCCCGCGACCGGCCGGCTGCTCGCGAACGCGACGTTCGGCGCGGATTGTCCCACCGTGGCCACGACCCCGCCGGTCAGTCCACCGGCAATCACGAACGGTCTCGACGCCAACGAACTGCCGTCCAACAGCGTCGCAGGCGCGACACACACGGTCACCTGGTCGGCCGACGCCGATACCTGCAGCTTTGCCGCGAGCAGCCTGCCGGCGGAAGTCACTGGCTGGCCGACCACCGGCAATGTCTGCAGCGACGCGGACAGCTGCGGGACGACGCACAGCGTGCCCATCACCCTGCCGGCAGTCCCCGGCAACTACGTATTCGACCTGAGCTGCCGACGCAACGGCTCCAATGACGTCGCGAGCTCGCGACGCACCGTCACGGTGCCCGTGATTACGCCGCCGACCGCCGGCTGTATCGCGCCGGCAGGGCTCATGCGCCTGGACACGGCCTACGTCGAATTCAACTACACCGTGAGCAATGGCCGCGTCGCCGATGCGACGCGCTTCGAGGACATCTTCGGTTACAGCACGGCCGACGCGCCGCTGCGTGCGTTCCCGGGCACCGTCAATCTGAATCAACGCGTATTCCTGTCGCGCAACGGTTACGTCGCACTGCAGTTCACCGTGCCGAGCAATCTCACGCTCGACACCACCGGCGCGTTCCGCTTCGAGGAAACCCAGCCGCAGACCAGTCCGGCGCGCATGTCGATGACGATCAGCAAGTCCTGCGGCGATTTCAGCCCCACCGCGACGGCGCCGCTGACCAATGCCTGTGTGCTCAACAACGCGACCACGAACGGCAACCTGTTCTGGGGCTACGCGCCGGGCAATCCCATGGTCTGTCAGCTGCAGCCCGGCGAGACGTACTTTCTCAACATCATCCATGCCTCGCTCAATGCGCCGCTGACGACGTACTGCCAGGGCTATTGCGGCAACACGATCCAGAATCAGAAGGTCGCGCCGTTGCCGTTGTGGCCATCGCAGCAGTGACGATGCGCTGAGCGATGCCGCGCTCTCGGGCGCTGCATCGCTGATATCGCCGCCATCGAAACCGCGGCGTGTCGCGGCCGCGGACCGCTGTCGCTACCATCGCGCGATCGCGCGGCCGGCCCGCGCCCGGCCGGCGAGGATGGATCGCAACGATGGACCCAGGCGCGACATCCGGCAGCTGGCGGCGTTTCGTGCGGATACCATGGCTGCTGCTCGCGGCACTGGTGCTGTTGCATCTCGTGCGTGTGCCCTACGCGGCGACGCACCAGGATTTCGCGCGTGATGTGTTCGTCGCATGGCGCTTCCTGCAGGGCGAGGAGGTCCCGCTCGCCGGTCCTGTGCTCGCTGGGACCATCCACCTGGGGCCGGCCTGGTACTGGCTGCTCGCGGCACTGCTCGCCATCACGCGCAGCTGGCTGGGTGTCGCAGGTCTGCTCGGTGCCCTGTCGGCGACACAGGTCGTGCTCGCGTTCCGGCTCGGTGCGGCGCTGCAGGGCGAACGGGCCGGCCTGCTCTGGGCTGCGCTGCTCGCGCTGCCTGCCTGGTCGAATCTCGAATGGATGCTGCCGCAGCACTACGTGCTCACGGCACCGCTGGCACTCGCCTTCCTGCTGTGTGCGACGCGGTACGCGCAACAGCGGCGCACGCGCTGGCTCGTCGGCATGGCGATGGCCTTCGTGCTCGTGCTGCATGCACACCCGAGCAGCGCCGGACTGGTCTGGGTCGGGCTGGGCGTGGTCGCGCACGCGGCATGGGCCGGCGCGCTGCGCTGGCGCGCGTGTGTTGCCGCCCTGCTCGCCGCCGGTGTGCCGCTGCTGCCCTACCTGTGGTGGAGCATCGGCAACGATTTCGCGGATTTTCGCGCGGGCGGGGCCTACCTGCTGGACGGGCAGAGCACCGGGAGCGCGGCGAATACCGTGCCGGTGCTCTACGCCGCGACTCTGGGCGGCACACGCTACTGGCTGCAGACCTTGCTCGGCTGGCCGGCATGGAGCGTTTCCGCGATCCTGCTCGTGCTCGTGGCCACGTTCGCCGCAGCCGTGCCCGGCTGGTGGCGGCTCGTGCGAGAGCCGGAGACACGTCCCGTCGTCATCGCGGCCGTGCTGGCCGTTGCCGCCGTCGCACTGACGACGGCGCTGATCCGGCATCAGACCACCTACTACATGACGACGACGCTGCGTGTCGTTGCATTTGGCGCCGTCGCGCTCGGACTGGCCGCGCTCGGCGCGGCGGCATGGGCACGCGCGCTGCGCGCGACGGTGATCACGCTGGCGCTCGTGCTCAATGCCTGCTGTGCCGTCACAGCGTCCCGCTTCGTCGTCAGCGGCAGCTGGCCGTTTGATTTCCAGGCGCTGTTCGATGTGACCGGACCGCCGTCCGGACCTGCGCCGCTGTTGCTGCTCCCGGCCTATGCGATGCGTGACAGCGGTGAATTCCTCTGCGGAGAACGCGCGCCCAGCGTGCACGGCGCGTACGCACGGCACCTGATCTACGACTACGCGATCGAGATGCGTCTGGCCTGCGTGCGCGCTGACGCGGTCGCCGGCGGCAGCGATGCGACACGCACGCCGTGGCTGGGGCTGTCACGCCGTGTGGCGAAGGATGCGGGCCTCGTACCGGCGCAGCGCGTCGGTTCGCTGGCACTGTTCCACGTGCGCCGCGTGCTGGCCGGCGACGCGTTCGCCGCACCGGACCTGCCGCGCTATCCCGTCCACCTGCCGGGCGTGAATGCGCTGGAGCAGCGCCGCTACCGCGTCGTACTCGCACCCGGAGAACGTCTCGCGATCTCCGACATGGCGTTCTTCACCCCCGTGCCGCAGGTCGACATCGCCGAAACCACGCGGTCCATCGGGCTGATCGGTTCAGACGCCGTCACACGCCTCTATGCCTGTACCGGGTGCGCAGCGGGTGAGTCGGTGGAATTCGAGCTGCGTGTCAGTACGCAGCACTTCGGCGACACCGATATCGTCGTGTTCTGACCTGCCTGGGGCGAGTGGCATGCGGCGGTGGAAGCGCTGCGCGGTTCGATGGCGGCCGACCGGCGGCGTCGATGCCATCAGGCGCCTGCCGACAGCACCCACCAGCAATAGACCGTGTAGGCCGCCGCGACGACGAACAGCGAGCCGAACACGTGCTTGTTGTACCGGGCCAGCAGGCACGGAAGGTAGATGTCGAAGTTGTCGCTGCGATCCGTCGTGTAGCGCGCCGCGATACGGGTGAGCGGGCAGGCCCACTGATTGACGGCAAGTACCAGAATCTCGACGAGGACCAGGCCCGCCAGCAGGGCTGCCCAGTCGAGGCGCCCGAAAAACGCCGCGACCGGCAGGAGCATGATGCAACCTGCGAACACGGCCCAGGCGGCCGTGTGGACGAGCTTGATCAGTGTCAGGGCGGTGGAGGGCTTCACGGTTATCGACGGTCTGACTCAAGTGCCACACGCATGCTGTTGTTGAGTTCCGGTTTCACAATTTCAGGGACAGGGCATCGGCTCGCCGTTCGCCTTGGCACAGACGGTCTTCGTCCGCAGCGGCGATGCCGACGTGTAGTTCGCCAGGGTTCCCGGCGTCACGTTGCCATTGACGTAGCGTACGGCCTCGAAGCCGATCAGCGGCAGGCCGCGCAGCGCGGGTCCGATGGTGCCCGCCGGCAGCAGGTTGAGCGCGGACGTGCCGGGTCGCGCGCCGACATCGATGCGTACGCTGGCGGTCGCGACGGCCGGGACCGGATTCCACAGCTTGCTGCCCAGCCGGGAGCCCAGCAGCGGCGTGGTGCCGTCGGCAGCGCGATCGGAGAAATGCACGACGTTCGTGGCATGGCACAGTGCATGTTGCGGAAGCTGTCCCGGCGGCCCGGCGGAAAACTCCGGATCCTGCAGGAACGTCACCGCGCGGCCTTCGCGATCGTGGGCGCTGCTCGTATAGCGCGAGCACGAAGCGCCGGGATATACGCTGCCGAATATCTCGCCAAACGGCGGATGCGGGCCGAGGATGGTGCCGTCCTGCGACGAGGGAAGCAGCGCCGGATCGGTATGCAGGAACTTGGTGGGTGCCGTCACTACCCATTCCGTATGGCTGCCGACGCCGATCTCTCGGCTCATCGAACCGTACAGGCTGTCGACCATGAGCACGGCGTCGAGTGCGCGGATGCTTCCGGAGAAGCCATCCGCTGACGCAATGGAGTAGCTCAACGTCGAGCTGCCGTCTTCCGCCGGCAGTACGGCGTCGGCCCGGCCGTTGCCATTGTTGGCCATGGCGAGGTACTGGGGCACCGAACCCGTGTCGTTGATAAGCAGGTGTTGCGAATAGTCGTCGATCGCGGTGGCGCGTCCGCCGAACAGGGTGCCTTCCGCCACGTCGATGACGGCGAAGTCGCCGTAAAGGCCGCCCCCGGGTTTTTTGAGATTCGTACTGCTCGGGTCGATGGCCTGGAGCGGACGGCAGTCCGGTGGATGGACTCCGGTGATCGCGGCCGCGAGCTGGCCCTCGAGTTCTGCCAGTTCGACGATCTCGAAATGGCCTTCACGCCGTCGCGTCGAATCGACCGGGCCGGTGTCCTGGCCGAAGCCGGTATACGCGAAATCCAGGAACACCTGCTGGTAACCGCCGCCCGGAAACGGCGCCGTCCACTGGCTCGCGTCCGGCGCGGTGCAACTTTCGTCGCGCGTCATGATGCGTGCATCGGTGTCGTCCTGGGCGAAGACGGTCGCCGTCCAGCTGTCGCGCGGCGCCAGAAACACGAAGAAGTCGAGGACTTCGCGGCTGTTGTATCCCTCGCGAAACGCGACACGCAGGGCTTTTGCACGGTCGGTGGTATTGGTCACGGACAGCAGCGTCGACTGTCCCGCGTTCGTGGTGTAGTAGGGAAACAGCAGTACCTGGCCGCTGCCTTTGGAATTCACATAGAGGGCGCTGGCGGGGGCTGCGGCCAGGAGCGAGAGGGCCAGTGGCAGGAGGCGATGCATTTTCACGCGCGGATACCTGTGCACTTTGGAGGAGTCACCGTCCTAGACGCGGCGGATGCCGGGTCCCCCCCAAACCGTTCCCGGGCGAGCAGGTGGTTCCGGCAGCTGACCCCCGTCGATGACGGCATCAGGCGCCCGCGTGTCACCGGTGTTGGGTGAAGAACCAAAAAAAGGCCGCCCCGAAGGGCGGCTCCAAAGGTGACCCTGAAGCGATATGGCGTCAGAGACCGGTCGCGACGGTTTTCGCGTCGCAGCGGCCCGCGAACGTGGCGGGAATCGTCTGGGCTTCGGCGTCCTGCTTCGCGGCGATCTGCTGCGTCAGCGCGTCGAGACGTTCCAGGCGCGATTCGAGTTCGGCGATGCGGCGGTCGCGCTCGGCGAGCTCTTTCTGCAGGCCCTGCACCGCGGCGAGTGCAACGCCCGACGTATCGAGTGGCGCGATGCGATCATCGCGCTCGCCCAGGCCGAACACCTTGTGGAAGTCCTGTGCCATCGGACCGATGTGGCGGACCTCATCCTTCTCGTACTTGAAGTTCCATTCGGTGATGTCGAGCGCGGCGATCTTCTGCAGCAGCGCCTTGTGGTCGAGCGAGCGGAAGTTTTCCTTGCTGTTGCGATCCGAGTTCTGTGTCAGCGTGCCGGCGATGGTGACGTTGCCGGTCGGGAAAATCGTCATCGCCACCGTCGCCGAACCCGCCGGTGTCATGCGGAAATCCGAGTCGTGCGCGTTGAGGCTCCACTCGTTGTTGGTGGCGGTGTTTTTCAGGCGGAAACGTGTCGGACCGTTGTTTTCCAGGCGCATCAGGTCGCGTCCCGAGGCGGTGCCGTTGGTTTCCTGCACGAGAACCTGTGTGGTCGCGCCGTCGCTGCCGGACGCATGGATCTTGACCGACGGCGAGGCGGTGCCGAAACCGACATTGCCGGCCGCCGAGATGTCGACCGAGCTCGTCGGCGCGCCCGGGCGGATGCGGAACGGCAGACGGCTGCCGCCGGTCACGTCGCGCACGAAGAAGTTGGCTTCGTTGCCGGCGATGTCCCAGGTCTGCGCGGTGAAGCCGCCGGCGGCGGTCTGTTCCATGCGCATGGCCGGCGTGTCGGTGTCGGAAATGTGCAGCTCGAGCACCGGCGTGGAGGTGCGGAAGCCGACGCGGCCGGTCGCGTCCACGAAGATCGAGTTCGTCGCGGCGCCGCCCGTGATGGTGAACGGCACGCGCGCTGACGTGACGTCTTCGATCGAGAATTTGTTCGCACCGCCGGACGCGCTGTCGTTGGCCGTCAGCTGCCAGTCAGTGGACGGGAACGCGCCGGTCGAGGTGTCCTCGAACTTGATGCGCGTGTTGTTTTCCTTGAGGCGGATCGTGTCGAAGCCGAAGCTCTCATTGTTGACGCAGTCCAAACCGACACAGGTGCTGCCCTGCACGATGAGATCGTCGGCGATGACTTGATCGTTCGGCACCGGCGAGGCGTTCTCGCCGTTGTCCTGGCGTGCTGCGAAGACACCGTCGGCAACGTGCGGAACGCCGCCGCGAACCGAGAAGCTGCCCGACTCGCTCACCTGCGGTGCGGCTTCGCGGGCAACGTCATCGTCGCCGCGGCGGCGGGTTGTGGCCTGCACACCCATGATTTCGTAGCGGTAGTCACCGTCGATCCAGCCGCCGGCCGGGGCGTCGACGCCGATGTTCGCGCCGGCGGCGAAGGTGCGCTCAAACAGGAAGCCGGCCGGTCCGGTCACGCGCAGCTGATAGGCCGGGGCACGCAGCGCGGGCGCGAGCTGCACGCTGTCGGCGCCAGCCGCGTGGGCGGAGCCGGCCAGGATGCCAAGTGCGACGGTCAGTGCGGCGGCGACAGCGTGCCGTTTCGAAACGAAACTTGCCATGGATGTTCTCCCGATCAAGGGCGGCGCCGTTCGGCCTGTCGAGGCCCGGGGCTGGCCCCGCCGATTCCCCCGTATTCGTTGTAGCGCAGTTTTGACGGGAGGGCGATCACGCGATGAGACGACGCCGGGCGGGAGCTCAGCGGGCTCATCCGCTCGCCGTGCGGGTGGATGCGTGGGTGCGATTCGTCGCGCGTGGGGGCACATCGTCATCGGTGATGCCGGCGGGTGCACGGACCAGCGCGCGGACCGGCTCGCCTGCGCCGGCGCTTTCCGCCACGGTGCCGAAGACGTTGTTGCGTGCTCGCGTGCGGCGGCGCCGCGAATTCGCGGCGCGCAAACACTTGCCGGTGTGCAACGCGCACGTCGGGCGATTCGGCAGTCGATGCCTTCGCGTGCCAGTCGTACGGCCCGTCGGGGCCGTACGTGTCGTCACGTGGCTCGGTCGTTCACGGCGTGCAGACCTCGCCTACGATCTCGGCCTCGAAGTGATCGGCGAACGCCTGTCCCAGTACGTGGAAATGTCCGGCTGCGCCCGCATAGCGGCCGGTGCCGGACGCGATCTGCTGGAACGCGGTGAAGTAGTTCTCGTCGCCCTGCACGAACCCCGACATGCCGCTTTCGCGCACCACGAGGGTGCCGCCGGCGAGCGTGTAGGTCAGCAGGCCCGATGTCGCCAGCGTGCCGGGTGCCGTTGCCGGTCCGCGTACGGCGCCATCCATGACGAAATAGGTCGTGCCGTGGAAGCCCCGATTGCCGTCTACCGTGCCCGCAGCACAGAAGCCGTTCGGACTGGTGCAGCCCTCGGTCACCGGGATGTCATGGATGACCCCGCGTATCGGGCGGCAGTGCGGATGCGATGCCGACGCAGCAGCGGTGCACAGCAGCGTGGCGATGGCGAGGCTGGAAGCGAACAGGGTTTTCATGCGAGGTCTCCGTTGACGGCGCGGAACGGCCGTATGCGCAGCTCAACGTCGCCGCGACCGATGGGCAACTACGTGCAGGTAATCGGTGGCGAAGCTGCGCGCGCCGGTGCGTCGAGCGCGCAAGGAATGAAAAATGTGGACGCTGCGGCGATGTAGTGTTCCGTGCGGTCGGCAGGTAGCGATGTTGCAGCGTTGCGCAGGCGCCGCGCCGCGCAGCGGCGCGTGCACGCCGCTGCGCTAGCATCGTTCGCCGCGATGCGCACGGAAACCCGCATGAATGTCGACCTTTCGTCCGCCGTCGACGCGTTCCCGGCGGTATTGCGCGCGCACCGCCGCCGTGCCGGCCGGTCGCAGCTGCAGACCGCGCTGGCGGCGGGCATCTCGCAGCGACACCTGAGCTTTCTCGAGAGCGGTCGTGCACGTCCGGGGCGCGGCGTCGTGCTCGCGTTGAGCGCGGCGCTGGGTCTGGACGTCGCGCGGCAGAACCAGCTGCTGCTGGCCGCGGGCTTTGCGCCCGCGTACGACGGCGCGGCCCGATCGCCGGGCGAAGTCGAGCTCGTGGAGCGTGCCATGCGTGCGTTCCTCGCGACGCACGAGCCGTTTCCGGCACTGCTGCTGCGCGACGGTGCCTGGATCGAGGAAGGCAATCGTGGCGCCGCGCGGCTGTGGTCCGCGGTGCGTGGCGAGCGACTGACGGAAATTCCCCGCGACAACGTGTTCGAACTCCTGTTGCGGCCCGGCGCAGGGCGCGAACGGCTGGAGAACTGGAGCGAGGCGGCGGCCTGTCTGCTGCGCCGGTATCTGGCGGAGCACGTGCAGCTGCGTCACCCGGAGCTCGATGCGCTCGTCGCGCGCCTGGCGGCGAACCCCGAGGTGCGCCAGCTGCTGCGCAACGACGCGGGTCCGCACGCGGCACCGGTCGTGCTGCTGCGCTATCGCTTCGACGAATTCAGGCTCGCGCTGTTCGTCGTCATCGCCAGCCTGCATGCGCCGCTCGATACCCGCGTCGAACGCTTGCGCGTGGAGTTTCTCGTGCCGGCCGATACGGCGACGGAGGCGTGGTTCCGCGGCGGGCCGGCCGGGGTTGGGCGGACGCGGGCGTGATGCGCCATGACCTCGCTGCCGCCGCCGACGCACGAATCGGGGGGCGGCTCCGCACCACCTGTGTCCGGCGCGGTCCACAGGGCTGGCGCAGGCGATCCTGCCCTGCCCATCATGCGGCTGGAGCGCGGCGATCGTCAGGGCGGCTGCATGCGGTAGCCGCCCGCCGGACTGCAGCGGCGACGGCGTGCCTGTCGCCTGCCTCGCGCGATGGCGCGCCGTGGGGCGCGCCATCGCCGGCGTGGCGATGCTTCCGCCTCAGGCCGCCGCGTCGCGCTGCATCCCCGGCCAGGCCAGCTTCTCGGCTTCGTAGCGCAGGAGCAGTCGATGCAGCCGTTCGGCGACGCGACGGATTTCGGCATCGTCGTGGGGCGCCGGTGGATTCGCGATCGGTGTCGGGAATTCGGCGTCGGTCACCAGCAGGTTCGTGGTCTCGCAGCCGTCGCTGGCGAGATCGTAGAGCTCCCACTGGTCGGCGTGCTCCCCCGCGGGATCGAAGTAGCGCGCGAGCTTCCAGTCCCCCGAGCGGACGCAGCGCACGTGATTGGGCTGGCGTACCGGACCCGGCGCCAGATCGGCCACCGGGCCGCTGTGCGGCACGCGGCTGTCGCCGTGGCGTACGGCGTCGACGAGCTGCAGGAACACGGCGAATTCGCGTTCGGAATGCCATTGGTGCGGATCGGCGGCATCAGCGAGCGGCTGCGTGATCTCGTCGTCGGTCGCAAACAGCACGCCTTCGCGCGGCGCGCCGTCCGTGTCCAGGACGACGTCGGCTTCGCCGCGGATCAGCGGCGCGAGATTTGCTCCGACGAACGGGGGAACCGGCCGCGTCGCGCGCAGTTCCGCGGCGATGCGGTCGATCTCACGCTCACCGACGCCGGCGAGACCGAGCAGGGTCGGCACGATGTCGACATGGCTGGTCAGCGCATCGATCTGCCGCATCCGCCGGGTATCGTTGTAGCGGGACGACTGCACCACGACCGGAACATGCAGTGCCTCCTGATACGCCGCATGCCATTTTTCCATCAGGAACGAGTGGGCAGCGCCGTATTCGCCGTGGTCGGCCATGAACACGACGATGGTGTCATCGCGCAGGCCGCAGGTGTCGAGCGTGGTCAGGATGCGATGGATGTGACCGTCGACGAGATGCTGCAGCCAGGCGTAGTACTGCAGGAATTTTTCCGCCGCGTCGTTCGGGTCGGCGGTGAGCTGGAAGGGAATGCCGCTGAGCAGTGCCGCGGTCACCGGGTCTACGCCGGCCTGCTCGCTGGCGCTGAGGCCGGTCTTGCTCGCGAGCGCGAGCCCCATCTTGTACGAATAGTCGTACTGGCACCGGGGCTTGTTGCAGCGCAGGTCTTCGTGCGTAGTGGGCGCGACGCGCGCGTTGTCCTGGGGAAAACCGCGCGGGTTCAGGTCGAACCGGAAGCTGCCGGCCAGCGGCGGGTTGGACAGCGTGCCCGCGGCCGGAACGGTCAATGCGCCGAGTTTCGGCGCGTCCGGATCGAGTCCGCGGGGCAGTGCCGGATACGTGGCGATGTCATGCGGATTGGCGAGCGAGGCCACGGCGAGCCACGGCTTCTGTTCGGCCTCGGGCGAGGGCGCGCGCGGCGCAGTCTGCAATTGCTGCGCGAGCTTGCGGTTGTAGTCGAGCCCGAGGGACTGCCCGCGCAGGAAGCCGCAGACCAGATCGGTGAAGCCGATGTCGCGATACGCGCCGAGATTGTTGATGCTCGACCCGTGCGGCTCGGGCCACGACAGCTCCCAGTCGTCGAAGCCGTAGGCGCGCAGGCTGTGGTCCGGCGGATTGCTGACATGCCATTTGCCGAAGTAGTGCGTGCGATAGCCGGCGCCTCGGAACCAGTGACCCAGCGTGGGTATGCCGTCGGCGGCGAGCCAGGGAAAACTCTCCGCGTCGCCGTTCTTGAACAGGCCGTCGGTCTGCGTCACGCCGGTGCGCGTGCCGTACTGGCCGGTCATCAATGCGGCTCGGCTCGGTATGCAGGCCGATGCCGCGATGGTGTGCCGGCGCAGCACGACGGCGTTCTCGCGCAGCGCGCACAGACCTGGAAACCAGTCGCGGTATGCGGCGATGTCGGCATCGTCGCCCTGAAAGCCGACGATGTTCTTCAGGGCCGGTGCGAAGCCGCCATCGGGTCCGTAGGCGAACCGCGGAAAGCGCAGCTGGTCGACGAGAACGACGAGAATGTTGGGACGCTTGAACTGACTGGTCACGGCTACCCCTTCGGCATGAGTGGAATACGCGGCGGCTATCACAATTTCACATTGCCGTTCGAGTGTATGCCAGCCGCGTGTCGCTTTGTCGACGCGGCGTGTGTCCGTGCGAAGGGGGGATCGCGCCGCGACCGCCGTCACATACCTGAATCCCTGCGGCGCTAGCATGGCCTGCGGTCGACAAGCCCCGGCGGTGGTCATGCGCAAACTCCTGACGCTCCTGCTGCTGTGCGCCGCGACTCCTGCGGCCGCGCTGACCGCGGCCGATTTCGCGTCACGCGTGACCACGCCCGATGGCGGCAACGGCCTGAGCTTGCCGTATCGCATCCATGTGCCGGCGGCCTGCGCGAACCGGCGTTGTCCGCTGCTGCTGTTCCTGCATGGTGCCGGTGAGACTGGCAGCAACAATACGGCGCAGTTGAACAACCGTGCGAACGGCGCGTTCAAGCTCGCGGAAGACGCGCAGGCACTGGGGCAGCCGGTGATCATGGTGGCGCCGCAGACGCCGGAGTGGTGGTAGAAAGAGAATCCGACCGGCGGCCTTGCCGATCTTCTCGACGATGTGCAGCGCGAATTCGGTTTCGATCCGGCGCGGCTCTACGTGACCGGTCTGTCGATGGGGGGCGGCGGCACCATCGGCTTCCTGCAGCGGTATGACGCCGTGGCCGCGGCGGTCGTGCCGGTCTGTCCGGCCGGCGTGATCAGCAGCGCCATCGACCGCGACCGGTTGTGGGACACGCCGGCCTGGTTTTTCCACGCGGTCAACGACGGTACTGTGACGGTCGACAATTCGCGCACGAGCGTGGCGGCGCTGCGTGCCGGTGGCGGCGATCCGCTGTACACGGAGTTCACCAGCGGCGATCACGGGATCTGGACCCAGACCTATGCGATCACCCGGCTGATGCCCTGGCTCCTGGCGCAGCGTTGGCGGCTGCCCCTGGTGGCGACCTCGCCGCGCGTGAGTCTGACTTCACCATCCGCTGCGTTGCGCTGGTACACGAATGCGGCGACCGCGTCGCTGGCGGGCACCGTCACGGCCGAGGCGCAGCCCTCGGTGGTGCACTACCTGTTTGGCGCGTCGAACGGCACCGCCAGCGGGACCACGAACTTCAGTGCCGCCGGGCTGGCCGTCCCCGCCAACGCGACCTCGGTGTTGCGCGCACAGGCGACCGGGACGAGCTTCGTCAGCGGTTATGGCGGCAATACGACCTTCTCCCGGACTGTACGTGTGACGCATCCGGTGCCCGTGAACCGTGCACCGCGCGCGGCCCTCTGGCTGGAGCCGGTGGCGCGTGTCGGACGGCCGCTGCGTCTGCGCGCGCTCGTGGATGACGATGCGCAGCCGCACGCCGTGCCGGACATCGGCTTCGAGGTGCTCGAAAGCCCGGTTGCGACCAGCCTGGAGGTCGACGCGGTGAATCCGGCGCTAGCCTGGTTCACACCGTCCCAGCCGGGGCTGTACCGGTTCGCGATCCGTGTCGATGACGGTGCGTCGGAAACCACGTCCCGCGCGAGCGTGCTGGTACTGGCGGCCGGTGCGCCGCGGCCGGTGCTCGCCGCGATCAATGCCGGCGGGCCGGCCATGACCACGGACGACGGCCAGGCATTCATGGCCGATACTGGTTTCACGGGTGGCACGGCCGCTGCGTTGACGGCCGGCGTCACGAGTCTGATCGGCACGCAGAACGATACCCTGCATCACACCACGCGCAGCGGCAACAGCTTCGCCTATGCGGTCAACGTGCCGGACGGACGTTATCTCGTGGTGCTGCATTTTTCAGAATGGCGCTGGTTCACGGTGGTCGCGCGAGGTATCGATGTCGCCCTCGAAGGCGTGCCCGTGCTGGCCGGGTTCGATCTGTACCGCTGGGCCGGGGTGCGCCAGGCCTTGCGTGTCGGCGAGGTCGTCACCGTCGACGACGGTGTGCTCGATCTCGCCGTGCAGAAGACCGGCGGCGCCAGCGGCGAGGTGCGGCTCGATGCGTTCGAGGTGCTGAGCCTGACGCCCGGCGACATCATCCTGCGGGATGGCTTCGAGCCCTGAGGCCGGACGGGGCGGGAATCGGCCGCTGCGTTGGCGTTCCTGGTGCTTTCCTGTGACGCAGGCGGTGTCTGCAGGGATTGTCTGCCGTATCGAAACACGGATTCGGGTGGTCAGGGCTGCGGCTGGCGCGTATCCGGGATGCTCGAGCGCCACCCGCGCCGCGCCGCGCCGCTGCGCTGGCCCCCGGTGCGGCCGATTGACGTGGACGACGGCAGACACCATCCGCCGGAGTGCCCGCATGTCGCGTTTCCTGGGTTCAGTGCTGTCATTCTGTCTCGCCTTCGTCGCACCGCCGGCGCTTGCCGACGACGGCGATCCCGATCCGACGTTCTCGGCCGACGGCAAGGCCACCTTGGCGTGGCCGGCGACCTATGTTCAGGCCGAAACCTTGGCTGTCGCGACGTTCAACGACGGTTCCGTGGTCACGGCGGGCTGGGTCGACAATGGAAACAACAATCGCGACTTCGCCGTCGTGCGGTTCACTCGGACGGGCGACATTGACACGACGTTCGGCAACCTGGGCCGCGCCGTCGTGCCGTTCGACCTCGTTCCGGGGGGGGACGATCGCGCAGTCGGTGTGATCGCCCAGGCCGATGGCGGCGTGCTGGTGGTCGGAAGCGCGGGTATTGCCGCTGCGCCCTATCAATATCCTGCACTGCTGCGCCTGTTGCCCGACGGACAGCCGGACCCGGGATTCGGCACGGGTGGCAAGCGCGTCGTCACCGCGCATCCGTTCGGCGCCGGCGCCTCTTTCCTGCTGACCAAGGCGCTGCAGCAACCCGACGGCAAGCTGCTGCTGGCGGGTGGCTGCGGCAATTGCGGCAACGGTGGCCCGCCGGATTTCCTCCTGCTGCGCCTGTTGCCCGACGGTAGTCCGGACACGGGATTCGGCAACCAGGGCTGGTTCAACGCGGGGCGCTCGGACGAGGGCTCATGGCTGAACGAGACGCTGACGGCCGTTGCGCTCGATCCGGTGGGGCGCGTGCTGCTTGCCGGTTATCAGGAACGCCCCAACGATCCGAACGAGCGCCGCGAACCGCTCATCGTTTGCGTCGGTGCGAACGGGGTTCGCGATACGACGTTCGGCGAGGATGGTTATGCGACGCTGAATCTTCTCGGCAGCTGGCAGGCCGATGCGCTGGTGGCGACGCAACGCACGATCGCCGGTGGCTTCATCCAGCGACGCATCGTCGTCGCGATCAATCTCGATGCGGACAGCACGCAGACCCCGGCCAGCGTGCTCATGGCGCTCGATTCCGCGGGCAACTGGTCGACGACGTTCGGCACGAACGGGATCGCCGATCTCACGCGTGACGAGGGAACGAAGGTGGTCGCGCTGGCGGCGCGGCCCGACGAGACGTTCACTGCGGCCGGGTGGATCGATCGGGTCGGCGCCGCCCAATACGATTTCTTCATTGCGCGCGTGCGCTTCGACGGCGCGCTCGACACGACGTTCGACGGCAACGGCGTACGCAGTGTTCCGTTCGACCTGACGACGAACAGCCACGACCGCCCGAGCGCAATGACACTGTCCGCGCAGCGCCCCGTCATCGTGGGCACGGTGTTCAATCTTTTCGGACCTGAGCCCTACCACACGGCCGTGTTGCGCATGCAGTCGGATCTGATTTTCGCGAGTGCTTTCCGCTGACCTCGGCGTGTGAACCCCGGCGCGCGCCACGCGGCGCCACGCCGGGGTTCTCCGTCAGCGCAGGATCACGGGCAAGCCACCACGCCACCCACGGTGTTGGTGCAGCTCGCCGTCGAAGGCAATGCGCGGCCCAGTGTGTAATTGGCCAGCACGCCAGGCGTCACGTTGCCGTTCACGTACTTCACGGCTTCGAAGCCGATCACCGGCAGGCCGCGCAGGCCGGGTCCGGTCGAGCCCGGGGGCAGGAAGCTGCGCGATTCGCCGTCGGAACCCAGTGCCAGCACCAGCGAACCGGCTTCGGTCGCGGGGCTGGGGTTGCCGACGTGCGTGCCGACGCGGGCACCGAGCACCGGAGAGCCGCTGCTGCCGAAGGCCGGGCCGAAACTCACGATGTCGGTCGCATGACACAGGGCGAACTGCGGCAGCACGCTGACGGGCGGCGAACCGACCGGATCGGGCGAGAGCGTGATCGTGCGCCCCTGCCGGTCGAACATCTCGGCACCGAACGGTGAACACGAAGCCGCCGGATAGGTTACGTCGAAGGCGCTCGCGAACGGGGCCAGTTGCGTCCTCGCACGTGTCGCGTCGGCGTGGAAGCGCTTGGTCGGCGCAGTGACGATCCATTCGCTGTTGCTGCCGAGCCCCGCTTCGCGCGAGACGTCACCGAGCAGCGCATCGGACATCAGCACGGCCGAGATCGCATCGACCGCCCGGGCCGGCGGGAACAGCATGTCGACGAGCTTGCCGCCGACGAACGCCTGCGCGAGCACGGCATTGCCGCCCGCGTTGACCGAGGCCAACGCATCGTAGGCGGCGGGATCCGTCGTGGCCGACATCAGCGGCGTCGTGGAGAATGCTTCGATCGCCGTCGCACTGCCGCCAAGTATGGTGCCTTGCGCGACATCGACGATCGCGAAACTGCCGCGCAGCCCGCCCGCGGGCGGGCGCACCAGCGGGCCGGCCGCGATCGCGCGCAGATCCTGGAACGCGTTGCAGTTGCGCTGCGTCGCAGCGGTCGCGAGATCGGCGATGAGCTCGGCCCGTTCCACGACGTGGAAATAGCCTTCGCGCATGCGGTCCGGCGTGATCGGGCCACCGTCCTCGTTGGGTCCGGTGTAGTCGAACGGCAGCAATTCCTGATAGGGCGCACCGAACAGCTGGCCGGTCCAGAGGTCGGTGCCCGGCACGGTACAGCTGTCGTCGCGCAAGCCGATCGCGGCGACGGGGCCGCTGTCGTCCAGGTGCTCGAAGGTGGTCGCGATCCAGGTGTCGTGGGGCGCGAGTACCACGTCGAAGCGCAGCACGACACGGCCGTTGTAGGCCTCGCGCAGGCTCACCTCGACCAGCTTGGTGCGTCCGGTCGTGTTGGCGACGGACAACAGCGTCTGCTGGCCGGCATTCACGGTGTAGTACGGAAACAGCAGCGCCTGGCCGGTGCCACGCGGATTGACGTACAGCGCCGACGCCGGCAACGCGGCCGCGGCGAGCAGGGATATCACCGATCTGGCCAGCCAATGACGCATGGTTTACTCCTTGTTATGTATACATTGAATGGTGCGCGCAGCGCCGGCGATGCCGTCCCGCAGCAGCGGGGCAGACAGAGAACATGCCGTCTCGTGCCGCATCGGCACTGTGGTGAGGCGGGGCGCGAGAACCCGGATTCGCCTGCGCCCGGTCTCATCCCTGCCGTGGTCGTCGCGCGCCGCGATTAAATACGATTGCCTTCGTCGCAGTCGTTAACTTCCGGCTAAGCAGATCGTCCGTGCGGCGTCGCTGCGTCGCCGCTGCAACCGGCGGACTGGCTGGCTGGAGCATCGCCCGCCGGGTCGCTACGATCGTGCGCCGAACGTGGGGGCATCGCCATGGACGTCGAACAGGTCAAAGCCTATTGCCGCAGCCTGCCGGCCTCCGAGGAGCGTCTGCTCGCCGAGCCGGGCAACATCCTGGTGTACTCCGTCGGCGGAAAGAACTTTGCCTGGTTCAAGACCAGCGAACCGGAGCGCTGGCGTTTCAGTTTTCGCGTGACCCCGGAGCGGTTCGTCGAGCTGACCGACATGCCCGGGGTGAAGCCCGCGCGCTACATGGCGCGTTTCCGCTGGGTCACGATCGTCGATGTCGCGGCGTTTCCCGCGGACTACCTGCGCGAGCTCGTGGACTGGTCATATGCCCGGGCCGTGGCCGGCCTCACGCGGCGGCGGCGCGGATTGCTCGGACTGAAACCCTGACCCGCAGCGCACGGCCATTCAGGCGGCGGAGGATTCACCGCGCGATTGCGTACTGCGGCACGATGGCGACGTTGCAGACCCGGCCGCCGGGGCCGCCTCGCACCGACGCCGCCCGTCCGTTCCTGGAGTACTCGTCATGATTCGACCTGCAAGTCCGTTCAACCGCGCCTGTCTGGTCCTGGCCGTCGCCGCAGCACTCGCCGGCTGCGGCGATTCCGACGCCGGAGAGCGTGCGAGCCGCGCCCCCGCGGTGCGCATTGCCGCAGCGCCTGCGCCGGCCGCCGTCGCCGAGCCGTCCGCGCTCGTCGACGAGGTGGCTGAAGCGCTGCAGGCCTGCTCCTATGACGGAGCGCCGGTGCGCGTCGGCAAGGTCGGTGGTGTGCCGCCGTCGGACTGCCGCGACATGGTTGCGCAGATCATGGCGTTCACGGGCCTGCCGCAGAACTTCACCGTGGTCGAGGCGCCCGTGCCCAATGCGGCGGCCGTGATTCTGCTCGACGAGCAAAAGGTGCCGCAGCGCGTGATCGCGTTCAACAAGGACTTCATGAACATCGTGCGCAGCGCGACGCGTGGCAACACCTGGGCGCCGGTCAGCATCATGGCGCACGAGATCGGCCACCACCTGTCAGGCCACACGATCACCCCGGGCGGCAGCCAGCCTCCGACCGAACTCGAAGCCGACAAATTCAGCGGTTTCGTGCTCTACAAGATGGGCGCCTCGCTGGCCGACGCGCAGACGGCGATGTCGACGCTGGTCGCCGAAGGTCCGGATGGCAAGACGCATCCGGGCCGCGGCAAGCGCCTGGATGCGATCAAGGAGGGCTGGACGCAGGCCTGTCGCCAGCACGGCAGCAGCGATTGCAGTGGCCTGTCGCAGGCGGCGTCGACGATCGCGATGCAGGCACCCGTCGTGACGGCTCCTGCATCGGCGCCGGCCGAGCCGCGCGTCGCGCAAAGCGCCGGCGAGCCGCCCCGCATCGTCTCGCCGGCCGCCCCGCCGGCCGGCGCGCCGGTGGTTGCGTCGCGCAGCCCGGCGGGGCCGGACGTGCTGCCTGCTCCCGGGTCGACGCCGTCGAAGTTCGATCGCTTCATCTACGACGAATACGGCGTGCTCGATGCCGACTGGCGCCGGCGGTTCGAGCAGCAGATGTTCGACCACGCTCGCCTGTACGGTGTGGAGATCGTGACCATGCTGGTCAAGGATCTGCACGGACTCGATGGCGACGCGTACGCCCAGGCGATGATGCGTCAATTGCGGGTCGGCAAGCTCGATGTCGGCAATGGCGCCGTGCTCGTCGTCGCGCCGGATGCGAAACAGGTCGGTCTCGCGATGGGGCCCGGTGTCGCGCTGCAGATGGAATTCCATGACAAGAAGGCGTCTCTGGCGGACTGGCTCGACGTGGCGTGGACGATCTGCACGCGCAAGAACAGCTGTGGCAACTGGACCGAGAATTTCATGCTGGCGGCCGACCACATCCGGCGCGACACGGACGATCTCGAATGGACGATCCGCTATTCGAGTTTTGCCGAGCTCATGACGGCCTACACCAAATACTGGGACGAGCGCCGTGACAGCGATGCGGGCTTCGATCCGGGTAGCGACCCGTCGTTCGAGAAGATCACGCAGATCGATGGCAACGTCGTCGCCGTCGACGTTCCCGTCGATTATCCGTTGGCCCACGTCAACGAGATCACGGCGCAACGCCGCCGGCCTGTCCATGTGCAGACGGCGGATGGCTACAACCTCATGCTCTACATCGATCCTCACACCGAGGCGCTGATGCCTGCGGGTAAGCTCCAGGCCGGCCGCGGCTACCGCTTCACCGCACGGGTCCATAGCCTGAGCTGGAACAAGAAGGACACGCAGGCCTTCGACCTGCTCAGCTACGACAGCGTGAACTGAGCATCTGCGGATGCTGATCCGGCATGCCGGTGCGGAACGGTGCGTCCGTGCCGCGCCGGTGCCCGGGCTGGCCCGCATGTCTCACCCCTTCTGCTGCGGCCGCCGATACGCTCGCACTGCCGCGCGCTGCTCCCTCGCGCCCGCTCGACATAGTGCCGGCTGCACCATCGCCGCCACTCAGTCCGTGGCGCGTATCAGGACGAGCGTCTCGACGGCCTCGCTACGAACCGATGCAAGAACTGCGGGCTAGCTTTCCGCCTTCCTCGCGGTTGGCAGGAATGCGACTTTGCCGCCGACTTGCCGTTCGCGCTCGCGCTGCGCGAGCCATTCCAGCAGCGGCGCCCAGTCGTCGCGATGGCCGCGCGTGGCGGCCGCATCATCGTCGAAAACGCTCATGCCGGCCGCGGCGAGGCGCACATAGGCCTGTGAATCGCGGACGCGGATCAGGCAGGTCTGGGTCAGGCGTTGCAGGGCGGCGTCGAGATCGCGCGCGGCCACGGTGCGTTCGCGCAGGCGATTGGCGACCAGGCAGACGCGCAGCAGCCCCTGGCGCACTTCGGGCAGGCGGCGCACGCCGTCGAGAAAGCCGAGCGTCGCGCGCAGATCGAGCGGCGAGGGCACGACGGGAACCAGCAGCACGTCGGCGTGGCGCGCGAACGGAACGAACTCGTGCGAACGCAAACCCGCGGGCGTGTCGATGAGCAGGATCTGCGTATCGCCGGGCAGTCGCAGCACCCAGCCGGAGCCCAGGCCGTGCGCCGGGTCATTGCTCGCGAGCGTCCGCACGGGAGCACGCTGCGCCCCGCGCAGCTGGCTCCACGCCAGTGACGAACCCTGCGGATCGCAGTCGACGAGCGTGGTCGCGCGGCCCGCGCGGGCGTAATGGCCGGCGAGCGTCGTCGTCAGCGTGGTCTTGCCGCTGCCGCCCTTGCTGTTGGCGATAAGTATGCGGAACACGGCACCCCCGCGGTCGTCCATGCCGGCCTCCGGCCGGTCCGGACGTTTCCTGATACGGGCCGTCCGCGCGGGGCGTTCCTCGCCGCACTGCCGCGCACGGGCGGATCTTAGGCCAGTGCGTGTCGTCTGCCTACCAGGCATCTGCGGCGTGCGCGTTGCCCGATCACCTGTGGTCGTTGCTTCGCGCCGCCCGCTAACCTGCTGGCGTATCTCGTTGTCGCTAAGTGTAAAAAATGTGTTTGCGTGGCGCGCTCACGCTGGTCTGTGTCGCGATCCTGTGCATGTGCGACCGCAACAGGAAAACAACAAATATACGTATTAACATGGCAACGACGCCGCGTCGTTCGGTTTGCGGGCGCGCCGGCGTTGTTGCTCTCGGGAGCGGAAGAGCATTTCGCGGTGTGCGCGACGGCCGGGTCCGATGCGTGCACGACGCGTTCGCCGGCCGTGGGGTCGGGGGCGCGCCGGCGGAAGTGTTTCGCGGCTGCCGTTCCCGGGAAACGCGTCCGCGTGCGCAGGGGGTGCGCGCCGCTCCGGTTCACGACGCAGGGGCCCGTCGTGCGTTCACACGCATCGCAAGCCAACCCGAAGTTGACGGAGAAGCTATGGAAGTCCAGAAACGCATCACGGCGCGCGCGCCGTTCGCAGGCGCGCTCGTCCTCACCCTGGCCGGCATCGCGGCACCCGCCGCACAGGCGCAGAATTTCGAGGCCTATTACGGCGAGCGCCCCACGCTCGACGCAGGCGAAGACGTGAAATCGGTGAACTACTGTCCGCGCACCGGCAGCATCATCGCCGGCACGCGCCGCACGAGCACCGGCATCGAGGCGCTGGTCACGCGCGTCGATGACAACGGCGCCGCGCTGTGGCAGTTCGGCTATCGCGTCAACGGCAGCACGCGCACCACGGCCAATGCCATCGTCGAGCTGCGTGACGGTACCGGATTTGCGCTGACCGGCTCGGTGGTGCGCACCGATACGCACATCTATGTGCTGCGCATCACCTGCGACGGCAAGCCCGTGTGGACCCGCCTGTTCGGCAATACGGCCACGGGCAGTCGGGCCATCGGCTACGACATCATCGAAGCCGGGCCGACCCTGTCGCCGCTACCGCCCCCGCCGAGCCAGCTCATCGTGGTCGGCGACGAAAACCTGCCGACTCCGGCGAGCGCGGTTGCCGGGCGCATCATTCGCATGACCTCGGCCGGCGGGTTCGTGTGGGATCGCGCGTACGCACAGCCCAACCAGCCACTCGGCCTGCGCTTCCGTGCCGTCACCGAAAACCGCTCCGCCAGTGCCAACCTGCCTGACATCGTCGTCGCTGGCTCGGCGGCACGCGGCACGACCTGGAACACCGATCGCCGAGGCCTGATGTTCCGCGTGCTCAGCACCGGCGCGCCGGTCTGCAATGCGGTACTCGGCGCGCTGGACAGCACCAACGAGGACTACTACGGCATCACGCGTCTGACCGCTGCCAATTTCAACGGTGAGAGTGTCCTCGTCGGTGCGAGCCAGGCGGCGACGTCAGCGACGCCGATGGTCTATCTGACGCGATTCAATGCCGGTGCCTGCGTGCCGGTCGTGCAGTCGGTCTGGCGCGATCTCACCGACGGGGCAACGGCCTTCGACGTGGTGGAATCGCCGCAGTTCACGGGCGCGCTGTCGCCGACCGTCGTGGCGACCGGCACGATCGCCGGTGCGATCACGGCAGGCGACGGTTTCGCATTGACCGCCAACGACGCCAGTCTCGATCCGTCCGGCGGCCAGTTCCGCTACAGCACGCAGAGCCCGCGACGCGAGACCCTGATGGCCATCGACAACAAGCGCGACCGGTTCGTGATGGCCGGCAGCACCTTCACCGACTGGGAAGGCGTCGGCGACAGTCAGGACTTCTATCTCGTGCAGACCGACCCGAACAAGAAGGACCAGTGCGTGCGCGAATGGGACTTCAGCTGGTCTCCGGTGCAGCTCCCGTACGAGCGCTTCACGCCGCCGATCAAGGTGCTGCAGGCGATGGCGGCCGTCGAAACGCAGGAAATCGAGGCGCGTGACGAGGGCTATTGCTGTCAGCTCGATCCGAACTGAGTGCCGTGAACGCACCGCCGCCGCGTGACGCGGCGGCGGTTTCAGTCGTCGCGGTGCCGCGCCTGCTGGGGCGGCGCCGCGTAGCGACGTGCCCAGGCGCGGCGCAATTGCCGCGCAGATGCAAAGCCGCTACGTTCCGCGACACGCTCCATGTCGAGTTGCGTGGACTGCAGCAGCTCGCGTGCCAGCGACACGCGCAGGCGGTTGATGTAATCGGGGACGCTCATGCCTGCGTGCTCGTTGAACAGGCGCGACAGGTGGCGCGGACTCGTGTTCGCACGCCGCGCGAGCGTCGCGAGGTTCCAGTCCTGCTGCGGCGCTGCGGCTACCGCGTCCTGCGCCCGATGCACGGCCGGATGAATGTGATTGCGCCCCTCGAGCCACGGCGACAGCTGCGGATCGCTGCCGCTGCGTCTCAGATAGATCACGAGTTGACGTGCGACCGCAGCGGTACAGGCAGGTCCCGCCAGTCGCGACAGCCAGTGCAGCAGCAGATCGATGCCCGCGGTGACGCCGGCGCTGGTCCAGCGATTGCCGTCCTCGACGAACAACCGGTTGTCGCAGACCCGCGCGTCTGGCGCGAGCGCGCGCAGTGCGTCCAGGCAGCTGAAATGCGTCGTGCACGCGCGGCCGTCGAGCAATCCGGCGCGCGCCGCGAGCAGCGCACCCGAGCAGATCGACAGCAGCTGCTGCGATTCGCGCACCACCCGGCGTAACCAGGCGACGATGCGTGCCTCGTCGGCCTCGTCCTCGTGGCGCGGACACGCGGGCGCGAACTGCACGCTGTCGACGCTGCCGCTGACGAGGACCACCGCATTGTCCGGCAACTGCGCAGGCAGGGCTTCGAGCCCGTCGAGCCGCAGCCCCGAGGAACTCGGCAGGCGTCGCCGCGCGGCAACGTAGCGGAGCTCGAAGCGAATGGCATCCTGTTCGAGGTTGGCGCGGCGCAGCACCTCCGCCGGGCCGGCCACGTCGAGCAGCAGGCAGCGGGGCGGCACGACCACCCACACGGCGACGGTGCGGGCGGTCGGGCTCTTCATGCGGCGCGCCGTACCGTGTCGGCGAGTGCCTGTTTCACCGTGACGATGCGTGCAAAACGCTGGTCGAGCACGAGTTCGGTGCGCGCCCTGATCTCGGCCGGACTCCAGTCGCGCCCCTGCGCATCGCGCATGGCGAAGGTCAGCGTGGCTTCGCTGACGAAGTCGACCGCATAGCCGAGGTCGGATGCGTGGCGCGTCGTCGTCTCACAGCACTGTTCCGTGCGGATGCCGCTGACCAACAGTCGGCGGATGCCGTGCGTGGTCAACCACACGTCGAGACCGCTGCCCACGAGTGCGCTGTGGCGCGTCTTGCGGAACGCGACATCGGCTTCCACGCGCAGCGGCGCGAGCGTCTTCACCCAGCCCGACGCGAGCGAGAAGGGCCCGTCGGGTTCGACGTGGAAGATCTGCACGACAGGGATCCGAGCCTGTCGCGCACCGTCGATCAGGGCCTGCTGCCGGTCGAAATACGCCGCGGCGCCGGCGTCGTTCCAGTACGGACGATGCCGGAAGGACTCCTGCGCGTCGATCACGATGAGAGCGGTGTCGGAAGGGGACATGGCGTTGCTCCGTTGCGGGATGGTAGGTCATCTTCGCGTTGGCAAGGCCGCCGCGAAATGCCGCGGCAGGACCCTGAGCGGACATATTGCGCCAACCCGCTCGGGAGACCGCTTCCGCCGGTGCATGTGATCGGAATGTCGTGGGCGGGGAATCTGCGTTGAACCCGGGGCAGGCGGCCACTACGATGCCCGGGCGCCGGCCATGGCGCGGTCGGGAGCAACACCATCGCCGGATCATCCACCGTCGCCGCACCGGGCTCCTCGCTTGCGCGGCCGCCGCGCCATCCCTGGGGCTGGCTGGCCTGGTTCTCGGCGTCGCAGGCCGGCGGCCTGCTCCTCGCGTGGCAGATCCATGCCGTCCCGGGTCTGGCGCTGTTCTTCGGCGGCCAGGCATTGCTGTTCTGGGCGACGCTATGGCCGCGATCGCGGCTGCTGAGTCCCGTCCTGACGCGATTGCCGCCGACCGGGCGTACGGTATGGCTGACGATCGACGACGGTCCATCGGACGATACGCCGGCGCTGCTCGACCTGCTGGACCGCCACTGTGCCAAGGCCTGCTTCTTTCTCGTCGGCGAACGAGCGGCGGCGCGGCCGCGGCTCGTCGCGGACATCGTTGCGCGCGGCCACGAGATCGGCAATCACAGTGCCACGCATCCGGAAAAGTGGTTCTGGGCACTGCCGCCGCGTGCGATGCGCGCGCAGATCGAGCGCGCGCAGCAGACACTGACCGGGCTGGCTGGCCGTCCGCCGCGCTGGTTCCGTGCCGTCGTCGGCATGGCCAACCCCTTCGTCGCCGCAGCCCTGAAACCCTCCGGTCTCACGCGCGTCGCCTGGTGCGCGCGCGGCTTCGACGCGCGTGAGTCCGATCCGGTCCGCGTCGTCGCGCGCATCGCGCGGGGATTGCGGCCGGGTGCCATCGTGCTGCTGCACGAAGGCGCGCCGCACGGTCGCAGCGTCGCGATCGTCGACGCGGTGCTCGGCCATCTCGCGCGCGAGGGCTATGTCTGCGTCTCGCCCGGAACCGACACGCCGCCGCATGCACCGGTTGTCGGTTAGCCGGGACGCGTCGCCACGATGCGCCAGTTGTTGAACGGCGTGTGCCCGAACAGCGGCGAAAACTCGGCACGCAGCCCCGCTGCCGCGAACCGCTGTGCCAGCGCCTTCCGCGCGGGATAGCGCGTCGGGCCGGTGTTCATCCAGCGTACCCAGCGTGAGAACTGGTCGACGCGGCGCGTGACGCGTGCCCGCCAGCCATCGTCGTCGAGACCGCTGCGCAACACGAGGCAGGCCCCCGGGGTCAACATGGCCACGGCGGCGTCGAGCAGCCGCTCCTGCGCCGCCGGCGGCAGGAACTGCAGCACATCGAGCAACGCGACATTGCCCCGATGCTCGGGCAGGGTCGTCGCCAGATCCAGGGTTTCGAACTGCACGTCGGCAAGCCCCGTTGCGACGGCTGCCGACGTGGCCCGTGCGATCTTGCGCGCGTCGTTGTCGACGCCAAGGTAGGGCAACGCGATGCCGGCATGGCGCAACGTGTGTGCGAGCAGCCCCAGGCCGCAGCCCAGGTCGAGCAGCGGTGCGCGACTGTCGCGCAGCACAGCGACGATACCGCCGTACAGCGGATCGGACGCGAGTTTGGCGCGCACGTAGTAGTACGGCGTGCGGTTGCCATACCAGCGTGCGGGCAGGAACGCCCGCGCGATCGCGGCAACGTCGCTCGGGCGGAGCGGGCGCGGCGGCGCGGGCTCGCTCATGCCGCTGTGCCCGCGCCGGAGCAGGGTTCAGGCATGGCCGTCATGGGAGTCTCCTGGGGCACGGGGATACGGCGGGGCAGTCGGTAAAGTGAAGCGGCACGGCAGAGAGCCCCGATCATAGCCGTGGGCGTGCGATGGCGTCGGCCGTCCATGTTCCCAGTGCCGCCGCAATCCCATGGCTGCGCGCCGGTGGCGGGCGCGCACGATGACGCGGCCGATGCGCGACGCTACGATGCGGCGCGCCGTGTCGTGCCTGCTACGGGTTGCGCTGCAGAACGGTCATCGCTCGCCGCCACTACGAGGAACCCATCATGTCAGCGCCTGCGGAAAAAGCTGGATCGAATCCGCTGTGGTCCCTGCTCGATGGTGCCGGCGCGGCTGCCATGACCATCATGTGGCACGTGCCGCTGCGGGCTGCGCTCTGGGCGCTGGGCGGCCTGCTGCTGGGACTGCTCACCGTCGCGGTTTCGCTCGTGCTCGCTGCCGCGACGCTCGAGGGCGCGGCGGCGCTGGATGGCGGTGCGGTCGCCATGCTGCAGTCGAGCCGCTTTGGCGTGTGGCTGTTGGTCTCGCTGCTTGGGTTGCTCGCGTTCGGTGCGCACGGGTTTCAACGCGGCATCGCCCAAGCGGCGCTGGCGCTCGAGGCCCGCTGGGGCATCCTCGCACGCAGCGTGGACGCCGCGCTGATGCAGCTCGACCGGACAGTCGGCGCGCATCTGGCCAACTTGCCGCTTGCACAGGCCGAGTCGGCGCTCAAGGCCCTGGTGCATCGTGCCCTCGGCAATGATGCGGACGGCCGTCGCGGATTCCTGGCCTGGGTGTCGCGCGCCCTGCGCAACAGAATCACCGGCGTGGTCGAAACCTATCTTTTGAGTGCCTACCGCGCCGAGATCACCGCCGGGCGCGGTGGTGGTATCGATCTTGCCCGGTTGCGTGACACGGTCATCGCAGCGGCCACGGGGCACTTGCGCGAATCCCTGCTCGGGCCGCTGAATCTGCAGCTCGCGGTGTTGCTGCTGCTGTTCGTCGGACTGGGCGTCGGCTGGTTCCACCTGGCGCTCGCGATCGTGGCGCTGACCACCTGAGCTGCTGCGCTGCACGCGGGCAGGGGCGTGGGTACGCAGGGCGGTGATCGCCACAGGCAGACGGAGGCCTTCGATGAAAGCGCTGTTGCTGTCGTTGCTCTGGAGTGGCCCCGTGCTGGCGACCGATCCTTGCGCCGGCGTCGAGCGCGGTGTCGATGACGCGGCGAGCGCGCAGCTTGCGCCGCTGATCGGTCGTCATCTCGGTCTGCGCGGGGTGCGCATCCTCGATGCGTTGCGCAGCGGCGACTGGCGCGCGTTCGTGATCGGCGCGCGCGATGCCGACGACAGCGTCGTCCTGTACTCCGGCGATCCCGTGACGACGCGCCAGACCGAAGCCATCGGCACATTCGCGCTGCCCGACGGGGAGAAAGCCATCCGCACCTGGCTCGTCGAGAATCATGGCGACATGCCGCTGCCGCTCGCGGGCTGCGTCGCGCACCGGGTGGCCCGGTTGACCGCTTCCCAGGCCCGATGAGCGTGGACTGCCTGCTTCGGACGCGGCCCTGGACGTGCGTCGTGGCAAGGGCGTGACGGTCAGCGTGGTGAGCGAGCCCGCATTCCTCGCACCCGTTCTACCGTGGCCGCTGCCACGCTCACCCTGACGCGAGCTGTTCCCGCATGTCGGCTCGATGTCGTGGCGGCTACGCCTTCGCCGCCATGCCGTCCGCGGCGCGCATCCGGACGGCATCACGACGGCCTAGCCACGAACCGTTTTGAGAAGTGCGGTCTAGCCGGCCGGGGTTTCCGGCAGCAGTGCATCCATGCGCTGCAGACATCGCTGCATGGACGGCTGCATGCAGCTGCGCAGCAGCAGCCCTGCGCTCGCGCAGTACCGATCCATCGCTGCTGTGGACTTCGCGCCCGCTGCCTGTCGCGAGCGGTCCGTCGAGCACGATGCGGCGCGGCGCGGGGATGGGACCCATAGCCGGCGAAGGTCTGTGGAAAGCGCGCTGTGTCGACGCTGAGCGCAAAGACCTCATCGGCCGGGTGAGCGAAGCGATGCTGTAGGACCAGGATGATGCTCATGGGCAGGCTCGCGGCGGCGACGGGCTAGCGTAGCGTGCGCTGCGCCGATCCGTCGAAACCGTCGCGCAGGATGGCGTCGCTGATTTCCACCGGGATACAGGTGCCGCCATCGGCGAGCGCACGTACCGTGTCGAGCATCTGCAGATAGATCGGTCGCGCGGTGGCGTTGACGTTGGCCCCGCCGCGGATCATGAACACGCCATACAGGCCGCGCGTACGATCCAGCCAGGGAAAGAAGCCGAACGCGCCCAGGCTCGAATGCGTGGCGAGACCGTCGGCGCCGGGCGCCGACTCGATCCAGTTGCCCAGGGCATAACGCAGCTGGCCCGCGGGCGGCGCGCTCGGTGGGGCGTAGGCGATCGGCAGGCTGCCGACGTTGTCCGTGAACAGGGAGGGCAGGGCCGCCGTGTCGAGTATGCGGTGTCCATTGCCGATCCCCTCGTTCACGAGCACCGCCAGGAAACGCCCGTAGTCGCGCAGGTTCGAACGTGCACCACCGCTGATGCGATAGTTGCTCGTGGCGCCGAGGCCCTGCCAGTCGATCGTCGTTATCCCGAGCGGCTGGGCGATCGCGTCGATCCAGCCTTGCTGCCAGTCCTGTCCGCTCGCGACTTCGGCCATACGTCCGCCGATGTGCATGGAAATGCCGCCGTAGGCGAACTGCGCGCCGGGCGTCCAGCCGTTCGGCATGGCGACACAGCAGGCCACGGTATCGACCGCGGCCGCGAGCGAGGGCTGGTTCGTGCGCAGCACCGGGCTGTCTTCGTCGTCGCCGTAGCCGGCGGTGTGCGAGAACATCTGGTGCAGCGTCATCTGGCCCTTCAAGCCGCTGAACTGGGGCAGCACCGTCGACACCGGCGCGTCGAGCGCCAGCGTGCCGCGCGCGGCGAGCTGTGCGATGCGCGCTGCCGACAGCAGCTTGGTCGCCGAAGCGATCGGCACCACCGTCGTCGCGGTGTAGCTGCCGTAATAACGCTCGTACAGCACGCCGTCGCGGCGGCCGACCAGTACCGCCGCACCCGGCAGGCCGGCCTGCTGCATCAGCGATTGCATCGGCGCATCGAGTGCAGAGAAGTCGCAGGACGAGGGGTTCGCGGCCGTTGCCGATAGCGGCAGCGCCAGCGCGGCAAGCGCGGCGAGATGGCGTGGCGCTACGACGGGAATGCGCGGACGAGCGTGCATGGGGGCCTCGGTCGGTGGGCAGGGGCGGCGAGCCGCGGCAGGCTCGTCTTACCGTCCTGCAACGCGCGCCCCGTGCGCGCGTTGACGTGTCGCGCGCCGGCGGGCTCTACTGCGCGCCCGGATCGCCGTCGCACGAGCGGCTACTGAACAGGGGAATCGCATCATGAGTGAGGATTTGTACGCGCCGCCGGTGGCGCGCGTCGTCGATCAGCAGGAAGGGGCGGCGCGCGAGTTCTACGTGGTCGCGCCGCGCAAATTCCTGTTTTTGTACATGCTTACATTCGGCTACTACAGCATCTATTGGTTCTATCAGAACTGGACGCTGTACAAGCGGCGTCACGCGGCGAGCCTCTGGCCGGTGCCGCGTTCGATCTTTCAGATCTTCTTCGTGCACCAGCTGTTCGACAACATTGATGCGGCCTGCCGGCGCGCGGGCCAGCGCTATGTCTGGAACGCAGGCACCCAGGCGACCGCCTACGTGATACTCGTGATCGTGACGCGCCTCGCCGATCGCTTCATCGATCGTGTCGTCGATACGGTTCCGGTTCCGCTGATGGCGCTGGCGCTGGTGGCGACGTTCCTGCCGATACTGCCGCTGTTGGCTGCGCAGCGCGCGCTCAATCTGGCGGAGGGCGATCCCGAGGGCCGGTCCAACGCCGCCTTCAGCGCGGCGAATTTCGCGTGGATGATCGCCGGCGGCCTGTTCTGGATCGTCGTACTTCTCGGCCTGACGATGCTCGTGCTGAACCCCGACGTCGCCGCCTGAGCTCAGTCCTGGATCCGGTTGCGCGCGGCGCGCAGCATGCCGAGTCCGATCAGGCGCGAGACCACGACGGCGATGTAGCCGATGCCCGCGAACTGTTCGAGCATTACCAGCGCACGTGCCGGCATGCCGAGCGGAAGCACGTCACCGATGCCGACACCGGACAGCGTCGTGAAGCTCAGGAACAGCAGTTCCATCCAGCGGCGCGGTTCCGCTGGCGCGCGCGCGCCGGTGAAGCTGTCGGGGTACCAGGACTGGCAGACGAAAAAGGCGTAGGCGAAGGCCCAGGCCAGCAACGTGAAGGTGGCGCCTGCGGCGAAGTACTCGTCGCTCGTCACCCGGTGGTCATGCATCATGTAGGCGATGAGGCTGCCGGCAGCGTAGAAGTACAGGGCCGATTCGAACAGCGCCGACCAGGTCAGCAACACGGCGTTGCCGCTGACGGTCGCGGACACGGTCGCCAGCACCGCCGGCACGGCCAGCAGCAATGCGATCCAGGTGCGTGCCGGACTGCGCTCGACGATCCATACCGCCAGCGACACCGCAACGACGCCGATCGCACCGAACAGGACGCGGCCGCGCTCGTTGTCCTCGATCAGCGGAAACAGCACCAGGCTCAGCAGATGCAGCGCGAGAAGCAGCGCGGACGGGTGGCGGCGCAGCAGCAGGGTTGCAGGTGTCATCGTGTCGGTATCGCCGGATGGTCGGGGGTAGGGGTCGCGTTTCAGACGCCGGCCGTGTCGTCGAAGATCGGCAAGGTGCCTACCGACACGACCTCGGCCGGCACCGGACCGGTGTTCGCAAGGAAGTGCTGGCTGCGGCCGTCGAAATGCAGCGAATCCCCGCTCTGCAGCGGATAGTCGATGCCGCCGACGCAATAACTCACGGCACCGGTGAGCACGTAGACGAATTCGTCGCCGTCGTGCGTGACCGACTCCGATACGTAGCCCACCGGCAGGCACATCTTCACCGCGTTGATCTGGCTGCCCGGAAACGTGCTCGACAGCCGTTCATAGGTCTGGCCGCGGTCAATCGTGGAATAGCGGCGGCGCTGGCCCGCGTGCGAGTCCGGCGAACGCTGCTCCGGCTGGTCGATGAGCAGACGGAGCGGCACGTTCAGCGCTTTTGCGATGTTGGCGAGCGACGACAGCGAGACGCCCGACAGATTGCGCTCGGCCTGCGACAGGAAGCCGACCGACAGGCCGGCTTCGCGCGCGACGTCGAGCAGGGTCTTGCGCGCCTCGCGCCGGTAATGGCGCAGGCGCTCACCGAGTTGCTCCATGCCGGTCTCCCTCTCCCCTGCGGTGCCTAAGGTAGCGCGCGTACCTTCCTGCCCGCCAGACGCGAACGGGCCTTGTCGCCCGCGGTCGATCGCGCTCCAGGCGCCCGGCGTGTGCTGAATTTAAGCTTGACTAAAATTTTAGCTGTGCGTAACTTTTGACGGGCGCCGACGCGGCGTCAGCGGAGAGACCATCATGACGCTCGGTATCGGCGGCAGTTCGCGTGAGGTGGCGCTCGCCAGCCTGCGACCCATGCTGGATGGCGTGATGCCGATCGCGTTGCCGGAATACCGCGAGCGGGTGTCCCGCGCACAGGCGTTGCTGCGCGAGCAGGGACTCGCGGGCATGTACCTGCACGCGGGTACCAATCTGCACTATTTCACCGGATTGAACTGGCGTGGCAGCGAGCGTCTGGTCGGTGCGCTGCTGCCGGCGCGCGGCGATGTCGAATTTTTCGCGCCCGCGTTCGAGGAGGGCACGATACGGGGCTACCAGGTGCTGCCGGGCGCGATCCACACCTGGCACGAGCATGAAAGTCCCTATGCCCTGCTGCAGCGCCGCCTTGCGGCGCTCGATCCAGTGGCCGGACGGCGCGTGGGGCTCTGCGAAAGCACGCCGTTCTTCGTGGTCGATGGCCTGCGTGACGTCGCGGGCGATTGGGCGTTCGTCAACGCAAGGCCGGTGACGGCGGCCTGCCGCATGCACAAGTCGGCGAACGAGATTGCGCTGATGCAGCGCGCCCACGACATGACGCTCGCGGTGCACAAGGCTGCGGCGAGCATGCTCCATGAAGGCATCACCACGGCCGAGGTCGAAGACTTCATCGACGCGGCGCACCGCCGGGTCGGCGCGGCGGGCTCGTACTTCTGTATCGTGCTGTTCGGGCCGGACAGTGCGTTCCCGCACGGGGTCAAACAGCCCAGGCCGCTGGCACGCGACGAGATGGTGCTCATCGACACGGGCTGTCTCGTACACGGCTACATGTCCGACATCACGCGCAGCTATGTCTTTGGCAC
Source organism: Rhodanobacteraceae bacterium (assembly GCA_045864815.1). Classification (GTDB taxonomy): domain Bacteria; phylum Pseudomonadota; class Gammaproteobacteria; order Xanthomonadales; family Rhodanobacteraceae; genus Tahibacter. The sequence goes on along the minus strand of BTVG01000004.1, from coordinate 153,828 downwards.
CCCCAGTCCGCGCCAGCGTGCGGTCTGGAATGCGGAGAAGGCAGCGCAGGCTGCGGCGTTCGCCGCTGCGCGTCCCGGCGTCGCCTGCGAAGCAGTCGATGCCGCAGCGCGACGCTGTCTCGAGGCCGACGGCTTCGGCCCCGGCTACGCGCTGCCCGGCCTGCCGCATCGCACCGGCCACGGCATCGGCCTCGACATCCACGAGTGGCCCTATCTCGTCGGCGGCGACCGCACACCGCTCGCCGCGGGCATGTGCTTCAGCAACGAGCCGATGATCTGTGTCCCCGGCGAATTCGGCATACGCCACGAAGACCACTTTTACATGACGCCGCAAGGGCCGCGCTGGTTCACCCAGCCGGCGCATTCGATCGACGACCCGTTCGGCATCGCTGTCTGAGCAGGACGGCATTGCGCCGCTGCCGCCGGCCGCGCTGCACGTAACCAGCGTCGGAAACGATGCGGGGCGTGGGCGCCGTCTGGCCGGAGCCGCGGGCCCGGGCTGGTACAGTCCGCCCTCCCGCGCAGCGGTGGCGTGTCGCCATCAGGGTGCGATCTGCGCCGCCGCGACGATGCGCAGCGCGCGCACGCGCCGCAACACGTCGGCGTAGTCGCCGATCGAACCGTCGCCGATCGCGAGTACCACGTGGGTCGAGTCGAAATCGCCGAGGCCAGCGTCGAAGCTGATCCAGCGCACGCCATTCCAGATCTGCACCCAGGCGTGTGGACTGAACACGTCCTGCCGGCCAGTGAAGCGGCTGGAGTACACCAGACCACCGACGACGCGCGCCGGAATCCGGTGCGCACGCGCCATGGCTGCCAGCAGCACCGCAAACTCGGTGCAGTCGCCACTGCGGGTTTCCGCGGCTTCGCGTGCGCTCGCATAGCCGAGCGTCTGGCGGCCGCCGACCATGTGCTGCTGGACGAAGCGGACCAGCGCATGCATGCGCGCTTCGACGCTGCCCTGCGCGCGCACGCCACGCGCCAGCGAACGCAGGCCAGGGTCGTCGCTCTGCACCCAGGCATTGGCGGCGAGGTAGCGGGCGAGCGCCGTCGGGTCGGGTGCGGCTTCGTCGCCGCAGTCCGCGCAGACCGTCACGACGCTGCGCGTGGCGCGCCGTATCACGGCCTGTTCGCCCGTGGCCGGGAATTCCGGCGCGATGCCGTCGCTGGATTCGAACACGTAGCGCAGCGTCCTGCGGCGTACCGCGAGTGGCACGTGGTAGGGCGAGGCGAGCGTCAGACCGGCCAGCAGGTCGTAGTCGTGGGTGTCGGCGTCGGCGCAAGGCTCGTTGCAGGCGTGGCTGTCGAAGCGTGCACCCGCGAATTCCCAGCCTGGCAGCAGCCGTTGCTGCGCGAGCGACCAGTACAGGCGGCGCCGCGACATGGTGGCGCCGTGGCCGGCTTCGCGCAGCAGCTCCAGGCGGTCGCCGATCGGCACACCGCTGCTGCTGAGCCGGACGGAAACGATCCGCGCCGCATCGAGATCGATCTCGCTGTAGGTGAATGACCACGGCGCATCCCGTGGCTGGGCGGCGATACGGCGCTGCAGGCCCGCGTCGACGAGCAGGTCGGGCGGGGCGGCGAGCGTCACGCGGCGCGCGTGGCGGCCCTCGCGTCGCTGCAGCTCGATCACGCCGTCGCGAATGCGTGCGCTCGCCTGCAGCGATGTGGGGCCGGACATCACGCGGCGGGACAGCGACAGGGGTGTGCCGTCCGCACGTTCGCTGCTGCGTTGCTCGAAGGTGCGCCATTCGCGTGCCTTCAGCGCGCGCACGCCGATGCGGGCGACTTCACGCGTATGCACCGTTCCGGCGGATTCCTCGCGTTCGAAAACCACCTTGCCGTAACGCACGCCGTCATGCTCGATCGCGGCGAGCCGGGACAGTGCCGCTGCCGGCACCGGTGGCGCGAACGCCGTCAGTGCCAGCAGCGTCACGCGCAATGCAATGCGGCACGCGAAGCGCACGAGCCCGACTCGCTTCCGGCGATCGCGTGCCATCGTGCACCTCAGCGGGGCTGTGCTGCAGATTCGGCATCGCCGAGGAATGCATCGTTGCCGAGCACCGGCAGCATCGGCGCCGACGATGCGTCCTCGCGTGCTTCGCGCGCCGCGCCGCGCGCATCGCGCACGGCCCCGATCATGACTTCGACTTCTTCGAGGCGCACCTCGCCGTCGGCGGGCGTTGTGTCGCGCGCGATGTGGCTGCCGGTGGTCTTCTGCCGCGAGGCGCCATCCGCGAAGGCGGGAGCGCAAGCGGTCAGTGCCACGAGACCGAAGAGCACGCCGGCGACGGTAAAGGACGATGCGGAACGAGTACGGTGGATTGCGTTCATGATGACTCCCTGATCGAAGGCGTGATCCGTCCTGACGATGAACGTCCGGCCGGGTTTGCCGGCACTGCCGGCGACGGGGTGAATCGGATCGGATGCGGGAATGAATGCCGAGACCGGAGCGTCTGCGCGCATACGCTACTATGCGCGTCGGGACCGGTACTCCGTCGACCGCCACCCGCTGCAGTCGCTTGAATCAACGGACGGTCACCACTTCGAATTCGTCGCATGACCGTGCTCGCCGCCGATCTGAGAGGTCAGTCGCGTCAGCTGGCACTGCTCTGGCGCCTCGTCGAAGACATTTCGTCGGAACTGGCCCTGGAGCCGCTGCTGACACGCATCGTCGCGGGCGCGTGCCAGCTCATCGGTGCCGACGACGGCACCATCGGACTCTACGAAGCCGAGCATGACTGGATACGCACCGTCGCGGTCTATCGCATGCCCGAGCGCGAGCTCGGTTCGACCATGCCGCGTGGCGTCGGACTCGCGGGCCATGTGCTCGCGACGGGGCGCACGGCACTGCTGCGCTACGGCGATCTCGACTCCATGACCTTGCCGGAACTCGCCGACAATCAGGTCGTCGGTATCCCGATCCTGTGGTCGGGGCGCATCATCGGTTTCTTCGGCATCGGCGCCGCGCCGCCGCGGCGTTTCAAGCGTGAGGACGTCGTCGCGCTGGAGCTGTTCGCGCGGCACGCCGCGATCGCGATCACCAATGCGCAGCGCTACCAGAAGGAGCGGCGCCGCACCGACCGCTTCCGGCTCATCGCGCACGTGGCCGGCATCATTCAGGCCGAGGACGACATCGATGCGCTGCTGCAGCGCAGCGCCGATGCGATCCATGAGTTGCTTGGTTTTGAAAATGTGGACATTCCGCTGCTCGACGATAAGCAGCGCGACGTGCTCGTGATCCGGGTCCGCGGCGGCGACTACAAACGTCGTATCCGCGGCGAGGGCCGCGTGCCGGTCGGGCAGGGCATCATGGGGGCGGCCGTGCGTGAGCGGTGCAGCCAGCTCGTCAACGACGTCGCGAGCGACCCGCGCTACATCACGCCGCCGGGAATGACGCCGCCGCGGGCCGAACTCGCGGTTCCGCTGCTGGTCGGCGACGAGGTGCTCGGGGTGTTGAACGTCGAGGGAAACCAGCGTTTCGACGAACTCGACCTGAGCAGCCTCGAAGTCATCGCCGACGTGCTCGCCGTGGCGGTGCACAATCGCCGCCTCGCCGCGGCATCGCGCGACAACGCCGTGCTGCGCGAACGGCAGAATCTCGGTCGCGAGCTGCACGACAACGTGACGCAGATCCTGTCGGCGATTGGTCTGCTGACGCAGACCTTGTCGAACGTGTGGCAGCGCGACCCCGCCGAAGGCCGGCGCCGCGTCGAGCGCCTGCATCAGCTCGCGCGTACCGCGCATGCGGAGATGCGCAATCTGCTGCGCGAATTGCAGCCGCCGGAGCCGGTCGTCACGCGCTCGCGCCGCAGCCGGGCCGTGATCGGCGTGGAGCAGTTGCGCGAGCAGGCGCTGCCCGGCGCACTGAATCAGCTGCTCACGGTCATGGTTCCCGAGACGTTGGAGTTACGCATGGACTTCGCCCAGTACGAGCCGCAGCAGATCGAAACCGAGGCCGCGCTGCTGCGCTGTTGCCAGGAGGCCGTGTCGAACGCGGTACGGCATTCGCTCGGCAAGCGGCTGTGGGTGGCGGCGGCGGTACGCGACGACTACTGTGAGCTGACCGTCGCCGACGACGGCGCCGGGGTCGCTCCCGATCACGTGCCCGGCATGGGATTCCGCAGCATGCGCGAGCGTGCGGCTGCATTGTTCGGCGATGTGCTGGTGCGCGCGCGCGTGCCGCGCGGCACCGAGGTGCGAGTGCGCCTGCCACGGCGCGATCGTGCCGTCGATGCGGCGGCGCGTTCATGAGCGGACGCATCGGCATCATTCTGATCGACGACCATGCGGTCGTGCGCGAAGGCCTGCGCGCGGTGCTCGAGGAAGAGGCCGATCTCGACGTCATCGCCGATTTTGCCAATGCGGCCGACGCCATCGCGGCCGTGGCGGCGTTGCGGCCGCGTGTCGCCGTGCTCGACCTCAAGATGCCGGTCGGCGACCCGGTCCACAACATCCGCGGCCTGCGTGCGGCCTGGCCCGCCATCGAGATCCTCGTGTTCACGAGCTTCGCCGAAGACGCCCTGGTGCGCGACGTGCTCGCGGCCGGAGCAACCGGCTATCTGCTCAAGGATGCGCTCAGCAGTGACCTCGTCGCCGCCGTGCGCCAGGTGGCGGCCGGTGTGCCATGGCTGCATGCGACCGTGCAGCGCCAGCTGGTCGCGCGGCTGCGAACACCGGGCGACGACAGCGTCCCGCTGACTGCGCGCGAACGGTCCGTGCTGGCGTTGATCGCGCAGGGTCTGAGCAACAAGGCAATCGCGCGGCAACTGTCGCTGACCGAGGGCACGGTCAAGGGGTATGTGAGCCAGATCCTGCAGAAGATGGGCATCAACGATCGCACGCAGGCGGCGATGGCCGCGGTGCGCCGGGGGCTGGTGCAGCCCTGAGTCAGTCCTCGCGTTCCGCGCGCGGCACGAACTGCAGCCACGCGGCGATCAGGCAAGCCAGGCAGCTCCAGAGTAGATAGCGGAACTCCGCGGCAGGGGCGAGCAGCGTATAGGGCAGCGCATAGGCTGCCGCGCTCGCCCAGAGCCAGAGCACGGCCGGACGCCTGTCGTTGCGGCGGCGCAGTGCCGCCATTGCGGCGATCAGGCCGATCGCGAGGTAGGGCCACGCGGCAAACGCCGGGGTCGCGCGCAACGCGTCGAAGGCGGCCAGCGCGATGCGGCGCAGGGCGCCGTCGCCGGCGGCGACAGCCGGGTTGTCCCCGTAGTGCACGGGGCCGGGCACATAGGTGAGCTCGGCGGGCAGGGCACGGGCGCGCGTACCGAACAGGTCGGCGAGCAGCGCTCCGCGGTGAGCGAGATAGGCCCTCGGATGCGACACGATCGTGGCCAGCCAGTCCTCGCGCAGACGTCGCTGGTCGTGCGCCGGCCATGGCTGGAACGGATAGCGCACGCCGGCGCGCGGGCTCGCGAACAGCGGCGTGTTGCTCCACGATACGTAGGCGGAAGCGAGATCGTCGACCGTCACGTTCGGCGCGACGGCGTAGTCAGGCAGCAGCATGCGTCGTTCGTGCACTGACATGCCAGCCAGGTCCCATAGCGTCAGCGAAGGCAATACCGGAAAGTGGTGCCGGGTCATCATCGCGGCGGTCAGTTGCACGCCGCCGACCAGCACCAGTCCGGTCGCCGCCGCCGCGATACTGCGCATCCAACGCTGCGCGCGCGTCGCGGCGGCGTCGGCAGCGAACAGCCACAGCAGCAGCGGGGCCACCGCGAAAATGGCATTGTGACGCTGGCTCGCGGCAAGCAGCAGCGCGGTCAGCGCGACGCCGAATGCGCCGCGCCCACCGTGCGTGCGGTGATGCAGTATCGCCGCGCTGGCGAACACGAGCAGCGCCGCCAGCGCCGTGTCGGACCAGATCTGCGCCAGCAGCCAGCTGGCCGGCGCGCCGGCGAGGAGCGCGAGCAGGACGACGCGACCCGTCGTCGTGGCTGCCGTGCCGATGGCGAGCCACGCGGCGCCGGACCAGAACAGCAGCATCTGCAGGATGAGCAGCGGTGCCGGTCCGTCGTGCAGCAGGCGGGCCGCGCGCCAGAGCAGCACGATGCCGATGCCGTTGATCGTCGAGATCTCGCCGGTGCGCGCCTGCCACCACTGGTAGCTGCTGTCGAAAGACAGCCAGCCGGGATAGAACGCGAGTGTGAACACCAGTCCCGCCACCGCTGCGATGGCGACGGGAATTCCCGTGCGTGACGGCATAGGTTGGGTGAGTCGATGGCTCTGCGGGGCGCAGCGCGCGCAGTCTAAGTAACACCCGGACGACTGTCTGCAACAGGGCGCCGTGCCTGGCCGTGCTTCCGCCTGGCGCCAGCCAGGGATTGCCGGTCACGCAAGCCGGGTTGCCGTGCCTTGGGTCATGTCCGAGGCGCGGCCGCGCACCCTCCGTGCCTGACGTATCCCCCGTCCCGGCGGCCGGCGGGCGGTGGCGCCGGCATCACTCGGCGACGTAGCGCCACGCTGAAGCGGTATCCGGGCGGCGCCATACCGTGAAGAACGGAATGGGTTTTCGGTTGCCGTCAGGGCCGGCGGCATTGGGTTGCAGGAAGCCGATCGTGACGCCGAGATCGCCGCTGCCGGCCACGATGACCTCGTCCGGTGCCCAGGTCACGGGGCTCGTGCCCGGGGCACTGCCGGCGGCGACGACGTTTGCAATGGCATCGGCACCGAGCACGACGTCGGCATTGTCGGGGCCACCGAGATTGATCGCGTCGGCACTGCCGTATTTCGCGAACGCGGGGCCGAGGCCGATCTTCTGCGCCTCATCGGAGAAGGCTCGCTCGGCGAGATCGAGACTGCGTGCAAATTCCTGTGTGCGCGTCGCATCGGCACTCTGCGCGACCAGACGCGCCGGCAACGCCGGCGGCATGCCGACGATCGAGACCGGTGCGGTCTTCGCACCGCTGCGCTTGTAGACGACGACGCGCCAGCGGTCGTCGCGACGCACCCAGTAGGCCAGGTATTTCAGCGGCTGCACGCTGGCGTCGGGCTTGTGCATGCGCATGTAGCCGAACGTGAAGCCGTGCTGGCCGTCGGCGGAAATACCGACGCGCTGCGGAGTCCATTCGATGCGCGATTTCTGGTAGTCGGGCGTGCTGCGCAGATAGTCGCGCACTTCGTCGATGCCGCGTGCGAAGCGATGGCCCGGCACGGGCATGACGATGTCGGCGGCGAACATGGCGCTGAGACCGGTCACCAGATCGGTTTTCGCGCTCGCTTCGGCGAAGCCCCGATCGGCAGCCAGCAGCGCATCGGCGGCGGCCTGGGGCGCTGGATCCGGCGCAGACGCGGACGCGGACGCCGCAACGCCGAGCAGCGTGGCGGCGGCAAGAGTGTGGAGCAGTTTTCGCAACATGGGGAATTCCGTCGAATCGGGATAGGGACAGTCGGGAGCTTGCACCGCAGTGGGGGGCTGCGGCTGTGCCGCTGTATACCAACTGTCGGGGCCCGATCGCGCGGATGTCGTACCAATGCGCCGGATACGGCAAAACCATGACTGTGGTAATCGATGTGCCGCGCAGAACGGCAAGACCCGCGATGCGCGGGCCTACGCCATGCACTGCCGCCGCCGCGTGACGTCTCATCGGCGAGATCGATAAAGGCAACGGGTTGCGGGGACCGGTGCTGCGGACATTTGGCCGGGCCTTTCATAGACTCGGCCTCTTTGCTGTCGCCGGAGACGTTCCATGCTGATGCCCGCACTCGGCCTGATGCTGGCCGCGACGACGGCCGCGCCGCCGGAGCAGGCGCTAGTCCTCGACATCCGCGCCGCGTCGGCCGCTGACATCGATGCGCTGAAGCGCCATGACGGCGTGCACTGGTGGCTGGAAATGGGCACGCGGCTCGTCGTCGGCGGCGAGCCGGCGGCGATCGTCGGCCTGGGCGCGCGCGGCATCTCGTCGGACGGCGCCATCGCGCTCGACCGGCGCGATCTCGCTCTGCACGCGATCGGCTGCGATCCCGACACGGTCGCGCCGGGCCGGCTGCTCGTACAGAGCGGCCGCTGGCAGTTGCGCCTGCTCGAGCCCGGCGCTGCATTGCCCGCTCAGGAGGCCGACGACGGAATCTGGCGTCGCGTCGACGGCAACACGGTGCTCGCGCGGCAGGCGCGGCTCGATCTGCCGGCAGGAATCACACCGGATCCGCTGATTCAACCCATGGTCGACCGCGTCGACGCGCCGCGCTGGTTTGCCGATCTCTCGCAGCTCGCGGGCTGGGACCGGTCGAGCTACGGCACGACCGGCCTGAATGCCGCCCGCGACTGGATCGGGAACCGCTTCGCTGAACTGGGCCTCGCGGTCACTACGCCGGGCTTCACGATGCCCGCCGCCGGCGGCGGCAGCATCACGCGACAGAACGTGATCGGCACCTGGATCGGGACGACCCGGCCCGACGAATGGATCATCGTCGGCGGCCACTACGATTCACGCAACGCCACCGGCAGCTCGGTCGCGAACACGCCCGGTGCCGAGGACAATGCGAGCGGCTGCGCCGGCGTGATCGAACTCGCGCGCGTGCTGCTGCCGTTCAAGCCGAAGCGATCCGTGCTGTTCATGTGTTACGCGGGTGAAGAACAGGGGCTCTATGGCAGCACGCGGCACGTGCAGGCGCTGCAGGCCAGCGGCGACATTGGCAAGGTGCGTTCGGTCGTCATCATGGACATGATCGGCTACAGCGCGGACAACCAGCTCGATGCGCTGTATGAAAGCAAGGCGGCCTATCAGTCCTTTCTCGATCGCTTCGCCGCGGCGGCGGCGGCCTACGTGCCGGGGCTGAACGTCGTGCTGAGCACCAACCCGTTCGGCTCGGATCACATGCCATACCTGAATGCGAACAAGGAAACCGTGCTCGCGATCGATGCGGACTACGCCGACTATCCGCATTACCACCGAAGCACCGACACGCCCGCCAACATGGGTGTGAACGCGCAGGCCATGGGAGCGGCGATACTCAAGACCAATGCGGCCGTGCTGGCCGATCTGGCCGGTGCATCGGACCGCATCTTCGCCGACGTGCTGCAGTAATCGCGGCTGCGACGCGCACGGCCGGTGCCGTGCGACAACGGCGATGCGCTTGCGTATGCTGATGCGCCCTCCTGTCTGGCTTACGGTCCATGCTTCGCTCGCTTCTGGTATCGCTGCGCGCCGGCGCGGCTTTCCTGCTCGTCGCGCTCAATACGGTGCTGCACGCATCGCCGCTGCTGGCGCTCGCACTGGTCAAGGTACTGATGCCGCTCGCGGCGTGGCGGCGGCGTATCGGCGGCGCGCTGACGGTGATCGCGCAAAGCTGGGTCGGCGTCAACAGCCGCCTGATCCGCGCCGGCGGTACGCGCGTACACGTCACCGGTGACGACGGGCTGCGTCGCGACGGCTGGTATCTGGTCGTCTGCAATCACCAGAGCTGGGTCGACATTCCGATCCTGCAGCTGGTGTTCCACGGCCGCATCCCGATGCTGAAGTTCTTCCTCAAACGTGAACTCATCTTCGTGCCGGTGCTCGGTCTTGCCTGGTGGGCGCTGGATTTTCCGTTCATGCGCCGCTACTCCCGCGCGGAACTGGAAAAGCGTCCGCATCTGCGGGGCAAGGATCTCCAGGCCACCCAGAAAGCCTGCGAGAAGTTCCGTGAGCTACCCGTGGCCGTGATGAACTTCGTGGAAGGCACCCGGTTCACGCCAGCCAAGCATGCCCGGCAGTCGTCCCCCTACGCGAACCTGCTGCTGCCGCGCGCTGGCGGGGTTGCGTTCGTGATCCAGGCCATGCGGCCGCTGCTGCAGACTCTGCTCGACGTCAGCGTGGTTTACCCGCAGGGGCGGCCAACGCTGTACGACCTGCTGGCCGGGCGCGTGCGCGAGGTGCACGTGCACGTGCAGGAACGTACAGTGCCGGCCGAGTTCGCGGACGGCGACTACGAAAACGACGCCGCATTCCGCGCACGCTTCCAGGAATGGATCAACGGACTCTGGCGCGACAAGGACGCGCGCATCGCCACATTGCAGCGCTGACGCGCTGCGATCGGGGGCCTCGCCGGGGCAGGGCACGCGCCGTTGCCCGGCTGCGCGCTGGCCCAGCTGACCTATACTTCGCGCAATTCAGGATGAATCACGCCATGTACGGGACGCTCGCGACGCTGTTGCTCTGGCTGTCGGCATCGCCAGTGGCCGCTGCAGCGGCCACGCCTCAGATCGTCGCCGGCAGCCAGGTGCTGTGGCTGCAGGCGGACGGATCGGTCTGGGCCAGCGGGGATGCCGATCCGGTGCGCGGCGATGCGGATGCGCGCGCGCGCAAGGCGTTTCGCCGCATCGACGGGCTGTCCCGCATCGTCAGTCTCGCGATCAACCACGACGCGTCCGATTCCGCCGCCGCGATCGACGCCGACGGCGCATTGTGGCTCTGGGGTGAGCTCGCCGAATTCGCGTGCACGACGGAAAGCTGCAGGCAGCCGCCGCATCAGCCGCGCCGTTTCGAAGCGATCGGCGCCGTGCGTGCGGTCGCTCTCGGCCGGCAACACCTGATCGCGATCGGGCGCGACGGCAAGCTGCTCGCGGTAGGGAGCAACGATCGCGGGCAGCTCGGCAGCGGTCCGCTGCGCAACGAGTCACCCATGCAGGCGCGCCTGCCGCGCGTCGTCGATGCAATACCTGACGCGATCGACGTCGCCGCGCAGGGTGACACGAGCATCGTGCTGCGCAGTGACGGCAGCGTCTGGGGCATGGGCAGCGCCCGCTGGGGACTGCTCGGCGCCGAGGGGCGCTGGAGACCGCTCGACTTTACCGATCCGCCTCACGCGCAGCCGCTGCGCATCGCCGGCCTTGAAGGCATCAAGGCGATCAGCCTCGGTCGCTTCCATGGGCTCGCGCTCGATGCGAACGGCGATGTGTGGGGCTGGGGTTTCAACGAATCGGCACAACTGGCGTCGCCGGCGGTCGATCTCGTCGCTCTGGCACCACGGCGTCTGGCTGGTCTCGGCAACGCGGCAGCGGTCGCAGCCGGGGACGACTACACGCTCGTGCTGAAGCAGGACGGCAGCGTCTGGGCACGTGGCGGCAATGTCTACGGCACGCTGGGCGATGGCGGCGACGAGCTCGAAGGCGACCTGCGGCGCGTGGCGGCACTCGATGACAAGGGCGTCGAGAGGGTGTTCGCCGGAGACTACAACGCGTTCGCCCGCACACGCGACGGCCGTTTATACGGCTGGGGCACGAACGCCGCTGCCGTGGGCGGGTTCGACGCGGGCAGTACCGACGACGGGGCGTTGCTGCCCGTCGTGCTCGATCGCGCGCGCCAGCCTCCGGCACCGAGCGCCGCGGTGCAGGCCGGTGCCGCGGCGTTTTCGTTTGCGGCAGAGCTCGATACTGATGAGCGCAGCGAGCGCAGCGAACTCTGGATCGGTGGTCGCCTCGCGGCAGCACTCGAACTCGACCGGTCGACCCCGCGCAGCAATCGCGGGCAGGTCGCACTGGAACTCGCGCCGGGCATCCATGCGTACGAACTGCGCGGTGAGGCGCAGATGCAGTCCGGCGTGCGGCACACCTTGCGTGGACGCGGCGCCATCGTCGTCACGCGCGACGGCATCGAGGCCCAGTTCCGCGCGGCGGTGGCGACGCAGGGGCTGCTCGCGGCCTACCGCCAGGCGATCGCCAACGTACGCGCGGCGACGCCGCTCGACACGCGCGTCGACCTGCGCAGCGCGCCGCCGCCGCCGGTGGAAGTGCTCGACGCGTTCGAGAAGACCCTGGGCAGGCGGCTTCCGCGTGCCTATCGCGAGGCGATGAAGACGCCGGGACCCTTCGTGATCGGAACGCCGGGCGAACGCTATCCGGCGGTGGCCCTGTATCCGCCGGCACGGTTGGACAGTGTGGACCAGTGGGTGGCGCGCGCCCTGCGCGCAGCCGCGGATACCGATCCCATGCCGGATGGCCGCGCACGGGATCGTGACATGCTCGAGCGCTTTCGCCTCTACGCCGCAGAAATCGAGTCGGCCCGCCGGCGTCTGGCAGAGCCGTGGAAGCGCGAACGGCTGGCGGCGCTGCTGCCGGATGCGATCTACCTGATCGTGCCCGATCCTGCGGCCAGCTGTGCCGGGCGCCGGGCGCACCAGCGTATTGCGGATTTCTTCGACGTACAGCAGGACGAAACGAGCGGCGAGGAGCGCTATTTTGCCTGGGCGGACAGCGCGGTGTGCGACATCGATCTCGTCGCGGCGCTCGAGCAAGGGGTGTTCGACCACTACACTGCGGCGTTGCGGGCGAACGGTGTCGTGTTCGTGCGCGCGGATCGCGCTGCCGACGAACCATCGTTCGTCGCACCGGAGCGGCTCGACAGCGGGGACAACGGCGAGCTGTCGATGCGCCTGTCGGGTGGCGAGCCGGTCGCGGAATAGCCGGGGAGGCGAACGCGTGTCTGCGGCGCGCGGCGCCCGTTTCAAGGCAGGCGCTGCTGCAGCCCCACGTCGACGCTGCCCTGCGTCGTCAGCAGCTGCGCCGCGCCGTCCTGGATCAGGCACTGCAGTTCGAGTTTGCGGGCGGCGAGCGCCGCCAGCGCGCTGCAGGAAGCTGCGTCGATCTCGACTACCTGCAGCTGATGGATGCGGCGCAAGGCGGCGGCATGCTTCTCCCACCAGACCGGTGCTGCGCGGCCGTAGCTGTAGACGCAGACCTCGCGCGCGCGGCCGGCCGCCTGGCGCAGCCGCTGCTCGTCGGGCTGGCCGATTTCGATCCATTGCTCGATCGCACCTGTCAGGTCCTTGCGCCACAGGTCCGGTTCGTCGCCGTCGCTGAGTCCCTTGCCGAAGCTCAGCGACTCGTGCGCGTTGAGCGCGAAGGCGAGCACGCGCAGCATCAGGCGTTCTTCGGTCTCCGACGGATGGCGGGCGACGGTGAGCGCATGCGATGCGTAGTAGTGGCGATCAATGTCGCTGATCTGCAGGTCGATCTTGTGGATGGTTGCGTTCAGTGCCATGGTCAGGCGAGATCCAGCAGTTCGCCGTCGAGTTCGCCCAGCCGGCGTGCGACGGTCGCGTCCTGATCGAGCAGCGCGAAGCCGCGGTATTCGTAGCCGGGCGCGACGGTGCAGCCGACCAGCGTATAGGCGCCGCGGGGGCGTGCGGCCTGCCACATGCCGGCGGGTACCACGAACACCGGCGCGGATTCGCGCGAGGCGGGACCGAGCGTATGCACGGTCAGTACGTCTTCCGCGGGGTCATAGCGCAACAGTTCCAGCGGCTGGCCTTCGTAGAAATGCCAGACTTCATCGGCGTCGACCCGGTGCCAGCGGCTCAGTTCGCCCGCGGTGAGCAGGAAATAGATGGATGTGGCGACTGCGCGCTGCGCACTGTCCCCGTAGGCGACGCGCGTCGACGACTCGTAGATGCGCCGGTAATGGCCGCCTTCGATGTGTGGTTCCAGTTTCAGCGCGCGGATCAGCTCTTCGGCTCGCGTATGCATGACTTCAACATCCCTCCGGGAAAACGACGCCGACGGCGTCCGGGCGGTCTCAGGCCGCCTTCTTGCGTTGGCTGAGTGCGGTGATCAGATCGTTGGCCGAGCGCAGGCGCTCGGCGGTACCGGGCATTTCAAGGCGGACTTTCAGCTTGTCCTGGCCGTCCAGCGCGTACACGCGCGGCTGAGCCTGGATCAGCCTGATCACCGCAAGTGGATCGATGTCGGGTTGGGGAGCGAACACGATGCGTCCGCCCTGGGCGCCGAAATCGATCTTGCGAATGCCGATGTCGGTCGCACGCAGCTTGATTTCGGTGACCGCGAACAGGTTCTTCACCGCGTCGGGCAGCAAGCCGAAGCGGTCGATCATCTCGACCTGGAGCTCGCGCAACCGTTCGGCGTCGCGTGCGCTCGCGATGCGCTTGTACAGCGTCAGGCGCGCATGCACGTCCGGCAGGTAATCGTCGGGGATCAACGCGGGCAGGTGCAGTTCCACCTCGGCCTCGTGGGCGCCGACGAGTTCGAAATCGGGCACCTTGCCGCTCTTCAGCGCGCGCACGGCGCGTTCGAGCAGATCGGTGTAGAGCGAGAACCCGATCTCCTGCATCTGGCCGCTCTGTTCGTCGCCGAGCAGTTCGCCCGCGCCGCGGATCTCGAGGTCGTGCGTCGCCAGGGTGAAGCCGGCGCCGAGTTCCTCCATCGACGCCAGGGCTTCCAGGCGCTTCTCGGCATCGGCCGTCATCTGGCGCCGGTCCGGCACGACGAGGTACGCATAGGCGCGGTGGTGCGACCGGCCGACGCGGCCGCGCAGCTGATGCAATTGCGCGAGACCGAAGCGGTCGGCACGGTTCACGATGATGGTGTTGGCGCTCGGTATGTCGATGCCCGATTCGATGATGGTCGTGCACAGCAGCACGTTGAAGCGCTGGCGGTGGAAGTCGAGCATGACCTGCTCGAGTTCCTTCTCCGGCATCTGGCCGTGTGCGATGCGGATACGCGCCTCGGGTACCAGTGCCTGCAGGTCGCGCTCCATTTTCTCGATGGTGTCGACTTCGTTGTGCAGGAAATACACCTGGCCGCCGCGCTGGAGTTCGCGCTGGAACGCCTCGCGCAGCTGTGCCGGGTCCCAGGGTGCGATGAAGGTCTTCACGGCCAGGCGATGCGCCGGCGGCGTCGCGATGATGGACAGGTCGCGCATGCCGGACATGGCCATGTTCAAGGTGCGCGGGATCGGCGTCGCCGTCAGCGTCAGCAGATCCACTTCCGCGCGCAGCTTCTTCAGCTGCTCCTTCTGCCGCACGCCGAAGCGCTGCTCTTCGTCGACGATGACGAGGCCGAGCTGCTTGAACTTCACATCCTGCTGCAGCAGTCGATGCGTGCCGATCATGACATCGATCTGGCCGTCCGCCAGCTTACCCATGGCCTCTTCGACTTCCTTCTTGGTCTTGAACCGGCTGAGGACGTCGACGCGTATCGGCCAGTCCGCATAGCGGTCGCGGAAATTCTGGTAGTGCTGCTGCGCGAGCAGCGTCGTGGGTACGAGGACGGCAACCTGCTTGCCGGCCATGGCCGTGACGAAGGCGGCGCGCAGCGCGACTTCGGTCTTGCCGAAGCCGACGTCGCCGCAGACCACCCGGTCCATAGGCTTGGGCGAGGCGAGATCGGCGACCACGGCGTCGATCGCGCTGATCTGGTCGGGCGTTTCCTCGAATGGAAATGCGGCGGAAAACTGTTCGAACGCCGTGCGATCGATCGCGAGCGCCGTGCCCTGGCGCGCCTCGCGCTGGGCATAGATCGCGAGCAGTTCGGCGGCCACGTCGCGAACCTTTTCTGCCGCCTTGCGCTTGGCGCGTTCCCAGGCGTCGCCGCCCAGCGAGTGCAGCGGCGCGAGTTCGGGCGAGGTGCCGGAGTAGCGCGAGACCAGATTCAGCTGGGCGACCGGTACATAGAGCTTGTCGCCCTTGGCGTATTCGATGGCCAGAAACTCGTTCGCGCTGCCGCCGACATCGAGCTTCACGAGACCCTGATAGCGGCCGACGCCGTGATCGACGTGGACGATCGGCGAGCCCAGGCCGAGTTCGGTCAGATCCCGAATGATGGATTCGGGATCGCGCGCGGCACGTTTGCGGCGGCGCTGCTGCTGCACGCGCTCGCCGAGCAGCTCGCGTTCGGTCAGCACCGCGACCGCCGGATCGGTCAGCGCGAATCCGGCCTGCAGCGGCGCGACCGCAATCGCGAAACGCGCATCACCGAGTGCGAATTCCGCCCACGACGCCAGTGTCCGGGGGCGTAGCCCGGCTGCCTGTATCTGCTCGATCAGGGCCTCTCGCCGGCCCGCGGATTCGGCCGCGATCAGCACACGGCCTGGATAGGCCTCGATGAATCGCGAGAATTCCTCGGCCGGACGATCGCCCTTGCGATTGATCGGCAGGCTCGGCGCCGGCTGCAGACCCAGCGATTGCACGTGTTCGTTGCTGCCGCGCGGGACCAGATCGACGCGCAGTTCGCGGTTGAGGCGTTCGCGCAGCTGATCGGGCGAGAGGTACAGCTCGGCCGGCGGCAGCACGGGACGCTCGATGTCGTGCGCGCGTTGATCGTAGCGATCGGCGGTCTGGCGCCAGAACTGCTCCGCCGCATCCAGCGCACCTTCGCCGAGCACGAACAGGGCGCCGGCAGAAAGGTAGTCGAACAACGTGGCTGTTTCGCTGAAGAACAGCGGCAGGTAGTAGTCGATGCCGGCCGGCGTCGCGCCTTCCTTGATGTCCTGATACAGCGGGCAGCGCCGCACGTCGATCGCGAAGCGTTCGCGCAGGCGCGTGCGAAAGCTCTTGGCCGAGTCGTCGGTGAGCGGGAATTCGCGCCCCGGCAGCAGACGCACCGCATCGACCTTGTGCAGCGAGCGCTGCGTCTCCGCGTCGAAATTGCGGATCGACTCGATTTCTTCATCGAACAGTTCGATGCGGTAGGGCTCGGCCGCGCCCATCGGGAAAATATCGATGAGCGCGCCGCGCACGGCGAAATCGCCCGGCTCGAGCACCTGCGGAACATGGCGATAGCCTGCCGCTTCGAGGCGGCGCTGCTCCGCGCCGAGATCGAGCTTCTGGCCGACCTGCAGGGAAAGTCCGGTCCCGCCGATGTAGCTGCGCGGCGCGAGCCGCTGCATCAGTGTCGCGACCGGCACCACCAGCACACCCTTTGCGACCGCAGGCAGGCGATACAGGGTGGCAATGCGCTGCGAGACGATTTCGGGGTGGGGCGCGAACAGGTCGTAGGGGAGCGTTTCCCAGTCGGGAAAATGCAGCACCTCGGCGCCGTCGCCGGCAAACGTGGCGAGTTCCGTTTCGAGTGCATGCGCCGACTGTGTGTCGCGCGTTACCGCGACGACGAGCCCGGCATGGTTGCGTCCGGTCTGTTCGAGCACGAGCGCGAGACTCGAACCGGGCGGGTTCTCCCAGTAGCGGCGGACTTTGGCGGATCTGGGCAGCGGTGGCTGGAGCAGGCTGGAGGTCATTGCGGCGCGATCGGGCGCCGCCGGACAGAGGGGCCGGCGGCAGGACCGCATAGTCTAGCGGTTGCCGCGGCCGGCGGCGTCAACGGCTTCAGATGGCCAGACGCACTCGCGTCAACGCGGCATCGTGGAACACGCCTTCTCGGCGAAAGCCGAATTCGTCGCAGAGATCGAGCATGGCATGATTCTCGGTCAGCACGTCGCCCCAGATCTCACGGACCCCGCGTGCACGGCAGGTATCGATCACGCGGTTCAGGAGCTCGCTGCCGAACCCTTGTCCGGTGAAGCGGCGTTGCACGATCAGCGCGAATTCCGCGCTGTCCGTGTTGGGGTCGATATACGCACGCGCCACGCCGTAGATTTCAGGCTCTTCCTCGACGCCGGGCGGGTCGACCAGCACGAAGGCGATTTCCTGCTCGGGGTCGAGCCGGCACAGCCGCTGGGCCAGAGGATCGGACAGCTCGGCCAGGGTGTGCAGGAAACGCATCCGGACTTCGTCGACGTGCAGGTGCGCGAATCCTCGCTGCAGTGCAGCAACGTCGTCTGCACGAATTGGCCGGATGCTGAGGAGTGTGCCGTCACGGCTCGTCAGCACCTCTCCGGGCGGCGCGCAGACGTCGTTTGCGGCATCGAAACGCAGGCGCTCGGGCGGGCGGCGGGAGCGGTGATTGCTCATGATGGCAGTACGGCGGGCGAGGGCTTTCATGCGGTGCAACATGCATGAGCGGGATGGAGCAGGGTATCTAAAAACCTGTCGAGTCCGCCTCGGGGCACCGGTCTCAGCTGCCGAGCGCCGAGAGCTCGCGATTCAGAAGCGCCGGATCGCCGAGATTGAGCTCGATGAGGCGCTTGAGCTGGGCGAAACTGTCGAGGTCGATCTTCTCCCAGCGGCAGCCCAGGCGGTGCGGCATGATGTGCGCGATCGAAACGCCCATGCTGATGATGACGCTATTGTTGATGCGCAGATCCATGCGGTAGCCGCCGCCGATCTTCCCGCTCCAGTCCACCGGCCGTTCAATGAGCACGCCCTTGAGCGAGACATCGACGAGCTTGGTTTCCCACATCGCCGTACCGGAATACAGGCGTACCGTGCCTTCGAAGTTGAAACGCTGGAAACGGCGGCGCTCGGCGGCAGGGTCGGGCTTCATGGCTTGGGAAACATCCTCAAGTCAGTCTTATAAGTGCTGGCTGGCGTCAGGATTCTGCGCCCGCTGCCGTGTGCCGGCAAGCGGCCATCCGCGAAGCCTCAATGGGTGCGCGACAGCAGCACTTCCAGCACGAACTTGCTGCCGAAGAATGCGAGCAAAAGTACGCCCATGCCGCTGAGCAGCAGGCGCACCGCGCGCCGGCCGCGCCAGCCGTAGCGCCAGCGTCCCGCGAGCAGCGTGCCGAACACGATCCAGGCCACGATCGACAGGAGCGTCTTGTGGACGAGGTGCTGCGCGAACAGGTTCTCGACGAACAGCACGCCGGACAGCAGCGTCGCGGTCAGCAGGATGAAGCCCGCAGCCACGAGGCGGAACATCAGGCTCTCGGTCAGGGTGAGCGGCGGCAGCACGCGCAGCCAATGACTGGCGACGTCGCGGTTGCGCAGCGCCCGCTCCTGGGCGAGCAGCAGCAGGGCCAGTACGGCCGAGACGCTGAGCAGTGCGTAGCCGAGCAGTGCGACGATGACATGCAGCTTGATTTGCCAGTCCATGGCATTGGGCTGCGTGGGCGGCGCGACCCAGGTGTCGAGGGCGACCAGAATGGCTGCGAGCGGGAAAACGATGACGCCCAGCGCATCGACCGTACGTACGACGTTCACGAGCAGCGTCGTGACGGCGATCAGCATGGCCACGCAGCTCAACGCCGCGAAGAAGTGGAGGTCCAGGCCGCCGCGATGAGCCAGCAGCAGGTAGCCGGCATGCGCGATCACGCCGGTCGCGGCGGCGGTGAGGCTGGCGGGGCGTGGCACGACAGTACCGCTCAGCGCGCGGATTGCGACGAGGATGGCGGCGGTGGTGTAGGCGATGACTGCGACGGCAGCCGCGGCGGAGATCAGCATGGCGCGAGTTTGGCACAGGGGCGGCTGCGGGCGTATGTCGCCCGGGCCGCGGCCCCACCGGCGGCACCGCTGCTATAATCGTCGCCCTTTCGTTCTGCATCGAAGCCGCACATGTTCGAGTCCTTGAGCCAGCGCCTGTCCTCCACCATCGAGCGCCTGCGCGGCCGCGCCCGCCTGACCGAGGAAAACATCCGCGAATCGTTGCGTGAAGTGCGCGTCGCGCTACTCGAGGCCGACGTTGCCCTGCCCGTGGTCCAGGCGCTGATCGAGCGCGTCAAGGTGCGGGCGGTCGGCCAGGACGTGCTCAAGAGCCTCACGCCGGGCCAGGCCCTCGTCCGCGTGGTCCGCGACGAGCTGACGGCGGTGATGGGTACGGTCAACACCGACCTCAATCTCGCGACGCAGCCGCCGGCCGTCGTGCTGATGGCCGGCCTGCAGGGCGCGGGCAAGACCACGACCACGGCGAAGCTGGCGCGTTTCCTGAAGGAGCGCAGGAAAAAGAAAGTCATGGTCGTCAGCTGCGACGTGTACCGTCCGGCCGCGATCGAGCAGTTGCGCGTGCTCGCCGAACAGGTCGGCGTGCTGTTCCATCCGTCCAGCGGCGAGCAGGACCCCGCCGCGATTGCGCGCGGCGCACTCGACGCCGCCAGAAAGAATTTCGCCGACGTGCTGCTGGTCGACACCGCCGGTCGTCTGCATATCGATGCGGCAATGATGGCCGAGATCAAGGCGCTGCATGCCGAGCTCAAGCCGATCGAAACCCTGTTCGTCGTCGACGCGATGACCGGCCAGGATGCGGCCAATACGGCCAAGGCGTTCGCCGAGGCGCTGCCGCTGACCGGTGTGGTGCTGACCAAGACCGACGGCGATGCGCGCGGCGGCGCGGCCCTGTCGGTGCGCTACATCACCGGGCGTCCGATCAAGTTCATCGGCGCCGGCGAGAAGACCGAGGCGCTGGAGCCGTTCCATCCGGATCGCCTGTCGCAACGCATCCTGGGTATGGGCGACGTGCTGTCCCTGGTCGAGCAGGTCGAGCAGAAGGTCGATCAGGAAAAAGCCCAGAAACTGGCCGAGAAGGTCATGAAGGGCAAGCGTTTCGACCTCAACGACATGCGTGATCAGCTGCAGCAGATGCTGAACATGGGCGGTCTGGGGTCGCTCATGGACAAGCTGCCCGGCGTGTCCAATCTGCCCGAGCATGTCAAGGCCAAGGCGAACGACCGCGAAGTCCACCGCATGATTGCCATCATCAACTCGATGACGAAGAAGGAGCGCCGCCATCCGGACCTGCTCAACGGGTCGCGCAAGGCGCGGGTCGCCCGGGGTTCCGGCATGCAGCCGTCGGACGTCAACAAGCTGCTCAAGCAGTATCAGCAGATGGAAAAAATGATGTCGAAGCTGTCCGGTGGCGGCCTCAAGGGCCTGATGCGGCAGATGTCCGGCGCACTGAAAGGCATGGGGGGCGGCGGCTTTCCGGGCGGAGGTATGATGCGCTGAGGCGCTTGCCGGTCCGGCATGCCCGGCTCCGGCGCGGCGGCGCAGCCAGCGTGCGCACACCGCTTTGAATTTCCGCGGCCTTCGCATAGAATGCCGCGTTTCCCGGGGCTCGTTGCGTCCGCGACCGGCCCATTCTCATAGAGAAGATCACGCAATGGTCAAGATTCGCCTGTCCCGCGGCGGCGCCAAAGGGCGCCCGTTCTATCACATCGTGGTTGCCGACGAGCGGTATGCCCGCGATGGCCGCAGCATCGAACGCCTGGGCTTCTTCAATCCGATTGCCGCCGGCAAGGAAGTTCCGCTGGAACTGAACGTCGCGCGGGCGAACGAGTGGATCGCCAAGGGTGCGCAGCCGACCGAGAAGGTCCGTGCACTGCTCAAGCAGGCGTCGAAACAGGTTGCAGCGGCCGCCGCCTGAGCGTTAGTTCGGCATGAGCGCGGAAGCGGAACGCCGCGTTCTCGTCGGCAGGATAGTCGGGGTCTCGGGAACGGCCGGAGCCATCAAGCTCGAGTCGTGGACCGAACCCCGGATGCAGATATTCCGGTATCAGCCCTGGATCCTGAAGTCCGGCGGCGATGAGCGGGAAATGCGTGGCTGTCGGGGGCGCGAACAGGGCAAGGGTATGATTGCTACGCTGCCCGGGATCGCCGACCGTGAACAGGCTGCTGCGCTGATCGGGACGGAAATCTGGGTGCTGCGTTCGGCAATGCCCGCTTCGAGGCCCGGCGAGTACTACTGGACCGATCTCGAAGGCATGGATGTCGCGACGGTCGAGGGCATTCCGCTGGGGCGCGTGTCGCACCTGTTTGCCACGGGCGCCAACGACGTACTCGTGGTTCGCGAAGGCGAGCGCGAGCGCATGCTGCCATTCGTGCTCGAGCAATACGTCAAGCAGGTGGATCTCGACGCGCGACGCATCGTCGTCGACTGGGATCCGGAGTTCTGAGAACGAGGACGGCGCGATGCGCATCGACGTCATCACGCTGTTTCCGGAGTTTGTGCGGCAATGCGCGGCGGTCGGTGTCATCGGCCGTGCGCAGGAACGTGGGTTGCTCGACGTTGCCGCGTGGAATCCGCGTGATTTCGCGACTGACAGCTACCGTACCGTCGATGGACGCACCTGCGGCGGTGGCCCCGGCATGGTCATGCTGATGGCGCCGCTGCGTGCGGCACTGGCAGCGGCGAGACAGGCTGCGGTGGGTGCAGCACGAACGATCTACCTGAGTCCGCAGGGTACGCGGCTGACACAGGCAAAAGTGGCGCAGCTGGCAAGGCAGGAACGAATGATCCTGCTGTGCGGACGCTACGAAGGAATTGACGAACGCCTGCTGGCGCATGAGGTCGACGAGGAAATCTCCATCGGCGACTACGTGCTTTCCGGTGGCGAGTTGGGGGCGGCGGTGCTGATCGATGCGGTCGGCCGGCTGCAGGAAGGCGCGCTGAACGATGCGGCGTCGGCCGAGCAGGACTCGTTTGCGAACGGTCTGCTCGATTGCCCGCACTACACGCGACCGATGCAGGACGAACTGGGCGATGTGCCCGGTGTGCTGCAATCGGGAAACCATGCGATGATCCGGCGTTGGCGCCTGAAACAATCGCTGGGCCGGACCTGGTTGCGACGCCCCGACCTGTTGGTCCGCGTGACGCTCGACGAGCAGGCGCGCGGGTTGTTGGAAGAATTCCGCCGCGAGTGGCTCGCGGCCGGTGATACGCAGCCCGCCGCGGTTGCGTCGCACCAAGAGCCTAGGGCCGGCACGGCGCCGGAAAGATAATTCAGACCAGATTGGTGAGTGTCATGAGCAACCTCCTTCAGCAGTTCGAAGCCGCCCAGATCAAGCGTTCCCTGCCGGATTTCGGTCCCGGCGACACCGTCGTCGTCAACGTCAAGGTCAAGGAAGGCAACCGTGAGCGCGTGCAGGCTTACGAAGGCGTTTGCATCGCCAAGAAGAACGCCGGCCTGAATTCGGCCTTCACAGTGCGCAAGATTTCGCACGGCACCGGTGTCGAGCGCGTGTTCCAGACTCACAGCGCGATCATCGATTCGGTCTCGGTCAAGCGTCGTGGCAAGGTGCGCGGTGCGAAGCTGTACTACCTGCGCGGTCTCGAAGGCAAAGCTGCCCGCATCCAGGAAGATCTGGCAAAGCACGGCGGCAAGACTGGCTGATCCGTTTCTGTTGCAGTGCAAAAAGCCGCCGTTGGGCGGCTTTTTGCGTTGTGGACCCTCGTCGCGCGACGCGGCATCGCCGTTGCAAACCCGGCAGCGACCCCAATGTCCGGCACGTCCACGCGCGCGCGCCGACCGTTGAATCTTGCGGCGGCGTCCCTATACACGCGGCGTCGTTCGAACCTTACTTCGAAACCTTTCCGGACCGACGATCATGACTGAAACTACTGCCCAGACCCGCAAGTTCGAAGCCGAAGTCGCGCAGGTCCTGCACCTCGTGACGCACTCGCTGTATTCGCACAAGGAAATTTTCCTGCGCGAACTCATTTCCAACGCATCCGATGCCTGCGACAAGCTGCGCTTCGAGGCGCTTGCGAACCCGACGCTGACCGAAGGCGACGCCGAGCTGCGTATCGACATTCATTTCGATGCCGACGCGCGGACCCTGACCCTGCGCGACAACGGCATCGGAATGACGCGTGACGAAGTCATCGAGAACATCGGCACGATCGCCCGTTCCGGCACCAAACGCTTCCTCGAATCGCTGTCCGGCGACGCGCGCAAGGACACGCAACTCATCGGCCAGTTCGGCGTCGGCTTCTATTCGGCATTCATCGTGGCCGACAAGGTCACCCTCGTCACGCGTCGCGCCGGCAGCCCGGACGGTGAAGGCGTGCGCTGGGAGTCCGACGGCACGGGCGAATACACGATCGATGCGATCGAGGCGCCGCGCGGAACGAGCGTGACCCTGCACCTGAAGGAAGACGAGACCGAGTTCCTGAGCGTCTGGAAACTGCGCGACCTGGTTTCGAAATATTCCGATCACATCGCGTTCCCGATCCGTTTGCCGGTGCAGAAGGACGGCGAATCGACGGGCGAGTTCGAGACCGTCAATCATGCCGCCGCGCTGTGGACCCGGCTCAAGTCCGAGCTCAAGGACGAGGACTATCAGGGGTTCTACAAGTCGTTGTCGCACGATTTCAATGACGCCGCCACGTGGACGCACAACCGCGTCGAGGGATCGCAGAGCTATACGTTGTTGCTGTTCCTGCCGTCCAAGCCGCCGTTCGATGCGATGTTCAGCGGTCGCGACGAGCGCAAGGGCCTGAAGCTGTACATCCGTCGCGTCTTCATCATGGATGCCAGCGAACAGCTGCTGCCGGCCTACCTGCGCTTCATGCGCGGCGTGGTCGATTCCGACGATCTGCCGCTGAACGTCAGTCGCGAGATTCTGCAGGACAACCGCCTCGTGGCGCAGATTCGCGCCGCGTGCGTGAAGCGCACGCTCGATCTGCTGGAAAAGCTGGCCAACGACGACAAGGAAAAATTCCAGGCGTTCATCGATGCGTTCGGCAACGTGCTGAAGGAGGGCATTGCCGAGGACGGCACCAATCGCGAGCGCATCGCGAAACTGCTGCGCTTTGCGTCGACCACGTCGGAAGGTCAGGCGCGCACGGTGTCGTTCGATGACTACATCGCGCGCATGCCGGTCGGGCAGGAAGCGATCTACTACATCAGTGCCGACGGCTATGCCGCGGCCAAGGGCAGTCCGCAGATCGAGGCGCTGCGTGCTCGCAACGTCGAAGTGCTGCTCATGTTCGACCGCATCGATGAGTGGATGCTCGGCTATCTCAGCGAATACGGCGGCAAGAAGTTGCGCAATGCGGCCAAGGGCGACCTGGATCTCGACGCGCTGGCCGGCGGCGACGACAAGCAGGCGCGCGAGGAGGCTGTCAAGGCGGCCGAGCCCATCGTCGCCAAGCTCAAGGAACTGCTCGGCGAACGCGTGCGTGACGTGCGCGTCAGCCAGCGCCTGACCGAATCGCCCTCGTGTCTCGTGCTCGATGAATTCGCGATGGCCTCGCACATGCAGCGTCTGATGCGCGAAGCGGGCCACGAGATTCCGGCAAACCGTCCGGTGCTCGAAATCAACCCGCAGCATGCGCTCGTGCGCCGCATCGAAGCCGAGGCCGACACGGCACGGGCAGGCGAGTACAGCCTGTTGCTGTTCGAGCAGGCGCAGCTCATGGATGGTGCGCAGCTCGACGATCCGTCCGGCTTCGTGCGCCGCATCAACGCACTGCTGGCGGCGGCCTGATGCGTCACCTGCCGCGACGCGCACCGGCTGCATGAGCGGCGCGCGCGCGGCATTCGACGCGGCCTGGAGCGAGGCGCAACGGGCGCTGGCGCGTGGCGACGCGCGCGCGGCGCTCACGCCACTGCGACAGTGCCTGGACTGGCAGCCGGAACGACCGGCGCTCTGGCTGCAGACCGCGGTCGCGGCGTTCCAGTCGGGTCAGGCTGCGCTCGCGCTCGATCTGCTGCGGCGTGCTGCCGGCCGCTGGCCGGCGGACACCGCGTTGCTGTTCCATCTGGCCTATCTGCAGGAGCTCGCTGGCGACATGGCCGCCGCCGGCGCAGCCTACCGGCAGGTGCTCGCGCTGGATCCCCAGCACAGCGATGCGTTGCGCAATCTCGCCGGCCTGCTGCTCCGCAGTGGCGACGGCCTCGCGGCGCTCGCGCTGCTGCAGCGGCTGGTCGTGCAGCGCCCCCAGGACATGGATCTGCGCGTGAGCGCCGCGGAAGTGGCGCTGCAGAGCGGTGATGCGGCAACGGCACAGGCGCTGGCCCAGGCAGTGGTCGACGTCGTTCCCGACCATTCCGGCGCGCTGCGGGCGCTGGCGCGTGCGGCGCGACAGCGCCGGGATGTGGATACCGCACTACCGGTCTTGCAGCGTGCCGTCGCGCTCATGCCGGAACGCGCCGGGCTCGTCGCCGACCTGGGCCAGGCGCAGATCGAAGCGGGCGATTTCGCAGCTGGCATCCAGACCCTCGAGCGGGCCGCGCGCTTGCCGGACACGCAGCAGCGCACGATCGCGTGGCTCGGTGCCTTGTCATTGCCGGCGCTGATGGACAGCGACGATGCGATCGCCGAAGCCCGCGAGCGCTTCGCGCAGCAGCTGGAACGCATCCATGCGGAGTTGCGACTGGACACCGCGTCACAGATCGACGCCGCCTATGCGGCGATCTGTCGTGTGCTGCCTTTTCCGCTGCACTATCAGCCCTGTGACAATCGCGCGCTGGGCGTGAGGTTCGGTGAGCTCGTCCAGCGCATCATGCACGCGGCAGGCGGCGCTCTGGCGGAGCGGCCTGCGGTGCGCCGCGATACGGCGCGGACCCGCGTCGCGTTCGTCAGCGCAGAGTTGCGCGAGCACACGATCACGCGTTACTTCGGACGCTGGATCGAAGCGCTGGATCCGCAGCGATTCGAACGCTGGGCGTTCCATTGCGGCGCTCCGACGGATGCGACGACGGCCCGCATCGCCGCCGCCGTCGACGGATTCCGCCATCTGCCGCTTGCGCCGTTGGCCGTCGCTGCCGCGATTCGCGAGACGGCGCCGGATGTCGTCGTGCTGCTCGACGTCGGCATGGACCCGGCCATGCATGCCCTTGCCGCATTGCCGCTGGCGCCGCGGCAATACCTCGCCTATGGACATCCGGTCAGCAGTGGCTTGGCGGGTTTCGATGGTTTTCTGAGTGGTGCAGCGCTGGAATCATCTGCAGCCGACGCCCATTACCGCGAGCCCTTAATCCGCTTGCCCGGGCTCGGCGCGTTGCCGCGCCGGCCGTTCGACGTGGTGCCGCCCCGTTCAGGCCGCAACCCAGGGCCACCGCAACTGCTGTGCCTGCAGAGTCTGGTCAAGGTGATTCCGGCGTTCGACGCGACGTTGGCGCGGCTTGCGAAGGAAACGGGCGCACGCATCGCCTTTTTCACGGGACCTGCCGGCGTGCAGGCGATCGAGCGTCGCTTCCTGGCGCGTGTCACGGCCGCGTTTGCGGCGCGCGGCCTCGATCCCGAGCATCATCTGGAATTGCGCCCGCGCACGGCCTATGCCGGGTACCTGGCTCAGATCGCGCATGCCGATCTGATTCTCGACACACCCTGGTTCTGCGGCGGTGCGACGAGCCTCGACACCTGTCACGTCGGCGCGCCGGTGGTGACCTGGGAAGGGGAGTTCCTGCGTTCGCGCCAGACCGCCGGCATGTTGCGCCTGCTCGGTGTGCCCGAGGGCATTGCGACAGACGAGAACGGATACGTGGCCGCCGCCGTACGTCTGATCGAAGATCCGGTGGCGAACGACGCGATGCGTGTGCACTTGCGCGCGCGCGCGGGAGAATTGTTCGAGGCCGGCAGCGGCCTCGATGTGCTGGCGGACGTGATCGGAAACGGTCGCGTCGATAGTCGGAAATGATGCGATGGAAGTGACGGGTGAATCGGTACGTCTCGATGTCTGGCTGTGGGCGGCGCGCTTTTTCAAGACACGCAGCCTCGCCAAGAGCGTGATCGAAGCCGGACGGGTCGACGTGAACGGAGCAACGGCCAAGCCGAGCCGCGCAGTGCGCGTCAACGATACGCTGCGCATTGCACGCGGCGAAGACCGCTACGAAATCGTCGTTCTGGGCCTCAGCGACATGCGCGGTCCGGCTGCGGTGGCGCAGACCCTGTACCGCGAGACCGAGGACGGCCAGCGCGCGCGTCTCGCCGCCGCCGAGCAGCGTCGCCTGGAGGCGACCGGATACGAGAAGCCCGCGACCAAGCCGGACAAACGCGCGCGCCGGCTGATCCGCGCGCTGGGCGACATCGATTCGCTCTGACGCCGGACGCCGCGGCCGCGGCGTCCTCTACACTCGGCGCCGCAGGCCACGGAATCCTCATGTCCCAGCTACCGGATCGTCAGACTCTCGAACTGTTCGCGAAAGCGCAGGCCCACCACCGCGCCGGGCAGCTCGGCCTCGCCGAGAGCCATTACCTGCGGCTGACCAAGCTCGATCCGCGCAACGGCGAGGCCTGGCATCTGCTGGGCGTCGTCGCGTATCAGATGGGAAAGGTGGAAAAGGCCATAGCGCACTACCGTCGAGCGGTGGAGCTGCGCCCGCGTGCAGCCGAGATGCGCAACAACCTGGCACTGGCCCTGCGCGCCAAGGGTGATCGTGCCGGCGCGGCCGAACAGTTTTCGCAGGCGTTGCAGGTGAGGCCGGAGTACGCGGCGGCGGCCTTCAATCTCGGCCTGCTGCACGAACAGGACGCCGACGCTCCAGCGGCCGAGCGCGCCTACCGCCAGGCGCTCGCCGCCGATGCGAACGCCGTTCACGTACTGACGAATCTCGGCAATCTGCTGCGTGCGCAGGGGCGTCTGGCCGAAGCCGAACGTCATCTGGTGCGCGCGCAGTCGCTTGCGCCCGGTGATGCGGCGACGAACGGCAATCTTGCACTGCTGCGCATCGACCAGGCGCGGCATGCGGCAGCGCGGGAACTCGCTGAAGCGGCAACGCGGCTGCAGCCCGATGCGGCGAAATGGTGGGAGGCACTCGGCACTGCGCTGCGTCTGGCGCAGGATGCGGACGCGGCGCTCGAACCGCTGCGGACCGCGGCACGGCTCGACCCCGGCGATGCGGCCATCCATCTGCAGCTCGCGCTCGCGCTGACCGATACCGGTGATTTCGCCGCGGCGCGCGCGGCATACGCGCGCACGCTGGCACTGGCGCCAGGCTGGACGCGTGCGCGCTGGCAGCAGGCGCTCGCCGTGCCCTGCATACCGGCCGATACCGCCGCCGTCGAGGCGGCGCTCGCTGCGTTCGACGCCGGTGTCGCCGCCTTGAGTGCGGACCCGGGCGAAGCCGAGGCGGCGTTCGAGTGTGTGCAGTCGGTCGGCATCTTCGCGCTGCACTATCTCGACGGCGATCACACGGGGCGCCAGCGGCGTTTCGGCGAGCTGATCGGCGCCGTCGCAGCGCGCGCGCGCCCCCAGTGGGCGGTGCCACTGGCCTGTCGGGCAGGCGCGCGCGGCGGGCGCGTGCGGGTGGGATTCGTGAGCGGCTACCTGCACGAGCATGTCGTCGAACGTTACTTTGGCGGGTGGATCCACGGCCTCGATGCAGGTCGTTTCGAGCGGTTCGTCTGGTATACCGGCGCGAGCGCCGATGGGCGCACCGCAACGCTGCGCGGCAGCGTTGAACACTTTGCGGAACCCGCGGGCTCGTTCGACGACCTGGCCGCCGCGCTGCGGGCGAGCGAACTGGATGTGCTGATCTACCTCGATGTCGGGCTCGACCCGCGCCAGCAGGCGCTGGCGGCGCTGCGGCTCGCGCCGGTGCAGTGCGCGGCGTACGGTCATCCCGTCGGCACCGGGCTCGCGACGGTCGACTACTACCTGTCCGGCGATGCGCTGGAACCCGGCGATGCCGATGCGCACTATCGTGAGCGGCTCGTGCGGCTGCCGGGTCTCGGTTGCGTCCCCCGTGCGCCCGTCTTGCCGGCGCCGCCCGGTGCCGTGCCCGCGCACCGGCGCCCGCGCGTGCTCTGCCTGCAGAACCTCATCAAGTTGCCGCCTGCATTTGATGCCGTGCTCGCGCGTCTGCTAGCGGCGACCGGAGCCGAACTCGTGCTGTTCGACCGCAGCGCCGGCCTCAGCGGCCGCTATGTGGAACGGCTTTCGCGCGCCCTGGTGAGACATGACCTGTGCGCGGCGGATTGCCTGCGCATCGAGCCTGCCCGGCCGTATGCGGACTATCTCGCGCTCGTGCAGCAGGCCGATCTCGTGCTCGACTCGCCCGGATTCAGCGGCGGTGGCACGAGTCTCGACGCGCTCGGTGTCGCGACACCCGTGCTCACCTTCGATGGCCGCTTCGCGCGTGGCCGCCAGACGGCGGCGATGTTGCGCCTGCTCGACCTGCCGCAACTCATTGCGAGCGACGCCGATGACTACGTCGCGAAGGCCGTGGCGTTGCTGTCCGATGCGCCGGAACGCGAACGCGTGCGCGACCACCTGCGCGCACGCGGCGAGCGGCTGTTCGTCAACGCTGCCGTCATGCCGGCGCTGGAAGCATTCCTGCTCGCCGCGACGTCCACGTCGCACCCCTGATCGCCGGTCCTGCTTTGCGCCGTACCTGACGCTGGCGCTTTGCGCAGAGCCCTCAGAGCAGCGCGCGCAACCGGTACAGCGCTTCGAGCGCGGCCTTGGGGGTCAGCTCGTCGGGGTCGATTTCCCGCAGCGCGCGTTCGGCCGCCGACGTCGTTGCGAACAGGCCCATCTGTTGCGGCGCGTCGAGTGCCGCGCGCGTCGTCGCGACGCCGCCGGCCTGTGGCAGCTGTTCCAGTGCGGCAAGATAGCGCCGCGCGTTCGCGATCACGCCTTTCGGCAGACCGGCCAGCGCGGCGACCTGCAGGCCGAAGCTGCGATTGGCCGGACCTTCCTTGACCGCGTGCATGAATACCAGACCCTCGCCGTATTCGACTGCATCGAGGTGCACGTTGGCGATGCCGCCGTACTGCGCGCTGAGTTCGGTCAGCTCGAAGTAGTGCGTCGCGAACAAGGTGTACGCGCGGTTGCGTTCGGCCAGCTGCACGGCGCAGGCCTTGGCCAGCGCGAGTCCGTCATAGGTCGACGTACCCCGCCCGACCTCGTCCATGAGCACCAGGCTCTGGGGTGTGGCGTTGTGGAGAATGTTTGCCGTTTCCGCCATCTCCACCATGAAGGTCGACTGGCCGCGGGACAGATCGTCGCCGGCACCGATGCGGGTGAAAATGCGGTCGATCGGTCCCAGCACGGCCGCATCGGCCGGTACGTAGCTGCCGATGTGCGCGAGCAGCACGATCAGCGCGGCCTGGCGCATGTAGGTCGACTTGCCGCCCATGTTCGGGCCGGTGATCACCAGCATGCGGCGCCGGTCGTCGAGTACCAGGTCGTTCGGCTCGAACGGGTCGTCGCGCACCTGTTCGACCACCGGATGGCGGCCCCGGCGTATCGCGATACCGCTTTCCGTGGTGAGCTCCGGCGCAGCCCAGTTCAGCGCATCGGCGCGATCGGCCAGGGCCGCGAGCACGTCGAGCTCGGCGATCGCGGCCGCGGCCTGCTTCAGTGCGTGCAGCTGTGCGTTCAGCGTATCCAGCACGCCCTCGTACAGCGCGCGCTCGCGCATCAGCGACCGTTCGCGCGCGGACAGCACCTTGTCCTCGAACGACTTGAGTTCCTCGGTGATGTAGCGTTCGGCGCCTTTGATGGTCTGGCGCCGCGTGTAGTGCGTCGGGGCGCGCTCCGCATGCGCGTTCGTGATCTCGATGTAGTAGCCGTGTACGCGGTTGTAGCCGACCTTGAGGGTCGGTATGCCGCTGGCCTCGCGTTCGCGCTGTTCGAGATCAAGCAGGAACTGGTCGGCATTGGTCGACAGGGTGCGCAGTTCGTCGAGCTCGGCGTCGAAACCGCCGCGCAGGACGCCGCCGTCGCGCAGCAGCGCCGGCGGCTGGTCCACGATGGCGCGGGCGAGGTACTGCGCGGTATCCGCATGTTCGCCGAGCTGGTCCAGCAGGCGCTCGAGCAGCGGGCTGTCGCTGGCCGACAGCGCGGCGCGCAGGCTTGGCGTCAGCAGCAGGCCGTCGCGCAAGGTGGACAGATCGCGCGGCCGTGCCGAACGCAGCGCGACGCGCGCAAGGATGCGTTCGAGGTCGCCGACGCCACGCAGGATCTCGCGCAGTCCGTCACCGCGACGCAGGTCGATCAGCGCGGCTATTGCCTGGTAACGCAGACGCAGCGGCTCCTGGGCGCGCAGCGGTCGGTGCAGCCAGCGCTTGAGCAGACGCGCGCCCATCGGCGTGACGCAGCAGTCGAGCACGCCGAGCAGGGTGTGTTCGGTGCGGCCGCTCGCATGAGTGTCGAGCTCCAGGTTGCGCCGCGTCGCGGCGTCGAGTGCGATGGTCTCGCTCGCGCTTTCGACGGCGAGCCCGGACAGGTGCGGCAGTGCGCTCTTCTGGGTTTCCTCGACGTAGCCCAGCAGCGCCCCTGCAGCGGCGATCGCGAGCATCATCCCTTCGCAGCCGAAACCCGAAAGGTCGCGTGTGCCGAAGAAGCGGCAAAGCTGGCGCGTCGCGGTCTCGACGTCGAAATGCCACGGCGCGCGCTTGCGTACGCCGGGCAGCTCGGTGACGAAGCGCGGCCAGGCCACGTCTTCACCGACCAGTGTCTCGGCCGGCTGCAGCCGGGCGAGTTCCGACGCGAGCGCTTCCGGTGTCGTCGCTTCGCTGAGCAGGAAGCGCCCGCTGGTCAGATCGACCCAGGCCAGACCATAGCCACTCTTGCCGGCCGCGATGCTCAGCAGAAAGTTGTCGCGGCGTTCTTCGAGCAGTGCTTCGTCGGTGACCGTGCCCGGCGTGATCACGCGCACCACCTTGCGCTCGACCAATCCCTTCGCCAGCGCCGGATCGCCGATCTGTTCGCAGATCGCCGCCGACTCGCCGAGTTTCACGAGCCGCGCGAGATAACCCTCCGCCGCGTGATACGGCACCCCCGCCATCGGAATCGGCTGACCGCCCGAATGTCCCCGCTGCGTCAGCGTGATGTCGAGCAACCGCGCCGCCTTGCGCGCGTCGTCGTAGAACAGTTCGTAGAAATCGCCCATGCGGAAGAACACGAGCGTATCGGGGTAGTCGGCCTTGGCGGCGAAGTACTGGCGCATGAGCGGGGTGTGTTCACTCGCGCCACCTTTTTCGGCAATATTTTCTTGAGAATCAGTTGATTGCGATTTCTTCGGCGGGCGCATGATCGCTGGAAATGGCTGAAAATCGGCGTGATGTGGGTTCGAGGCAGGTCCAAATAGTGTTCAGGTACGTCGTATTGCCCCACCCGATGGGGCGGCTGTGTGGCGAACCTTAGCCGTCATGGACACACGCGGAGCGACGGGATGCCACAAACCAGGACCGCGAAGTATCGCCTGTAGCAGGCTCAGTTGCGTGCACTGGACTTCGGCCACCGACCGACCTTCGATGACCAGTGCAAGACGGTGCCCACGCGGCCGCCTTATCGATTCCCGGGCGGGTTGCCGTGCGCCACCGCAGGGTTCAACGCCTACCTCAGTCCAGAGGGTGCGTTCAGTCTGGCGGCTGCGAGATCACCAGCATGTCGTCCTGCATCGCGATGCGCCCGCGACGTTGAGCCTTGGTCACCTGCGCCATCGTCAGATCGCGCCACGCCTGCGTCGTCGACGTGAAGCCCAACAGCTTCGTCACCGCGGTTGCCAGCTCCGAAGGTTTCACGCCCAGGTTGCGCCGAACGATCTGCACAATGGCCTCCTCAATCTCCTCCGGAGCTACCCAGTCGGGTTTCCGGACATCCGCTGCATTCGAGCGGTCGCGCACGACAACCGGTGCGTCGGCAGCAGCCAGAAACTCGCCGCTGCGGCGAATGCGGTTGGATCGCACCACCAGTGCGATGGCCTCCTCCACGGCCGCGCGAATGCGCCCGCCGGCTCGGCCCATCCCCCACGCGTCGCGGATCCGGTTCAGGACCACGTCTGCGTGCACCGGTCCCTCTTCACGCACGACCGACTCGACCACGCCGCCCAGCAACGCCGCGGGGACCGACGGGATGTCGGGGTAGTTTCGCAACGGATGTACGCGAGCCACTCGGTACGCGGGCGCGCCGGACGATTCCGTGCCGGGGGGCCCCAGTCCGATCTCCGTCCCGTCCTCGCGATCAATCGTCACGACGTCGACCGGCAAGGCTCGCGTTCTGCGCGCGGCGATGCTGGCGGCCTCACGCAGTTCAGCCTTGGCGGCTTCGATGGCTGCCACCAGTCGGCCCATTTCTTCGACGGGTCGATGCAACCAATCGAACGCCCAGATCCGGTGCATCACCCAACCGTGGTCTTCCAGCACCGCCCGCCGCAAACGGTCGCGATCGCGTGCCGATCGCGCCGCTTCGTAGGACCTGCCGTCGCATTCGATGCCGAGGACGTAGCGGCCGGGCAGCTCGGGATCCGACACGGCCAGATCGATATAGAGACCGGCGATGCCAACACGGGGATGCACGTCGTAGCCCCGTGCGCGCAGGCCGGCGGCAACTTGCGATTCGAACACATCCGGCACACCGGCGGCGTCCGCACCGGGAAGGTCCATCCGCCCGGTGCGCGCGAAGCGCAGGAAGAGCTTGAACGCCACAACACCCACGCCGCGGGCGCGTTCCAGATCGATGTCGTCGTCCGTGATGGAGGAAAACACTTCGCAGCGCAGCTTGGCGCGGCTGATCAGCACATTGAGCCGCCGCTCGCCGCCTTGCGCGCCCAAAGGTCCGAAGCGCATCGACATCACGCCCTGGGCGTTCCTGCCGTAGCCGACGGAAATGAAGATCACGTCGCGCTCGTCGCCCTGCACGTTTTCGAGGTTCTTGACGAAGAACGGTTCACTGGGGTGGGCGTCGAAGAACGCCTCGGTCTCCGAATGCTCTCGCCGCAGGATTTCAAGCTGATCCAGGATTGCGCGCCGTTGCCGCACGGAGAACGTCGCAACGCCCAACGATTGATCGGGCCGCGAGCGTGCGTGGCGCACGATGGCCTGGGCCACTTCCTTGGCCTCGATCGCGTTGGCGCCGGCGCCTGTTTCGAACACCCCGCTGGGGAGGTGATGGAACGACAACCCCATGCCCGCTTCGGCGGTATAAGGACTCGGCACGATGATCAGACGGTTCTCGTAGAACTGGCTGTTCGACACGGCGATCAGCGACTGATGACGGCTGCGGTAATGCCAGCGCAGCATCCGCCGCGCCAAACCGCGCGCGCTGAAGAGGCTGAGGATACTTTCGACGTCCTGGACGGGCGCGCCCGCGTCGTCGTCCTCGTCGTCCTCATCGCCCTCGATCGCCTTCGCAAAAAAGCGCGTGGGCGGCAGCTGCCGTTCGTCGCCGACCACGACCACCTGGCGGCAGCGCGCCACCGCGCCCAACGCGTCGACGGGCTGGATCTGACTGGCTTCATCCATCACCAGCAGGTCGAACTTCACCTGGCCGGCCGGCAGGAACTGCGCGACCGAAAGGGGACTCATCATGAAGACCGGCTTCAAGGCCTGCACCGCGGGAGCCGCGCGCTGCATGAGCTGGCGCACCGGCATGAGCCCGATCTTCTTGGCCATCTCGCCCCGAAGGATGCCAACTGGACCAAGGCCGCCGTATTTCGGTGGCAGCTTGCGGTGGTGCGCTTGAACGACATCGACCCTGCTGGCCTGCAAGCTCTCGCGGTCGAGGGCGACGAACTCACGCACCGATCGACCGTGCAGCTCGCCATCGAACCGCGCCAGTTCACCGTCGGTGCGGACCATGTCGCCCAACAACGCCTCGAAATACGCCATCTCGAACGCGGCCAGCGCCTCGTGGTGCGCGAGACGTCCATCGTCGAGTCGGGCCACCGCGTCGCCCAGTCCCAGCTGACGTGCGCGCTCGGCGCGTTCGCGGTAGGCGGTCCATTTGGACAGCTGTTCGCCGCTTTCCGACCACAGCGCGAACCGCGCCAGGATGTCGGTCATCGGCGTCTGCTCGGGCGCTGGCGTCGCGAACAGGCTCGTCGAACTGGCCCGCAGGTCCGACAGCAGCGCCGTGAACGCCGCATGCCATTGGGCGGCCGAGGCGCTGGTGGCATCCGCGTTCTCCATGGGGGCCGAGCGGGGTTCGAGCGTCGCCGCGAGCCGGCGCACGTCCGCGTTGTCCCTGATCCATGCCGCTGCCGAAGCGCAGGCCGACCAATCGGTTTCCGGTCCGCGCCACCAACTGTCGAATGCCCACGACCCGAGCTCGCTCTGAGAATCGATCAAGCCGGCGTGTCGCTGAGCATCGTGAACCCGTGCGAGCACCGCGCGCCGCTTCGTTGCGGACACGTCAGGCTGGATGAGCAACTGGCGCGCGACGGCATCGGCCTTCGCGACCTCCGTCGCCCTCGCGAGCACGCCCGACAAACGGGCGGTCATCGCCGATGTCGCCTCGTCCGTATCCTGCAGCGCGCTGGCACCCAGGTCGTTCCAGAACGCCTCCAGGTGCGGGCGAATCTCGTTCAACAGGCGATGCACGCGCGTGGTGCGGGCGCCAATGTCGGTGCGGTCCGGCAGGCGGGCGGCAATCAGGCGTGGCGCAGCGCCGAGCCCGCGCAAGCTCCGCATCCAGGCGACCAGCGCTTTCAGCGGGGCGGAACGCGAGTGCTCTCCGTGCCAGTCCGATCCGAATGCCGTGCTGCCGAGCGTCTCGCCTTCCTTCACCGCGGCGAGCGCGCCGCGCCCTTCCTCGACGATGTCGAGGAGATCCAGCAGTTCCTGAGCAGGCGTCTTCGGATCGCGCGCCAGGGACCGCAACACAGCATTCGCGCGCCGCCAGTCCCCGCTGAGCCAGCGGAAAAGGCTCGTGCCCTTCAATCGAACCAGTTGCCGTTCACGGCGGGTATCGGTGGTCCAGGCCGCGGCGACCACCCGCGCGCCGACCGATTTCCTGACGTCTTCCAGCTTGGCGACGGCATCGGCCAACCGAGCCGCGACCTCGACGCCGTTGTCCCAGATCGCCGCCGCGAAAACCTCCGGGCTTGCATCGGGTGCCGCCGCCACACGCTGTCCGGTAACTGCTGCCTTGCTGACCGCGGCCAGGGTGTCCACCGCACCGTCGAGCCCTAGCAGGTTTTTCAACCGGCCCGCTTCGATGACAAGTTGAGGCAGGGCGTCGGCCAGCCATCGGCCGTGCGCGAAGGCGTCAGGGCCGAAGGTCTCCGGCAGTGCCGCCAGCGTTTCCAGGACGGCATCGAGCGGCTCGACGGTGCCCGGATCGCGAACCTGTCCAGCCAGACCGGCCACGATTTCCCGATGCGCCGAACCCAGAAGCAGCAGCGCATCGATGTCGGCACGACGCTCGTCCCAAGCCGAATGCCCCAACGCGACCGCTTCGAGGGGCGGTGCCGAGGCGAGCCGATGGGCGAGGGCGCGCATCGGTTCCAAGCCCGCCGTGGTGGTTGGCGGTTCCAGCTCGAGCAGTCTTGCCAGTCCCTGCATGCCGTCCGCTACGGTTTGCAGATCGGACCTCAGGGTTCCGACCCGATCGAGCAGGCGGCTGAGCTGGTTCGGAAGGATCGCGTCCAGGGCCGTCCCGCGCCACGGGTGATCGGCAGGCCGACCGATCAGCGCCACGCGCTCGCTCAACTCCTTGACCAGCACGCGGCGTTCCTTGAAGCCGTCCGCCGACCACTTCGCCGGCTCGCCCAACGCGAGGTCGTTCGGCGCCACCCCTTCATCCCGCAGTCGAACCAACTGACCCACCACGTCGTAGGGCGAGAGTTCGGCGCGCTCGTGGCGACGATGCAGTCGGTCCACATGGGTGTTCAAGGCGTCGCGAGCGGCGGTCAAGCGACGCAGCAGCGACGACATCGCGGCGCCCTTGGGCGATCCCAGCTCCCAGGTCCGGCGAAGCTCGTCCAGAACGCGACGCTTGTTGGTCTTGTTGCTGTGCAGCTCGAGGCATGCGTCGCCCACGCCGGTGGCGTCCAGCCTGCGCTTGACCACCTCGAGGGCCGCCATCTTCTCGGCGACGAACAGCACCGTCTTGCCGTCCGCGACCGCGCCTGCGATGACGTTCGCGATGGTTTGCGACTTGCCGGTGCCCGGAGGTCCCTGGATGACGAGGTTCCGGCCCTGGCGCACGTCGTGGACAGCAATCGTTTGCGAGCTGTCGCTGTCCACGATGTGCAGCAGCGACTGCGGCGGCAATGCCGGATCGATGGGCGCGTCGTCCGGAAGCCCCGGCTCCGGAGCGGGGAAGCCGTCGCGGAGCAACGAACGAATCAACGGCTGATCGGCCAACGGACCGGAGGCCGGCCACGCGTCGGGCGAGAGATCCCGATACATCAGGAACTTCGAGAACGAAAAGAACCCGAGCACGATGTCATCGGTGGCGACTTCCCATCCCGCCTTCGACGACACCGCCTCGCGAACGGCAGCGCAGTAGGCATCGATCTCGAAATCATCCGTCGCTTCGAACGCGGGCAACTTGAGCAGGTGGACGATGTCGACCAGGGCTTCCAGGGACAGGTTCGACGAGGGGTCTTCCTGCCGCCAGCGCAACTTGAACCGGTCGCCGGCCGTCGCGCGGTCCAGCGACACCGGCACCAGGATCAACGGCGCGTAGCGCACGTTGGCCGCGTTGTTGGGATCGATCCACTTCAGCGTGCCCAGGGCCAGGTAGAGCACGTTGACGCCCTGTTCCTCCTCTAGCGTCCGGGCGTCGAAGAACAGCGTCAGCAGACGTTTCTGGAGGCCTTTCGAGGTGAGCCGGGTCTGCAGGCGCGTGTCGGCGTGTCGGTTGGCCACGCCCCGAATATCGACACCGTCGTCTTCCGGTTGAGCCAGGTCGGCAATTTCGTCGGCGTCGTGGGTCTCCATGCCATCGCCGGCCGTGCGGCCCGGCATGAACGTGAGAGCCCGCGATTCTTTGACCAGCAGGCGAAACACCTCGCTGGCGCGCTCGTCGACGATCTCGATCAGGTTCCCGCTGCGGGACTTTGATCGAGGGATGTTGAGGAGCCGGTTGCGGGCCGAAAGGTCCAGCAGCCGCAGTCGGGCCTTCTCAAGCTTGGCGTCGATCGGCAGGGCGCTTTGAAAAAAGCCGGAATCCGTATCGTGCGATGGGACGACGCTTTCCACTGAGGCGCGCTCCTGGCTTCGGCTGGCCATATCAACGTTGGGTGATGTGAAACCGTTGGGACGGGATGAAAGCGATGGGGGGTTTCTGCCACGTCGAGACCTGTTCTCCCACCGCGGCGCGTGCTTGGACACAGCATGCCGCCCACGGAAAAAATATTCGGCGCGCACCTCACTCAAGCCAGCACGGTTGTGACTGACGATCAGATTGGGTGTTCAGGCGCCAGTGGCCGGTCGGACGGCAGGCAGGGGAGCTAACCGTAAGATTTTCCTGTTCCTGCGCTTGCGTCCGAGTTCGACGTCGCTTGCCGTTCGCCCTCCGTGGAAAAGCAGCCGCCTCCGCCACCCAGGCATTTGCCGTACGACGCGAGCCGCAAGCTGCACGGCGCTTGCCCCGGGTAGCACAGCTATGCTGCACGCGCGCGCTACGCGGGGCGATTGCCGTCCGACCGACGCCGGATTCGCCGGGGCGCTGGTTTACGGTCCGAACACGGTGGGTACGTGCGGCACCCAGCTCATTCGGTCAATGTCAGTGCAACCACAAGGGAGCAGGTCGTGGGCACAATCATCGCGGCATCGTGTGAATGCGGCTACGCCAGGCGAATGTTTCTCGGTGCGGGCCTCCGTGATTGCACAACGCGGAATGCCTTCCCTTGCCGTCGGCTGACGCGTACGCCGATACCTGCGTTCAATCGTTGCTCGATGACGATAGCGTCGATCTCGACACGCTGCTTTCGGAGGTCGGTATCGACCTGATCGAGCTGCGGCGGGAGCTCGTCGCCGACTACCAGGCTACGTGGAAGAAAGTTCGGACGGGCCAGTACCTCACGCTCTACGACTGCGGTTATCCGTGCCCGAGGTGCAATCAGAGAATCTTGCATTTTAGGCGCGTGGGGCTATGGGATTGATGCCTGCTCCACGTGATGTGTCTGCTGCGTCGGGGGGGCGACACATTGCGGCGCGTCACACCCGGATGTGTGCAGGCATTGCGGCATCCCTGCCGGCCGGCTGACTGACTGACGAAAGGGACTCTCAGCCGCGCGACCTGTGCCGGCCCGCGACGAGTCCGATGAAGCCCAGCAGCACCATGAGCAACGCAATGGCGCCGCGCCCCAGCACTGGTACGGGTTGCGCCGGTGGCACGCCGCGCGTGATCACGTCGAAGGTGCCGCTGACGCCGCCGATGGTCAGCGTGGCCTGGGCCGAGGTCGCAAAGCGTGGCGATGACCGTATCTGGACGCTGACGGTGTCGCCGTTCTGCACGGTGCCCGTGGCATTCGTGTAGGCGGATCCGTTGATCGAATGCGTGCCGCCGACGATGGAGATCGTACTGGGGCTGTCGATGCCGGTGACGGTGATGGCGTTGGAAGTGATCACGGTGTACGGCACGACACCCGATTGCGGAATGAAGGTGAACGGGTCGGGCGTGGTATCGGCCGGTGCCGTCGTGACGATGAAATCGGCGCTGATGCCGCCGACGGACAGCGTGGCGGTCGCGGCGGTGGCGAAGGTGGCGGCCGCGGTGAGCTGCACGCGCACCGAATCGCCGGGAGACACCTGGGCGGTTGCCGCGGTGTAGTCGCCACCGTTGATGGAATAGCGGCCGCCGACGATGGCGATGGCGCTGGGGCTGTTGGTGCCGGTGACGGTGATGGCATTCGACGTGGCGATGGCGCCGGGTCTTGCGCCGGCCTGGGCGGTGAACGCGAACGGGTCTGGTGTGGTGTCGACGGCGGCCGTGGTCACGACGAAGTCCGCACTGACGCCGCCGACGGTCACGGTCGCGGTAGCCGGGGTGCCGAAGGCCTGCGCGGCGGTGAGCCGCACCGTCAGCGTGTCGCCGCGCGACACTTCACCCGCTGCGGCGGTGAAGGGGCCGGCGTTGATGGCGTAGGTGCCGCCGACGACGCTGATCGCCGTGGGGATGTCGATGCCGCTGATGGTTGCCGGGGTGGACGTGGCCACCGCGCCCGGCGCCAGGTTGGTCTGCGCGGCGAAGGCGAAGGGATCCGGCGTGACGTCGGCCGACAGCAGGAAATTCGGGCCGAAGAAACCTTCATTGACCCCGGCAAACACGTTGGGGATTGCCAATGAACCGGCGCCGGCGACGGACAATGTCTGGCGTGACTGCACGAACGTGATGCGCGGGTCGTAGACCTCGTCGCCCCGGTACAGCATCACGTCGCCGCAGTCCGTGGTGCATTGGTCGGCCACGGGTCCGAAATAGGCGCCGATGACGTAGGTCTGCTCCGCGGCCAGCGTTACGGGCGTGATGGTCACGTAACGGTAGCTGCCGATCCGCGGTGCGGCGGTGCCCGACGGCAGCGTGGCCTGTGCCAGCAGCGTGCCGCTCGCGGTCCACAGTCCGATACGGTGTGCGTCCTGCATGCCGTTGGCGGCGTCGTACATGCCCAGCGCCCGCACCTCCACGGCCTCGGCGCCGACCCGGAACGCCCAGCCTGCGGTGGCGCTCTGGTTGGCGCCAATGACGTTGCGCCAGTTGGCCGACAGCCCGTCCGCGGTGCGCACGGCGGGAACGTCGATGGCGCGTGCGAGGTGGGGAGCAAGGCACAGCAGCAGGGCAAGCAAGAGGGAAGCAAGGGTGCGCATGGCGAGAGGCCCGGGGGAGATGGCCCAGGACAGCGACAAACGGTGCCGGATTCCCTCATTCGCGGCGCGGGACGCGCGGGAGGATCGCCATGAGGTCCGCGGCGAGCGCGGCGCGCCGGCGGATTCGGTGCGTCCGGTCAGCCTGAGACGGGGGCCGTCGTCGCGCGTTGCGCCAGATCGGAACGCAGGCGCTGCAGCTGCCGGCGCTGGTCGGCGAAATCGGCGGGGGCATGGCGCAGCATGGGTTCGCATTCGTCCAGCCGCGCGGTGGCGGCCGACATGTCGCCACGCAACAGCGCCACCCGCGCCAGCCCCAGCAGGGTGTGACCGACCTCCGGATGATCGATGCGCAGCTGGCTGCGTTGGATTGCGAGTGCCGCCTGGTAGAGCGGCTCTGCCGCACCGGGCTGTCCGCGGGCGACGAGCACGTCGGCGAGATAGCTCTGTGCTGCCGCAATGCGCACGTGATCCGGTGCCAGATGTCGCTGCACGATGCGCAGGCTGTCCCGCAGCGCCTGCTCGGCAGGCTCCAGCTTGCCCTGGGCCAGCAAAACGTGTCCGAGGCGGGCCAAGGTCGGTGCTACCTCGGCGTGGTCGGGCCCATACCGGTGCAGGTCGATCGCGTGTGATTCGCGCAACAGCGCCTCGGCCTTGTCCAGTTCACCGCGCTGCTGCAGCGCGTAGGCCAGCTCGTAGAGGCCGATGGAGACGTCGCTGCTGCGCCCGTCGAGCAGGCTGCGCCGCACCGCCAGTGCGCGTCGCAGCAGCGCCTCGGCTTCGTCGTTGCGTCCGCGTGACACCAGTGTACGGCCCAGGTGCGTCATCACGTTGGCGGTGGCCAGATGCGCTTCGCCCAATGTGCGCAGGCGTTGCTCCAGCACTTCGCGGAACGCCGCCTCGGCCGCGGCGTAGTCGCCGAGCGTCCGCCGCAGCAGGCCGATGTTCACGAGCGTGGAGAGCACCGGCGGGGCCGAGTCACCCAGCGCCCGGCGGCGCAGGGCGAGTGATTCCTCGTACAGCGGCAGTGCCTCGGCGTTGCGTCCTGCTTCGTACAACGTGAGCGCCAGATTGTTGAGCGAGCGGCCGTACAGCACCGGGTCGGCGGGCACCATTTCGCGGCGCAGGCTGAGCGCCTCCCGGTGCAACGGTTCGGCCTGCTCATAGTCGGCGTTGGCGCGCCGCAGTTCACCGAGGGAGTCGATGCTGTCGGCCAGCTCGGCCGGTTCCTGCGGGTTCTGGGCACGCCGCAGGGCCACGGCACGTTCGGCGAGCGCGATACCCTTGTCGAATTCGCCGAGCTGGCGATAGGCATTGGCCATCAGCACCAGCAGCCGCGCCTGCACGGCCGGATCGTCCTTGAGCTGGTCGCTCACGTCCCGGGCGCCGCGATCGAGTACGTCGCGCAGGGTCGGCGCCGATCCTTCGGCCGGATTGGGATTGGCGCCATCAAACAGACGGACGAGAAACTGCGCGACGCGCTCGGCTGCCTTGCGCTGGTACTCGGCACGGTCGTGCGCCGCGGCACTGCGGTCGCGCTCGTCCCGCAGCCGTACGGCCAGCACCGCGAGCGATATCGCCGCGCCGACGATGACGGCCAGTGCGATGGCTGCCAGGGCGACGCCGGCACGATGGCGGCGGATGAATTTGCGCGCGCGATAGCGCAGCGCGTCCGGCCGGGCCTTGAGCGGCTGATTGAGCAGGTAGCGCTCGATGTCATCGCCGAGCTGCTGTGCCGTCGCATAGCGCCGTTCCGGCTCGGCCGCCAGAGCGGTGAGCACGAGCGTGTCCAGGTCGCCGCGCAGCTGCCGTGACCAGGACAGCTGGTGCGCTGGCGTGTTCCAGGGCGGCGCTGCGGATGCGCGTTG
Organism: Rhodanobacteraceae bacterium; assembly: GCA_045864815.1. Taxonomy (GTDB): domain Bacteria; phylum Pseudomonadota; class Gammaproteobacteria; order Xanthomonadales; family Rhodanobacteraceae; genus Tahibacter. The sequence goes on along the minus strand of BTVG01000004.1, from coordinate 111,208 downwards.
CAGCACCGCGTGGCTCGGTTTCACCGGTGGCTGGGAGGTATCGGTAGCGGGTTGCCGTGGGCGCTCGCCGACCAGCAGCTGATGCAGGATCACGCCCAGCGAATACACGTCGCTGGCCGTGGTGACCGGCTCGCCGCGCATCTGTTCCGGGCTCGCATATTCGGGGGTCAGCAGGCGTGTCGCTTCGGGCGCATCGTCAGTGCGCTGTGCGTCGACCGGCAGCAGCAGCTTGGCGATGCCGAAATCCAGCAGCTTGGGCCTGCCGTCGTCGGCGACCAGGATGTTGCCTGGCTTCAGGTCCCGATGGATGACGAGGTTCTGGTGGGCGTGCTGGACCGCATGGCAGACGGCGAGCAGCAGACGCAGGCGCTGGGAAATATCCAGTGCGTGCATCTGTGCAAACTGGGTGATCGGCAGTCCTTCCACATATTCCATCACCAGGAATGGCGTGCCGTCGGGTGCGACGCCGCCATCGAGCAGCGTGGCGATGGCCGGGTGCCTGAGATCAGCGAGAATCTGCCGCTCGAGGGCAAAGCGTGTCTCGAACGCACTGCCGCGCAGCCACGGACTGAGCATCTTCAGCGCTGCGCGGGCGCGGTAGAGGCCATCGGTGCGTTCGGCCAGATAGACGTTGCCCATGCCGCCGCTGCCGAGTTCACGGATCACGCGCCAGACACCGAGGGCCGCACCCTGCGGCAGCAGGCCATGGTCGACCGCTACCTCCCGGCCGGCCCGGTCCACGAGGGCGGTGGCGGGTCCGGGCCCGGCGTGCGCACCGGCCTGCAGCAGACCCGCCAGCTCGGCACGCAGCGACGCATCGTCGCCGCATTCGGTCGCCAGATAGGCCTCACGCTGGTCCGGCGGCAGCGCCAGCGCCGCGTGAAACAGCGTTTCCAGACGCCGGAAGCGGGCTTCGTCCAGACTCACGCTTGCAGCGCCTGGCGCAGCCAGGCTTTTGCGAAACGCAGGTCGCGATCGATCGTGGCTTCGGACACGGCCAGCACCTGCGACATTTCGAGGTAGGACAGTCCGCCGAAGTAGTGCAGTTCCAGTACGTCACGCTTGCGCGGGTCGACGGTCGAGAGCTGGGTCAGCAGCTGATCGAAGGCGAGGACGTCGGGCGGCGACTGGCCGTCCTGGATATCGTCGCCCTGCAGGGTGACCGCCGCCTCGCCGCCGCCGCGCTTGTCGCGCTGTTTGCGGCGGGCGTGGTCGACGAGCACATGGCGCATCTGGCGCGCGGCGATTGCAAAGAAGTGCGCACGGTCCTGCCATTCGACCGCAGGACCGATCAGGCGCAGGCAAGCCTCGTGGACCAGTTCCGTGGCGTTTAGCGTGACGGGACCTTCGCGGCGCAGATGGCGCTGGGCGAGCAGGCGCAAATCGCCGTAAACCAGCGGTGCCAGCCGGTCCAGTGCGCGAGAGTCACCCCTGCGCCACTCGCCCAGTAACTTCGTGATCAAGGGCTGTTCGGGAGCGTTCATTCGGGAAGGGTCGACGACGCGCAAACCCGAGAATAGCAGGTGACTGACGGGCGCTGGACAGCCGCGACGAAGCCATCAGCCACCGCCTGGGGCGCTACCCGATATGGACGCGTGCAGGCTGGCGGGCCGGTGCCTGGCAGGCCGTATTCGCTCCGGCATGTCCCACCGTTGCAACCGCGCGGGACGGCGCTGCGCTGCGCGCACACCGTACAGGCCGGGCTGCCGCGACTGCAGCGTCAGCCTTCGGGCGACAGGGGCGGACGGCCGCGGATGCCAATCAGGTTGCGCCACGTGGCCGCGGCGCCCTGGAACGTTCATCGGGACGCCACGCTGCCGCCAGGCTGTCGCATGCGGCATGTCCTCCGGCTTTGCCTCGTGCGCCGCGCCGGCGATGGCCCTCCGGCGCGGCGGTTCCCGGTAGCCGGGCTATGACAGGCCGAGTGCCACCAGTTCCCATTGCTGGCTGCTGTCGCCGGTGTAGGGATACTGGATCAGCGGCGCTGCCGGGTGCCGTGAAGCACTCGCGACCGCAATCACCTGCCCGCTGAGCACCGACACCAGCTTTGCGCGGTTGCTGGCGACGGGTACCACGTCCCAGTGCTGGCTGCTGTCGCCGGTGTAGGGATACTGGATCAGGCGCGCTCCCGGGTGGGTCGACGCGCTGGCCACGGCAATGACCTGCCCGGTGAGCAGCGACACGAGCCGGCAACGGATACGGCTGTTGCCGATCCACACCACCTGCCACTGCTGGCTGCTGTCGCCGCTGTAGGGGTACTGGATCAGCGGCGCGGCGACCTGCTCCGACGCACTGGCCACGGCAATCGTCTGGCCACTCAGGGCAGACACGATCCGGTACAGATCGTGCGTGGTCATGAGGGTGACGTGTCCGTTGCCGCCATCCGTGGTTCCCGACGACAGGTTCCGCGCAGCGGGGGCCACATAGCTGCTTCCGCCGCCACCGCCGCCACCGCCGCCCGGCGAACCGGCGCCGCCGCCATCGCCACAGCGGGCGCCACCGCCGCCACCGCCGCCGCCGCCCGAGGTCGAGGCGCTGTTGGCGGACTCACCGTTGCCGCCGTGAGTCGTGAGCTTGGGGTCGCCCCCGGCACCGCCGCGCCCGCCGTGACCCAGCGGACGCAGCGCCGTGCCATTGCCGCCGGTGCCCGGGCTGATTCCGCCGCTGCCGCCGTCGCCGCCGTCCAGTCCCAGATCGCCCTGGCCGCCGGCACCACCGCCGCCGGCAGCGTGAATCAGCACACCGCTGACCGAGCCCACCACCGCGGACGAACCGCCGCCGCCGCCGCCGTTCGCACCCGGGTCATTGCCTCCCTTGCCGCCGCTGCCGCCGGGGCGGAAGCCCGTGCCGGGATGTGCGCCGTGGGCTGCGCCGCCGATGGTGATGGTCAGCGTTTCACCCGGTACCACCGGCACGATGGCGCTGATCCTGCTGCCATGGCCGGGGCCGCCTGAATTGCCCGACCCGTATCCGCCGTAGCCGCCGGCGATGCTGATCACGAGCTGCTGCGTACCGGCAGGCACGGTGGTGACATATGGGGTGTCGCGGTAGGCGAACTGCTGCGGATAGTCACTCGATGCCGCGTCGGCGTCAGATGTGGTGGACAACGCTGCTGATGTCTCGGCCAGACTGCTGCTGGCGGGGGATGTATCGGTGGGATTCATGCTGCTCTCCGCGAGGTCAGGGGAGCGCCGCTCGTCCGAGGCGGATGCGGCGCGGGAGGCGACCGGTATCCAGCCCAGGCTGGCCGCATCGCGCGTCCCATCACCGGAAAGCGCCGCCGATGGGCAAATTCCCTCATTCCCTTATGCGGCATTCGCCGCATGGCCGGCGTGCCGCGGTGCAGCGCGGCTCCGGGCGAGGCCGTTTATGGAAACGGATACCCGGGGCGAGGCGTACTGCTCGCGCAGAGACTCACTGCCGCGCTGGCGGCGGTGGACACGAAGACGGCGCACGATGGCGCCGTCTTCGTGGTGCACTCAAGCCCGCACGATCGCGCCGGACTCACTCGATCGGGCAATCGTCCGGATCGCCGGGAATCTCCAGTCCATGGCGGAAGATCACCTCGGCGAGTCCGAGCACGGTGACGGTGAACGGGGCAGCGTCGCTGGCCAGGTGATTTGCATCGCCGGCGTAGCGGGCGGCGGGCGCGCGCAGCGCGGTCGCCTGGCCCTGCGCCGAGAGCGTCGTGCGGCAGGTGGCCGCGCTGCCCGACAGGGGAACGTCGCTGCAGAACACGGTCGGACCTTCGCCGAAATCGACATCGCCGGTCGCGTTCACACCGCCGGCCAGTGTCGCGACGAGCGTGTAGGGCTGGGCCTCGACGAAGGTGCGCATGCACGCGCTCGACAGGGTGAGTGTCGTTGCCGCCGGCGCGATCGCGAGGGTGTCGGTGCGGCTGCCCTGATAGTTGGTCTCGACGACGGTGGCCTCGACGGCGTACTGGCCCGCACCGGTAGGCGGCGTGCTGACGCCGTCGTACGTGATGGTGACGGCCAGGTTCGCCGGCGTGGTCTGCGTGGTGACGGCATGGGGCTGGCCGTCGAACTGAGCGGTCAGGCCGCCGAGCACCAGCGTGGCGGTGGCCTTGCTGATGACTGCCGTGGCGGTGCCGGTGGCCGTGTAGTTCGTACCGTCACAGGTGGCGGTCAGCGGTGTGCTGCCCGCATCGGGGCCGATGCTGGCTGGAACGACGAGACAGCTCGTGCCCGGTTCGTCGTGGATATGCGCGGCAACCGTCCGGACGCTGCCGTCGTAGACGAATTCGAGCGCGTCGTAATCCACCGTGCTGCTGGCGCGATCCACGCTGTGATCCAGCGTGTTCGACGGCCGCTGCAGGCCAGCGGCATACGTGGCATCACCCGCGTAGCGGGCCGTGATGGCGTGTGCGCCGACGCTCAATGCCGATGTCGTGCAGGTGGCCGTGACCGGCGTCGCCGTGGTGAGTGCGAGGTCGGCACAGCCGGCGATCGGCGAATCGCCATCGTTGAACGTGAGCGTGCCGGTCGGCGTCGTGCTCGCGGGCGCCACCGGAGTCAGCGTGGCAGTGAAGGTCAGCGACTGGCCCCAGGCGCTGGGAGCACTGCCGTCGGTCAGGGCCAGCGTGGTGTCGACCCGCGCCGGTGCCGGCGTTGCATTCAACACATTGGACGGCGCTCCCGTGGACGCGGCGTTGCGGGCGGTCACGTGGCAGCTCACTTCGATGTCGTTGACCAGGTCGGTCACGCTCAGCGGTGAAGCCGGTCCGGTGGTCGACCGGGTGCCGCAGGTCGCGGTGTAATCCAGAACCGCGCTGCCGCCATTGCTGGCCGGGGGATCGAAGACCAGCGTTACGCGCGCGTCGCCGGGCTGTAACGCAGTCAGCACCGGCGCACCGGGCGGTGCGGCAGGCGTGACCGAGACCGGGCCTGCGACCGCACTGAAACCGATCCCGTTGTGGGCGGACACAAAGCACAGCACGGCGGTGCCGTTGGTCAGGCCGGTGACTGTCAGTGGCGAGCCGGGGCCGTTCTTGGCGGTGCCCGAGCAGACCGCCCGGTAGTAGTCGATGGCGCTGCCGCCGTCGCTGACCGGTGGCTCGAAGGACAGCGTGACGCTGCCGTCGCCGGGCTGAGTGCCGGTGATGCGGGGTGCACCCGGCGTGGTTGCCGGTGTCACGGCCAGCGCATTCGACGGCGGGCCGTTACCCAGTGCGTTGCGCGCGGTGACCGTGCAGCTGGTCGGGCTGCCGTTGCTGAGGCCCGTCACGATCAGTGGTGAGACCGGACCCGTCACGGATACGGCGCCGCAGGTCGCCGTGTAGTCCAGCACCGCAATGCCGCCGTCGTCGGTGGGGGCGTCGAACGTCAAGGTCGCGCGACCGTTTCCGGGCGCTGCCTGGTTCAGCGCCGGCGCAGCCGGCACTTCGGCGACCGCATGTACGGCCGTGCCGGTGGAGCCGGTATTCGCGGCGTCGCCGGCAAAATGCGCGGTGAGCGTCCGGTTGCCGCGCGACGCTGACACCAGCGCGCAGCTTCCGGTCGATGGTGCGCCCGGCGTCAGGGTAGCCACGCACGAGGTCGCACCGTCGGAGATCGTGATGTCGCCGGCGGGTGCCGGCGTTCCTTCGCCCAGCACGGCCACGCTGACCGTGTAGGGCGTATTCACGCGCGACGGATCGGGTGTGTGGGCCGTGATGCCGGTGTTCGTGGCGGCGATGGGCGTGGCTGTGGCCGGATTGGACGGAGGACTGCTGCCGATGCTGTTGTGCACGACCACGGTGCACGTCACCGCCACTCCGTTTTGCAGACCGGTCACGGTGATCGGCATGCTCGGGCCGGTCTGGCTGCGCGGGCCGCAGGTCGCGGTATAGCCGGTGAACGGCGAGCCGATGTTGCTGGCGCCGATCTGCAGCCTGACGCTGCCATTGCCGGGCACCGCGGAGAGGATGACCGGCTGGGCAGGAGCCACCGGGTCCTGCACGGCCAGGGGATACGGTGCCGAGTTCGCCACGCCGTTCGCGTCGTCGCCGCCGTAATTCGCGGTGAGCGTGGTGTTTCCGCTGATTCCGGTGGCCAGGCTGCAACTGCCGGTCGACGGGTTTCCCGGCGTGAGCGTGGCCTCGCAGCTCGGGTACAAGTCAGTGCCGTCGAACAGGCGCACGCGTCCGCCGGGCGGGTGGGCGCCGGCGCCCGTCACGCTCACGTTGACCGTATAGCCGCGGCCGACTTCGGGTACCGTGGGCGAGGTCGACAGGATGCTGACCGTGGTCGCCGAAAACGCGGCCGGATACTGGTTCAGGAACACGCTGGACACGAGCGGCGAGTCGAGCCCGGCGAGGTTGCCGGCATCGGACGTGAAGACCGCCATGCCGTTGTCACCGAGCGCACGCGAGCCGGCCTGACTCGCGGCGTCGGCAGCGGCCCCGGTCGACGTCTGCGACAGACGGACCACCGCGCCGGTGGTGCGGTCCTTCACGTAGAAGGCGGGCGTGGCGTTGCCTCCCGTCACGAGATTGGCCTGGGCGCAGACGAATCCGACGAAGCGCGCGCCGGCACTGAACGATGGCGAGGCGCAGTCGCCGCCGCTGCCCGGCGTGCCCGAGGCACTGGTATTGACGCGCTCGATGGCGCCGGTCTGCACGTCCTTGATGAACACGTCGGCGACACCGTTGTCGTCGCCCGGCACGAGATTGGTCGCCCACGAAACGAAGGCGACGTACCGTCCGTCGGCGCTCACGGCCGGCTGCTCGCTGTTGCCGTTGGCCGCCACACCGGCGGCGTCGGCGCTGATCAGCTGCAATGGTTGCGGAACGTTGAAGTACTCGCGCATGTTGCGCGCGAACACGTTGCGTACGGCGTTGCCGCCGACGCCGAGATTGGTGGCATCCGAGGCGAACGCGAGGATGCGACCGTCGTCGGAGATCGACGGCTGCATGCTGTTGCCGTTGCTGCCCGGTGTCAGCGAGAAGCTGCCACCGGCACTGCCGCGCCGGTAGATGAGGATGTCGATGAATCCGTTGCGGTCGTTGACGATGCCGCCGTCCGGCGACGCGGCGGCCACGATGCGACCGTCGCGGCTGGCCGCGATCGGTGCGAGTACGTCGGCGGTGGACTGCGCGCCGTAGAACAGGTTGATGCGTTCTATGGTGCCGTCGGCCAGGTGTTTGCGGAACACGTCGATCTTGCCGTTCGTGTCGCCCGGTACCAGATTGCCGGCAGCGGACAGGAAGTACACCTCGCCCGCAGCTTCGGCGAGCGTCGGCGCGAAGCTCGCAGCATTGCCGGGGGTTCCGTCGCCGGCGGTGCTGATGCGCGTCGTCGTGCCGGTGTCGGTACGGTAGAGGAATACGTCCCGCGTGCCGTTGGTGTCGCCGTCGATGAGGCGCGTGCTCCAGGAGTCGTAGAACGCCAGGGCGCCATCGCGTGAAATTGCGGCGCTGCCGCTGTCGCCGTCGTTGCGCAGGCCGAAGTGCGCAACGCTCGCGCGCTGCGTGAGGCCGAGCGTGCGATCACGCACGAAGACGTCGGCGGCTGCATTGTTGTCAGGCGGCGCAATTGCCGACGATACCGACTGGAACGCGACGTAGCGCCCGTCGGCGCTGATCGACGGCCACATGCGCGTCTCCCAGGAAACCAGCTCGTCGCGTGCGGCGGCGCCGCCCGGTGTCACGTGCTGGTTCACCAGCTGGCCGGTCTGGCGGTCCTTGACGAACACGGCGACGTAGTTCGGCGACGCGCCCACGCCGACCTGGAACGCGACGTAGCGGCCGTCGGCGCTGAGTGCAGGGGTGCGGCTGTTGTTGAACTGGGTCCCCGGTGCTGCCAGTTCGATCGCGCCGGTGGCCAGCTCCTTGATGAAAACCCGATCGCCGGTCCAGCCGTTGCTTGGCAGGTTGGTCGAACTGCACTGGAACGCCACGACGCGGCCGTCGGCGCTGATCGCCGGGTAGTCGTTGCAGGTGCCGTCGGCCGCCACGCCGCTCGCCGTCGCGCTGGCGAGGGTGCTTGCGCGGGTCAGGCGGTCCTTGACGAAAACCCGGTTGCTCGTTGCGTTCGGCGTGAAATCGGGCACGAGATTGCCGGCCGTCGAGTTGTAGGCGACATGGCGGCCATCGGCGCTGAGCGCCGGAAACTGGCTGTGATTGTCGCCCGGCTGATCGGCACTGTTGCTGCTGACCAGATCCAGTGCGCCGGTGGCGAGGTCCTTGACGTAGACGTCGACGCGGCCGTTGGTATCACCCGGCGCGAGCGTGCGATACGTCGCGAACGCGACGTAGCGGCCATCTGCGCTCAGTGAAGAACGCAGTGCCGTGGTGGCGAACGCCAGTTCCGGACTGGTCGGCGCGCTGCCGTTGGCGAGCGTGGTCGCTCGCACCAGGGTGCCGCTGTAGAGGTCCTTGACGAAGACGTCCTTGTCGCTGCCGTCGCCGGGAAAGAAATTGCTCGCTTCGGACTGGAACGAGACGTAGCGGCCGTTGGCGCTGATCGACGGCAGTCGGCTCGGACCGTTGCCCGGTGTGCCATCGGCAGTGATGCTGACCCGGCGCACCGCGCCGCTGAGCTGGTCGCGCACGAACACATCCTCGACCCCGTTGTCGTCGTCGTTGACGAGATCGCTGGCGAGCGATGCGAACACCACGAAGCGGCCATCTGCGGAAAAGGCCTGGTTCGATCCGGTCGACGCTGCATTGCTTTCCGGATAGCCCCCGACTGCCTGCGAGACCCAGAGCGGGTAGGGACCCGGCGCTGGTGAAACGGTCTGCGTCACGGGTGCCGAGGTCATGGCGGGGTGGTTCGCGTCGCCGTTCCAGGTCGCGACGAGCTGACGGGTGCCGGCACTGCTGCCGCGCCACAGACACTGGCTCGCTGGCAGCACGATATCGCAGCTGTCGGTGCCGTCACTGACGACGATGGTTCCCGTCGGCGCCGGCGTGCCACCGAACGGCATCACCTCGAGCGCCACGGTCACGCTGGATGCTCGTCCGAGCGGGACGCTGGCGGGATTGTTGGCGACGATGGCGAAGTGCCGTACCGCGTGCACGGTCGACGTCGAGCTGCTGCCCGTCCAGATTCCCTGATCCGCGAACGATGCCGTCAGCTGACGCTTTCCGGCGCGGTTGGAGGCGAGCTGGCAGGATGCGACCTCGTCCGGAGTGCCGGCGAGCAGTGCCGTGCAGCGCACTGTGAGTGGATCGGCATCATCGCCATCACGCACGATCACGGCACCTTGCGGATATCCGCCCTGTGCCGGCGTTTCATGCACCTGCACCTGCACGGTGTAGGGCTCGAATGGCCGTGTCTGGGCCGGCGAATGCCCGACGATGCCGGTCGTCGTGGCCCGGCCCGCCTGCACGGTATGCACCACGCTGGCCTGTGCCGGGGCGATGGCGCCGTCACCGCCGTAACACAGCTGAAGCGTGCGTGTGCCGGCGCTGGAAAAGCGGATGGAACAGGTATGTTCCGGCAGGGGCGCGGTGCACTGGTGTGCGGGATCGATCGGTGCGGCGCTGCAGTTGGCAGCTTCCTTCACCACGACGTTGCCGGTCGCCTGTACGGGGGGCGCGCCCACGGGCGGAGCCAGTGTCCAGTCGAACTCGACATCAACGTCCATGGCGGACGGAGACGGTGTGTGTGTCACGTCTGTGAACGCCACCGTGCCGCTGGCCTCGTGCGTGGCCGTGGCGGTGTTCCCGTCCCAGCCACCCCAGCCGAGGTAGTCGGCCGTCAGCGTCCTGCGGCCGGCCGACAGCGGAGCCAGCATGCAGCTGCCGGTACCGCCGGAGGCCGGGGTGAGTTCGATGGTGCAGGTCGCCGCCTGTGGACTGTCACGATCGCCGTCGCGTACCACGACGGTACCGCGTGGCGTGCCACCCATGAGGTTGAAGCCCGCCTTGCCGACCGTCACGTGTACCGGATACGGGGTGACACCGATGCTGGTACCGGGGGTGGCCGGGTCGATCTGCATGATGGTGTTCGCACCGGGCGTGAAATACCAGTTCACGGCCGGGTTGAAACGCATCCGTGTCGGATAGATGAGGCGCCAGTGATTGGGTGCCAGCGGCGTCAGGCCGACCAGCGTGCTGGCGAATGCGACGTCGTCGCTGAAGCGCACGACGATCGAGCACTCGCCGCCCTGCGGATCGTCGAAGTAGCCGGCAAACACCGCGGTGCTGCGATAGTCGTCGGACGTGCCGGCGATGCCGTCGATACCGGCACGCGCCAGACGCAGCATCGCCAGATCGTCGCTGTGCAGATGACGTGCGACGCGTCCTTGCACGTAGCCCTGGACCGCGACCGCCTTGCTGTTCGGATGACCCAGCGCGGCCATCACCGCGGCATTGCCGTTGGCGGCGAAATGCTGGCCCGGTGGCAGGTCATCGAGCACGCGCGCCATCGTGGTGGTATCGACGACCGCGGGCAGGACGGCAGGGTCGTTCGACCCGCGCACATACCACGTCAGGTTCACGTCGTCGCCGCGTTGATCGTCGGCAGAGCCGGGAAGCCCATCGGCGTCGCCCAGATGGTCGAGCACGCCGTTCGCGCCGTCGCTGCTGCGCGAGTCGTAGTAGAAGTACGGGCCGCTGCCGGCCGGATTGTTCGCCTGGTTGGGGTGGTCCAGGCCGTTGGCATGCATGAACTCATGCAGCAGTACGGTCTCGAAATCGACCTGATCCGCGGGTGCGCTGGTGTCGGAGCCCGTGGCAAACGTGTTGTCCGGCAGCGCGCGGAAGCGGTTGAACGTGGCAATGACGTTGCGGACCGCGGGTTCTGCGGCGGTCGCGAGGCCGGCATTGAGCGAACGGTCGATGCAGATGCGGACCGGCGGCAGGTCGCCGCCGGCGCCGTAGTAGTCGCGGTGGGCAACGCGATCGGGTTCGTCCTGTTCCACGGCCACGAAGCTGCCCGCGCTGCTCCATTGCGGCATGGCGGCGACGCCGAGTGCGGCGAACACGGTCACATACAGACGCCTCATGGCCGTGCCTCCGCGTCGCCGCGCTTGCCCGCACGGGCAGCGAGGGCGCGCAACGCGCCGATCGCTCCGGCGACGCGATTCAGGCTGACATCATCGGGGCGGCGTGCCGCGGCCAGCTCGGGATTGCGTGCGACCAGCTGACGTGACCGGCCGCCGTCGTGCCAGTGCAGGGTGAACACGTCGGCGTCGGGATCGGCGAAGACCACGGCGTCGGTCGGAACTTCTTTCCACACCATCGCCGTCTGCGTGGACAGGCGTTCCTGATCGATCTTGCCCAGTTCGTCCGTGGCGACGGTGCGTTGCAGCGCGGCCCATTCCCCGGCGGCGAGTCGCAGCTCGAAATCACCCGCATCGCGCAGATACCACGGCCGATGTACGACGATGCAGCCATCCGCATGGACATGGACTTCCAGGCGACTTTCGGTGCCGTCGTGGATCACGCCACTGCTGACGGACAGCGACAGGCTCGCGGGTGGCGAATCCGGGCACGGGACGGGAGGGGCTGCCGGGGCGGCGAGCGGCAGCACCAGCAGGCAGGCGGCGACGGCGCGGCGACACCGCAGGATCGTCGGGCGGATGGGCATGAATGACTCCGAAGTCGCCGTGGAAATACGGCGTCAGCGCGTTCTTCGTTTTTCGGCGCCTGCAGGGATCACGCGGGGCCAGGCCCGGTCGACGTTGCTGCCGGGTCGAGCGGAAGCGCACGACCGCGCCGCATTCCACGGTCCGCGGATCAGCCGTGTCGTCCGATGGCCGTGGACAGCCATGAGCGCGCGAAACGCAGTTCGCGTTTGACCGTCGGCACCGAGATATTCAGCAGGGCGGCGATTTCTTCCTGTGCCATTCCGCCGAAATAGGTCAGGTGCATGATCTGTCCGCAACGGGCGTCGAAACTCTCCAGTTGGGTCAGTGCCTGCTCCAGCAACAGCAGGTCGAAGACCGCATCGGTATCGTCGGCAGCGTCGATTCGGGACAGGCTCATGCGGACGCAGTTGCCGCCGCGCTTGTCCGTGGCACGCGCCCGCGCGTGATCGACCAGGATGGCGCGCATGGCCAGCGACAGGGTGGCGAGGAAGTGTGCGCGATTGGCGAAGTCCGTCGGCGCCGGCAGCAGGCCGAGCACGGCCTCGTGCACGAGCTCCGTCGGCGACAGTGTGGCCGGGCCGCCATGCCGGCCGATGCGTTGCGCTGCTATCCGCCGCAGCTCACCGTAAACCTGCTCGATGGCCGCCGTCAGCGCATGGCCGTCGCCGTTGCGCCAGTCCTGCAGCAAGCGGGTCAGATCCGAACCTGGCGCGAGCGATGAAATCGATGGCCTGGCGCGCATCGCAGGGAGCCCCGGAGAGATGGGGCATTATGGCGTCTTTTTCCGGCGAGCCGTCCAGGTGGGCAGCGCCAGCGGGACATTCGCGGCCACGGGTCATGCGCACTCAGGCATGACGGCCCAGCCTCGTCCGTTCACGGAGAATGGCTTCCCGGGTGCGCATGGAACGGGACACGCTTGAGCCACAGGCGCAGCGCCTGCCAATGGATAGCCGTCATGACTTGCCAGGTCATCAGCGGATAACGTAGCAGCACGCGCGCCAGCGCGGCCCCGGTCAATGGCTGTCGTGCGAGCTGCAGGGTCGCGTCGAACGTGCGCCGGCCCTCGCGCAGCAGGTTCATGTGCACGTGCAGGTTTTCGCCCGGCGGCGTGAAGCGCCAGTCGTAGGTGCAGTCCATGGGCTGGAACGGGGAAACGTGGAAGGCTTTCCTGAACGACCAGTGCAGGGCGCGGCCGTGTTGCGTCGCGGCGTCGGCGCACAACAGATAGGCATGTCGCTCGGACCAGGGCGTGTTCGTGATTTCGGCGAGCACGTAGTCGAGCCTGGCGCCGTCGTCATCGAAACCGTAGTAGAAGCTCACCGGATTGAACACGTAGCCCGCATAGCGCAGGTGCGTGAGCAGACGGATCGGTCCGCGGGGACGCCGCCCCGTTGCGCGTGCCACATGATCGCGCACGGTGTCCGCGAGCGGACGATCGTGGGGCGCGAGGTAGTCGCTGCGGCGGAACTCCGCCAGATTGCGTCGTTGCACTGACCAGAGCCAGCGGTGCGCGAATACCCGGTCGAGTTCGTCGAGGTCGAGATAGAGCTGGGCCATCCGGTAACGGAATTCGTGGCGGCCCGCATCGTGTCGGCGATGGCGGACCACGCCTTCGTAGATCGCACTGTGCAGGGAGGCTCCTGTCGCGTCTCGGTTCATGCGTCCTGCCTCAGCCACCACGGCGTCGCTGCCGCGACAGCGCGCGGGGTTCTGGCCGTTCCGTGCAGTACCAGGGCGAGTACATGGGCGCATCCCATCATGGCGACTACGCTCTCTACGGAGCCGGGCACGGCGTGGATGCGGCAGCCGGTCAGATCGTGCGGATGTTCCCCACTGCAACAGGTTGACTGCTGGGCGCCGCATGCGGAATCCCGGCCTGATCCTCGAGCGTGATGGCGAGCGTAGCGCCGACGGCCAGGCTGGGACGCAGCTCCGGTGGCACGGCAAGCGTATGCGCCTTGTCGTGCGATACGAAACCGAGCGACCGGGGCTTGCCGCCTGCCGGGATGATCCAGAGTTCGTTGACGCGACCCGAGGTGTCGGCGGCGGCTGGCACCGGCACCATGAGCACCTCGCCGCGAGCCGTGTCGATGCGTGCGATCCAGCCGACAGAGCCGTCGTCGCGCGCCAGGACGGTGACCGGCCGTGCGGCGAGTTCCTCGGGCACCGGCGCCGGCGGCGTGCGCGTCACGCCGTACATCGCCGCCACGATGCCGGCAACCAGGGCGATGCCCGCAGCGCGGCGCCACAGGACGGCATTGTCCCATAGGCCCCGTGCGGGAGGACGTTCGCCGCGCCAGCCGAGGCGTTCGCGGATGCGGTCCCAGGTGTGCGGGGATGGTGCTGCGTCCGGCGCGCGCAACAGCCAGGGCGAGAAGCGCAGTTCCCACTCCGTGACGAGGCGTGCAAAAGCCGGGTCGTCGGCGAGCCGCAGCGCGGCGCGGCGGCGCGACACCTCGTCGAGCAGGCCCAGCACGTACTCGGCGGCCTGCATGTCGTCGTCGGGCGGAAGGGCGGTGCTGTCGTTTGCGGTGGCGGTCGGCATCGTCAGCCCTCCAGGCAGGCGCGCAGCTGCATCAGGCCGCGGCGTATCCAGCTCTTCACCGAGCCCAGCGGTGAGCCGGAGCGCGCCGCGAGCTCTTCATAGGTCGCGCCATCGAAGAAGGCCGTGCGGATAAGGGTGCGCCGCCTGGGTTCCAGCTGGGCAACGCAGTCGTCCAGCCGCGCCCGCTCGCTGTCGGCCTCGGCCTTGACGGCGGGCGCCGGTGCGGGATCGGGGTGCTGCTCCGCGAGTTCGATCGGCGCCTGCTCGCGCGTGCCGCTACTCGCCCGCAGCCGGTCGATCGCCCGATGACGTGCGATCGACGCCAGCCACACCGCGGCCGAGGCACGCGCCGGGTCGAACTGCGGTGCCTTGCGCCATGCGGCGACATAGGCATCCTGCAGGACGTCTTCGGCCTCGGCGCGGTCCGGCACCAGCCGCAGGCAGACCCCCAGCAACCGCGCGGACGTGGCGCGATACAGGCGTTCGAACGCATCCCGGTCGCCCTGCGCGACGCGGACCAGAAGCGCATTCTCGGGATCGGTGACGTCCTGCTGTCGAAGTTCCATCGTTCCGTTTCCAGTCTCGGCGCCGTCGGAGCGACGACGCGCTCGGGTTCGATACGCGGTTGTCGCGATCGTAGCGCGTGCGCACGCCATCTGCCTTCCCTCATCGTAGTGCCCGCCGTGCCGGACGTCTGACCGCCAGACCATGGCGGGCCTATCGCGCGTCGGACATCCCGCCGCCGTCACGCAATATCCTTACGCCGGAAGGCGGCTCTCGGATGCAGCGGCGCCGCGCCGGGCTGCCGGCCCTGCTGCCGGCGCTTGGCGCGGCGGTGCAATTGGGCTAGAAGTGCCGGCGTGGAGCGGCATCACCGCTGCACGCCGGAAGCCACGCAGGAACCCCAATGTCCGAAAACGAGGTGCCTGACGATGCCGAGCTGATGCGGCTCGGTCGTATCGTCGCCGACACATTGCAGCAACGTGGCCAGATGCTCGTTACGGCCGAGTCCTGCACCGGCGGCTGGATCGCCAAGACCCTGACCGATATCGCCGGCAGTTCCGGCTGGTTCGAGGCCGGTCTGGTCGCCTACAGCTACGAAGCCAAGCAGGCGCTGCTCGGGGTACGGCCGGAAACGCTCGCCCAGCACGGCGCGGTGAGTCAGGAGACCGTCGTCGAAATGGTCTCGGGCGCGCTGGCCCGCTACGGCGCGTCCGTCGCGGTCGCCGTGACCGGCATTGCCGGACCCGGCGGCGCCACGCCGGGGAAACCGGTCGGTACCACCTGGATCGGCTGGAAGCGCCGCGGCGGCTACGCCCAGGCGCAGATCTTCCATTTCGAGGGTGACCGCGAGGCCGTGCGGCGCCGCACTGTCGCGGCTGCGCTGCGAGGCGTTCAGAAAATTCTGACCTCCTGACGCGCCGCCGGCCGCATGCGGGCCGGGGCCAGCCCGGTATGAAATAATCGGCGTGTTCCCCGCCCCCATCGCAGTGTCGCGCCCCGTGAGAATGCCGGGCCGCAGACTGCGCCGCGCCAATCAATCTGACGAGGATTCTGCAATGGATGACAACAAGCGCAAGGCGCTGGCTTCGGCCTTGAGCCAGATCGAGAAACAGTTCGGCAAGGGCACGGTCATGCGGATGGGCGACAAGGTCGCCGAGCCCGTCGACGCCGTGTCCACCGGCTCGTTCGCGCTCGACATGGCGCTCGGCATCGGCGGCCTGCCGCGCGGCCGTGTCGTCGAGATCTACGGGCCGGAATCGTCCGGCAAGACGACACTGACGCTGCAGGCCATTGCGAGCTGCCAGCGCGCCGGCGGCACCGCGGCATTCGTCGACGCGGAGCACGCGCTCGATCCCAGCTACGCCGAAAAGCTCGGCGTCAATGTCGACGACCTGCTCGTCTCGCAGCCGGATACCGGCGAGCAGGCGCTCGAGATCACCGACATGCTGGTGCGCTCGGGCGCAGTCGACATGGTCGTCATCGACTCGGTCGCTGCGCTGACGCCGAAGGCCGAAATCGAAGGCGAAATGGGCGAAATGCAGGTCGGCCTGCAGGCGCGCCTCATGAGCCAGGCGCTGCGCAAGCTGACCGGCACGATCAAGAAGTCCGGCTGCCTCGTGATCTTCATCAATCAGCTGCGCATGAAGATCGGCATGATGATGCCGGGTCAGAACCCCGAAACGACGACAGGCGGCAACGCGCTGAAGTTCTATGCTTCGGTCCGCCTCGACATCCGTCGCATCGGTTCGGTCAAGAAAGGTGACGAGATCATCGGCAACGAGACCAAGATCAAGGTCGTCAAGAACAAGCTCGCGCCGCCGTTCAAGCAAGTATTCACCGAAATCCTCTATGGCGAGGGCATCAGTCGCGAGAGCGAGCTGATCGATCTCGGCGTCGATCACAAGCTCGTCGAGAAGTCCGGCTCCTGGTACAGCTACAACGGGGAGCGCATCGGCCAGGGCAAGGACAACGCGCGTAACTTCCTCAAGGAGCACAAGGCAATTGCCGAGCAGATCGAGGCCCAGCTGCGCGCCAAGATGCTGCCGGAACGCCGCACGGTCGGTACGCCCGAGTTCGAGCCGGAGGAAGCCTGATTCCCGGATGCGGCGCCCGTATGCCGGACCGCCGCGCGATGACGGTGCGGAGGCGGCGGTCGCACCAGCCCGTCTGGGTGGCTGAAGGCGCCGCGCGGCTTCCGCGCGGTCTGTACGATCGCGGGCGCGGAGGCCTGTCCAGCGCATGATTTCCAGGCGACGCAGCGATCGGGACGACAAGGACGGCGAGCGTGACGACGCCCGTCGTGACGGCAGCACGCGTGGTCCGACGGCGAGCGCCTACGGAAAGGCACTCGGTTTGCTGTCGCGGCGGGAACACTCCAGGCGCGAGCTGCAGCGCAAGCTGGGCCGCACCGGTTACGACACCGATGAAGCTTCCGCCGCGCTGGACCAACTGCAGCAGCAGTCATTCCAGAGCGACGCGCGGTTCGCGCAACTGCTCGTCCGCAGCCGCGTGAGTCAGGGGCATGGGCCGCGGCGCATCCTCGCGGAACTGCGCACCCATGGCATCGGCGACACTGAGGCGCGTGCGGCGCTCGACGAGGCAGGCGAGGACTGGCTGGCGCTCGCCCGGCGCATCTACCGGCGCCGGTACGGGGCGGCGGCATCGTCCGATCGCCAGGAAACGCAACGACGGGCGGCGTTCCTCTTGCGCCGCGGCTTTGATGCCGCCACAGTACGGGCCATCACCCACGCCGACGACGTGGACGACTCCGCCGAGGAGTTCGATTAGGGATGGTCTGAACGGACGTGCCGGCCATTGCGGCTGGCGCCATTTTCCGTTCCCACGATTTCGATCCCGATCTGCACGGGACGGCAGCTGATCCGAGCTTCCCCGGCATTCTTGGCCGATTGTTCGCGGGCGTGTCCGAATTCCGCCTTCAGTGACGACGACCATGCGCAGCAGTGCCGAAATCCGCCAGAGCTTCCTCGCCTTCTTCCAAAGCAAAGGCCACGCGATCGTGCCTTCGAGCTCGCTGGTCCCGGGCAACGATCCGACGCTGCTGTTCACCAATGCCGGCATGGTGCAGTTCAAGGACGTGTTCCTCGGCTCGGAAAAGCGCAGCTACACCCGTGCCGTGAGCTCCCAGCGGTGCGTGCGTGCGGGCGGCAAGCACAACGATCTCGATCAGGTCGGCTATACCGCGCGGCACCATACGTTCTTCGAGATGCTCGGCAACTTCAGCTTTGGCGACTATTTCAAGCGTGATGCGATCACCTATGCGTGGGAACTGCTGACCGAGGTCTGGAAACTGCCCAAGGAGCGCCTGCTCGTCACCGTGTACCAGACAGACGACGAGGCGTTCGATATCTGGAATCAGGTCGTGGGTTTGCCAGCGGAGCGCATCATCCGCATCGGTGACAACAAAGGCGCGCCGTACGCCTCGGACAATTTCTGGCAGATGGCCGATACCGGCCCCTGTGGCCCGTGTACTGAGATTTTCTACGACCACGGCGATCACATTCCGGGCGGACCGCCCGGCTCGCCGGATGAGGACGGCGACCGCTACATCGAAATCTGGAACAACGTTTTCATGCAGTTCGACCGCGCCGCGGACGGAACGATGACGCCGTTGCCGGCACCTTGCGTCGATACCGGCATGGGGCTGGAGCGCATCGCCGCGGTGCTGCAGCACGTGCACTCGAACTACGAGATCGACCTGTTCCAGCACCTGATCAAGGCGGCCGCTGCGCTGACGGGGACGGCGGACCTCGGGAACAAGTCGCTGTGCGTCATCGCGGATCACATCCGTGCCTGCAGCTTTCTCGTCGTCGACGGTGTGCTGCCGTCGAACGAGGGGCGTGGCTACGTGCTGCGGCGCATCATCCGGCGCGCACTGCGTCACGGGTACATGCTCGGCGTTCGCGGCGCGTTCTTTCACAAGATGGTGCCGGCACTCGTCGAACAGATGGGTGAGGCGTATCCGGAACTCGTCGAGAAGCGCGGGCTCGTCGAACGCGCGCTCGCGACCGAGGAGGAGCGATTCGCCGAAACGCTCGAGAACGGCATGAAGCTGCTCGAGTCGGCATTGAAGGACGACACCCAGTACGTCGGAACCGAGAGCATGCCCAGGACCATCCCCGGGCAGATCGCCTTCACTCTTTACGACACTTACGGATTTCCGGTCGATCTCACGGCCGACGTTGCCCGCGAGCGGGGATGGTCGGTCGACATGCCGGGATTCACGGCAGCGATGGAGCAGCAGCGTGAGCGCGCTCGCGGCGCAAGCCAGTTTGAAACCAAGGTGATGCTGTCGGCCGAGGCGATCCAGCAGCTGCCGGCGACGGAATTCCTCGGCTATGACGCGACCTTCGCCGACGGCCTGCGGCTCGTCGGCATCGTGCGCGGGTCGCGCCTCGTCGACGAACTCGGCAATGGCGAAGAGGCGACACTGGTGCTCGACCGCACGCCGTTCTATGCCGAGTCGGGCGGTCAGGTCGGCGACACGGGAACTCTGGACCTCGAAGGCGGCCGCTTCGTCGTGCGCGACACCATCAAGCTGGCGGGCACGTTCCACGGCCACGTCGGCCGCTGGCAGGGCGCGCAGGCGCTGCGCGCCGGAGCGCTGTTGCGCGGCGACGTGGATGCGTCGCGACGTGCGTCCATCGTGCTCAATCATTCGGCGACCCATCTCCTGCACGCGGCGCTGCGTCAGGTGCTCGGCTCCCATGTCACACAGAAGGGGTCGCTGGTGGCTCCGGATCGCCTGCGATTCGACTTCTCGCATTTCCAGCCAGTCACGGCGGACGAACTGCGTGCGATCGAGGACCTCGTCAATGCGGAAGTTCGGCGCAATGCGGAAGCCGACGTGCGCACCATGGGTTATCGGGATGCGCTCGATTTCGGGGCGATGGCGCTGTTTGGCGAGAAGTACGGCGAACACGTGCGCGTGCTCAAATTTGGCAGTTTCTCGACCGAACTCTGTGGCGGTACGCACGTGCGGCGGACCGGCGACATCGGGCTGTTCAAGATTCTGAGCGAGGGCGGCGTCGCGGCCGGCGTGCGCCGTATCGAAGCGGCGACGGGCGCGGGTGCCATCGCCTTCGTGCGGGACGATGAGCGTCGTCTCGATGAGGTCGCGCACCTGCTCGGCACATCGCCGGCGGATGCCGCCGACAAGGTGCGGCAGCTGTTCGATCGGCAGAGGCGCATGGAGCGCGAGCTGGAATCGTTCAAGGCAAAGGCTGCCGGTGCCGCCACGGCGCAGCTCGCCGATACGGCTGCCGACGTCGGCGGCAGCAAGCTCATTGCCGCCCGCATCGAGGGACTCGATGCGAAGGCGCTGCGCGAGGCCGTCGACCAGCTCAAGGCGCGTCTGCCGGACTGTATCGTCCTGCTGGCCTCGGCCGCGGATGGCAAGGTCGCATTGGCGGCTGGGGTGCAAGGCGCCGCGCTCGGCAAGGTAAAGGCAGGGGATCTGGTCGGCTACGTCGCCCGGCAGATCGGTGGCAAAGGCGGTGGGCGCCCTGACATGGCTCAAGGTGGCGGCGACGACTCGCCGGAACTCCCGCGCGCACTTGCGGGTGTGCGCGGCTGGGTCGAGCAGTTGCTCGCCTAGACGCGACCGTGATCTTTGCGGTGATAGCGTCGGCCGCGCGAATACGCTACTGACAGGCACGGCCGGCGCGTAAACCTGACGAAAGTAATGCGTGACTTCAATTGCGTGGCCCGAGGGCGTCCGTTAGTATCGAAGCGGCGTGGTCGCCCCACAGTTTGCAAATAAAAGTTCAGTGGCGACTGACACGATTCGACGCTTCGTTTGCGATTCGTGAGCAGCGGGGAGGACCGCGGAATCAGCTGCCAGGCTGACGATCCGGTCCCGTGTGCATTCGCAATGACCAGTATGCGGTTGCCAGGACGTTGGGCCGGGACGTAGGGCGAAAGGAGAAGAACGATGCTGATTCTGACTCGCCGGGTCGGAGAGACCCTGATGATCGGAGACGAGGTCACCGTCACCGTGCTCGGTGTGAAAGGCAACCAGGTGCGTATCGGCATCAATGCCCCGAAGGACGTTGCGGTGCATCGCGAAGAGATCTACCAGCGGATCAAGCGCGAGCAGGAACCCGGTGGCGGCACGCCGAGCGCGGAGTCCTGATTTCGGGCTTTACCCGGCGCCGACGAGCCGCTATTCTTCCGCGCCTCGTTCGGCAGTACACCGCAAAACCGATTGAATCCGGAGAGATGCCCGAGAGGCCGAAGGGGCTCCCCTGCTAAGGGAGTATAGGGTCAAAAGCTCTATCGAGGGTTCGAATCCCTCTCTCTCCGCCAGTGCAACGACAAGGGGCCGAAAGGCCCCTTGTTCGTTTGCGGCGCCCCGGCGCGGGTGCACACACTTGCCGGTTCAGTCCTTCGCGGCGATCGGGTGGCGGTCAGCGCCGCGCACATCCCCTGAGTGTGGGCGCAGGCCGGTGAAGCGAGGTGTGCGCAGGCAGGGCGGAGCGTCGTGTGGCGCCTCCAGGCGTCGGGGTGCAGGTGTCGACGGAAGTTTGCTGCTTTGGTCCGGTGGCGGCGATCAGCTGCGAATCCGCGCGAGCCTTCGGGGCTTCTGCGCGCCGGCTGGCCAAGTGCGAGTCGCTCGCGCGGTCGAGGGTTCCGTCGATTCGTGGCGCAGTTCTCCGAGTCGCCTTCGGTGCTTTGCAATGCGATGGTCGTTGCGAATGCTTCGTGACGACGCGGGCCAGAGTCGGTGTCCGGTGCCTTCAATCGCGGCAGTCCGATGTTTCGCGCCCCTCGAAGTTACTTATCTATAGTGATAATTATGGATTTTTGAGTTGATGTTCGTGAAGGCTGTGCGCGGCTCGGTTGCGCAAGCGAGTGATGTGTGTGCGCTGCGGCAGACGCTGTTCGCGCGGGAGCACGAAAAAATTTTCCGAAACCTGTTGACGAACGCGGTCGCGATACGAATAATTCCGCCTCTCGTCGCGGCGGAAACGTCGCGAAGAGGTGGCGAAAAGGAAGCGCCGCATCCGCAGGGAAGGCAAAGTCAGTGCGCGCCCGTAGCTCAGTTGGATAGAGTACCAGGCTACGAACTTGGTGGTCGGAGGTTCGAATCCTTCCGGGCGCGCCATTTTTTGAGGGTGCTGCGGCACCCTTTCGTTTGGCGGCGGTACTGCCGCACGCGGTTGGCTGGAAGGGTTGCAGGCCGTACCCGGCGATTGACGGTATAGGCGGGCATCCGTAACATCCTCGTTTCTTTGGGATTGTCACGGGTGACCGAAGTCTGGACAGACGGGGTATAGCTCAGCCTGGTAGAGCGCTAGCTTTGGGAGCTAGATGTCGAGAGTTCGAATCCCTCTACCCCGACCAACGTGCTCAAGCCAGAGACTGCGCCTGTAGCTCAACCGGATAGAGCATCGGCCTTCTAAGCCGACGGTTGCAGGTTCGAGTCCTGTCGGGCGCGCCAATGCGATCGTGAGTTTGCGGTGGATGTAGCTCAGTCGGTTAGAGCATCGGATTGTGATTCCGAGGGTCGTGGGTTCGAGTCCCATCTTCCACCCCATTGTGGGCCGCTAGCTCAATTGGTAGAGCAGCGGACTCTTAATCCGTAGGTTCCCAGTTCGAGTCTGGGGCGGCCCACCATCTTCCTTCGTCGGTCCTCACGTGGTATTCCCCAAGGTTGAGCACAACCGGATTCCGGTCGGTCCCCGGTGGTGTGCGAATGTGGCGGAATTGGTAGACGCGCTGGATTTAGGTTCCAGTGGGGCAACCCGTGAGAGTTCGATTCTCTCCGTTCGCACCAGATCAGACTTCGTGGCCGCATGGCCGCCATACGGGCGGGCTTGCGGCCGATCGCCGTTCGAGGAGCAACAATGCAAGTTTCCGTTGAAAACGTAGGCAAGCTCGAGCGCAAGCTCACCGTCCGGCTTCCGGCCGAACAGCTCGACAGCCAGGTGCGCAGCCGCCTCGGCGACCTGAGTCGCAATGTGCGCCTGAATGGCTTCCGTCCGGGCAAAGTGCCGGCGAAGGTCATCGAACAGCGGTTCGGAGCGCAGGTTCGCAACGAAGCCATGTCCGAACTCATCCGTTCGACACTGGTCGAGGCGATGGAAGGTCAGAATCTGCGTCCGGCGATGCCGCCGTCCGTGGCGACAACGGGCGCGCCGAGCAATGGCGAAATCGAGTACACGGCGACGTTCGAAGTCATGCCGGACATCGGCAAGATCGACGTTTCGGGGCTCGAAATCGTCCGTGTGACGGCCGATGTGACCGACGCCGACGTCGATACGATGATCGAGACGCTGCGTCAGCAGCGCCGTACGTTTGCACTCGTCGACCGCGCCGCTGCCGCCGGTGACATGGTCCTGTTCGAGTATTCGGCGCAGGCCGGCGACTACCGTTTTCCGGCCGAAGGCAATGATCGCGTCGGCACGATGATTGGTTCGGGAGCGCTGTTCAAGGAGCTCGAGGATAGCTTGGTCGGTCTCGCTGCAGGCGATGAAAAGACGTTGGCTGTCACGTTCCCGGCAGATTTTCGCAATGAGAACCTCGCCGGCAAGGAGGCCCAGGTTGCGGTCAGGATCGTCCGGGTGCAGGTGCCTGAGCTTCCGGCGCTCGACGATGCGTTCTTTTCCGCGTTTGGCATCTTCGATGGCGGTGTCGAGAAGTTTCGTGCTGATGTGAAGGCCAACCTGGAGCGTGAGCTCAAGGGAACGCTGCTCGGCCGGCTCAAGACCGAAGTCGTCGAGAAGCTCGTCGCCGCGCATGCGGATCTCGAATTGCCAAAGGGCATGATCGACGCCGAAGCCGAGTCGCTGGTGCGCCAGGCCGAGGCCCAGGCCCGCCAGCAGGGCCAGACTGCCAACGTGACGGCGGCAGCTTTCGCCGACGTCGCCCGTCGCCGCGTCGCGGCCGGGCTGCTGCTCAGCGAAATCGCCCGCCAGAACGACGTGCGCCTCGATTCGCGCCGCGTTGCCGAGACGCTGAATACGATCGCCTCGACCTACGAAGAGCCGGAACAGGTGGTTGAACTCTACAACCGCGATCCCCAGTTGATGAACGCGCTTCAGAGCCGTGTCATCGAGGATCAGGTGACCGAATGGATCGCTGATCACGCGAAGGCGACCGAGCAGAAGCTCGGTTTCAACGAAGTGATGCGACCGACGGTGGCTTGAGACCCGACGGTCAGGGCGGGTCATCCGGTTCGCCCTGACCTGCCCTGAGGGCGCGCCGGGGCTTTTTCGCCGGCAGGCCGACAATGAACCCCTGGCCCGGGTAGATCAGATTCGGAGTGATCCATGTCCAAGGGTTTTGAGCCGATGCGCAGTCTCAATCTCGTGCCGATGGTGGTCGAACAGACCTCCCGGGGCGAGCGGGCTTACGACATCTATTCGCGCCTGCTCAAGGAGCGGGTGATCTTCCTGGTCGGGCCGATCGATGACTACATGGCCAACGTCGTCGTCGCCCAGTTGCTGTTCCTCGAGTCGGAAAATCCCGACAAGGACATCAATCTTTACATCAACAGCCCGGGCGGTTCGGTCACGGCCGGCATGGCGATCTACGACACCATGCAGTTCCTGAAGCCGGACGTCAGCACCATGGTGATCGGCCAAGCCGCCAGTATGGGCGCGTTGCTGCTGACTGCGGGCACCAAAGGCAAGCGATATGCGCTGCCGAACTCCCGCGTCATGATTCATCAGCCCCTCGGCGGATTCAGCGGGCAGGCGTCGGACATCGACATTCACGCCCGCGAGATCCTGGCCATCCGCCAGCGTCTGAACGAAATCATGGCCAAGCACACCGGCCAGGACATTGAGGTGATCGCGCGCGATACTGACCGCGACAACTTCATGAGCGCGGCAGAGGCGCAGAAGTACGGCCTGATCGACGCCGTGCTCGAAAAGCGTCCTGCCGACAGCGTCAAGTCCTGAGCCCATCTCTCGTCCATACGGCCGTACCTGCCACGCCTGCGCTTGCGCCGCGGGCGCAGCGGGTTCTATTCTTCGTGACGAATACGTTATCCCGCGTTTTTGAGGCAGAGCATGACTGACGATCGGCAAGGCCGTTCGGGCGACAGCGGAAAGATTCTGTACTGTTCGTTCTGCGGCAAGAGTCAGCACGAGGTCCGCAAGCTGATTGCCGGTCCGTCGGTGTTCATTTGCGACGAATGCGTCGAGCTGTGCAACGACATCATTCGCGAGGAGCTCGAGGAGAAGGCTGCCAGCGCGCGCAGTCATCTACCCAAGCCTCGCGAGATCATGGACGTTCTCGATCAATATGTTATTGGCCAGACGCGGGCCAAGAAGACGCTCGCAGTCGCTGTCTACAATCACTATAAGCGGCTTGAGACCCGGCAGAAGAGCGACGAGGTCGAGCTGGCCAAGTCCAACATCCTGCTCGTCGGACCCACCGGGTCGGGCAAGACGCTGCTGGCTGAAACGCTGGCCCGCCTGCTCAACGTCCCGTTCACGATTGCCGATGCGACGACGCTGACCGAAGCCGGCTATGTCGGTGAGGACGTCGAGAACATCATTCAGAAGCTGCTGCAGAAGTGCGACTACGACGTCGAGAAGGCGCAGACCGGTATCGTCTACATCGACGAGATCGACAAGATCTCGCGCAAGAGCGAGAACCCGTCGATCACGCGCGATGTCTCGGGTGAAGGCGTGCAGCAGGCGCTGCTCAAGCTCATCGAAGGCACGATTGCTTCGGTCCCGCCGCAGGGTGGCCGCAAGCACCCGCAGCAGGAGTTTCTGCAGGTCGACACGAAGAACATCCTGTTCATCTGTGGCGGCGCGTTCGCAGGGCTCGAGAAAATCATCCAGCAGCGGGGCGAGTCGACCGGCATCGGTTACTCCGCCGATGTGCGCAGCAAGAAGCAAACCAATTCGGTGGGCAAGGTCCTCGCCGACGTCGAGCCCGAGGATCTGGTCAAGTTCGGCCTGATTCCCGAATTCGTCGGACGCCTGCCGGTATTCGCGACACTCGAAGAGCTGGATGAGGTCGCTCTGGTCAAGATTTTGACCGAGCCGAAGAACGCCATCGTCAAGCAGTTCAAGAAACTGTTCGAAATGGAAGGCGCCGAGCTCGAGTTCCGCCCCGAGGCACTGACGGCGGTCGCGCGCAAGGCGCTCAAGCGCAAGACTGGCGCGCGCGGCCTGCGCACTATTCTCGAGCAGGTGCTGCTCGATACGATGTATGAGTTGCCGTCCCTCGAGCACGTAAGCAAGGTTGTCGTCGACGAGGCCGTGATCAACGGCCAGGCCGAGCCGTATCTGATCTATCGCGGCAACCTGCAATCCCGCGCCGTCGCCGAATAAGGCCCCCGCGCCGGCCGCTGGCGGTTGCCGCGGCCGACTGTGTCCTGCATGTGGGCCTGTCGCGCCCGCCACGGCGCTGAATGCGCCGCGTCTTCGATACGCGCCCGGCATGCAACTCGCATGCGGATCTTGCATTCGTTGACGCCGTCCGCACTTGACGCTCCAGGAGCCTGCGCTCAGGCTCAACCCGTATCCGCTCGGCCACACAGGTCGCCGCCAGGAATCGTTTCATGGAAATGTCTGATAAATCCTCCGCTTCCGATCCGCGTCCGGTCGAGCTGCCGGTACTTCCGCTGCGCGACGTCGTCGTCTACCCACACATGGTCATTCCGTTGTTCGTGGGGCGCGAAAAATCGATTCGCGCGCTCGACGTCGCGATGGAGGGTGACAAGCAGATCCTGCTCGTAGCCCAGCGCAGCCCTGACGTCGACGATCCGCGTGAGTCCGATCTGCACTCGGTGGGTACGCTCGCGACGCTGCTGCAACTGTTGAAGCTCCCGGATGGCACGATCAAGGTTCTGGTGGAAGGAACTGCGCGTGCTTCCATCCACGGTTATCGTGAGGTTGACGGTGTACTCGTCGGCAACGTCAAGCCGCTCGAACCGCTGTATTCCCGCTCCGAACGCGAGATAGAAGTCGTGTCCCGCTCGTTGGTTTCCACGTTCGAGCAGTTTGTAAAACTGAATCGCAAGGTGCCGCAGGAACTGCTCGCGACACTGGCGGGGATCGACGACCCCAGCCGCCTCGCCGACACCATTGCTGCGCACCTGTCGATCCGCCTCGCCGACAAGCAGCGGCTGCTCGAGATGGCGGACGTGGGTGACCGGTTCGAGGCGCTGATGGGCTTCGTCGACGGAGAGATCGACGTTCAGCAGATCGAGAAGCGCATCCGGGGGCGGGTCAAGTCCCAGATGGAGAAAAGCCAGCGCGAGTACTACCTCAACGAGCAGATGAAGGCGATCCAGAAGGAACTCGGCGATCTCGAGGAGACGCCGAACGAACTGGATGAACTGGCGCGCAAGATCAACGAGGCCGGCATGCCCAAGCCGGTGGAAACGAAGGCTCGCGCTGAGCTCAACAAGCTCAAGCAGATGTCGCCGATGTCCGCGGAAGCGACCGTCGTGCGCAACTACATCGACTGGCTCGTCGGCGTGCCCTGGAAGAAGGCGAGCAAAGTTCGCAAGGACCTCAAGGTCGCCCAGGAGGTGCTTGACGCCGACCACTTCGGGCTCGAGAAGGTCAAGGAACGCATCCTCGAATACCTTGCCGTGCAGCAGCGTGTGAACAAGATGAAGGGGCCCATCCTTTGCCTGGTAGGGCCGCCCGGAGTCGGCAAGACCAGCCTGGGTCAGTCGATCGCCAAGGCGACGAACCGCAAGTTCGTGCGCATGTCCCTCGGTGGCGTGCGTGACGAGGCGGAAATCCGCGGCCATCGCCGCACGTACATCGGCTCCATGCCGGGTCGCATCGTGCAGAACATGACCAAGGCGGCTACGCGCAATCCGCTGTTCGTGCTCGATGAGATCGACAAGATGTCGATGGATTTTCGCGGCGATCCGTCCTCCGCACTGCTGGAGGTGCTGGATCCGGAGCAGAACAACGCGTTCAACGATCACTACCTCGAAGTCGATCTGGATCTTTCCGAAGTCATGTGGATCGCGACGGCGAACTCGCTGAACATTCCGGCGCCGCTGCTCGACCGCATGGAAGTCATCCGTATTCCCGGCTACACGGAAGAGGAAAAGATCAACATCGCGAAGCGCTATCTGTTGCCGAAGCAGATCAAGGCCAATGGACTGAAGCCCGAGGAAATCAGCGTCGAGGAAGAGTCGATCCGGGACATCATCCGCTACTACACGCGTGAATCGGGCGTGCGCAACCTCGAACGCGAGATATCGAAGGTCTGTCGCAAGGTAGTCAAGGAGCTGTCGCTGCGCGAGAGCCTGTCGAAGGAAGAGAAGAAGGACAAGTCGAAGTCGAAGAGCAAGGCCGCGTCCAGGCCGGCAACCGTGCGCGTCGATTCCTCGAATCTCGATCAGTATCTCGGCGTGCAGAAATTCACATTTGGCCGCGCCGAACTGCAGAACGAAGTCGGCCTCGTCACCGGTCTTGCCTGGACGCAGGTGGGCGGCGACCTGCTCAGCATCGAGGGCACCGTCGTCCCGGGTAAAGGCAAGCTCATCCACACTGGCCAGCTCGGCGACGTGATGCAGGAGTCAATCCATGCAGCGCTCAGCGTCGTGCGGGGGCGTTCCGAACGGCTCGGCGTAGATCCGGAATTCCACCAGAAGTACGACATCCATATCCATGTGCCGGAGGGGGCGACCCCGAAGGACGGCCCGAGCGCCGGTATCGCAATGTGTACCGCACTGGTCTCGGCGCTGACCAAGGTGCCGGTGCGTTCCGAGGTCGCGATGACCGGCGAGATCACGCTGCGGGGCCGCGTGCTGCCGATCGGCGGCCTCAAGGAGAAGCTGCTCGCGGCCCATCGTGGCGGCATCACTACGGTGATCATTCCTGAGGAAAACAAGAAGGATCTCGTCGACATACCGAAGAACGTCACCGAAACCCTGGATATCCATGCGGTTCGGTGGATCGACGAAGTGCTCGACATTGCTCTCGAGCGTCCGTTGACCCCGGTGCAGAAGGCCGAGCCTGGTGCGGAGAAGGCGGCAGCCGAGAGCAAGCGAGACGAGAGCGAGGAGCCGCAGCCGGTCCGGCCGCACTGAAAACGGCACCTCGGATGCCAAGAAAACGGCGGCCGCGTGCCGCCGTTTTCTTGGCTGGATCCGTGCTGAAAAACGCCGCTCCGACGGCGTGCATCGATGCCTCGGCGAGCGCGTGAAAAGCCTGCAAAATGGCTCCAGGCCTCAAGTTGCGTGCCTACTGGGCCACTGGTATAAAGGCCGGGACGTGGTCCGAGTGACTGCAAGGTCCGGGCGATCACGGGGTCCGCGAAGCGCACTTTCCGAAAAAACGCCCGGTGTCAGAGGGACAGAGTCGTTTCGCCACAGAATCAAGCGTAGCGGGTCGCAGTTTCCGAGAGGGTTTGTTAAATGAACAAAGCAGAATTCGTGGGTGCCATAGCCGATACCGCCGAGCTGACCAAGGTAGATGCCGCCAAAGCCGTCGACGCGATGGTCGAAGTCATCACCAAGGCGCTCAAGAAGGGCGACACGGTCTCCCTCGTCGGCTTCGGCACCTTCGCGGTGCGCAAGCGCGCCGCGCGTACCGGACGGAATCCGCGTACGAACGAAGAGATCAAGATCAAGGCTTCCAAGAACCCGGCCTTCAAGGCTGGCAAAGCCCTCAAGGATGCCCTAAACTAATCGGCTCCCGCGAGGGGTGCTTAGCTCAGCGGTAGAGCGTCTCCCTTACACGGAGAGGGTCGGGGGTTCGAAACCCTCAGCACCCACCAATGCCGTGGAGTGGTAGTTCAGTCGGTTAGAATATCGGCCTGTCACGCCGAGGGTCGCGGGTTCGAGTCCCGTCCACTCCGCCACGTTTCGAAGGGCGCCGCATCAGGCGCCCTTTTTTCTATACGGCTCACGGGAACGATCCGTACGGCCGGGGATGCAGGTGGCAGCGCCGACAGGCTGCTGTCGCGGAACACCACCAAAGTTCAGGCAAGCCTCATGTTGCAATCGCTGCGAGACAAGACTTCCGGACTGATAGCGAAAATCGTGCTCGGCGCACTGATTTTCGTCTTCTCGTTCTTCGGCATCGAATCGTATTTCATGGGTCGCAACGAGACCTGGGTAGCCAAGGTCGACAAGACCGAAATTTCGGCCGACCAGTTCCGCGAGCGTTTCCAGAACTATCGCCAGAACATGCTGCAGCGCTTCAATGGCCAGATCGATCCGGCCATGCTCGAGCGACCGGAGATCAAGCGTCAGGTCCTCGACGCGCTCATCGACGAGCAGCTGCTGCTGAACGCGAACGAGAAGCTCGGCATCGTGATCACCGACGACCGCGTGCGTGAACTCATTCGCTCGATCCCGCAGTTCCAGGTCGACGGCAAGTTCGACGAAGCTGCCTACCGAGCGACGCTGGTCAGCATCGGCAAGTCACCGATGCAGTTCCAGGAGGAACGGCGCCAGGCGCTCGCCGCCGATGAATTGCGTTCGTTGGTCGGATCCATCGGCACTGTCACCACGCACGACATTGATGCGCATATTCGCCTGCGCGACCAGACGCGTGACCTGCGCACGCTGACGATTCCGAAGCCGGCCGATGTGCCGACGATCAGTGACGCAGAGGTCGAAAGCTTCTACAAGGCACATGCGTCTGACTACATGACGGCCGAGCAGGTGTCTCTCGACTACATCGAGTTCGATGCGAAGACGGTCAAAGTCGACGAAACCCCGGACGAGGCGACCCTGCGCGAGCGCTACGACAAGGAGAAGTCGCGCTACCTAACCCCGGAGCAGCGTCTGGCCTCGCATATCCTGATTACGGCCAAGGGGGGCGATGCCGAGGCTCAGAAGGCCGCTCTCGCGAAAGCGCAGCAGGTCGTCAAGGCAATCCGCGAAGGAAAGGACTTCGCAGCGGCCGCGAAGGAATCGTCGGAAGACCTCGGCTCCCGGTCCCAGGGTGGTGATCTCGGCTGGATCGAGAGCGGTGTCGTCGAGCCGGCGTTCGAGTCGGCCCTGTTTGCGATGAACAAGGGCGATGTTTCCGAGCCGGTGCTGTCGGGCGAGGGTTACCACATCATCCAGCTGCGCGACGTCCGCGAGCGCAAGGAAAAGACGTTCGACGAGGTCAAGGCGGAGCTTGCGAAGAGCTATCTCGAGTCGGAACGTGAGCGGGCTTTCAGCGAACTCGCTGGCAAGGTCGCTGACGAAAGCCTGTCCGATCCGGGTTCGCTGGCTCCGGCAGCCAAAGTCGCCGGCGTGGATATCCAGAAGACGCCGTTGTTCTCCCGTACGGGTGGCACTGGCATCGCGGCGAATCCAGCCGTCATCAAGGCGGCGTTCTCGGATGCCGTGCTCGTCCAGGGCAACAACTCCGACCTCATCGACATGGGGCCCGACCACAAGCTGATCGTGCGCATTGCCGAGCACAAGCGGAGCGAACAGCGACCGCTCGACGAGGTGCGCGAAGACGTGCGGGCGCGCCTCGTGCGTGACGCAACGGCCAAGCAGGCGCGCGAACGTGCCGATGCGCTGCTCGATCGGCTGCGCAAGGGCGAGACGCTCGAAGCGCTTGCGACGGAGCTCAAGCTCACGGTAGCCGATGCCAAGGGCACTGGCCGTTCGGCGGCGAACGTGGACTCGCGGATCACCGCTGCTGCGTTCAAGTTGCCGCGCCCGGCCGAAGGCAAGTCCGAGTACGGCAACGTTGCCCTGCTCGACGACGCGTACGCGTTGTTCGCACTGGACAAGGTTACGGACGGCGATGTCGCCAAGGTTGACGAAGCCGGCCGCGAAGCCGTACGCAATCAGCTGCAAAGCCTCAACTCCATGGTTGCGACCGCGAACTTCATCGCGACGCTGCGCAAGTCGGCGAAGATCCAGGTTGCGGAAGATCGCATGCAGTGACGGTTGCGGTCGCTGGCGCAGGATGCTCGCGCCACAACGAAAAAGGCCGCCTCACGGCGGCCTTTTTCGTCATGCGGCAAGCGAGGCTCAGATGCCGGTCATGCCGAGAATGTTGTAGCCCGCATCGACGTAAGTGATTTCACCGGTGATGCCGGCAGCGAGATCCGAACTCAGGAACGCTGCCACGTTGCCGACGTCGTCGATCGTCACGCTGCGGCGCAAGGGCGCATGTTCCTCGACGTGGTCGAGCATCTTGCGGAAGTTGGAGATGCCGGCGGCGGCCAGCGTCTTGATGGGACCTGCGGAAATTGCGTTGACGCGAGTGCCCTCGGGTCCCAGGTTGAACGCGAGATAGCGCACGCAGGCCTCGAGACTGGCCTTGGCGAGCCCCATCACGTTGTAGCTCGTCAATGCACGTTCCGCGCCGAGATAGCTCAGCGTCAGGATCGAACCGTTGCGACCCTGCATCAGCGGGCGCGCTGCTTTCGACAGCGCAGCGAGGCTGTAGCTCGACACGTCGTGAGCGATCGCGAAGTTTTCGCGCGTCAGCCCGTCGAGGAACTGGCCCTGCAGCGCTTCGCGCGGTGCGAAGCCCACCGAGTGGACCAGGATGTCGAAACCGTCCCAGTGCTTGCCGAGTTCGGCGAACAGCGTGTCGATTTCTGCGTCGTTGGCCACGTCGCAGGGCAGCACGATGTTGCTGCCGAACGTGTTCGCGGCTTCGTCGACGCGGTCGCGCAGACGTTCATTCTGGTAGGTGAACGCGAGCTGCGCGCCTTCGCGGTGCATCGCGTTGGCGATGCCCCAGGCAATGGAGCGTTGGCTGGCAATGCCGACGATCAGTGCGCGCTTGCCGTGCAGGAAACCCATGGAACCTCCCGTTGCGAAATGAATTCAAGCTGCAACGGCGCAGTGTAGCCGTTTGCCGCCGACGCTGTCCGAACGGGCGTTTGGGGCGCGCGGACTGGGCAGGGGGCGGCCGCCTCAGTCCACCGCCTGGACCAACAGCTTCTGGCCTGGCCTGAGCTGTGACTTCTCGCCAAGGTTGTTCCAGCGGCGCAGGTTGGCCACCGAAACTTTGTGTGTTTTTGCAAGTGTCCACAGATTGTCGCCGCTCTTGACGGTTACCGTCGCGGCATTGCGTTGCTGCGCCTCGGGGGACAGCGGCACCGGCGGCGGGGTACCCACGCTTCTGACCAGTGCTGACGGCAGGAAGACCGTCGTGCCGGCGGCGAATTCGCGGGCAGGGTCCACGCCGTTGGCGGCGCCGACGAGATCGATCGGCACGGCTGCCGCGCCGGCGAGTTCTTCGACACCGCGCCGCTCGCGCAGCTTGACCGCATCCCAGGTGCTCCAGGCGCTCGGTGCCAGCTGGGTGTAGCGCTGCTGGAAACGCGACAGTGCCGGCCTGGGCAGCAGCAGGTGCATCGGCGACGATGCGGAGATGCGTGACTGGCGGTGCCCGGCGTTGTAGCGGCGCAGCGTTTCCTCGGGCACATCGGCAAGGCGCGCCGCGACACGCATGTCGATCGGTGCGGTCAGTGTTACGCGGACCAGATGGTCGTCAGGGGCCGGTTCGGGCAGTGTCACACCGAAACGTGCCGGATCATTGATGACGCAGCCGAGTGCCAGCAGCTTGGCGAGGTGTTCGTGCGTGACCGGAGACAGCTTCAGGTTGGCGATGTCCTCTCGGCTCAGCGCCGAACGATTTTCCTGCAGCAGTTTCTTGACGCGGTACTCGCCCGCGTTGAACGCCATGTCGACGAGGCGCCAGTCGCCGAACTCGTTCTGGTAGCGCTTGAGCATGCTGACGGCTGCGTTGCTCGACGCCCAGGCGTCGAGACGTCCGTCGTAGTGCGCGGAAACCTGCAGGCCGACCGCGCGCGCCGTGCCCGGCATGAACTGCCACATGCCCGCCGGCATGCCGCCCCGCCCGACCACGGGCTCGTAGTGACTTTCGAGATACGGCAGCAGGGCGAACTCGCCGGGCAGGTCCTGCTGTTCGAGCTCGTCGAGCACCAGCATGAGGAACGGCAGCGCGCGCTTCAGTGAAGCGGCGAAACGGTCGGGGCCTTGTGTGTAGGTGCGCGCCCAGCGCTGCACGGCGGGACTGTATTCGCAGCCCGGCATCGCAAAACGCGTGCGCAGGCGGGCCCAGACCGAAGCGGCCGCGCCGTCGCCCGGCGGGGTGTCGGATTCGGGTGGCGGCG
Source organism: Rhodanobacteraceae bacterium (assembly GCA_045864815.1). Taxonomy (GTDB): domain Bacteria; phylum Pseudomonadota; class Gammaproteobacteria; order Xanthomonadales; family Rhodanobacteraceae; genus Tahibacter. The sequence continues at coordinate 77,559 of BTVG01000004.1, read as the reverse complement.
CGAGCGGCACGTCGATGCGTTCCGGCGGCGCGATGCGCAGATCCAGTGGTGGTAGCGATGTCGCGGTTGCAACGGCCGGATGATCGTCCGATGGCTGCCGGGGATTGCTGGCGCATGCGACCAGCAGCAGTGCAGGCACCAGCGCGGCGAGCCGGCTCGGGCGAGGAAGATTCACCATGTGGCTGGTACCCGGAACTGGTCCTTGCCACGCCGCAGTGCGGCGAATCGCTCGACGCGCGAGCGGGCCGGAATGCCCTGACGCTCGCCCCAGGCGACGACGGCGGGTTCGTCCACGCGCAGGAACGGATTCGTTGCGCGCTCCTGCGCGATCGTGCTCGGCAGGCTCGACACGTGTGTCGCGCGCAGGCGGCGGACCTCGTCGATGCGCGCCTGCAGGCTGGCGTTGTCCGGCTCCACGGTCGCTGCATAGGCGCAGTTGGACCAGGTGTATTCGTGCGCGCAGCAGACCGCCGTTTCCGGGGCCAGCGTGGCGAGCGCATCGAGCGAGGCCAGCATCTGTGCCGGCGTGCCTTCGAACAGGCGGCCGCAGCCGACGCTGAACAGTGTGTCGCCGCAGAAAAGCACGCCGCTGCCGTAATAGCCGATATGGCTCCGAGTGTGTCCCGGCAGATCGATCACCTGCAGGCGCAGGCTGGGCGCGGCAAGGTCGACGACATCGCCGCCGACGACGCGGTGTGTCGCTCCGGCGACGCGCTCATCGTCCGGGGCGTACACGTCGACGGCATAGTGCGCGCACAGCTCGGTAACGCCGCCGATGTGATCGCCATGATGGTGCGTAATGAGGATGGCGCGCAGCTGCAGATCGAGCCGATGCAGCGCATCGACCACGGGGCGCGCGTCGCCGGGATCGACAACTATCGCGCTGCTGCCGTCATGGGCCAGCCAAAGATAGTTGTCGTCGAAGGCAGGGACGGGCTCGAGGCGTAACACGGCACGCTGGCGGACGGGGCGGGACGGCGGACTATAACGGCGGTTCGCGCCGTGCTCGTTAAGTCCGCTTAACGCCCTCGCGGCGATGTCGCTTGCAGTACTGCGGGACAAGCCGATGCGACTTGGCGCAGAATTCGGGCTCCCTGATGCGTCCGCCCTATGCTCTTCAGTCCCCCGTCGCCTCCGATTTCCGCCGCAGCGCTGCGTGCCATCCTTGCGCAGGAATGCACGGCACTCGCCCCCGAATGCGCTGGCGTGTTCGGGCGGCAGGGCCTGTTCATCGGATGTGACGCGGAATTGATCGAGCATCTGGCTACACCGATGCTGGGACGGCGCGTAGGGTTGCACGTACTGTCGAGTGATCGGTTCGGTGGTGACGCGCGCTGCGCTCCGGATGAGCTGCCGTTCGCCGATGAGAGTTTCCGGCTCGTCGTGGTGCAGCATGCCTTCGAGCAAATCGACGATGCCGCTGCGTTGCGCGACGAAGTCGTGCGCGTGCTCGAACCCGGCGGCATGGCGATGATCGTCGGCTTCGCCCGGTTCGGGATCTGGCGCCCCTGGCTGGCCAGGCACGAGCGGCCGTCCGCACGATACGCGTCCGCACTTTCGTGGCGCCGCGCCCTCGTCGCGCGTGGGGTCGACGTCTACGCCCAGCGGCGCATCGGACCGACTTCGCTGGCGTTTCGCCACGTGCGTGTGCGCCTGCCATCCGTCTTTCGCCCGAGCTGGCTGCTGCTGGCGCGCAAGCGCAGCACGGCGGCGCTTGCCGCACGTCATCCGGTGACGTTGCGACGGCGCCCGGTCCGTGCTCATCTGGCTTCCGGCACCCAACGCGCGAGCGCATGAACGATTCCCCCGTGGTACACGTATTCACCGACGGCGCCTGCCTCGGCAATCCCGGCCCCGGTGGCTGGGCCGCGCTGCTGCGCTATGGCGCCGTCGAGAAAGTGATTTCCGGCGGCGAGGCCGAGACGACGAACAACCGGATGGAGCTCATGGGGGCGATAGCCGCGCTCGAGGCGCTCACGCGGCCGTGCGGCGTACGCATCACCACCGACTCCCAGTACGTCAAGCAGGGCATGCAGCAGTGGCTGGCGCGCTGGCAGGCCAATGGCTGGCGCACGACCGACAAGAAGCCGGTGAAGAACCAGGATCTCTGGCAACGGCTCGCCGCCGCCGTCGTACGCCATCGCGTGGAGTGGTTCTGGACGCGCGGTCATTCCGGCCACCCCGACAACGAACGCGTCGACCGGGCCGCGCGCCAGGCCGCCGAACGACAGCAACGACAGGAAGCCTGATGCGACAGATCGTCCTCGATACGGAAACCACGGGTCTGGATGCGGCGCGCGGGCATCGTCTGATCGAACTGGGTTGTGTCGAGCTGCTGTCGCGCCGCGTCAGCGGCAGTCACTATCACCGCTATCTGAATCCCGAGCGCGACATCGATGCGGGTGCTCAGGCCGTGCACGGGATCAGCATCGAATTCCTCGCCGACAAGCCGCGCTTTGCCGATATCGCACGAGAGTTCCTGGACTACATCCGGGGCGCAGAACTCGTCATTCACAACGCCGCCTTCGATGTCGGCTTCATTGACGCGGAGCTCGCGCGCCTGGGGCCTGAATTCGGCAGCCTGCGCGACCACGCCACGATCCTCGATACCCTCGCGCTCGCGCGCGAGATGTTCCCGGGCCAGCGCAACAGCCTCGATGCGCTGTGCAAGCGCCTGGATATCGACAACAGCCATCGCGAGTTGCATGGGGCATTGCTCGACGCCCAGATTCTCGCCGATGTCTATCTCGCACTGACCGCCGGGCAAGGTGCGCTCGATTTCGCGATCGAGGCTGAATTGCCCGGGGCGCAGGTGGCCGCGGTGCAGGTGGCGGGCGGGCGGCCGCCTGTCCGGGTCATCCTGGCCGATGACGCCGAACTCAGCGCGCACGAGGCCCGGCTGGTCGCCATCGACAAGGCCAGCAAGGGTGTCTGCGTCTGGCGCCGGCTCGAACCGGCGGCCGCCTGAGACGCGGGAGCCGGCGCCCTGTTCGTGTCACGGCTCCTCGTCGTTCTGCGTATGGGATTGAGTCACTGGAAGCTGCCGCATTGCTGGCAGAATCCGGAATTCCGACGGTGGATGCTCGTGGCATAATCGGCCGCCACGCCCAGCAGCCGCCAGGGCGTTCGCCTGAATGGGGAGTTCGGCGATGAGACTGCGTACGTGGATCGTTGCAGTGTGCGTATTCCTGCTGCCCGGCGTGCTGTCCGCTTCGGCGGTCGACGCGATCGCGGCGCACCGGCATCTCGGTGTCGCAAGCTGTTCCAACAGTGTCTGCCACGGCGCTTCGCAGGTTTTCCGCGAATCGCACGTGATGCAGAACGAATTCGCGGTCTGGCAGGAGACCGATCCGCACGCCAAGGCGTACGCGATTCTCGAGCAGCCCGCCTCGCAGGACATGGCGCGCAAGCTCGGCCTCGGCAATGCGACCGAAGCGAAGATCTGCCTCGACTGCCATGCCGACAACGTGCCCGTGGCGCAGCGCGGCGAGCGTTTCCAGATCAGCGACGGCGTCGGTTGCGAGGCCTGCCACGGGGGCGCCGAGCAGTGGCTCAATGCGCACGCGGACAAGAGCGTCAGGCATGCCGACAACCTTGCGAAAGGCATGTATGCGACCGACGATCCGATCCGTCGTGCGGAGCTCTGCCTGTCCTGCCACATGGGCACGAAGGATCGGATGATCACGCATCGCATCATGGGGGCCGGCCATCCGCGGCTCGCGTTCGAACTCGACACGTTCACCTGGCTGGGCCGGCCGCACTACGCGATCGATGCGGACTGGATAGAACGCAAAGGCGAGTTCAGCGGCGCGCGCGACTGGGCCGTGGGGCAGGGCGTGGCGGCAGCCAATCTGCTCGATCAGCTCACCGACCCGAAAGCCGGCATGCAGGGCATCTTTCCCGAGCTCGTGCTGTTCAACTGCTTCGCCTGCCACAAGCGCATGTCGGACAAGAGCTGGGGGCCGCGCCAGGGTACCGGACTCGGTCCCGGTGTCGTGCGGCTCTACGACGCGAATCTCGTGATGTTCCGTCATGTGCTCGCCGCGGTCGACAAGGGGGCCGAAGCGCGTGTGCTGGAACAAACGCGCGCCCTGCATCGCGCGACGACCGAGAATCGCGATGCCACGCTCGCGGCGGCGAAGCGTCTGCGTGCGACGCTGGCCGAGCTGTTGCCGCGTGTCGCCCAGCACCGGTTCGACGAAGGCAGCCTCCAGGCCATACTTTCGAGCATCGAAGCCGACGCCGCCCGCGGCGAGTATCGCGACTACGATGCCGCCGAGCAGGCCGCGATGGGGGCGCAGTCGGTGATCGTTGCCTTCGAGAATACCGGTGCCATCGACAAGGCGCGTGCGGATGCGCTCAAGGCCAGGCTCGACGGGGTCTATGCCGTGCTCAAGAACGAGAACGGCTATTCGATGGGCAGCTTCCAGAACGCGCTGAAGGCATTGAAGCCGTAATCCGCGGCGGCGCACGAGTGTGTCGCCGCCGCGCTGCTCCGGTCAGCGCCGCGGCGGCGCATCGTGGTGAGGCGCCGGCAGCCGGGTACGTCGGACGGACAGCTGCGCTTCGTCAAGCGCCTGCAGCGAAAATGACCGGGGCGTGGATGCTGCGTCATCCGGCGTTCGGGCAAGGGGTACAGCGGCTCACCGCCGGCGTATCAGCACGACCGTGACGTTGTCCGAGCCGCCGCCATCGAGTGCGGCCAGGATGAGGTGATCGACGCATTCCTGGGCGGAGAGGTCGGAGCGGGCGAGTATGCTCGCGATCTGTGCGTCCTCGACTTCCTCGGTCAGCCCGTCGCTGCAGAGCAGGATCTGCATGCCGGGCTGCAGGGTGCCGGTGATCGTCTCGACGCGCAGGCTCTGCGGATCGGTGACGCCGAGCGCCTGCGTGACCACGTTACGGTGCGGGTGCGTGCGCGCCTGTTCGGCGGTGATGGCACCCTGCTCGATGAGCTCCTGCACGTAGGAGTGGTCCTGCGAGAGTTGCTTCAGCGCGCCGTTCCAGACATAGACGCGGCTGTCGCCGACCCAGGCCATGTCGAACCGGTCGCCGCTGACGTTGACCGCGGCGACCGTCGTGCCCATGGGCAGCGCCTCGGCCCGCCGGTTCGAATGGCGGATGATTTCCTCGTCCGCGAGCTGGATGGCGCGGCCGATCGGGGTGCCTTTGCGAACCTCGTCGATCAGCGTGTCGCGGGCGATCGCACTGGCGACTTCACCATGCTCATGGCCGCCCATGCCGTCGGCGACGAGCCACAGCCCCAGATCCGGATCCGCATAGTAGGTGTCTTCGTTGTGCTCGCGGCGCAGGCCGACATGGGAGCTGTGTCCGAATTCGATCATGCGCGAAGCCTGGTTCGGGTTCAGTGGCCATCGCCAGACGCACGGCGCCGGCGTCTCAAGGAAACGGTGGCACATGCGAAAAACGAACTGGGTGATAGCATGCCGCCGGGCGCCGTCACTAGGCAAGCGCAGACCTGGCGGTACGGACGCGGCCCCACACGTACACGATACTGCGGGAAAGCGCGCACTCGGATGGCCCGGCTTGTATCCGGCGCGCGTAGCCCGTACTATTCGCGCCCCTCGCCGCGCCACCGGCGGGGCCGGCCGCAAGGCCGAAAGTTCCGGAGAGGTGGCAGAGTGGTCGAATGTACCTGACTCGAAATCAGGCGTACGTGTAAGCGTACCGTGGGTTCGAATCCCACCCTCTCCGCCAGCAACGACGAAAACGCCCCCTTGCGGGGCGTTTTCGTTTGCGCGCCCGGGCCGCCGCCGTTTCGGCTAGGCTCGTTCCCTCGCTAAGCGGAACCGCCTTTCATGTCGCTGATCACCACCCCGATATCCCATGGCGAACTGATCGACAAGATCACGATTCTCGAGATCAAGGTCGAGCAGATCGCCGATCCGGCCAAGCTCGCGAACGTGCGCAAGGAGCTCGACCTGCTCGACGCGGTCTGGCGCAATGACGCCGCGGCGGCCACCGACATCACTGCCGAGCGTGCGCGCCTCAAGGCGGTGAACCAGGCGCTGTGGGATATCGAAGACCGCATCCGTCTCAAGGAAAAAGCGCAGGCGTTCGATGCGGAATTCATCGAACTCGCGAGGGCGGTCTACTTCCAGAACGACGACCGCGCCGCGATCAAGCGCGAGATCAACCTCAAGCTCGGTTCGCAGCTGATCGAGGAAAAGTCGTACCAGAACTACAAGCCCTGAAACACGCCCGCGGCGCGCGCCTGCACGAAGGCATCGAAACGCTCGATGACAGACTCGATATCGATGAGATCCATCACGCCTTCGTGTTCGATCTTGGTGCCCCAGCGCAGCTCGCTCGCAGGCTTGCCGCGAAAGCGGCGTGCGGCCGCATCGTAACGGTCGACGCACCAGCGCCGGTCGGAGTAGGGGCCGGAGCGGTGCGGATTGCTCGCCGCGTGCAGACCGAGTACCGGGGTTCCCATGGCGTTCGCGAGATGCATGGGGCCCGAATCGGGGGTCAGCACGAGATCGGCGCGTCGCAACAGCGCGAGCAGCTGCTTGAGCGTGTCCTTGCCGATCAGGTCGATCGGTGTGCAGCGCTGCAAATGACGGACGATCGCGTCGCCGAATCCGCGCTCGTACGCGCTCGGTCCGCCGCAGAGTGCCACACGCCAGCCGCACCGGGCCGCGTGATCCATGACCGCGGCGTAGCGCTCGGGACGCCAGTTGCGCAGCGCGTGGCTCGAACACGGGCTCACCAGCAGGGTCGGTTCGTTTCCCGGCAGGTGCTGTTCGGCGAAGGCGCTGGCCGGGTCCGGAACCGGCAGATCCCAGCGCACCGTCGTCTGTTTCAGACCCAATGGTTCGATGAAGCTGCCGATCGCATCGAGCACATGCTCCCCGCTCCGCGCCGGAATGCGCTCGTTGACGAAGAGTCCGTGCAGGTCCCGCGCACGCGCCGGGTCGTAGCCGATGCGACGGCGTGCCCGAACCAGCGCGCTCAGGAGATTCGAGCGCAATGCGACCTGCATGTGCAGCAGCGCGTCGAAGCGGCGTCCGGCGAGCGCGCGATGGACGGCGCGATAGCCGTTGCGCCCCTGGGACTTGTCGAACACGATGAATTCGACGCCGGGCAGATCGCCGACGAGCCGGTGCTCGAGTTTCCCGACGATCCAGGTCAGCGCCGCCTCCGGCCAGTGTGACTGCACGGTGCGGACCAGCGGCACGACATGACTCACGTCGCCCAGCGCCGAGGTGCGCAGCAGGCACAGGGATTCCGGCGGTGTTGCTGCCTGGGTGGACATGGGCGTTGCTAGAATGCCTTGAATCGGACGAGGGGACGAACGCGACGAGTCGCGACGCGGGCGATGAACGAAGCGATCCTGAAGACCACCGATGCGAGCGCGATTCTCTGCGACGCATCGATTGCCGCACAAGTCGGCGACGACTGGTTCGATCCGGCGCATTGGCAGGCGGGACTCGTTGCGGGCGGACGCGGTTCCGCCTGGCGCGTGCAGACGCCGGCGGGTGCGGCCGTGTTGCGCCACTATCGCCGCGGAGGCGCCTTGGCGCGACTGCTCGGCGACCGCTACTGGTGGCAGCGTGCGGAGCTCACCCGGCCGTTCGCCGAATTCCGCTTGTTGCAGCGGCTGCAGGCGTTGCGGCTGCCGGTGCCTGAGCCGCTGGCGGCGCGCTATCGGCGTGTCGGCGTCTTTTACCGCGCCGATCTCCTGACGCGGCTCATTGCCGACGCGGAAACCCTGGCGCAGCGAATCGCCGGGCGCCGTGTGGATGCGGCGACCATGCAGCGCGTAGGCGCGACGGTGGCGCGGTTCCATGCAGCCCGGGTATGGCATGCCGATCTCAACGCGCACAACGTGCTGCTCGTCGACGTTCCCGAGCGGGCATCGCTCGCCGTGCGCGACGAGGCGACCACGCGCGTCCATCTGATCGACTTTGATCGCAGCGAACTGCGCGCGCCGGCCGGGGATTGGCCGGAACAGAACCTGGCACGGCTGCGCCGTTCGCTGCTCAAGCTGGGCGCTGCCGCGGATGGCGAGTACGAATTCGACACGACGCTCTGGCAGCCCTTGCGTGCGGGCTATTCGGCCGCACGTCAACAGATCGACACCGACGCGGCCGCTGCCGCAGGACCGCCCCCATGACTCTGACGCTGCAGTTTCTCGGCGTGGGTTCATCGCAGGCCGTGGAGCTCGGATCTTCCGGTGCCGTGCTCGAGCGCGACGGCGCGCCACTGCTGCTGATCGACTGCGGACCCGAAACCCTGACGCGCTACATCGAGCGCTACGGCGCTGTGCCGTCGGCCGTCTACGTGACGCACACGCATCTCGATCACGTCGGCGGTTTCGAGCGTCTGTTCACGAAGGTCTATTTCGATGCGGCACAGCGTGGGCGCGTGCGGGTGTTTGCCCATGCGGCGCTGGTGCCGTTGCTGCAGGCGCGGGTCGCAGACTATCCCAACGTACTCGCCGAGGGCGGGGCCAATTTCTGGGATGCGTTCCAGCTGACGCCGGTATCGCGCGGCTTCTGGCTGCAGGATCTCTGGTTCGACACGTTTCCGGTGCGCCATCATGCCCCCGACACCGCTTTCGCGCTCGCGTTGCGTGGCAGCGTGGTCTGGACCGGGGACACGCGGCCGATTCCGGAAATGCTGACGCGTTATGCCGCCGCGGGCGAACTCGTCGCGCACGACTGCGGGCTGGTCGGCAATCCGTCGCATACCGGCGTCGACGATATCGAGCGCGACTATCCGCCCGAACTGCGCGCGCGTCTGGTGCTGTACCACTATGGCAGCGCTGCCGACGGGGCCGTGCTGGCGGCGCGCGGCTATCGGGTCGCGCGCCCGGGCGAGCGGATCGCACTCGCCTCCGCGCCGCCCGCGCGTGCACCCGAACCCAGCCTCCGGGCAATCTAGTGGCGACGTCGATTCCGCTGACGCTCGCCGAGACTGCGCCAGTCGACCGCTGGCGGCGAGCTTTGACCGACCTGCGCATATCCGTGGTCGATCGCTGCAATTTCCGCTGCCCGTACTGCCTGCCCGAAGACCAGTACCCCGAGCATCACGCTTTCCTCGACCGCCAGTCGCGTCTGTCGTTCGAGGAAATCGAACGTGTCACGCGCCTGTTTGCCGGACTCGGAGTGAGAAAGATCCGGCTGACAGGCGGCGAACCACTGCTGCGGCGGGAGTTGCCGTTGCTCGTGAGCTGGCTCGCGCGGATTCCCGGTATCGCTGACATCGCCATGACGACCAACGGCACGCTGTTGCCGCGCCTCGCCGCAGAGCTGCGCGATGCGGGACTGGGCCGCATCACCCTGAGCCTCGACAGCCTTGATCCGGTGATCTATCGCCAGCTGTCGGGCCATCGTGGTGAGGTCGGCGAGGCACTGGCCGCGATCGCCGCGGCCGAGACGGCGGGCTTCGGATCCCTCAAGATCAACTGCGTCGTGATGCGTGACATCAACGACGCGGGCGTGCTCGATCTCGTCGCCCGTTTCCGCGGCACGCCCCATGTGCCGCGTTTCATTGAATACATGGATGTCGGCACGCTCAACGGCTGGCAGCGTGACCGCGTCGTGCCGACCGCCGAGCTGGTCGCGCGCATCGATGCGCGCTGGCCGCTGGAACCAGTCGAGCGCGTCACTCGGCACGATGTGGCCGAGCGCTACCGCTTCGTCGACGGGGGTGGTGAGGTCGGCTTCATCAGCTCGGTCAGCGCACCATTCTGCGGCGACTGCACGCGCGCGCGGCTGTCCGCGGACGGCAAGCTCTATACTTGCCTGTTCGCAAGCGAAGGCCATGATCTTCGGGCGCTGCTGCGCGCCGGTGCCGATGACGCTGCCATCGCCGCGTCGATTGCCGCGCGCTGGCGGACGCGGGACGACCGCTACAGCGAGCGCCGCGCCGAACTCCGTGCTGCGGGAGCCGACGCCCGTGTCGAAATGTTTGCGATCGGAGGTTGAGGTGGAGTCCGAACGACTGAGTCACGTGGATGCCAGCGGAAGGCCGCGCATGGTCGATGTCGTCGCGAAGGCGGTGACCGTCCGCCGTGCGGTTGCGCAGGCCATCGTGCGTTTTCCGCCCGACATCGCCGCGGAATTGCAGCGCACCGGTCTGCGGGGCAAGAAGGGAGCGATCGTCGACACGGCCATCGTCGCCGGCACCATGGCGGCCAAGCGCACGCACGAGCTGATTCCGTTCTGCCATCCGCTCGCCCTCGAGCGCTGCGATTTTTCGATCGAATTCGTGTCCGCCACCGAGCTGCGCATCCGTTGCGAGGTCGGTATCACACACAAGACCGGTGTCGAGATGGAGGCCCTGACCGGGGCCAGCGTCGCTGCGCTGACCGTTTATGACATGTGCAAGGCGCTGAGCCACGAAATCGTCATCGGCGATATTGCCCTGCTCGAGAAATCGGGCGGCCGACGTGATGTCGTTGCCGTCCCTGCCCAGGAATGAACATGCCCCGGCACTATCGTCTGCTGTACTTCGCCTCGCTGCGCGACCGTACCGGTTGCGACAGCGAGACGTTCACATCGAATGCGACCCAGCCGCGTGATCTCTACACACAGGTCGCACAACGGCATGGCATCACGCTCGCGGCCGATCGCGTGCGTGTGGCTGTCAACGGTGAATTCGCCGACTGGAATCGCGGGCTGCAGGATGGCGACGAAATCGTGTTCCTGCCACCGGTGTCGGGCGGATGAGCGCGTTCCGGTTGTCCGACGATGCGCTCGACCCGGTTGTGCTAGGGCGGGGGCTGGTCAGTGCGAGCGCGGGCGCCTGCGTCAGCTTCGAAGGCTGGGTGCGCGACCGCAACGACGGCAAGCCCGTGCTGAAGCTCGCGTATCAGGCCTACGCGCCACTCGCACTGGCTGAAGGCGAGCGCATCGTGGCCGAGGCCATGGCGCAGTTCGCGATCGAGCGGGTGGTCTGCGCCCATCGCGTGGGTGAGCTCGCGATCGGCGATCTCGCGGTCTGGGTCGGTGTCAGCGCGGCGCACCGCGACGCGGCGTTTGCGGCCTGTCGCTATGTGATCGACGAGATCAAGCGCCGTGTGCCAATCTGGAAGAACGAGTTCTATACCGATGGCGCATCGGGCTGGCTGCATCCCGACGGCAGTCCGGTGCAGGCCTGAGCGTCGCCGGCCGCCCACCGCGCCGCAGGCCTCGGGCGAGAGAGGGGCCAGTGGTCGTTTGGCTTGTCTGCGGCTGGCCTTCCTAGTATCCTCCGCGCCCCGCGTCAGGGCTCCAGGGATGGGGTGTTCGAGGCGGGCTGGAGAGATGTCCGAGTGGTTGAAGGAGCACGCCTGGAAAGTGTGTATACGGCTTATCCCCGTATCGAGGGTTCGAATCCCTCTCTCTCCGCCAGATTTCCTGCAGTTGCCTGCGCGGTGCACCGCCGCTTCGGCAGTCGTTTTATGGTGACTCCGTCGGTCCTCTCGCGACGATAGCTTGCAAACCCCGCCAGGCCCGGAAGGGAGCAACGGTAGTGAGTGATTCGGGTGCCGGGATGCGGCTGGCGGAGTCGCCGCTTCATTATCCGTCGTGGATGCTGCAGCGCCGCGCGTCGGCGGGCGCTCCCGTTCCGCGCAGTCCCCGCCAGTCGCTGCGTGTCCGGCCACTTGCTTGACGGACTGACTGCACCGCCTCCGGGCGCTGGTTCGCCAGCGCAACGGGTTCGGGGTGCGATGCCGGGGTCTGGTAGCGCGCCAGCGCTGTCGCGTCGCCCGTGACGCTCAATCGCCTGCCATGCGATGAATCGCCTCACGCGCAAGTTCGTGCAGCCCTTCGCCCTGTGTGGCGCGGCAGTGCGCCATGAGCGCGGTGCGCATGCGTGGCTCCCAGAAGCGTTTCAGGTGCGTGGCGATGCCGGTGATTGCCTCGTCGCGCTCGGGCTCGGAGGCGAAGTAGCGTGCGATGTCGTTGGCCATGTCGACGAGTCGTTCGATATTCACGGGTAGTCTCAGCGATCGCCGGTATAGCGGCGGGCATGGGTGTAGACCGCGCAGCCGCCGGGTCGCGCGAAACCGATCAGGGTGAGCCCGGCGCTGTCGGCGAGCGCGATTGCGAGCGCAGTCGGCGCGGAAATCGCGGCGAGGACGGCGATGCCGGCGCTCGCGGCCTTCATCGCCATCTCGTAGCTCGCCCGGCTCGTGACCAGCGCGAAACCTGCTTCGACGGATACGTGCTCGCGCCGCATCGCGCCGATGAGCTTGTCCAGCGCATTGTGACGGCCCACGTCTTCCCGCACGAGCCGGATCGTGCCGGACGCGTCTGCCCAGGCTGCCGCATGTGCGGCGCCGGTGGCGGCGGCGAGCGGCTGGTGCGTGGCGAGTGCGGCCAGTGCGGCATCCAGTGCGTCGGCGGTGAGCGTTACCTCCGCGGTCACGCGCGGCGGCACGCGCAGCAGATCGTCGATGTCGCGGCTGCCGCAGACGCCGCAGCCACTGCGACCTTCCAGCGCGCGCGGCAGGCGTGCGGCGGCGCGTTCCGGGGGAACCGCAAGTCCGAGCTCGACGCCTTCAAGTCGTGCGGCGACGCGTACCTCCGCCAGTTCCGCCGGGGTGGCGATGATGCCCTCGCTCAGCGCGAAGCCGAGCGCGAAATCTTCGAGATCGGTCGGCGTCGCCATCATCACGGCGAAGTGCTCGCCGTTGCAGGTGATGGCCACTGGGACTTCTTCGGCGATGACGTCGCCGAAGACCCCGATCCGCCCGTGGCGCCAGCGCGAGACGCGGCGGCGTACGGCGCCGTGGGGCAGTGCCGTGCTGTCGTCGAACGACGTCATCGCCGCCTCACGGCGACCGCGTACGAGCGTGGCCGAGCAGTTCCAGCTGCTGCTCGGTGAGTGCCTGATGACGCCGCTGCCATTCAGACGGCTGGGACACGCGCGTGGCCTGGACCGCGGTCACCTTGTATTCGGGGCAGTTCGTCGCCCAGTCGGAGTTTTCCGTGGTGACCACGTTGGCGCCCGATTCCGGGAAGTGAAACGTGGTGTAGACCACGCCGGGCTGCATGCGGTCGGAGATGCGTGCGCGCAGCACGGTATCGCCGGCGCGACTCTCCACGCCGACCCATTCGCCATCCGCGATGCCGCGCACCTCGGCATCGTGGGGATGCAGCTCCAGCACGTCTTCGTCGTGCCAGACCACGTTCGGGGTTCTGCGCGTCTGCGCGCCGACGTTGTACTGCGACAGGATGCGACCGGTCGTCAGCAGCAGCGGGAAGCGCGCATTGACCTTTTCATCGGTGGGTACGTAGGCGGTCAGCATGAAACGACCTTTGCCGCGCACGAATTCGTCGACGTGCATGGTCGGGGTGCCGCCGGGATGGTCGGCGTTGCACGGCCACTGGATGGAACCGAGTTCCTCGAGCCGGGTGTAACTCACGCCCGCGAAGGTCGGCGTCAGGGCCGCGATCTCGTCCATGATCTGCGACGGGTCGCGGTAATTCATCGGATAGCCCATGGCCTGCGCGATCAGCTGGGTGATCTCCCAGTCCGCATGCCCGGCCTTCGGCGCCATGACGCGGCGCACGCGCGATATGCGGCGCTCGGCGTTCGTGAACGTACCTTCCTTTTCGAGGAACGAGCTGCCCGGCAGGAATACGTGCGCGAACTGGGCCGACTCGGTCAGGAACAGATCCTGCACGACCACGCATTCCATCGCGCTCAGTGCCGCGGTCACGTGTTGCGTGTTCGGATCACTCTGCGCGATGTCCTCGCCTTCGATGTACAGCCCCTTGAAGCTGCCATCGAGAGCGGCCTCGAACATGTTGGGAATGCGCAGGCCCGGTTCGTCGTGCAGTGGCACGCCCCACGCGCGTTCGAAACTCGCGCGTACGGCCTCGTCGGAGACATGGCGGTAGCCGGGAAATTCGTGGGGGAACGAGCCCATGTCGCAGGATCCCTGCACGTTGTTCTGGCCGCGCAACGGGTTGACGCCGACCCCGACGCGGCCCAGGTTGCCGGTCGCCATGGCAAGGTTCGCGATTGCCATGACAGCGGTGGAGCCCTGCGAATGTTCGGTGACCCCCAGGCCATAGTAGATCGCCGCGTTGCCGCCGGTCGCGTACAGCCGCGCCGCCGCGCGCAACTCGCTCGCATTCACGCCGGTTTCGGCTGCCAGCGCTTCGGGCGAATTCGCCGGCTGCGCAATGAAGGCGCGCCATTTGGAGAAAGAGGACTCCTCGCAGCGGGCCGCGGCGAACGCTTCGTCGACGAGGTCTTCAGTCACGATCACGTGGGCGAGTGCGTTGAGCACGGCCACGTTCGTACCGGGGCGCAGCTTCAGATGATGCCGTGCCTCGATGTGCGGTGTGCGCACCAGATCGATACGGCGCGGGTCGATGACGATGAGTTCTGCACCCTCGCGCAGACGCTGCTTCAGCTGCGATGCGAAGACCGGGTGGCCGTCGGTCGGGTTCGCGCCGATCACGAGCACGACGTCGGCGTGGCGCACGGAATCGAAATCCTGGGTGCCGGCTGATTCGCCCAGTGTCTGCTTGAGTCCGTAGCCGGTGGGCGAATGGCAGACGCGCGCACAGGTATCGACGTTGTTCGTACCGAATGCGGCACGCATGAGTTTCTGCACCAGATAGGTTTCCTCGTTGGTGCAGCGTGACGACGTGATGCCGCCGACGGCATGCCGGCCGTAGGCGGACTGGATGCGCCTGAACTCCGAGGCGACGTGTCCGATCGCCGTTTCCCAGCTGACCGCCTCCCAGGGGTCGCTGATGCGCCTGCGCATCAGCGGCGTCGTGATACGGTCCTTGTGCGTCACGTAGCCGAGGGCGAAGCGGCCCTTGACGCAGGAATGGCCATGGTTCGCGTGACCATCCTGGTTGGGCACCATGCGCACGAGTTCTTCGCCTTTCATCTCGGCGCGGAACGAGCAGCCGACGCCGCAGTAGGCGCAGGTCGTCACGACGCTGCGTTCGGGCTGGCCGAGATCGATCAGCGATTTTTCGGTCAGGGTTGCGGTCGGGCAGGCCTGCACGCACGCGCCGCAGCTCACGCATTCGGAATCGAGGAAGGGTTCGTTCTGTCCCGCTGACACGGTCGAGTCGAAGCCGCGCCCCTGTATGGTCAGCGCGAAGGTGCCCTGGACTTCGTCGCAGGCGCGCACGCAGCGTGAGCAGACGATGCACTTGGCGGGATCGAACGTGAAATACGGATTGCTTTCGTCTTTCCGCGCGTCGCGATGGTTCGCCCCGTCGTAGCCATAGGGCACTTCGCGCAGCCCGACGGCGCCGGCCATGTCCTGTAGTTCGCAATGGCCGTTGGTCGGGCAGGTCAGGCAGTCGAGCGGGTGGTCGGAAATGTACAGCTCCATCACGTTGCGTCGGAGCCTGGCGAGCTTCGGTGTCTGCGTCCGCACGTTCATGCCTGCCGCGACCGGTGTGGTGCAGGAGGCGGGAAAGCCCTTGCGGCCGTCGATTTCGACCACGCAGAGACGGCAGGAGCCGAATGCGCTGAGCATTTCGGTCGCGCAGAGTTTCGGGATCGCCGTGCCGATCAGGGCCGCGGCGCGCAGCACAGAGGTGCCTTCGGGCACGCTGACCGCGCGGCCGTCGATGTGCAACGTCACACGCGCGTCCGATTTCGAGGCGGGGGTGCCCAGGTCATTTTCAGCGATGGAAAGCATTCAACTCCTCCTGCGCTGCCGCGCGGATGTATCAGGCCGCGCCAGTGTTCAGCGCGCGAGACCGAAATCGTCAGGGTAGTGGTCGAGCGCGCTCAGCACGGGAAACGGTGCCATGCCACCGAGTGCGCACAGTGACCCGTCGACCATGGTTTCGCAGAGATCGCGCAGCAAGGCTTCGTTGCGTGCCGTGTCGATGCCGGTACGGATGCGGTCGATGACCTCGACGCCGCGCGTCGATCCGATGCGGCACGGCGTGCATTTGCCGCAGGATTCGGCGGCGCAGAACTCGAAAGCGAAGCGCGCCTGCGCCGCCATGTCGACCGTGTCGTCGAACACCACGATGCCTCCGTGGCCGAGCATGCCGCCGATCCCGATGATCGCCTCGTAGTCGACCGGGGTGTCGAGCATCGCATCCGGCAGATAGGCCCCGAGTGGACCGCCGACTTGCACCGCACGGATCGGCCGGCCGCTTGCCGTGCCGCCGCCGAAATCCTGCAGCAGTTCGCGCAGGGTCAGGCCAAACGCTTTCTCGACCAGCCCGCCACGGCGCACGTTGCCGGCGAGCTGCAGCGGGATCGTGCCGCGGGAGCGGCCCCGGCCGAAATCGCGATAGAACGCAGCGCCACGGGCAAGAATCAGCGGAATGCTCGCGAGCGTGACGACGTTGTTGATGACCGTCGGTCGCCCGAACAGCCCCTCGATTGCCGGTAGCGGCGGCTTCACGCGAACCTGCCCACGGCGCCCTTCGAGCGACTCGAGCAGTGCAGTTTCCTCGCCGCAGATATAGGCGCCGGCACCGCGCCGGGCGTGCAGGCGAAAGCGCCGGCCGCTGCCTGCGATGTCGTCGCCGAGCCAGCCGGCGGCCGTGGCGCGCGCGATCGCATCGGCGAACACGCTGAACGCGCGAGGGTATTCGCTGCGGATGTAGACGTAGCCCTCGGTTGCGCCGACCGCGAGTCCCGCAATCAGCATGCCCTCGATCAGCGAATACGGATCGCCTTCGAGCGTGAGCCGGTCGGCGTAGGTGCCGGAGTCGCCTTCGTCGGCGTTGCAGACGATGTACTTCTGCGTCGCTGCGGTGTCGGCGCAGGTCTTCCATTTGATGCCGGTCGGAAATGCGGCGCCGCCTCGCCCGCGCAGGCCGGAGTCGGTCACTTCCTGCACGATCTGCGCCGGCGCGAGCGCGAGCGCGCGGCGCAGGCCCTGCCAGCCATCGTGTGCGGCGTAATCGTCCAGATCCAGTGGATCGATGATTCCGATGCGGCGATAGGTCAGCCGTTCCTGAAGCTTCAGGAACGGTATCTCGTCGGTGAGGCCAAGTCGCAGCGCGTGCGGGCCGCCGGCGAGGAAGTCCGCATTGAACAAACCGTCGACGTCGGTGTCGGCGACCGGGCCGTAGGCGATGCGTCCGGCAGGTGTCGCCACTTCGACCAGCGGTTCCAGCCAGAACAGCGCACGCGTGCCGTTGCGCACGACGCGGACCGCTACGCCGCGCTGCTGCGCGACGGCGGCAATGCGTGCGGCGACGGCGTCCGCCCCGACGGACAACGCGGCCGAATCGGCCGGTACATAGACCGTGACGGTCACGACGCGGCCTCCAGCGCGGCGATGAGTTCGGCGAGGCGCTGTGGCGTGACGCGGCCGACGAGCTCGCCGTCGACGAGCAGCGCCGGCGACAAACCGCAGTTGCCCAGGCAGTACGCGGGTTCCAGCGTGATCCCGCCGTCCGCGGTGGTCGCGTGGTAGTCGACGCCGAGTCGCTGCCGGGCCAGAGCCTCCAGCGCGACTGCACCCATGGCCTGGCAACTCTCGGCGCGGCAGATCTGCAGCACGTGGCGGCCGGGCGGTCTGCTGCGGAAATGATGGTAGAAACTGATGACGCCATGCACGTCGGCGCGCGTGAGGTTCAGCGCGTCGGCGATCAGGGGCACAGCCGCGGTGGGCACGTAGCCCAGCGTATCCTGCACATGATGCAGCAGCGGCAGCAGTGCGCCGGGCAGGTCGCGGCAGGCGGTGATCGCATCGGCGACCGCGGCGCGTTCGCGCGGCGTGAGGCCCGGGTCCCTCAGCGGGATCGCAGCGGGCGTGAGGCTGGCTGGCGACATGACGGTAGAGCTCTCCTCGCGGGCGCGCCGGCCCGCCGCACCCGGCAAGCCTAGACCAATGCACCGAAAACAACACGTCGCCGCCGTGCGGGCGTTGCCAGTCCCCGTTTCTGCGGGGAGCCGCCGGGCCGTGGCACAATCGGGGCTTGGTCCGAAGGAAACGGCATGTCGTATCAGGTCCTCGCGCGCAAATGGCGGCCCAGGCGCTTCACCGAACTCGTTGGACAGGAGCACGTCGTACGCGCGCTGTCGCATGCGCTCGATGGCGATCGTCTGCACCATGCCTTTCTGTTCACCGGTACGCGCGGCGTCGGCAAGACCACGATTGCGCGCATCTTCGCCAAGTCATTGAACTGCGAGCGCGGACAGTCGTCGCAACCGTGCGGTGAATGCCGCGCCTGCCTCGACATCGACGCGGGTCGCTTCGTCGATCTGCTGGAGATCGACGCAGCGAGCCACACCGGCGTCGACGACGTGCGCGAAATGATCGAGAGCGCGCAGTACACCCCAGCCCGCGGCCGGCAGAAAGTGTTTCTCATCGACGAAGTTCACATGCTGTCGAAGAACGCGTTCAACGCGTTGCTGAAGACGCTGGAGGAGCCGCCGGCGCACGTGAAATTCCTGCTCGCGACCACCGACCCGCAGAAGCTGCCGGTCACGGTGCTGTCACGCTGCCTCAAGTTCAGCCTCAAGCGCCTGCTGCCCGACCAGATCGCCGGGCAGATGCGGTACATCCTCGATGCGGAGAAGATCGCGTTCGACGCGGACGCGATCGCGTCGCTGGCGAAGGGGGCCGACGGCTCGCTGCGCGACGGCCTGTCGCTGCTCGATCAGGCCATTGCCTACGGCGGCGGCAGCGTGCGCGCGGACGACGTGCGCGCCATGCTCGGCACGATAGAGCGTGCGCGTGTCGGCCGTCTGTTGCAGGCCATCTGCAGCAACGACGGCAATGCGCTGTTCGCTGAGGTGAACCAGCTCGCCGAATTCGGCCCGGACTTCGGACTCGTGCTCGACGATCTAGCCGCGCTGCTGCATCGCATCCAGTTGCGTCAACTCGTGCCGGATCACATCGGGGACAGTACGTCCGACGCCGATGACGTAGCGCACTTCGCACAGCGGCTGGGCGCGGATGAGGCGCAACTGTTCTACCAGCTGTGTATCAGTGGGCGGCGTGACCTTGCCCTCGCGCCGACGCCGCGTGCGGGCTTCGACATGGCGTTGCTGCGGCTGCTCGCGTTCGCCCCCGTGCCGGTGGGCGGTGTTTCCTCGCCGACGCCGCGTGCGGCCGGCGGGGTCGTGGCACCGGCGGCGACAGGAAGCAGTGCCGCCGCCGTCGCCACCCCGCGCGCCGAATCCCCGCGACCTGCGATGGATACGCAGGCGCCGAGCGGGTTGCCGGCCGCCGCGGTCGCTGCGCCGCCCACGATGCCGGAGCCACCGGCTGCTGTGGCGGCGGTTACGCCGGCTGCCGCCATGCCCGTGGCGAACGAGCGTACGCCTACGGCCATGGACGTCGCGAGACCAGTCCCCGCCGCCGAGGCGACGCCGGTTGCGGCACCACCACGGGACACGGCGGCGGTTGCGACGGTCGCCATCGAACCGCGCGACTGGGCCTCGCTGATCGAACGTGCCGGCCTGCTGGGGCCGATCGGCCAGGTCGCACGCAATGCGGCATTGATGTCGGTACAGGGCGACGTGCTCAAGCTTGCGCTGCGCACCGAGTACTACGACATGCTCTCGCCGGTCATGGTCTCGCAGTTGCAGGAGCGGCTTTCCGCGGCGACCGGCCGCCCGCTGCGCTGCCAGTTCGAACAGGCCAGTGGCAGCGTCGAGACTCCGGCGGAACAGCTCAGTCGCACGCGCTCGGCGCGGCAGCAGCAAGCCGAGGAAGACATGGAGCGTGATCCGTTCGTACAGGCAGCGGTCCGCGAACTGGGCGCGCGCATCGTGCCGGGTTCGGTCCGTGTCGACAGCGCCCCCCCCGGCGCCTGAGGGAAGTCCCTTGGCGAACCCGATGGCCGTCACCACTTTCGCAACGATTCGAATTTCTGGAGCCAATTCATGCGTGGACCCCTTGGCAACCTCATGCAGCAGGCACAGCGCATGCAGGAGAACCTCAAGAAGGCACAGGAGGAGATCGCCCGGCTCGAAGTGACCGGCAGTGCCGGCGGCGGACTTGTCAGCGTGCTCATGAACGGCCGACACGAAGTGCGCCGCGTCAATGTCGATCGCAAGCTGATGCAGGATGATCCGGAGATGGCCGAGGACCTGATTGCGGCGGCATTCAACGATGCGGCGAACAAGCTCGCGACCGAGACCCAGGCGCGCATGGCTGGCGTCGCCGGCGGCATGAATCTGCCGCCGGGCTTCTCGCTGCCGTTCTGACGCATGAGCGCCGGTTCGCCGCTGCTCGCCGAGCTCATCGAGGCGCTGCGCTGTCTGCCGGGCGTGGGCGCGAAAAGCGCGCAACGCATGGCCTTCCACGTGCTGGAGCGCGACCGTGCCGGTGCGAGACGCCTTGCCGAGCGGCTTGCCGCGGCCGTGGAACGCATCGGCAACTGCCGGCGTTGTCGCGGTTTCAGCGAAGGCGACATCTGCAGTGTGTGCGCCAGTCCGTCCCGTGATGCCGGGCTGCTCTGTGTCGTGGAGAGTCCCGTGGACCAGGCGGCGGTCGAAACCGCGACCGGCTACCGCGGCCTCTACTTCGTGCTGCTGGGGCGGCTCAGTCCGCTGGACGGCCTGGGTCCGCGCGAACTCGGCCTGGACCTGCTGACCGAACGGCTGCGCAGCGGCGAGGTCAGGGAGCTCATCGTCGCGACGAATCCGACGGTCGAAGGCGAGGCGACCGCACACCTGCTGTCGCAGCTCGCGCGCGAGGCCGGTGTGCCGGCGACGCGCCTCGCGCACGGTGTTCCGCTTGGCGGCGAGCTCGAGTTCATCGACCGCGGTACGCTGGCCCATGCGTTCGGCAGTCGCCAGGCCTTGACCTGACGGCGCGCGGCGCCGTCGCGATAGTGAAAGGCGTCCGCGGCGCGACCGGGGGCGCACGGCATTGACCCCGACCCTGAAGGAGCCTCATGAGCGACACGATCTTCGGAAAGATCATCCGCCGCGAAATTCCCGCCGATATCGTCTACGAGGACGATGATCTCATCGCCTTCAAGGACATCAGTCCGCAGGCCCCCGTGCACGTGCTGTTCGTACCCAAGACGCCGATCGCCACACTGAACGACGTGACGGCGGGACACGCGGAGCTCGTCGGAAAGCTGTTTCTTGCGGCGGCGGCCTATGCCCGGCGCGAGGGCTTTGCCGACGATGGCTATCGCTGCGTCGTCAACTGCAATGCGCACGGCGGCCAGACCGTGTTCCAGCTGCACCTGCACCTGCTGGCGGGCGCGCCTTTGCGCGGCGGTTTCGCCTGAGCGCGCATCCTATTGTTCACGCGGCATCCTCGCGGTGACGGGCGATGAAACGTCGTCATCGCGCTGCGTCTGCCGGCCCGCCTACTGTTTGCGCCGGTCGTGGGAATGGTGGATGACCAGATAGGAAGGCCCCCACCAGGGCCGGTACCAGAACGGATCGTGGAACCACGGATAGGTGTAGCCGACCGTCTCGCGTTCGTTCCAGAGATAGATCACATCGGCGGCGACGCGCGGGTAGCGATAGTCGTAGTCGCCGACCTTGCGCAGTTCGTCACCGTCCAGCTGGCCGGTGACGGTGATTTCGCGGCCGGCTTCGAAGACGGCCGGATCATAGAAGCCATTGCGGCAGGCCAGGAAACGGCCATCGCTTTGATCGCGGCGCTGCGGCCGGGCTCGGCTGTCGAGCGGGCGAGCGAGGACTTCGAAGCAGGAGCGGTCGGCGGCGTTGACGACCCGGATGATCTCGCCGCCCCAGCGTACTTTCTGGCCGCTCCCTGCGGTGTCTCGTGGCACGGCGGCAGCGAACTCACCCTGTAGCGGCTTCGGCGCGGTCGCGCAGCCGGCCATGGTGAGCAGCGCGACCAGCAGACTCAGGCGGATGACAGACATGGCGGCTCCCGGCACGACATCGACGGATCCGACGATACACCGCGTCGTGTCGTCGCGGCGTGCGTGTCAGGTGATCGGCGAACGGCGCAGATCCGCCCGGCGCACGGCGCGTGCGAAATCGCGCACGGTGGCAGGATCGATGTCGGATTGCGCATAGCGCAACTGTATATAGCGTTGAAACAGCGGTTCGATGATCGCGCGCGCCTGCGCCTGCTGCTGCAGCACGCGGCGCAGATAGTCCGCCGGCCCCTCGGCCGGCGACCGCGCGATTCCGAGTCGGCCGGCAAGCCGGGCACAGAGTCGTTCATAGGCGTGGGCGAGGGCGTCGCCGCCTCGATCGCGGCGCAGCGCCCACCACAGGCCGAGGGCGGCGAGCAGGCTCATGCAGATCGCGAACGCGAGCCCGAGCTGCCGCCAGTCCGCCTGGTCGATGCCGACGCTGCGCAACAGGCCGCGTTGCGTGAGTTCGTCGAACTGCACTACCACCTGGGTCCAGAGCCGGTTGACGAGGTCCCAGCGGTTGCGCATCGCCAGTGCCCACTCGCGTCCGAACCAGCCCGATCCGGTCGCGTTGACCGTGCCGGCGCCGAGCTCGACGCGATCCGGGCGCACCGCCGCGGTGGGATCGATACGGACCCAGCCGCGGTCGGCGAGCCAGACTTCGTTCCACGCGTGCGCGTCGGACTGACGCACGACCATGTAGTCGCCTACATCGCTCCAGTAGCCGCCCTGGTAGCCCAGCACCACTCGTGTCGGTATGCCGGCAGCGCGCATGAGGACGGCGAATGCCGACGAGAAGTGCTCGCAATAGCCGGCTTTAGTCTCGAACAGGAAATCGTCCATCGCATCGCGCCCCAGCGGCGGCGGGGTCAGCGTGTAGCGAAAATCGCGACGGATGAGGTCGAGCGCGGCCTGGACGATTTTCTCCGGATCGTCATGCTGCTGAGCCCATTGCCGGCCGAGTGCGACCGCACGCGGATTGAATCCACCCGGCAGCCGCAGGCCGCGCTGGCGTTGCCGGGAGTCCAGGCCATCCAGCGAGTAGATCGGCGCCGACCGCAATCGGTAGACCTTGAGCTTTCCTACCGGCCGCGGCGCTGCGAGCGTGTAATCCTCGTCGCGCTGCGCGCCCTCCACGTTGCTGGTGGGCATGTCCAGTGCGAACAGCCAGCGCCGCTGGCTAGGCTCCTGCGTGATCTCGTAGCCGACTTCCGGGCTGAGCGGTTGCAGCGGCTGGCGCGTGGGGTCGAGGGGCACGCCGCCGGCGCGGGACCAGCGCTGGCCGTCGTAGCGCCAGAGCACCACACCGCGCCAGTACCGCTGTGCGGGCGGCGGCACCACGGTGTCGAAGCTCACGCGAAATGCGGGACTGTCGTCGAGCAGGAGCTGCCCGAGATTGCCAGGCGACATCGAATCGTTGAGACCGGTCTTGCCTTGCGGTGCCGTCTGCGCGGCCCAGAGGGGCGCTGCCAGGCGCGGCAGGAACAGGAATACGAGCAGGGCGAGCGGCACCGCTGCGGCCAGGTTGGCGAGCACCGCCGCGGCGCTGCTGCGCAGGTTCGCGGGCGCTGCCGCAGACTGCGCGGCGTTTTCCTCGTATTCGAGTGCGCGCAAGGTCAGCAGCAGCGGCACCACGCCGAGGCCGACGTAGAGCGTCGTCAGCAGATCCTGCTCGAACAGCAGCGCGGCCATGAGCACGAACATCGCGAACGTCGAGACCGCACGCGCGTCGCGCGCGGTTTCGCTCTCGGCGAGCTTGAGCACCAGCATGCCGACGGCGAACACGCTGCCGGGATCCAGGCCGAAGATGTTGCCGTATTGCAGCCACACCGCGACCGGCAGGGCCAGGGTCAGCGGCAGGCGCAGCAGCGGCGAAGGCTTGCCCCAGTCGGGCCGCAGGCGCCGTTGCAGCCAGCGCGCGGCGATCAGCAGCGTGAACGCGAGTGTGAGCCACGCTGGAAAATGGGGCGCATGCAGCCAGCTCGCACAGAGCGCCGTCAGTGCGGTCAGGTCGAATTGTCGCCGGGTGAGTCGCATCAGAGCAGTGCCAGTTCGCGCAGGCAGCGACGCGCATGCGCACTGCCGAGATCGGGACCCAGGCGCTGGCCGGGCAGCACCAGCACATAGCGTACGCGGCGCTCCTCGGCCATCAGTACCCAGCGCGTAAGGCGTGAGATGCGCGCCTCGAGATCGAGCGCCGTCAGCGCGTCGAAATCGAGCACGTAATCCTCGCCGGTCAGCTGCTCCGGTTCGCGCACGAGCAGGCGGTCGGCGCGCGCGCTGGCTTTCCAGGCGATGAGACGGCGCGGATCGCTGGCGCGGTACTCGCGCAGTGCACCGAATTCCTCACCGAGGGGCTGCGCACGGCTGCGCTGCGCCTCGCGCCCGCCCTGCGGCAATGGTGTCGCGCCGGGTTCGGCGCGCGGATACACCAGCAGCTCGATCTGTGGATTGAGCCAGCTCCAGGCGCGGAACAGCCCATAGGGCCAGCGTGTCCAGACGCGGATGCGCGGCAGGACCATCATGCCGCGTCGCGTCGTCGGCAGGGAGATCACGGCGCGCAACGGTTCGCCGGGCAGCGCGGTGACCGTCGCGCGGCTGTCGCCGATGTCGATGCGCATGCCGGGTCGCAGGCGCGAACCTGCCGCGAATACCAGCTCGAGAATCAGCGGGTCGCCCGCGTGACACGGTTCGGTCTGCACGCGATCCAGGCAGCTGCCGTCGAGCGTGCGGAACGCGACGAGCATGCTGAGCACGCTGACCGAGCCGAGCAGGGCAGTCAGCAGCAGGGCAGGATTGTTGTAGTAGTTCAGCGCGCCGATGCTCATGACGAACAGCATCGCCGCGAACACGAGGCCGAACGCGGTCGGGAGCACATAGATGCGGCGGCGGTCGAGCCGGATCGGCAGGCTCTCCCGCTCGCGCAGCCGCGTCAACGCCGGCAAGCGTTTTTCAGCCCGCTGCAGCAGGTCCAGCCATAATTTTCCGAGGGGCGCCGCGATGCTCAACGCACGGCCACGCCGGTGATGAGTTCGCGAGCGACGGCGACACGGTCGCGCTGCCCGCTGCCGGTCAGCGTGAGGCGGTGCGCAGTGACCGGCACGAACACGGCCTGCACGTCCTCCGGCAGCACGTACCCGCGACCGCTCACGAGCGCCTGCGCGCGCGACGCGGCAAGCAGCGCGAGGCCGGCGCGCGGCGACAGGCCGATGCGAATGTCCGTATGCGTGCGCGTGGCGCCGATCAGTGCCTGCAGGTAGTCGATCAGTGCCGGGCTCGCGACCACGCTGGTGACGGACTGGCGCAAGGCATGGATGTCCTCGGCGCTCATGCAGGCCTTCAAGGTGGCGATGAGTTCCTGCCGGTTGGTGGACGTCAGCAGTTCGCGCTCCGCCTCGCGGCTCGGATAGTCGAGACTGATGCGCAGCATGAAGCGATCCAGCTGGGAGTCGGGCAGGGGGTAGGTTCCGGCGAGATCGAGCGGGTTCTGGGTCGCGACGACGAAGAATGGCGAGGGCAGCGCATGCGTGCGGCCGTCGACCGTCACCTGCTGTTCGGCCATGGCCTCGAGCAGGGCACTCTGTGTTTTCGGTGTCGCGCGATTGATCTCGTCAGCCAGCACCAGCTGTGCAAACAGCGGTCCGGCGTGGAACTCGAAACGGTTGTGGTCGCGTTCGAAGATGCCGACGCCGATAATGTCCGACGGCAACAGGTCGCTCGTGAACTGGATGCGCTGGAAGCTGAGGTCCAGGGTCGCGGCGAGTGCGTGCGCCAGGGTGGTCTTGCCGACGCCCGGCAGGTCTTCGATGAGCAGATGGCCGCCGGCGATCAGGCTGACGAAGGCGAGGTTGACCTGCGCGGCCTTGCCGAGCAGCACGCCGTTGACTTGTGCGACGGAGCGGTCGAGCCGCGTGCGCAGCTCGGGCGGCAGAACGAGCGGGGAATCGGGTGAAGTGGCAGTCATGATCAGGCCGGCTGAGGATGCGCAGTGCACCGTGAGTTGAGTGTAGCCAGCGTCGCGCGTCCGACGCGACACGTGCTGACCGTGTTCGTACTCATATGGTTCGCGGTGCAGGCGATCAAGCTTCACATCGCGGCGACGCTCGCACCGTTCGGTGACGAGGCCTTCTACTGGCAGGAAAGCCGTGCGCTGGACTGGTCGTTCACCGACGTGCCGCCGGCGACGGCATTGCTGATCCGTGCCGGCGAAACCGTGTTCGGCCACTCGCCGCTCGGCATGCGCAGTCTGTTCCTGCTGCTGGGCGCCGCATTGCCGCTGTGGCTGTGGCAGGTCGCGCGGCGCGAATCGGATGTGGCTTCGGCTTCGTGGGTCGCGATCGGCTGGCTGTTGTTGCCGCTCGGCGGCACGCTCGGCGTCATGGCGATGCCCGACGTGCCGCTCACGCTGGCGGCGCTCGCGATGCTCTCGGGCCTGCTGCGGCTCGCCCGCGGCGAAGCGCACGGCAACGTGCTGCTCGGTGCCGGGCTCGCGCTGGCGTGGTTGTCGCATTACCGGGCAGCCATGCTGCTGCCCGGGGGAATCGGCCTGCTGCTGTGCGTTCGCGGCGCGCGCGCCTGGTGGAGTCGGTGCGGATTCTGGTTCGCGCTTGCGGCCGGTTCGCTGGGGCTGTTGCCGCTGCTGTTGTTCAACGCCTCGCAAGGCTGGTCCGGACTGAGCTTTCAGCTCGTCGAGCGTCACCCCTGGCGCTTCCATGCCGACGGCCTCGCGCAGCCGCTCGAGCAGGCGCTGGTGGTGACCCCGCTGCTGTACGGCGTGTTGCTCTGGGCGCTGTGGCGCAGCTGGCGCGTGCGCAACGAATCGCTGGCCGCGGCCGTACTGGCCTGGTCGGGGCTCTGTGTCGCTATCGGCTACTTCGTGTTCGGCCTGTTCGGCGACGACCTGCGCTTCCGTCTGCATTGGCCGTTACCTGCCTATGTCGCGGCACTGATTGCGCTGGCGCGGCTGCTGGCCGACGGGGCTGTCTCGCGCCGTGTTGTCGCGGCGTCCTGTGCGCTCGCCTCCCTGGGGTGTGCCGGCGCGCTCGGCTATCTGGCCGCCGCCGCGAACCCGCTGCTGGCCCAGCGGCTCGCCACCTACAAGGCGTTTCCCTACAACTTCGTGGGCTGGTACGAAGCGGGCGCGCGAACCGCGGACTGGCTCGCGCGCGAGCGCGATCGCTCGCCGGTGCTCGTCGCCGACAATTTTCTGCTCGGCGCCGAGCTCGACTTCCAGCTCGATGCCGCGCAGCGCGTCTATTCGCTCGATCATCCGCGCAACGTCAAGCACGGCCGCGCCCCGCAGCTGGCGCTATGGCAGCGGGACGAGCACGGTCTGCGCACGCAGCACGCGGGCCGCAGCATGTTGCTCGTCGTCGAGCGCACGACCGGCAGCGTGCGCGAGCGCACCGTGTGGCAGCAGTCGCTGTGTCTGCGCGTCATGGACATGGAATTGCTCGACGAGCTGTCGCTGTTCGGCGGGCGCAAGGTGTTTGCGTGGTATCGAGGCCGCGTGCCGGAACCGGGTGCGACGCCGGATTGCGCCGGCGAGGCGGCGATGCAGCCCGAGCAAGGTGCTGTCCGATGAAGTGCGGCAGCCTGCCGGCGGGCTGCCGAACCCGCGAACGCCGCAGTCTTCGTTGCCGCGGGTATCGGGAATGCAGGCCCGGCCCATCGCCGGCGGGCGCCGCGCCCTGCATCCCCGGCTGCGTGCCGCGAGGCTCCTAGAGCACTGCGATACCTGCCGCCCGCAGCAGGCGGCACAGCGCGATCATTGGCAAGCCGATCAGTGCGCTCGGATCGTTGCTGGCGATGTGCTCGAACAGGGCGATACCGAGTCCCTCGGATTTGAAGCTGCCGGCGCAGTCCAGCGGCTGTTCGCGAGCGACATAGCGGGCAATCTCCTCTTCGGTGAGCACGCGGAACTGCACCGTCGTCACGTCGGTGTCAGCGTGAACCTCCGCGGCGGCACCGCGCGTGTCGACGAGGCAGAGCGCCGTATGGAAGCGCACGGTGCGGCCGCTGCAGCGGGCGAGCTGGGCCTGTGCGCGGACGCTGCTGCCGGGCTTGCCCAGTACTTCGCCGTCGAGTTCGGCGACCTGGTCCGAGCCGATCACGACGCTGCCGGGAAAACGCGCAGCAACGGTGTCGGCCTTGGTCCGGGCAAGTCGGGCAGCGAGTGCCGCCGGCGCCTCCCCCGGCAGGCGCGTTTCGTCGACATCGGGTGCTGCCTGGCGAAAGTGCGGGGTCAGACGGCGCAGCAGTTCGGCGCGGTAGCGCGACGTCGAGCCCAGCACGAGATCGACCCCGTCGAGTGGTTCGCTGCCGCTCATCGCGCGCGCGCCTCGCGCAGTGCCGTCGTGATCTCATCGAGCCGCGCGAGCTGCTGCTCCATCGAGCGGCGCGACTGATGCAGCGCTTCGACCGCCGCGTCGAGCTCCTGCTGCCCGGCGGTGTCGGCGTGCTGCCTTATCCAGAGCCGATGCTGCAACAGGTCGCGCAGCGCCGCCTGTACCTTGTCGTCCGCGGCCAGCGCCTCGTCAGCGTCGCCGGTCATTTCCTCCGGCAGGTCGACCAGCATGCCGCGCAGGGTCTGCATGCGCTCCCGACAGGTCAGCAGGCTGGCCTCGAGCGCATCGGCCTCGTCGAGCAGCGTCCGTAGCGCCCGCTCCCGGCGGCGCTCTCGCTGACGCCACCGGTGCTCCCGAACGAAAAAATACGACAGCCCCAGCAGCACCAGGGCGATGGATACAATCAGGTAATTCATCAGCCCGAGTCTGCCGCAAGCCCGTCCGGGCGTAAATCGACGCCGACCTGTGCGGGAGATGCCCTCGGTAGATGCGAACCGGGCTTTGGTTGCCGCGGCCTCGTTGTGGCAAGCGTGCGGCAAAGCGCTTGCCCTGCAAGCCTTTGGCAGGCTGGCGGGGGCGGCGCCATGAGCGCTGGCGCAATGTCGCGGATCCCGGCCGGGGACCTGTCCTAAGTGACGGAGCGGGCGCCGGTTTGGTTTGACTTCCGGGGCCGCCGTAACTACCATCGCGCGCCCATGTCTGCGCCTTTCCCCGAGATTGTGGACGCTTGGCGCATGGTTTCGGCGCGGCGTTCGTTCAATGGTCATCTGCCCGTGGCCGACCTGTCGCGTCTTGCTGACGCGCTGGCGGCGCCGGTCGGAACGATCGCGTACGATATCGAATTCGATCGTGATGAGCTGGGCGTGGCCTATATCGCGCTGCGGGCACAGGCAGAACTGACCCTGACCTGTCAGCGCACGCTGGAGCCGTTTGCAATGCCCGTCAGCGTCGATACCCGGCTGGGTTTGATCACGCGGGAAGAGGATGAAGCAGGCCTGCCACCCGGATACGAGCCATTGCTGCTCGAGTCCGCCGAGATCAGACCTGCGGAAGTGATCGAGGACGAGATGCTGCTGGCCTTGCCCTTGATTCCGGTCAAACCGGGGCTGGAAGAGTCGGACCTGACCTGGTCCACCGATCCGGAGCAGACTGAAGCGCCGCAGCGGCCGAGTCCGTTTGCCGCGCTGAGCAGTCTGAAGAAGGGATAGAAGCAGCAGCGGTGGCGCCACGCAATTGGCGCAGGTGCGGCGCAGGCCGCGTAACGGATTGGTTCGTCACCGCTTACGGCAAGCGAACATACGAGTTTCTTGGAGAGTTCCCATGGCAGTTCAGAAATCCCGCAAGACCCCGTCGACCCGCGGCATGCGCCGTTCGCACGACGCGCTGACGGCCAAGCAGCTGGCCACCGACCCGACGACGGGCGAAGTCCACGTCCGTCATCACATCACCAAGGACGGGTACTACCGCGGTCGCCAGGTGATTCCGAGCAAGACCCCGGTCCACGCCGAAGACTGATCGTCGCGGCCGCCAGCCGGCCAACCGAAGTCCAAACGAATTCCGGCGCGCAGGCGCCGGAATTCGTTTGCAGGTCGCGATCCCGCTTGCGGGGCGCGCCGTCCAGATGCGTCCAGGTGCAGGGGGAAGCCGCTCTGATTCATTCCCGTATCGCAGGCACCGGCAGCTATCTGCCGGAGAAGGTCCTGACCAACGCGGACCTGGAGAAGCTCGTCGACACATCCGACGAATGGATCCACAGTCGCACCGGCATCCGCCAGCGCCATGTCGCCGCGGAAGGACAGACCACGTCCGATCTCGCCGAGCGCGCCGCGCGCGCGGCCCTCGATGCTGCCGGCGTCGACATCCGCGAGATCGAGCTCATCATCGTCGGCACGACCACGCCCGATCTCATCTTTCCTTCCACTGCCTGCCTGCTGCAGCACCGCCTTGGTGCCAACGGCTGTGCGGCGTTCGATGTCAATGCCGCCTGTTCCGGCTTCATCTATGCGCTCAGCGTCGCCGACAAGTTCGTGCGTTCGGGCACCGTCCGGAAGGCGCTGGTCGTCGGCGCCGAGACCCTGACGCGCATGCTCGACTGGACCGACCGTTCGACCTGCGTGTTGTTCGGTGATGGCGCCGGGGCCGTGGTGCTGACCGCCGACAGCGAGCCCGGCATCATCTCCACGCATCTGCACGCCGACGGCGCTTACAAGGAACTGCTGTGGAACCCCGTCGGTGTGTCCTCCGGCTTCCGGCCGCAGGAGCACAATGCCGGCGTGCGCGTGCTCATGACCGGAAACGAGGTGTTCAAGGTCGCGGTGAAGACGCTCGATGCAGTCGTCGAGGAAACCCTGGCCGCGAATGATCTGCAGAAGTCCTCGATCGACTGGCTGATTCCGCATCAGGCCAACCTGCGCATCATCCAGGCCACGGCCAAGCGCCTCGAAATGCCGATGGATCGCGTCATCGTCACGGTCGACAGGCACGGCAACACGTCTTCCGGTTCAGTGCCGCTGGCGCTCGACTACGCCGTGCGCTCCGGACGCGTGGAGCGCGGCCAGCTGCTGCTGATGGAAGCGTTCGGCGGCGGATTCACCTGGGGCTCGGCGCTGGTGCGCTACTGAGCGCGCCACGGTGCCCGGCGCGGAGTCGCCGGCCGGACGCCCCGGCGAACCGCCCGGTGTTCCGGCGATCCCGGCGGTTGCCGAAGCACACGTCCGGACGGATTTAGCATTTTCCATAATATTACATACGGAACAATGTCATGAGTGGAAATCTGCAGGGCGAGGTCGCGCTCGTCACGGGTGCCAGCCGCGGTATCGGTGCCGCCATCGCGCGGCGCCTGGCCGAGGCCGGTGCGACCGTGATCGGTACGGCGACGAGTGAGGCGGGTGCCGAGGCGATAGGCCAGGCGCTTGCGCCGCTGGGCGGTCACGGTCGCGTGCTGAACGTGACCGACGGTGCCGCTGTCGATGCGCTGATCGATGCGATCGGCAAGGAATTCGGCAGTGTGTCCATACTGGTGAACAACGCCGGAATCACGCGCGACCAGCTGCTCATGCGCATGAAGGACGACGACTGGCAGGTGATTCTCGATACCAACCTGAGCTCGGTCTATCGGACCTCCAAGGCCGTGATGCGCGGCATGATGAAGGCGCGCAAGGGCCGTATCATCAGCATTGCGTCCGTTATCGGTCTGACCGGCAATCCGGGTCAGGCGAACTATGCGGCCGCCAAGGCGGGCATCATCGCATTCTCGAAATCGCTCGCGCGCGAGATCGGTTCTCGCGGCATCACGGTCAACGTGGTGGCTCCCGGCTTCGTCGAAACCGACATGACTGCGGCCCTGCCTCAAGAGCAGAAGGAGGCGATGCTCGCGCAGATCGCGCTCGGTCGTCTCGGCCAGCCAGACGACATCGCGCAGGCGGTGGCGTTTCTCGCATCACCCGCTGCCGCCTGGATCACCGGAGAGACGCTGCACGTGAATGGCGGCATGTACATGCCCTGATAAATCAGCGATTTGGAGGTCGGCGGCGACTCAAACGCCCGTATCTGGTTGGTCTGATCCGATTCCTCTACAATCGCCGGGCTTTGTGTTGCCAAGGATCGGTCACGCAGACGCAGCTGCCCGCGGTACGCGGTGCAGGCGCAGGGCGCTGCGGACGACAGGAAGTGTGTTTTCGATTTTGAACTATTCCCTCCGGGAGGAATTTGCACAATGAGCAGCATCGAAGAACGCGTCAAGAAGATCGTCGTCGAACAACTCGGCGTGAAGGAAGACGAAGTCACCCAGAACGCTTCCTTCGTGGACGATCTCGGCGCCGACTCGCTCGATACCGTGGAGCTGGTGATGGCGCTCGAAGAAGAATTCGAGTGCGAAATTCCGGACGAGGAAGCCGAGAAGATCACGACCGTGCAGCAGGCGGTCGACTACATCAAGGCTCACGTCAAGCCCTGAGTCTGATCCTCAAGCTGCATCCGAGCTGCGCCGCATGGCGCAGTTCGCGTTTTGGGACCGCCGTGTTCGAGGCGTTCCGGCGCGGCCGTTCCCGGGCCGCCGTCCCGCCGGTTCGAGTTCGCCGTAGCCACGGCGTGCACGCGGCCGTCGGCGCCGCTATTTCTGTCTGGAAGCATTCGCATGAGCAAGCGTCGCGTCGTCATCACCGGCATGGGCATACTGAGCCCGGTCGGCAATGATCTCACCACCGCCTGGAACAACATCGTTGCCGGCGTCAGTGGTATCGGTCCCATCACGCACTTCGACGCGAGCGCCTATTCCACGCGCATTGCAGGTGAAGTGCGCAACTTCGATCCGACGCGCTGGATCGCGCCGAAAGACGTGAAGAAGATGGACGCGTTCATCCACTATGGTGTCGCCGCATCGCTGGATGCGCTCAAGGATTCCGGGCTGGAGATCACCGAAGCCAATGCGGAGCGCATCGGTGTCAGCGTCGGGGCCGGTATCGGTGGCATAGCGACGATAGAACGCACGAGCCAGATACTCGCCGAAAGCGGTCCGCGCAAGATCTCGCCGTTCTTCGTGCCCTCGACGATCATCAACATGATCTCCGGCAATGTTTCCATCATGACCGGCGTGAAGGGACCGAACATTTCCGTGGTGACGGCCTGCACCACGGCGGCGCACAACATCGGCATCGCCGCGCGCATGATCGCCTACGGCGATGCCGATGCGATGATTGCGGGTGGCGCCGAATACTCGACGACGGGTACCGCCATCGGCGGCTTCTGTTCGGCGCGCGCGCTGTCGACGCGCAATGAGGACCCGGCGCGCGCCAGCCGCCCCTGGGACAAGGATCGCGACGGCTTCGTGCTGTCCGACGGCGCCGGCGTGCTGATCCTCGAAGACTACGAGCACGCCCGGGCGCGTGGTGCGCGCATCTATGCCGAGCTCGCCGGCTTCGGCATGAGCGGCGATGCGTACCACATGACCTCGCCGAGCGAGAGTGGCGACGGGGCTGCGCGCTGCATGATCAACGCTCTCAAGGACGCCGGACTGAACGCGACCGACGTCGACTACATCAATGCGCACGGCACCTCGACGCCGGCCGGCGATCTTGCGGAGACGCAGGGTATGAAACATGCGCTGGGTGCACACGCGCACAAGGTCATGGTCTCGTCGACGAAGTCGATGACCGGCCATCTGCTGGGTGCAGCCGGCGGGATCGAGGCGATTTTCTCGGTGCTCGCACTGCGCGACAACGTGATTCCGCCGACGATCAATCTCGACGAGCCCGGCGAAGGTTGCGATCTCGACTACGTGCCGCTCACTGCGCGTCAGGCCGCGATCGATGTCGTGCTGTCGAACTCGTTCGGCTTCGGCGGCACGAACGGAACCCTCGTGTTCCGGCGCGCCTGAGTTCCGCCGGGCGTGTCTGCGCGCCCCCCAAGGTATTGCGGCAGGACTGGCCCGTCGTCCGGCCGCACCGCTGTGGCACCGTCGCGGTCGTGCTTCGCGCGGCGGATCGGCGGCGGTCGTGGGGCGCGTCGCCCATCCCGTTGCGCAGGACGATCCTGAGTCGTGTCCGACATTGCCTCCGCGCTGCCACGGCCGGCTCTCGCCGTACGCGAGCTGCCGCAGCTCCATGATCTGCTCGCGCTGGCGGCGGCGCAGCCAGCGCGCTATCCGTGCCTGTTGCAGAGCGTTGCGCGGGGCGGGAACGCGCGCTGGGACGTCCTGGCGGCGTTTCCGCAGGACTGGCTGATCCAGTTGCAGTCCGGTCGCGTGGTCGATGCGCAGGGTGGCGACCTCGGCACCGATTTTCTTGCGGAGCTGGACCGCCGCTGGCGCGCGTCGCGTTGCGCGCGGGACGAATCGAGTGCCGGGTTGCCGTTTCGTGGTGGCTGGGCGCTGTTTCTTGCTTACGAACTGGCGGCCAGCATCGAGCCGGTGCTGCAGCTGCCGGTTGCACCCGACCAGGATCTGCCGCGCGCGATCGCGCTGCGCTGTCCGGTCGGTGTACTCGCGGACCACGAGCGCGGGCGCACGCTGCTCGTCGCCGAAGCCGAATACGCCGGCTTGCTCGATGACATCGAGGCCGATCTCGTCGTTGCGCCGGTGCCCCTGCCGCGGCCGGTTGCGATCGCTGCCGTCGACGAGGACGCGCCACAGGTCTTCCTCGACGGGGTCTCGCGTATCCACGAGTACCTGCGTGCCGGCGATGTCTTCCAGGTCAACCTGTCGCGCGAATGGCGCGCCCGGCTAGCCGGACCCGTGTCGTCGGCGCAGCTCTACGCGAATCTGCGTGCAGCGAATCCATCCCCTTTCGCGGGACTGTTCCAGCATGACGGCTGGTCCGTGATCTCCTCGTCGCCCGAGCGTCTCGTGCAGGCGCAGGGCGATTGCGTACAGACGCGTCCGATCGCCGGCACAAGGCCACGCTTTCCCGGCGACGACGATGCCGCGAGGATCCGCGAACTCGTCGGGCATCCGAAGGAGCGCGCCGAGCACGTGATGCTGATCGACCTGGAGCGCAACGACCTCGGCCGCGTCGCGCTGCCGGGCAGCGTTGTCGTCGATGAGCTCATGAGCGTGGAAACCTATGCGCATGTGCATCACATCGTCTCGAACGTGCGCGCTACCCTGCGGCGCGCGGTGTCGCCGGGTGAAGTCATCCGCGCGGTGTTTCCGGGCGGCACCATCACGGGTTGCCCGAAAGTGCGCTGCATGCAGATCATCGCCGAGCTCGAAGGGCGTGGTCGCGGCGCGTACACCGGCGCCATCGGTTATCTGAACCGCGACGGCGATCTCGATCTCAACATCCTCATCCGGACCATCAGCCGTTGCGGCGACCACCTGCGCTGGCGCGCCGGTGCGGGCATCGTCGTGGATTCCGTCGCCGCGCGTGAACTCGAGGAAACGCGGCACAAGGCGCGCGGTTTGCTGCGCGCGCTGGGGCTCGACACGTGACCATGCGCAGTTTCGTCGATGGTCATCCGGCTGCCGCGGTCACGGTGCTCGACCGGGGCCTGCTGTACGGCGACGGGCTGTTCGAGACCGTGCGGTTCTGCGAGGGCGCTGCGCCGCTGTGGCCGCGTCATTGGGCACGCCTTGAAGCCGGTGCGTCGCGGCTCGCGTTGCGCATGCCGCCGCGAGCGGCGGTCGAGGCGACTGCCCGCCGCGCGTGCGAAAGACTGCCGCGCGCCGTCGTGCGCATCACACTGACGCGCGGCGCCGGAGAGCGCGGGTATGCGCCGCCGGCCGTGCCCGAATCGACCTGGATAGTGACGGCGGCACCGGCGCCGGTCGTTCCGGCCGATTGGTACGCACACGGAATCCGGGTACGCTGCTGCGGTTTGCGCCTCGCGGCCCAGCCGCGGCTGGCTGGCATGAAGCACCTGAACCGCCTCGAGCAAGTGCTGGCGCGAGCAGAATGGAATGACCCGTCCATCGCTGAAGGGTTGCTCGCCGACAGCGCCGGCAACGTGATCAGCGCCACGGCAGCTAACCTGTTCATGGTGCGGGGCGCCGGCCTGTTCACGCCGGCGCTCGACGAATGCGGCGTCGCCGGAGTGGCGCGCGCCGAAGTGATGGCGCGCCGCGACGTGACGGTCGCGCGACTGACCTGGGACGACGTGATGCGAGCGGATGAAGTGTTCCTGACCTCCAGTCTGCGCGGCATCCTGCCGGTCAGCCATATCGACGCCCGGGCGTTCGCGCCCGGCGCCGTCGCACGCGCGCTGCAGACGGAATGGCGGGCACTCGGACTGATGGAGCCGGCGCATGGCTAAGCGAGGGCGCCGGGCGCCGCGGGCGCCCCGGAAACGCGGCGGCGTGCTGCGTGCGCTTTTCCTGCTCGTGCTGACTGCCCTCGCGGCTGGCGGCTGGCTGTTGTGGCAGGACTGGAACCGCTTCGTCGATGCACCGCTGCGCCTCGGCGACGACGCGGTGCTCGATGTGCCCGCCGGAGCATCGTTCGCATCGATACGCCGGCAGATCCGCGACGCGGGTTACAGCGACGCACACGATCTGTACTGGCGTGCGCTGGCGCAGCGCATGGGCGTTGCATCGCGGCTGCATGCCGGCGAGTACGCGGTACCGCGCGGCACCACACCGCGGGACTTGCTGCGGCGCATGGCCGCCGGCGACGTGATCCGCCATCGTTTCACCATCGTGGAAGGATGGACCTTTCGCCAGCTGCGCGCGGCGCTCGCGGCCGAAACCGGCGTGAAGCAGACACTGCCCACGCTGTCCGATGCCGACATCATGCGCGAGCTGGGAGCGGCTGCGGAGCATGCGGAAGGCCGGTTCCTGCCGGAAACCTATCTGTGGACGCGGGGCGACAGGGACATCGATCTGCTGCGTCAGGCGTACCAGGCCATGCGTCGGGCACTCGATGCTGCCTGGGCGTCGCGTGCCGCCGACTTGCCGCTGGAGTCGCCTTACCAGGCACTGATCCTGGCATCGATCGTCGAGCGCGAAACCGGCAAGGCCGATGAGCGCCCGGCCATCGCCGGCGTGTTTGCGCGCCGTCTGCGTCTGGGCATGAAACTGCAGACTGACCCGACCGTGATCTACGGACTCGGTGCCAGCTTTGACGGCAACCTGCGCCGGCGCGACCTCGACACGGATACGCCGTACAACACGTATACGCGGACTGGCCTGCCGCCGACGCCGATCGCGCTGCCCGGCGTTGCCGCGCTGCGCGCCGCCGTGCGGCCGGCGCCCGGTGATGCTCTGTATTTCGTTGCGCGCGGCGACGGTTCGCACGAATTCAGCGCGAATCTCGACGCACACAATCGCGCCGTCGCCCGCTATCAGCTGCGACGCACGCCATGAACGGCCGCGGCGGTTTCATCACGCTCGAGGGCGGCGAGGGGGCGGGCAAGAGCACCGTGCTGGCGCACATCCGCGACTACCTCGGCGCCGCCGGCATCGATGCGCTGTTCACGCGCGAACCCGGTGGCACCGAGGCTGGCGAGGCGATACGCCGCGTGCTGCTGGACCCGGCCTATCGCGGGCTTTGTGCCGAGAGCGAATTGCTGTTGATGTTCGCATCGCGGGCGCAACTCGTGCGCGCGGTCATTGCGCCGGCGCTCGCCGCAGGCCGCTGGGTCGTCAGCGACCGCTTCACCGACGCGAGTTTCGCCTACCAGGGGGGCGGACGCGGCCAGCCGCACGCGCGTATCGCCGATCTCGAGTGCTGGGCCGCCGACAGTCTGCGCCCTGACCTGACCCTGCTGCTCGATCTGCCGGTCGCGCAAGGTCTTGCACGCGTGGGTGCGCGGGGTGGCGATGCCGATCGCATCGAGCAGGAGCAGCTCGACTTCTTCGAGCGTGTGCGAGCCGCTTATCGCCAGCGCGCGGCGGCCGATCCGGCGCGATTTCGCCTGATCGATGCGAGTCAGTCCATTGATGGCGTGACCACTCAGGTCGAGCAGGCGCTGGCGCAATTCCTGGCTGTACGGAGCGGCGCATGAGCGGGCCTGGCTGGAATCTTTCCCTGTGGAACAATGTGCTCGAACGGCGGCGGCGTGGCGCCATGCCGCACGCACTGCTGCTGGCCGGCCCGGCCGGGCTCGGAAAGCGGGCGTTCGCGGCGGCGCTGGCGGCGCTGCTGCTGTGCGAGAAGCCGGGCGAGGCAGCCTGCGGACGCTGTCGCGGTTGCCTGCTCGTGGCGGCTGGCAGCCACCCGGATCGTGTCGAGGTGAATCTGGAGTTGCGCGACGACGGCAAGACCTTGCGCACGGAAATCACCGTCGATCAGATCCGCGCGCTGTCGCAGCGGCTGTCAATGACCGCGCAGTTCGGCGGGCATCAGGTCGCGCTGATCGATCCGGCGGATCTGATGAATGCGGCCGCCGCGAACGCGTTGCTGAAGACGCTCGAGGAGCCCGGCGCCGGCACGGTGATGCTGCTGGTCGCCGACCAGCTGTCGCGGCTTCCGGCGACGATACGCTCGCGTTGCCAGCGCCTGGACTTTGGCTTGCCCACGGCGACCGAGGCCATGGCCTGGCTCAAGGCCCAGGGCGTGGACGGCGCGGCACAGGCGCTGGATGCCGCCGCGGGCAATCCCGGGCTCGCGCTCGACCTCGCGCGCGGCGGCGGACTGGCCCTGCGTACCGAAGTCGCCACCGACCTGGCGCATCTGTGGGCGCACAAGGCGGCGCCCGCCGAGGTCGCGAATCGCTGGGCCAAGACGGAGGGCGAGCGGCGGACCTGGTTCGCGGCGCAGCTCGCCCAGGCCGAGGCTGCGGCTCAGGCACGTGGCGTGCGGGGACCGCTCGCCTTGACCGCCATCAGCGATTTCAACAAGCTAGCGCAGTGGTTTCGCGAAGCCGGACGCGTGCGCGAGCAATTGCGCACACCGGTACGCAGCGAGCTGCTTCTTCTGGAGCTATTGCTGGCCTGGCGCGCATTGGCGCCGGCGGCGAGGAGGGCGTGACATGGCAACCCCGGCAATGGGCGGAATGCCGCGACAGGGCATTCTGTCGCTGGCAATCAAGGACAGGGGCGCGCTCTACAACGCGTACATGCCGTTCGTGAAGAACGGCGGCCTGTTCGTCCCGACGGCCAAGCGCTACGCGCTGGGCGACGAAGTCTTCATTCTGCTGACCCTGATGGAAGAAAAGGACCGCCTGCCCGTCGCCGGCAAGGTGGTCTG
This sequence comes from Rhodanobacteraceae bacterium, assembly GCA_045864815.1. Taxonomy (GTDB): domain Bacteria; phylum Pseudomonadota; class Gammaproteobacteria; order Xanthomonadales; family Rhodanobacteraceae; genus Tahibacter. Next base: position 38,817 of record BTVG01000004.1, on the reverse strand, counting down.
GATCACGCCGCCGGGCGCGCAGGGCAACCGCACCGCCGGCATCGGCGTGCAGTTCAACGAATCTGCCGACGGCGAGGCTGCGCGGACCAAGATCGAATCGATACTCGCCGGCATCCTCGGGTCGGATCGACCGACCCACACCATGTGATGCGGGTCCTCGTTCTCGGCGCCGGCGCGACCGGCGCCTATTTCGGCGCGCGCCTGATTCAGTCGGGCCGTGCCGTTTCGTTCCTCGTGCGCCCGGCCCGCGCCGACGTGCTGCGGCGCGACGGACTGCGTGTGCACAGCACCCAGGGCGATTTCGCATCCGCTGTGGACCTGCTCACGGCGGTGCCGCCGAACACCACGTTCGATCTGATCCTGCTGGCGTGCAAGGCCTACGATCTCGATGCTGCAGTGGCTGCGATCACGCCGGCCGTGGGTCCGGACAGTCGCGTGCTGCCGCTACTCAACGGCCTGCGTCATTTGGATCGGCTCGATCTCGCTTTCGGCGCGGATCGCGTGCTCGGCGGGCTGTGTCACATCTCGGTCGCCCAGCAGCCGGATGGCAGCGTGCTGCATCTGGGCCAGCTGCAGCGGTTGACCTTCGGCGCCCGCGCTCCCGATGCACGTCTCGACGAACTGGCGCCGGCGCTCCTCGCGGTCCCGGCGGAGGTGCGCCGCAGTGAACGAATCATTGATGCGATGTGGGAAAAATTCGCATTCCTTGCGACGCTCGCGGCGATGACCTGCCTGATGCGCGGAACGATCGGCGACCTTGTCGCGACACCGGATGGCGCTGCGCTGGCGCAGCGTTGTTACGCGGAAGCCTGCGCCATCGCCGCAGCCGAAGGCCATGCGGTCGCCGCCACCGCGCAGTCGGAGGCGACGGCGACGCTGACCGCGGTTTCCTCACCATTGCAGGCGTCGATGTTGCGTGACCTGCGCCGTGGCGCGACCACCGAGTGCGAACACATCGTCGGTGACCTCATCGGTCGCGGTGCTGTCCATGGCATCGACATGCCGTTGCTGCGGGCCGCTGCCGCGCATCTGCGCGTCTACGAACGCGGCCGCGGCGGAGACGTCTGAGCCGGGTCGAATCCAGGCACGTCCGCGCCGGAGGTGCGGTCCGATGCGCTGAGCCCGGCGTCCGGGCTCAGCCGCCGCTGCCAAGCAGGTCCCAGCCGGCCTTTGGCGCGAAGCGTTTGCCGTAGCGACTCGCGAGCGCCTCGAGCCGTGCCTTGACCTTGTCCGCGCCCTCGCTGCGGATGTGGGCTATCGGGCCGCCGCGGAACGGTGCGAAACCGGTGCCGAAGATCACGCCCGCGTCCAGCAGGTCCGCATTCTCGACCACGCCTTCGGCAAGGCAGGCGACCGATTCGTTGAGCATCGGCAGGATCATGCGATCGGTGATGTCGCCCGGCGGCTCGTAGTTGGGATCGACCTGGGGCTTGACCGGTTTGCCGTCCTGCCAGACGTAGAAACCCTGGCCGTCCTTCTTGCCGCGCTTGCCGGATTCGAGCAGTGCTTCCATGCCCTTGGGCAGGTCCAGGCCCAGGAACCCGGCGAGGATCCGGCCAACCGAGGCACAGACGTCGAGGCCAACCGTGTCGGCGAGCTCGATGGGTCCCATCGGCATGCCAAACTTCTTTGCCGCCTTGTCGAGCACGGGGCCCGGCACTCCTTCACTGTAGAGCGTCATCGCCTCGAGCAGGTACGGCATCAGGATGCGGTTGACGAGGAAGCCCGGAGAGCTCTTCACCGGCACCGGCAGCTTGTCGATGGCTTTGCAGAACGCGAGCACGCGCTTGACCGCGTCGGGATCCAGGCGTTCGTGGGTCACGACCTCGACCAGCGGCATCATCGCGACCGGATTGAAAAAATGCAGGCCCAGGAAAAGCTGCGGCCGCTGCAGCTGGCTGCTGAGCTGGTCGAGCGGAATGCTCGACGTATTCGTCGCGAGCAGTTCTCCTTCGTGGAACTGCGATTCCACCTGTGCGTACAGCGCCTGTTTGGCCTCGAGATTCTCGTAGATGGCCTCGATGACGAGATCGGCCTTGGCCGCGCCTGCGCCGGTTACGTCGGGCTGCAGCCGGTCGACCGCCGGGTTGATGCGTTCGGCGGTTTTCAGGCGCTTCGCATACAGCGCGCGCGCGCGTTCGAGCGCCGGCTGGATGTACTTCATCTCGCGGTCCTGCAGCGTGACCTGGAAGCCGCGCAGCGCGCACCAGGCCGCGATGTCGCCCCCCATGACCCCGGCGCCGACCACGTGCACGTGATCAATGTCGTGAGCTATGCCGCCGCCCAGCCCCTTGAGCTGCTCCTGCAGGAAGAACACACGGATCAGGTTGCGCGCGGTGGAGGTCTGGGCAAGTCTGGCGACCGCACGTGCTTCATGGTTCAGACGCTTGCCGAGCGCGCCGCCGCGTCGCCAGGTGTCGATCAGTGCGAAGGGGGCCGGGTAGTGCGAAGGGCTGGCCTTGGCCGCAGCCTGCTTGCGCACCATGGGTGCCAGGATCTGGCGCGCTGGCCAGAGATTCGTCGCCCAGGCCAGCGCGCGCTGCTTCAGCGGCCGGGACGGGGGGTGCAGAATGACCTCGCGCGCGCGCTCCACGAGCAGCTCGGGCGAGGCGAGGGCGTCCACGAGGCCCATGGCACGCGCATTCTCGGCCGACGCATTGCGGCCGCTCAGCATGAACTCGAGCGCGGCGGGCGCGCCGATCAGATAAGGCAGTCGCGCGCTGCCGCCCCAGCCGGGAAAAATGCCGAGCTTGACTTCCGGCAAACCGATCCGCGTCGACGGGTCGCGGCTTGCGACCCGGTAGCGGCAGGCCAGCGCCAGCTCGGTACCGCCGCCCATGCAATGGCCGTGAATCGCCGCGACGGTGCGGCACGGCAGTCGCGCAAAGCGCTCGAAAACGCGCTGGCCGTTCTGTATCGATTCCAGCACCGAGCCGGTTTTCTCGTACTGTTCGAACTCGCGGATGTCGGCACCTGCAATGAAACCGGCGCTCTTGGCCGAACGGACGATGACGCCCTTCGGCGGCTCGATGGAAAGGCGTTCTATGATTTCGCCGAGTTCGTCGAGTACCGCACGCGAAAACGTATTGACGCTGGCGCCGGCTCGGTCGAAGCTCAGCACGACGATGCCGTCGGCGCCGCGTTCAGTCTTCCAGTGGGAAAAGCGAAGTCCTTCGAACATGGCGAGGCTGGCTGCAGGTGGGGGCGGGCTATGATCCGTGCTGGCTGCGCCTCTGGTCAATCCGCGTGGCTGGGGATAATGTCGGCCGCAATCAAGGGGTCCGGACAAGGCTGGCGAGGGGCGGTCTTCAACGCGTGAACGTCGAAAGCAGCGACAGCCAACTGAGTTCCCGACTGTTCGATCGCGTCATCGCGTCGAAGCAGAACGTGGTCGTGGTCGAGACCGGCGACGTCGCCGACGTACTGGCGCAATTCCGTCAGTTCGCGCTGCGCAGCGGCCAATCCGTGTATCAATGGCAGGACGATCTCGGCATCAGCTCGCTGCGCGAGGGTGAAGTCCGCGTCCCCGGCTCCAAACGCATGGCCGATGCGCTGCGCTATATCCTGCAGAGCATGCATTTCGGCATTTATCTCTTCGTCGGCGCCGAAGGCCACCTGCGGCCACCCAATATCGGTCTGCTGCGACAGATCGGCCGTGCCAAGGGCGGCAACGAACGCAAGGTGGTCTTCATCGGGGGGGCACTGACCTTGCCCGACAACCTCGAAGAAGTGACCGAGCATCTGAGTTTCGAGCGCGTGATGCCGCAGCGTCCGCGCCTGCGCGACGGACGTTGGGTGATCTGATGGCGCGCGAAGAAAGAGGCCAGGGCTCCGTGCTCATCGTCGCGACCAATCGCGACGACCGGCGCGTATTGTTCGACACGCTCGACGGCCAGAATTTCGATGCAATCTATACCGCGAAAGATCTGCAGCAGGCCCTTGCATTCCTGAATCAGGATCCGGACATCGACGTCGTGCTGATCGAGTTCGTCGGTCCGGCACGCGAGGCGGTCGCGTTCTGCACGCAGATGAAAGGTGACGAGCGTCTCGCACGCGTGCCGGTGATCGGCCTGCTCCCTGCGGATACCGTCGATCGCCATTGGGACTGGGCGCGCATGCCGCCGGGTGTCATCGACTGGTTGCGTTCGCCCGTGGACGGCGCGGAAGCACTTGCACGCGTACGCCAGGCGCTCGCCCTGACGCGCGGGGGACAGGCGACCGACGCGCCCGCGCGCTCGTCCGGTGGCGATCGCTATCAGTTCGCTTTCGAGGGAAGTCTCGATGAACTGGTGATCTCGGATCCGAAGACCGGCCGTATCATCGAGGTCAATCCGGTTTTCCTGCAGCGTTCGGGATTCCAGGCCGCCCAGGTCATCGGCCAATCGCTCGACATCATCAGCAAGAGCCATACGCGTGAACAGCGTGTCGAGCTCAACGCGCGGCTGACGCGCGAAGGAAGTGTGCGCTATCGCTGTCAGAAACCGCGGGTCGACGGCGGCAGCTATTCGGTCGAGGTCGTGTCGCGGCTCGCCGTGCGCGCCGGCAAACTCGTGCATTTCACGATCCTGCGTGATCTCGGCGAACTCGGCCGGCTGCAGCAGTCGCTGGGGCTGCTCGCCGAGGCGATCGAGGTGGGTGCCGGTGACGAAGGCGTCAAGCAGATCGTCCGCCTGCTCGTCGACTGGCTCGAACTCGACTACGTCACGCTGGTGTCGTCGCGGCCCGACCAGCCGCACGAGGTCCAGCCCATCACGCTGTACCAGCGCGTCAGCATGCCCGGTGACGCCCCCGACCCGTTCAAGCAACCGACCATGCGGCAGGTGCTCGACGGCAGCAGCGTCATTCATCTCGCCGAAGCCTGGAAACGCGTCGAGCGTGATGCATTCCTCGGCTTCACGCGATTCGAGGCCTTCGTCGGACTGCCGCTGCGCGACGAGCGCCGCACCGTGCTGGGCGCATTGCTGCTGGGCCGGCGTTCCGCACTGCCCGAGTCCACGACCATCGTCGACACCTTGCGGGTCGCGGCTGGGCGCCTCGCGCTCGAACTCGAACTGCGCCGCTCGCGCGATCACGGCAAGGCCAAGGCGCTGCAGGACGCGTTGACCGGGCTGCCCAACCGGCTGTTGTTCAACGACCGTCTCGAAACGACGATCAACGAGGCGCACCGCACCGGCGAAATGTTCGCCGTACTGTTCGTGGACCTCGATCGTTTCAAGAACATCAACGATTCGCTGGGCCATGGCGTGGGCGACCAGGTGCTCGACGCCGTCTCGCGCCGGCTGCGCGCGAGCGTCCGCGCTTCCGATACCGTCGCCCGCTATGCCGGCGACGAATTCACGCTGATCCTGCGTCACATCGTCCAGCGCGACGACGTCATGCGCATTGCCGAAAAGATCGTGCGCGTCATGGAGGTGCCGCTGACGCTCGAGGACGGTTCCGAACTGCACATCACCGCGTCGATCGGCATCAGCTTCTACCCGGATGATGCGACCACGGCGGAGCGGCTGCTCAAGCACGCCGACGTCGCGATGTACAGCGCCAAAGGCATGGGGCGCAACAACTACCAGACTTACGTGGCGGTGCCCGAGGAGTCGCATCAGCAGCGCATCGCACTGGAAACGAAGCTGCGCGTGGCCGAGCGCAACAACGAGCTGCGTGTTTATTACCAGCCCCAGGTCGATTCACGCAGCGAGGACATCGTCGGCATGGAGGCCCTGATCCGCTGGGAGCATCCCGAGCTCGGCATGATCAGTCCGGGTTTTTTCATCCCGCTTGCCGAGGAAACCGGGCTCATCGTGTCGATCGGCGAATGGGTACTGCGCACGGCATGTATCGATACCAAGCGCTGGCAGACGCGTTTCAACCTGCCGCTGCGGGTCAGCGTCAATCTGTCGGCCCTGCAGATCAAGCAGCCGAATCTCGTCGAGATCGTGCGCAACGTCATCGACGAGACCGGCATCGATCCGACCCTGCTCGACCTCGAGGTGACCGAAAGCATCAGCGTCAAGTCGATCCCGAATCTGATGGAGACGCTGCAAGCGCTGCGTGACCTGGGTTGTCGCATATCCATCGACGATTTCGGCACCGGACAGTCATCCCTGGATTACATCCGGCGCTTTCCTGCCGACAAGATCAAGATCGACCAGGTGTTCGTGCGTAACATTGGTGTGGATCCCGACGATGAGGCGATCGTGCGCGCGACCATCAGCATGGCGCACAGCCTCAAGCTCGGCGTCGTGGCCGAGGGGGTCGAGATCGAGGAGCACTTCAATTTCCTGCGCGATCACGGCTGCGAAGAGCTGCAGGGCTATCTGTTCTGCCGCCCGCTTGCGCCGGTGAGCTTCGAGAACATGCTCGTCGAACGCGAAAAACTGTTTGGCGCCACCACGCAGGACCTGATCACGCACTGAGTGCCCGGGTTGGCGGGCTTGGGTGGAGCGCTTCGACGTGGGAGACTGGGGCGTTCGGGCACCGGCCGGGACTGGCCGGATCGTTCCGGGCGGCCCTGCGGCGGGCAAGTGATGCGACGGGTCCGTCGATTGACGGGACCGCGGAACTTCGCCACAGCCGGCATTGTCTTGATTCGGGCCTGGCGCGGTGCGTCGCCCCGGGATCACGATGCGGCACGAGCGGAGTCAAACGTGGAAGCAGTGATGGGATCTGGTTTTCTGGTCTGGGGACGCGAGCGCGAGACTGCGCCGCGGCGCGAGGCGCCGCGGCCGGTGCAGGATGCGGCGTCGGCGAGTGCAGGGAGTACGGCCCGAATGGGCGACGAAGTTTCCGACAACGTGCTGGTTGAGCGCGTGCAGAAGGGCGACAGGCGCGCCTTCGATCTGCTCGTGCGCCGTTACCAGCACAAGGTGGTCAGTGTGATCTCGCGGTATGTCTCTGACTGGGCCGAATGCCAGGACGTCGCCCAGGAGGCGTTCATCCGTGCGTTCCGCGCGATCGGTGCATTCCGCGGTGACAGCGCGTTCTACACCTGGGTGTATCGCATCGCGATCAACACGGCCAAGAACTATCTCGTATCGCAGGGGCGGCGTCCGCCCACCGATGATGTCGCCATCGACGATGCGGTACAGCTCGACGCCGGTATTCGCCTCAAGGACAGCGCAACGCCAGAGCGCGAGCTGTTGCGCCAGGAGATTGAACGAACCGTATTCGCGACGGTCCAACAGCTGCCCGATGAACTGCGTACCGCGATAACCCTGCGCGAAGTGGACGGACTGTCCTACGAAGAGATCGCCGAGCAGATGCAATGCCCCATAGGAACCGTGCGTTCGCGCATATTCCGGGCCCGCGAGGCCATCGATACGCAATTGCGTCCGCTCGTTGCGGACAGCGAGGTTTGATCGTCATGAGTACGGAAATCAAACAACAGCTCTCGGCGCTGATGGATGGCGAGATCGAGCGCGACGCTGCGCGGTTCGTTATGCGCGCGGTCGAGACAGACCGCACGCTGGCCGCCGACTGGTCGCGTTTTCATCTGATGCGGGACTGCCTGCAGCAGCGTCCGATTCTCGTGGCCGAAGCGGGCTTTGCCGCCGCGGTCATGGCACGAATCGAGGCGGAAGACTCGCCGGCCCGTGCGGGTGGTTCCCGTTGGGCTCGCTACCTGTCGGGTGGTGCGGTGGCCGCCGCGGTGGCCGTCGTCGCACTGATGGCCTCGGCACCCGAGCCGCCGCCGGTCCAGGGCGGTACGGTCGCGAGCAGCATCGACGCTCCAGTACCGGTGCGCGTACCGGCGTTCAATGACAGCTCGCTGAGTCCACGGCTGCCGTTCGCACAGCCAGCCTCCGCGACGATTGGCGGCGAGACGATGTTCGCGCCCGGATACGACTTGCGTTCCCAGCCGTCGAATGGCTGGCGGCCCGCGGATTCGGGTTATGCCGTCCGAACGTCTCAGACCCCCTATGTCTTGCTGATCGTTCCGGTCCAGCCGATGACGCCGGCCGAGCAGAAGCCGCAGCCACGGCTGCAGTAACTCACGCGGGCCCTTCAGGAACGGCCCCGGTGCCTGGCACCGGGGCCGTTCGTTCGTCTGTCACTTGAACGGCCCGCCTCGGGCACCAGATGTACCGCGCGCAACGAATTCCGCTGCCAAGGAACTTTGTTGCCGCAGCGATCTCAAAGCCGCGTCCGGAGTCCTCCGGGAATGCCCGGCGCAGCCCGGGTCAACCCACAGAAATCAGCAAAGGCAACCAGTATGCAAAGAGGCATAGTGAAGTCTCTTGCCCTGTCTTTCGCAGGGCTGATTTTCTTCGCGGCGGCGTCCGCGCAAGCCTACGATCTGCCCGACTTCACGGCGCTCGTGGACAGGAACGGTCCTGCCGTCGTCAATGTGCAGGCGCGTCAGGCCGAAGGCGGCGGTGCCGCTGACGACGAGGCCGAGCAGGAGCAGGTTCCCGAGATCTTTCGCCGTTTCTTCGGTCCGGGTGGTCCTGGCGTACCTCGCGGCGGCCGTCCGGGCGGTGTCTCGCTCGGTTCCGGCTTCATCATTTCGAACGACGGCTACATTCTGACGAACAATCATGTCGTCGACGGTGCGGACAACGTCACCGTGCGTCTGTCCGACCGGCGCGAACTCGACGCCAAGGTCGTCGGTGCAGACGCGCAGTACGACATCGCCCTGCTGAAGGTGACGGCCACCAACCTGCCGGCGGTCACGATTGGTGATTCGAAGAAGCTCAAGCCGGGCCAATGGGTGCTCGCGATCGGTTCTCCGTTCGGTTTCGACCACTCGGTCACGGCTGGCATCGTCAGTGCCGTTAGCCGTAGTTTCGGCGGACGCGATCAGCAATACGTGCCCTTCATCCAGACCGATGTCGCGATCAATCGCGGCAATTCGGGCGGCCCGCTATTCAACCTCGACGGCGAAGTCGTCGGCATCAACTCCCAGATCCTCTCCAACACGGGGGGGTTCATGGGAGTCTCGTTCGCGATTCCGATCGACACCGCAATGAGCGCGGTGAAGCAGATCAAGGACAAGGGATTCGTGTCGCGCGGGATGATCGGCGTGCAGATCCAGGACGTGAACCGCGAGCTGGCACAGAGCCTGGGCCTGCCGCGCACCGGCGGCGCGCTCGTGAATGCCACGACGGCCGGCAGCGCGGCGGAAAAGGCCGGAATCAAGGTCGGCGACGTGATCATTTCATTCGGCGGCGTCGACGTGGTCCATTCGTCCGACCTTCCGCCGATGGTCGGCGCCACCGCGCCGGGCAGCAAGGTCGACGTCGGCGTGTTCCGCGACGGGAAGACACAGGTGATACCGGTCGTCGTCGCCGAGCTCACGCGTGATGCCACCGCCCAGTCCGGTGCCGGCGCGCCCGGCACTGCCGGCAACAATCCGCTGGGACTGGTCGTCGACGACCTGACGGCCGAGCAGCGCCAGCAGCTCGGCATCAAGGACGAGGGTGTGGTGGTCACGCGGATCACCGGCGTTCCGGCTCGCCGCGCCGCGCTCCAGCCGGGTGACATCGTGCTCATGGTCGGCAAGCGGAAAGTGAAGTCCTCTGTGGAATTCAACGAGGCGGTCAAGGACGTCCAGCCCGGCGATTCGGTGATGCTGCTCGTGCGGCGCCAGGATGCGAGCCTCTTCGTCGCGGTCAGCGTGCCGAAGAAGACGGACTGAACTGCTGTTGAGCGGGTTGTGGCAAACGGCGGCCTCCGGCCGCCGTTTGCTTTGAGCGGCTCGACGGCCCATCCTGCGCTCGAGGCGGCTTCATGCGATAATCGCGGCTTTGCCAACGCGCCTTCGGCGCGCCGGCCCCGTCAGCGGTACCCCGATGGACCATATCCGAAACTTTTCGATCATCGCGCACGTCGACCACGGCAAGTCCACGCTGGCCGACCGCATCATCCAGCTGTGCGGCGGCCTGGAAGCCCGCGAGATGGAAGCGCAGGTGCTCGACTCCAACCCGATCGAGCGCGAGCGCGGCATCACCATCAAGGCACAGTCGGTCTCGCTCCCATACAAGGCGCGCGACGGCAAGGTCTATCAGCTCAATTTCATCGATACCCCCGGCCACGTCGACTTCAGCTACGAGGTGAGCCGCTCCCTCGCTGCCTGCGAAGGGGCATTGCTCGTCGTCGATGCTGCGCAGGGCGTGGAAGCTCAGTCGGTGGCCAACTGCTACACGGCGGTGGAGCAGGGACTCGAAGTCATCCCCGTACTCAACAAGATCGACCTGCCGACGGCCGATATCGAGCGCGCCAAGAGCGAGATCGAAGCGGTGATCGGCATCGATGCCGATGACGCGATACCGATCAGCGCCAAGACGGGTCAGAACATCGAAGCCGTGCTCGAGGCCATCGTCGCGCGCATCCCGCCGCCCAAGCCGCGTGACACCGCCAAGCTGCAGGCGCTGATCATCGATTCGTGGTTCGACAACTACCTCGGTGTCGTCTCGCTCGTTCGCGTCATGCAGGGCCGGATCAAGCCCAAGGACAAGATCCTGGTCATGTCGACCGGGCGCTGGCACGAAGTCGACCAGGTCGGCGTGTTCACGCCCAAGCGCAAGGTCAAGGACAGTCTCGAGGCGGGCGAGGTCGGCTGGCTCACCGCATCGATCAAGGACGTTCATGGCGCCCCCGTCGGCGACACGCTGACGCTGAACGCCGACCCGGCACCGGCACCGCTGCCGGGTTTCCAGAAAATGCAGTCGCGCGTGTTCGCAGGTCTGTTTCCAACGGCGGCCGACGACTTCCCGGCGCTGCGCGAAGCACTCGAGAAACTGCGCCTCAATGACGCCGCGTTGAATTTCGAGCCGGAAAGCTCGGAAGCCATGGGCTTCGGTTTTCGCTGCGGCTTCCTCGGCCTGCTTCACATGGACATCATCCAGGAGCGGCTGGAACGCGAATACGACCTCGACCTGATCACGACGGCGCCCACCGTCGTCTATGAGGTGCTGCAGACCGATGGCAGCGTGATGTCGCTCGACAATCCCGCAAAGCTGCCGCCGGCGCAGAACATCGAGGAAGTTCGCGAGCCGATCATCATCGCCGACATTCTCACTCCGCCGGACTACATTGGTAACGTCATTGGTCTCTGCGAGGAAAAGCGCGGCATCCAGCGCAGCATCAACTACGTATCGACCCAGGTGCGCATCAGCTACGAGCTGCCGCTGGCCGAAGTCGTGCTGGATTTCTTCGACAAGCTGAAGTCCGTGTCGCGGGGCTACGCGTCGATGGACTATCACTTCCACGAATTCCGTGCGGGACCGTTTGTGCGTCTGGACGTGCTCATCAACGGAGACCGCGTCGACGCACTCAGCCTCATCGTGCATCGCGCCGCCGCCGACCGGCGCGGGCGCGAGCTCACGGAAAAGATGAAGGAGCTGATTCCGCGCCAGCAGTTCGACGTCGCGATCCAGGCAGCCGTCGGCTCGCAGATCATCGCGCGCTCGACGGTCAAGGCGCTGCGCAAGAACGTGCTCGCGAAGTGTTACGGCGGCGACGTGTCGCGCAAGCGCAAGTTGCTGGAGAAACAGAAGGAAGGCAAGAAGCGCATGAAGCAGGTCGGCAGCGTGGATATTCCGCAGGAAGCCTTCCTCGCCGTGCTGCAGATGGACAAGTAGACCGTTCCGCGCCGCCGGCGTGGAGCAGAAACCGCATGCCGTACCACCGAGTCTGAGGACCGCGAATGCACTTCGACTTTGCCGCCATCCTGGTCGGGTTGACCTTCCTGACCGGCGTGATCTGGGCCATCGACCACTGGTTCTTCGCCAAGCATCGCGCCGCGGCGATGCCGCCCGGCGAGGCGCCGCGTGAACCGATACTCGTGGAGTACTCGCGTTCGTTCTTTCCGGTCATCCTCGTGGTGCTGCTGTTCCGGTCGTTCCTCGCGGAACCGTTCCGCATTCCCTCGGGCTCGATGATGCCGACCCTGCTCGTGGGCGACTTCATTCTCGTCAACAAGTTCGCGTACGGCATCCGGTTGCCGGTGGTCGACAAGAAGATCATCGAGATCGGGGAGCCCGAGCGCGGCGACGTGGTCGTGTTTCGCTTCCCCAAGGATCCTACCCAGGACTACATCAAGCGCGTGATCGGAAAGCCGGGCGACCAGGTCACATACCGCAACAAGACGCTGTACGTCAACGGCGAGGAAATGCCGCAGGACAACGGCGGTGCCTACGCCGGCACGGATGCCGAATCCCGCGAGCTGGTGCGCAACGGCGCGGAAGCATTTACCGAACAATTGGGGCCGGTCCGTCACCAGATAATCACGGTGCCGGGCGGGCAGGTCGGGCCGGACTTTACGGTTCAGGTTCCTGCCGGGCATTATTTCGTCATGGGCGACAATCGGGACCGTAGCTCCGACAGTCGCGTCTGGGGTTTCGTGCCGGAGGAGAATCTCGTCGGCAAGGCTTTCGTGATTTGGATGAGCTGGCGTGGATTCGACAACGGCATCATCGAATTCGGTCGGCTCGGCACCTTGATCAAGTAGGGGAGGACGCGGTCATGAAGCAGTCGCAGCGTGGCATCACGTTTATCGGTTTCGTCGTCGTGCTCTGTGTCGTCGGTTTCTTCGCCTACGTCGCGATGAAGCTGGTGCCGGTCTATTCCGAATACATGGGTGTCGTGAAGTCGATGAACCAGCTTCTGACCGAGCCTGGTATCGGCAGCAAGGATGTTGGCGAGATCCGCCAGCTGCTGGACACGAAGTTCAGCATCCAGTACGTCGACGAGAATACGGTTCCGCCGCAGAACATCCAGCTCAAGCGACAGAGCGGTGCGGCCAGCCTCCGCGTGTTCTACGACAAGCGCATCGATTTCATCTACAACGTCGATTTGCTCGTCAGTTTCGACAAGACCATCAATCTCACCGGTTCGGGTGCCGCCGTCGACTGACGCGGCAGTCCCCGGCATCGTCGCGGCGTACAGAGCGTCGTGATTCCCTCGACTGCGGTGCCCGGACGCTTGGCAAAACTTCGCTTTCCGCACGAATTCCGCAATCCGGCGCTGGTAGAGCAGGCGCTGACCCACCGCAGTGCGGGCAGGCCGAACAACGAGCGCCTCGAATTCCTCGGCGATTCGCTGGTCGGCATGCTCGTGGCCGAGCTGCTGTTCGAGTCGCATGCGCGTGCGGACGAAGGCGAGCTCACGCGCATGCGGGCTCAGCTCGTCAGCGGTGCGGCGCTGGCCGACGTCGCGCGTTCACTCGCCTTGGGCGACGCATTGCGGCTGGGACCTGGCGAGCTCAAGAGCGGCGGTCATCGGCGCGAATCCATTCTGGCGGACGCATTCGAAGCGCTTGTCGCCGCCGTCTACCTCGACGCTGGCTGGGATGCCTGCCGTGCGTGCGTGCGCACCCTGTTCGCGGAACGGGCGGCACAGCTGCGTGCTCCGGAAAAAGACGCCAAGACGCGCCTGCAGGAGCTGCTGCAGGCGCGCGGCCTGGCGCTGCCGGTCTATGAACTCACGGCCAGCAGCGGCGATGACCACGCCAAGGTATTCGACGTCGCCTGCCTGCTCAGCCATCCGCCGCTGCGCGTCACCGGCCGCGCGTCCAGCCGGCGTGCCGCCGAACAGATCGCCGCAGGTTCGGCGCTCGAACAGATCAAGGAATTCTTCGCGAATGAACGCTGATACTCCCGCCGCCGGCACCGGACACCGTTGCGGCCTCGTCGCGCTGCTCGGACGACCCAATGTCGGCAAGTCCACGCTGCAGAATGCGCTGGTCGGGTTCCGGGTCAGCATCGTGAGCCCCAAGCCGCAGACCACGCGGCATCGCATTCTGGGCATCGCAACGCGTCCGGGCGCGCAGATACTGTTCGTCGACACGCCGGGCATGCACGCTGATGCAAAGCGGGCGATCAATCGCCAGCTCAACCGCGCCGCGCGAGGCGCGATCGACGAGGTCGACGTCCTGGTGCATGTCATCGAGGCCGGCCGCTGGAACGACGAGGATCAGCGCGTGTGGCAGGCGCTCGCCGCGGCCGGCAAGCCGGTGCTGCTGGCGATCAACAAAGTCGATACGCTGAAGAATCGCGAGGCCCTGCTGCCCTTCATTGCCGAGGTCACGCGAGAACGCCCCTACGAAGCCGTGCTGCTTGTGTCGGCACGCCGCGCTGACGGGCTGCAGGCACTCGAACGGGAAATCGTCGCGCGCCTGCCGCTCGCGCCGCCGGTCTACGGGGAGGACGAGATCACTGATCGCAGCGAGCGTTTCCTCGCGGCCGAACTCGTACGGGAACAGCTGATGCGCCAGCTCGGCCAGGAACTGCCTTACTCGTGCACCGTCGAGATCGAACAGTTTGGTGATCGTGAAGACGGTGTCGCGGAGATCGGTGCCGTGATCTGGGTCGAGCGGGCCGGGCAGAAGGCGATCGTCATCGGCGCGGGCGGCGCAAGGCTCAAGGAAGTCGGTACCTCGGCGCGACTGGCCATCGAGCGGCTGTTCGGGCGGCGTGTGTTCCTGAAGCTCTGGGTCCGCGTGCGCGAGAACTGGTCCGACGACGAAGCGGCCTTGAAGCGCTTCGGTTACGAAGGCTGACCGGGGACGCCATGCGCGTCGACGAACAGCAAGGCTGGATCCTGCACGCGCGACCATACCGGGAAACCAGTCTGCTGCTGGAGGCGTGGAGTCGTGAACACGGGCGGCTCGGCCTTGTCGCGCGGGGTGTGAGAAAGGAACGTCCGCGACAACCGCGCGCGCTGCTGCAGCCGCTCGTGCCACTGGCATTGAGCTGGGCAGGGCAGGGGGAACTCGCATTGCTGACCGGCGTCGACGCGCGCGGACAGCCAGCCGCGTTCGACGGTGAGGCGCTGGTCTGCGCGATGTATGTCAATGAGCTCCTGATTCGCCTGCTGCCGCGCCACGATGCGCTGCCAGACCTGTTTGACGCTTACGAAGACACGCTGCGGCGTCTTGCAGTGTCGTCTGCCCGGGCCTGGACCCTGCGCCGGTTCGAGCGCGACCTGCTCGCCGAAACCGGCTATGGCTTGATTCTCGACAGTGACGCCGACGGCGGTGCCGAAATCGATCCTGACACCGACTACATCTACATTCCGGAGCATGGCGCCGTGCCCTATGCGCAGCAGCCGAATGCGCTGCGGCTGCGCGGTAGCGCGCTGCGGGCGCTGGCCGACGATCGCATGCCCGATACCGCCGATCTCGCGAGCCTGCGCCGCCTCATGCGCGCGCTGATCACGCACCAGCTCGGCGGCGCGAGCTTGCGGTCCTGGAGCCTGCTCGCAGGGACCAGGCCCGCGGACTAGCCGGGATTTCTGGCACCCTTCTACCGCGGCAGCCGATACGCTCGCCCTGACTGGCGCTGTTCCCTCGCGCCGGCTCGAGGTCGTGTCGGCTACGCCTTGGCAGCCGCTCAGTCCGCGGCGCGCATCAGGACGGCGTTTCGACGGCCTCGCTACGAGCGGCTGTGAGAGGTGCGGCTAGCCGAGCGCCCGACGCGTCGCGGCGGCAACCGCGCGTAGTTCGGCGAGATCGTCGGCTGCGAAGCACGTATCGGCGACGAGACGGCCGCGCAGCCGGCGACAGGCCTGCTCCAGGCGCGGCGCGCCGCAGAATCCGGCCGACGCGCAGAGCCTGTGCAGGCGCTCACGCAGATCGGTGCTGTCGGCCATGGCAATACAGGTGTCGAGTTCCCGGGGTAACGCGTCGAGCTCCTGGGCGAACAGTGCGCGCAGCGCGGCGACCGCATCGCCGTTGCCGAGGCTGCGGCGGGCGGCCTCGTCGTCGAGCAGCGGTGCCTGGGCATAGACGGGCGCGTACTCGGCGACCCCGCCCGTACCGCTGCCGAGCGCCCGCCGCAGGCCGTCGATATCGACGGGTTTCGTCAATACGTCCGCGAACCCCAGCGCGCGCAGCTCGCGGTCGGCTGTGTCGTCGCTGTCGGCCGTCGTTGCCAGCGCCGGGCTCGCGTGCGATGCCGCCGCGCTGTCGGCGCGCAATCGACGCAACGTCTCGGGACCGTCGAGGCGTGGCATGTGCACGTCGAGCAGCAACAGGTCGTAGCGGCGTGCCTGAGCCAGCGCGAGCGCAGCGGCGCCGTCGGCGGCCGTGTCGCAGCGATGGCCCAGCGCCGTTGCCGCTTCGGCCAGGAAGCGCAGGCTGAGCGCGTTGTCGTCGGCGATCAGAAGCTCCATGCCACTTCCCCATTCAGGTCGCGCTGGCCACAATCGGCGCCTCTTTCCGGGGCGCCGTGCATGCACTTCGTGTTTCGTGTCATCGGCATTGTGCTTGCTCTCGGCATCGGTGCCCAGGTCCGTGCCGCCGGCCTGCGCGTCACGGTCGATGCCGTGCAGAGTGGCGGCGCTCGCGCAACAAATATAGAAGTTCATATGGCACCGTCATCCGGCGGTGGACAGGATCTACGCCTGACCGCCGCGCGTCTCGACTGGCCCGACGCGGCGCTGACCTTGTTCGACCTTCAGGTGCGCTGTCCGCTCGAGTCCACCGGTGCCGTCTGGCAATGCGCGGGTCAGGGACAGCTGCGTACTGCGTCAGATGCGGTGCCTCTCGAAGCCGGGTTCGTCGCACAGCTCGAGCACGGCCGGTTGAATCTCGAGATCAACCGGGCACCGGCTCGCCTGAGCCTGAATCCCCGCAGTGCAGGCGACGACCTGCGCTGGCAGGTGCGACTGCGGCAGCTGCCGCTGGACTGGCTATCGGACCTGCTGCGCAAGTCCTGGCCGTCCCTCACGCGGCTCGACGGACAGCTCGCGCTCGACCTGGAGTTGCCCGCAAAGGACGCCGCAGCTGCGGAAATCGACTACAGCCTGCGGGATTTCGGTTTCGATACGGTGGACGGCAGCACCGCAGCGGCGCACGTGAGCCTCGCCGGAAAGCTGGAATGGCGTCCGGGCGCGCCGTGGCGGCTGCGCCACCGCGGCCAGATCGGCAGCGGCGAAGTGCTCGCGGGCGCCTTCCATGTCGTGTTTGCCGACCACGGCACACGGCTCGAATTCGGTGTCGCACCGGAACGCGATGCGTATCGGATCAGCGATTTCGTGTTCGACGACCCCGGGGTACTCGGGCTGGCCGCAACGGCCCTGGTCGCGCCGGGCGCGCCCGTACCCTTGCGCGCGCTCGACATCGAATCGGCCACGGCGCAGTTGCCGCAGGCGCAGCAGCGCTATCTCGCGAGCCGGCTCGCCCTGTCGGGCTGGAGCGGGCTGCAGAGCCGTGGCCGGGTCCTGGCGCGCGGACGCGCCGATGCCGAGGGGCCGCTCGATGCGACGGTCGCGCTCGTGGCGGTGGATCTGGCGGACAACGCACGCGGTGTCGGCATCGATGGGCTGGACGGTGAACTCGCCTGGCGCCGCGACGGCGAACTGCCCGCGACCGGGCTCCAGTGGAAGGCGGCCCAGCTGTACTCGCTGCCGCTGGGGGGCGCGCGGCTGCGCTGGCAGAGTCGCGACGGCGCCCTGAACCTCCTCGAGCCTGCGCAGGTTCCGCTGCTGGGCGGCAGTCTCGACGTACAGCACTTCCGCGTGCATCCGGCTGCGGCCGGCGGCGAGCGCCTCAAGGCAGGATTCGCCGTGCATGGTGTCGACCTCGCGGCGCTGAGCCATGCGCTGGGTTGGCCGCGGTTCGGCGGCAAGCTGGGCGGTGCAGTGCCCGAGCTGCGTTATGCCGACGAGCGCCTCGAGCTCAAGGGCGGCCTCATGCTGGATGTGTTCGACGGCACGCTCAATGTGACCGGACTCGCGCTGGAGCGGCCATTCGGCGTGTCTCCTTCGCTGTCGGCCGACATCGCCTTTGCCGGTCTCGATCTCGCCCTGTTGACCGGCACCTTCGACATCGGCGGCATCACCGGGCGCCTGTCCGGCCATGTGCGGGCCCTGCGTCTGGTCGACTGGCAGCCAGTGGCGTTCGACGCCCAGTTGCACGCGCTGGACGGCGGTCGCATCAGTCAGCGCGCGGTCAACACCATTTCCTCCGTCGGCGGCGGCGGAATCGCGGCGGGGCTGCAGGCCAGCATGCTCAGGCTGTTCGATACCTTTGGCTATTCACGGCTCGGCATCGGCTGCCGACTGCAGAACGCCGTCTGCCACATGCGGGGGCTCGAGGCCGATGCGTCCCGCTACACTCTGGTGGAAGGCCGGGGCCTGCCGCGAATTCAGATCGTCGGCCACCAGTCGGAGGTCGACTGGTCGGTTCTCGTCGAGCGTCTCCAGGCCGCCGCGCGCGGCACGAAACCCGTCATCCATTGAGATCCAGGAGTTCCTCATGCGCCCGATCCGAACGATGCTGCTGAGCCTGTCACTGGTGCTGCTGTCGGCCTGCGTCACGATCAACGTATATTTCCCGGCCGCCGCCGCGGAAAAGGCTGCCGAGCAGTTCATCGGCAACGTCATCGGCGAGGCGGCCGACGGTGCCAAGGCCGAACCGCCCGCGCAGCGCCCACCCCAGGCCGGCCTGCTCGATTTCTTCATCGGTAGTGCACAGGCGGCAGAGCCCGATCTCACGATCCAGAGCGCCGCCGTGCGCGAGATCCAGGCGCGGATGAAGCAGCGTTTCGACGGCGTCCTGACCAAGGCGTTCGCCGCAGGCAGCATAGGCCTGACCCGTGACGGCCTCGTCGCCGTCCGCGACGCGTCGGCCGTGCCGCTGGGAGAGCGTAGCGCGCTGAACCAGGCCGTTGCGGACGAGAACCGCGACCGCAAGGCGGTCTATGCCGAGATCGCTCGCGCCAACGGCCACCCGGAATGGGAATCGCAGATCCAGAGCACGTTCGCGGCCCAATGGATCCAGCAGGCGCGCGCCGGCTGGTATTATCAGGACGCCGCGGGCGCCTGGAAGCAGCGCTGACGCGTCCGCCCGCCCGATTACCGTGGAGTACAGGCGCCCGGGATGTCCTCATCCCGGGCGCCGTCGTCATGAAAGCACCGATCACGCTCGAACTCGATATCACCGATCTCTCTCACGATGGCCGCGGCGTTGCGCGGCACGACGGCAAGGCCGTGTTCGTACGTGGCGCGCTGGCCGGCGAACGGGTTCTTGCACGCGTCACGCAGCGGCATCGGCACTACGACGACGCCCAGGTCGAGCAGGTACAGGTTGCCTCCCCCGATCGCGTCGAGCCGCGCTGCCCGCACTTCGGCGTCTGCGGCGGCTGCGCACTGCAGCATCTGGCTCCCGAGGCGCAGATCGTCGCCAAACAACGTGTGCTTGCCGAGAATTTCGAGCGCATCGGACACGTCGAACCGAAGCGCTGGCTCGCGCCGCTGACTTCGGCGGTCTGGGGGTACCGGCGCAAGGGCCGTCTGTCGGTCAAGTATGTCGACAAGAAGGGCAAGGCGCTGGTCGGATTCCGCGAGGAGAACGGCCGCTATGTCGCGGACCTGACGCGTTGCGAGGTGCTCGCGCCCGCCGTCGGCGAACGCATCGCGGCGATCGCCGCACTCGTTGGCACGCTGGCGAGCGTTCGCGAGATCCCGCAGATCGAAATCGCGGCCGGCGATGACGTCACGGCGTTGATCTTTCGCCATCTCCAGCCGCTGGCAGAGGCCGACCGCGCAGCATTGATCGACTTCGGCCAGATGCACGGCCTCGCGATCTTCCTGCAACCCGGTGGTAACGACAGCGTGCATCCGCTGTGGCCGGAAGCCCCGCGCCTCGCATTCCGCATCGACGCGGCCGACGTCGAACTGGAATTCCGGCCACTGGATTTCATCCAGGTCAATTCGGCGATGAACGAGGCGATGATCGCGCATGCACTGGCCCTGCTCGACCCGCAGCCGGCCGATCGCGTGCTCGACCTGTTCTGCGGCCTCGGCAATTTCACGTTTCCGCTGGCGCGCCGCAGCGCGCACGTGGTCGGCGTCGAAGGCGAACACGCCCTGATCGAGCGGGCACGGCAGAATGCGGTGCGCAACGGCATCGATAACGTCGACTACCATGTCGCGAATCTGCTCGACGACCAGCGTGACACGCCATGGGCGCGCCAGCGATACGACAAGATCCTGCTCGATCCGCCGCGTTCGGGCGCGCAGGCGGTGTTCGACTACCTGCCCAGGAAGGACACCGGCCGCATCGTCTACGTCTCCTGCCATCCCGCCTCGCTGGCGCGCGACGCCGGCATACTCGTGGAAAAGCATGGCTACAAGCTCAAGGCGGCCGGCGTGATGGACATGTTCCCGCACACGGCGCACGTGGAATCGATCGCGCTGTTCGAGCGCTGAGGGCCGCTTCGGCGGCCAATCCGGCACGGACAGGGCCTGCTCCATTGGAAACACACGCATGGGCATCGAAATCGAACGCAAATTCCTGCTTGCCTCGGACGCGTGGCGCGCGCAGGTATCGCGCTCGCAGCGGCTGGTGCAGGGCTACCTCGTGAGCGCGACGGCGGTCGCGAGCGGCGCCGCGCGCAGTTCGGTGCGGGTGCGCATCGGCGGCGAACTGGCCTGGCTCAACATCAAGTCGTCGACGCTCGGCCCGGTGCGCCAGGAGTACGAATACGAAGTGCCCCTCGCCGATGCGGAGGCGATGCTGGCAGCGCTCTGCGACGGCGTCGTGGAGAAGATCCGCCATTACGTCGCGTATGCGGACCGCGAGTTCGAAATCGACGAATTCTTCGGTGCCAACGACGGGCTCGTCGTCGCCGAGCTGGAACTCGATGCGGTCGACGATGCCTTCGAGCGGCCCGACTGGCTCGGGCGCGAAATCAGTCACCTGCCGCGCTACTACAATCTCAATCTCATCGCACATCCGTACTCGGCCTGGACCCGGGCCGAGCGGGAAGGACTGGACTGATGCTCGTCATCGGAATCTCCGGCAAGGAACTCGCTGCGCACGAGCGCGACTGGATCGCCGCCCCGGAAGTCAGCGGTGTGATCCTGTTCAGCCGCAATTTCGCCTCGCGTGGGCAGGTCGCCGCGCTCATTGAGGACATCCGTTCCGTTCGCAGCGACGAATTCCTGCTCTGCGTCGACCAGGAAGGCGGTCCCGTGCAGCGCTTCCGCGAGGGATTCACCCGGCTGCCTGCACTCGCGCGGCTCGGCGAGATTTACGATGCCGACCCGGCGCGTGCAATCGCCCTGGCCGAGGAGCATGCCTGGGTCATGGCCACGGAAATGCGGGCGCTCGACATCGATATCAGCTTCGCGCCCGTGGTCGATCTGAAGCGTGGCAATCGCGCGATCGGTGAACGCGCGTTCCACGCCGACGTACGCGTGGTCTCGGAGCTCGGCCAGGCCTATCTGCGCGGCATGCATCTCGGCGGCATGGCCGCGACGCTCAAACACTTTCCGGGACACGGCTCGGTGCTCGAAGACACGCACTTCGACGCGGCCACCGATACGCGCACGCTCGATGCGTTGCGCGAGACCGATCTCGTGACCTTCGCCGATGGCATTGCCGCCGGTGCCGAAGCGGTGATGCTCGCTCACGTGACCTATCCGGCCGTCGACACTGTGCCAGCGGGCTATTCGCGCATCTGGATCGAAGACGTGCTGCGCGGCGAGATGGGGTTTCGCGGCGCCGTGTTTTCCGACGACATCGGCATGGCCGCCGCGGAGTCCGCCGGTGGCATCGCGGCGCGCATCGCCGCGCACCTGGAGGCGGGTTGCGATCTCGTGCTCGTCTGCAGTCCGGCGCTTGTCGCCGAATCCATCACGGCCGTGCGCGGCCGTGCGCCGTGTCCTGCCAGCTGCATCGCCGCGCTGCGCGGCATGGTCGCACCGACGTGGCAATCGCTCGTCGACAATCCGCAACGAACCCGATTCATCGAGCGCCTGGCGGCGCTCGGTGTTCCAGCCTGAGTGAAGCCATGAACCGACCCAGCCTGTCCGACGCACTGGCCAAAGCCGACCTGATCCACGACCTGCCCGTGCTCGACGCGGCCATTGCCCGGATGGGAGCCGACATCGACGCGGCGATCGCCGGCGAGCACGCCGTGTTCGCGACGGTGATGCACGGCGGCATGCTGTTCGGCGCCAAGCTCGCCCTGGCCATGAAGAGCGACATGGAATTCGACTATGTCCATGCGACTCGCTATCGCGGCGCCACGAGCGGTTCGGAGCTGCATTGGCTGCGCCAGCCGGCGGCCGCGCTGGCCGGGCGCACCATCGTGCTCGCCGACGACATCCTGGACGAAGGCAAGACATTGAAGGCGATTCGCGATTTCTGCCTCGATCGCGGCGCGCGCCGCGTGCTCGTGGCCGTGCTCTGCGAAAAACGCCACGGCCGCTGCGTGCCGGGCATCGCGGCGGACTTCTGCGGCGTCGTGGTGCCGGACCGCTACGTGTTCGGCCACGGCATGGACTACTACGAGCAGGGACGCAACCTGCCCGCCATCTACGCGATTTGAGGAGCAAGCCATGGCACTGGATCTGGCCATCGTCGGCGGCACCGGGTTGTATCAGTTTCCCGGCCTGGACGATGGGGAACGCCGCAGCGTCGAGACGCCCTATGGCGCGACCTCGGCGCCGGTGGTGTGCGGTACGGTCGGCGGCCGGCAGGTCGCATTTCTCGCGCGCCACGGGGAAGGCCACAGCGTACCGCCGCATCGGGTGAACTATCGGGCGAATCTCTGGGCACTGCACAGCCTCGGCGCGAAACGCGTGATCGGTGTCAATGCGGTCGGCGGCATCCGTGCCGACATGGGTCCCCGGGTGGTAGCGATTCCCGACCAGATCATCGACTACACCCACGGGCGCATCACGAGTTTCTGTGATGCGGACGGCGCAGACGTGAAGCACATCGATTTCAGCGATCCCTACTCGGCAGCCCTGCGGCGCGATCTGCTGGCGGCTGCGAACCAGGCCGCCATCGCCGTGGTCGACGGCGGCTGCTACGGTGCGACGCAGGGGCCGCGGCTGGAGACGCGTGCCGAGATCGCACGCCTGCGCCGTGACGGTTGCGACCTCGTCGGCATGACCGGCATGCCGGAAGCCGCGCTCGCGCGCGAACTGGATCTCGAGTACGCCTGCATCGCGCTGGTGGCGAACTGGGCCGCCGGCTGCGGCGACGAAGCCGAAATCAGCCTCGACGAAATCTTCGCCAATCTGCGCGAGGCGACCGCGGCCGTTCCCGTCCTCGTGAGGACGCTGCTTGCGGGTTGACGGTGCCGTCATGCGTGCCGTCCCCGCATGCCGCTTCGTTCAGCATTGTGGAGATGACCGCCTGTCGTTCATGGCGTGACGCGGCTCACATACGCCAAAGCCGATGGCCTCGCACTTTCGGTCGTGCTGCGTATACTCGTACACGCGCGGCGCGCCGACTCGGGGGAGAAGTCTGCCGCGCATTCGTCCAGCAACGTTCGAGGGGAAGTCATGCAGTTCGGTACGGTAAAGTGGTTCAACGACGCCAAGGGCTTCGGCTTCATCGCGCCCGAAGGCGGCGGTTCCGACGTCTTCGTACATTTTTCGGCGATCTCCACCAAGGGGTTCCGCTCCTTGCAGGAAGGCCAGCGCGTGAGTTTCGTCGTGAGCCAGGGCCCCAAGGGTGCCCAGGCCTCGGCCGTCACCCCCGTGCAGTAGTCGTCGCAGCCGCTGTGCAAAAAGGCCCCGCCGCGTCGGGGCCTTTTTTACGGGGGCGACACGCGTCGGACGCGATGTCGCAAAATACATTTATCTGCATTATGTGCGCTTTCGGTCGTGACATGGACCCAGTGATCGCAGGCGCCGGGGGCGTCGCGCAGCTGTCGCGGAGCGCCGCGCTGGACGCCTGCGGCCACGAGCCGGTGTCCCGTCGTCGATGGAGTCGCGTTCGTCCGCGGGACTCGTGTTCACGGCAACAGCCCGGCATGACCGTCCGGCTCGGAAGGGCGGCGTCCCGATCCAGGGATTTGCCTCAGAGCGTGGCGACGAAATCCACGATCGCTCGTCCGGCAAAGCAGCCGCGATAGATCACGTGCCGATTGCCAGCGGCATCGGTCGCGTAGATCGCGTACGGTGTACCGGCGTCGACCGTCCAGCCGCCGTAATTCGGGAAGCGCAGCGGATCGGCGAAAAACACGCCGAAGAGGCGCTGCAGCACTGTGCGCGGTGCGCCTACTGTCGCCGCGAGTGCGGTCGGCACCTCGTCGCTCCCCGCGCCGGGCACGGGCTCGCGGACGAGATGGAGTCGGATTTCGCCCTGCGTATCCTTGCGCACGATTTTTACCGAAACCCAGGCCTTGGTTACATCGGGCTTGGGTTTGTCCCGTTCCGGATCGACCGGGGGACGCAGTCCGAGCGTCTTGAACAGTTCATAGACGGCAGCGCTGCCACCAGCGAGCACACAGGCCGACAGGAACTGCGAGAACGCCTTCGAGGTGCCGGCGTGACCGCTCGCGTGTTCGGCGATGCGTGCAAAAATGTCGTAGTCGAACCCGCGCACGACGGCATACCCCGCGGCGATCATGACCAAGGTCTTGACGGCACGGCCGTTGAAGAATTCACGATAGAGCCGCCACTGGAACAGCAGCGCCAGCGCCGATTCGAGCACGGTCGCGACGACGAACAGGCCCAACAGCTGCGGCAGCAGTTGCTCGATGAATTGTGGCGGCCCGCCGTCGCGGCCGGCATTGGTGTCCCGCGTTGCCGGTACCGGGGCGGCAGATGCGGCAGCGTCCGCTACCGACGCCGACGAGGGCGTCGTGTCTTGTGCAGCCACCGTTGGCATCGTTGCTGCAGCGATCAACAGCAGACAGACGGTGCACAGGGCGACGCGTGCGAGAACGGTGAACCGTCCGACGATCATGCTGTTCTCCCATCGATCCGGCCGCGCAATGCGGTCGCAATGACATCAGGTGGGGCGAATGCGGCAAAACTCGCAGTCGCGGGCGTTCGCGACGCGCGGGAAACGTGTACAAAGATAGGATCGCGGTGGTGGCCGTGCAACCGGTATCGGCGGATGCCCGCGGGCGCCCTCTGTCGATGATGCCGATCGCAGGCCGGAATTGCGTGCAGCCGACCGCGCCCGGTGTCGCCGCGAACGGGCCCGGCTTTGCCACCGCGGGCGTTCGGCACGGTTTTCGTCAGGCTCGGTTCCGCTGCACCGCGAAGCACGAGGCGTGCGATGGCGGACGGCGTTGCCTCGTGCACTCCGTCGATAACCTGAAGGCGACAGTCGCGCGCGCTCCGTGCATTCGATGCGTGCTCCCCCGCTCGCGACTGTAATCCAGCTACAACGTTGCGAAAGCAGCCCAGAGGCACACGAATCTTTCTTATGGCGACTGAAGCCGCTCCTCGGCGAAGCCTTGGCAAAAGCGGTGGACAGTGACCTTCTTCCGCCGACCAATTCTCAGATTCGGTATGCAACCGCTATCTCGAGGGTTCTAGGGGGCGTCGCCGGGCGAGGCGCTCAGATATCGAGGCTCAATGCGTGACTATCTGAATCGGTGGTCGGCTCTCTACAGCTCGCAAATCTCGCCAAAGATTCGATGACACTTGCCCGACCGTTGCAAGCGAGAGCCGGTCCCGAGTGTAAGGCACGGCGGCGCAGCGGGCGACGCCGCGCGGCTCAGCCGTAGCGCGCCGGCGCCGGGTTCAGGTGGCCGCAGCCCTTGCAGGTGCGCGCGTCCGTCGATCCGTAGAAGCGGTCGAACACCGGCGGGAAGTCGGACTCGACATTCTGCAGCGTGAAGAATTCCTCGTAGAGATTGTTGTTGCAGCGGTCGCAGAACCAGAGCAGGCCGTCCTTCTCGTGCGGCAGTCGCTTGCGCTCGACGACGAGGCCGATCGAATCGGCCATGCGCTGCGGCGAATGCGGCACGTTCGGCGGCAGATAGAAGACCTCGCCGGTGCGGATCGGAATGTCGCGCGTCTGGCCGTACTCCTGGATGCGCAGCACTATCTCGCCTTCGAGCTGATAGAAGAACTCCGGGCCTTCGTCGATGTGATAGTCGGTGCGCTGGTTCGGTCCGCCGACGACCATGACGATGAAATCGCCGTCGTAGATGCACTTGTTCGCGACGGGCGGCTTGAGCAGATGACGGTTCTCGGCGATCCAGCGCGCGAAGTTCAAGGGCGGAGCTGGCGACATGGGAGGCATCCGGGAGACTGACGGCGAAGCGTAGCCTCCACGGCTGCTGGACGCCGACATACGCCCTCGCGCTCATGCGCGTCCCGCCGCATCCGCGGCGCCTCTGCGCCAGCGAGGTGCCGCCGTGTCCGCTGGATTCCGTCCGTTTCGCCGTGTCGCCCTGTTCTGCGCTGCGCTAGCCGCGGCGCGGGGTGTGACGGCGAAGGACTATCCGCCCGACAGCGGCTGGTCCACGTTCTGGGGCGCCTTCGTCGATGAGATCGCGGGACCGCCCGGCGCCGAGGCATTGAAGTCGCTCGCGCACTTTGCGGAAGCCGGCACCGCCTTCGACTACCTGGCGGTGCTGCGCGTCAACTACGACGCGGAAGACCGGCAGTGGCGCCCGTGGCGCGGCGACTTCGAGCTGGAAGTCCATGTCGGCGAATACGGCCCCGACCATGCACAGCGGCTGCTCGACATGATGGGCGGTGTGCTGCACGACGGCGACGAACCCGCCGCCGAGGCCGAGAAAGCGCCGCCCCTGACGTTCTGCGGCAAGGAAACCAGCCGCTGGCGCCTGCGCTTCACGTTTCTCGGCGACCCGCACGAATACCTCGCCTACACCGTGATGCTCGGCGAACGCGATGCGCGGCTGTTCGTGTTCGACGACCTGCTCGTCGACGGCAAGGTGTCGCTCGCGCGCGAGGTGACCCTCGAGAGCCTGCGCTGCACACCGTCGTCAGCCGGCACGTAGTCCGGGCGGTACTGCGCGCAGCGCCATCCCGCCCGTGGGCGCGATGGCGGACAGATAGCCTCCGCAGCGCAGGACCGGAATGCCGCACGGGTGGTGCGGAAACGGTCCGTCGTCCCGGGGCGGGCGCTGGCGGAGACGGCGGCGCTGCTGGTATCGTCGGTGGAACCGAGTGGGTCGTTCGCAGGGGGGCTAGCGATCGTCCCGACGGTCGCCGAGCCGCACCGGACGGGTGCGCGTCGCATCGCAACGACCGCTTCGCAGGCGAAAGACAACCCATGCATCGACCGGTACCGACTGGCATGTCGGCGAGGATGCGTGCGCCGCGCGAAGCATCGCGGTCTTTCGCAGTGCGGCGCGAGCGCGAAGCGGATGATCGCTGCAGAAGATCAGAAGGACGAGTCGGATGGGAGCCGGTTTCTACATGATGTTCGCGACGTCGATCCTGATCTATCGGATCGCGGACGCGGACGACAAGCAAGGCTTCATATGGTTTGGCGTGAACCTGTGCGTGACCATGGCCATGGGCGCGCTGTTCGGCTTGACCGTGCTCATGGCGGTCCTGGGATTCGTGGTAACGTTCCTGATTATGTTCCTGATTAACCTGATGAAGCCGGACAGCTCCGGCTAGCGTCGGGTCGAACAGGGCAGTGGCGCGAAGCGCGACGACGGTGCCATCGCCTGTGTCGGTTCCAGCCACTCGTAAGCCCGCGTGAGTCACGTTGAACCCCCAAGGACCATCCGGTGATATCGGCATGGCTTTCGGTGGCGCTCCAGATCATCAACAGAGCCTTGTTCTTTATGGATGTAGCAAAGCCGAAGGCAGGCAACAGGCCAACGTTCGGCCGTCAGTACGTACTGGTGGCAACTGTGGTTCTCGCGCTCGTGGGGTGGGCTTTCTTGCGCACCGACGCCCGCACCGTGCAGCGATCGGATATCACCGTCGCGCAGGTGATGCGCGGCCCTCTCGACGTTGTCGTGGAGGGATACGGGAAACTGCAGTCGAAAGAGCTACAGCTCGTGACCGCCTACGTCGACGGCACGGTCAAGGAACTTCGCATGAAGGCCGGTGATCCGGTCACCGAGTCCAGCGTGATCGCGGTGCTGCAGAATCCCGCGCTTCAGGAACTCGTGGACAACGCGAACATCGAGCTCGAGCGCGAGCAGGGCAATCTCCGGCAGCTGGCGGTCAACCAGAAGCGCGAAATCCTCGACGAGAAATCGAAGATTGCGGAACTGACCGCGCAGTTCAAGATCATCGAATTCGAGCGTCAGGCGCAGCAGGAACTGGCAGCCAGCGGCATCCTGTCGAAGCTCGAGGTGCGCGGCAAGGAGCTTCAGGAAATGCAGCTCCGCGATCGACTCGAATTCCAGACACAGAGCTTCGAGCAGCTGCGCGTGCTGCATCAGGAAGCGACATCGATCCAGCTCGATCACATCCGGCAGAAGCAGCTCTTGCTGCAGGCCGCGCAGGCGCGCGTGAACGGACTCACGGTTCAAGCCGGTTTCGAGGGCGTGCTGCAGGAAGTCCCGCTGGAAGTCGGGAAATCCGTGGCCGCCGGCGACCGGATCGCTCTGGTCGGAAGCACGAAAGATCTCGTCGCCATCCTGCGCATTCCGCAGAACAAGGCCTATCTCGTGAAGGCCGGGCAGCCGGTGTCGGTGAAGACGCGGCAGGACGAGATGCAGGGTGCGGTGACGCGCGTCGATCCCGGTGTCATCGACAATGCCGTGAGTGTCGAGATCGCCTTCTCCGGACCGCTACCGGTCAGTGCCCGCCCTCAGTTGAACATCGACGGATCCATCGTCGTGGAAAAGCTCAGCGACGTCCTGTTCATGAGGCAGCCCGCGAACGCGGCGCCGTCGTCGACCGTCGGTCTGTTCAAGCTCAGGGCCGATGAGCGTGGCGCGACGCGCACGCCCGTGCGGCTCGGCAGGGAGGCGGGTCTCAACGTCGAGATCCTGTCGGGCGCCGCGTTGAACGACAAGTTCATCGTGTCCGATACGTCGGCCTTCGGGGACGGCGCAGTCGAGATACGTCAGTGAATTTTAATTTTTCCCCTTTTGGCTGCGGAACCGGACAGGTCGACGGAACATGAGCGACATCAAGATCGAACTGAAAAACATCAGCAAGAGCTTCGAAACCAGCGAAGTGGTAACGCATGCATTGCAGGGTATCGACCTCGTCATCCGTGCCGGCGACTACGTCTGCATTTCCGGGCCTTCCGGCAGCGGTAAATCGACGTTGCTCTCGATTCTCGGTCTTCTCGACGAGGCGACCAGCGGCCAGTACCTGATCGAAGGCAAGGACGTGACGCACCTGAGCCTCGATCAGGCAGCCGAAATCCGCAATCAGAAGATCGGCTTCGTGTTCCAGTCGTTCAATCTCGTCAACGACATTTCGGTCTTCGACAACGTTGCATTGCCGCTCCAGTACCGGCCGACCCGGCTTTCCGACAGCGAAGTCACCGAACGCGTGGAACGGTGCCTCGCCGCGGTCGACATGACGCATCGCAAGGCGCATCGGCCCCATCAGCTCTCCGGCGGCCAGCAGCAGCGTGTCGCGATCGCGCGCGCGCTGGTTTCCGAGCCGGCGATACTCCTCGTCGACGAGCCCACGGGCAACCTCGATTCGAAGATCGGCGACAGCATCATGACGATGCTCGGCGACCTGAATGCGAAAGGCACAACGATCTGCATCGTCTCGCATGACATGCGATACGCAAATATGGCCAAGTCCCGGTTCGAGCTCCTGGATGGCGAGCTGAAGACTGCCTGAGGAGACTGGCCGTGTATCGTCTGATTTCCCAACTCAAAGCTGCATCGGCCGGGCTTTCCCGGAAGAAAGGCTACGTCGCGACCGTCATGCTCACGATGGGCCTTACGCTCGGCGGCCTGCTGTGTGCGCTCAGTCTCAACTATCTGCTCCTGTTCCAGCCGCTTCCCTATCCAAATCAGGCTTCGCTGTTCGTTGCCAGGCAGGCGCTGACCGACGAACAGGGGCGTGAGCAGGGTCAGTCGCTGTCCTATCCGGGACTTCTGCACCTGTACAAGAAGCAGGAATCCTTCCAGGCCGCTGCCATGGTGGATTTCGCGAAGGACGTCATCACGTCCCTGCCGAGCCAGCCGCTGGTTTTCGCGACCTACGTCACGCCCGAGTACGGCAGCATGTTCGACGTGAAGATGGCGCGCGGGCGTTTCCTCGGAGCCGACGAAGGTCTCGACGCGCACGTGCCGTCGGTCGTCATCAGCTACGAGGCCTGGACCACCTACTTCGACCGGCGCGAGGACATTCTCGAGCAGAGCCTGAAGCTCAGCGCCGACGCACAGTTCCGCATCGTCGGCGTCACGGCGAAGGATTTCGTGGAGCCGTCGCTGAAGGAAACCGGCCGGCGCACCCATGTGTGGGTGCCGTGGGATTTCGACATTGCGCCGAAATACTGGGGATGGACCTCGCCGACGGATACGCTGGTCCTGACCGGTCTGCTGAAGCCGGACACGTCGGCGGAACAGGCGCGTCAGAGCCTGACCCAAATCCTTAGTCCGACCTGGCAGGACCAGGTCGCCGGCACGGCTGCCTCGTATCGCGGCTGGACCACGCGGGTCGAACTCACGTCGGTGCGGGATGTGATCCTCGGCAACAGCCGGCTCGTCGCGCTGACGCTGCTGGCCGGCATGGCCGGGCTGGTCCTGATCGCCTGCATCAACATCATCAATCTGATTCTCTGCCGCATCGGCGAGCAGCAGCGCGCGCTGTCGATTCACGCGGCACTCGGTGCGAAGAAGCGGCACATCTTCCAGCTGCTGTTCCGCGAGATCGGCCTGCTCGTCGGCGCCGCCGTCGTATTCGGCCTGGTCGTCGTCCAGGCCGGCTTCCACGCGCTCAAGACCCTGCTCGGCGACGTGCTGCCGCGCGCGCAGGAGCTTTCGATCAGTCTGGTCACCGTGGGCGCGGCGATTCTGCTCGCGCTGTCGCTCGCGTGGCTGTTCGCATTCATCGGATCGCGCGTGATCGACTTCCGGCGTCTCAACCTGATCATCAGCAGCGGCGGCAAGAACAGCGGCGTGCAGGTGTCGAGCCGCGTCCGGAATCTGCTGATTGCGAGTCAGGTCACGGTTGCGTCGTTCATCATTTTCGTCAGCTGCGCGCTGTTCGCCAATGCATACGGCACGCTGAGCCAGGACCGCGGATACGATCTGTCGAGAGTCCACAACGTCTATCTGAACTATTCGGCGCTCGACGGCGCAGCCGCGGGCGCGCTGCAGGCCGCGGCGATCGAGATGCGCGACGGGCTGCGGGCGCTGCCGAATGTCGAAACTGTCAGCCAGTCGCATTCGCCGCTGCAGGACTTCATCGCTTCGGTCATGGTGTCGTCGACCTCGCAGGTTCGCTATCCGATCGAACTCAAGCGAATCGATCACTACTACCTGGACATGCTCGGTACGAAGGTCGTCGCCGGGCGTGGATTCACGGCCGAGGAAATCAAGGACGCGAACCCGGTCATGCTGGTGAACCGGACCTTCGCCCGCCAGCTCGGTGGAGAAGACGCCGCACTCGGACAGAAGCTGACGCGCGACAAGAGCGCCCCGTATACCGTGGTCGGCGTCGTCGACGACATCGTATTCCCGAATCAGGAGAAGGCACGGCCGCGCGTGTTCCTGCCGGCGGCCGAAGCGGGGCTCAGCTTCGTGATCAAGTACAGGAAGGGGCAGGTGCTCAGTCGCGAGGAAATGGTCAGCTTCGTGCAGCGAACCAATTCCCGCCTCGGCGTGTTCCTCTACGACTCGCTCGAAGTGCAGCAGCGGCAGATGCTGTTCGCTCAGTTCGTGCTGGCTGTCACCACGCTGGCGCTCGTCGCGATCGTCGTGCTGCTGGCGACCGTCGGGCTGTACGGCATCATCAGCTATGCGACGCAGCTTCGACGCATCGAGATCGGCACACGCATGGCCATCGGTGCGAAGCCGCGCCACATCATCGCGATGGCGATCCGGGACTATGCGACGCCGGTGCTGCTCGGGATCGGCGCGAGTCTCGTCATCGTCGCCGTGCTGCTCGTAAGCGGGGCCGGGGGCGCATCCGCCTACCTGAGCTCGGGCCTGATGCTCGTCGGGCTTCAATCGCTGGTCGTGGTCCTGGCGTTTTCGCTGCTGGCGGTCTACCTGTCGGTGCGCGGTTTCATCCGGCGTCCGGCCATCTATTCGCTGCGGGCGGAAATCGACTGATGGTCCGAGGCTGTTGTGTCGCGCACTGCGTCGCGTGTTTCGGACCCTGATGGGTCGTGCGGCCGGTCGTCATGAAATTCCAGAATGCTGCGGCAGCCGATCCCGTTTCCCGGCGCTCCGCTGAATCGCGGCGCCGGATCGGCGCCGCAGACCGTCTGACCGCGGGCGTCGCCAGCAGGTGCGCATCGGCGCCGGTTCCGAGGTCAGGGGGAACATCATGGAACTGAAGCGAATTTCCGATCTGTTCCGGATGACGTCGCCGAATCTCTTCGTCTTTTCCGTGGTTCTCGGTATGGCGACGGGTCTGCTGTATGCGTTGCTGATCCCGTTCATCATGTATGCGATACGGACCAACCGAGATGCGGGAATCGGTCTGGAAGTCCGTCAGTTCACGATGTTCGATTCGCCGACGGCCCAGCTGGCCATCGCGTACTCGCTGGCGTGTCTCGGCGTGATCGTGATCCGGACCCTGTCCAACGCCTCGTCGGAGTTCGTCGCCGCGAACGCGTCGGTCAGACATCGCATCCACATCTATCACCGGATCCGCGCACTGCCGATCGATGCGCTGGAGAAGATAGGCCCGTCGCGGCTGATCAATTTCCTCAATATCGACATCCCGACCATCACTCAGGCGGCGATGAACGTGCCGTCGATATTCATCAGCTCCGTGACCGTTCTGGGCCTGCTCGCCTACGTCTTCTTCGTCAACGCGCACGTATTCGTCTTCGTCGTGCTGGCGCTCGTCGTCGGTATTGCGACGTATCAACTGCCGATGCGCTTCGCGAGCCGCTACTTCAGGCGTGGCCGGCAGCAGTACGACCAGATCCAGGAAGGCGTGCGCGGCCTGATCTTCGGCGCCGCCGAGCTGAAAGTGCATTCCGACAAGGTGAACGCGTTCTTCGAGAGCGAACTGCAGACGCCGGAACTGCGCCGGCTGCGGGACATCCTGATCGGCAACAGCCTGTTCGTCCTGGTGCGCAGCTACGGACAGATGCTGTCGTTCATTGTTATCGGTGTGGTGGTATTCCACTTGCCGTATGCCTACGACGTCAGCGTCGATGAAACCTTTGCGGTGGTCATGGCGCTTCTGTATCTGACCGGACCCGTGGCTACGCTGCTGGGCGCGATGGGCGAGGTCAGGATCGGCGTGGTCGCCCTGGAGAAGGTGCAGGAGATCTACGGCGAACTGTACGAAGAGGAAAACACGAATACGGCGACGATCGTGCCCGGGTGGAAGACCTTTCGAGCGGACGATCTGGTCTACGAGCACGTCGGCGACGGAAGGACGTTCCGGCTGGGCCCCGTTTCCGTCGGCTTCGAACGTGGGCAGATCAGCTACATCGTCGGCGGCAACGGTTCGGGCAAGACCACGCTCTGCAAATGCCTTTCCCTGCACTACCGGCCGCAGCAGGGAAGCGTGAGCTTCGACGACCAGGTCATCGATGCGCACAGTCTGGAATCGGCACGGCAGAACGTATCGACGGTCTATTCGAATTTCTATCTGTTCAAGTCGCTGTACGGAAGCACCCGCGCACTCGACCAGGCCGAGATCGAGCGCTATCTCGACTATCTCGAGCTGACCGGAAAAGTCAGCGTCGTCAACGGTTCCTTCAGCACCACGGCGTTGTCGGACGGGCAGCGCAAGCGACTCGCGCTGCTGGCAGCGTTGCTGGAGAACCGGGACCTGTGCGTCTTCGACGAGTGGGCGGCGGACCAGGATCCGCGGTTCAAGGAAACGTTTTACTGCACGATCCTGCCCGATCTCAAAAAAGCCGGAAAAGTCGTCATCGTGATCACGCACGACGATCGGTATTTTCCGTTCGCCGACCAGCTGATCCACATGGAAGACGGGCGCGTCGTCAGTGTGGAACGCCGCAGCAACGGCGCGCCTGTGGCCTGATTCCGCGTGCCAAGGCGGCGCAGATGCGCGATGGCGGTCCGGCTGGCACGACGGCGCCGTCGTGCGCCGGAGGCGATGGAAGGGGTTATTGGGGGTGTCATACGCGGGCTGCGTGGCGCTTTCGCTGCTCGCAAAGTTAGACTGTAACGTTGTCGCAGGACGCGCCCAGGGGGGGCAGCCGTCGTGATCGGGTACCTGTCCAGGGAAATCACCGTCGACCGGGCATTCCAGCCCGGCCGCTTCGCCGTCGCGAACGAGATCGCGCGCGGGCGCTGCTGTCGCCGTGCCCGGTGGCTCGTGGCCTCGAATCGGACGATCATGCGCGGACGTGCGGCCGCGGCTAACCACGACCCACGCCGCGCGGCGATGCAGGCCCCCCGCAGATCGACGCGTGCCGCGCACGTCCCGGCCATGCAGCCGCCTGCCGGCCCGCCGTGCGCCAAGGGCGCGTGGCGCGCGAGATGCCCGGGTGATTCCCTCCCACGTGAAATCCTGCCGGCGCTGCCGCCAGGTCATCGATAATGAGCGAAGGATGCAGGATGGAACAGCACGACCGCGATGAATGGATTCGGACGGCTGCGCGCTATTCGAAGACCAACGGCGAACTGTTGACGAGGCTCATGGATTCGCCCGCACTGCGGCAGCGGACATGGTCGAGCGACACGCTGAGCCCCTTCATGCAGAACTACGAGTTCGGCGTGAATCCATGGCCGGTCATCATCAGCCGGGGTATCGTCGACGCCTTCACGCGCTACGTGCAGTCGTTTCCCGACCTGTTGTTCAAGCTCGTCGATCTGTGCTTTCGCGACGATCCGGCGAAATTCGAATCCTGGCTCGGCGTTCCGGCAATCACGCTGGAACTGTTCAGGCATAAAGGCGTCGACACGAAATCACTGCTGGCCCGTCACGACACCGTGTTCTGCGGCGGTGACATCAAGGTCGTCGAAGTCAATGCTGGTTCCGGCATCGGCGGCGGCCAGCACGACTGGCTCTGTCGCACGGTCAGCGAATCGCTGGCACTGATCGGTCCCGAGGCGGCGCGATGCGAATACCGCAGCATCGTTTCGAGGATGCTGGCGACGATCGTGAAGACCGCCACCAGAAACGACCCCGGCAAGTCACGCGTCAACACGGCCGTGTTCCGCTATTACTTCGACCGCGATCACGAGAAAGAATGGGTCGACGATATCGGAAACATCTATCGCGACTTGCTCGAAAAGCTGGGTCTCGAAGGAAAGTTTTTCTCCTTCAGCAATTTCGACGCATTCACGTTTTCCGCGTCGGGCGAGGTGTTCTACGAGTCGCAGCCGATCGACTGCATCCTGCTCTCGCTTCCGGAACACATGACGGTGCCGTCATATCACCGCATGCGCTTCATCGCGAGCTGGGTGGCCGGCAAGCTGGTTATGCCGGACAACCCCGTCAGCACGCTCTACGGAAACAAGAATCTGCTGGCGCTCGCGCATGATCAGCGCGTGCAGCAGCAGCTGGGCGATGAGGAGCGGCAGACGATCGAGAAATACATTCCGTGGGCGTGCAGGCTGACGGACGCGGACGTGACCTTTCGCGGCGAGACGCGCAACGCCATCGCGCTGGCCCGGGAACGTAAAAACGAACTCGTCGTCAAAAAGGCGGTTTCCGCGCAGGGCAGGGATGTATTCGTCGGCAAGTTCTGTTCTGAAGACCGATGGGCGGCGTTGATTCCTCAGCTGGCACAGGAAGGCAAGTGCCTGCTGCAGGAGTATTGCCCGCCGGACCAGATGCTCGCCTGCACCGCCGATGGCGAGCTGGCTGCCTTCGACGCGGTCTGGGGCATCTTCGAATTCGAGAACGCCTATGGCGGCTCGTTCATGCGCGGAAGTCTCGCGAACCAGGGGGACGGCGTCATCAATTCCGCGAAAGGCGCTCTGGAATTCCTCGTCTTTGAGGAAATTGCGCGGAAAGCGAAAATCCTGCTGTGAGGGTTTGGCGGCCGGCCGCGTTCGCGGCGTTGCCGATGAAGGGAACGAAGCGGAATTTCCGCGAAACGGCGATGTCGTGCGGAGGCACATCGCTGCGACGAGAGGTTTGAGTGGACCGCGAGCGCGGCAGTAATGCCTGCGCCGCATCATTTTTAGGATGAGATGGTCGGGTCCTCGCGAGGTTCCCAACCGGTACTGGGTAATTCAGGGGCTTCAGATGGATATTGTCAATCGCATTGTTGAAGAGTGCCGCCGTTACCAGGTTCAACTGGAACTGGCCGGAGGACAGCTGGAGGTCTCCTTCTATGACGAGGAGATGCCGGAGCATCTTCTCCCGCTGTTGCGAGAGCACAAACAGGCGATCATCGATTTCCTGCAGGTGAACGGTTCGTCGGACAGTTCCGGAACATCGCGTGGCATCGCGCGTATCGATCGGAGTACCGGCGAGTTCGCGTTGTCGTTCGAACAGAACCGGCTCTGGTTCATCGACCAGCTCGAGGAGGGCAGCGCCGAATACAACATGCCGGGCTCGTTCCGGCTGGAAGGCGAACTCGATCGCACGGCGTTTCTCGGCGCGCTGAACGCGTTCGTCGCACGCCACGAAGTGCTGCGCACGAACTATGTAGAACGAAACGGCGTGCCGGTCCAGCGCATTCGCGACGACGCGAGCGTGGAAATCACGGAACGCGACATCTCGGCACTTCCCGTCGCCGAACAGGAACAGGCGATTGCGGCGTTTGCGAGAAAAGATGCGTCTGAAGTCTTCGATCTGAAGCACGACGTGCTTCTGCGCGTGAGCATCCTGAAGCTCGCCGAACGCCGCTTCGTCGTACTGTTCAACATGCACCACATCGCATCGGACGGCTGGTCGATGGGTATCCTCGTGCGCGAGTTCGCGGCGCTGTATTCAGCGTGCCGCAGGAACGCCGCGAGTCCGTTGCCGCCGCTGCCGTTCCACTATGTCGACTATGCGGCCTGGCAGGCCCAGTGGCTGGGCAGCGACCGATTCCGGAGCCATGTCGACTACTGGCTCGGGCACCTGCACGGACTGCCGGAGCTCCATAGCCTCCCGACCGACAAGCCGCGGCCGGCGCACCAGTCGTTCGCGGGTGGACAGGTGACGACGCATTTCGACCAGACCCTGGTCGGGCGGATCGACCGGTTCTGCGGGCAGCGCGACGTAACGAGATTCATGTTTCTGCACGCGGTCTATTGCGTGCTGTTGAGCCGCTACAGCGATGAGCGCGACATCGTCGTCGGCACGCCCGTGGCCGGGCGCAATCACGCCGACCTCGGCGCGCTCGTCGGTTGCTTCGTCAAGACGCTCGTTCTGCGCAGTTCGGTCGACGACGTCGACTTCGAGCAGCTGCTGCTCAGCAACCGCGCGATGATCGTGGATGCGTTCGAACATCAGGACGTTCCCTTCGAACTGCTCGTCGACGAACTGGCGCCGCCGAGGAGCCTCAGCCACAGTCCGCTGGCCCAGGTCATGCTCGTTCTCCAGAACCTCGATGTCGAGGCGCCCACGCTGGAAGGACTGGTCCTGTCCGACGTCCGGATGGAACCGTTGGGCGTGTCTAAGTTCGACCTGACGCTCACGGTCAACGAGACTCCGTCGTCGCTGCGGCTCGACTGGTGCTTCAACAGCGATATTTTCGAGCTCGCGACGATCGAGCGGATGGCGCGGAATTTCGAGGTGCTGGCAGACGCATTCTTGAACGATGCCCGAGCGCCGGTTCGCCGCGTGCCGATGATCAGTGCGGCGGAACGCGCGCGCCTCCTGACCGGATTCAACGCGACGCAATCCGCGCTGTCGGACGACGGCGACGTGCTGTCGGCCTTCGAGTCGCAGGCACGACGTTCGCCGGATGCGATCGCCGTGGTCTGCGGCGATGTCGCCTACACCTACGACCAGCTCAACCGGCGGGCCAACCAGATTGCGCGTCATCTGCGCGGGCTCGGGGTTTCCGTGAATGCGGTCGTGGGCCTGTGCGTCGATCGCAGCGTCGAAGTCGTCGTCGGCATGCTGGCCATCTTCAAAGCCGGAGCAGCGTACCTGCCCTTCGATCCGGAGATGCCGGAAGACCGGATGGAACACATACTCACCGAATCGGCGATGACGTGCGTGCTGACGCAGCGGGACCTGATGGCGGATCTCCCGTTCGAAGATATGAAGGTTGCGCTGATCGACGCCACTTATCACGACGCGCTGTACGGAAAGCACGCCGACGTCGATCTGACGCCGGACGAGCTGGGGTGCAGCGTCCTGCAGCGCCTGGCGTACGTGATCTACACCTCGGGTTCCACCGGCATGCCCAAGGGCGTCGTGATCGATCACGTCGGGCTTGCGAACACGGTGAACGACAACGCGACACGCTTCGAGGTGAGCCAGAGCAGCCGCTTCCTGCAGATCTCCGCGATCGATTTCGACGCCGCCACCTGGGTCGTCTGGATGACGCTGACGCGCGGTGGATGCCTGCATGTGTGGAAGGATCTGCTGAACCAGGGGCTCGACGTCGAGCGCTACGTCAACGATCACGCCATCACGCATCTGATGATGACGCCGTCGGGACTGGGACTGCTCTCGCCGGAAAACCTGCGCAGCGTCGAATGCCTCGTCGTCGGCGGCGAAGCCTGCCCCACGAGCGTGGTGAGCACATGGGCCGGACACGTGGCGCTTTACAATGCATACGGACCGACGGAAGTATCGATTTGCGCAGCGGTCGCGCGGCTGCGCGCCGGCGACGACGTGCGCATCGGCGGCCCGATCGCCAACACGCGGTTCTATGTCACCGACCACGCATTGAATCTCACGCCGATCGGCGTGCCCGGTGAGCTGCTCATCGCCGGACTGGGCGTGGCACGCGGCTACCTCAATCGCGCGGACCTGACGCGTGAGCGTTTCATCGACGATCCGTTCGAAGCGGGTGGCGGTCGTGTGTATCGGACGGGGGATCGGGTGCGCTGGCTGGCAGATGGCCAGCTGGAGTTTCTGGGGCGCACGGATTTCCAGGTGAAGATCCGCGGCTTCCGCATCGAGCTGGGCGAGGTGGAGAGCCAGCTGTCGCGG
>BTVG01000003.1:0-309950 GCA_045864815.1 Rhodanobacteraceae bacterium | reverse complement strand
TCTCGTACTCGTCCATCGGTGGATTCTCCAGCTCGTGTGCTTGGCGGCTCACGCCTGGAGTTTCCCCCGATGGACTTTCGGATACGTCAAACTTCTGCTGCCTCCCCGGCAGAGCCGGGGGGACTCCCTTGTTTGTCTAGCCGCACTGGGCAAGCTGACGCTGGACGAGTCAATGAGCCGCTATTGGACGGACCCGGACCTCGCGACGGATCCCCGGCGCAAGCAGTTGACGCCGCGGCTCGCCCTGGGACACAAGACAGGTTTCCCCAACTGGCGAGCAGGCACGCTGCGCTTCGAGCGCGATCCCGGCACCACCTTCGGCTATTCCGGCGAAGGCTTCGAGTACCTGGCCCGCTTCATCCGCAACAAGACCGGCAACCCCATCGACGCCTGGGCCGAATCGCTGGTGTTCACGCCCAACGGCATGCGCAATACGACGTACACACGGCAGTCCTGGCTCGACGGACGCATTGCGCTGCCGCACGATGCGCAGGGCAGCGCGCTGGCATCTACCCTGCGCGACACGGCCGTCGCCTCGGACGATGTCTACTCGACACCCAGCGACTACGCGCAGTTTCTGATCGCGGTGATGAAAGGCCGTGGCTTGCCCCCGCCGCTGCGGTCACAACGTGCTGCCATATTCGCAGACCGCCGCGCCGACCTTTGCCGCAAGCTCGCGCCGGAACATTGCCCGGCCGAGGCCGGCATGGGGCTTGGGTGGGAATCGTTCCTGATCCATGGCCAACGCTATCTGATGCACACCGGCTCCGACGACGGGACGTTCACGTTCGCCTACGTTTCACCGGATACCGGCTCCGGGCTAGTGATCTTCACCAATAGCAGCAATGGCGCGAAGGCGGTGCTGCCGCTGCTGCGGCTGGCGGGCAAGGACCTGGCGTTCGTCGATTTCCTGGAAAGGCTGGTCGACTCGTCGCGAGAGGGCGGATGAGTGGGGGAGCGGAGGGGAGAAAGAGGAGAGAGAGAGAGAGAGAGAGAGAGAGAGAGAGGACATCCATCATCTACAACCAGCGGCCAATCCTTCGGCGACAGAGTACGAGAGAGAGAGGACATCCATCATCTACAACCAGCTGCCAATCCTTCGGCGACAGAGCGACAGCCAAGAGAAAACCCAGGGCACCCTCACCGGAAAGGGAAAACCAGGACACCCACTATCCCAATCGGCGCGCCATCCCAACGACGACATCCATCGCCCAGCAAAAATACGAGGCCAATACCTGTGGCTACCGGAGCCCCAGCCCCGGAACGCACCCTCATGGCACATGCAGTGGTACACGCCGCTGGTCTCGAGAGTTATCGACGCTCTGCCAGCACCCTGACGACGCTCTTTGTCCGGCAAAAGAGCACCATCCGGGTTAAGGAAAGCAGCACCGGACAGAGTGTCACAGAGTAGGCTCTGAGATCTTCAGTTCTCGAGAACTTGGCCCAGCGTTCGGTCGCCACCGACGGCTGACAGCACCGCCGCCTTTGAGCCAGCGCTGCCCCAATTGTCGGGCCTTATCGAGCAGGGCATCCACGGCGCCAATGGCACGCCAATAGTGCGTCTCGATGCCGAAAACTTGGCGGCGCCAGTGCGCTTCATCGGCACCAAACCGCTTCAGCAACGGGGCGACTTGTGGATCGAGCGCGCCGCCCCTGTCGAGTCGCGCTACGCGACCGGTCAGGTCGACCAGCGTCAGGTACTGCGTGAGGTCGAGCAGGAGCGACGATGACGCAGGACCCGCGATCGGCTTTAGGACAGTGGAAACAATATCGGGGTGGAACGCATCGATGCGCTGCTTGACGGAGGTGTGTTTGCAGGCGCGGAGCTCGACGGCAAGCCCGGCACGCACGGGGTTGAGATCAACGTAGGCCATGCATGCCACGACGGCCGCGTCATCCAGCAGCGCCTGACAGCGAAAGCGACCCTCCCAGAAGCGGCCGGTGCAGGCATCTTCACGATTTGCGCGCCGGGCGATCGGTTCGCTCAGGCAACGCATGAACCACGACAGGCTGGCCAGACGCGCACGACACACGGCGACGCGCTGAGCATCGCCAGCCATCGCTTGCGCACGCAACCGTGTTGCATCCCGATCGATCTGGCCGTTCTCACGAACCGGAAAGAGCCGCATCCAACGTGCAGCAACTTCGTCTGCCGACCAAGCCCAGGCGACGCCCGGATTCAGATAGATCACTACGTGCACATGATTGCTCATCACAGCGTAAGCGTAGACACCCACCGCAAAGATGTCGGCCAACTCCAACAATCTGCCCTCGACCCATGCCCTGCGATGTTCGAAGCAGCGGCCGGTGTAGCTATCGGTACCACACAGGAACGCGCGCCTGACACAGCGTGAAACGCAGTGGTAGAAGCCAGGGACTTCGGCATCGACGATGTGGGCGCGCGCGGTCGTCATGGCAGAAGGATGCGCGATCACCGAGAGAGACTTCATCGGAAAAACACGCAGCGACGAGTAGGAAAATATGGATCGGGCGTCCACGATATTCCCTCTGGATGTCCACGATCTTCATCCTAGGAATCCTGGGTGTCCACAATCCTCCCGTTCCACAATCCTCCCGACACTCGGCCACCTCGGCCCAGAGCAGTTCGAGCGAGCACACGCCGCTTAGATGGGTGTCCGAAATTCACACGCACACGCCGCTTAGATGGGTGTCCGAAATTCACGCCGAGCGAGCACACGCCGCTTAGATGGGTGTCCGAAATTCACACGCCGCTTAGATGGGTGTCCGAAATTCACGCCGAGCGAGCACACGCCGCTTAGATGGGTGTCCGAAATTCAGGGGCAAGATCACTCCGCCCCCAAGGGCGTGATAGGAAACATGCCCTGTCTCCGCTCTTGCCAAGTAGCGACCGCCAACGTTGTGGACAAGTCTGCAATGCGGACTGGCGTTCTGCTTCCAGCCATCACAGCCCTCTTCCGTCGACCTTCGAGGAAACGACTCGTGCCGATCTATACACTCAGCAACGCTGCCATCAGCAACCCCGTCTACGCCCGTGTCGCTGCGAACGCCACGCCCACGCCCTACACCGCCGGCACGGCGCTGTCGTCCGACGACGTCCTGGTGATCGACGCGCTCACCTGTCCTGCCACCGACGTACCGCTCGGCTTTCCCGCACTCGATGCCGGTGCCGCGCTGCTGTTGCTCGACGCCGGCGACGACCACAAGAAGGCTCTGGCCGGTAACATCGGCTTCCGCTCGCACGGCACCAGTCGCGGCTACCACGTCACCAAACGTCGCAGCGGCAGCGGTGTGCGCTGCTACATCAGCGAAGTCGGAGACAGCACCGCGCCGGCCAGTCTCTATTGCGCCAGCGGCACGGGGAACAAGGAACAGGGCACGCTGCAGCCCGCAACGAGCCAGGTGGTCTACGAAAACCAGGTCGAAACGCAGCCGATGACGGACCAGGATGTGGATTTCTTCGTCGCCTCGCTCAAGACAGCGGCCGTCGCGACCAGCGACGCGAACAGTCCGCCGGATGGCCTGATCTGGTTCACATGGATTTACTCGCGGCCGCACTCGTTCACCGCGAGCGGCTCGTACAACAGCGATGCCGACCTCGGCCCCCCGCCATCGCGAACCATTTCCACCAACCTCACATACACCTTCCAGGGGGCGCTCAACAATTCCACCCAGAGCGGCCCGTTCCAGTTCCTGGGCCTGCAGGAGCGGGGCATCTACCAGAACAACGGCATGGCCTCGAATACCGACACCAGCTGCGGCTGGACGCTGGGCTCGATCTGTCCGACCTTCAACGTGCCGGGATCGCTGTACTGGTACCAGAGCCAGCCGGGCAACACCAACGACGTCAGCACGGTGACGACCGGTTCGTCGGTGACAGTGGGCTTCAATGCCGGCACCAGCGGCGGCGGCGGCAATGCGAGCTATACCTACTCCAACTCGGTGACGGAGAACATCACCGACTGGTATATCAAGCAGCAGACGGGAACGAGCTGGATCTACGCACAGAACACACCCTTCGACGGCAACACGACCGATCCGTCGGAAATCAATGACAGCCGTGGCTGGAATGGACTCATCGACACCAGCACCTTCCCGGTCATCTCCACGAGCTCCCTGCAGTTCGCCGCCAACGCCGTCTGGAAAACCAATACGGTGCTGACGGACGAGATCTCGATCTCGGTCGTGAATCTGATGCGTGTCGACTACATCATGGTCGACAAGGTGCTCGGGCTCGGCAATGCCTGGGCCGACTGGTGGAAGCAGAGCAATCCGTCGGACGGATTCTCGATCGACATGTCCGTGCTGACCTGATCGCCAGACGCAGCAGACCTCACACCGCCGGGATGGCCGAACCATTCCGGCGGCGCAGACATGGGGACAGACGCCGAGCCGGAAGACCAATCGGCGGAGGCGGCTGGCCGATCATTCTGAAAATCCAGCAGATGCCTTGCACCGTGTAACCGTCCGGTGACAAGGGATGCGGCGGAATCGCCTAACGATAGTCGGGAATCACTCCGGACTTTCACGCATCAATGGCCTAGTCTCGCGCAATGCTCTGGTTCCAACCTGGCCAACCGCCAGCGCGGGATCCACATCACGCAACGGATATCGGATGACTCCACAACTCGCATCACTGATGGCGGCCTACAACCGCTGGATGAACGAACGCCTATTCGACGCCGCTGCCCGGCTCGACCACGCCACGCTCACTGCCGACAGGGGTGCGTTCTTCGGTTCGATCCTGGCCACGCTGAATCACATCGCCGTCGCGGATACGATCTGGCTGCATCGCTTTGCCCGACACCCGGCCTCGTTCGCCGCCCTCGATGCGCTGGCGGCGTTTCCGCAACCAGCGTCGCTGGACCAATCGCTGGCACCGGACCTGGCCGCGCTCCGTGAGTATCGGCAGCGCCTCGACGCGCTCATCGCAACCTGGGTCCCGGAGCTCTCTGCCGA
This sequence comes from Rhodanobacteraceae bacterium, assembly GCA_045864815.1. Classification (GTDB taxonomy): domain Bacteria; phylum Pseudomonadota; class Gammaproteobacteria; order Xanthomonadales; family Rhodanobacteraceae; genus Tahibacter. Next base: position 305,012 of record BTVG01000003.1, on the reverse strand, counting down.
GCATCTGGCTACCGACCTCGCCTACGCCAACATGGCAGGAGTGAAGTCCGGCCGGAACTTCGGCGCACTGCTCCAGCACTTCTTCAACCACCAGACGCATCACCGCGGCCAGGTGACCACGTTGTTGTCGCAATCGGGCATCGACGTTGGCGTCACCGACTTGCTTGCGGTGATTCCGAAACGCGATGGCTGAGGCGCCACATGACCGGCTGTCGGCGAGCTCGCGCGCGCGCGGGTGAGCAATTGCATACCCGCTTTCCGGCCGCTTCTACGAGGGGACGGTGTGAATCACATCCAACCGGCGCGTATCCTGCAGTACCCGGTGATTCGAAAGCAGTGAGAATGCCTGCCCCCGCCCCGCTCGCTCCCGCCAGACGCCACCGATGAAGGCACTGCCCCTCGATCCCGAACACACCTACGTTCTGCTCACCACCGACGGCACGAGCCGCATGACGCCCGGGGGTGAGGCATTCTGGAGCCTGCCGCCCGATGTGTCGGCCGCATTCGACGACGGATGGCTCATCAGCGAGTTCGTCTGTGCCGCCGACTGGAACAATTGGGAGATGCATCCCGACGGCGATGAATTCGTTTATCTGCTCAGTGGCGATGTCGAGTTCCTGATGGAACTCCCGGACGGCATCGTCGCGCAGCGGCTGGCAGGACGTGGCGCCACGATCGTTCCGCGAGGTACGTGGCACACGGCCAAGGTCTTTGCTCCGAGCCGACTGCTGTTCGTCACACGAGGCGCAGGCACGCGGCATCGAGCCGCGACGAGCGTCTGACCTCGCCCCCATTCGGCCGCGCCGCGCGTGTTCGGGTTTGCCCGATGGCCGAACCCGTCTACATCCTGCCGGATTGCCGCCATGTCCGACATCACCGCATCCACCTTCGTGCTGGCCGTCAACGATCTCGAGTCGTCCAGGCGCTTCTACATCGAAAAGCTCGGCTTTACCGAAGCCTTCTCCGTCGAAGGCTGGTCGTTCCTGAATCGCGGCGCCTGCGCGCTCCGGCTCGGACACTGCCCGGACGCGGCCCCCATTTCGGCCTGTCAGGACCACTCCTGGGTCGCGTACCTGCATGTGAGCGACGCACAGTCGTTGTACCGGGAGTTCACCGATGCCGGCGTTACGCTGTGGCACCGGCTCGAGGACAAGCCCTGGGGATTCCGCGAATTCGCCATCGTGACGCCCGATGGTCACCGGATCGTGTTCGGCCAGGAGCTCGACGAGCCGCCCGGGTACCGGTGAATGCAGCCCTACGCCGCACGCAACGCATAGAACTCCGCGACGAAATCCTCCAGCCGGCGCGCGGCGATCGCCGCGCGCAGCCCGGCCATGAGTTCCTGGTAGTGATACAGGTTATGGATGGTGGCGAGCTGCGAGGCGAGGATTTCGTTGCACTTGTCGAGATGACGCAGATAGGCACGACTGAAGCCGGAGGCGCAGGTGTGGCAGCCACAGGCCTCATCGATGGGCCGCCTGTCGCGCGCGTATTGCGCGTTGCGCAGCCGCAGCACGCCGTGGCGCGTGAACAGATGCGCGTTGCGCGCGTTGCGCGTGGGCATCACGCAGTCGAACATGTCGATGCCACGACGCACGGCTTCGACGATGTCTTCAGGCCGGCCGACACCCATGAGGTAGCGCGGCTTGTCCGCCGGCAGCAACGGCACCGTGGCTTCGAGCGTGTGATTGCGCTCGGCTTCCGGCTCACCGACCGCGAGCCCGCCGACGGCGTAGCCGTCGAAGCCGATCTGTTGCAGTCCCGCCGCGGAACGTGCACGCAGTGCCGGATAGACGCCGCCCTGGACGATGCCGAACAGCGCGTTCGGATTGCCTTCATGCGCACGGCGCGAGCGTTCGGCCCAGCGCAGCGACAGCTCCATCGAATCGGACGCCTGCTTCTCCGTCGCCGGATAGGGCGTGCACTCGTCGAAGATCATGACGATGTCGGAGTTCAGCACGCGCTGGATGCGCATGGACTCCTCGGGACTCAGGAATACCTTGGAGCCGTCGATCGGCGAGGCGAAGGTGACACCCTGCTCGGTGATCTTGCGCTTGTGCGCGAGAGAGAACACCTGGAAGCCGCCGGAATCCGTGAGTATGGGCATGTCCCAGCCGATGAAATCGTGCAGTCCGCCGAAGTCGCCGATGACATCGAGACCCGGACGCAGGTATAGATGAAACGTATTGCCAAGGATGATTTCCGCGCCGATGGCCTTGATGTCGCGCGGCAGCATGGCCTTGACCGAGCCGTAGGTGCCGACCGGCATGAAGGCCGGCGTCTCTATCGTGCCGCGCGAGAACGTGATCTGCCCGCGCCGTGCGGCGCCGTCGGTCTGGCTGATGTCGAATTTCATGCTCTTGTCTCTGCGGCGATGGCCGCTGTCGTGAGGATGCGGCGCCAATGGATCGACGCCGCACGTGAAGCGCCGCTGCTCAGCGCGCCGGCGGCCAGATCAGCATGGCATCGCCGTAGGAAAAGAAGCGATAGCCGCTCGCGACGGCATGCCGGTAGGCACCGAGCACGCGCTCGCGGCCGGCGAACGCGGATACCAGCATGAGCAAGGTGGATTCGGGCAGGTGGAAATTGGTGATCAGCCCGTCGATGCTCGTGATGCGATAGCCCGGAAAGATGAAGATCTGCGTCTCCCCCGCGAAGGGCAGCACCTCACCGTCGCGAGTGGCGCTTTCCAGCGCACGCACGACGGTCGTGCCGACCGCGACGATGCGGCCACCCGCGGCACGCGTGCGGCGCATCCTGTCTACGAGTTCGGCACCGACATTGAGCCATTCGCGGTGCATGGTGTGGTCGCGGACTTCTTCGGTGCGCAACGGCTGGAACGTGCCGGCACCGACGTGCAGCGTGACGTGACCGAACTCGATGCCGCGCGCGGCCAGCGCGTCGAGCAACGGCTGGTCAAAGTGCAGACCGGCGGTCGGCGCGGCCACGGCACCGGGCTGGCGCGCGAACACGGTCTGGTAGCGCTCCGCGTCGCTGGCGTCGGCTTCTCGCTCGATGTAGGGCGGCAACGGCATGCGGCCAAGCTTCAGCAGCAATTTTTCGAGCGGTTCAGCGCTATGGAAGCGAAGATCGAAGAACGGACCGTCGCGGCCAGTGACTTCGACCTCGCTGCCGTCGGCCAGCACGATGCGGCCGCCGGGCTTGGGTTTCTTGGATACGCCGAGCTGGGCGCGCGCTTCGTGCGTGCCGGTAATGCGTTCGATCAGGATCTCGACGGCGCCGCCCGAGGTCTTGTGACCGAATAGTCGTGCCGGCAGCACGCGCGTGTCGTTGAAGACGAGCAGGTCACCAGGACGCAGGCGATCGGCGAGTTCGCCGAAGCTACGGTCGGTCAGCGTGTCCGCAGCGGCATCGAGCTCGAGCAGGCGGCTCGCCGAACGCTGCGGCAGCGGTTCCTGCGCGATGAGGCTCGGCGGAAGGTCGAAATGGAAATCAGATTTTTTCACTTTCTATACCGTCTGGCGCCGGATTCACGGTCCGGCCAGCCGGCGATTATCGACTATCGGGCCGGTTTCGTCCTGCGTCGCCGCCAGATCACGACGCCGGCGATCAGCACCACCAGGCCTGCAGCCGCATACGGCGCCGCGTGACGCAGGGTCTGCTTCACCCAGCGGACGCGCTCGAACTGCAGACGCTTCGCCGCACCGGTGAAATCCGGCGCCGGGCAGTCGCGGCCGAAATTGCCGGCCCAGGCCACATACGGTCCTTCCGCGACGTAACGGCCGTAATAGCGCCGCGCCGCGGGAAGATCGCGATCCATGAGCCACCCGGTCGCGCTGCAGAGCATCGCAGCGAAGGCCTGCGAACGTGCCGGAACGAGATCGGCGGCCTGATTCGCGAGCTCCGCGGCAACATAACGGTAATGAAAGCGCTGTGCCGGCTGCGGAGCGCTCGCAGCGGCGCGCTGCGCCTCGTCGGCGCCGATCAGGGTCTTGTCCTGGTCGTCCAGCGGGAAGTCGCCGATTTCAAACATGCCGCCGTACGTCACCGCATCCGGAGCCAGCTCGAAGCCGAGAATATCGAGCCCGGATTCGCGCGCGAGCCGCGCCGCTCGGAACAGGGCCTCGGCACGCTCGATACCTTTCTGGCGCGTCGCATCCTGGCGCGCCTTGGCATAGGCGGCTGCGGTTTCACGCAGCTCGGCGGGAAAATAACCCGACGCCTCGTCATAGCGTCCGTCACGCAGCAGACGACGGCCGAGCAGCGCACGCAATTGCGCAGCGGGCTCGGCGGCCGCGAAACCTTCGTCGATCGGCGGCGCTGCCGCAGGCGGCGCCGGCACCCGGGCGTCCACGAACTGCTTGAGTTCGTCGATGCTGAGCACGCGTTCGGCGATGTGGGCCTCGTCGGTCCAGTACTGGCCGCCGCCCGCGTGGAACAGCGCGAGCGCCTCGGTGTAGTCGCCGCGCGCCAGCGCCAGGATGCCGCGCTCGCCGTCGACGCGGCAGCCCGGCTTGAAACCATCGAAGTAATAGCCTGCACTCGGATTCGCGCCCCAATCCTCGGTACGCGGAAACGCGCGTGACGCCTGCGCGTAGGCATCCGCCGCCGTCTTGTCATCGCCGGCACGCAGCGCGAGCTTGGCGCGCACCCAGTGCGCGAGCGCACTGTCGCTGTGTGGCGCCAGCTTTTCCGCGAGTTCGTAGCGGCCGCTGCGATAGGCGGCTGCGGCGACGCGGTCGACCCCGGCGAGCTTGCCGACATCCACCGCCTCGACGGCGGCGTAGTAGCGCTGCAGCCGGCTGGATGTCGCTTGCGTGCCGTCACCGACGTTTTCGAGCTCACCGGCGCGCGCGTATACATAGCTCGCGAGCAGCTGCTGCAACAGCGGATCGGTCAATGCCGCAGCCAGCCGTGTGTCGTCGGCGAACAGCTCGCGGGCCGTGAACAACAGCGACGCGCGCCCGGACGCGGAGCCCAGTGCGGCCTGCTCCGCATACAGCCTCACCGCGGCGGCCGTATCGCCACGGCTGCGATGGATCGCCGCCTCTTCGCCGTAGCTCGCGACCGCGAGGCCGAGCGGATCGGCCGCGCCCGCGGCAACCGCCGCGCGAACAGCCTGAAAATCCTTTGCGGCAGCGTCTGCAGCCAGCGCCATCTGTTCGGCGTCGGCACCAGCACCGCCATCGGCAGCGGCCAGATTCAACCGCCCGAGCATGTAGCGCGCCCAGAGACCGCGCGCACGCTGCTGATCCGCCGGCAGGGCCAGCACGGCCTCGAAACGCGCCCGCGCCGCGTCGCTCTCGCCCGCGTGGAATGCACGCGCGCCAGCCAGATACAGCCGGACTTCCTCGCTGAAGCCTTCACCGGTACGCCAGGCTTCCGCATCGTCCGCCGCCATGCGCACTGCTTCGGCACGCACCAGGCCTGCATCGCCGAGTTCGGCCTTCTCGATTTCGGCGCGCGCCTCGCCCGGCGCGGCCCAGACGTTCTCGTTCGGCGTGAATGCCACCGCCGGTTTCGGCACGAGCCGCGACGCTTCGAAATCGAAGGTGCCTTCGACCAGGTCGTACACGCTCGCGTGGCGATCGCTCAGCAGGTCGGGGGGGAAACTGGGGCCGCAGGCAAGAGCCGGTGCAGCCGCCAGCGCGAACGCGATCAGCGCGTGGCGCAGCGCCGCCGCGACCGCAGGCCGCGTGGCCCGGCCACGTCCGTTCGTCCTCGTTCGGTTCATGCGTGCGTTCCTGTCGCGGGCATTCGCGCCGCGCAATCTGCCACAACTCCCGGCGTCATCGGAACCCGCGTCGCGATTCGCGTCAGAGCCAGCCCTTCTGCCGCGCGAGCCGATACGCCTCGATGCGGTTGCCGACGCCGAGCTTGCCGATGGCTTCTGACAGATAGTTGCGCACCGTGCCCTGCGACAGATGCAGTTGCGCCGCGACCTCGCCGGCAGAGAGTCCTTCGCCAGCCAGGCGCAACACCTGGCGCTCGCGATCGTTGAGCGGATCGGCCTCGCTCCAGGCATCGAGCGCGAGCTGCGGATCGACCACGCGTCCGCCGCGGTGCACCTTGCGCAGGGCGTCGGCGAGTTGCTCCGCCGGCGCGTCCTTGAGCAGGTAGCCGACGACACCAGCTTCGAGCGCGCGGCGCAGGTAACCCGGTCGCGCAAAGGTGGTGACGATGACGACCTTGCTCGCCACGCCGCGCTCGCGCACGCGCTGGGCGAGCTCCAGGCCGGTCAGACCCGGCATCTCGATGTCCGTGACGATGACATCGGGCACGTGCTGCTCGACCAGACGCCAGGCTTCCTGGCCGTCGGCGGCAGTCGCGACCACGTCCATGTCCGGCTCCAGACGCAACAGCGCCGACAGCGCACCCCGCACCATGGCCTGATCTTCGGCCAGCAACACTCGGATCATGCGCGCCCGGTTCCCGATCGTTCGATACGCCGCAGGTTAGCGATGTGTGCGGCCGCGCTCAATGCGTCCGCAGCACGGGCGCCTCGCCGCTTGCCACCGGTGCCGCCTGCATCGCGCGCGGCACGCGGACGGTCAGGCAGGTGCCCCGTCCGCGGACCGAGTCGACGCGCAGTTCGGCACCGATCATTCCCAGCCGTTCGCGCATGCCGGAGAGGCCGTTGCCCGGCACGATGTCGCCACCGCGGCCGTTGTCACGCACTTCGAGCAGCAGATCATCGCCGTCGTGGCTCAGCCGCACGCTCGCGCGCGTCGCCCGTGAATGCCGATGGACGTTGGTGACGGCCTCGCGCACCGCAAGGGCGAGGCAGGTCTCGATGTCCGGTGGCGGCGGCACGCGGCCGAGGTCGTACTGGAATGCAATGCCGCCCGACTCGAGCAACAGCTTGGCCGACGCGGTTTCCGCAGCCAGTCCGGCGGCGCGAATACCGGTGACCGCACGGCGCACCTGCCCCAGCGCTTCGCGCGCGACGCGCTCGACCTCGCGCACTTCCTGGCGCGCCGCGTGCGGGTCGCGGTCCCAGAGACGGTTCGCGAGCTCGGATTTCAGGGTGATCAGTGACAGCGTGTGGCCGAGCAGGTCATGCAGGTCACGTCCTATCCGCTCCCGCTCGGCGAGCGCGGCCAACCGCCGCACCTCTTCGTGCGACAGTCGCAATGCCACCTGCTTGCGCTGGTTTTCGCGCATGAAATACGAGCCGACGAAACAGGCCGCCCCCACCAGGCACGTGATGCCGATCGTGAGCGGGGCGCCGCGCACGAACGCGAGCAGATACGCCGAGTACAGCACCGTGATGGTGCACGCGAGCAGCAGCGAGCGGCGCAACGAGCTCAGGTGCGGCGCGAAGGCGCAGGCGAAGATCACAAACGTATTGGAGAACGGGTTGGCCTTGGCCAGCGGCAGCGCCAGCACCGCCATCGCGATCACGAGCAGCACGATCTCGCGCCCCTGCGCCCGGTACGCACGGAAATAGATCGGCAGGAACACGAGCGTCGCGAACACCGTCTGCGACAGCCAGTCCGGCGCGGCGATGCGCGGGACGAGGAACGGCAGGAACAGGAACGCGAGATAGCACAGCGACAGGAACGGCGCCCAGCCGACGCCGAGTTCCGCCGGCACGAGACGATCGCGCCAGGCCAGGACGTAAGGATGTTGGAGCCAGTTCATGGGTGTCCATGCTGCCATGGCAAAGCGCTCAAGGCTCGTGATTGAGGCGGCGGCCGGCCCAGCTGCCGATCACGGCCGTGAACACGGCGAGGTACACGAGATGCGCGAATGCACTGCCCGTGCTGGGCTGGCCGATGCTCGCGAGGCCAAGCTGGGCGAGGTGCCAGGCCGGCCAGATCACCGCGAGCTTGTGGAACAGGCCCGGCAACATCGACAGCGGAAACCAGAGGCCCGACAGCAGCGCCATCGGCAGGTAGATCAGATTGACGATCGCGGGTGCCGCCTGACCGTTGACGAAGCTGCCGACCAGCAGGCCCAGGGCGCAGAACGGCAAGGCCCCGACGACCATGGTCGCCCCCAGCAGCAACCATTGCACCAGCCCCAGGCGCACACCGCCAATCCATGAACCGGCCAGGGCCAGCATCGCAAAGATCACGAGTGCGAAGGTCATGGCCATTGCGAGTTTTCCGCCCACGTAGTTCAGGGGCGGCATCGGCAGCGCGCGCCGCAGGGCGAGCAATCCCTTGTCGCGTTCGGCCGCGACGCTGACGCCGAAACCGAACAGCCCCGGCGCCATCACGCCGAACACACAGTAGGTGGCCATCAGGTAGTGGGCGACCTGCAGCGCCGCGCCCGGCTTTGCGAGCAGCACGCCGAACAACAGATAGAACATCACCGGAAACGCCAGCGCCGGCAGTGCGAAGCTCGGCGTCCGCAGGAGGCGCAGGAATTCCAGGCGCGCTTCGAGCAACAGGCTGCGGCGCGAGATCGTATCGAAGGTCAGGGCAGCCATTTATGCAGCCTCCTGCGTGATGGAGCTCAGCGCCTCGGCGAGACCGGCGCGGTGGACTTCGATGTCGCAGAGTTGCGCATCGGCAGCGAGCAGTTCGCGCAGCACGGGCGCCGGTTGGGCAGTGACGATGTGCAGCCAGTCGCCGTCGCGCTGCACGCTGCTGACGTGAGTCCAGCTGCGCACGTGCTCCAGGGGCACGGTGCTGACACAGCGGATATGGCGCTGACCGACCCGCGCGCGGATCGCGTCAAGGCTGCCCTCGGCGATCAGCCGCCCATGCGCGAGCACGCCGACACGCTGGGCCAGCGCCTCGGCCTCTTCGAGGTAGTGGGTCGTCAGCACCACGGCACAACCGCCGGCGACGAGTTCGCGGATAGTCTTCCAGAATCGTTGGCGCGACTCCGTATCCATGCCGACGGTCGGTTCGTCGAGGAACAGCAGGTCGGGCCGGCCGCAGATCGCGAGCGCGAACTGCACGCGGCGCTGCTGCCCGCCGGACAGGCGCGCATAGCGGGTATCGAGCAGCGGCACTATGCCGGCGAGCGCGGCGACGTCGGCGAGGCTGCGCGGCTGCGGGTAATAGCTGCGTGTCTGGGCCAGCAACTCGGCGACACAGAGTGTGTCCGGGAGGTCCGCCGACTGCAGCATCACACCGATGCGCCGGCGGGCGGCCAGATCCTGCGGCGGCAGCCCGAACAGACGCGCTTCGCCGGCGTCGGGCCGAAGCAGCCCCAGCAGCAGCGATATCGCCGTGGTCTTGCCGGCACCGTTGGGGCCGAGCAGCGCGTAGACTTCGCCTGCACCGATCGCGAGATCGACGCGATCTAGCGCCTGCTTCCCACCACGCTGCTTGCTCGCCCCGATCAGTTGCGCCACGCTTCGTGCCGTCATGCGGTTTCTCCCGAAAGTGTCCGCAGGCTAGCTCGGCGGCCGCCACGGCTGCAGTCCGCTACATCAGCAGTTCGGGTTGACATTCGTCATTCGCACCGCGCGGCTCGTGCGCAGAAAATGGCCCCTTCCGGAGACCCTGAAGCGGCCCCAGGGGCCGACCAATGCGCTCTGCTAGACTGGGCACACTTTCGCGCCGTCCGGCGCCCTCTGCCTTGCCCGATCCGCGCCACATCGGCGTATGTCGGTCTGTTTCGCTGGAGCAAGCCATGCAGCTGATCGAACAACTCGCCGTTCTGCGCAATGCCGGCGGTGCCGCACGCACCCGTGGTCTCGATGATGCGACGGTGCTGCGTTTCGCCGCCACCTCGCCCGAACTCGTCGACGCCGTCGCCCAGGCGCACGCGCGCTTTCTCGAACTCGCCGCAGAGCTGCCGCAGCTGATCGCCCTCGACGAAGTCGAGCAGATGCGCCTGATCCAGGCGGATTTCGTGAATTTCTACACAGACGACTCGGTCAATCCCTACGTCGCACTCGCCGCGAGCGGCCCCTGGATCGTCACGCTGAAAGGCGCCGTGCTGCACGATTCGGGCGGCTACGGCATGCTGGGTTTCGGTCACGCGCCCGCAGCGGTGCTCGAGGCCATGAGCCGCCCGCAGGTCATGGCCAACGTCATGACCCCGAACGTTTCCCAGTACAAGCTCGCGACCGCGCTCAAGGCCGCCATCGGCGCGAACCGCGGCGGCTGCCCCTATACCCGCTTCCTCTGCCTGAATTCGGGTTCCGAGTCGGTCTCGCTCGCCTGCCGCATCGCCGACGTCAACGCCAAGCTCATGACCGATGCCGGCGGCCGCCACGCGGGCCGCACGATCAAGCGACTGGCCGTGCGCGGCGCGTTCCACGGCCGCACCGAACGTCCGGCGGTCTACTCGGACTCCAGCCGCAAGACCTACGCCCAGCACCTCGCCAGCTTCCGCGACGAGACCAGCCTGCTCACGGTCGAACCGTACAGTGTCGAACAGCTGCGTCAGGTCTTCGCCGACGCCGACAGGAATGGCTGGTTCATCGAGGCCATGTTCCTGGAACCCGTCATGGGCGAAGGCGATCCGGGTCGCTCGGTCACGCCGGAGTTCTACGCCACAGCGCGGGAGCTGACCGAAAAGCACGGCTCGCTGTTCCTCGTCGATTCGATCCAGGCCGGCCTGCGTGCACACGGCGTGCTGTCGATCATCGACTACCCGGGTTTCGAGAAACTGGCACCGCCGGACATGGAAACCTATTCCAAGGCGCTCAACGCCGGCCAATATCCGCTGTCGGTGCTGGCCGTGAACGAGCGTGCGGCAGCGCTCTACCGGAAAGGCATCTACGGCAACACGATGACGACGAATCCGCGCGCGATGGACGTTGCGGTCGCCGTACTCAAGCTGCTGACCCCTGCCGTGCAGGAAAACATCCGGGAACGTGGCCGTCAGTTCCTGCACAAGCTAGAGGCGCTCAAGAGCGAGCTGCCCGGCTACATCACGAAGGTGCAGGGCACTGGCCTGCTGTTCTCCTGCGAACTGAGCGCCGACTTCAAGTGCTACGGCACGGACAGCACCGAAGAGTTCATGCGTGAGCACGGTTTCGGTGTCATCCACGGCGGCGTCAATTCGCTGCGCTTCACGCCGCATTTCAACATCACCGAAGCCGAAGTCGACCTCGTCGTCGACGGCGTGCGTCAGGCGCTGGTCCACGGGCCGCGCAAGAGCGCCGACGCCAAGGCTGCCTGATCCACCGCACAACGCCGGCACGGCGCGACCGCTCGCAACACGGCGACAGGAAGTCGCCCGTTGTGCCGTGCCGGCGTTTCTTTTTCCGGCCACGATCACCGCTCCCGACATCAGGCATCCTGGCCGGATACCGGCAAGCCGCCTCACACGCCGCACCGGCCTTTGCCTCCCGTGAACGCGAACGTCAGCGTCTCACGGCACTCGGTCGTTCCCGCCGGCGGACTCCGCTATGCTCGCGCGCAGCGCCACCACGCCGCCGCCCATGAGCCTGCGCAAGAAACTCGCCGAGTTCGGATTCGAATCCAACGACGACTACGACTATCCGCTGCGCTGCCTGTTCGAAGCAGAGCTGGCCCATCTGCGCTGCCTCAACATCGTCGGCGCATCGGGCAGGCGCAAGACTGCGCTCGCCAATGCGCTGGGCCATGCGCTTGACTATCCGCATCTGCTCTACCACGACTTCACGAGCGCGGAGCCGCCACCGCCGGCCATCGTGCTCAGCGAGGACGTCGACGCAGCGGGCGCTCCCGAAGCGCCGGTTTCCGCGTTCGAACGCAGCATGAGTGAAGCCTGCGCCTATTCAGAAGGCGCGCGGACCCTGCTGATTCTCGACCAGCTGCAGGCCGCCGATTTCCACGATCACATACGGCTCTACCATTTCGCACAGACCTGCGAATGGTCCTCGTCCCAGGGCTCGGCAGTCGCGAACCGCCAGCACCTGTTGCTCGTGCTGATATCCGAGGAGCCGCTCTATCACTCCCTTGCCCGCGTCAGTTTCCGCGTCCATGCGGACGCCAGCCGCGGCCATCTCGACTATCGCCCCCAGGATTTCGGACTGGATGCGAGCGCCGCCGAATTCATGGACGCGCTCGGCCAGCTTTTCCGCGATCTGGACACGAGTCCGACGCCCGGCGAGTACAGCCGCATACTCGCCGACATCCATCAGCGCGTGCGCACTGACGAGCAATTGCGCCAGTCATTGTTCGGCTGGATGGAACACCTAGACCGCAACGCACTCTATGCCTCCCCCCTGCAGGCACGCGTGACCACAGCCACGCAAGCGATCAACCGCTATCTCGGCATCGAGGAAATCGAGATCGTCAACTGAACGCCGCGGCGCGGCTCGCGACCGCGCCTCCCTGCGTTCCCGCCAACTGGCCGCAACCGCCGACACACCGCAAGGTGTCGCCCCCTTTCCGCGCCAGCAAACCATTAATTCCACTTTTATTTTTATATACATTCCGCGCAAACGGCACCGCCGAGCTAGCGCCGTCGCGCCAACTGCTACCGGCAGAACTATCAGTATTGCGCTACCTGCAAGCCAACTGCGTACGCAAATTAACACTGCGCGCTTTTCACCGCGGAATTCACTGACGGGCGATTTTTCGATTGACACATTCTCAACATGTGTCCGATCGTTTTTGTCGCATGACAGATATGTCATGCGATTTACGATCCGAAAGATCACGACAGGAGACCGCCAGACCCGACCGAACGCGATAACGACGGCGAACTGCTCATCGGCCGCGAAGGCCGGCGCGAGGCCACCCCCGACGCAATCCCCCTGCGTAGGCCTGCTCACCTTCGCGCGCCGACCTGCCTGCTCGCCGAACCCGAATGGCGGCAACCGCAAACGGACGCACAGGGACGGCCGCGCGGCAACGCCGAGTTGCCCATGAACGATTGAGTCAGGAGAACGTCATGCAACACACCCGCATCGCCTTGCGCCGCTGGCTCGGCGCTTCCGTCTTCGCTGCAGCATCGCTGTTCGCCACCGGCGCGCATGCCGACGGCACCGAACCCGAGCCGGCCGGCGTCATCGACGACGCGATGTCGACCGTCGGCCAGTACTACGCAATTCTCTGCAACACCTGCGCGAGCACTACCGACTACGTCAACAAGGCCGTCACGCAATATCCGCGCGTCCGGGACAGCACGGTCTACGTCTACAACCTGGCCTCAAAGCAGATCCGCACGATCGCGCTGAACTGGGATCCCGAGCTGGGCGCGCAGACCGCCGGCTACGAAGTGCCGACGGACTCGCGCCTCACCACGTATATCGCGTACGCGGGCGACCTGTACCGGCGCAATGGCGACAGCCTGAGCTTCAGCGCGGTGATCCGCGCCGACGGTTCGGTCTATCTCAAACTCATTGGCGGCGGTACGGTGGACCTGCGCGCCAGCAGCGCACGCACGACACCGAGCGGCGCCACGGGACCCTCCACCGTCCACAGCGTGATGGCCGATGTCATACCCGGACGCAACAGCCCCATCGACCTGCGCGGCTACGTGTTCGGCCCCTACTTCCACAACATCTATCCGAACTTCCCGAACACGAGCTACGACCTCGCGTTCGGCGACCAGCCCGGCAGCATCGACGGCTTCGTCTATGACTACTTCACGACCTTGGGACAAGGACCGGGGCAGGTGTTCGACCCCGATTCACTGCGCTACGTCGCGGGTTCGAGCAAGCTGACCGAGCAGGTCGCCGGAATCGTGACGCTATTCGTGCCGATGAAGGACGGCGGCTACGCCAAGGTGCGCTATGACACCTCGAGCGCCGACGTGATGTTGCGGCAGGTCGTCGACCCGAGCGGCGTGGTGCTGCCCAATGGCTACGGCAATGTCGCGCAGTTCTACGGCAACCGGACCTGGAATCTCGGCAGCAACGCCTACTGGGCCATCCAGTCGTTCGAGGACTGGGCAGCCCGCAACGGCATCTCGGTGGTCGTGCTCAACTCGGGCTGGACTCAGGGCGGCAACGTTGTGTGCCGCAGCCGCACCGTCAACGAAGTCACCTGCACCATCCTGCCGAACTGATGGCGTAGCTGCCCGCCGGCGGCGCGGGCTCGCCGTTCCGGGGTCCTCTCGCAGCGAGAGGACCCCGCATCGCCGTCCGTAGGGATGCGCTGCTACCATGGGGCACTTCACCTTCGGATACCGCCGTGCCCGCCCGCCTCGCTCCAGACCAGTCCCGCGGCCATCTCATCGCGATTGGTGTGTTTGCCGGTCTCGACACCGAACAGCGCATCGCAACCCGGCTAATCTCCACCTGTTCACAACGCGCACAAATTAGCTTCCTTGTCGCCGGCGACCTCGACACGCGCGCGCTCGACGAGATCGAGACCGCGCTGCTCGCGCTCGGCGCGGGGGGCGTGCGACGGGTCCACCTGGGTGCGCGTGCCGACGCGGAGCGCACAGAAACGCTGGCTGCGATCGAGAACTCCGACCTGATCGTGCTCGCGACGATTCATCCGCTGAAGCTCACTACTCTGGTCGGCGGCACCAGCCTCGCCAAGCTGCTGCGCCGGCGCAATGCCGACGGAACGCCGATCGCGGGCCTCGGCGCAGGTGCGGCCGTGCTGGCGGAACACATGCTCGCCTCGGGCGAATCCGGCACCACGCCGCGCATGGGCGCAGTCACACTCGCGCCCGGACTCGGCCTCACGAACCGGGTCGTCATCGACCAGGGCGGCGCGGCGAGCGATCGCATCGGCCGCCTGCTGGGTGCACTCGCGCTGAATCCATTCGCACTCGGCCTCGGTCTTGATGCGGACACGGCGGCGTTCATCGGCCCGGACAACGTACTGGAAGTCGTCGGCCATGGCGGCGTCACGCTTGTCGATCCCAGCGACGTCGGTCCCACCAACATCACCGAGGCCGGGCCGCAGGCGCCGATCTCGATCACGAACCTGCATCTGCACGTGCTGGTACACGGCACGCGCTACGACCTCGACTTTCGCCGCCCGCTCTGAGCGGTCACTTGCGATAACGCCACCCGATGAACACTGCCGACTACACGATCCGTCCGATCACGCAAGCCGACAACGCCGCCGTCGCCGCCATCATCCGGACCGTGATGCCCGAGTTCGGTGCGAACGGCCCCGGTTTCGCGATCCACGATGCCGAGGTCGACGCGATGGCCCAGGCCTATGCCATTCCGCGCGCGGCGTACTTCGTCGTCGAACGTGACGGTGTGGTGCTCGGCGGTGGCGGTGTCGCCGCATTGGCGGGGGGCGATGCCGACACCTGTGAGCTGCGCAAGATGTACTTCCTGCCGGCGCTGCGCGGCCGCGGCGCAGGTCGTGCGCTCATCGAACGGTGTCTCGCGGCCGCACGCGATCACGGCTACCGGCGCTGCTACCTGGAGACCCTCAGCGGCATGGATGCGGCACAGGCGCTGTATCTCAAGTGCGGTTTCCGGCGCATACCCGGACCGATGGGTGGAACCGGCCACTTCAGCTGCGACAAGTACTACCTGCGCGAGCTCTGACACACCACGTGCCCTGCGCGTAAACGCGGGGCCGGGGAAGATCACCGAAGTCAGGCGCGAACGGCTGCGGCGCTGAACTACAATGGCGGCTTTGCGCCAGCCGGCGCCCCTGTCGGGAGCACACATGGAACTGGATCAGGTCAAGGCCGTCATCACCGGCGGCGTATCAGGCTTGGGTTTCGCGGTCGCGCGTCATCTCGTTGCCCACGGCGGCGCGGTGGCCCTGTTCGACGTCAACGACGACAAAGGTGCCGAAGCGGTCTCCGCACTCGGCGGAAAGGCCCATTTCTTTCGCACCGACGTGAGCAACGAGGATATGGTGGTCGCCAACCTGCAGGCAGCCCGGCAGGCGCTCGGCGGGCTCAACGTGGCCGTCAACTGCGCCGGCATACTCGGGGCGGGGCGCGTACTCGGCAAGGAGGCGCCGATGCCGCTCAAGACGTTCGCCAACACGGTCATGGTGAATCTGGTCGGCTCGTTCAACGTCGCCAAGGGGGCCGCCGACCTGATGCAGCACAATGCGCCGGGCGAAGACGGCGAACGCGGCGTGATCGTGAACACGGCCTCGATCGCCGCGTTTGAAGGACAGATCGGCCAGGCCGCCTATTCGGCGTCCAAAGGCGGCGTCGTCGGCATGACGCTGCCGATGGCGCGCGAATTCTCACGCATTGGCGTGCGCGTCATGACGGTCGCACCCGGCGTTTTCCATACGCCAATGGTGGACGGCATGCCGGAGAACGTATACCAGTCTCTTTGTGCGCAGGTCCCTTACCCGTCCCGTCTCGGCAAGCCCGAGGAATTCGCCGCAACCGTCGCCTTCATACTGCAGAACCGGTATCTGAACGGCGAGACGATACGCGTCGACGGTGCGGTCCGCCTGCAGCCCAAGTGAGCGTTGCGTGCGGATGGCCGGCACGAGCTTACGGGGACCGTCCGCCGCCTCCACCTTGGCGCGGCTCGATTGCCACGGCCTCCCGCACACGGGCAGGCGCCAGGAACCAGAACGAATTTCGGTCCACTTCAGAAATCCCTGACGGCGAATCGCAATGAAAGCCAGCGAAATCAAGAAAGGCAATGTGGTCGAGCACGATAACAAGATCTATCAGATCCGCGACATCGAGCGCAGCTCTCCGCAGGGCCGTGGCGGCAACGTCACGTACCGCTTCAGCATGTACACCGTACCCGGCGGGCAGAAGCTCGACCTGAGCCTGCGCGCCGACGACGAACTGCGCGAGATCGAATTGTCGCGCCGGCAGGCGACCTACTCGTATCGCGAGGGCGACACCTTCGTGTTCATGGACGCGGAAGACTTCACCCAGTACATGCTCGACGCGAACGCACTCGGCGATGCCGCCGGTTTCATCACGGACGGCATGGAAACCTGCTACGTACAGCTCATCGACGACCAGCCGGTCGCCGCGCAACTGCCACCGACCGTGACGCTGACGGTCGTCGACACGGCACCGGAAATGAAGGGTGCCACCGCGACCAAGCGCCCCAAACCGGCAAAACTCGATACCGGCATCGAAATCCTCGTGCCGGAATACATCGTCAACGGTTCGCGCATTCTCGTGAGCACGGTAACCGGCGAGTACGCCGGCCGCGAATGAAAGAACGCTCCGGCGTCGAGCCGCCGTTCGCGGCCCGACGCCGGTTCACCGGGTGGAGCGCGCCAGCCATTTCCGTGCCATGCGCTGCAGCGACTCGTCGTATCCGGGCGAACCGATCATGGCATCAATGTCGCACCATGCCAGCGCGAGCGATTCGTCGCTGACGACGAAACGCTCATCGCCGCAACAGCGAACGACGTAACGCAGGTCGTAATGCCAGTGGCCGGGCACGGCACCGTGGTCGGGAATCCAGTGACGGTCGAGATCGAAGATCTCGCGTTCGATCGCGAGGTCGCGCAGGCCCGATTCCTCTTCGGCTTCGCGCAGGGCGACCGCGACGAGATCGACATCGCCATCGGCGTGGCCGCCGAGCTGCAGCCAGCGCTGCAACTTGCGATGGTGAGTCAGTAGCACACGTCGGCCGTCGGCGCTCACCAGCCAGACCGCGCCAGTCAGATGACCGGTAGCGAGTTCGCGCCGTGCCGCATCGGCATGGCTGCGCATGAAATCGCGAAAGTGCTCCACCGTTTCGCGTTCAGCAGCATGACCGATGGCATAGGCATCAAGGTCGGCCAGCCAGTCTCGTTGCCATGCGGTCAGTTGCGACACGGCGTATTCGGCGGTTTCACGCATCGAGGGCGCTTGCTGGCCTAGAGAGGGTCGCGTATTTTAGCGCGGTTTTGTCGCGTCCCATCTCAATGGCGCGAAAGCACGCCAGGCTTCGCAGGCAGGTCTGCTGCTGATGGCGCCGGGTCACAGTAAACATCGTGGGAGGGGATTCAATGATTTTCTGGCGCGTCAAACCGCTCGATCAGATTCTTGAAAACGCCGAGAAGAAGAGCCTCAAACGCCAGCTCGGCGCGCTGCAACTGACCATGCTCGGCATTGGCGCGATCATCGGCACCGGTATTTTCGTACTGACTGCGGAAGCAGCACAGAAGGCCGGTCCGGGCATGATGGTGGCGTTCGTGATTGCCGCCGTGGTCTGCGGACTCGCGGCACTGGCCTACGCCGAACTCGCGTCGATGGTCCCGGTTTCGGGCTCGGCCTATACCTATACCTATGCCGTGCTCGGCGAAGCGCTGGCCTGGATCGTGGGCTGGGCGCTGGTACTCGAATATGCCGTGGCGGCCGGCGCGGTCGCCGTAGGCTGGTCCGGCTATGTGAACGGCCTGTTGAACGCGGCGAACCTGGGGCTGCCTCCAGCATTGCAGACCGGGCCGTACAGCGGCGGCGCCTTCAACCTGCTGGCCTGCCTGATCTCGCTCGTGATCACGGGCCTGCTCATCATCGGCACGTCCAAGAGCGCCTGGGTCAACGCCGTGCTCGTCACCATCAAGATCGCGGCACTGATCGCGTTCATCGTGATCGCCGTGCCGGCCGCGCAGGCGCCCAACTTCGAACCGTTCATGCCAACCGGCTGGGGCACGCCCATGGGCGGCGTCGGCGTGCTGGGCGCCGCAGCATCGATCTTCTTCGCCTACGTCGGCTTCGACGCGGTGTCGACCGCCGCTGAGGAAACCCGCAATCCGAACCGCAATGTTCCGATCGGCCTGATCGGCTCGCTGGCTGTCTGCACGATCTTTTATCTGCTCGTCGGCTACGGTGCGGTCGGTGCGGCCGGCGCCCAGCCCATGTACGACGCGGCCGGCAAGCTGCTGGAACCCGGCAGCGAGGCCATGACCGCGGCCTGTATGAACTCGTTGGCGCTCGTCTGCAGCAACGAACCGCTGGCGCACGTGCTGCGCTCCCTGGATCACAACACCGTCGCCTATCTCGTCGGCATGGCCGCGAGCCTTGCGCTGCCCTCGGTCATCCTCATGATGATCTATGGCCAGACCCGCATCTTCTTCGTGATGTCCCGCGACGGCCTGCTTCCGGAAGTCTGTTCGCGCGTGCACCCGAAATTCCATACGCCTCACATCATCACGATGATCACGGGCGTGGCGGTCTCGCTGTTCGCGGCCATGTTCCCCGTCGGCCTGCTGGCGGACGTTTCCAATTCGGGCACGTTGTTCGCGTTCATCGCGGTGGCCTTCGGCGTGATGATCCTGCGCCAGACACAGCCGGGCCGCGCGCGTCCGTTCCGTACGCCGCTGGTCTGGGTGGTCTGCCCGCTCGCCGTGCTCGGCTGCCTGCTGCTGTTCGTCAACCTGTCGACCAAGGCACTGACGGTATTCGCCGTGTGGACCGTTGTCGGACTCATCGTCTATTCCATGTACGGGCTGCGTAACAGCGACCTGGCCAGGAAGGGCAAGTGACCCGGGCGGCCGGGTCCGGCGGACCCGGCCGCTTTCCGGCCCAGGCACCCCGTTTCCTGCACGATCAAGGACTTGGGAACTGGCATTCGCCCTCACTCGGCGGTCGCGCGACCCTCTCGGCGAAGCCCTTTTCTGTCAACGACTTAGCGAGCTCTTTCGCAGTCGGGCTGCATTTGCTCACCGTCTGTGCACAGTTTTCCCCCGGTCTTGAAAAATTCTTCAACCTGTTGAACATAGTGGATATTGTGACCCGCGCTCACAAGCAATCCACGGCTTATCCACAGCCCCTGGTTAGCCCGGCGGAACCACAGCGGTTATGATCAAGGTCCGCGGGAAATACACTTGGCAGTGGGCCCCTCGGAATGCGGCTCGGATGCGTTCAGACGGGTTAGCTCCTCGGTCTGGACGCATCCGGGCAGCGACTCTCCCGCCCGACCGTCCCCCCTTCTTCGATCGAAACGCCGGCATGCCGCAGCGGCGATCCGCGGTCACGCCAGATCTGGCCCTCGGTTATAGTGGCCGCCCGCCAGCCTTTCCGTACCCATGAGCGAATCGCAACTTCCTGACGCAGAACGTCTTGCGCTGTGCGCGCGCGAAATAGCGGAAGCCGGCCGCGACCTGGGTGCGCGCGGCTGGACACCAGCCACAAGCAGCAATTTCTCGCGCCGCTACGACGCCGCCCATGCGGCCGTGACGATATCGGGCCGCGACAAGGGGCGCCTCGGCGTGGACGACATCATGCTCGTCGATCTCGCCGGCAACGCGGTGGGCACGACGGCGCGCCCATCGGCCGAGACCCTGCTGCACGTGCAGATGTACCGGCGCGATCCGGACATCGGCGCGGTCCTGCACACCCATTCGCACAATCAGACCGTCGCCTCGCGCCTGTATGCCGCGCAGGGCCTGATCCGATTCAGTGGGTTCGAACTGCAGAAGGCCATCACCGGCTTCACGACGCATGAAAGCGAGCTCGATCTGCCGGTGTTTCCGAATACCCAGGAGATGCCCGAACTCGTCGCACGCGTCGATGCCTGGCTGGACACGGGCCAACCGCTCTACGGCTACTTGATCGACGGCCACGGTATCTATACCTGGGGACGTACGATGGCCGAGGCAAAGCGACATCTCGAGGCCTTCGAATTCCTGCTCGCGGTGGAACTGGACCTGAGGAGATTGCGCGCATGAGCCGTCTGCGGATATTCGACGAGGCGCAACCGGCACAACCGTTGCTCGAAACCGACGATCACGCCCGCATCGCCGCAGAGCTTGGTGCGCTCGGCGTGCGCTTCGAGCGCTGGGAGGCCGCCGCCGAGATCACGCCGGGCGCCGCGCCCGAGGCCGTGATCGCCGCTTATCGTCACGACATCGACCGACTGATGGCGGCCGGGGGCTATCAGGCCGTCGACGTGATCAGCCTGAACGCCGATCACCCGGACAAGGCGCAGCTGCGTCAGAAGTTTCTCAGCGAACACACCCACTCGGAAGACGAAGTGCGGTTCTTCGTGGCCGGTCGCGGCCTGTTCACGCTGCACATCGCCGACAAGGTCTACGAAGTGCTCTGCATGCAGGGCGACCTGATCGGCGTGCCGGACGGCACGCGGCACTGGTTCGACATGAGCGAGCAGCCCTACTTCGTCGCGATCCGCCTGTTCACCAACAAGGAAGGCTGGGTCGCCAACTTCACCGGCAGCGACATCGCGGCGCAGTTCCCGCGCCTGCCCCCCTGACCGCCTGCGTCGAGCACCGGCAGCGCCCGGCATTTCCGTTACCGAATGATCATCCGATGACCCGCGCGATCCTGACCGACATCGAAGGTACGACAAGCTCCATCAGCTTCGTCAAAGACGTGTTGTTTCCGTATGCGCGCGACCACATTGGCGCCTTCGTCGCGACGCACGCGGAGGATCCGGATGTGCGCCGCTGGCTGGCGGCGACGGCCCTGGAAGCCGCAATCGCCCCTGACGACCGCGACGCCATCGTTGCGACGCTGCGCCGGTGGATCGCCGAAGACCGCAAGGCCACGCCGCTCAAGGCACTGCAGGGCCTGATCTGGGAAGCCGGTTATCGCGACGGCGAGTATCGCGCCCACGTATACCCGGAAGTCGCCGCACGACTGCGCGCCTGGAAGGCGCAGGGACTGCCGTTGTACGTCTACTCGTCGGGCTCGGTCGCCGCACAGAAACTGTTCTTCCGCCACAGCGAAGCCGGCGACCTGTCGACGCTGTTCGACGGTCACTTCGACACTGAGATCGGCGGCAAGCGCGAGGCGGGGTCCTACGCCCGGATCGCGGCCGCGATCGGCATCCCGCCCGGCGACATCCTGTTCCTGTCGGACATCGTCGAAGAGCTGGATGCGGCACGCGCCGCCGGCCTGCAGACGACATGGCTATGCCGTCCGCCGCAGCAATGCCCGGCCGACAGTGCACATACCTGCGTCGGCGATTTCGACGCGATCGCGGTCTGACCGGACCACGATGACCGGCACCGAGGCCGCGCGGCTCGTCTTCGCGCTGCTGCTCGGCGCAGTCGCCGGCTACTGGCTGCGCCCCCGGGTCGACGTACCGTTGCCGCCGGTCGCAGCACCCGCTGCCGTCGTCGGGTCCGACGGCACCTCAGCCGAGGCAACTGCAGACCCGCAGACGCTGCTCGCAAATCTCGACGCGCTGCGTGAGTTCCTGGCCGGCTGGTTCCCTGCCCTCTCGCCCGAACCAGAAATACCCGACTACAGCCCCGAGCGCGTTTTCTACGACCAGTATCGCCTCGTCGACGAGGCGCTGGCATCCCTGCGCCCGCAGACACCGGGACGCACCGATCTTTACGTGGTCGCCTTCGCCGGCGACGGCGACGAGGACGTCTTTCGCAACGAAGCCGAATACGTCGAACGGCTGTTTTCCGAGCGCTATGACGCGCGCGGACGCGTGGTGGTTCTGCAGAACAGCCCTGCCACGGTCGACACGCGGCCGCTGGCCACCTGGACCAACCTCGAGCTCGTCCTCGACGGCCTGCTGGAGAACGACCGCTTCGACCCGGACGAGGACATCCTGCTGTTGTTCATGACCAGCCACGGTGACGAGGATCACAACCTCTACGTCGGCATGGGTGCGATGCCGCTGGACTGGATAGCCGCGGACGATCTTTCGCATATCGTGAATGCCCGGCCGTTCCGCTGGCGCGTCAGCATCATTTCCGCCTGCTACTCCGGCGGGTTCCTCGATGGACTGAAGAACTCCACCAGCATGGTGATCACCGCCGCGCGCGCCGACCGTACCTCGTTCGGCTGCGGCGCCGATTCGGAGGTCACCTATTTTGGCCGGGCGTTCTTCGTCGACGGCCTCAACCAGACCGATACGTTCCGCGGTGCGTTCGAAATAGCCCGTCAGCTCATCACCGAGCGGGAAGCCGCCGACGAGCAGACCCCGTCAGAACCGCAAATCGCCAGCACGCCGCTGATCGAGGCCAAGCTCGCCCAGTGGCGCCGCGGTTTTACGCTCGGGCCACCGCAACCCTTCGCCGTTGCGACCACGAGTGGCACTCAGCCCAGCGCGAAATCGACGAAGCGATAGCCATCCGCGCAGTGGCGGCCTGCTTCGTGCAGTACCAGTGGCCTGACGAAACAGGGACCGTCCACGACGACCGTGTGATATTCGCCGGCCTCGCCACAGAGATCGATGCCGGCGCGACGAAATTCGTCGATGACATCCGCATCGAGCACCCGGCCCAGCAGCCGTTCGTCGAGCTTGTCCTCCTGCACGGCGACGAGTCGCGTCTCGAACCCCGCAGCGAAGAATTCCGCGAGCAGCGCATCGCGCGGCTCGTCCCAGATCGGATGCAGGCAGTCCAGGCCGAGATCGGCGCAGACACTGCGGCACCAGCTACGGTGGGCTTCGAGATCGATGTCGCCGAATACCACGGCACCGACGCGGGCTTCGTCACGCAGTCGTGCGAGTGCCGCACTGAAATTGCGCCGGTAATCAGCCAGCCCTGTCGCGACCTCGACCACCGCTGCACCGATTGCCGCGGCCTGAGCGCGCAGCACCTCAGGACGCAGACGATGCGAGCGCGTACGCGAACCGTCGTCGACAAAGCTCGTGACGAGCGCCGCCGGCGCGCCCCACCGTTGCTGCATGCGCCACAGACTCAATGCCGAATCCTTGCCGCCGCTCCAGGAAACCGCATACGGCTGTCGCATCAGGAAACCCCGGTCAAAAGTGCGATTGTTGCGCGTACCATGGCTGCGTCCAAGCGGCGCGGCGACAGGGTCACCAGCATCGTGTCACATGGCGGCAGCCGCGAACGACGTCGTCGCACTTTCGATGCGGTTGCGCCCCAGGGTCTTGGCGCGATACAGCGCACCATCGGCCCGGGTGACCAGCGTGAGTGCATCGAGTCCGGGCTGAGGCACCAGCGACGCCACGCCGATGCTGACGGTCAGATGCGGCGCAGCACGCGAATAGGCATGCGGCAGCGCAAGCTGCGCGATCGCACTGGCGATGTGCGTTGCGACCTGCTGCGCATCGGCGAGCGAACTTTGCGGCAGCAGCACACCGAATTCCTCGCCACCGTAGCGCGCCACGCAGTCCTCGGCGCGGCTCAGCGATGCGCCGAGCGTGCGCGCCACCTGGCGCAGCGCATCGTCACCGGCGAGGTGGCCGTAACCGTCGTTGTACCCCTTGAAGTCATCGATATCGAGCAGCAGCAGTGCGATCGGATCGCCATGACGCTGCGCCCTGGCCCACTCCGTCGACAGCGCTTCGTCGAAACGACGCCGGTTCGCGATGCCGGTGAGGCCATCGCGATTCGAGAGTTGCTCGAGCTGCCGGTTGGCTTCGCGCAGGCGGAGATTGGCCTGCGCAAGGGCGTCGGACTTTTCTTCGACCAGGCGGTTGATCTCGCGCAGACGCGCATTGGTCGCGGCCAGGTGTATCGCACCGGCCACCTGGTCGGCGAGCGCCGTCAGCATCTGCCGGTTCACTTCGCCGAGAACCTCCGGATCGGACGCCTCGAGGTTGAGCATGCCCAGGAGTTCGCCGCGCAGCCGGATTGGCAGCACGTACTCGGTCGTCACCGCGGGGTTGCCGAGCACGTAGTCGGGATCCTCGGTCACGTCGGCGACATACTGCGCCTGACCGCTGCGGAACGCGCGCCCGATCACACCGAGCGTCTCGGGCCAGTCGCCACCGCTACGGCCATGAAACACCGAAACGCCCGCATGCGCCTTGAAGCGCAGGCGCCGCGAATCGAGGTCGGCCAGCATCACGCTGACGGATTCCAGCGAGAAGCGATCGCGCAGGAAATGCACGATGCACAGCAGTGCCTGGTCGAGATGTTCGGCTTCGATCGCGACCCGCGACAGCTCGCTGAGCAGGCCCAGCAACTCCAGCCGATGGCGCTGCTCGGCATTGAGACGTTCGGCCGCAAACATGCCGGCGAGCTGTTCCGCCAGGGTTTCAAGCAGATCGATTTCCTGGCCGAACGCGTCGGCACGCATCGCTTCGGCATTGATGACGCCCATGACTTCGCCGTTGTGGCGCATCGCGACGCAGAGTTCCGAACCCGTACCCGGCATGGTCTCCACATAGTTCGGATGTCGCGCCACGTCGGCCACGTACAGGGTCTGACCGGTGACGGCGACCTCGCCGACGACACCGCTGCCGAGTTCGCGCCCGTAGCCGACATGAATTTCCGTAGGAATGTCGGCAGCCAGCGCCTCGCAGCGAAAGCGGCCCTCTCGCAGATCGATCGATGCACAGGCGACGAACTCGCACTGGAGATGATCCTGCAGCAGACGCACGATCTGCTGCAGGCGCGTGCGCAGCGGCTGGTTCTCGGCGGAAACGCGTGCAATGCGGTGGATCAGCGCGAGCTGGCGCGCCTCGCGCTCGCGGCCGCCGCAGGCCGCCCCGCTGTCGTCGAGCTGCGGCATTGCCAGCCCCCCGCAACACGTTGCGCCGAGTCTAGCAAGGTTTTCCGCGGCTCATGCAAACCTGCCCGGCAGCATGAGCGGTCGCATCGGGCGTTCCGCTACGTCACCGGTGCCGGCGCTCGAGCTCCGCAATCGCGTCGGCCAGCGACAGTCCACGCGCGCGCAGCAATACGGTCAGATGAAACAGCAGATCGGCGGCCTCGCCGACAAGCGCCGAGGTATCCTGCGCGACCGCCGCCAGCGCGGTTTCCACGCCTTCCTCGCCCACTTTCTGCGCCATGCGGCGCAGTCCCGCCTCGAACAGCTGCGTCGTATAACTGCCCGCGGGGCGCTCGCGGTCGCGCGCGGCGACCAACGCATCGAGTTCGCCGAGGAATCCGGGAACGCGCACCGCCGCCGCCCCGAAGCAGCTCTCGCTGCCCCGATGACAGGTCGGCCCCTGCGGGTCGGCCCGAAGCAGCAGACTGTCGCTGTCGCAATCGGTCAGCACCTCACGCAGCAACAGGAAATGCTGCGACGTCTCGCCCTTGGTCCACAGCCGCTGCCGGCTACGACTGTAGAAGGTCACACGTCCGCTCGTGAGCGTGGTCCGCAACGCCGCTTCGTTCATCCAGCCCTGCATCAGCACGACGCCGCTGCGCCAGTGCTGCACCACGGCGGGCAGCAGGCCGTCGCCCTTGCTCCAGTCCAGCTGCGCCGGATCGATGCTCATGGCCGCACCCTCACACCGCATGCGCGCAGATAGTCCTTGAGCGGGCCGAGCGCGACGCTGCCGGAATGAAACACGCTCGCGGCGAGCGCCGCGTCGACGTCGGCCTCTGCGAACACCGCCGCAAAATGCTCGGGTTTTCCCGCACCGCCCGAGGCCACCAGCGGCACCTTGCAGCGACGTCGCGCGGCGCGGAGCTGCTCCACGTCGTAGCCCTCGCGCACGCCGTCGGCGCCCATGCAATTGAGCACGATCTCACCGGCTCCCAGCGCGATCGCCTCCTCGATCCAGTCGAGCGTGCGCTGCGCCAAGGATCGGGTTTTCTGCGGATCGCCGGCATACTGACGCACACGCCATTCACCATCGGCATCGCGCAGGCTGTCGACACCGACGACCACGCACTGCACGCCGAACGCATCGGCCAGCTCGCCGATGAGCGCCGGCCGCGCCAGCGCCGGCGAGTTGATCGAGATCTTGTCGGCGCCGGCCTGCAGCACCGCACGCGCGGTCTCGACGCTGGCAATGCCGCCGGCCACGCAGAACGGAATGTCGATGGCCGCCGCGACGCGCGCAACCCAGCCCCGATCGACTTCGCGCTGCTCCGGACTGGCGGTGATGTCATAGAACACGAGCTCGTCGGCACCCTCGTCGCGATAGCGCAGCGCGAGATCCAGGATGTCACCGACGACGACATGGTCGCGAAAGCGCACGCCCTTGACGACCTGTCCGTCGCGCACGTCCAGGCAGGGGATCAGCCGGCGCGTCAACATGCGAGTGCGTCGGCAAGATCGAGCCGCCCGTCGAGCAGACTGCGCCCGAGCACGACGCCCGCCAGCCCCAGCTCGCGTACGGCACGCACGTCGGCGAGATCACGCACACCGCCCGAAGCCTGCACGTGCAGCCCCGGCGCCAGCTGGCGCAGATGCGCGTAGAGCCCGAGATTCGGCCCGGCCAGCATGCCGTCGCGATGGATATCGGTACACAGCACATGCACGGCACCGGCGGCTGCATAGCGCGGCGCAAGCATGTCGAGCGTCGGCGCTTCGGCCTGGGTCCAGCCGTCGCTGGCCAGGCGCCAGGTGCCGTTCTCCTCGCGCGTGTCGAGTGCGATGCAAAGGCGCTCGGCACCATAGCGGGTCAGCCACTCGGCGACACGCTCGGGCTCGCGAACGGCGACGCTGCCGAGCACCACGCGCGCGACGCCGACATCGAACAGGCGCTCCAGATCGTCTTCGCCACGCACGCCGCCGCCAGCCTGCAGCTGCAGGGCGGTTCCGGCCAGCGCTTCGATCAGACGGAAGTTCGCGAGATTGCCGGTGCGCGCGCCGTCGAGGTCGACCACATGCAGCCAGGCCGCACCGGCCGCGGCATAGTCCTGCGCAAGGCGCAGCGGATCGACGCGGTAGCGGGTCTGCTGCGAATAGTCGCCCTGGCGCAGCCGCACTACCTGGCCATCGCGGAGGTCAATCGCGGGAATGATGTCGAAGTTCACAGGGTCAGGAAATTCTTGAGCAGGAGGGAGCCCACGGCGGCAGACCGTTCCGGATGGAACTGCATGCCGAAGAAATTATCTTTTTGCACAATAGCTGAAAACGGTTCGCCGTGCGTGGTCGTGGCCAGGGTCCAGTCACCGACCGGCGCCGCATAGCTGTGCACGAAATAGGCGTGGGCGTCATCGGGCAGCCCGGCGAGCAAGGCATGCGGACGCAGCGCCGAGAGACGATTCCAGCCCATGTGCGGCACGCGCAGATCCGCCGCTTCGGGCAGGTGGCCGACCTCGGCCGGTATCAGTCCCAGGCAGGGACTTTCGCTCTCGCGGGAACGCGCGAACAACAGTTGCAGGCCCAGGCAGACTCCGAGCACGGGCTGCCGCAATCCGCACAGCGTGTCGACGAGGTCGAGCTCCACTAGGCGCCGCATCGCCGGCCCGGCGGCGCCGACGCCGGGCAGGATCACGTGGCTCGCGCGCCGGATGCGTGCCGCATCGACGCTCAGCGGCGCCTCGACCCCTAGCCGCTGCAGCGCATAGCGCACCGAACCGATATTCGTGCCGCCACCGTCGACGAGGACCACGTCCGCGCGTGTGTGCGTCGCGCTCATAGCGCCCCCTTCGTGCTCGGCATCGCGCTGCCGTCGCGCCGCAGCGCCGCGCGCAACGCGCGTGCCACCGCCTTGAAGCAGGCTTCGACCATGTGATGCGCGTTGTCACCGCGCACGGCCAGATGCAGGTTCGCGCCCAGCGTTTCGCACAATGAGCGGAAGAAATGCGGCACGAGCTCGGTCGGAAGGTCGCCCACGCGATCGCGACGAAACTCGCCGTCGAACACGAAATACGGCCGCCCGGAGAGATCCAGCGCCGCATGGGCGAGCGTCTCGTCCATGGGCAGCGTAAGCCCTGTGGTCCTGGCCTCTGGCGCGCCCGCGTCGCCGTAGCGGCCGATGCCGCGCTTGTCGGCCAGCGCCTGACGCAGCGCCTGTCCCAGCGCCAGCGCGCAATCCTCGACCGTGTGGTGCTCGTCGATATGCGTGTCGCCGGCGCACTGCAGCGACAGCGCGATACCGGCATGCTTGCCGATCTGCTCGAGCATGTGGTCGAAGAAACCGAGTCCGGTCGCGACCACCGGATCGGCAGGCCGATCCAGATCGACGCACACACGGATGCGCGTCTCGCGTGTGACCCGCTCGGTCTCGGCGCGCCGCGGCGCGTCGCAAAGCGTGCGCGCGATCCCGTCCCAGTCCCACTCGCCGTCACCGAGACGGAACCCGCGCACGCCGAGATTCGCCGCGAACTCGATGTCGGTGTCGCGATCACCAATCATGGCAGACGCGCCGCGGCTCCAGCCATCGTCGCCGAGATAGCGACGCATCAGCCCGGTGCCGGGCTTGCGCGTGGGCAGCCCCTCGTGGGCGAAGCTGCGATCGATCACCGTGTCGGCGAAGCGCACGCCCTGCGATTCGAAGATCTGCAGCATGAGCCGGTGCGGTCCCCAGAACTGTTCCTCGGGAAAACTGGCCGTACCGAGACCGTCCTGGTTCGTGACCATGACCAGTTCGTAGCCGGCTTCCACGCAACGCCGCAGCGCCGGAATCACGCCCGGCAGCAGGGCGAGCTTGGCATAGCTGTCGATCTGCTGATCCGGCGGCTCGACGATGAGCGTTCCGTCGCGGTCGACGAAAAGATACTTCTTCATTCAGGCCGCCTCTTCCCGACGTGACAGCGTGGCCAGCAGCAGACCGTTCTCCTCGGGCGTACCGACGGAAACCCGCAGGCACCCGCCCAGGCCGGGATAGCGCGTCACATCGCGCACGACGACACCGGCGCGCAGCAACGTGGCGTAGACGGCAGCGGCATCGCGCCAGCGCACGCAGAGAAAGTTGGCCGACGACGGCAGGACCTCGAGTACGTCAGGCATGCGGGCGAACGCCGCGCGCAGCAGCTCGCGCTGGTCGCGCACGAGGGCGATGCGCGCCTGCGCTTCCTTCACGCCGGCGGCGCTCGTCGCCTGGAGCGCCGCGGCGACGCTCGTGGCCGGCAACGGATACGGCGCGATGATGCGGCGCAGCAGTCCGATGACGGCCGGTGCCGCGAGCAGTGCACCAATGCGCGCGCCAGCAAGCCCGTACGCCTTCGACAGGGTGCGCAGCACGGCGACGTGATCGTGTGCGCCGAGAAGCTCCACCGCGCTGCGCGCGTCGGCAAATTCGAGATAGGCCTCATCGACCACCAGCAGGGCCCGGCCGCGCAGGGCGACGGCGAGCCGCTCCAGCATCGCGAACGGAACCAGGTTGCCGCTGGGATTGTTGGGTGTACAGACGAAGACGAGCTTGACCGTCGGCGTTATCGCGCCGAGCAACGCATTGATGTCGAGACGGAATCCGTCGGCAAGCGGCGCGCTGACCACCGACGCCCCCTGGATCGCCGCGGCGACCGCATACATGCCGAACGTCGGTGGCGAAATCAGGATGGCATCTTCGCCTGCGCGACAGAACCCGCGCACCAGCAGGTCGATGGCTTCGTCGCTGCCGCGCCCGACGAGAATCTGGTCGTCCTTCACCCCGTAGAGCGTCGCGAGCTGCTGCAGCAGCGCCCGGGGCTGCGGATCGGGATAGCGGTTGAGGCC
The DNA here is from genome assembly GCA_045864815.1 of Rhodanobacteraceae bacterium. GTDB lineage: Bacteria > Pseudomonadota > Gammaproteobacteria > Xanthomonadales > Rhodanobacteraceae > Tahibacter. The sequence continues at coordinate 275,060 of BTVG01000003.1, read as the reverse complement.
ATCGCCCGCATCGGCGGCCGGTGCCCAGGGCAGTTCGTTGGCGTTGAGCAGCACGCGTCCGCCACTGGCTTCCATGCGTGCCGAGGAATACGGCGTCAGCGCGCGGATATCCGCGCGCGCGAGATCGAGCACACTCATGCGGTCGTCACTCCGAGTCGTTCGAGGCGCACGGCAACAGCACGCTCATGCGCATGCAGCTGCTCCGCATCGGCCAGCGTCCGTGCGCAGGGCCCGATCGCGCGCAACCCGTCGGGCGACAGTTCCTGCACGGTGATCTGTTTCTGAAAACTCGCAACCGAGACGCCGCTCCAGGCCCGCGCGTAGCCGTAGGTCGGCAGCACGTGATTGGTGCCGCTGCAATAGTCGCCGACGGCTTCGGGCGACCAGGCACCGAGAAACACCGAACCGGCATTGCGTACGGCAGGCAGCAGCGCGCGCGCGTCGGCGACGTTCAGGATCAGATGTTCCGGCGCATAGGCATTGCTGATTTCCAGCGCCTGGGAGAGGTCGGCCACTTCGACCAGCCGGCTGTGGGTCAACGCCGCGCGGGCAAGTTCGGCGCGCGGCAGTCGCTGCAGCTGTGACGCGACCGCGCGCTCGACGGCGTCGAGCAACGTGCGCGACGGCGACAGCAGCAACACCTGCGAATCGCTGCCGTGTTCGGCCTGGGACAGCAGATCCGCGGCGACGAAGTCCGCGTCCGCACCGTCATCGGCGATCACGAGCACTTCCGAGGGCCCGGCGGGCAAGTCGATCGCCGCCCCCTCGGCATCGTTCGCCACCTGACGCTTGGCTTCGGTGACCCAGGCATTGCCGGGGCCGAACAGCTTGTCGCAGCGCGGCACGCTCGCCGAGCCATAGGCCATCGCCGCGATCGCCTGTGCGCCGCCGAGCTTGAACACGCGACCGACGCCGCAGAGCCGGGCCGTATACAGAATCACCGGATCGCAGTGACCGGCCACGTTGGCCGGCGTGCACAGCACCACATCGGTACAGCCGGCGAGCTGCGCCGGCACCGCGAGCATGAGCACGGTCGAAGGCAACGGTGCTGTGCCCGCCGGCGCGTACAGACCGACACGGTCCAGCGGCCGCAGCACGCGTTCGCAGACCACACCCGGCGCGGTCTCCACGCGTATCGCCGCCGGCGCAGCCGCTGCGTGAAAACGCGCGATGCGTTCACGCGCCTCGCCAATCGCCTCGCGCAATGCGGGGCTCACGCAGGCCTGCGCCGCGTCGAATTCCGCGGCACCGACTTCGAGGTCGCCGAGTTCGCAGCCGTCGTAGCGGCGCGTCAGCGCACGCAGGGTCGCATCGCCATCGGCGCGGACCTGGGCGATCAGCCGCGCGACCACCGCGCTGCGCGCCGCCGAATCGGTCTGTGTGGGTCGCCGCAGGCTCGCCGCACGGGCGGCCGCATCCAGTTCGTTCCAGATCAGCCGCTTCATGCCAGCAGTTTCTCCACGGGCAGCACCAGCATGCGGCGCGCGCCCGCACGGCGCATGTCTTCCAGATGCTGCCAGGTGATCGCACCGTGACAGACCGCCTGCAGCGCGACCTCGTCGGCGCTGCCTTCGATGCTCGTGATCGTCGGCTGCTGACCCGGCGGCAGCAGCCGCGTGACGCCGGGCAAGGCGGCCCGCGTGGTCTGCAGCAGCACGAGCTTGGATTCACGCACCTGGATCACGCCTTCGATGCGCCGCAGCAGCAGTTCCTGCAGTTCGCCGCGTTCGTCCGGGGGCGGCGACGGCGCAGCGGCCAGCACGGCCTCGCTGTCGAGAATGCCGACGGCTTCGCGCAGCTGGTTGGCCTGCAGCGTCGCGCCGCTGGAGACGAGATCGCAGATCGCGTCGGCGGTGCCCAGGCGCGGCGCGATCTCGACCGAACCGGACAGCACCACGACTTTGGCGGAAACACCGTTCGCCGCGAGCCAGGCGCCGGTCAGTGCCGGATAGGTGGTGGCGATGCGCAAGCCCTGCAGCGCGTCGCTGCCGGTGTACTCCTGGTCCTGCGGCAGCGCGATCGACAGACGGCAGCGGCCAAAACCGAGGGGCAGCAGTTCCCGGAAGGGTGCCGCCTCGCCGCGCGCATCCACCAGGGCCTGCTGTTCGGCCAGTACGTTGCGGCCGACAATGCCCAGATCGCAAACACCGTCGGCGATCAATCCGGGAATGTCGTCGTCGCGCACCAGCAGCAGATCGATGGCCAGGCTTTCGCCGAAGCAGAACAGTTTGTCGCGGCTCTGGCGGAACTTGAGGCCGCAGCGCGCCAGGAGCTCCTGCGACTGTTCCGACAGCCGACCGGACTTCTGCACCGCAATGCGCAGGCGATCGCGAGTCTTCATGGGGTACTCCGGGTATTGCCGCGGGATTTGCCCGTCACCGACGGCGCTGGCGGGCCGCGTCGCCGCGGCGGCTTGGGCAGCGGCGGCAACGCTTCATGCGCGACCACCGCGAGATAGCCGCCATTGCCCTGCTGCAGGAAGCGCGCGACGCGGCCGATGGTCGTCACGCTGACCGAGGTGCGGTCGTGGATCTCGCGATAGGCGTAGCCGGCGAGCAGGTAAGGCACGACGCGCCAGCGATCGACCAGCGCCTCGAGCTCGGCCGGCGTGCAGAGATCCCGCAGGAACGCGAGCATTTCCGCCGGCGTGTCGAGCGACAGCAAGGCGCGACAGAGGCTTTCCTCGGGCGGTACCGGTGTGGTTTCGGGTTCGAGATAGCGCCGCTTCATGATTCAATGTAATAACGCATTAGAACATTACGGCACTGTACCGCGGCAGCCACCGCCCTGTAAACCACGCTGGCGCAGGGCATGTCACAAATTGTTGCAAGGAGTGCCCATGTGCCGCCGGACCAGGCTGGCGCCTCCGGCACCGGGCCGCATGGTCTGAACTCGCCTCTCGCCGCCGGGTCAATTGCGAGCCGGGTCAGGTGGTTGCATCCGCGGCACGCACGCACACCGCATGCCCGGCCGGCCACGCGCACGGCCATGGCAGACCCGCCGCGGCGTTCGGGGCATGATCTGTCGGGCCGCCGATCGACGTTCAAGACTTGAATCGCAACGGTCCTGGCAACGATCCTGCAAGTCAGGAGCCGCGACCAGCATGCCGGGGGAGCACGGGGTGGCGCGTGTACTGCTACGTCTGATGGTGCTGTGCAGCCTGCTGCCTTTGCTGGCGGCCTCGGCGATGGCTGCGCCCATACTCGACCTGACTGCGGGCCAGACCCGCGCACCGCTGGCCGCGGTCACGACCTATGCGGTCGACCCGACGGGCGAAGCGGACAGCACCGCCATGTTCGCGGCCGCCGAAGCCGGGCACTTCAAGCCGGTTCCGGCCGATAACGCGGCCTTCGGTTTCGTCGACGGCGCCTATTGGTTCCACGCGCGCGTCGCCAATGCCGACCATGCGGATACGCGCTGGCTGCTGGTGCTGGAATACGCGCTGCTCGACGACGTCGATCTGTACGTGCGCCACGCCGGCGGAGCCGTCGAGCACTTCCGTTCCGGCGACCATCAGCCGTTCGCGCAGCGCTCGGTCAGCTACCGGCATCCGAATTTCTGGTTGCAGATCACGCCGGGACGTCCGCTCGACCTGCTGCTGCGGGTGCAGACCAAGAGCTCGATGCAGGTACCGCTGACCCTGTACACGCCGACCGCGTTCATCGAACTGGCGCGCGACGCACAGCTGGGCATGGGGATCTACTACGGCATCCTGCTCGCACTACTTTTTTACAATTTGATCCTGTTCGCCACCCTGCGCGACCGCTCGCACTTTCTGTACACCTTGCACGTGCTGGGTTTCGGGCTCGTGCTGTTCTGCCTCAACGGCTTCGCATTCGAATATTTCTGGCCAGACTCGACCTGGCTCGCGAACGCGGCAGTGCCGCTCTCGATGGCGTTCGCGATGCTCGCGATGCATCTGTTCGCGCGCGACTTCCTCGAACTGCCGCGCCGCGCACCGGTGGCGAACCGGCTGCTGCTGGGCCTGGCCGGTTTCCATGCGCTGATGCTGGCGGCAAGCCCGCTCCTCGACTACCGCACGGCCGTGCTGGTCGGCACGGCGATGGTCTTCCCGGGCGTCAGTGCCGTCATCGGTGTCGCCGTCGTCGTCGCGCGGCGCGGCTTCCGTCCCGCACTGCTGTTCCTGCTCGCCTGGGCCATGTTGCTCGCCGGCACGCTCGTCTACGCGATGCTCTCGTTCGGCTTCGTGCCCAAGACTTTCGTGACCGAATACGGCATGCAGATAGGCTCGGCTGCGGAGATGATCTTCCTGTCCTTCGCCCTCGCCTATCGCTGGGCCGCATTGCGCACCGAGAACGAGCGCATCGCGCGCGAGGCCAACGAACAACTCGAACAGCGTGTCGCAGAACGTACCGAAGCGCTGTCGAACGCCTTGCAGCAGCTCGGCGAAGCGCACGTGCGCCTGCGCGAACACAGCCTGCGCGATGGACTGACCGGCGTATTCAACCGGCGCCATTTCGACCAGTCGTTCGCTCCGCTGCTCGCCGACTGCCACGCCGACGCGAAACCGTTCTCGGTACTCATCACCGACATCGACCACTTCAAGCGCGTCAACGACGACTTCGGTCACCTGACCGGCGACGACTGCCTGCGCTGTGTGGCAGCGACCCTGCAGCAATGCGCCGGGGACAATGCGATCGTCTCGCGCTTCGGCGGCGAGGAATTCGTCGTGCTGATGCCAGGCGCCGACGAGCTCAGCGCGCGGCGCACGGCTGAAACCATCCGCCAGCGCGTCGCGGCACAGGTCATCTCCCTAGACGGCGGCCGCGACCTGCGCCTGACGGTCAGCATCGGCGCGGCTACCGCGCTGGGCGGAGCCGTGATCACCGCCGACACGCTGCTGCGCCGCGCCGACGACGCGCTCTATGAAGCCAAGCGCGGCGGCCGCAACCGGGTGGTGCAAGGGGCTGTCGCTGCCTGACCGGCGTTGTTCGACGGCGGACACGCGAACGTGTCATGTCGAAAAATCGTGATGGCCGTCACATTTTATTGCGCCGCAACAACCACCCTTCACGCCGGCTTCACCTCTACGATCCCGCACTTGTGCCGCTCTCAGGGGTCATCAACCATGCGTAGCCCACGGGTCTTCGGGCTTTCCCTCGCGCTCGCGGCGCTGTCCGCATCGGCAGCAAGCCCGACGCCGCAGGTCGTCACCGTGCAGACGCGCGATCAAGCCCTGATCCAGCGCATGGCCGACCGTCTCGGCCACCTGCGCGTCGACGCGCGCAAGGGCACTGTCACCACGGAGATCGAACCCGACGATCTGGTCTGGCTACGCACGCAGACGGCCGACATCACTGTCGAGAAGCAGGCAACGGAGCTGCTGCAACTGCAGACCTCGGGCCGCTCGCTCGAGAGCATCCCCGGCTACGCCTGCTATCGCACGGTCGAGGAAACGCTGGCATCCGCCGATGCACTGATCGCTGCACGTCCGGACCTGGCGAGCCGGATCGACATCGGTGACACCTGGGAAAAGGTCACCGCGGGCGGCAATCCGGGTTACGACCTCGTTGTGCTGAAGCTGACCAACTCGGCCATTCCGGGGCCGAAGCCGAAGATGTTCGCGATGACGGCGATCCATGCGCGCGAATACACGACGGCGGAGCTCAACACGCGCTTTGCCGAATGGCTCGTCAACGGCCATGGCACGGATCCGGAGGCCACCTGGCTGCTGGACCACAACGAATTCCACCTGTTGCTGCAATCGAACCCGGACGGCCGCAAGAAGGCAGAAACCGGCCTGTCCTGGCGCAAGAACACGAATACCGCCTACTGCGGCACCACCAGCGACTCCCGCGGTGCAGACCTCAATCGCAACTATCCGTTCCATTGGGGCGGCCCGGGCGCCAGCAGTTCGGCCTGCAGCGAAACCTATCGCGGCCCGAGCGCCGGTTCCGAACCCGAGACTCAGGCGGTCGTCAACTACGTCACGAACATCTTTCCGGACCTGCGCCCGGACGACACCACGACGGCAGCGCCGGACACGACCCAGGGCGTATTCCTGGACATCCACAGCTTTTCACAGCTCGTGCTGTGGCCGTGGGGCGATACCACGACCCTCGCGCCGAACGCGGCCGGACTCGAAATGCTCGGTCGCCGCATCGGCTGGTTCAACGGCTACGACCCGCAGCAGTCGGTAGGCCTCTATGCGACCAGCGGGACGACCGACGACACCGCCTACGGACGTCTGGGGGTTCCGGCCTACACGATCGAGCTCGGCGTCGCATTCTTCGAGAACTGCAACAGCTTCGAGACCAGCACCTATCCACTCAACACCGCCGCGTTGCGCTACACCGCACGCGCGCTGTCGGCGCCGTACAAACTGCCGTTCGGTCCTGATGCGGTCGAGATCAGCGCAACCCCGGATCTCGTCGTCGCTGGCGACACCGTGCGCGTCAGCGCGCGCATCGATGATTCCCGCCTCAATCGCACGGCGCAGCCGCAGGCCGGCGCACCGCCGCCGCCGACAACACAGAACGTCGCCTCGGCACGCGTGTTCGTCGACAAGCTGCCCTGGGACAGCGGCGCCGTTGCGCAGCCGATGAGCGCGAGCGATGGCGGCTTCAACAGCGGCAGCGAATCGGTGCAGCTCGATCTGGCCACTGCGGGCCTGAGCAGCGGCCGCCATCTGGTCTACGTCCAGGGTGTCGACGCGAGCGGCGACGCGGGTCCGCCCAACGCGGTCTTCGTGGAGGTCGCACAGGCCAACGAAATCGCGACCCTGCATGGCGTGGTCCGGGACGCAGCAACGTCGGCGCCGCTCGCGGCCACGATCACCATCGGCGGCACCGCCTTGCAGACCGATCCGGGCGGCAACTACAGCAAACGCCTGCGCGCCGGTACCTTCGACATCGAAGTCAGCGCACCGGGCCACATGACCGAGCGCGTGACCGGAGTGACGCTCGGCGGCGGCGCCGACGTAGTGCGCAACTTCAGCCTGGCAGCCAACTGCACCGTGTTCGGCGACGATGTGGAAGGCGCGAATCCCGGCTGGACGGCGCAGTCGCCCTGGGGCACGAGCACCAGCGTCGGCGGCAACGCGACACGGGTCTGGACCGACAGCCCGTCCGGCAGCTACGGCAACAACATCAACATCAGCCTGACGTCGCCGCTGATCAATCTGAGCGGCTATGCCGATGCGGTGCTGAGCTTCGACCAGAAATGCGTGACCGAAGCGGGCTACGACTACGGCATCGTCGAGCTCAGCACGAACGCGGGCGCAGGCACGCCGACCTGGACAGAGGTCGGCCGCTGCAATGGCGAGACCGCATGGCGCGCGACGACCATCGCGCTGCCGGCAGCGACGGATCAGGCTGCGGTCAAGCTGCGCTTCCGCCTGACCAGCGACTCGGGCCAGACGGCCGAAGGCTGGTCGATCGACAATGTCCGGGTCGAAGCCGGCGGTGAAACCTGCCGCGGCCCGGACGACGTGTTGTTCGCGGACACTTTCGAGTAGCGGCCCGCCGCAACACCGTCCCACCCGGCCCGCCGAAGGACCGGGTGGGATGGAACTGCCACCGCTGGCTCGCTGCGCCTAGCCGCCGCGCACGAGCGCGCCGCTGCGCACGAGAGCGCACACGCGCTGCACTTCCGCGTCCATGGGCCGGTCGCGCTGCATGAAGCCGACGACCTCGCGCACGCGGGCGAATGCCGCTCGCACCGCGTCGCCGGCACGGAACTCACCGGCCTGACTCAGCGCCCGCATCAGTGCGTCGACCTCCTGCTCGAACTGCGCATGGTCCGCATGTCCCGGAGGCGGCGCGCCGTTGATCTTGGCAGCGACCGCATCGCGGTCCCCGCGATCGGCCAGCCGTCGCGCCGCGTTGAGCATGTCCTGCCGATACTCGAGCGCCTGCGCCGCGGTATAGATTTCGAGCGCGATCACGTCGGACAGGTCCTCGACCATGTCGAGCACGTGGCGCGCTTCGTTCGCGCCCATCGACACGTGGTCCTCCGCATTGGCGCTGGTCGGAATCGAGTAGACGCTGGCCGGATGCGCGCGCGTGGCGAGATCGTTGACGAGCGCCGCCGCGGTGTACTGCACGATCATGAAACCCGAGTCGGTGGCGTCTTCATTGCCGATCAGGAATGCCGGCAAGCCGTCGTTGTTGGCCGGATCGACCAGCTTGTTGAGGCGCCGCTCCGATATCGAGGCGAGCACCGGTATGGCCGCCTTGAGATAGCTCATGGCGAGCGCCAGCGGCATGCCGTGGAAATGACCAGCCGACACGACTTGGTCCTCGATCACCGCCGCATTTTCCATCTGCGGAAATATCAGCGGATTGTCGGTGACGGCATTGAGTTCAATGTCGATGACACGACAGGCCTGGCTCCAGGCATCGCGCACGGCGCCGTGGACCTGCGGCGCACAACGCAGACAATAGGCATCCTGCGGCTGATGCTTCTTGCCGCCCTTGAACGGCAGGAAGCGCGCGTAGAACGATTCCTTGCCGTGACGCTGCGCCGGCGGCACATAGTCCCAGCCGATGTCGAAGCGTGCGGCCTGATCCTGCGGATGTGACCAGGAACTCGCCAGCCAGGTGCGGAAGCGCGGCACCAGGTGATACGGAATGTCCGCCAGCGTCGATCCCTGCAGCAGGCTGCGCAGGTTGGCGGCCGACGCCACCTGCCCCGGATGCGGGCGCAGCGCATGCACTTCGGGCTTGAGTGCACCGGTACGGCCGGCGAAGGCATCGAGGGTCATCGCGGCGGCCAGATCGGCCGTCGCAATCAGCTGCTCCAGCCGGGCGAGCGCAAGCGTCGCTGTCGCGAGCATCTGCGTGGTGCCGTTGTTGAGTGCTAGGCCCTCCTTGAACGACAGGCGCAGCGGCTCCAGGCCGGCGCGTTCCAGCGCCTGTGCGCCCGGCAGGCGCTCGCCCTTCAGGAACGCCTCGCCACCGCCGAGCAGCACGATGGCCAGATGCGACAGCGGTGCGAGATCGCCACTGGCACCCACCGAGCCTTTCTGCGGAATCACCGGTATCACGTCGCGATTCAGCAGCTCGGCAAGCGCCTGCAACGTCGATGCACGTATGCCGGAATGGCCGCGCATCAGCGTGTTCACGCGGATCGCGAGCATGGCGCGGACCACCGGCGGCGCGAAGGGCTCGCCGACGCAGACCGCGTGGGTGACCACAAGGTTGTACTGCAGCTCTTCCATGAGCGTGCCCTCGGGACGCTCCGGATTGCCGCCGGGCAGCTCGTCGCGCGCGCGGTGCGCGCCGAGCAGTTTGTCGGCATTGCTGCCGAAGCCAGTGGTGACGCCGTAGATCGGCTCGCCGCAGCTGACCTTGTCGGCGAGGAAATCCGCCGTCTGCTGCACGCGCGCGAGCTGCGCCGCATCGAGCGCGACGCGGCAGCCTTCGTAGGCGATCGCGGCCACCTGGGCACGCGTCAGGGAAGCACCGTCGAGCGTGATCGTGCAATTCTTCATGGTGGCGCTCATCCCATGGCCTGCGCTTGTTCGATCTCGACGCGCAGCGCCTTCACCATCTCGGTACGCGCGACTTCGAACTGCTCGCGACGGCGCAGGTCCTTGACGACGACCGTGCCTTTCGCGATCTCGTCACCGCCGCAGACGATCGCGAATGCGATGCCGGCCTTTTCCGCGTACTTGAACTGCCGGGCCAGTTTTCCGGCTTCGAGCACGACCTCGGTATTGATGCCGGCCTGGCGCAATTCGTTCGCGATCGCGAGATAGCGCGGCAGTTCCGCTTCATCCATCTGCGTGACCAGCACCTGCACCGTACTCGTGCCGGTGCCGATCAAGCCGGCCTCGCGCAACTGCCAGTACAGGCGCGTCGCGCCGATCGAGATGCCGACGCCGGGCAGGTGCGACTTCGTGTAGTGGCCGGCGAGATTTTCGTAGCGGCCACCGGAGCAGATTGAACCGATCTGCGGGTGCTCCAGCAGATGCGTTTCGTAGACCGTGCCGGTGTAGTAGTCGAGGCCGCGCGCGATCGAGAGATTCAGTGCGTAGTACGCCTCGGGCACGCCAAGCGCGCGGATCAGGGTCAGTACTTCGCGCAGTTCGGCGACGCCTTCGGTGAATGTCGCGCCGCCCTGCCCCAGCGCGTCGAGCTTCGCGATGGCGTCGTCATGGCCGCTGGAGCGCGTCTGCACGAAGGCCAGAATCTTCGCGACATCCGCGTCCGAAAGACCGAATTCGCCATCCCTCAGCGACTGGGCCACCTTGTCGATGCCGACCTTGTCGAGCTTGTCGATCTCGCGCAGGATCAGCGCTTGCCGCTCCGCATCCGACTGGCCAAGGTTTTCGAAGAATCCACGCAGCAGCTTGCGATTGTTGAGCTGGATCGTGAACGGACCGATCTTGAGGTCGCGGAACACCTGGTAGATCACCGCCGGCAGTTCGGCGTCGTAGCGGATCGACAGGGAGTCCTTGCCGATCACGTCGATGTCGCACTGATAGAACTCGCGGAAGCGGCCGCGCTGCTGGCGCTCCCCGCGGTACACGCGCTGCATCTGGTAACGGCGGAACGGGAAGTTGAGCTGGTGCTCGTGCTCGGCCACGTAGCGCGCGAGCGGCACCGTGAGATCGAAGCGCAACGCCATCTCCGGCGTACCGGGCTTGCCGAGATTGCCGGTCGACTGCACGAAGTAGACTTGGCGTTCGGTCTCGCCGCCTTCCTTGGTCAGCAGGATGTCGGTCAGTTCCATCACCGGTGTCTCCACCGGCAGGAAGCCGAAGCGTTCGAAGCTGCGGCGTATCGTGTCGAGCATGTCCTGGAACGCAATCTGGTCCAGCGGCAGCAGTTCGAGCACGCCGGGCGGCGTGCGGGCGGCGGTCAATGCCATGGATTTCCTCGGATCGGTGTGCGGGCCGGGCGCAAAGGGCGCATAGCCTAGCAGATGGCTGCGCGCCGTCCCGGCCATGTAATAGCCGGTTATGACGGCCTCGCACGCAGGGGCTGCGATACGCAGCAGGCGACGCCGGGACTACACGCGTGCATGCGTCGAAATCGCCGCAGCGCACCGCTGCTGCGCGCGGCGCTCGCGTCGGGACACGCCTTCCCGTATAGTCGCGGAGTTCTCGTGCGAACACCCCGGCTTCCCCTCCGGATGTCTGACGTGACGCAGCCGGCGCAATCCACGCGCCCGCCACGTCTGCAGCTTTCTCCCTCCACCGGTCTCCCACGACGACACGGCCCGGCATCAGCCTCGCGGCCGCACCATCATTTACCTGCAGCGCGGATGTATGGCCCTGGACGGCCTTGGGAACGCTCTGGGTTTTCACGTTAGGAGCAATCCCATGAGTTTTGACCAACTCGGGCTTTCGCCCGCCCTGCTGTGCGCGCTGAACGAACAGGGCTACACCACGCCCACGCCGATCCAGTCCGAAGCGATTCCGCTGGTCCTGGCCGGGCGCGACCTGCTCGCCGGCGCGCAGACCGGTACCGGCAAGACCGCGGCCTTCGCGCTGCCGCTGCTGGAACGCCTTTATCCCAACGGTGCGCTGCGCAACACCGGGCAGCCGCGCAAGGTCCGCGCCCTGGTGCTGACGCCGACGCGCGAACTCGCCGTGCAGGTGCATGACAGCATCCGCGCCTACGGCAAGAACATCCGCTTCAACTCCACCACGATCTTCGGCGGCGTCGGCATGGGCGGCCAGGTGCAGGCACTGCGCCGCGGCATGGATCTGCTCGTCGCGACCCCGGGCCGCCTCATCGATCACCTCGACCAGCGCACGCTGAACCTGCGCGACGTCGAAATCCTCGTGCTCGACGAAGCCGACCGGATGCTCGACATGGGCTTCCTGCCGGCGCTGAAGAAAATCCTCGGCCAGCTGCCGCGTCAGCGGCAGAACCTCATGTTCTCGGCGACCTACGCCGACGACATCCGCGCGCTCGCCACCGACATGCTCAACGATCCGGCGCAGATCCAGATCGCACAGCAGAACAGCGTCGCGACGACGGTGGAGCACCGCGTCTATGCGGTCGACGCCGAGCGCAAGAAGGACCTGCTGATCGAGCTGCTCGCGCAGGACAGCCGCCGCCAGACGCTCGTGTTCGGCCGCACCAAGCACGGCTCCGACCGCCTCGCGCGCCAGCTCTGCCAGGCCGGCTTCAAGGCCGATGCCATCCACGGCAACAAGAGCCAGAACGCGCGCCAGCGTGCCCTCAAGGACTTCAAGGAAGGCCGTATCCACGTCCTCGTCGCGACCGACATTGCCGCGCGCGGCCTCGACATCGACCAGTTGCCGGTCGTGATCAACTACGACCTGCCGATGGTCGCCGCCGATTACGTGCATCGCATCGGCCGCACTGGCCGCGCGGGCTGCGACGGCCTCGCGCTGTCGCTGGTCTGCCGCGAGGAACAAGGCCTGCTCAACGATATCCAGCGCCTGCTCAAGCGCGATCTCGAGATTGCGGTGCTGCCGGGCTTCGAACCGAAGCAGCCGCTGCGCAGCGGCGCCGACGCACAGCGCGCCGGAAAGCCGCCGGCGCGCACGGCACGCCGCGCCCGGACGAGCCAACCCAATGTCGGCAAGCACCATGCCGGCAAGGACCAGCGCCGTTCCAGCGGCGGTGGCCAGACCGCTGAGCGCCGTACCAGCGGTGGCGGCCAGAACGCTGCGCGCCGCTCCGACGGTCGCGGCAACACATCCGGCGGCCGCGGCGCCCGCACGCCACGCTGAGTTACACCGCTCGACGTCGCACATCGTGCCCCTCTCCCCTGCCGGCCGCGGTCGGGGGAGAGGCGGCAACCGGTACGCCTGGCTAAACCGCGGACAGTTCGGCCGGAGGGTCGTGCGATGACGCGACGAGTGATCCTCACGCCCTGCTGAGGTCGTGTCTCCTCGCTGTGCGCCCCCTGCGGCGCGTGGAGTCATGGCCATCGCGGCAATCCGTCATGACGCCGATCCGGGCAGGCATGCGAATCTCGCGCTTTCGTGCGAGGCCCCTCATGCCCGATCCTGCCAGCACCGCAACGACAACCGCGCCGCGTCTTGCGTCGGTCGACGTTCTGCGCGGCCTGACGGTCGCCGGGATGCTGCTCGTCAACAACGCCGGCGACTGGAGCCACGTCCATCCCTGGCTACGGCACGCCGCCTGGCACGGCTGCCAACCGGCCGACCTGATCTTTCCGCTGTTCCTGTTCGTCGCGGGCGTCTCGCTGAGCCTCGCGGTAGGGCCGCAGCTCGAACGCGGCCGCGCATCACCCCCGCTGTGCCGCGCCCTGCTGTTGCGTGCCGCACGCGTGTTCGGTCTGGGCCTGCTGCTGCACGTCGCCGCTGCCCTGCTGATTCCCGACCGTGACCTGCGCCTGCCCGGCGTGCTCCAGCGTATCGGACTTTGCATCGCCATCGCCGGCCCCGCCACGCTGTATCTGAAGCCGCGTGCGCAATGGTGGCTGTTCGGGTCGCTGCTGGCCGCGAGCGCGCTGCTGCTCGCTTGCGCGGGGATGAGCGTCGACCGCAACCCGGCGCTCGCCATCGACAGTGCAGTGCTCGGCCGTTTCGCCTATCAGTACGACGCAGCGACCGGCCGCGCCTTCGATCCGGAAGGCCTCTTCGGCATGCTGGGCGCGATAGCGACCACCCTGCTCGGCGTCCGTGCCGGCCATTGGCTGCGCCACGCGCAGCGAAGCACACTGGTCCGCGCCGGTGCTTGCGGCATGGCCGGCGGCGCATTGCTGCATCTGCTGCAGCCGATCAACAAATCCCTGTGGACGCCGGCATTCGTGCTGTGGACCGGCGGCATCGCCTGCTGCGTGTTGCTCGTGACGCACTGGCTCACCGATAGCCGCGGCCACCGGCTGCCCGGCGGCGCCCTCGGCCGCAATGCGATCCTGGCCTACGCCGGTTCGTGGCTCATGGTCTGCACGCTCGCTGCTAACGGTGCCGACGCGTGGCTCTACCGTCACGCCGTTGCGTCATGGCTGGCACCGCTGGCCGGTGCCGAAGTGGCATCGGCCGCCTGGGCGGCAGCCGTCGTCGCGCTCTGGTGGCTGGTCGCCATCGTGCTGGACCGGCGCGGGTTCTACTGGAAGATCTGACCGTCGCGGCGCGGGGGAGCACAGCGAATCGCCCCGGCGGTCCTCACTGGAAGCCGTTCGCGAACAGCCGGTCTTCGCCGCTCGCACAGAGCCCCGGCACCTGCGCATGGGTCAGCTCGATGTCGTCAACGAACCACCCCTGACCGGCCGTGCCCGAATCGGTGCGATAGAGCCAGCGCAGGCGCACGGTCTGTCCCGCATAAGCCCCGAGATCGATCTGCGAGCGTGTCCACGTGGCCAGCTGGTTCTCGCCGGTGAAGGCGCCGGCCCCCTGCGCGATACCGCAGAGGCTGCCGCCGTTACTGATCGCGCCCGGGTAGCCGTCGCCCGGCGTAAGCCGCGTCCAGGTCGTGCCGTCGTCGGTGGAGACCTCCACGACACCGCCGTCCCAGCCGTTCTCGATGTCCCAGGCGCTCCAGAACGAGAGCTGCGCGCCCTGGGCTGCCGTCAGCGGCAACGGCTGGCTCACCAGCGACACGCAGAGATTGTTTGCGCTGGTCGACCAGAAGCTTTGTGTTCCGCTGTGCCGGCGTGTGGTCGAGGTGTGCCAGCCCGCATGTTCCGGCACGTTCAGGGCGGACGGCACCGGTCCGGCCAGCGAGGTATCGAACGGTGGATCGCCGGGCTCTGCGCCGGAACGGAACGTACCGTCCTGCGACGGACCCGAGGCGCGCCCGGACAATTCGACACGATTGCCATCCTCGGCACCGTTGGCCGCATCCACGGCGTGCACGACGTAGTAGCGGCTGACGCCGCCCGCAATGCCCGTGTCCGCAAAGCTCAGCGCCGACACGCCGCTGGCGATGCGATTGGCTGCCGCCGGCGCAAAGCCGGGGCTGTCGCCACGATAGATCGCGTACTGCGCCGGGCCGCCGCAGGCCGGACTCGCCGCGCCCCAGCTCAGATCGAGGCGGCACGCGGAAGTGCCTGCGTCGACGATGCCACCGATGCCGTTGAACAGCGGGGCCGCGGTGCAATCGCCAGCGGTCCGCGCCTCGACACAGGCCGATGCAACGGACGCACACTGGCCACCGGACGTCGTTTCCACGATGCGGTAGCCGTAGTCCACCTGGCCCGAAACGCTGTCGGTGAAGGCTGACATGTCCAGATCCGTGGCGACGGTGGCGAATGCGCCGCCGCAGCCGCCCTGCGCGCGCTCCACGCTCCAGCGTGCACCGCTTGCGCCCGAACCTTTCCAGGCCAGCGAAATCTGCTGGCTGCCCGACGCGGCCGCACTCAGCGCCGTCGGCGCCGCGGGCGGTGTGCACAGACGCGGCTGGACCACGAAGAAGCCCTCGTCGATGCCGGTCAGTATCACGTTGCCACTGCCGGGAAACCGGTAGTTGTTCCAGTTGCCATTGAACTCGGCGTTGTCGCTGGCCGGGTAGACGTCGAAAAACGCGACCTCCTCCAGCTGCGCCTGCGACAGGTTACCCAGGCGCAGGATGCGCAGGCCGGCCTCGTAGTTCGATGCGTAGACGTACTGTCCGTGCACATACAGGTTGTGGTCGATCACGCCGAGCGCGTGGTCGTGATGGCCGACCAGCACCGGCGCGTCGAGATCGGCGAGATCGAATACCAGCGTGCGCGCAGCGTGACCGAACGTGGTCTCGTCGAGTTCATCGTTGAGCAGCGCGTAGCGTTGGTCCTCCGTGAACCAGGCCTGGTGCGGATACCCCGCGCCGCTCCAGGTCAGCGACGACAGGGTCACCGGCGCCGCCTTGTCGGTCACGTCGACGATGGCGAAGCGCTTGCTCGGGCCGTTCGCGTTGAGGCAGATTTCCTTGCCGTCATGCTGCGTGTCGGGGCCGTGATAGACGAAGCACTGGCTTTCGTGGGTATAGCCGCCGGTCCGCACGCAGCCGACGAACGCGGGCGCGTCGGGGGTGCGGATGTCGTAGATGCGCAGCGCGCCGTTCGCGCTGGGCGCCGGGCAGGTGTCGCTGCCGGCCACATAGGCGAAACCGGTCGCCTCGTTGATGCCGATGGTGTGGCCGCGGCCGAAGTCGCCGCGGTGACCGTCCGCGGTGAACGTCTGCGGCGTCGTGACGCCGCGCAATCGCGTCAGATCGAACAC
The DNA here is from genome assembly GCA_045864815.1 of Rhodanobacteraceae bacterium. Lineage (GTDB taxonomy): Bacteria > Pseudomonadota > Gammaproteobacteria > Xanthomonadales > Rhodanobacteraceae > Tahibacter. The sequence continues at coordinate 258,946 of BTVG01000003.1, read as the reverse complement.
CTGCAGGCCGTGCGCACCGTTGTTGTCGCTGACGATGAACGCGTGATCGGCATGGACGCGTACGTCGCGCCAGGCCGATGACCCGGTATGTGTCGGCAGCTTGCCGAGGTATTTCGGATGCGTCGGGTCCGACAGCTCGAACAGGGCCAGGCCGTTGTTGGCGCCGATCAGCGCGTATTCGATCTGCGTGGCCGGGTCGGTCCAGCCCCAGAGGCTGTTGGTGCTCGACGCCGCAAAGGTGGCGACCGGCGTGAACGACAGCAGGTCGATGTTGGCGCAGGGATACGTGGCCGCCATGCCATCGACGCACGGCGTCGCGTGCAGCGGCGCCAGCGGCCGCGGCTGCGCGGGCCGTGCCGACTCTACCGCCTGCATCAACGGGTTGGGCGCCCCCGGCTGGGCAGCGGCGGCGGGTATGAACAACGCGCACGCCAACAGCAGCGGCGAAACGCCGCCCGAACGAAGTCCCATGGCCCACTCCCCCGATGTGAACGGTCGATTCTAGCCGCGCTCCACCGTGCCGGCCATGCGCAGCGAGCAAAAACTCCCCGCCGGACCGCAGCGGCGGCAACCGGGACGGGACTTCCGTCAGGGGCGGGCCGGGCCTGCACGGTTTAGCATCGGCGCCCCGATTCATCGACCGGAGTGCGATTCATGAAGAACCGTCTTGCCGTCGCCCTGGCGCTCGCGCTGGGCCTCGCGACGCCGCTCTACGCCGCCGACAAGGCGGCTCCCGCCGCCACGAGTGCCGCAAAAGCCGACATGGCCAACAATCCCTTCGCCAAACCCAGCACGCTGCCGTTCCAGTATCCGGCGTTCGACAAGATCAAGAACGAGCACTTCGTGCCCGCGTTCGAGGCCGGCATGACCGAGCACCGCACCGAAGTCGACGCGATCGCCGATTCCAAGGACGCACCGACCTTCGACAACACCATCGTCGCGATGGAGAAATCCGGCCAGTTGCTCAACCGGGCAGCGGCGGTGTTCTTCAATCTCTCCGGCGCGAACACCAACGACGACCTCGAGAAGATCCAGAGTGAGATGGCGCCGAAGCTGTCCGCTCACCAGGACGCGATCACGCTCAACCCCAAGCTGTTCGCACGCATCGAGGCGCTCTACGCCAAACGCGACACGCTCGCGCTGGACGCCGAAGGCAAGCGCCTGATCGAGCGCTACTACACCGACTTCGTCCGCGCCGGTGCCAAGCTCAACGAAGCCGACAAGGCCAAGCTCAAGGGCATGAACGCGGAACTGGCCACGCTGCAGACCCAGTTCAGCCAGAACATGCTGAAGGAAAACAACGCCTCTGCAGTCGTCGTCGACAGCAAGGACGAACTCAAGGGCATGTCCGACGAAGCGATCGCCGCCGCCGCCGAAGCGGCCAAGCAACGCAAGCTCGACGGAAAGTACGTGATCGCTCTGCAGAACACGTCGGGCCAGCCGGCACTCGCGCAGCTGCAGAATCGCGCCGTGCGCGAACGCCTGCAGAAGGCGTCGGTGGGCCGCGCGAGCCACGGCGGCGAGTTCGACAACCGCGCCATCGTCGCGAAGGTCGCGAAGATCCGCGCCGAACGCGCCGCATTGCTCGGCTACGAGAATCACGCGGCCTATACGCTCGAGGACGAAACCGCCAAGACCGTCAAGGCCGTCAACGACCGTCTCGCCCAGCTTGCGCCGGCCGCCGTCGCCAATGCAAAGAAGGAAGCGGCCGACCTGCAGGCCATGATCGACAAGGAAAAGGGCGGTTTCCAGCTCGCTCCCTGGGACTGGGCCTACTACGCCGAAAAGGTTCGCGCGGAAAAGTACAGTTTTGACGAGAGCCAGCTGCGCCCCTACTTCGAGCTCGACAACGTGCTCAAGAACGGCGTGTTCTTCGCTGCGAACAAGCTCTACGGACTGAGCTTCAAGGAACGCACCGACCTGCCGGTCTACAACCCCGACGTGCGCGTGTTCGACGTGACCGACGCCGACGGCAAGCAGCTCGCGATCTTCCTCGTCGACTGGTATGCGCGCGACAACAAGCGCGGCGGCGCCTGGATGAACGAGTATGTCTCGCAGAGCGGCCTGTTCGGCACGCATCCGGTCGTGGCCAACCACCTCAACATTCCGAAGCCGCCCAAGGGCGAGCCGACCCTGATGACCTTCGACGAGGTCAACACCGCGTTCCACGAATTCGGCCACGCGCTGCACGGCATGTTCTCGAACGTGAAGTACCCGCGCTTCTCCGGCACCAGCGTGCCCCGCGATTTCGTGGAATACCCGTCGCAGGTCAATGAAATGTGGATGACCTGGCCGGAAGTGCTGAAGAACTACGCCAAGCACTACAAGACCGGCGCACCGATTCCGCAGGAACTCGTCGACAAGGTCACCGCTGCGCAGAAGTTCAACCAGGGCTTTGCGACGACGGAATACCTCGGTGCTGCGCTGCTCGACCAGTCCTGGCACCAGATCAAGGCCGGACAGGCGCCCGCCGCCGACGGCGTGCTCGATTTCGAAGCCGCCGCCCTGAAGCAGGCCGGTGTCGATTTCGCACCGGTGCCGCCGCGCTATCGCAGCGCGTACTTCTCGCACATCATGGGTGGCTACGCCGCGGGCTATTACGCCTACATCTGGAGCGAGGTGCTCGACGCCGACAGCGTGGAATGGTTCAAGGAGAACGGCGGGCTGAGCCGCAAGAACGGTGATCACTTCCGCCAGACGCTGCTCTCGCGCGGCGGCAGCGTCGATGCGATGCAGCTGTTCAAGGACTTCCGCGGTCGCGATCCGGACGTCAAGCCGCTGCTCGAACGTCGTGGCCTGACCGCGAAATAAGCCGCGCCGCATCGGTGTTATCGGACCCGCCCGGAATCATCCGGGCGGGTTTTTCATTGGTGTCGAGAAAGACGTCGCTGAAGCGCTGACGTCAATGGGCGAATTGCCGCGCGCCCCGCACCGGCGGCACGCCCGCTGCCGCGGTTCACGCGCGCAACGCCACGGACGGCGGCGTCAGGCCAGCCGCAAGCCGATCGTCAGACGTCCCGTCGCCCGCCGGACGTCTGCCGGTACGGCATCTTGTCGGCGTTCAGCAGACGCTCGATGCGCATGAAGACTTCGGCTCGAGAGAACGGCTTCTTCATGAAATCGTCGGCACCGATGCGCTGGGCGTAGAACTGCTCGGTCGCCTGCTCGTTGCCGCTGATCATGATGATGGGAATGTCCTTCGTGCGTACGTCGCGGCGCAGCTGACGCAATGCAGCGAACCCGTTCATGCCGGGCAGCACGATGTCCAGAAAGATGAGATCCGGCGCCTCGGCCTGAGCCAGGCGTATGCCTTCCTCGGCGTCGCCGGCCTCGATCGTCACGTAGCCGTTCTGCTGCAGCAGCTTGCGCAGCAGCGCCACGATGGTGGGCGAGTCGTCGACGATGAGCACGCGCGTGCCCTCGCGCGCGTTGATGCGCGGCTTGTCGCGCCGCTCGCTCGCGGCGGGCTTGCCGCCAAAGATTCGCTGCAGAAACGCCAACAGGCCCACGTGATCTCCCCGGAAAACCCCCTGCCCCGCGCGGAAGTGTCGGGCTTGGCGCCGGAAGGGTCAAACGTTGCTTGCGCCGGGGCATTGTCGGGACCGCACCAGCGGCACGTGAATGCCGTTGCGACGCGCCTGCGAGGACGGCTTGAGCGCCGCAACGCGCTCCGGCCCGCCGGACCGCGCGATCCGCGAACGCGCGTTCGAAACCGGCAGCGAAGCGGGACGATCGCGGTTTCCGGCTGCGCGACTCAGCGCAGCAGACGGCCGATCAGCTGCGGCTCCAGCAGCGCCATGAACAGCAAGCCGAAGCCCGCACCCCACAAGTGCGCGCTGTGGTTGATGTTGTCTCTGGACTGACGGTCCATGTACCAGGAGTACGCAAGATACAGGATGCCGAATACCAGCGCCGGCATCGGAATCACGAACACGTAGATCGTCGCACCGGGTTGCAGCAGCACGAATGCGAAGAGCACGGCCGACACCGCGCCCGACGCACCGAGGCTGTAATAGTTCGGGTCGTTCTGGTGCTTGAGATAGCTTGGCAGTATCGATACGACGAGGCCGCCGAGATAGAGCAACGGCAGCCCTATAGGGCCGGTGCGCAGGGTCAGATAGGCCTCGATGTAACGCCCCGCGAAGAACAGCGTGAACATGTTGAAGAACAGGTGCATGCCGTCCGCATGGATCAGGCCGTAGCTGAGCAGGCGCCAGTACTGGTTGTGCCGCCGCACGGCGGGCGGCCAGAGGATGAGCTGCTGCTTGAGTCGCGGATTGTTGAACGCGATCAGCGAGACGAGCGTGGTCAGGCCAATCACGACGAGTGTGACGATCATGCGAAGGCGGCTCCGGCGGCGTGGTCATCCATGCTAACAGCCGGTCGCGACGGGCTGCATCGCGACCGGAATGGTTCAGCCGCGCGGCTTGAACAGTGCGGCATCCAGGATCGACCAGAGATGGATGACCCAGCCCAGCATGATGAGCCACAGCACGGCCGCGAGCACGAACTGCACGATGGCCATAAGCAGGCGCCCCTGCACGAGCTGCCCGAGGCCCGGTATGAAGAAGCTGCAGATCGCGGCGATCACGTTGCCGGCGGAACCTTGGCCGTTGCTCATCGAAACGTCGTCCTGCGGAAGTCATGCGGTGAGGTCGCAGATATTGTCCTCCGGCAGCCATTTCAAGCGGCTCGGTTGCTTTCGCTCGCGACCGGGAATAGCCTGCGCCACCACTTTGAGGCGGCGGCGCCGCGATCGGGGAGATATCCGTGAAACCAGTTCGTTCCGCACTTGCGTCGGCCCTGATCCTCGGTCTCGGCGCCGGTATGTCGCCCGCAACCTACGCCGAGTCCGCCGATGCGGCCGCGGCAGATCGCTTCGTCGCCGGCATCAACCAGGAAATCCGTGACAACTATGTCGAGGTCACGGCGGCGCAGTGGGTTGCCGAGACTTACATCAACGGCGACACCGAAGTGCTCGTGGCCAAGGCCAACGAGCGCGCACTCGGAAGGCTTTCTGCCAATGTGGAAAAGTCTAAACAGTTTCACGGCGTCCCGGGCATTGCTCCGGCCACACAACGCGGCATTGACCTGCTCAAGCTGCAGACGGCGATGCCGGCGCCGAAAGATCCGGCCAAGCTCGCCGAACTGACCCAGATCGCATCGCGCCTCAACGCCGCATATGGTTCAGGCAAGTCGTGCGCCGACGAAACCAGACCGGAGACCTGCCGCAATCTCGACCAGCTCAGCAAGGTTCTCGCCGAGAACCGCGACTGGGATGCCGACCTCGACGCCTGGACCGCCTGGCACGACGTGGCACGTGGCATGCGCAAGGACTATGTCCGCTTCGCCGAACTCGTCAACGAAGGCGCCCGCGAGATGGGCTACGCAAACGCCGGCGACATGTGGCGTGCGAGCTACGACATGAGCGCTACCGACTTCCGCAAGGAAACCGATCGTCTCTGGCACCAGGTCGAGCCGCTGTACAAGGATCTGCAGTGCTACGCGCGGCACAAGCTCGAGCAGAAGTATCCGGGCAAGCTCGCCAAGGACGGCACGATTCCCGCGCATATCACCGGCAACATGTGGGCTCAGGACTGGGCGGCGCTGTACCCTCTGCTGCAGCCGTACCCGGGCGTCTCCAACCTCGACGTGGATGCGGCGCTCAAGGAAAGGAATTACACCCCCGAATCCATGGTCAGGCGTGCCGAGGACTTCTATACCTCGGTCGGCTTCCCGGCGCTGCCGAAGTCGTTCTACGAGAAATCCCAGCTCAAACGCCCGGCCGACCGCGACGTGGTCTGCCACGCGAGTGCCTGGGATCTCAATCTCGAAGGCGACGTGCGCATCAAGATGTGCATCAACATCAACGAGGAAGATTTCCGCACGATCTACCACGAGCTCGGGCACATCTACTATTACCTCGCCTACAACACGCTGCCGCCGCTGTTCCAGACCGGAGCGCACGACGGTTTCCACGAGGCCATCGGCGACACGATCCAGCTCAACCTGACACCGGGCTATCTCGCCCAGATCGGCTTGGCCGGCGCGGACAAGCCGAGCAAGGAAGCCATGCTCAACGCGCAGATGAAGCAGGCGCTGGAGAAGGTCGCGTTCCTGCCGTTCGGCAAGCTCATCGACGAATGGCGCTGGGGCGTGTTCGAAGGATCGATCAGGCCGGAGAACTACAACACGGCGTGGTGGGCGCTCAAGCGCAAGTACCAGGGCGTTGCGCCAGTCGTCGCACGGACGGAGGCCGAGTTCGATCCCGGCGCGAAATACCACGTACCGGGCAACACGCCGTACATGCGCTATTTCCTTGCGCACATCCTGCAGTTCCAGTTCCAGCGAGAGCTCTGCAAGGCCGGCGGCTACCAGGGACCGCTGCATGAATGTTCGATCTACGGCAACAAGGCCGCCGGCGCGAAGTTCTGGGCGATGCTGGAAAAGGGATCGAGCCAACCCTGGCAGGCGACGCTGAAGGAACTGACCGGCAAGGGGGAAATGGACGCCTCGGCCATCCTCGATTACTTCGCGCCGCTGCACACTTGGCTGAAGCAGCAGAACAAGGGCCGGGACTGCGGCTGGAACTGAGCTGCAGGGCATCGACGGCACCGAGGGCGCGCCGCACGGCGCGCCTTCCGTTCGCCGGCATACCGCATCAACGCCGGCGCAATCGCATGCTATGTTGGCGCCAGCCAACCGCGAGGCTCATGCCATGCAACGCTGGATCAAACTCCCCGACGGCCGCTTCATCGACGCCAACCGCATCATGTACATCGGCAAGGTGGAAACCTATCCGCGTATCGACGAAGACGGCAACGATCTCGGCCAGGGCTACAACGTGAACATCGGCACCGATGTCGCGCGCGAGCACCAGATCACCGTCATGGGCAGCAAGGACGAGGTGCTGACGGTGCTCAAGCAGATCCTGGGCACGCCGGCGGCGTGAACAACGGCGAGGCGTGAGCACCGCAGCCGCGGACGCCATGCCGGGTTGCCGCGCAGACGTCGCAGGGTTTCCCGCAGCCGTGATCGTGGCAGCACGGCGCCTTTCGCCAGCGGTTGCCGCTCAACCTCGCCGGCGCCCCCACCGCCGCACGGCGCATCCGCTCAAACGGCGACGCGGGCTGCCCGGGTCTGATACCGGAATACGCGCCAGGCCACGAAGCCGATCGCGGTCAGCGTACCGGCGCCGAGTGCCAGATGCAGCACGCTGTCGGACACGAGCACGGCGACGAATCCGGCGAGCACCGCGTTGAATACCAGGCTCACGAATGCCTGCAGCGACGAAGCGCCGCCACGGTGCAGCGGAAAGCGGTCGAGCAGCAGGATGGTCAGGCTGGGGAACGACAGCGAAATGCCGATCGCGTGCAGGCCGACCGGCAGCACTGACCAGGGAATCCGCGGCTGCGGCAGCCATAGCGCCACGACGACATTGATCGCCGACGCGACCAGCATGACGGTGTAGCCGGCGGTGATGGTCCGCGTCACGCTGATACGGCCGGCCAGACGTCCCGACAGCATCGCGCCGAGGAACATGCCCGACACGGCCGGCACGAACAGCCACGCGAACTGTTGCGGGCCGAGCTTGAGCAGGCCGACGACGAAGGCCGGCGCCGAGGAAATGTATAGAAACAGCGCGCTGAAGTTCATCGTGCCCGCGATCGCCAGCGGCCAGAACTGGCGGTCGAGCAGCATTCCCAGGTAACCCTCTGCCAGCGCCCCCAGCCGCAACGGAATGCGCCGCTCCGGTGGATGCGACTCCGGCAGACGCCATATCGACGCGACCAGCAGCAATCCGCCCCAGAGGGCCAGGAACCAGAAGATCCAGCGCCAGTTCCCCACGAGCAGCACCCAGCCGCCGATGATCGGCGCGAGCGCGGGAGCGATCGTGAAGAGCATGGACACGTTCGACATCAGCCGCTGCACGACCGGCCCCTCGTACAGGTCGCGCATGATCGCGCGTGCGACGATCCAGCCCGCGCCGGCACAGGTGCCCTGCAGCGCGCGGAACATCCACAGGCTTTCTATCGACCAGGTCAGCGCACAGCCGATCGACGCCAGCGTGAACACGGCGACGCCGCCAATCACGACCGGACGACGACCCAGTGCATCCGACAGCGGGCCATGAACCAGCGACATGACCGCAAGCGCGATCAGGTAGATCGAAAGCGTCTGCTGCATCGCGAATTCGTCGGCACCGAATTCGCGCGCAATGGCCGGAAATGCCGGAAACATCGTGTCGATCGCGAACGGGCCGAACATGGCGAGTCCGGCCAGCAGCAGCGTGAGTCCGCGTTTGGGCATCGGCAGACCGTCAGCCGCGCGCGATCGCCCGGCAGCGGTCGCCTCGTCCACCGAAGCCGCTGCGGCCGGCCGGCTCGCTGCCGGCACGGGATCCGCTCACTCGCCCTGTCCGCAGCACTGCTTGAATTTCTTGCCGCTGCCGCAGGGACAGGGATCGCTGCGCCCGACCTTGGGCTCGGCACGCCGCACGGTCGCCGGCTTGAGCCGGCGCTCGAGCCAGTAGTCGTGCGCGTCGAGCGCGAAGTTCACCATGCTGTCGATCAGCGCATCGCGCTGTTCCTGCGTGGTGACTTCGGCACCGGTTTCCTCGTCGTCCGGGCCGCGTGCCAGCAGGTCGATCGCTTCGAGATCGTCTTCCCATTCCGGATCGTCGAGCAGGTCGTCCCAGCTGGCCTCGCGCAATCCGACACCGCGCAGATACCCCAGGGCCCATTCCTGTCCGAAGGCGGCGAACTGTCCGTCCTCGGTTTCGAACTCGCCGATCCACGGTTCGAAGTCGGCGCCCCCTTGCGCGAGCACGCCGGCGATGCGGTTGTAATGACGCATGACCAGATCGAGGATGCGCTGCGCCTCCGCGTCGTCGTCGAACACGCCGCCATCGCTTTCGTCCGCCTCTTCGCCCGACCAGACCAGCGGCAGCCATTCCGAGGGCATGATCGTCTCCGGCCCCGACAACACGGCGGTCAGATAGCCGTCGAGCATCTCGAAACTCATGCCGTCGCGTTCGACCGCGCGTTCGTCGAGAAAACGCGACAAGGCTTCGATTTCCTGTTCGCTGAGCGGCTGCGAGAGAAGCGTGGATTGAGACATGCGAGCGATCCTGTCCGAGTGGGCCGGCGCCGCCGTCCGCGCGGCGCGAGGCTCACATGATGCACCAAGCGCGCGTCCGGCGCGCGGCACGTATCGCCAACCGTGCACCGGACCTTGGTCGCACCGCGGGTCCGTGCGTGCCGTCACCACCGATCGCGCACGTCATCGCCGCTACAATCGGCGCTCCCTCAACCGGAGCGCACGCATGCCGTGGATCGCTATGGCCGCCGTCGGTGGAGGCGCTGCGCTCGGCGCATGGCTGCGCTGGGGAATCAGCGCCTGGCTCAATCCCTGGTTCGACCGGCTGCCGCTCGGCACGCTGGCCGCGAATCTCGCCGGCGGCCTGCTCATGGGCGTGCTGCTGGCGCTCGTCGAGGCACAGGCGGACCTCTCGCCCGAGCTGCGCCTGTTCGCCGGGACCGGTTTCCTCGGCGGCCTGACCACGTTTTCCACATTTTCCGGCGAGGCCGCGGTGCTGCTCGAACGCGGCAGCACCGGCTGGGCCGCGGCCCTGATCGCCGCGCATGTAATCGGCTCGATCCTGGCGACGCTCGGCGGCTGGCTGTTGCTGCGCACGCTGCTGCGCGGCTGAAACCGGGCGGCGCCAACCACCGCCCGCAGCCGATTCGATGCGGGCGTCCGAATCCGGCAAAATGACGCCCTTTGTGCCGCGGCCCCGCGCCGCGCCGAGTACGACCGGATGCCCAGATGAGCCTGCAAAGCAATTTCGAACAGATCCCGCTCAAGGAGTATGCCGAGCGCGCCTACCTCGATTACTCGATGTACGTCGTGCTCGACCGCGCCCTGCCCTTCGTCGGCGACGGACTCAAGCCGGTTCAGCGCCGCATCGTCTACGCCATGAGCGAACTCGGCCTCGCCTCGACGGCCAAGCCGCGCAAGTCGGCGCTGACGATCGGCGAAGTGCTCGGCAAGTACCACCCGCACGGCGACAGCGCCTGCTACGAAGCCATGGTGCTGATGACGCAGTCGTTTTCTTACCGGTATCCGCTGATCGAGGGTCAGGGCAACTTCGGCTCCCCCGACGACCCCAAGTCGTTCGCGGCCATGCGCTACACCGAAGCCAAGCTCGCGCCCATCGCAACCCTGCTGCTGGAGGAGCTTGGCCAGGGCACGGTCGACTTCTCACCCAATTACGACGGCACCCAGGACGAACCGTCATGGCTGCCGTCGCGCGTGCCACACGTGCTGCTGAACGGCTCGACCGGCATCGCCGTCGGCATGGCAACCGACATCCCGCCGCACAACCTGCGCGAAATCGCGAGCGCCTGCATCCGGCTGCTGGAGGACCCCGACGCGACGGTGCGTGATCTGTGCGAGCACGTGCAGGGGCCGGACTATCCGACGCGGGCCGAGATCATCACGCCGAAGGCGGAACTGCAGACCCTGTACGAGAACGGCACCGGCAGCGTGCGGGCGCGTGCCGTCTACATCAAGGAAGACAGCAACGTGGTCATCACCGCGCTGCCTTACCAGGTCTCGCCGTCGAAGATCCTCGAGCAGATCGCCGCGCAGATGCGCGCGAAGAAGTTGCCCATGCTCGAGGACCTGCGCGACGAATCCGATCACGAGAACCCGATCCGCCTCGTGCTAATTCCGCGCTCCAACCGCGTCGACGCCGACGAAATGATGCAGCACCTGTTCGCGACCACGGACCTCGAGAAGAGCTTCCGGGTCAACCTGAACATCATCGGCCTCGATGGCCGTCCGCAGGTCAAGAACCTCAAGCAGATTCTCAACGAATGGCTGCGTTTCCGTACCGACACGGTAACGCGCCGCCTGAACCACCGTCTCGCCAAGCTCGAGCGGCGCCTGCACCTGCTCGAAGGCCTGCGCATTGCCTACCTCAACCTGGACGAGGTCATCCGCATCATCCGCACCGAGGAAGAGCCCAGGCCGGTGCTGATGGCGCGCTTTCGCCTGAGCGAGGAGCAGGCCGATTACATCCTCGAAACGCGCCTGCGCCAGCTCGCGCGACTGGAGGAAATGAAAATCAACGCCGAGCGCGATCAGCTCGAGGAAGAACGCGCGCGCATCAACGTGATCCTGAATTCGAAGCAGCGGCTCAAGACCTTGATCAAGGACGAGCTCAAGGAAGACGCCCGCCGACATGGCGATGAGCGGCGCTCTCCGATCGTCGAACGCCAGGTCGCCCAGGCGCTGGACGAAACCGCGCTCGTGGCCAGCGAACCGACCACCGTCGTGCTGTCGCAGAAGGGCTGGATCCGCGCAGCCAAGGGGCACGATGTGGACCCTGCCGCGATGAACTATCGCGAAGGCGATGCGCTGCAGGCCTTCGCCCGCGGACGCACCACGCAGCAGGTCGCCTTCATTGACTCGACCGGACGCAGCTATTCGACGCCGGCGCACAGCCTGCCCTCGGCGCGCGGCAATGGCGAGCCGCTGACCGGCCGTTTCGCGCCGCCTCCCGGCGCGCGTTTCGAGGCGGTCGCGATGGCCGATGCGGATACGCGTCTCGTGCTCGCGTCAGACTACGGCTACGGCTTCGTCACGCGCTTCGCGAACCTCGTCGGCAACAAGAAGGCCGGCAAGCAGATCCTCAACATCGACGACAACGCGCGCGTGCTGGCGCCGGCGTATGTCGCCGACGCTGCACGCGACCGTATCGTCGTCGCCACCAACGCAGGCCACCTCCTGATGTTCTCGGTGGCCGAGCTGCCGGAACTCGACAACGGCGGCAAGGGCAACAAGCTCATCGAGATCCCCAAGGCCCGGCTCGGCGGCGGCGAACGCGTGGCCGGCATCGCAGTCGTGACCGAGGGCAAGGGTGAGGTCACGCTCTACGCCGGCGCACGCAAACTCACACTGCGCTGGGCCGATCTCGTGGAATACGGCGGCAATCGCGCCGGCCGCGGCGGACTGCTGCCGCGCGGATTGCAGCGTGTGGAACGCCTGGAAACGACAGGCTAACGCGCCGTCAGACGACGGCATACCGGCCGGGCGGGCTGCGCAGCAAGCCCGGTCTGTTGTCATCGCACGCACCGTTCGCGCACACATTCAGTGTCGTGAAGGACCTGGCTCCGCGCGTTCTTGACAGTGCCTGGACGCAGGCGTAGCGTCGCCCGCAGTTGCCACAGGTGAATTTTTTCACTCGGCAACCTTACGCAACGATCTCGTTCGTCTTTCGGTCCTACACCCCACGGCCACTGGCCCGGAGGTTTTCATGGCAACCGCAAAGAAGGCGGCGACGCGCGTTTCCGCCGACGTCATTTCCTCCGCCGATCTCGCCCGCTCCATCGACAGCGCCATCACGCGCGCGGCGACCAAGTTCAACCTGCCACCCGCCGGCCCGAATCTCTCGCTGAAATGGGAGATCGTGGGCCGCATCATGAAGAACATCGATGCGGCGCAGGCGCTGGAACTCGCGACCGACGTGACGAAGTCCGTCAACAGGCTGCCGGGCATCGACGCCCAGCCCACGATCTCCCGCGTGAAGGGCGGCATCCTGGTCGGCTTCATCGAACGCGCCCAGATGCCCCGTTCGTTCGGCGGCTGAACGCGTCGGCCGACCCGGAGTCGCGCCATGGCCAAGCCACCGCCGGAGACCACCTGCCCGAGCGCTCAACCCGACATGCGCGATGCCCTTGTGTTCGGGGTGATCAACGGCACGCCGGCCGAGCCTCGTGTCGCGTACCTGCGCCGGGACGCGGTCGTCGCGCTCGATGCACTGCCGGATCTCGGCGGCCTGCAGCCCGGTCATGTGTTCCGTATCGCGGCGAGGTGCGAGCAGTCGGGCTGCGTACATTTCGACGGCCAGCAGTGCGCGCTCGCCAAGCGCATCGTGGATCGGCTCGACGCCGTCGTCGACACTTTGCCACCCTGCCAGATCCGCGCGACCTGCCGCTGGTACGCGGAGCAGGGATCGCACGCCTGCTATCGCTGCCCGCAGGTCGTGACCTACGCCACCGATGACCAGACCGCACTCGTGGCGGCAGCGCTACCGCCGGGCTGACCGCGGCAGGATTCTCATCGGCCGACCGGCTCCGCCGCGCAAGAGGTTCCGGACCGGGCATTGCCACCGGCGTCCCTGCCCACTACGCCCGGTCGCGGAGTGTGCCGACCGTCAGCGCCAGTCCCCCGCGGCAACAAAGCCGGCCCAGTAGAACGGGTGTACCGACTCGCCGCGCGCACGGCGCGCCTGCAGCACCGCGAGATCGGCATCGGCCACCGCATCGACCGTATCGCGTCCGTCGGACAGCCGCGCGCGGTACAGCGCCTCCATCCAGGCCGACGTTGCGGTGTCGTCGACTGGCCACAGGCTCATGAGGACCGTGCGCGCACCGGCCAGGCGAAACGCGCGGCGCAGACCGAATACCCCTTCATCGTCGAGTCGGGCGCCGAGGCCCGTGTCGCAGGCCGACAGCACCACCCAGCCGACCCCGTCGAGTGCCAGCGTGCTGACGTCGGCGCCGAGCAGCAGGCCATTGCGGCCACGCTCGCCGCTGAGCACGAGTCCCGCTTCGCGCGCGAGGGCCGCGCTCGCCGTCGCCGCCGCGCTTTCGTCGCGGCGCAGACCGACGCCGCGGCGTACCGGAGCCCCGGCTCGAACCGCGCATCCCGCGCCGATCTCGAAGGCGTGTGTCGCAAAGTGGATGATTCCCGACTGCGGCGCAGCACGGCGCAAGGCCGTCGCCGTCGCGGCAGAGCCCTTGAGCGCGACGACCTCGTCGCGCCCCGCCGCGCGCGACAACGCCGCGAGTGCGTCGATCTCGCGCTCGGCGCCCGGCAAGGCATCGAACGCGTTGCCGAGTTCGGGACAGCTACCGCGCAGACGGCCCAGCGCGGTCGCGTCGCTGCGCGCGAGCTGGGGCACACCGAGCAGCAACAGTCCGTTGCGCACCGGCGCCGCCGTCGTGCCAGCCAGATCCTGTTCGGTTTCGAGCAGGTGCAGACGCAGCCCACGCTCCACGAGGAAGCCGTCGCCGTCAGGCAGCGCCGCGAAATTGAGCCGATGCACAGCCGCGTCGGCGACGACGAACAGGCGGCGGTTCACCGTGGCGAGACCGAGCGCGTCAAACAGATGCGTACGGACCGCCTGGCCGGCATCGCGCAGCTCGGTCTCGCGGCCGGGCTCGCGCATGAGGCGGTACCAGCGCTCGGCGCGGGCGTCGAGCGCATCGACGTGGCCGAGCACGAGCAGCCGCGGCGCAGCGCCCGGCTCGGCGACGAAGGCATAGAGCCGCGATTGCGCCGCGCCAGCACCCGCCGCGAATGCAACGAGCGCCGTCTGCGCCGGCAGGTTCGCGATCAGCCGCGTGACCGGCGTGCGCGGCAGCGGCTGCAGGGGCGTACCGTCGCCGAGTGCTTCGACCGCGGCGTCGAGTTCGCGCCGCAACTCTGCGGCAGCAACTCCCGCGCCGCCACGCACGGCGTCGGCGTAGGCCGCCGCGGCCTTGGACCAGCGCTCCCAGCGCGGCCTCGCGTCGGCATCGCCGTATTCACGTGCATAGGCGATGCGCTGCGCCGCGAGCCGCGTCGCAAGACCACGCGCCGCGGCAATCTCGGTCCAGGCGGTCTCGATCTGTTTCGCATCCGCCGAGGCGGCGGCGACCGCAAGCAAGCGCTCGGTGCAACGCGCGAGGCTGCGCTTGAATTCCAGCGCCTGGGTTTCGCCGAGCACGGGCGCGACGGTCGCCACGAGCCGGTTGCGGCGCCGCTCGACGATCAGCGCATTGTCGAACGCGCCGGCCGCGTCACCGCTCTGGGCCAGCGCTTCGGCCAGATCGCAACGCCAGCCCAGCAGCTGTACGTGTTCCGTGCCGGCCGCCGCTTCCTGCTGCGCGATCGCGCCGCTGAGCGCCGCCGCAGCGGCGGCCGCATCGCCACGCCGCAACAGCACGCGGGCGAGTCCACGCAACGCCGGTGCGCCTTCGGGGTGTTCCGCCCCCAGCTGCGTGGCCACGATGGCGAGTGCGCGACGGAACCGCTGTTCGGCCTCGTCGAGCAGGTTGCGCTCGAAGGCGAGCTCGCCGAAGTTGATCAGGGGGGGCACGACGCGCAGGCTGTCGCCGCCGAACTGCTGTTCGAGCAGGCTCAGGTTCTGACCAAGGGCCGTATCGGCTTCCTCATAGTGTTTCAGTTCGTAGGCCAGCGCACCGAGATTGCCGAGGATCGCCGCGTAGCTGCCGGATGCAACCAGTCCCGGATCGCCGGACGCAGCCTGGGCGGACTCGCGGTAGTAGCCGAGTGCGAGCTCGCGATCACCGAGCTGCCGCTCGGCTTCGGCGAGATGACCCAGCGTCATGGCCAGATCACGCGCCGATGCATTCGGCGCCGCGCGCAGGCGTTCGAGTTCCGGTCGCATCAGCTCGCGCACCGCCGTGAATTCGCCCCGCGCGATGAGACTTTCGCTGAGCACGCCGACGAGGCGCCGGCGGTAGCCGTTGTTCGGCGCGCCGATCTGCTCGGCTTCGGCGACGCCCTGCCGCGCCAGCGCGATCGCGGTATCCAGGTGGGACAGCCGGTCTTCGAACAGCGACTGGAAGAACAGGGCGCGCAGGCGGCGCACGCGCTCGAGCATGCTGCGCGGATTGCGCAGTGCGGCCACGCCTTCGCCGGCCAGCGCCGCGCCGTCGGCGTAGTTTCCGAGCAGGCCGCGGATCTGCCCCGCTATCGTCAGCACATAGGCCTGCTCGGCCGGGCTGATGCGCCCCTTGCCGTCACGCAGCAGCGCCAGGGCCTCGTCCACGGCGGCGACCGCGGTATCGCGGTCGCGCGCCTGGAACGCCCGTTGTGCGCGCCAGGCGGCCAGCGTCGCCAGCGAACGCGCCCGCGGGTCTTCGGCGCCGCGGCGCGCGGCGAGTTCGGCCACCCAGGGCGTCCATTCCGCCTCGGTGAAATCGGGCGGGCTCTCCAGCAAGGTGTTGAACAGCGCGACCAGCGCCGCGTCGCGCTCGCGCGGCCCGGCGAGCGCGGTGACGCCGAGTGCCTTGGCGCGCGTCCAGTCTTCCGTCGCGATCAGCGCATCGATCTCGGCCGTCACGTCGGCGCGCACGAGCGGCGCGAACGCGAATGCCAGCAGCATCACGATCCGGGTAAGGCGACGGCACGGCATGCGGCGATTCCTGAGGCAGAAGCGCTGCGCGCGGACGCGGCAGCGGGTGCGCAGATCTTCGCCTACGGACGTGCGTGA
The DNA here is from genome assembly GCA_045864815.1 of Rhodanobacteraceae bacterium. Taxonomy (GTDB): domain Bacteria; phylum Pseudomonadota; class Gammaproteobacteria; order Xanthomonadales; family Rhodanobacteraceae; genus Tahibacter. Next base: position 242,655 of record BTVG01000003.1, on the reverse strand, counting down.
GGAAACACGAAGCGCTCACAGTGCAGCGTGGCCTTGGCCGCGTCGCAGCCGATCTCGCGCATCAGCGCGGCCAGGCCCAGGCCCTCGACCGTCGGCGTCGCCTGCACCGGCGCGAGCCGGCCGACGCCGCGCGCGACCAGCACCGCGGCGGGATCGACCGCACGGCTCCAGTCGGCGATGCGCCGCTCCACATCCAGCAGCGGCTCGGACGACGCAACGAGAACGAAGGTCTCGCTGTCGGCTTCCCGGTCGACCTGCCAGCTCAGGGCGGTGACGCCATCGTGTCCCGGCAGCTGCCAGCGCGTACCCGGTTGCAGCGGATTCGTCGGCGCAATGCCGGCCAGCGGAAACAATACGGTCGGCGCCGCGGCGCCGTCGTCGTTGAACACATAGACCCAGGTCGGCTGCGCCGCAGCCACGTCGAGCCGCAGCCGGTCGCCGACCGCAATCGTCGCGCCGTCGGTGAGGCGTTCGCGCCGGCCCGGCTGATCGCGATAGAAACCACTGTCGAGGGCGAGCGATGTCACCGGGGTGGTGCGCCAGAATACGGCGCCGGCCGCGAGCAGCGCGCAGGCCGCGGCGATCGCGGCCCAGTGCGACGGCCGCATGCGCCAGGGCCGCAGCGACGCTTCGAGCGCGGCGAGCAGCACGAGCACCCCCGCATGACGCCGTGCCGGATCCGGCGCCAGCGCGCGCTCGATCGCCCGCGTGAGCGCGCGCGGCAGGTCCGGACGCAGTTCGCGCAGCGGACGCCGCGCTTCGCACAGCTGCTGCTGGCGCAATCCCTCGAGATCGTCGCCGGCATACGGGTAGCGGCCGGACAGCAGCCGGTACAGCAGCACGCCCACCGCGAACTGGTCGGATGCGGGCGTTGCGCCCTCCCCGGCCAGAACCTCGGGCGCGAGATACTGCCGTGTACCCGAGACCGGATCGAATTCGCCGCAGCGTTCGAACTCGCGGGCGGCACCGAAATCGGCGAGCACGATGCGGCCCGTGACGTCGCGCAGTACGTTTTCCGCCTTGACGTCGCCATGGGTGAGGCCAAGCCGGTGCACCGCGGCCAGCCCGCGGCACAGCTCGATGCCGATCTGCACCGCATCGAGCGCACTGAACGGCCCGTCCGCCTGCAGCAGCTCGGCGAGGCTGCGGCCGCGCACGAGTTCGATCCAGAGCCCGACGCGGCCGTCCTGGGCCGCCGCGCCGTAGACGCTGACGATGTTCGGATGACGCAGCTTCGCGAGGCGCCGCCCCTCGGCGAGGAAATGATGCGCCAGCGTGTCGGAATCGACGCGGCGCAGCTTCAGCGCGACTTCCTGGTCCAGCATGGGGTCGTACGCGCGCCAGACCTCTCCCTGGGCACCGCGTCCGAGCAGTTCGAGCACGTCGAGCCCGGCGAAACGGAACTGCACCTTGCTCGGTACCACCCGCTCCGGCTTGAGCTGCAGGCCACGGAAGACCTGGGCCAGCTGCGACAGTTCGCGCAGTCCGTCCCCGGCGTCGGCCGCATCCGGATCGAGCCTGGCGAGCAGGCGCCAGTCGAGCGCAGCATCGTCGGCGATGCCCGCGGCAATCTTTTCGAGATCCGGATTCTCGCCGGCCATGGAATTCCCCTGCCCGTGCTGTGCGGGCGACGTCTGATTCAACGACGGCGGGGCATCCATCAGAACAGACTCATGCGCAAAACCGGGAATCACGTCACAGGTCGTAGCGCAACTGTGCCACGCACGCCGCGCTGCGGGGCTGCCGCTGCGCCCCGGGCGCTGCGGCAGCCCCCGGGAATCAGTTGTCGTCGGCCTGGTGCGGCTTCAGCGCCGTCGCGAGCTGCACGAGCGCCCGTGCGACCATGACGCGGACCGCGTCTGGCGTGCTGCCGACTTCGGTCGCGATCTCCGGATAGCTCATGCCGAACTCCAGGCGCATGACGATGAGCCCCTGCTGCCGCTTCGGCAGGCTCGCGAGCGCGCTTTCGTACGCCCGCAGGCGCTCGTGGCCGACCAGTTGCTCCACCGGCGAGGGCAGATCGCTGTCAGCCATCTCGGTATCGATTTCAGTGGACTCCGGGCGGCGCATGAGGCGACGCACTTCATCACGCACCTGGTTCAGCAGGATCTGGCGCAGGTAGGCGAGAAAGCTGCCCGGCCCTTCGCATTCGAAGTGATCGATCTGGCGCAGTGCCCGCATCAGCGCGAGCTGGACCAGATCTTCCGTCTCGTGGAGGTCGCGCGCGGCGCGTGGCAGTCGGCCATGCGCCCACTGGCGCAGCAATGGCAGGAAACGGCGGACCAGCGCGTCGCGGGCGATTCCTTCGCCGGAACGTACGCGGCGGATCAGCACTTCGGTCGGTTCGGCCGCAGCCGTCGGCAGCGGGCGTTCGGCCTCGCGACGTCCGAACGGGAGAACTCGAGCAAGACTCGCAGCAGACATCGTATCCCTCACCGTGATCTACCCCGGCCTGCACGATGCCACGCCCGGTCCGGGCCGGCCAATGAAAGCTGGTACAGCCAGCGATAACCTCACGTTATAGTGTGCGGAAGTTCATGCTCGGACTGCGAACCGATGCGACTTCCGCTGTCGTCGCCGCTGCTGGAATCGTTTCTCGTGCTCGCGCGCGAACTGAATTTCTCGCGCGCGGCGGACCTGCTCCACATCACCCAGCCCGCGCTGACCAAGCGCATCCAGAATCTCGAATCCCTGCTGGGCCAGGCGCTGCTGATCCGCCAGCATGGCTCGCTGGAACTCACCGAGACCGGCCGCATCCTGCAGCGCTACGGGGCCGCGCTCGAGCACCAGGAGACCGAGCTGCTCGCGAGCCTCGTCGGGGAACGGACCGGCCAGCTCGCCGGATTCTTCCGCATCGTGACGTTCTCGTCGGCGTTGAGGTCGATCGTCCTGCCCGCGCTGGGCTATCTGTTGCGCGGCAATCCCAAGCTGTCCTGCCACGCGCTGAAGGCCGAGGTCGAGGCGCTCCACGAAATGCTGATCGCGGGCAAGGTCGACTTCTGCGTGAGTCTGTCCGAGTGCGAGCGCGCCGGCATCGAGAACGTACAGATCGGCATCGAGCGTGACGTGCTCGTCGAATCGTCCCTCTACACCGGCCGCGATGCCTGCTACATCGACCACGACCCCCGGGACAATTTCACCGAGAAATATTTCCTGAGCCAGACCGGCTCCACCGTGCCACGGATGGAGCGCGCGTATTTCGACGACATCTACGGGCTCATCGACGCCGTGTCGGAAGGGATAGGCCGCGCCGTCGTGCCGGTGCACCTGCTCGACCCGGGCATGCCGCTGCGCGTCGTACCGGGTTTCAAGCCGATCGAGGTGCCGGTGTTCCTGCATTATCACCGTCAGCCCTACTACACGCGGCTGCAGCAGGCCGTCATCGACACGCTGCTGACGCGCTGCCCGCCGTTGCTGCGCGCGAACCGCCTCGGCATCGAACTCGAGGCCGCCGTGGCCGACGATGCACTCGTCGCGGCGCAGTCCCGCCAGCGCCAGCGCGCGCAACAATAGACATGGCGCGGCGTCACGCTGCCCCCCACCGTCACAACCGGAGAACCCTGGCATGCGTCTGCTCGGCCGCCTGTTGAAATACGCGCTACTGCTCTCGTTCGCAGCCGTCGCCACCGGCTTCGTGCTGCTCTGGGGCAGCCTTGCGCCGCTCGACGGCGAACGCATCGCCGCGGTGAACATGCCCGTGACGGTCGAGCGGGACGCACTGGGCACGGCGACGCTGTCTGCGTCGGACCGGCGCGACCTCGCCTACGCGCTCGGCTACGTCCACGCGCAGGAACGCTACTTCCAGATGGACCTGCTGCGGCGCTCCGCCGCTGGCGAGCTGGCGGAGCTATTCGGTCCGGTCGCGCTGCCGCTGGATCGCCGCCACCGCCAGCATCGCTTCCGCGCGCGGGCCGCCGCCGCCGTGGCCGGCTTGCCGGCTGATCAGCGCGCGCTCCTCGACACGTATCGCGACGGTGTCAACGCCGGACTCGGCAGTCTCGCGGTACGGCCCTGGGAATACCTGCTGCTGCGCACGTCACCGCGCGCCTGGGCCGGTGAAGACACGGCCCTCGTGATCTACGCGATGTTCTTCGACCTCAACGGTGGCGGCACGAACAAGCGCGAGCTCAATCTGGCGCGACTCAAGGCGCGGGTGCCCGAACCGGTGTTCCGTTTCCTGGTGCAGCCCGGGTCGGAATGGGATGCACCGCTGCGGGGCGATCCCATGCCGCCGGTTCCCGTACCCGATGCCGGCACCCTGGATCTGCGCACCGCGGCGCTGCCGCCTGACTACCCACGCCACGCGGCACTGGCGCCCGAGGATCTCGGGTTGCGCCCCGGCAGCAACAACTTTGCGGTCGGCGGCGCGCTGACCGCCAACGGTGCCGCACTCGTCGCCGACGACATGCACCTGAACCTGCGCGTGCCGAACATCTGGTTCCGGGCGCGGCTGCGCTACGTCGATCCGGCCGATGCCGCGCGCATCGTCGATCTCAACGGACTGACCCTGCCCGGCACGCCGGCGCTGCTGGCCGGCTCGAACGGCCGCATCGCCTGGGGCTTCACCAACAGCTACGGCGACTGGATGGACTGGGTCCGTGTCGAGCTCGATCCCGCCGATGCGACCCGCTACCGCACCGCCGAAGGCTGGGAAAAGCTCGTCCGGCATGCCGAGGTCATCGCCGTCAGCGGCAAGCCGCACGAGACACTGCTCGTCGATGAAACGCGCTGGGGTCCCATCCTTGCGCACGATGTCGACGGCGTTCCCCTGGCACTCGCCTGGACGGCGCACCGGCCGCGCGCCATCAATTTGAATTTGCTGCAACTGGAAACGGCGGCGACCGCGGAGCAGGCGCTGGCCCTCGCGCCGGGCATGGGCATGCCGGTGCAGAATTTCGTCGTCGGCGACAGCGCGGGCCACATCGGCTGGACCCTGACCGGCAACGCCATGCCGCGGCGCGCCGGCTACGACCCCACGTTGCCGGCGGACTGGAACCAGCCCGGCGCCGGCTGGCAGGGCTGGGTCGACGCAGCGGAGTTTCCGCGCCTGCTGGATCCGCCCGGCAGCCGCCTATGGACCGCGAACGCGCGCACGGTGGACGGCGACTGGCTGGCACTGCAGGGCGACGGCGGCTACGACCTCGGCGCGCGCCAGCAGCAGATCCGTGATGGCCTGCGCGCGCGGGATCGTTTCACGGCGGCCGACCTGCTCGCCATCCAGCTCGACGACCGCGCGGTGTTCCTGCAGCGCTGGCAACAGCTGCTCGCGACCACGCTCGCCGCGAACGACGATGCCGACCTCGCCGAGCTGCGTCGCCGCAGCCTGCAATGGAGTGGCCGCGCCTCAGTCGAGGCGATCGACTATCCGCTGGTGCGCGAATTCCGCCAGAACACGATCAAGGCCGCATTGGCACCGTTTGCCGCGCTGGCGCGGGCGGGTGATGCGGATTTCGAGATGCCGTCGGCGCAGGGCTATGAAGCCGCCGTCTGGGCCCTGTTGCAACAACGCCCGCCGCATCTGCTCGGCCGCGACCATGCGAGCTGGGACGATCTGCTGCTGAATTCGGCGCGGGAAGCGCAACGCACCGCAGATGGCGAGGCCTGGGGCGAGCGCAATCCGGCTCGCATCACCCACCCGCTGTCACGCGCGCTGCCCGGCTTCCTGGCGCGCTTCATCGACATGCCGGCGACTCCGCTCGCCGGCGATCACAACATGCCGCGCGTCCAGCGCCTGGACTTCGGTGCGTCCGAACGTTTCGCGATCGCGCCGGGCTTCGAGGCGGACAGCTACCTCAACATGCCGGGCGGCCAGAGCGGCCACCCGCTGTCGCCATTCCATGGTGCAGGCCATGACGACTGGGTTGCCGGCAGACCGACACCGCTGCTGCCGGGCGTGACGATCCATCACTTCGTGCTGCGGCCGGGTCCCTGAACCCGGTCCGCACCGGTACTGGCACCGGCGGTGCGACACGACGCCTCGTAGCGACGATCCGGCAGCCGGATCAACCGTCGAAGCCGTCCGCGAAAATCACGTCATTGGACGCAGGGGCGATCAGGGTCGTGGTATACGACGCGGGCGTACCGGTCTGGGCGACGTGCAGGTCGACGTCGGCAGCCACCGGCGCACTGTTCGCGATGAACGAGAAGCGGTACAGCGTGCCCCAGTTCAGCGGATTGCGCACGGCGGGCACGCCCGGCGGCGGCGAGGGCTCGGCCGGCGCCGTCCACGTGAGGCGGCCGCCGGCGGTACTCGTCGTCCAGTCGTTGGCCGTATCGAGATCACCATCGCTGAATTCGATGCCGCTCAGCGTCGCACCGGCCGGCAGCGGCAGGCTGAATGCGTCGTAGCCGAAGTTGTGGATCACGCGGAAACGCTGCGAAGGTGTCGCGTCATCGTTGTAGGTCAGCGTGCCGGACGTTGCCGCACGGGCGAAGTCGACATTCATCACCGCATAGTCGTAACGCCAGGTGCCGTTGCCCAGATCGCGCGCCTTGACCGCGACGCGCGTATGACCCTCGTCGCTGGCGATCTCCACGTTTCTCTGGTTCGGATCACTGCTGGTCGGCGAGACCCACTGGTCGATCGCGGGTCCCAGGCGCGTCGGCGTGCCGTTGGCGATGCTCCAGGGACCGCTGCCGCTGTAATTGAACGTGACCGGACGCGACGCCATCGTGTTGTAGACGTTCACATCGTCCCGGACGATGTACCACGACTCGAAGCGGAAGGTGCCACCGGCGAGCTGCGACTCCCGCACGATCAGGCGCTGGCTGTAGTTCGTATTGCCCGGGTTGTCCTCGATGAGATCGCAGTTCGCATCGTAGATCGAACCGCAGCGCCCCCAGGCGTCACCGTGGGGAATGATTTCGCTGCGCGGGCCGAGATCGCTGTTGCTGTCGTTGTTGCTGGTCGCGTAGGTGTCGCTGCAGGAGCGGCCGAGGATGTGCGAGTCGCTGCCACCGCTGCCGGGACTGGCGGAGCAGCCGACATTGGTCGTCAGGAACGCGTGCTTCACGCCGGAACGTCCGATCTGGTCGATGCGGCCCTCGCTGTCGAAGCGATACAGGTTCCAGATCAGGTTCGGGTGCTGGTCGTTGTCGTAGGGCGCGAAGGTACCGGAAAACTTCTCGTACCAGGCGACATCGGCCGCATACAGCGCAGTGCTGGTGCCGTTCGGGTCGCCGGCGACGGTCGCCTGCGGCGTTCCATTGTTGACATTATTGCGTAGTGTCGAATTTGGCGTGAACACGGCGAACCCGTCGGTCGCGCCGGCCGGACCGTCACAGCTGCAGGCTCCGCCCGAGCAGCCCAACGCACGCGTACAGCGCGAATACTGCGCATCGAACGACAGCATGAAGACGTCGGCCTGATACTTCGCCCCGGGTACGCCGGGCACGTCAGTGCCCGGCCATACCGGCGCGCCTCCGCCCAGCACGATGTAGCTGCCGTCCTGCGCGACGACGTCGAGCTGCATGCGCATCTGGGCGATCGCCCAGCCGGCAACCTGCGGCTTGCTGATGCGGCGCGCCAGGTCGGCGTGAATGCGCAGATCCATCGTGCGTACCTGCAGCTCGCGCCCGCCGGCGGTCACCGCGTACATGAGCTTGTCCATGTAAAACCAGGCACGGCCATTCGCGTCGACGAGTTCCAGGGTCAGCGGATCGTCGGTGCGCGGCTGCAGGGTCGCATCGATCAGCGACAGCGCGCCATCCGGCGTCTTGAGGCGGAAGCCGCCGCGGAGGGCCAGGCGACCGCCGACGAAATGGTCAAAATTCAGCGCATTGACGGCAAACTGCAGGCCCCCTTGGGAGCGCAGGCCCACCGCGACGAAGCCGTGCCGATCCGGCTCGCCGATGCCGCTGCGCTGTTCCAGCGCCATGCCGAGGTCGCCCAGCAGGTCTTCGTTCCAGATGAAGCCGAGATCCCCGCCGAGCGCGGTCCAGATCTGCGGCTGCGCCGGTGCCTCTGGCGGCGCCGCAGCAGCCACACCGGCGGCGACGCCCAGCAGCAGCGAAAGAAACCGGCGAATGAATCTCTGCGACATGACGGCAAACCCCTGAGTGATGCGCGCAAGAAGGAACCGGGCACGGCGCCCCGCACGGCGACGGTCCGGACAACGACGATACGCGGCCCCGCAACGAAAATCGGCGACCCGCGGCACTTTTGAGTGCTGCGGGTCGCCGATCCGGTTGCATACACCAGGACTTACTGCGCCGGTTCGAAATCGTCGACGAAGATCACATCGACGAACGGCGTCGCCGGCGCCAGCACGGCAGCCGTGTAGGAGGCCGGCGTGCCGCTCTGCGCGACGTGCAGGTCGATGTCGGCCGCGGTCGGCGCCTGATTCGCGATGAACGAGAAGCGGAACATCGTTCCCCAGTTCAGCGGATTCAGCACGGCGGGTGTGCTGGCCGGGGGCGACGGATTCGCCGGTGCGCTCCAGGTCACGCTGCCGCCGGTGGTCGTTGCGGACCAGTCGTTGCCCGCGTCCAGTTCGCCGTCGTTGAACTCGAGCGAGCTGACCGTGACGCCGTCCGGCAGCGGCACGCTGAAGCGGTCGAAGCCGAAATTGTGGATCACGCGGAAGCGCATGGCCGGATCGCTGTCGTCGCTGTACTTGCCGGTCCCCTGCGTCACGGCGCGGGCGAAGTCGAAGTTCATCACGGCGTAGTCGTACCGCCAGGTGCCGTTGCCCAGGTCGACCACGTTGACCGCGACGCGCGTATGCCCCTCAGGGCTCGCGATCTCGACGTTCTTCTGGTTCGGATTCGACGTGGTCGGACTGACCCAGCGATTGATGACCGGGCCCAGCAGCTGCGGCGTACCGTTGGTCATCGACCAGCTGGAACCGAAGTTGAAGGTCACCGGCCGCGAGGCCATGGTGTTGTAGATGTTGACGTCCTCGCGGACCAGATACCACGACTCCATGTAGTAGGTGCCGCCCGCCGTGATCTGCGACTCGCGCGTGATCATGCGCTGGCTGTAGCTGGTATTGCCGCCGTTGGTATTGGGCGTGAGGTCGCATTCCGGATCGAAGATCGAACCGCAGCGGCCCCACTCCACCGTGGCCGGTATGATTTCGCTGCGCGGGCCGAGATCATTGTTGCTGTCGTTGTTGCCGGTGCCGTAGGTGTCGGAGCAGGAACGGCCGAGGATCGCCCCGGTGCTGCCGCCGCTGCCCGGACCCGACGAACAGCCGCTGTTCGTCGTGACGAACGCGTGCTTCACGCCGGAACGTCCGATCTGCTCGATGCGGTTGTTCGCATCGATGCGGTAGAGGTTCCAGATCAGGTTCGGATGCTGGTCGTTGTCGTAGGGCGGACGCGCCGTGGTGAACTTGCGGTACCACGCCACGTCGGCCGTATACAGCGCCGAGCTGGTGCCGTTCGGGTCACCGGCGACCGTCGATTCCTGCGTGCCGTTGTTGACGTTGTTGCGCAGCGTGGACGACGGCGTGAACACGGCATAGCCGTCGGTGGCGCCCGCAGGACCATCGCAACTGCCACCTGCAGCGGGCCAGGTCGGCGTGCAGCGCGAATACTGGCCCTGGAAGCTCAGCATGAACACGTCGGCCTCGAAACGCGCCTCCGGCGTGACGCCCGGAACGATGGTGCCCGGCCACACGGGCTCGCCCTGGACGATGTTGATGTAGTTGCCGTCCTGCGCGACCACGTCGAGGTTCATGCGCATCTGCGCGACCACCCAGTCGGTGATTTCGCGCTTGCCGAGCCGCCGGGCCAGATCCGCGTGCACCCGCAGATCCATGGTCTGGACGTCGATCGTGCGGCCGCCCTCGCCGATCGCGTACATGAGGCGGTCCAGATAGAACAGCTTGTTGCCCGAGGCGTCGACGACATCGAGCATCTGCGAGTTCTTGCCGCGCGGCACGAGCACCGCATCGACGAGCGAAAGCTCGCCGACCGGCGAGCTCAGGCGGAATCCGCCGCGCAACGCGAGCCGGCCCGCCGTGAAATGATCGAAGTTGGTCTCGGTGACGGCGAAGCTCAGGCCACCCTGGTCACGCAGCGGCACGGCGACGAAGCCGCGGTTGTCCGGGCTGACGCCCTCGCCCGCGCCGCTGAGCGTGATGCCGTAGTCGCGCAGCAGCTCGACGTTCCAGATGAAGCCCAGGTCGCCGCCGAGCGCGGTCCAGGTCTGCTGCACGACGGGCTGCGGCTGGGGACCGGACGCGGCGATGCCGGGCGTGCCGTGCAGCAGCAGGCCGAGCGCGCCGGCCAGGACGAGATTGCGGAACTGAAAATTCATATTCACCTCTGATCGTGGAATGACGCCAAGGTGACTTCCACTGTCGTTTGAATCACGGGACACGCGCCGACTTTCCCTGCTCAGTGGCGCGTCCGATGCCCGGAAACTGCACCGGATACGGGCTCGCCCGTATCCGGCCCCGCTGGGATCGAGCGGGTCGTGTCTGGCCGCGCTGTCACGCAGCGCTGGCCGTCGTTCTTGCAAGCCTTGCGCCGCTCACTGGAAGTCGTCGCGGAAGATGGGCCAGTCGCCGACCGGCGTGATCAGCGGTCCGACCTTCTTGCAGACCATGGAGTCCTGCGGAATCGCGCCGCTGCCCGACGTTGGCCAGTTGTTGGCGGTCGAGTCGCGTACGCTCGCCGTGTAATACAGCACGACGTCGGAATCGACGATGTTCTCACCGTTCGCGATGTTGGTCGCGACCATCTGGCAATCGTTGAGGTTGTTGTTGGCCTTGTCGGCATACTCGTTGTTGATGAAGCGCGAGCCGATCACGTCAGCGAGATGGAAACCACGCCCCGATTCGTTGGCCGGCGTGTAGTCGCCGGCGCCGGAATTGACGCGGTAGCCGAAGCCGCTGACGCCGTCGGTGACTTCCCAGTACGACGGCTGGCCGCCAGCCCCGGTCAGGCTGCGCACGTCGGTGAACTCGGTCGACTTGAGTTCGCCGTTCGCGGCGATCTGGTCGTGCGCGGCGCCATCGATATCGAAGTCCAGGCGCCAATAGTTGTGATGCCAGTGGGTCACGTTGTTATAGGTGCCGTCGGAATTGCCGTAGCCGAATTCCGGGTTGATGTCGCCGTTCGCATAGAACGCAAAACGGCTGACGTACTGGTACCAGCTCGCCGAATACTGTGTGGTCAGCATGACGAAGCTCTCTTCGGGATTCGCGGCGTTGGTGCGATCCTCGATGGAGACACCGCTGTTCAGGCAGTCGGCCGTGACGAACGGATTCGGCGACAGATTGTTGAACGGGCACAGTCCGTGCGAGGCGGTCGCGCTCGTGGACACGTCGCAGGTCGTCGTCGCAAAGAACGCGCCGGGCACGCCCAGCGTGTTGCGTGTCGCCGGCGTCGCGGCGAAGCGGGCGTTGGCGTCCTTCCAGTCGCGGTAGCAATTGCCGCCCGCGCCGCCGCGGTATTCGGCGAACAGGATCGGCGAATGGAAGCGCTTGGCGACGAGGATGCCCTTGTAGTGCACGTCGCGGACTTCGAGGCCGGATCCCTGCACCCCCGAACTCTGGTTCGGTGGCAGCCAGCACATTTCCCAGATGGCGGGGCCGGTGGCAGGCCAGCGCAACAGCGTGCCGCCGGACACGCCGCAGTTCGGATGAGCGGCAAGCAGGTCGGCGCTGGCGCCGGCGAGCAGCAGCAAGGCCAGGCCCCGCACGAGGTGAGACGTCTTCACGGTTTGTCCTTTGGGGGAGGAGGAGTTCATGGATGAGCCTGCGTAAGCGGACCCGGATTGTCCGGACCGTAGAACGGATGCACGACGCGGCGCCGCATCAGGTCGACGATCGCGTGCGCGACGGGCCGCTGGCCGTCGTCGCCGCCCGAGACGATCACGTGCACGCAGCGCGAGCCGTCGCTGCAACCCGGATCGCCGGCCTCGCGAAAGGCGAAGCCGCCATAGAAGCGCAGATCCGGCTGGGCGAGCACGGGACCGAGCTGGGCGTGCTCGCGCGCCAGCGCGAACGCGAGCTCCATCTCGGCGTCGGTGAAATTCATGGTCTGGCCGGGAAGGTCACGCTGGCTGTAGGGCTTGCCGTCGCGGGTGTAGACGCGCTCGATGCCGACACCGCGCGCATAGTCCCAGGCGTACTCGACCGTGACCGGCAGGTTCGCCCCGTCGGCGTGGAAGACGTCGTCGTAGCGGCGCACCACGACGACCTCGGGCAGGCGGATGTCCGCCGAGGCGCGCGATTCGCTGAGGCCAGGGCCGGTCACGCCCGCCGTGCCGGACAGCGTGCCGAGGCGGCCCGGACCGGCGCTCGTTCCAGCGACGGCGGGCGCCGTGCCGGCGGATGTCCTGCGCGGCGGCGCGCTGCCGCAGGCAACGAGCAGCGCGGCGACCAGTAACGGCAGAGCACGGCGCAGAATGGCAGGGAGTTTCGAATCGGACATCAACGGGTTCCGGTGCTCGCCGTCGCACTGCGCATATCCTCGGGCGGCGATTTGCCGAGGGCAGGATCATTCCAGAGCTGATACAGGTATTCGCCGCGGCTCAGGCCCTGCGGACCGGCGTCGAACGGCCGTTCCGGATTGCTCGAACACAGCGTGTTCTCGGCCGGGAAATTGCCGACGGATGCCTCGCGCTGCAGGAACTCGATGTAGTCGCGGCTCGCGACCTGGTATTTCAGGGTCGCCGTGACACTGATCGGCAGCGCGGTGCCCGGCGGCACCGGGATCGTGTAGGTCGCGAGGTCGTAGTTGACGAGACGCTCCGAGCCCGCCGACTGCGGCGGATAGGTCGCTCCGACCGGACGCAGCGACACGTCGCTGCCGCCGCGGAAGCCCAGTGGCGGAATCCGGTTGTCCTTCGCGATGCAGTTGTTGAGCACGAAATGGAACCGCTTGCGGCCCTGCGCGTCGGTCACCTTGCAGGTACCGCTCGCGCTGTCCCAGATGCCCTGGAGCGACTCGTAGACGCGGGCCTGGGAATCTTCGGTCAGCTGGGCGGCCGCCGCATCGTAGGCGCCGCTCTCGAACACGACCTGGTTGGCCGCGTCGCGCGCAACGACGTTGAGCCACATGCGCCGCCCCTCGGCGTAGCCCGTCGGCAGCTTGTGGCCGCTCAGGTTGGTGACCTTGACCCTGGCGAGCAGGTTGGCCTGTCCGGCGCTGTAGGGATCGAGCGTGACCGCGACGAGCGCGCTGCGATCCATCAGCATCTCTTTGGCCCAGAGAATGGTGCGGTCGAACGCATCTTCCCGGTCGAGCTGGTCCGGCGCGCCGTACTTGGCCTTGAGCAGCTTGGGCACCCAGGTGTTCGCGCCGACGAACTCGTGCACCGACAGACTGCCCTGGCGCGACCCGGCCGGATTGTTGACGCAGGCGCGCGCGTCGGGTGAGTTCGAGCTGCGCATGTGGCAGTCCTGGCAGGTCTGGCCACGGGCGAGTGCCGGCTGCAGTGCCGAGGCATCGCCGAGACGGTCCCGGAAGATCACGTCGGCGAAATCGCTGCGCAGCCATTCGGAATACGTGCGCTCGACCGGAAAGGTCAGGCCGGTATCCGTGCCGTCGTTGAGAATCAGCGTCTTGACCGGACCGGCGCTGGTCTCCGGCGCATCGACGTTGTGGCAGCTGCCACAGATCTCGCCCGCGGCGTGGAACGGCGAGGCGACCCAGCCGTGCGGCGGCTCCAGCGGATCGCCGGTCGTGTAGCGGTAAGGGCCACGCCGGCACGGGCCGCCATAGACACTGCCGTCGGGGTTGGTGCACTGCGTGGCGTCGTCGAGCCACAGGCGCGAGCTGCCGATCGCGGTGGTCTGTCCCGCGGGTCCGGTCGGCATCATGCGATGGCAGTACTGGCAGTTGATGCCGCCGTAGTCGTTGCCCTTCGCGTCGGGCTGGGTGTAGTTGCCCTGCAGCAGGCAGCCGTTTTCGCCGTTGACGGTCTGCCCCGGGGTCGCGGTCTTGGATACACGGCCCTCGAACCAGGCCATCGGCGCGTGACAGCGCAGGCAGTAGTCGCCGGCGCCGGGCAGGTCGCGGTTGGCCACGTCGAGCGCGGCCCAGAACAGTGGATCGCGGCCGGCATTCGCCTTCATCGAGCCCGACCAGGTGTTGTACGGCAGCAGCGGCCCGTCGGCCGGCGAGAAGCCGCGGTGACAGCCTTCGCAGGCGTCGGCCGGCTGGATGCTCCAGGCCAGCCCGGGCTGTGTGCCGTGCGGTGTGTAGTCGAGTGCGATCGCCGCGCCGGCGCCGCACAGCGCGAGCGCGCCGATGCCCAGGAGCCTGACCCACACTCGCCTGATGACTTCTGCCACGCGCCCCCCGATCGACCGGCGCTATCCACGCCGAACCCAAAAAAGCGCGTCCTGCACTTTTGCCTGAAAGTGTGTCACGGCGACGCAGCGCCGCCGTGCCTCAATTGCCTGCGAACACCGTCGCCGTCGCGGCGGTTTCCGGCGGCGACTTGCCGAATGCCGGATCGCTCCAGAGCGAGAACAGGAATTCGCCGCGCGACTGGGATTGCGGCCCCACGTCGAACGGGCGCCCCGGGCCGCCGGCGCACAGCGTGTTCTCCGCCGGAATCACGGGGGCGGTGGTCGCCTGGTTGCGCAGGAATTCGATGTAATCCTTGCTCGCGATCTGGTGACGCAGATTGGCCTCGATGCGCACGGGCACACTCGTGCCGGCCGGCAGCACGAAGGTGAAGAACGAATCGTCGTAGTTCACGAGCGTGCCCGAGCCGGGTGCCGTTTCCGGGTAGCCGTAGTTCACCGGCCGCACTTCATCGCCATCCGGATCGGCCGCCGTGCGCGGATGCAAGCCCAGCGGCGGTATGCGGTTGTCCTTCGCGATGCAGTTGTTCAGCACGAAATGAAACTGCTTCTGGCCGCCCGATTCGGTGCGGCACACACCCGGCGGCGTCGGGTCCCAGATGCCCTGCAGCACTTCGTAGATCTTGATCTGGCTGTCTTCGGTCAGCACGCCGGTCGCCGCGTCATAGGCGCCGCTTTCGCTGATCAGCGCGTTGTTGGCGCCGAACGCCTTGACGTTGAGCCACATGCGGCGGCCTTCCGAGTAGCCGGTCGGCAACTTGTGGCCGCTCAGGTTGGTCGTGCGCACGCGCACCGTGACACTGCCGGGCGTACCTGCGGTCGGTGCGGTGTAGGCCGTGATCGTCGTCGCGAGCGACGCGCTCGACTGCAGCATCGCGCGCGCCCAGGCGATCGTGCGGTCGTAGTCGTCGGGCCGGTTGAAGCCAGTGGCTCCGGCATAGACCGACTTGATGATCGCGGGAATCCACGTGTTCGCGCCCACGAAGGTGTGCACGGGCAGATTGCCGATACGCGAACCTTCGGCGTTCAGGGTGCAGGCCTGCGCGAGCGGATCATTCGACGTCGGCATGTGGCAGGACTGGCAGGACTGCGATTTCGCGAGTGCCGGCTGGCCGGCCGGGGCCGTCTGCAGGCCGTCGCGGAAGATGAGGTCCGCGAACAGGCTGCGCCGCCATTCGCTGTAGGTACGCTCGATCGGGAACGGACGCGTCGTCGGCGTGCCGTTTTCGAGGATCAGCGTCTTCAGCGGTCCCTGGTCGGTGTCCGGGGTAGACACGTCGTGGCAGGTACCGCACAGCGCCGAATCCGAATGCAGCGGCGAGTGCTGCCAGCCGTGGGGAGGCTCCAGAACATAGTTCACGTAGGAATAAGGCCCACGCCGGCAGGGACCGCCATATTCGTCGCCGTTCGGCGTGACGCAGGTGCCGGCGTCGTCGATCCAGACGTTGGCGTTGCCGATCTCGTACGGTTGCCCCTGCGGCCCGGAGGGCATCATGCGGTGGCAATAGTGACAGGTGATGCCGCCGTAATCGTTCTCGAAGCCGTCGTCGTCGTCGTAGTCGCCCGTCAGCTGGCAGCCCGACGCACCGTTGGCCGGCTGAAAGGTACCGTCACCTTTCTTGAGCACCCGGCCGCCCAGCCATCCCGACGGGGTATGGCAACGCAGGCAGAATTCGCCGGCGCCGGGATAGTCCTTGTTCGCGACGTCGAGCGCCGCCCAGAACAGCGGGTCGCGCGTGGCATTCGCCATCATCGATCCCTGCCAGGTGCTGTGCGGCAGGAACTGATTGTTCGGCGACTTGAACCCGCGATGGCAGCCCACGCAGTTGTTCGTCGCCTCGAGCGGCGTCTGCAGCGCCGGCTGCGTGCCGTGCGGCGTCAGATCCAGTGCCGACGACGGCGCAGCGGCAAACACCGCCATCACCACGAACGGCAACCATGACGGCAGCGCCCCTGACGCGAACCGTCTTGCGTTAACCAACCACCCCATCGTGCAACTCCCGCGGCCCCTGAACCTACACCGACGCGTTCAGCCTGCGAAAGTAGCACAGCTTATGCCAGCGCGGTGTTAGGTCCGACGAAAGTTGTGCGGACAGATTCACCCGGCCGGTACCGCTCGGATCAATGGGGGTCCGCAACAGTGCCGGAAGACCCGGGCCGCGGCCGCGGGACCGGCGTCCAGTCACGCAACGGTGCGAACGTGGCCGCATGCCAGATCGCTTCGCCGGCCCCCAGATGCGCCGTCGCGTCGCGCGGGCCCGTTTCGCTGACAAAGCCGAAGCGGAACGTCAGGCCCCAGTCGAGCGCGACCGTATCACGTGCCCAGGCCACGCGGTCGTCCCCGCGCATCATGGTCCAGCGCACGCCCGTATCGGCGACGGCGGCAAAATCGAGAGCTTCGACGCGCGCGCGCGGATCGGCGAACACCGAGAATCGCTCGAGGCCCAGGTTCTGTTCCACGCGCAGATCCGGTTCGCGGCCACTGGTCCGGGCCAGCGTCAGGTCGAGGTTGAACAGGGCATAGTCATAGACGAAGCGCCCGTCGTCGCGCGGCGTCACGCGCGTCGCGAGCACTGCCCTGCCCTGCGGCGTAGAGACCAGGCCACGGCGCTGCCAGCTGCCGGCCGGCGCCATTTCCAGCCAGCGGTCGACCATGCTGCCGCGACGGAAATCAACCACGTCGAAGCGCCAGACGTAGGCATTCGGATCGGCGCCCTGCCCGCGCACTTTCTGCGGCGTGACTTCGAGCAGGCCGATGTTGTTCCAGGGATCGGCGTCGTCCCGCACCACGTACCAGTACTCGACGAACCAGCGGGCGCCAGGGTGCCGCGACGGCAGCAGTTCGCTCTCACGCACGGCCAGCCGCTTGGCGCGATTGTAGGCGTCGTCCGGCAGCAGACCGTCGTCGGCATCACGGTGGCCATCACAATTCTTGTCGTGGAGCGACCCACAGCGTCCCCATTGCGCCGTGAAGGGCACAATCTCGTGGCGCGGCGCAAGGCCACTCGGGTAGTCATTGCTGAACCCGCCGTAGGTGTCTTCGCAGCCCGGGTACAGCACATTCCCTTCGGCGCAGCTGCAGACCGCGTTGATGGTGTGAAACGCATGCTTGGCCGCCGATGCCGCGACCTGCGTGAGGCGACCGTCGCGGTCGACCCGGTACAGGTTCCATACCAGGAACGGGTGCTGGTCGTTGCCATAGGGCGGTGACGGCGGCGAGAACTTCGCATACCAGGCGACGGCCGCGTCGCCCGCGTTGCGCAGGCTTGCATCGGGCGCGAGCACGACGAGTCCGTCGTCGCTGTCGGCGCTGCAGACGCGCGAATGGCCCCCGGCCCCATCGCTGCGTCCGCAGCGGTAGGCATTGACGCCGTCAGGCTGGCGCTCCTCCCAGTTGACCGCCAGGCGCAGCATTTCGACATCGGCGCGGGCGGTGGCCGACGGCCACTGCAGCGGACAGACACTGCCGTTCTTTGCTACCTCACCCGCGATGGCCCCGGACAGCCCTTCCGCCTGCGCACCGCCGACGAGCAGGCCGTTCCACTCCGGACGCGCGAGCCGTTGCGCAAGCGCCCGGCCTATACGCATGTCCATGTGCCGCAGCGAGAGCGCACCGTTGTCGGCCACGTAGGCGTGCGCGTGGTCGAGTGTGAACCAGGCCGTGCCGGCGGCATCGGCCAGCTCGAGTCCCATGCGCGCGCTGCCGCGCCGGCGCAGCTGAAACCCGGCCAGGTCCAGGGTGCCGGCGCCGTGCAGTCGCAGTCGCGGACCACCGCGGTGGCGCACTGCACCGTCCAGCAGCGCGCCGAAACGGTGATCGTCAACCCGCCATCGAAGCGCTGCCGCATCGACGACCGCGAAGCGCTGCTCGCGGTAGTCGGCCCGGTCGCGCCCCAACGCACAGTCGCCGCAGGCGTCGAGCAGGTCGATGCCGAGCGGCGCCAGTGCACCGCGATTGAAGAACAGCGTGGTTTCGGCCGCCTGCACGGCAGATGCGGCCGCGAGCGCCAGGAACGTCACCACAGCGATCACGCCACGCCGCGTCATCCCGATCACGGCAGCAGCATCCGCTCGGCAATCGCGAGATACAGCGCCGGCAGTCGCTCGAGATCGGCGACGGCGATGTGTTCGTCGAGCTTGTGGATGGTCTCGTTGACCGGGCCGACCTCGACCACGTCTGCCCCCAGGGGCGCGATGAAGCGGCCGTCGGAGGTGCCGCCGCCGGTGCTCGCGAGCGCCGCGACCCCCAGGGTTTCGGCGACGGCGGCGAGCGTGTGCTCGCGCAGCGGCCCGCCACGCGTCAGGAACGGATCCCCCGACAGTTCCCAGCGCAGCTCGACGTCGAGCCCATGGCGGCGCAGCAGCGCCTCGGTGCGCTCGCGCAGCGACGCCGCGCTGCTTTCGGTACAGAAACGAAAATTGAAGACCGCTTCGAGCGTCCCGGGAATCACGTTGTTCGCGCCCATACCGGACGCGACGTTCGAGACCTGGAACGAGGTCGGCGGGAAGTCCGCGTTGCCGTCGTCCCAGCGGGTGGCGGCGAGCTCGGCGAGCGCCGGCGCGAACGCATGGATGGGATTGAGCGCCTTCTCCGGATACGCCACGTGCCCCTGCACGCCGCGGACCGTGAGATGACCCGACAGCGAGCCGCGCCGGCCGACACGGATCACGTCGCCGAGCTGTGTGGACGACGAAGGCTCGCCAACCACGCACCAGTCGAGACGTTCACCACGCGTGCGAAACGTGTCGGCGACACGGCGCACGCCGTCACGTGCAGCGCCCTCCTCGTCGCTGGTCAGCAGCAGCGCAATACGTCCCGGGTGCGCGGGATGCCGCGCAACGAAGCGCTCGAGGGCGAGAACGAAGGCCGCGACCGAGCCTTTCATGTCGGCCGCACCGCGGCCATAGAGCGCGCCGTCGCGCACGACCGGCTCGAACGGCGGGCTGCGCCATTGCTCGGCCGGCCCGCTGGGCACCACATCGGTATGGCCCAGAAACGCCAGCACCGGACCGTCACCGCCATGCGTGGCCCACAGGTTGTCGACCGCGCCGAAGCGCAGGTGTTCGAGGGCGAACCCCGCGCGCCGCAGGCGTTCGGCGATCAGTGCCTGGCAGCCGGCGTCGTCCGGCGTGACCGAGGCGCGCCGGATCAGTTCGCAGGTGAGGTCGAGAATCGCCGACATGTCAGACCGCGAAGCGCTGCGCGAACAGCTTGTCGCTGAAGCCCACACTGACTGTGCCGTCCTCGGTAACGAGCACCGGGCGGCGCACGATGGCCGGATGTTCCTTGATCAGCAGGGTCCATTCCGGCGTGCTCTCGGGGGTCCTGCGCGCGTCGGGCAGGCTGCGCCAGGTCGTCGAACTCCGGTTCACGAGCTTTTCCCACCCACCGAGCGCGAGCGCCCAGGACTTCAATGTCTCCGCCGGCACGCGGTGCTCGCGATAGTCGACGAATTCGTGCGCGATCGCGTGCCGCTGCAGCCAGTTGCGCGCCTTCTTGCAGGTATCGCACTTTTCCAGTCCGTATACTTTTGCAGACATCTCAATCCCCCCGCAGCAGGTCGTTGACCGAAGTCTTGGCACGCGTCTTCTCGTCGACGCGCTTCACGATCACGGCGCAGTAGAGACTGTAGCTGCCGTCGGCCGCGGGCAACGAGCCCGATACCACGACGCTGCCGGCCGGCACGCGACCGTAGCGGATCTCGCCGGTGGCACGATCATAGATGCGCGTCGACTGGCCGATGAACACGCCCATGCCGATCACGCTGCCGCGCTCGACGACGACGCCTTCGACGACCTCGGAACGCGCGCCGATGAAGCAGCCGTCCTCGATGATGGTCGGCCCGGCCTGGAGCGGCTCCAGCACCCCGCCGATGCCGGCGCCGCCAGACAGATGTACGCCGGCGCCGATCTGCGCGCAGGAACCGACCGTGGCCCAGGTATCGACCATCGTGCCCTCGCCGACGTAGGCGCCGATGTTGACGAAGCTCGGCATCAGCACGACGTCCCGGCCGACATACGCGCCGCGGCGTACGATCGCTCCCGGCACGGCGCGCGCGCCGAGTTCGCGGAAACGCGCTTCGTCGAAATCGCGGAAGCGCAGATCGACCTTGTCGTAGTAGGGCGCCGGCTCGGCCGCCATCACCCGGTTCGGGTTGAGCCGGAACGACAGCAGTACGGCTTTTTTCAGCCATTGATTGACCTGCCAGCCACCGCTGCCGTCGGGTTCGGCGACGCGGCGCTGGCCGCTTTCGAGTGCGGCCAGCGCGGCCTCGACCGCGTCGCGCGTCGCTGTGTCGGCGCTCGCGGGAGAAAGGTCCGCACGGCGCTCCCAGGCCGCGTCGATCCGTTGTTCAAGTGCTTGCATGGTGCTCCTTGGCTGTGCCGGCCTTCGGATCGAGACGTTCGGTGAGCGCCTGCAACAGCGCCTGTTCGGCCTCGGCCGTCAGCGGCCGGTCGTTCTGGTCGGTGATCTGGAAAAAGTCTTCGGCACGCTCACCGAAGGTGGCAATGCGTGCGTCGTGCACACGCACCCGGCGCTCGCGCAGGGCGAAGGCAACCACCGCGAGCAGTCCCGGACGGTCGGAACATACCAGCGAGAGTTGCGTGCGCCCGGTTGCCGCGTCGTTGCGGAATGCAATCCGCGGCGCCATCTGGAAGTGGCGCAGCGGCCGTGCGAGCGGCCGTTTCGCGAGCTGCGGCCGATACGGGTACTGCGCGAGCGCACGCACGATTTCGCGCCGCACCCGCTCGACGTGTCCGGCCTCGGCCAGCGCACGGCCCTGCGCATCCAGCACGAGGAAGGTGTCGAGGCTCATGCCCGAGGTCGTGGTCAGGACGCGCGCCTCCTGCACCGAAAGGCTGAGCCGGTCCAGCGTCGCGGCGACCGTCGCGAACAGACCATCGCGGTCCTCGGCATAGACGAAGATTTCGCTGCCGCCGCGCACACCGTCGGACTGGATCGCGACCAGCGGCAGGTCGGCCGCATCGGCGGCCAGGATCAGACGCGTCTGCCAGGCCACCTGCTCCGGGTGATAGCGCAGGAAGGCCTGCTCCGGGAAGTCACTCCAGAGCCGCTCTACGTCGGTATCGGCCAGACCGTCGGCGCGCAGGATCTCGCGCGCCTGCTCCTGGCACTCGACAAGCTGCGTCGAGGCCTGCGGCGGTCGCTCGAGCCCGGCGCGCAGCACATAGCGCGCCGCGACGTAGAGATCGGCCAGCAGGCGGTCCTTCCACGAATTCCACAATTTCGGACTCGTGCCGGCAATATCGGCACAGGTCAGCAGGTACAGCAGATCCAGCCGCTCCCATTCGCCGACCTGCACCGCGAAGCGATGCACGACATCGGGATCGGTGATGTCCTGACGCTGCGCCGTCACGCTCATCAGCAGGTGCCAGCGCACGAGCCAGGCCACGAGTTCGGTCTCGCTCGCCGGCAGTCCCAGGCGATAGCAGAACGCGCGCGCCTCGACCTCGCCGAGTTCGGAATGGTCGCCGCCGCGGCCCTTGGCGATGTCGTGGAACAGCGCCGCGAGCAGCAGCAGTTCCGGCTTCGCCACACGCTGGTAGACATCGTGACCGAGCGCGAACTCGCGGCTGTCCGCCGCGTCGGCGAAGCGCGCGACGATGCGCAGCACGCGCAGCGTGTGTTCGTCGACCGTATACACATGGAAAAGATCGTATTGCATGCGGCCGACCACCTTGCCGAACGCGGGCAGGTACTGGGCGAGCAGGCCATGCCGGCTCATGCGCGCGAGGGCCGGCACGGCCGACGCACCGAGCCGCAACAGGCGAAGGAACGCGGCCTGGACTGCCGGATCATCGCGCAGGCGCCCGGCGTGGGCTTCGACCGCGCTCTGCAGGCGCGCGAGCGCGTTGGCGCGCAGCCCCTGGAGGCCGGGGTTCTCCGCCAGCGCGACGAAAATCTCGATGAGTGCGGCCGGGCGATGCAGGAACAGGTCGGGATCGCGCAGATCGAGGCGTTCGCCGATCGCCAGGAAATGCTCGCCAACCGGTTCGGCCGCGAACAGCACGGGCGCGGCCAGCGCCTCGTCACAGCGTTGCAGGAACGCGGCGTTCGCGCGCTCCAGCGTCATCGCGGCGCGGAAATAGTCCTGCATGAACTGCTCGACGCCGAGATTGTCTGCGTGCTCGTCCTCGTAGCCGAGGCGGCGCGCGAGCTCGCGCTGGTAATCGAACAGCAGCCGGTCCTCCAGGCGCGGCGCAAGCAGGTGCAATGCGAAGCGCGTACGCCAGAGCACGCCGCGCGCCGCGTCGATCGCAGCAACCTCGGCCCCGCTCAGCAGTCCCTGGGTTTCGAGTTCGCGCCAGTCACTGGCGCCGAACAGCCGGTGCGCCAGCCAGGCGATCACGTGCAGGCTGCGCAGGCCGCCGGGGCCGTCCTTGAGATTCGGCTCCAGGTTGTAGGCGGTGTCGTTGTAGCGCGCATAGCGCTGCGCCTGTTCCTGGCGCTTCGCGGCGAGATAGGCCGCCGGCGGCCACAGCGTGGCGTCCTCACGCAGCGAGGACCAGCCGGCGTCGAAGCGCTCGCTGCCGGCGAGGCGCCGGCCGTCGAGCAGGCTCGTATAGACCGATGCGTCCTGCGCCGCGAGCTCACGGCATTGCTCCAGCGTTCGCACTGCATGTCCGGGCTTGAGGCCGAAATCCCAGAGGCAGGTGAAGAGGGTTTCGAATGACCGCGCGAGCGACCCCTGCGGCGGCGCGTCCACGAGCACGAGCAGATCGATGTCCGAACGCGGAAACTGCTCACCGCGACCGAAACCGCCAACCGCATACAGCGCCGCACCGGCAGCCTCGCCCACGATCGCGATCCACAGGTGCCTGAGCAGCCGCTGCAGGGTTTCCGCGCGCAGCGGCACGAGTTCGTCGGCAGACGTGCCGCTGCGGAATGCTTCCGCGAACCAGCGGTCGGCGTCGCCGAGCCACTGGCGCAGCGCCAGACGTGCTTCCGGCGAAATGCCCGAGCGCGAGATCGCTGCCGGCAGGCGCGGCAGTGCGGGGCTGGCCGGCGTCGTGCTCATCGGACCTCGATGTCAGGAACGGGAATCACGGCCACAGTAGCGGCAGGCTCGAATCGCCCGCAAGCGCATGAGGCGCGGCGCCGACGGCGCCGCAGGCTCAGGCCGCGCTCGGCCAGGGCGTCAGGATTTCGTAACCGTCGTCAGTCACGGTCACGGTGTGCTCCCACTGAGCCGACAGCGAATGATCGCGCGTCACCACGGTCCAGCCGTCCGGCATCAGCCGCGTCGCGGCCTTGCCCGCGTTGATCATCGGTTCGACGGTGAAGCACATACCCTTCTCCAGGCGCATGCCGGCGCCGGGCTTGCCGTAGTGCAGGACCTGGGGCTCTTCGTGATAGACGCGGCCGATTCCGTGGCCGCAGTACTCGCGCACCACGGAGAAGCCGGCCGCTTCGGCGTGCTTCTGGATCGCGTGCCCGATGTCACCCAGATGTGCACCGGGCCTGACCTGGGCAATGCCCAGCATCATGGATTCGTAGGCGACGGTGCATAGCCGCTGCGCGCGTACTTCCGGCTTGCCGACGTAGTACATCCGGCTGGTGTCACCGTGGAAACCATCGCGGATCACGGTCACGTCGATGTTGACGATGTCGCCGTCCTTGAGCACCTTGCGCGCGTCGGGAATGCCGTGGCAGATGACGTGATTGACCGAGGTGCACACCGTCTTGGGAAAACCGCGGTAACCGAGATTGGCCGGGATCGCACGCTGCACGTTGACGATGTGGTCGTGGCAGAGGCGATCGAGCTCCTCGGTCGAGACCCCCGGCTTGACGTACTGCCCTATCATCTCGAGCACCTCGGCGGCGAGCGCGCCGGCAATGCGCATCTTGGCAATGTCTTCGGGAGTCTTGATCGTTACGGGCATGGTTTCCTCGGGCGGAAATGACCCCTGCAGGCGTCAAAGGTCCGAATGATAGCAGGCGGCCCGGCGCGGCCGGGCCAACGACGGCGGCCTGCGGCGGCGCTACTGGAAGCCGTCGGCAAACACCGCGTCAGCCAGCACGTGTACCTGCCAGAGTTCGCGGCCATGCACTCCGTCGTCGGCGCTGAAAAAGACCGCTGACGCGGTTTTTCCGACCAATATCGGCGCGGACGATGGTTGCCCCGGGAAAATTTCCGGCAGTGCAACGGTGGCATCTCCCGACGCGTCGGAAACGCACAGTTCCTCGCCGCGACGGCTGTTCTGGCAGCTGAACACGACGGCTTCGCTGCCGATCGCCGCCGAGAAGCGTCCGGAATCGGCGAGACCCGACGGCAGACTTACGAGGCGTGTTCCGGCCGGCGTGCCGTCGGTCACGAGACGGCTCTCCTTGCACCCGGTGCACTGGAATCGCATGTGAACCCGATCGCCGGTGCTGGCGAACTGCGAGCCGTCGCCGTCGTGCAGCAGTTGAGTGCCCACGACCGTGCCGTCGGTCGACCACAACTGTCCGGCCGAGCCGAAGCCCACGTTCATCACTAGGCGATGACCGGCACGGGCCGACCAGGAAATGCCCGAGGTCGGCATCGGCAGCAGGTGGCTGGTGCCCGCGACAGTGCCGTCGGTGACGGTGAGGTCACAGGCATAACTCATCGTGCAGCTGACGAAATACATTTTCCCGTCGACGACCAAGTCGGCCTCGTCGACCGGGTTGAGCAGTTGCCGTCCGGTCAGCAGCCGGAAGGTGCCGGCCGGCGTGCCGTCGCTGCGCCAGATTTCCTGCGCGCCGTGATTGGTCGCGAACACCGCCACCGGCCCGAGCTGGCCGATCGGAGTGGCCCAGAGGAAGCTGGCCTCGGCTAGCACCGTGCCGCCGCTGGCGGGATGGATGCCGCACAGCGCCGTGATGTCGCGGCAGGGATAGATGACGCCGTTGCCGTTGTCGGTGGACTGCAGGAAACCGTCGGTGAACCCTGGAACCACGAGGGCCGCACTGCCCAGCGCCGAATCCGCGTAGTAGAGACCGCCGTAGGGATACGTGGTGGAAAACATCACGCCGGCATTGCCGTAGGGCAGCAGCTTCCTGACGGACGACTCGGTCGAATACTGCGCGCGCGGCAGCATGGTCGTACCCGCTTCGCTGCCGTCGCTGCGCCAGAGCACGCGGTTCACGGAGATATCGGAGTCGCGCACGAAGGCGTGCGTAAAGTACAGCGTGTCGCCGATCGCCGACGCTTCGCCGAGCCACTCGACCCCGCTTGCCGTATCGACCCAAAGCTCGTTGAGCAGGCGCGTGGTGCCTGCCGTGCCGGCCGTCATCCAGACTTCCTGGTTGCCGCCTGCGGGTCCGCCCCGACCGATGCGTACGCCGTCGACCAGCACCGATGTCCCGAAATCGAACGACCCGGTGTCGACCGTCGTCACGGTCCCGCCGGGCAGATCGATGCGCACGTCGTCACCGGAGCCGTAGGAATCCGACACGATGACGCCCCCCGCAACAGGATGGACATTGGCCGACCCGATTCCGGACTGTCCCGGCGGCGGATACAGGCGGCGGGTTCCGGTGATCGTGCCGTCGCTCGCGTACAACACGGCTTCGAAACCGGCCGCGCCCGGGGCAAAGGACTCGAACAACACCCGGCTCTCGTGGGACTGCAGCGTTCGGCTGACCGGGAGGGGGGTCGGCAGTTCCACGACCACCGCGGGTTGCGTGGCCCCTTGGTTTAGCCGCAGGAGTCGGGTCGCGTACGGTGGTGTCGTGGTGCTGCCGTCCGTGCTGTCGAGGAAATACACCGCATTGCCGGCGACGACCATGTTCGAAGGCACCCGATCGGCTGCGGAAGCCAGCTGCACCGAGCCTTCGGGCGTCCCGTCGGTCCGCCACAGATACCAACCCGCGGCCGGCGAGCCGGCGAGCAGGAAGTAGCACGCCCCACCCAGCGTGACCGCAGCGGCCGGCCAGGTGCCCGATGGCAGGGCGGCAATCACGCTGTCGCCGCCGGGCACTCCGGTGCTGCGCACGAGCTTCATCTGCGGGGTGGCGTCCGTGCCCGCCAGGATCGCCGCGTCGGTGAGGCCACAGCCCGCGACGACGACGCCCAGAGGAAGTCCGGACGCGGTGTCGCGACGGTAGGTGCCGCCCGGCGTTCCGTCGGTCGTCCATACGCCATGGCCCTGGGTCGGCACCTGCAGCATCACGCGGTCGCCGAACGATGCGATGACGGTGGCCGTACCCGGCGGCGTGATCCAGTTGTCGCCCATCGACGTAAGCCGTACCGGCGGACCGCCCTGTACCGGCACCGACCAGAGCTGTCGCCCGGTGATCCCATCGTTGGCCGTGGCGACCAGCCGTTTGCCGACCACCGCCACGGGTTCAGGCAGCGAACCGGACGGGCCGGGCGCGATGTCCGCAAGGAGGCGCGCGTTGCCCTGGACATCGGTCGCGTGGAGCTCCTGCCCGTGCGCGGGCGTTCGCGCCGCGAAGAACACCCGCCCCGCTCCAGCGATGAACAGCGACGGCGACGAACTGCGGTCGCCCGGGTCGGTATTGAGGTCCCGGACCAGGCTGGCACGGACCGGCGGCGGTTCGGCGGCACGGAGCGGGTCTGCCAGGCCCAGCAGGACGATCGGAACAATCAGGAACCGCATGCGCGTGCCGCCGTGATGAGGGCCGGCGATTCTAGCGGCGGCCCTCGTGTCCTGTCCCGCAAATACGTCGAAGCAATTCCGAGGGTATTTGGCCCCGAGACTAGGCGCCGTGAGGAGCCGCAGCGGCGCTACGGCGACGATCGGCAACGACGTATCGGGGCCAAATACCCTCGGAATCATTCGAAAGTTGTTTGCGGGACAGGACACCAGATAAAAGGCCTACCTGCTGCACCGGCTGGCGAAGCCTCACCGCGACTTGCCCGGGCACCGCGTCAACGAGTATCCTTCCGCAGATTTTCCGCCCGCCCCCACCGGCCCAGGCGTGAAATCCAGGCCGGGAGCAAGTCCCGCCACCACGGCGATCCTGCCGAATCCACACACGTTCCGTCACCGCTCCGGGGTGCCTCGCCAGAGGTCGGTCGCGGGGGAACGTGGAGGCCACAACCCCGGGCTGCAGCACGACACATCGACCGTGCGCGCCCGCTTTTCGGAGCACCACCATGCCTCAAGTCACCATGCGCCAGATGCTGGAAGCCGGCGTTCACTTCGGTCACCAGACGCGCTACTGGAACCCCAAGATGTCGCCGTACATCTTCGGCGCCCGCGGCAAGATCCACATCATCAATCTCGAGAAGACCGTCCCGCTGTTCGGCGACGCGATGAACTTCCTCTCGGGCCTCGCGCAGAAGCGCGGCACCATCCTGTTCGTCGGCACCAAGCGCTCGGCCCGCGAGGCGGTCAAGGAAGAAGCGGAGCGCTGCGGCATGCCGCACGTGTCCGCCCGCTGGCTCGGCGGCACGCTGACCAACTTCCGTACCGTCAAGCAGTCGGTCGCCCGCCTGAAGGAACTCGAGGCCATGGCCACCGACGGCCGCTTCGACCGCCTGGTCAAGCGCGAAGTGCTTAGCCTCAAGCGCGAATCGGAAAAGCTCAACATCTCCCTCGGCGGCATCAAGAACATGAACCGCCTGCCGGATGCACTGTTCGTGATCGACATCGGCCATGAGGACATCGCGATCAAGGAAGCCAAGAAGCTCGGCATTCCGGTCGTCGCCGTCGTCGACACCAACTACGATCCGAGCCTCGTCGACTACGCGATCCCGGGCAACGACGACGCGATCCGCGCCGTGCAACTCTACGTCCGCGCCGCTGCCGACGCCGTGCTCGAAGGCAAGGCCGCAGCGCCGCAGAGCGCAGTCAGCGACAAGGACGAGTTCGTCGAACTCGATGCCGAAGGCAACGTCAAAGCCGCGACCGACGACTCCCCGCGCGGCCGCAAGCCGGCTCCGCCGCGTGGCAAGCCGGGAGCGAAGCCGGGCCAGCGTCCGGGCGGCGCACCGCGCGGTCGCAATGGCGGCGGCCGTCCAGCACCGCAGGGCGAGTAAGCAGCCCAGGGTCGCGCGGACCGAGGTTCGCGCGACCGTCGCGTCATGACCTTGTCGTGACGCCGCTACACGATTCCGTTTTCCTGGCGCGACTGAGGTCGCTGCCGCAACTATCGAGGTTTACATGGAAATCACCGCGAGTCTGGTCAAGGAACTCCGCGAGCGCTCGGGCGCCGGCATGATGGAGTGCAAGAAGGCGCTGACCGAGAACGCCGGCGACATCGACGCCGCCATCGAATACCTGCGCAAGTCGGGCCTGGCCAAGTCGATCAAGAAGGCCGACCGCGTCGCTGCCGAAGGCCGCATCGTCCTGGCGCAGAACGGCGGCAAGGCCGTGCTGGTCGAAGTCAATTCCGAAACCGACTTCGTCGGCAAGGATGAGAACTTCGTGAAGTTCGCCAACACCGTCGCGCAGATCGCGCTGGCTACCGGTGCGAGCGACATCGAGACGCTGAAGGCTGCCGCGTATCCCGACGGCGGCACGGTCGAGGAAGCGCGCGCCGCGCTGATCGCCAAGGTCGGCGAGAACGTGCAGCTGCGCCGCCTGGCCAAGGTCGATTCGACCAATACCGTTGCCGGCTACGTGCACGGCGGACGCATCGGCGTGCTCGTCGAGCTCGTCGGTGGCAATGACGAGCTGGCGCGCGGCATCGCCATGCACGTCGCCGCGATGAACCCGCCGTACGCGAAGGCATCGGACGTTCCGGCCGACTTCATCGCGAAGGAAAAGGAAATCGAACTCGCCAAGATGACCGACAAGGACAAGGCCAAGCCGGCCGAAATCCTCGAAAAGATCGTCAGTGGCAAGATCGCGAAGATCGTCAACGAAGTCACGCTGACCGGCCAGCCGTACGCGCTGAACTCGGAAATGACGGTCGAAGCCGTGCTGAAGAAGGAAGGCGCCGACATCGTGGGCTTCACGCGTCTCGTCGTCGGCGAAGGCATCGAGAAGGTGGTCGAGGACTACGCGGCCGAAGTCATGAAGCAGGCCGGTCTGGCCTGATCGTCTGCCGTACCGCAGTACCCGAAGGCCGCGGCATTTGCCGCGGCCTTCTTGTTTACGCAGCCCGAAGATTGCTGGACTGCTGTGCGGCGTGCAGAAGCAGCGTCCGATCCGTCGAGCACGAGTGGACCGGAGCCTGCATAGACCATCGGGCTGGCCGCTGCCCGGCGGACCATTTCCGCACCCACCAGCAGGCGATCACAGGGAAGCTTCCGGGCCGGGCCCGGATGCGAGCGGGCTCCGACTCGCCAGAACCCCTTCAAGACGCCCCCGCACAGACGGAAAAGCGTGCCGGCACGCCGGCACGCTCATCGGGGGCAGCCGGGCGGACGATCAGGCGGCTATTCGCCGCCGATCGCGATCTGGCCGAGCTTGAAAAACACATCCGTATTGTCGAACGTGCCGCTGAAGCGCGACGCACCGGGTCCGAATGCCGACAGTGGAATGTCGCTTCCGGTATGCGCCGCCTGGTCGCCGGCGATCTGGCCCGTGATCAGCGCGCCATCATCCTTGTTGCGCACGCTCGGGTTCAGCGGCGACTGCGCCGGCGGGAACGGCTGCTGGGAATCGCGCGTCGGAAAGCGGCTCGGCAGCCAGTTCTCGTAGCGGTCCGCGTTCGCGCCGTAGCCGATCAGCATCTTGTTGTCGACGTTGGTGGTGACCGGATAGCCATCAGCCGCCATCGCATAGCGCGGAAACCGGGCCGCCTCGTAGACGCCGACGACATTCTTGCCGGCGAGCTTGTCCGCGGCGAGCTGCGCCGCCGACATCGTGGACGCGCCGATGATCGCGGCGCCGGCACACTCGTGGTCCGCCGTGACGATGACGAGCGTGTCGGGATGCGTCTCGGCGAACTGCCGCGCAACCGCGACCGCGCGATCGAACTCGATAACTTCATGGATCCAGCGATCGGTATCCATGAGGTGTGCCTGCTTGTCGATCGACGCACCTTCGACCGTCAGCACGAATCCCTTCGGATTGCGGGCCAGCACTTTGAGCGCCTTGTCGGTCATCTCCTCGAGCATCGGCTGATCGGGAAAGCCGAACGCATCGACGACTTCCGTGTTGCCGCGGCGGGCGGCGATCTTGTCGTACGACACGTTCATGTTCGAGTACGAGAACAGGCCGAGCAGCTTGTCCGGCGTGCCGCGGGAGAATGCGGCGTTCAGCGCGGCGTTGTCCGGCGCATAGGCATAGCCCGCACCGATGAAGTCGGCAATCAGGTCGCGCTCCGGATCGATCTTGCCGGCGGCGACGCCCCAGCCGTTGATGATGTCCGACGGCAGCACGTAATCGTTGCGCGCGGCACGCTGCGAACCGTTGCCCGGCTGCGGACTGGTGCCGCCCGCGGGATTCGGCAGGAACCACTTGCGCCCTCCACCCAGGAGCACGGTCAGGCCGGTCTTGTCGCGTTCGTCGAAGAACTGGTCGACGATGCCGGTACCGTTGCCCCGCAGCGCCGTATGCACGGCGTTGGCGGCCGGCGTCGCATCGAACACGTCGGATGTGGTCACGATGCCGAGCGACTTGCCCTGCAGCATGTGCAGGTACTCCGACAGGTACTCGATGCGCGAATTGTCGAAGGCGGCAAGGGTGTCGTCCGGCCAGACCCCTTCTTCGTTGTTGTTGGCCTTGTTGCCCGAGACGTAGTTGGCCATGCCGGGCGCGGAGTCGGTCACGATCGAGTTCAGCGACGCAGTCATGACCTGGCCGCTGTACGGGAACGTGTCCATCGCCAGCATGCCGCGCGCCTTGCCCTGCGCATAGCCCTTGGCCATGATCCGCGCGGCCGTACGGTGCGACGCGCCCATGCCGTCACCGAGCAGGATGATGATGTTCTTCGCCTTGCGCTGGCCTTCGTCGATGCCCACGACCTCGAAGTTGCCGACCGCGCTGATCGCCTTGCCGCTGCTCGTACGCGCGACAACCTTGAACTCGTGCATGCCCGCGGTGTAGTTGGAGTAGCCGCGAAAACTCGCCACGGCGGCATTGGACGGCAGCCCCGCGACCAGCACGCAGCCGGCAGCACCCGTCGTCCGGCCGTCACGGATGCAGGTCGCGGCGGCGCCCGACTCGGCAACCAGACTGTTGCGTGCGACACGCGCGTCGTTCGCCCCGCCGCCCAGCGGCAGCGGCCCGTTGATCCATGCACCATCGACGAAGAACTGGAAGCCGGTCACGGTCTCTCCGGCATCCGGCTGCACGGTGGCCTGCAGGTCGAAGCGCTGTCCCGGCAGGAAACGCGAGATCACCGGCGCCGGGCTGCCCGACGCAAACAGTTCGCTCGGCGGTGTCAGGCGCGATACGGTGGCGGCTTGCGCCGAGCAGGCCAGCAGCCCCAGAGCAGAGCCCAGGGCGAGACGGGAAAAGCGCATGGATGTTCCTTCCGGTGAGGGGAATGAGAGACAGCAGCTCGCGGCGCTGCCATTGATACACATTTCCATTTGTTAGCCCTGCGCAGGGCTTTCTCGAAGCGCGCGTCGAGCTCCACCCGCGCGGGAAACACGCGTCCCGGCACGCTCGCGTTTGCGGAGCGACCGACGCGCAGGCGCCCGGTGACCTGGATCAGTCCCGGCAGGTGGCCGCTGCGCAGCGCACCCTCACGCGGCAGCTCAACGAGGACGGCACTCGGCGGCAGGTCATCGGCCAGTCCTTCATCCGCATCCCCGAGCGCTGCCGGCAGCGGACTCAGAATGAATCCGCCCTTCACGTCCGCGTGAACCATGTACCCGACCAGACGCACGCGCCGGCCGTCGAGTGCGCGCAATTGCTCGGTGATTTCCAGGCCCCGTGGCCCGACGGGCAGCTTGAACACGTCCCGGAAGCGCAGTTCCTCGACGTCACGCGGTGGCGGCGGCAGGGCGCTGCGGACCATGAAGACGTCCGGCACTGCGCGCAAGGCCGGAGGCGCCGGCGTCGGCGCGGAATGTGCGGAAACCAGACCGGCGATCGCCAGCAGCAAACCGGCCATGAAAACGCGGTCCAACATGCTGCTCCTCCGTACCGCCGCGGCAGCCCCGAATGGCCCCCGCGAATCGCCCGGCACGGTAGAGCCTGCGCGTGAAATGCCGGTGACACGGCGTTGACTCCCGTGTGATCGGCCAGCCGCACGACCGGCGACGACCGCGCAGCCCATGCCGGCCGCGCCCTTTCGTCGCAGCACATGCGTGCGGCTGCGCCGGCATTTATGACATTGCGGTATCATCGCGCGCATTTTGAGGGCCGCCCCGGTCCCGCCCCCTTTCCATGACCCTGGCTGGCGCCGGCAGCATTTTTCGCGCGGTCGCCTTGCCCTGCCCGGAGCTTCGCCCATGCCCAGCGATATCAAGTACAAGCGCATCGTGCTCAAACTCAGCGGCGAGGCGCTCATGGGGGATGCCGACTACGGCATCGACCCCAAGGTGCTCAACCGGCTCGCCAAGGAAATCATCGAGATCCAGCGCGCCGGCGTGCAGGTCGGTGTCGTGATCGGCGGCGGCAACATCTTCCGCGGCGAAGGTCTGGCCAAGGCCGGCATGGATCGCGTGACCGGCGACAACATGGGCATGCTCGCGACCGTCATGAACGCGCTGGCGATGCAGGACGCGCTGGAAAAGCTCGGCGCCTATGCGCGCGTGATGAGTGCGATCAAGATCAACGAAGTCTGCGAGGATTTCATCCGGCGTCGGGCGATCCGCCATCTGGAAAAGGGCCGCATCGCGCTGTTCGCGGCCGGCACCGGCAACCCGTTCTTCACCACCGATTCGGCAGCGGCGCTGCGCGCGATCGAGGTTGGCGCCGACCTGTTGCTCAAGGCGACTAAGGTCGACGGCATCTACAGCGCCGACCCGAAGAAGGACCCGAATGCGGAACGCTACGACAGGCTGACCTATTCCGACGTGATCCAGCGCAACCTGCAGGTGATGGACACGACGGCCATCGCACTGTGTCGGGACAACCGCATCCCGCTGCGCGTCTACGACATGGGCGTGCCGGGCAACCTGCTGCGAATCGCGCGCGGCGAGGCTGTGGGCACACTGGTGACCTGAGTCAGCGAGAAATCACGGCCCCCGCGGCCCGGGCATACCCCTGCGTATCTCAGCGCGGTAACGAGACCGGGACGCGTCACGCGGGCAGGTTCCATGTTCCGCCGGTCGATCGCCCGTGCAGCGGAGCCGGCGTTGCCGCCGGCGACGCCGATCTTCCCGCGCCCCCTCCGCTGGCGGGCGCGTGGGAAGCGAGACGCTCAGCTCACGATATCTGCGTTCGAATAGACGTTCTGTACGTCGTCGAGATCTTCGAGCATGTGGATCATCTTGAGCACGGCCTGCGCCGTATCGCCGGAAACCGCGACGTCGTTGTCGGCACGCAGTCCCACTTCGGCGTGTTCAGGCTTGAGGCCGGCGGCTTCCATCGCCTGCTTGACGGCCTCGAAACTGTCGGGGCTCGTCAGCACGTCGATGGACCCGTCGTCGGGGTAGACCACGATGTCGTCGGCGCCCGCCTCGATCGCTGCGTTTTCCACGGCCCCCTGGTCAGTGCCGGGCAGATAGCTGAGCACGCCCAGACGCTTGAACATGAAGGACACGGAGCCGTCGGTCCCCAGGTTGCCGCCGCACTTCGTGAAGGCGTGGCGCACGTCCGCGACGGTCCGGACCTTGTTGTCGGTCATGCAGTCGACGATGACCGCGACACCGCCGGGTGCATAGCCTTCGTAGCGGACTTCCTCGTAGCTGACGCCCTCGAGCTCGCCGGTTGCCTTCTTGATCGCGCGCTCCATGACGTCGCGTGCCATGTTCACGGCAAGGCCGCGGTCCATGGCCAGGCGCAGGCGCGGGTTGGCTTTGGGATCGCCGCCACCGGCACGTGCCGCCACGGTGAGCTCGCGGATGACCTTGGTGAAGATCTTGCCGCGCCGCGCGTCCTGGGCGTTCTTGCGCCCTTCGATCGCCATCAGTCTGCCCATTGCGCTACCTGTTCGCCTCGAAAAAACGGGCTGGGATTGTAGCCGCAGCGATCCGGTCGCGGCAGTGGATGCGGCGGACCCGGTCGGTCCCGGCGACACGCCGTCCGGCGGGGCGCTGCTATACTCCGGCCGCTTCGTTCCGGCCCAAGGATTCGCCGCCATGATCAACGACATCAAGCAAGACGCCCAGACCCGCATGGCCAAGTGCGTCGAAGCGCTGAAGCACGACCTGCAGCGCCTGCGCACGGGCCGTGCGACGACGGCGCTCGTCGACCACATCAAGGTCAACTACTACGGCAGCGACATGCCGCTGTCGCAGGTGGCCACCGTCGCGGTGCAGGATTCGCGCTCGCTGACGATCACGCCGTGGGAAAAGACCATGGTGCAGCCGATCGAGAAGGCGATCATTGCGTCCGATCTCGGCCTCAACCCGAATACCGCCGGCACCGTCATCCGCATCAACCTGCCCCCGCTGACCGAGGAACGCCGCAAGGCACTGTCCAAGCAGGTGCACAGCGAAGGCGAGGACGCCAAGGTCGCCGTGCGCAACGTGCGCCGCGACGCCATGCAGCACGTCAAGGAGCTGCTCAAGGAAAAGAAGGTCACCGAGGACGAGGAGCGCAAGGCCGAGGAAGACATCCAGAAGCTGACCGACAAGGCGATCAAAGACGTCGACGCCGTGGTCAAGGCCAAGGAAGAAGAACTGATGGCGCTCTGAGCGGAGCACGATCCTGGACCCGCTCACCTCCTCGCCCGGCTCCGGCGACGGCAGCCGGCTCCCGCGCCATGTCGCCATCGTCATGGACGGCAACGGCCGCTGGGCGCGCAAGCGCCTGCGGCCGCGCACATTCGGGCACCACGCCGGCCAGAAGGCCGTGCGCAGCGCCATCGAGTTCTGTCTGCGCCGCGGTATCGCGGCGCTGACCCTGTTCGCCTTTTCGAGCGAAAACTGGCAGCGTCCGGCCGAGGAGGTCGGCGCGCTGATGGAGCTGTTCCTCAAGGCGCTGGACCGTGAAGTCGACGAGTTGCACGGCCACGGCGTGCGCATCCGCTTCGTCGGCGAGCTCTCGGCATTCGCACCGGCACTGGCCGCGCGCATGCACGCGGCCATGGACCGCACCGCTGCGAATGCGAAGCTGCAGCTCAATATTGCAGTGAACTACGGCGGCCGCTGGGACATCGCCCAGGCGGCGCGGCGCATCGCGCGCGCCGTGCAGGCCGGCGAACTGTCCGCCGACCAGATCGACGAAACCAGCCTTGCGCCCTACCTGTGCCTGGCCGACCAGCCGCCGATCGACCTTTTCATCCGCACCGGCGGCGAGCAGCGCGTCAGCAATTTCCTGCTCTGGCAGATCGCCTATGCCGAGATCCATTTCACCGCGACGCTCTGGCCCGATTTCGACGCGGCGGCGTTCGAGCAGGCGCTGGCCGACTACGCCAGCCGCGAGCGCCGCTTCGGCAAGACCAGTGCCCAGATTGCGGCAGAAGCCGGATGAGCCCGGCCGCTGCTCGCCTTCGTGCCGCGAGTGTTTCAGGCACGCCGCATGCCGCATGCGACGGCAGCCAGTGTGTGCCGAACACGGCAGACCTTACGATCGCCGCTGCTCCCGGACATCGGAGCACTGACCAATCCACCTACGGAGCGCGTTGAACGTGGCTTCTCCGATGAAAACGCGCACGCTGACGGCTCTGGTGCTCGCACCGCTCGCCATCGCGCTGATCCTGTTCGTGCCGACGGCCCTGTTCGCCGTGATCACCGGCGCCGTGTTCCTGTACGCGACGTGGGAATGGACGCGGCTGCTCGGCCTGCGCGCCGAAGCCATGCGTGCCGGCGTGGTCGTGCTGCAGGCCGTCGCCATGGTCGCTCTCTGGTACGCACGTGGCGGTGCAATCTGGTGGTCCGTTATCGCTGCAGGAGCTGCGTGGTGGCTCATCGCCACACTCTGGCTGCGCCGGTTCAGCTTCGGCGTCGCTCCGACCCGTGAAAACACGGCGCTAAAGCTTCTGGTCGGCGCCCTGATCGTCATCCCGGCCTGGTGCGGCCTGCTGCAGGTCCACGCCGGCGCCGACCGCGGCCCCTGGTGGACCCTGTTCGGACTCATGCTGGTCTGGGTCGCCGACAGCGGCGCCTATCTCGCCGGCAGCCGCTGGGGCACGACCAAGCTCGCGCCGCGGATCAGCCCGGGCAAGACCTGGGCCGGCGTCTATGGCGCGCTGGCTGCATCGGCGCTCGTCGGGGTGGGCGGCGCATGGCTGCTCGGCCTGCGTGGCGTCGCGCTCGCGGGCATCTTCGTGCTCGCCATGCTCACTGTCATCGCCTCGATCGTGGGCGACCTGTTCGAGAGCCTGATCAAGCGCCATGCGAACATGAAAGATTCCGGCGACCTGTTCCCGGGTCACGGCGGCATGTTCGATCGCCTCGACAGCGTGTTCGCCGCGCTGCCGATCTGGGCCGCCGGACTCGCGCTGCTGCGCACATGAGAAGCGTGGCCGTACTCGGCGCGACCGGTTCGATCGGCAGCAGCGCGCTCGATGTCATCGCCCGGCACCCGGCGCGTTTCCGTGCCAGCGTGCTCGCGGCGCACCGCAATACCGAAGCACTGGCGGCACTTTGCGGACGGTTCAGGCCGGATCTCGCCGTCATCGCCGACACCGCCCTGGAAACCGACCTGCGCGCGCGCCTGCGGCGTGCCGGCCTGTCGACGCGCGTAGCCTCGGGCGATGACGCGCTGGCCGAGGCGGCAGCGTCGTCGCTCTGCGATACGGTCGTCGCCGCCATCGTCGGTGCGGCGGGCCTCGAATCCACGCTCGCGGCCGCGAGCGCCGGCAAGCGCCTGCTGCTGGCGAACAAGGAAGCGATCGTGATGGCGGGCCCGCTGCTGCTCGCCGCCCTGCGCGAAGGCGGTGGCGAGCTGCTCCCGATCGATTCCGAACACAACGCCCTGTTCCAGGCCCTGCCGCCGGCCGCGGCGACGCGTTCCACCCGGCTGGCCGACCACGGCGTGCGCAAGCTGATCCTGACCGCCTCCGGCGGACCCTTCCGCGGCCGCACGCGCGCCGAGCTCGGCACGATCACGCCGGAGCAGGCTGTCGCCCATCCGAACTGGCGCATGGGCCGCAAGATCTCGGTCGACTCGGCCACCCTCATGAACAAGGGGCTCGAAGTCATCGAGGCCCATTTCCTGTTCGACGCAGCACCCGACAGCATCGAGGTGGTCGTCCATCCCCAGAGCATCGTGCATTCGCTGGTCGAGTACACCGACGGCTCGGTACTGGCACAGCTCGGCAATCCCGACATGCGAACGGCCCTGGCCTACGGCCTGGCCTGGCCCGAGCGCGTGGACGCCGGGGTGCAGCCGCTCGACCTGGTCGGGCTCGCACGGCTCGATTTCCAGCGGCCGGACCTCGACACCTTCCGCTGCCTGAGTCTGGCCTACGCGGCGCTGCGCCACGGCGGCACTGCGCCGGCCGTGCTGAATGCAGCCAATGAGGTCGCCGTCGCGGCCTTCCTGGACGGCCAGCTGCCGTTCCTGGCGATCGGCGAGGTCATCGACGCCTGTCTCGAGGCGACGCCGGCTGAACCCGTCGAAAACCTGGCCCAGCTCATTCAGACGGACTTAACCGCCCGGGCGACGGCCCAACGTATGATGCGCCGCCTGCACTGTTGAGCCTCTATGAGCAACGTTCTCGGATCCATCTGGTGGCTGGTGGTAACGCTCGGCTTGCTGGTCACCTTCCACGAGTTCGGCCACTACTGGGTCGCGCGCCGCTTCGGCGTGAAAGTGCTGCGGTTTTCGGTCGGCTTCGGCAAGCCGATCTGGACCCGCATCGGCAAGGACGGCACCGAGTACTGCATCTCCGCCATTCCGCTCGGTGGCTACGTCAAGTTCCTCGACTCGCGCGAAGTCGAGATCGACCCCACGGAACGCGGCGGTGACTTCACCGCCAAGCCGGTCTGGCAGCGCATGCTGGTCGTGGCGGCCGGCCCGGCCTTCAACCTGATCTTCACCGTGTTCGCGCTGTGGGCCATGTATGTGATCGGCAAGCCCGACTACCAGCCCCTCGTCGGCCGCGTGGAAGCCGCCGCCGCGACGGCGGGGTTTGCCGTCGGCGACCGCATCGACACGATTGCAGGCGAGCCCGTGGCGAGCTGGACCGATGCCAATCTCGTGCTGCTCGGCCATGCGCTGGACCGGCGCAGCGTCGAGGTCCGGGTCACCGATGCCAATGGCCGGCCAGCCGTGCGCCAGCTCGACCTGAGCAAGATTCCCACCGACAAACAGGATCTCGCCGCCTGGCGCGAGATAGGGCTCACGCCCAAGTTTGCCCTGCCGACGGAATATTTCGTCGGTGACATCGCAAAGGGCAGCGCCGCCGAAGCCGCCGGCCTGGCCGTCGGCGACCGGCTCGTGCGTGTCGACGGCAAGCCTGTCGTCGCCTGGGACGCCTTTGTCGAGACGATCCAGACCGCTGCGGGCAAGCCGCTCATGCTCGACATCGTGCGCGACGGCAAGCCGCTGCAGCTCGCCGTGGCGCCGCGCGAGGAGACGGCGGACGGCAAGACGGTCTGGCGCGTCGGCATAGCGCCGAAATACGTCGAGCCGCCGTTCGACGCCCTGCTGCGCTACGGGCCGCTGGCGGCCATTCCCGCGGCGCTGCGGGAAACCGGCAATCTCACGGTCAAGACCCTGGAAATGATCCAGCGCATGCTGATCGGTTCCGCGTCGCTGCAGAACGTGTCCGGCCCGATCACGATCGCCGCCGTCGCCAACGCGGCCGCGAACGAGGGTCCTGCCCGGTTCCTGTTCTTCCTCGCCCTGATCTCCCTGAGTCTGTGCATCATGAACCTGCTGCCGATACCGATCTTGGACGGCGGCCACCTCGTGTATTACCTTATCGAGTCGATCAAGGGCAGCCCGCTCAGCGAGAAAGCGTTGATCGCCGGCCAGTACGCAGGCCTGGTGCTGTTGGCGGCCTTGATGGGGCTGGCTTTCTACAACGACATCGTGCACCGGTTGCTGTCCTGACCGGCGCCCGCCCCACGCTCCATGAACCGCGGCAAGCGTCCGCCGCACAATAAGAAAACCTTACGGACTGACGATGAAGCGTATCGCCGCCCTGCTCTTGCTTGCCTGCCTCACCGCCGAGGCCCACGCGTTCGACACGTTCGTCGTCTCGGAAATCCGCATCGACGGTCTGCAGCGCATCGCACCCGGTACGGTGTTCACCTACCTGCCGGTCGAGAAAGGCGACCGCATGACCGCCGACGCAGCCGAGAAAGCCATCCGCGCGCTGTTCCGGACCGGCTTCTTCAATGACGTGCAGCTCTCGCGCCAGGGCGACATTCTCGTCGTGACGGTGCAGGAACGCCCGGCGATCTCCAAGATCACGCTCAAGGGCAACAAGGAACTCAAGGAAGAGGAGCTGCGCAAGGGCCTCAAGGGCATCGGCCTCGAGGAGGGCGAAACCTTCGACCGCCTCCAGCTCGACCGCGTGCAGCAGGAACTCACGCGCCAGTACCACAATCGGGGCAAGTACAACGTCTCGATCACGCCGAAGGTCACGAACCTCGACCGCAACCGCGTCGATATCAACATCGTGATCGCCGAAGGCAAGGCGTCCAAGATCAAGCACATCAACGTCGTCGGCAACTCGGTCTTCAGCGACAAGGAGATCCGCGACGAGTTCGAATCGAACACCACCAACTGGAAGTCCTGGTATTCCAAGGACGACCAGTATTCGCGCGAGAAACTCTCGGGCGATCTCGAGAAGCTCGCCTCGTACTATCTCGACCGCGGCTACGCGGATTTCAACGTCGAATCGACCGAAGTCTCGATCAGCCCGGACAAACGCAACATCTACGTCAGCGCAAACGTACAGGAAGGCGAGCTGTACACGATCAGCGACATCAAGCTGCTCGGCGAACTGATACTGCCGGAGGAAAGCCTGCGCGCGCTGCTCAGGACCAAGAGCGGCGATGTGTTTTCGCGGCGCAAGCTCGAGCAGTCGGCCAAGGCCATGAGCTCGGTGCTGTCCAACATCGGCTATGCGTTCGCCGAAGTGACGCCGGTGCCGAAGACCGACAAGGAAGGCCGCACGGTCGAGGTCACGTTCTACATCGAGCCGGGCAAGCGTGTGTACGTCAACCGGATCACGTTCAAGGGCAACGTGCGTACCGAGGACGAAGTGCTGCGCCGCGAGATGCGCCAGCTCGAGGGCTCGTGGTACTCGCAGGCCGCCATCGACCGCTCGAAGGTGCGCCTGCAGCGTCTCGGCTACTTCAAGAACGTGCAGATCGAAACCCCGAAGGTACCGGGCAGCGAGGACCAGGTCGACATGGTCGTCACGGTCGAGGAGCAGCCCTCCGGCAGCCTGCTGTTCGGCCTCGGTTACTCGCAGGTGCAGAAGCTCATCGCATCGGTGTCGGTATCGCAGAACAACTTCCTCGGCACGGGCGACCGCATCGCGATGACGGTGCAGAAGAGTTCGTACCTGAAGCGCTACGACATCAGCTATGCGCAGCCCTACCTCAACGACTCGGGCATCGCACTCGGCTACAACGCGAGCGTGCGCAACCTCGACCAGAGCGAGGCGAACATCGCGAACTATTCGACCGACACCGCGGCGTTCTCGACCTTCGTCGGCGTGCCCGTCGGTGAAACCGACTCGGTGCAGCTGCAGCTCGGCGTCAACAAGACCGAGATCAACACGTTCCCGGGGTTCACGCCGCCGTTCATCATCGACTACATCACCGACCTGGACCGCCGCACGATCCATACCTGGAACCTGACGGCATCCTGGGCGCACGACACCCGCAACAAGTACTTCACGCCGACGCGCGGTGGCCTGCAGTCGATCTCGGCCGAAATCGCGTTGCCAGGCTCGACGCTCGAGTACTACAAGCTCTACTACCAGGGACTGCACTATTTCCCGCTCAGCGACAAGTTCACCTTCCTGCTGTCCGGCAACCTCGGCTACGGCGATTCCTACCGCGACGCGACGGGCCGCTTCGATCCGAACTCCGAGGAAAAGATCCCGCTGAAGATCGGCGGCCTGCCGTTCTTCGAGAATTTCTACGCGGGCGGTGTGCGCGACGTGCGCGGCTTCGAGGACAACACCCTCGGCCCTTGCCAGAAGGTCAGCGTGCTCAGCGACTATTGCCAGCCGCTCGGCGGCGCCTTCAAGGTGCTCGGCACGGCCGAGCTGATCCTGCCGACACCGTTCGCGAAGGATAGCGATTCCGTGCGCATCTCGGCATTCGTCGACGTCGGCAACGTCTACAAGTCGTTCGGCGATTTCGACGCCGGCGAGCTGCGCGCGTCGACGGGCCTTGCGCTGCAATGGCAGGCGCCTGTGGGTCCGATCACGATCAACCTCGCGCGCC
Source organism: Rhodanobacteraceae bacterium (assembly GCA_045864815.1). GTDB lineage: Bacteria > Pseudomonadota > Gammaproteobacteria > Xanthomonadales > Rhodanobacteraceae > Tahibacter. Next base: position 201,059 of record BTVG01000003.1, on the reverse strand, counting down.
CGATCCGCAAGAAGGACGGCGACAAGACCGAGTCGATCCAGTTCTCCTTCGGCACCCAGTTCTGATCGAAACTGGCATCATCGCACCGACGGCGGATGCAACCAGCCCCGCCGTCGCAGCGACCGGATCAACGGAGGAACCGCGTGGGCCAGCACGCAAGCGCCGCATGTCGACTCGCTCTCGCTCTGGTGCTGCTGCCGCTCGCGGCGCAGGCACAGAGCAAGCTCGGCTATGTCGACATGAAACGCCTGCTGGACAATGCGCCGCAGGTGCAGGCTGGCCGTGAGCGTCTGCAGCGGGAGTTCGCCTCCCGCGACACGGCGCTCAAGCGCGACGAGGCGCGGTTGGTCGAACTCCGCGCCGACTACGAACGCAACGGCGCACTGCTGAGCAAGGCGGACGCCGACGCGAAGAAGCGCGAGATGGATGCGCTCGAGCGCAGCGTGAAGCGCACACGCGACGAACTCCGCGCCGAACTCAAGAGCCGCAGCGATCAGGAGCTGGACAAGAGCTGGCAGGAGATCAACAACACCGTGGTTGATTACGCACGCGAACAGGGGCTGGACCTCGTCGTGCCGAGTCCGGTGGTCTATGCCGACCCGCGCATCGATATCACCGACCGGGTGCTGGAACGCCTGCGCCGCGACTTCCAGTCCCGACGGGCCAATCCATGAGTACCGCCGCGCCGAGCTGGCGCGTCGGCGATCTCGCCGCGCGTTTCGCGCTGGACGTACGGGGCGATCCCGACCGTGTGGTCAGTGGCGTCGCGACCCTGGCACAGGCCGGTCCGGAGCACCTGAGCTTCCTGTCCAACCCGCAGTACCGCGCGCAGATGCAGAGTTCGCGCGCCGGCGTGGTCGTGCTGCGTGCCGATGACGCGGATCTGCGCGACGGCACCGCGCTCGTCGCGCGCGACCCCTACGTCGCGTATGCCCGTATCGCAGCGCTGTTCGAACCCGTACAGCTCGCACCGCCGGGCATCCATGCGAGCGCGGTCGTCGACGCCGGGGCGCGGGTTGCCGCGAGCGCGAGCGTCGGTCCGCTCTGCGTGATCGGCGCCGGCACCGTCGTCGAGGATGGCGCCGTCATCGGCCCGGGCTGCATCGTCGGCGAGGACTGTGTGGTCGGCGCCGGATCGCGCCTCGTCGCGCGCGTGACCCTGGTCACCCGCGTCCGGCTCGGCAAGCGCGTGCTCGTGCATCCGGGCGCCGTGCTCGGCTCGGACGGGTTCGGCCTCGCCTTCGAGCGCGACCACTGGATCAAGGTGCCGCAGCTGGGTGGCGTACGCGTCGGCGACGACTGCGAGATCGGCGCGAACTGCACCATCGACCGCGGCGCGCTCGAGGACACCGTGCTGGAGGAGGACGTGCGCCTGGACAACCAGATCCAGATCGCCCACAACGTTTTTATCGGCGCGCATACGGCCATGGCTGGCTGTTCCGCCGTCGCCGGCAGCGCGCGGATCGGCCGCTACTGTCTGATCGGCGGCGCTGCCGGTATCCTAGGCCACTTGAGCGTCGCCGACCGCGTCACCGTGACGGCGATGAGTCTCGTCACCCACTCCATCACTGCCGCCGGTGAGTATTCCTCGGGTACGCCGATCCAGGAAAATCGCCAGTGGCGGCGCAACGCTGCGCGATTCCGCCATCTGGACGACATGGCGCGTCGCCTGAAAGCCCTAGAAAAGGATTCCGCTCCATGAACGATTCGAACGCCAGCCCGACCTTGCCGCTGGACGTCGGTCGCATATTCGACCTGCTGCCCCACCGCTACCCGTTCCTGCTGGTCGACCGCGTCACCCAGTTCGAATCCGGCAAGCGCCTGACGGCGCTCAAGAACGTCACGATCAACGAGCCGTTCTTCCAGGGCCATTTCCCGGGCCATCCGGTCATGCCGGGCGTGCTCATCATCGAGGCGCTGGCGCAGGCCTCCGGTCTCCTCGTGCAGCTGACGAACGCCGAGTCGCCGAGCGCGAGCCCGCTGTTCTACCTGGTCAAGGTCGACAAGGCCCGCTTCTCGAGCGTGGTGTGCCCGGGCGACCAGCTCGTGCTCGAAGTCGAGCAGAGGCGCATGATCCGCCGCATGGGCCAGTTCTGGTGCCAGGCCTTCGTCGGCGGCAAGGTCGTCGCCGAGGCGGAACTGTTGTGCGCGGAGCGTAACGACTGATGATCCACCCCACCGCGGTAATCGACCCGGCGGCGCGCCTCGGGTCCAACGTCAGCGTAGGCGCCTACAGCGTGATCGGCGCCGATGTCGAAATCGGCGACGACACCTGGATAGGTCCGCACGTCGTCATCGAAGGGCCGACGCGCATCGGCCGCGAGAACCGCATCTGGCAGTTCGCCTCGATCGGTGCCGCGCCGCAGGACAAGAAATTTCACGGCGAGCAGTCCCTGCTCGAGATCGGCGACCGCAACGTGATCCGCGAGTTCGTCACGTTCAACCGCGGCACCGCCGACGGCGGCGGCGTGACGCGCATCGGCAACGACAACTGGCTCATGGCCTACGTGCACCTCGCGCACGACTGCATCGTCGGCAACAACGTGATATTTGCGAATGCGGCCTCGCTGGCGGGCCATGTCACCGTCGACGACTGGGTCATCCTGGGCGGCTTCACGCTGGTGCACCAGTTCTGCCAGGTCGGCGCGCACGCGTTCACGTCGATGGGTTCGATCATCAACCGCGACGTGCCGCCCTACGTGACGGTGGCCGGCAGCTTTGCCGAACCCAAGGGCATCAACAGCGAAGGCCTCAAGCGGCGCGGCTTCGACAGCGAACGCATCCTGTCGATCCGTCGAGCCTACAAGACGCTGTACAAGTCGGGCCTGCCGCTGGCCGAGGCGCGCGAGGAACTCGCGCGCGTATCGTCGGATGCGCCGGACGTGAAACTCATGCTGGATTTCATCGACCGCAGCCAGCGGTCGCTGGTGCGCTGACCGGTTCATGACCCCGCGGGAGGCGGAGTCGCCGATCCCTGCGCCGCCGACTGCTCCGGCAGCCCCGGTGTTCGCACTCGTCGCCGGCGAATCGTCGGGCGATCAGCTTGGCGCGGGCCTCATCGCCGCGCTGCGCGAACGCTATCCCGGCGCGCGCTTCGTCGGCATCGGTGGACCGCGCATGGTCGAAGCCGGACTCGAGGCCTGGTATCCGGCCGAGAAACTCGCCGTCATGGGACTCGTCGAAGTCCTCAGACACCTGCCCGAACTGCTGCGTATCCGTGCGGACCTGCTGCGCCGCATCACCGCGCTGCAGCCGGCCGCCTTCGTCGGCATCGACGCGCCCGATTTCAATCTCACGCTCGAACGCAAGCTCAAGGAACGCGGCATCCGCACAGTGCATTATGTCAGCCCGTCGATCTGGGCCTGGCGCGAGAATCGCACGAAGAAAATCGGCCGCAGCGCCGATCTCGTGCTCTGCCTGTTTCCGATGGAACCGCCGATCTACGACCGCTACGGCGTTCGCTCCACCTTCGTCGGCCACCCGATGGCTGACCGCTTTGATCTGGTGACCGACCGCCTGCCTGCGCGGGCCGCACTCGGCCTGTCGGCTCAGACCCCCGTGCTGGCGCTGCTGCCCGGCAGCCGACTCGGCGAGATCCGCCGTCTCGGCGCCGATTTCCTGCAGGCCGCGCGGCGCTGCCAGCAGCAGATCCCTGGCCTGCAGGTGGTCGCACCGATGGCGAGCCCTGCCTGCCGCGAGACGTTCGAACAGATTGCCGACGGGCTGGGCATCGACCTGCGCAGTGCCGTGCCGGACTCGCGCGGGAGCATCGAACTCGTCGACGGCAAGGCCGATCAGGCGCTGCTGGCCGCCGACGTCGTGCTGGTCGCTTCCGGCACCGCCGCGCTCGAAGCCATGCTCGCGAAACGGCCCATGGTCGTGGCGTACAAGGTTGCCCGACTGACGTATGCCATCGTGACCGGCTTGAAGCTCATGCGCACGACGCGCTACTCACTGCCGAACGTGCTGGCCGGACGCGATCTGGTGCCGGAGATCCTGCAGGACGCCTGCACGCCGCAGGCACTCGCCGACGCGATACTCGGGCTGTTCGCCGACAGCGCGGGACGGATTGCGCTCGTCGCCGAATTCGAGCGACTGCACCGGCAACTCGTCGGCGATGCCGATCGCAGCGCCGCCGCGGCAGTCGCCACACTCATCGACGCGTCTGCGTCGGACGCCCATTGACCTGCCCGGGCGCCGATCGCACCATGCGCGCCAATCCCGCCCGACCGAATCGGTGATGCGCCTCTTTCCTCCGCTCGACCGCCGCAGTGTGCTGCTGTATCTGCTGGCGGTGCTGGCCTACGCGGCGATGATGCTGTACGGCCCGCTGAGCGAAGGCACACGCGAGGAACGCCTGTTCACGACCGTGCTCAGCGGCGCCCTGTGCCTGCTGCTGCTCTGTATCACACGGCGCGTCGCATTCAGCCTGATCTCGACTGCGGCGCTGTTCTCGCTGCTGCTGACCAGCAGCGTCCTCAAGGTCACCTACCTCACGACACCGCTGCTGGCCCCGGATCTCATCTATTTCGTCAACGCCGACACGCTGCAGGTCATCCTGCGCTATCCGATCCTGCTGATTTCGAGCTTCGTCGGGCTCGTCGTGCTGCCACTGGCACTGATGGGCATCTGGCGCATCGACCGGCCGCGGGTGCTGCCCGACGGGTCCGCGTTGCAGCGCCGGCTCGCGCTGGGCCTCGGTGCCATCCTCTCCGCCTATGCGTTGAGCCAGGCGCTCACCCCGCAAGGCCCCTTCGCCGCGGTCTATGGCAAGGGCATGTGGGCGGCGATGAACGACAAGAGCTACCTGACCGATTTTTTCATTTCATTTCATGCGACGCAGATCGAGCTGCCCGAACTCGTTCCCGGTGCGGCAGAGAAACAGGTGTGGAACGAACAGGTCGCCGTCGGCGGCGATCCGCGGCAACGCCCGGACATCGTCGTGGTACTCGAGGAAAGCACGTTCGATCCGACCATGCTCGGGGTCTGCAAGCTGCCGCTGTGCAAGCGCAAGCTGTTCCAGGACGACAGGCGCACCCGGGCGCATGGTTACCTGCAGGTGCATACCTGGGGCGGCGGTACCTGGACCAGCGAGTTCGCCTTCCTGACCAGCATGGCGCACGTGCTGTTCGGCAATGCGGGGCTGTACGCACCGTTCAATCTCGCACCGCGCGTGGCCTACAGCCTGCCGCGCGTCATGAAGGAGAACGGCTACCGCACCATCGTGATCTACCCGATGTCGGGCAGCTTCATCAACGCGCGCAATGCCTACAACTACTACGGCTTCGATGAGTTCTACGATGGCAGCGACCATGGGCTGGGCTGGGACTCGACGGATTTCGACCTGCTGCGGGTATTCGACCGCGTGCTCGCCGAGGAGCGCCGCGACCATCCCGGGATGCCGCTGTTCGTGTTCATGCTTACCCTGCATCAGCACGGCCCGCACATGACACCGCTGGGCCAGCTGCCTCCGCCCTACAACAAACCCCTGTTCCCGAAACAGCTCGACGCGTGGCTCAACCTCAACCTCGGCAACTATCTTGCGCGGCTGGAACAGTCGGAACAGGCCATGTCGGAGCTGGAACAGAAACTGTTCGCGACCGATCGCCGCACCGTACTGATGCACTTCGGCGACCACCAGCCGTCGTTCGACGGCGCGATCAACGCGCTTGCCAAGCGCGTGCCGAAAGGCGTCACCGATCCGTCCATGGTCACCTACTACATGCTGAAGTCGAATTTTCCACTGAGAAAGAAGGTGGATTTCGACCTGCTCGACATCATTTACCTGGGCTCCCTGCTGCTCGACGTCGCCGACCTGCGCAAGGACGACTTCTACGAGGCCAACACGCTGCTGCGCGACCGCTGCCAGGGCCGCTATTTCGACTGCCCCGACAAGGCCCTGCTCGACTCCTACCACGCCTATGTCTACGGCCAGCTCGGCGCGCTGAAGGAGTGATGCGATGCGCCGCCGCCGCACCGTGACGGATGTTCCGCCGGATCTGCTCGTCGCCGGCGTCGACGAGGCCGGCCGCGGGCCGCTGGCCGGCCCGGTGGTCGTGGCCGCGGTCATCCTCGATCCGGCACGCCCCATCCGCGGCCTGGACGATTCGAAATACCTCAGTGAAGAGCGACGCGGCGTCCTGGAACCGCGGATCCGCGAACGCGCACTCGCGTTCAGCGTGATCGAGATCGAAGTCGGCGAAATCGATCGCCTGAATATCTTCCAGGCCACGATGCTGGGCATGAGCCGCGCCCTCGGGGCGCTCGCCCTGCCCCCCGGACTCGCACTCGTCGATGGCAATCACCTGCCAAAGCAATTGCGTTGTCCGGCGCGCGCCGTGGTCGGCGGCGACGCGAGCGAGCCGGCGATCAGCGCCGCATCGATACTCGCGAAAGTGGCACGCGATCGCCTGATGACCGCGCTCGACGACGTGCACCCCGGCTATGGTTTCGCGCGGCACAAAGGCTACCCGACACCCGAACACCTCGACTGCCTGAACCGTCTCGGCCCCTGCCCTCAGCACCGGCGCAGCTTCGCACCGGTGCGGGCCCTGCTCACGCCGAGTCTGTTCTGACCACCGCCGGTTGCGGCCTCCCACCGTCGGGCAAGACCGCGAGACGCAGCAGATACCATTGCGCGGCCCGGCGCGCGGTGCGCGCATGCGTACCCGTTATCGCCCGACTCACTGACCCGGCGACTCGAAGCCATCCGCATGGATGGCATCGCCGGCCACGCGCGTGAACAGCCAGTCCGTATCGCCCGTGATCTGCGGCGCCGTGCGCCAGCCGCCGCCGCGTGCACGGAACGTCAGCGACTCGCCGCTCGCGGATACCTGCGGAGCGTGACGCGGTCCGTAGCCGGATCTGCCGTCAGCATCGATGCTTTCCAGCCGCAACGCGCCGAACGCCGGCAGAAAGCTATAGACATCGCTGCTGTCGTCGTCGTCGATGGGCAGCAATGAATGGGCAGACGTGAACACGAGTACTCTGCCGTCCGCGCTCATGGTCGGCTCCGTGCAATGCGACGGCGTAGCCACGCCGTCGCCGCAGACGTCGACCAGCGTCTGGGCGGTACGATCGAGCAGGCGCAGCACCCGGCTTCCGCCGTTCGCTCCGGCTCTGTCGACGAACGCGATGTGCTGGCCGTCGTCGGACACCGCGATCGCATCCCGGTTGTTCGTCGACGGCGCCACGAGCGGCGCGTCCGTCTGCGGATGGCGCAGTCGCGTGAGCTGCGCGGTCTGGTTGTCGCGCAGGAACAGATCCGGGCTGCCGTCGGCATCGTTCGCGACGAGATTGCCTGCCGCAGTGACGAAGACGCTGTAACGGCCGTTGCGCGACAGACCGCTGCGCGGCTGTATCGGCTGGTCTGCGGGAATGCCCTGTGCGTTGGTGTCGATCCGCGTGAGGAGTCCGGTCTGCGCGTCATGCAGGAACAGGCGCCACGGCTGTATCAGCACGCCATCCGGCGCAGCCAGCGAGATGAACTGCGCATGGCGACCGTCGTCCGACAGCAGGGCCTGTGTCGTGCGTGCACCATTGCCCACGGCAGCGGGAACATCCAGGCGCATCGCCCCACCGGTACCGATGCGCCAGAGATCCCAGGGCTCCGCCGGCAGCGGTGCGGGTCCCCAGCCGCCGGTAAAATCGAACGGTTCACGCCGTATGAGCAATTCGCTGCCGTCGACGGACGCACCGGCCAGCATCAGCGCGATGGGCCAGCCGGGATAGGCCGGCAACACGTCGAGCGGTACCGGCGCTGGCGGCGCGCCCGCGATGTCGACCCGATGAACGCCGGCGGCGCGCAGCGGCCCCAGGTTGTCGGCAGTCGTCGCCAGCACGACGGCGCCGCTGTCGCCGAGCGGAAATGCGCGCCCGGTGTTCATGTCGAAATAGTGCCCTGCTGTCGCGCCGGCCAATCGCGGTAACCCGGATTGGCCCACGCGTCGCGTGCTGCCATCCGGATCGACGGCGAACACGTCGCTGCGCTGGTTGTCGTCGCCATCGACGAGGCCCTCGACGCTGGAGCTGAACACGACGCGGCCGGTGGCCCCGCTCATGGCCGGCACGTCGTACCAGGGTGCGGCGGCGGCGCCTCCGGGCGGATGTGTGATCCGCGTCGTGGTGCCGGCCGTGCGGTCGCGGCGCCAGAGCTGTAGCCCGGAAACACCGACCTCGAAATTGGTTGCGCTCGACTGAAAAGCGACATAGCGTCCGTCCGCGCTGATCGCCGCTCCAAAGCTGCGGTCATTGCCCGGCATACCGCCGTCCGATACAGAGACAAGCTCGAACTGCCGGATGGTGCGATCGAACAGATACGTGTCGGACTCTCCGTTCGTGTCGCCGGGCAGCAGGCTTTCGTAGGTGCTGAACACCACGTAGCGGGCGTCGCCCGACAGCCCCGTATGCGATTGCGTCAATACGGATGGGGGGCCTGAAACGCGATCGATCGAACCGGTCTGCAGATCGCGCACGAACACGCCGCCCTCGTCGGGGATGCTCGCGATGGTCCGCATGGAAAAGCTAACCTGCCCGCCATCGGCCGACAGTGCCGGAGATGTCGCGTCGACGACTCCGGCCAGCGGCACGCCGGCCGCGTCGAGGCTCGCCAGCTCCAGCGCACCGCTCGCACGCGTCCAGACGTAGAGATCGCCGGCGCTGTCGGTGTCACGCGCGTCGAGGCTCGCATCGGACACAAAGGCGACGCGCGAGCCATCGGCCGCAATGGCAAGCCCGCTGAGTTGCGCCGGCCAGGCCTGCGGCGATGGCAGCACCGGCGGCGTCAGCAGACGGGTCTGTCCACTGACGCGATCGACCAGATAGACGCCGCGACCGGCGACAGCCGGCGTCGTGACGATATCGGTCGCCTGCGAGACATAGACGACCCAGCGACCATCACCGGAGATCGCCGCGGAGAGACTGTTGCCATTCGGTTCGCCGCCGTCGGCGCGCCGGCTGAGGCGCGTGACGCTGCCGGCCAGCGTATCGGCGATGTAGATGTCGGTGTGCTCGCCCCGGTCGTCGTCGCTCAGATTGTTGGACGCCGTCGCAAACACGACGTGGCGTCCGTCGTCTGACACGCTGTAGCGATCCGCCTGCGCATGGCGATTGCCCTGGGTGCCGAGCACCGACGGCACGCCGTAGGTGAGGAGATGCAGCTCGGCAGCCGGACTGGACGCCGCCAGCAGCGCCGCGAGGGGTGCGAATCCGTGCGAGGCCAGGCGTGAACCGCTGGGTTTCCACGTGCGCATGTGATGCTCCGTGCTGGTATTGATGGAAGACGGACCTTCGCGCCGCCAGGTACGAAAGAAGTCGTCGATCCGCGCGAATTCCCCCAAGCACCTGTGCGAAACCGCCGATTGCGACCAATTGTTACGTGCGGCATGGCACTTGCTTGCGCCTCGGGCGACTACAATTGCGTGTTGTCCTCCTCCCCTGCCGGCTGACGTCCATGCTGTATCACCTGCACGAACTGCAACGCTCCCTGATGAGCCCGCTCGTCCATTTCGCTGAAGCGGGCGCAAAAACCTGGAGCGACAAGAGCACGCTGCTGGCCCAGGTGCCGGGCGCCCCGCGCATCGCGGCCGGATTCGAGCTGCTGTACCGGCTCGGCAAGGACTACGAGAAACCCGCGTTCGACATTCGTTCGGTGACCGCACATGGTCACGAAGTGCCCATCGTCGAATACGCCGTGCTGCAGAAGCCGTTCTGCAACCTGATCCGGTTCAAGCGCTTCACCGACGACGCAGCCACCGTCGACGACCTCAAGGACGACCCGGTCGTGCTCGTGGTTGCGCCGCTGTCGGGCCACCATGCGACCCTGCTGCGAGACACCGTGCGCACGCTGCTGCAGGACCACAAGGTGTACATCACCGACTGGATCGATGCACGCATGGTGCCCGCCAGCAAGGGAGCGTTCCGGCTCGACGACTACGTTGCCTACGTGCAGGAATTCATCCGCCACATCGGCGCGAAGAACCTGCACGTGATATCCGTGTGCCAGCCGACGGTGCCGGTGCTCGCAGCCATCTCGCTGATGGCAAGCAACGGAGAAACCACGCCACGCACGATGACCATGATGGGCGGCCCGATCGACACGCGGCGCAGCCCCACCCAGGTCAATGACCTGGCGACGACCAAGCCACTGGCGTGGTTCAAGCACAGCGTCATCCATGACGTGCCCGCCAACTATCCCGGCCACGGCCGCCGCGTGTACCCGGGCTTTCTGCAGCACGCGGGATTCATCGCAATGAATCCGGGCCGGCACCTGAGTTCGCACTGGGACTTCTACGAGGACCTGCTCAAGGGCGACCTCGAAGACGCCGAGTCGCACCGCCGGTTCTATGACGAATACAACGCCGTGCTCGACATGCCAGCCGAGTACTACCTCGACACGATTGAGACCGTGTTCCAGCAGCACCTGTTGCCGCGCGGGCTATGGGACGTCAATGGCCAGCGCGTCAATCCGGCGGACATAACCGGCACGGCCCTGCTGACCATCGAGGGAGAACTCGACGACATCTCCGGCCTTGGCCAGACCGAAGCCGCGCAGGCGCTCTGCAGCGGCATCGCCGGCGACCGCAAGCGCCACCTGACCGTCAAGGGCGCGGGTCACTATGGCATCTTCAGCGGTCGCCGCTGGCGCGAGGTGGTCTACCCCGACGTGCGCCAGTTCATCCGCGCCCACGGCGCGCGCCCGAGCTGAACGGGCACGGCGCGCCGGACATGCGATGGTCGACCCTCCGCGACTGCCGCTTCCGGTGCCGCCACCGCCGCGCCGGCATTCCCCGCGCTTGGCCGGCGGCCGTCGCAGCATGTGGGAAATTTCGTTTGTGGCCGGTGGCACGCCTTGTGCACAATCCGCTTTGTCCCGTCCAGTGCAGCCGCCGCCGCATGAACGCCTTCACGCCGCCGTCCGAGGCCGACCCGTGCTGACCGCACTGTGCTGCGCGCTGCTGGGCATGACGTCGGCGGCCGCCGCCCCCGTCGATCCCGCATTGTCGCTGCGCCCGCTCATGCTCGACGCGCCGCGGGAAGCCTTGCAACGAGGCGACACCCTGCTCGCCCGCGGTGGACTCGATCCAGCACAGCGCGAACGACTGCTGCAGGACATGGCCACGGCCGCGCTGCTGCTGTCGCCCGACCACGCCGAGGGTGTCGCCGGCCAGCTCGAGGCGCTGGGCAGGGACAGCGGTCGGCCGAGTGCCTCGGCGCTCGCGGAGATCATCCGCGCGAACGTGCTCCTCGAAGGCGAGCAACTCGAAAGCGGCCTCGCCCTGGCCGGCTCGGCGACGGCGGCGCTACGCGCACTCGGCGACCCTTACTGGAGCGCGGTCGCCGACCTCGAGACCTGCGACATCCTGCTTTCTGCCTCACGGGCGAGCGCCGCGCTGCCGCATTGCGAACGCGCCCATGCCGAATTCGCCGCGCACGACGACGAATACGCCATCGCGCGCAGCGAGAACCTGCTGCAGTGGGCCCATGGCGAGCTCGGCGATCCGGCCCGGGCACTGCCACTCGCCCGCTCTGCCTACGCGCGCTATGCGCGCCTGGGTAGCCAAGGCGGCATGGCGACGATGGACGACAACAGCGCTTCGCTGTACCTGAGCCTGGGCCAGCCGGCGACCGCGCTCGCCGCTTCGCGCCGGGCGCTGGCCTATGAGCTCGCCCACGACAAGGTCGCCCACTCGATCTCGTCACGTCGCAACATCGCCGCTGCGCTGGCCGCCCTCGCGCAGCCGCAGGAGGCGCTGGCCGTGCTCGATATCGCGCTGGCCGATGCGCGCCGGCTAGAACACGGCCGCCTGACGGTCGAGTTGCTCGCCACGCAGGCCGAAATCGCCGAGCAGGCCGGCCGGCTCGACCTGGCGCTCGCCGCGACGCGCCAGCTCGTCGATCTCAACGCCCGGCTGTCCAGTCGCGACGTCGCGCGCGCCGTCGCCGAGCTCGATGCGCGCTATGGCGCACAGACGCGCGAAGCCGAGATCGGCGCCCTGCGCCAGGCCGGCGAACTGCAGAGTGCGCTGCTGCGCGCGGCCGAGGCGGACAAGGCCGGCGAACGCGCGCGGGCACGGCTGTATGCCTTCGTGCTCATCGCATCGCTGAGCCTGGGCCTGCTGCTGGTGGCGATCGCCGCGCTGCGGATGCGCTGGCTGCGGCAGCTCAACGCAGCCCTGAGCCAGGTCAACCGCACCCGCGCGGACATGCTCGCCATGGCCGCGCACGAGGTCCGCAATCCCATGGCCGCGATCAGCGGCCTCATCGACATGGCGCTGCAGCGTGTCGACGACCGCCGCGCGCGAAATCTGCTGGAAACGGCTCGCTCGACGTCGGTCGAACTGGTGCGCACGGCCGAGGACTATCTCGATCATGCCCAGCTGGCGCTCGATCGCGTCGACCTGCGCGACGAGCCGTTCGACCTGCCGGCCCTGCTGAGCCACGTGGCCGGACTTTACCGCGCGGAGCTGGCGGGTCGGCCGATCCGGTTGAACCAGCAGATCGATCCGGCACTGCCCCCGCGCGTGCACGGCGATGCCGCGCGGCTGCAGCAGATCCTCGTGAACCTGCTTGGCAACGCCGTGAAATTCACCACGGCCGGCGAGATCGTGCTCGCCGCCGACTGCATCGGCGGCGAGCGCATCCGCTTTCGCGTCACCGATTCGGGTCCGGGCATGGCCGACGGTGAGCTGCGCCGGCTGCTGCGACCGTTCGAACGCGGCGGCGGCCGCACGCGGCGCGGCGTCGGCCTCGGCCTGTCCATCGCCAACCAGCTCGTCGGCATCATGGGCGGCGAACTGCAGATCCAGACACGCCTCGGCGTCGGCAGCGAGTTCTCGTTCTGCATCGACCTGCCTCCGGCCCCGCCGGAACCCGAGGTCGAAGCCGTCGCGCGGCCGCGTGGCCGCGTGCTGCTCGTCGACGACGACGCAGCGATTCGCGAGCTGCTCAGTGCCCAGCTCGACGCCCTGGGTGTGGAGCATCGCGTCGCCGCCGGTATCGCAGAAGCGCTCGCGATGTGGCGCGACTTCTCGCCACACACCTTGCTGGTCGATCTGCATCTCGACGGTGAAAGCGGCATCGACCTGATCCGCCGCGTGCGCGACGAATGCGCGCCGGCGCCGCCACCGCGTTGCCTGATCCACAGTGCGTCGCCGCCCGACGGACCGCACGATCGCCCACCGGCGGAATGGCAGATCGAATGGGTGCGCAAGCCCATGCCGCTGCGCGACCTCGGTCGCCTGCTCGGCGGCGAATCCGTCGCAGCGCCGGCCATCGCCTCCGCTTCCGCGAAACCACCGCCGGCAGCGAGCGCGGCGTGAGCCGCGACGCCGGGAACAGACGGTCGACGAATCGATAGCGCAGCGGCCGGTTACTCCGTGGTGTGCGCCTGTTTAGCCTGCCGCACCGGCAACGGCACGTTGCACAGTTCCACTTTTCCTGCCTGATACAGGTACCAATCGTCCTGGCGATTGCGCCGCGTCTCGACCAGCGCCTGGAACGTCGCGGTGTCGGTACGCAGCACTTCCAGGGAACTGCGCTCCGCCTCCGGCAGGTCGCTGCCGAGACGCACCCGCGTCAGCGGAATGCGTTGCGCGGGCTGCTCATAGAAACCCAGTGGACCGCTGCCGCGTGGTAACGCAGCGAGCAGCTCCATTCCCTGGATGACACGGCCGACCAGCGTCACATTGCGATCGAGATGCCGCGGCGAATGGCCCAGCACGACATACAGCTCGGCCCCGCTGCCGCTGTCGGCGGCATTGTCCCGCCCTGCACCGACCATCCCGTAGCAATGGGCCAGCCACACCTGTCCGCCTTTCGGATCGCGCGCGACCGGAAACCCGCCGGACCAGCCGACTTCGGGCGCATACACGTCACCGTCGGGTAGTCGCACGAACGGTTGCCTGGCGATGGGCCGTGAAAACTCGGCCGCGATCGACCGTTTCGCCTCGCCGAACGGCCGCGCCTTGTCCTTGTCGCCGGCCTCCGGATCACCCCACTGCACGACGTAGTTGTCGTGGACGCGCAGGATCGCGAGTCCGTCGAAATAGTGCTGCCGCAGCAGAGTCCTGATGTTCGCAACATGGGCCGGCGCATAGTCCGGGGCGAGTTCGATGAGCACGCGACCGGCGGCAAAATCGAGATAGACCGTGTCCTCGGGATCGAGCCGCCGCCAGTCCGACGCCTGGCTCGCGGCGAGCACCTCGGTCATGGTCCTGCCCTTCGCGGGCGTCTGCTCCGCACCAGCCACACTGCCGGCCAGCGCGACCAGCGCCGCAGCCATCACCCAGACTCTGCCACCCATGAATGCTCTCCGCCGGAACCGGAGGCGATTGTAGGCGCAACCATTGCGGTCGGGCTTGCGGCACCGCGATAGGGCCGAGGTAGCACTAACGCGCGTGCGAGAACGACCCGGCAGCCGGTCTGCGCACTTGGTGTCGAGCAGGTGCGCAGACCGGCTGACGATGCCCGGCTGACAGAGACTCGCGACCAAACACGTATATTTGTACCTGTACGCACGCAAGACACTGCCGAGTCCTGCTGCGTCGATGCTGTGCAATCGCGTCGAAGCACCGACGTGCTATGCCGGCCTGTCCACGCCGGGCTTGCGGATTGCACCGCTCCACGACGAAAAAGCCCGCGTCCTGCGACGCGGGCTTTTTTCCTCAGGTGATTCCCCGATCAGAACTTCACGGCAAGCCGCGTGAAATACGAGGTACCGTTGAGGCCGAACTGCACGCTGTCGAACACGTGACCGTTGTCGGTCTCGTCCGGGTTCTGACGGTCCGGGAACTCGTCGAAGATGTTCGCGGCGCCAACCGTCAGCTTGACGTTGTCGGTGAATGCATAGCTCACGCTCGCATCGGCCGAGGTCTTCGGACCGTAGTTCAGGAACACCGGCGGACCGGAGAACGAACCCAGCGTCTGCGAACCGAAGTGGATGATCTTGAACATGGCGTCCCACTTGCCGATCGAGTAGTCGAAGGCCAGCGTCGCCTTCGTGCTCGGCGCCCCGTCCTCGATGAAGCGGCGTTCGCGATCGGACAGGAAGATTTCCGCACCGTCCGCATTCGCGAGCGGCGCCGGCACGTTGACCTTCTGGATCTCGGTCTTGCCATGGTTGATCGCGAAGTAGGTCGTGAGTTCGCCATCGCCGACCTGGGTGTTGTGCGCGATGGTCAGGTCGATGCCGGTCGTGCGCGTGTCGACTGCATTGACGAAGAACGCCGCCGCGCCGACGTCTTCCAGCTCAAGGAATGCGCGCAGCTCATCGCTGATCGCATCGCTGTCCGCCGGGAACTGGCCCGAGAGCACGACCCGGTCATCGATGTCGATGCGATAGCCGTCCAGGGTCAGGGTCAGGTTGTCGAGCGGGCTCCAGGTGAAGCCGAGCGTGTAGCTCTTGGCTTTCTCCTCGCGCAGCGGATCGACGCCGGCAGCGGTCGCGATCGGTCCGCCGTTGCGCGCGAGCAGGATGTCGATCGGGTCGCCACCCACGAACTCGGTATAGGTCGACTGGAAGTCACGCTGCTGCAGCGACGGCGCGCGGAAGCCCGTGCTGATCGAGCCACGCAGCAGGAAGCTGTCGGTCACCTTGAACGACGAGGTCAGCTTGCCCGTCGTGGTCTTGCCGAAATCGTCGTAGTCCTCGAAGCGGCCGGCGACCCCGGTCATGAAGCGGTCGGTCCAGTTGAATTCGAAGTCGGCGTACGCGGCCCAGCTCGTGCGGCTGGAATCGGTTTCGTCGGCCGGCTGGAAGCCCGGGTAGCCCTGGCTGCCCGCATTGCCGCCGCCGGGACCGTCGAAATCGTCCCAGGAGCCGCGCTCACCGGCGAAGATCTCGTAGTTCTCGCGGCGGCGTTCGAGACCGAACGCGACGTTGGTGCCGGCGAGTACGTTGTCGAGGTAGCGGCTGAAATCGACGTTGGTCGTGTACTGCGTGAAGGCGTAACCGCCCGCGTCGAACTTGGTCGGGCTCAGGCCCACGCCACCGCTGAGCAGGTCCTGGTTCGCGATCGACGCGTTCAGTGTGTTGCTGATGTTGTTGAGCAGCTCGTTGTAGCCGTACGTCTGCGAGACATCCGCGCGCCATTCACCGATGTTGCCCCACACCCCGGCGATCAGCGTGCGGTCCTCGACGTCGCCATTGATGTACGGCACGAAACCGTTCGGGTACATGGCCGCGGAGTTGCGGGACGGAATGTCGTCGCTGCCGATGCCGCCGCGCGCGAATGCGCCGGACGAGGCATAGCGATCCTGATAGCCCCCGCTGAAATAGAAATGCGCGACGTCGCCCAGGGGAATTTCGCCGTTGAGGAACAGCGTCTTGTTGTCCACCTTCGTGTCGCCGATCGTGCGCGGGCTGCCGCGCGGCTCCGACCGGTCGGAGCGGCCGCGCTTGAGCCATTCGCCGGTCAGCGCGATCACGCCACCGTTGGCAAGCTCGAAGCCGCAGTAGGCAGACGCCAGCGTGTTTTCACCGTCGCCGCGGGAATACTGGCCGAAGCCGGCGACACCCTCGCAACCCGGCGTCTTCTTCAGAACGATATTGACGACACCGGCGATCGCGTCGGAACCGTATTGCGCGGCAGCACCGTCGCGCAGGATCTCGATGCGTTCGATCGCGAGCGGCGGAATCGTGTTGAAGTCGGTGCCGGTGTTGCCGCGGTTGCGCGCGCCGAAGATATTGACGATGGCCGCCTGGTGCTGGCGCTTGTTGTTGAGCAGGACCAGGGTCTGGTCCGAGCCCAGGCCGCGCAGCATGGCCGAGTCGACGAGATCGGCATTGTCGGCACCGGTCTGGCGCGTCGAGTTGAACGACGGCGCGACGTACTGCAGTGCCTGCGCGACGTCGAATTGCGGGCTCTTCTCCGCGATGTCGGCCATCGGCACGACATCGACGGGAACCGGCGTGACGGTTTCGGAAGAACGGCCATAACGGCGCGAACCGACCACCGAAATGGTCTCCAGCTCCTGCGCTTCACCGCCCGCCGCGCCGTCCTGCGCCGTCGCCGTATCCGCTTCATCGACCGCGAATGCGCTGGCCGGTGCCAGGACCGCGACACAACCGAACGCACCGGCTGCCCAGAGCGCCTTCCACAAACGTGACTTGCCCATCTCCTACCCTCCGATTTGTTCAAACTTCGTTAGCTTACCGTGATGAGCGGCGAAACGCCTAAGGACCCCCGGGGCACCGGGGATCCAGCATCGAGGGGCGCGGAGCCCCGTCGGCGCAAGACACGGCCGGACGCTTGCCCTGCAAGCGCCTGGCCACGCCGCGCCGATGCGTCCCCGGGGCACGGTGGCGAGGCCGCCGATACGTGTCCGGGTCGTTCCCGGTCCGGCAGCCGATCACGGCCGGCGTCACGGTTCCGGCGAGGCCACTGGATCCTGGTCGATGCGCGAGGTGCGCCGGGTGTCAGCACTGATCACGTAGACGACCAGCGAAACGGCGATACAGCCGGTCACGTACCAGTAGAAGCCGCTCTCGATACCGCGCTGCCTGAACCAGAGGGCGAGCATCTCGGCGGTTCCGCCGAACACGGAGACGGTCACGGCATACGGCAGACCGACACCGAGCGCCCGAACTCCGACGGGAAACAGCTCGGCTTTGACGACGGCATTGATCGCGGTATAACCGCTGATCGCCGTCAGCGCGAGCACGATGAGGCCAAATGCCTCGAACGGCGATACGCCGCGCGCGAGCGCCGTGAACAGCGGCACGGTACCCAGCGTACCAAGCACACCGAACGCGATGAGCAGGGGACGCCGGCCTATCCGGTCCGACAGCGCGCCGACCAGCGGCTGCAGCAGCATGAACACGAACAGCGCCGCCGCCGATACCGCCGTCGCGTCGTCCTTGCTCATGCCACCGCTGACGACGAGGTATTTCTGCATGTAGGTCGTGAAGGTGTAGAACGCGAGCGTGCCGCCTAGCGTGAGGCCGACCACGGTCCCGAGCTCCCGCGGATGACGCAGCAGTTCGCGCAGCCGGTGCCGCGACGATGCCGGCGCCGCCTGGCTGCGGAACGACTCGGTTTCGAGCATGCTGCGCCGCAGA
Source organism: Rhodanobacteraceae bacterium (assembly GCA_045864815.1). GTDB lineage: Bacteria > Pseudomonadota > Gammaproteobacteria > Xanthomonadales > Rhodanobacteraceae > Tahibacter. The sequence continues at coordinate 183,001 of BTVG01000003.1, read as the reverse complement.
TACAGCGATACCAGCGCGGCCAGTGCGCCGATCACGAACGGAATGCGCCAGCCCCAGGCATGCAGCTGCTCGGCGGACAGCAACACGCGCTGCAACAGGATCAGCACCGCGAGCGCCAGCAACTGGCCCAGGATCAGGGTCACGTACTGGAAGCTCGACCAGAAGCCGCGATGCTCGCGGCTCGCCATTTCGCTGAGGTAGGTGGCCGACGCGCCGTATTCGCCGCCGACGCTGAGCCCCTGCAGCAGGCGCGCGAGCAATAGCAGCGCCGGTGCCGCGACGCCGATCTGCGCGTAGCCCGGCGTCACCGCAATCAGCAGCGAACCGGCGCACATCAGCAGCACGGACAGCACGAGCGCCGCCTTGCGGCCATGCCGGTCGGCATACTGGCCCAGCAGCCAGCCGCCGAGTGGCCGCATCAGGAAACCGACCGCGAAGATCGCCGCAGTGTTGAGCAACTGCGCGGTCTGATCGCCGGCAGGAAAGAACGCCGGCGCGAAATACAGCGCGAACGCCGTATACACATACCAGTCGTACCACTCCACGAGATTGCCGACCGAACCGCTGAAGATCGAGCGCAGGCGCTGCGCGGTGGTGATGGACGCTCGGGGACAGGAATCGGACACGCGCGACACTCCGCTGGCGAATGCGCAAGCGTGCCGCTGCGGCCGCACCGGAGCAAGCCACGTACCAACGGCTCAACAACATAGCCGGCCCGGCGACAAGCACCCGCGAGGGTACCGCCGCCCTCCCCCGACGTGCGTCAGCACGCGCCGCGGCCGGACGCGTGCTGCGGCGGCGCGCAGTCTCGGCTGCTTCCGGTCAGCGCAATCCCGCGTTGATCTTCGCGAGCACGGCCGCACCCGGCGACAGATCTGCCGCATCAAGGTGGTTGAACGGCGTCGTCACCGTGTTGAGGTGCGTGTGCAGGTCCTGCGCTTCGGCGTCGACGTAGAGCAGTCCGGTCACGACTTCGCCACGGGCCTGGTGCTGCTGGATGTAGTTCATCGCGCCGATGCGGTCGCGCGGGTCGTAGGCTGCGTCGAGCTTGTGCAGGCGCAGCCGGGAGCCGTCATGCTGCTCCACGTCGATGGTCTCGCCTGCGGCATAGTCGACAGCGATTTCCTCGCGCTGCGGAATCACGTCGAGGCGGTTGACCGCATCGTTGTGCGCGCGCACGTATTCGTAGCTCTTGGTACTGCCGGCGTGATTGTTGAACGCGACGCAGGGACTGATCACGTCGAGGAACGCCGCACCACGGTGCGCGAGCGCGCCCTTGATCAGCGGCACGAGCTGGGCCTTGTCGCCGCTGAAGCTGCGGGCCACGTAGGTGGCACCGAGCTGCAGCGCGAGACCGATCAGGTCGATCGGGCTGTCAGCGTTGACGACGCCGCGCTTGGACGTGGAGCCCTGGTCGGCCGTCGCCGAAAACTGTCCCTTCGTCAGCCCATAGACGCCGTTGTTCTCGACGATGTAGGTCATGTTGACGCCACGGCGTATCGCGTGCACGAACTGGCCTATGCCGATGGAGGCGGAATCGCCGTCACCGGAAACGCCGAGGTAGATCAGTTCGCGATTCGCGAGATTCGCGCCGGTCAGCACCGACGGCATGCGCCCATGCACGGTGTTGAAGCCGTGCGACTGGCCGAGGAAATAGTCCGGTGTCTTCGAACTGCAGCCGATGCCCGAGAGCTTGGCCAGCCGGTGCGGCTCGACGTTGAGTTCCCAGCAGGCCTGGATGATGGCCGCGGAAATCGAGTCGTGTCCGCAGCCGGCGCAGAGCGTGCTGATCTTGCCTTCGTAGTCTCGCCGCGTGTAGCACAGCGCATTCTGCGGCAGGGTCGGATGGTGCAGTCTGGGTTTCGCGACGAAGGTCATGACATTCCCCTGCGCTCGGTAGCGCGCGCCGGCCAGGTCACGGCGAAGCCCAGCAGACAGACGCCGAACAGCAGGCCGAACAACTGCCAGACGCTCATGAACAGCGGTACGGCCAGCAACGTGGTGGCCTCGAAATGCAGCGCGATGCGGCAGAGCAGCGACAGCACCTCGAACGCGAGCGCCGCGATCAGCCATGGCGAGCCGGTCTTGCTCAGCAGGACGGCGAGCGCCGCAAGCACGAGCAGCGGCATCACGTACGAGGCAATCTGTGATACGAGGGTGGCTTCCATCAGGACGAGGCTCCGAGACGCGCATCGTGTGGAGCAGCCGCCGTGCGCAGGCGTTCACCGATCGCGCGGGCAATGTAGCGGGCCGTGATCGGCGTCCCATCGTAGTGCAACACGGCCGGCACGCGGGCCGGATCGACGCCGAACTCGTTGACGAGGAGGCTGCGCAACTGCGCGTCGCGATTCTGCTCGACCACGTAAACCGCATCGTGGGCCAGGATGAACTCGCGCACCGCGTCGGGAAACGGGAATGCGCGAACACGCAGCGTATCGAGCAGCAAGCCTTCGGCTTCGAGCAGCGCGATCGCCTCGGCCATGGCCGGGCTCGTCGATCCGTAGTAGATCGCGCCGAAACGCGTGGGCCGCGATGCGGCGCGTACGAGCGGCGGCGGTACCAGCGACCGTGCCGTATCGAACTTATGCAGCAGACGCTCCATGTTGTAGACGTAGTCGGGACCGCGCTCGGAATAGCGCGCGTACGGATCGCGCGAGGTGCCGCGCGTGAAGTACGCGCCCTTCGTCGGGTGAGTCCCCGGATAAGTGCGATACGGAATGCCGTCGCCGTCGACGTCCTTGTACCGTCCGAAGTCCTTGCCCGCTTCGAGTTCCTCCGCCGTCATGACCTTGCCCCGGTCGTAGGCGCGGGTGTCGTCCCAGTCCAGCGGGGCGCACAGGCGCTGTTTCATGCCGATGTCGAGATCGGTCAGCACGAACACCGGCGTCTGCAGGCGATCGGCGAGGTCGAGCGCGACGGCGCTGAACGTGAAGCACTCGGTCGGATCTTCCGGCAGCAGCAGTACATGCTTGGTGTCGCCGTGCGACGCGTAGGCGCAGGCCAGCACATCGGACTGCTGTGTGCGCGTCGGCATGCCGGTCGACGGACCGCCGCGCTGCACGTCGATGATGGTCACCGGAATCTCGGCGAAATACGCCAGTCCGATGAACTCATTCATCAGCGAAATACCCGGACCGGAGGTCGCCGTGAACGCACGCGCGCCGTTCCAGCCCGCCCCGACGACCATGCCGATCGACGCGATCTCGTCCTCGGCCTGCACGATGGCGAACTTGTTCGCGCCCGTCGCCGGGTCGACGCGGTACTTCATGCAGTACTTCTGGAACGCCTCGGCCAGCGACGAGGACGGGGTGATCGGGTACCACGCGCAGACCGTCGCACCGCCGTACACGCAGCCGAGAGCTGCGGCCGTGTTCCCGTCGACGAAGATGCGTTCACCCACGTTGTCTGCGCGGCGCACGCGCAGGCCGATCGGATGCGGCAGACCATCGATCACGTAGCGACGGCCCAGGTGAAAGGCCTGCCGGTTCGCATCGAGCAGTTTTTCCTTGCCCCGATACTGTTCGGCCAGCAGGGTCTCGATCACGGCAGGATCGACCTCGAGCAGCGCCGACAGCGCACCGATGTACATGATGTTCTTGAACAGCTGGCGCTCGCGCGCGACCGTATAGTGCTCGCTGCAGAGCTGAGTCAGCGGCACGCCGATCACCTGCACGTCGTCGCGGAACTTCGAACGCGGCAGCGGCTTGGTCGAGTCGTAGAGCAGATAGCCTCCCGGCTCGATCTCGCGGATGTCCGCGTCCCAGGTCTGGGGATTCATGGCGACCATGAAATCGACGCCGCCACGCCGCCCCAGCCAGCCGCTCTCGTTCACGCGCACTTCGTACCAGGTCGGCAGCCCCTGGATATTCGACGGAAAAATGTTGCGCGGACTGACTGGCACGCCCATGCGCAATATCGATTTCGCGAACAGCTCGTTGGCCGAGGCCGAGCCTGAGCCGTTGACGTTGGCAAACTTGATCACGAAGTCATTGACGGCGGACAGCGGCTGCACGCGGGGGCCCGCTGATTCGACCTGCACGGAAGCCATCACGCCGCCTCCCGGCATGCGCCCTTGCTGCGGCAGCCCGGCCCCGCGTGCGTCATTTCGATGAGGTACTTGTGCATGTCCCAGGCCCCGGTCGGGCAGCGTTCGGCGCAGAGTCCGCAATGCAGGCAGACGTCTTCGTCCTTGACCATGACGCGACCGGTCTTGAGCTCGCCCGACACGTACAGCGACTGGGCGGCATTGAGCGCAGGTGCCGTGAGCCGCGAACGCAGAGCGGGCTCGTCGTCGTTGGGCGTGAACGTGATGCAGTCCATGGGACAGATATCGACGCAGGCGTCGCACTCGATGCAGACCTTGTCGGTGAAAACCGTCTGGACATCGCAGTTGAGGCAGCGCTGGGTTTCCTTGAGCGCCGTGGCCGGATCGAAACCCAGCTCGACTTCGACCCGGATGTCGCTCAAGGTGCGTTCGCTCGGCGCCCACGGCACCTTGTAGCGGTCATCGGGCGAAATTTCGTTGTCGTAGCTCCACTCGTGAATGCCCATTTTCTGCGACAGCAGGTGAACCGCCGGCGGTGGCCGCTCGCGCACGTCCTCGCCGCTGAGCAGCCTGTCGATCGAGATCGCCGCATCGTGCCCGTGGGCGACGGCCCAGATGATGTTCTTCGGCCCGAACGCCGCATCGCCGCCGAACAGCACGTGGGGCAGCGTCGACTGGAACGTGACCTTGTCCACGACCGGCATGCCCCATTCGTCGAACGCGATGCCGGCGTCGCGCTCGATCCACGGAAACGCGTTCTCCTGGCCGACCGCGACGAGCACGTCGTCGCACGGCACGATCACGTCGGGCTCGCCGGTCGGCACGAGCTGGCGGCGACCGTTCGCATCGCGCTCGGCGCGCACGCGCTCGAAGCGCATGCCGGTGAGCCGGCCGTCTTCGTGCAGGAATGCCTTCGGCACGTGGCAGTCGAGAATGGGGATGCCTTCGTGCTCGGCGTCTTCCTTCTCCCAGGGAGACGCCTTCATTTCGTCATAGCCCGAGCGCACGAGGACCTTGACGTCCTGACCACCGAGTCGCCGCGCGGAGCGACAGCAGTCCATCGCCGTATTGCCGCCGCCGAGCACGATCACACGGCGGCCTATGGTGTCGATGTGGCCGAAGGACACCGATGCGAGCCAGTCGATGCCGATGTGGATGTTCGCCGCCGCTTCCCGGCGGCCCGGCAGATCGAGATCGCGGCCGCGCGGCGCGCCGCAGCCGATGAACACCGCGTCGTAGCCCTGCGCGAGCAACTGCTTGAGTGACCCGATGCGCTCGCCACCGCGAAACTCGACGCCAAGGCCGAGTATGTAGCCGGTCTCTTCGTCGACGACGGATTCGGGAAGCCGGAAACGCGGTATCTGGGTTCGGATGAAGCCGCCTGCCTTGGCCTCGCCGTCGAAGACCGTGACCTGATAACCCAGCGGCGCCAGATCACGGGCGACGGTCAGCGATGCCGGCCCGGCGCCGACGCAGGCAACGCGCTTGCCGTTGGGCGTGCCGGCACGCGGCAGCCGCGACGTCACGTCGCCCTTGTTGTCGGCGGCCACGCGCTTGAGGCGGCAGATCGCGACGGGCTCGGGCGAAGCCCCGTTGTTCTCCTCGACGCGACCGCGCCGGCACGCGGGCTCGCAGGGCCGGTCGCAGGTGCGGCCGAGCACGCCGGGGAAAACGTTGGATTTCCAGTTCACGAGATAGGCGTCGGCGTAACGGCCGGCCGCGATCAGGCGAATGTATTCGGGAACCGGTGTATGGGCCGGACAGGCCCATTGGCAATCGACGACCTTGTGGAAGTAATCGGGATTACGGATATCGGTGGGACGCACCATCACCCTCCTCGCCACGCTGCGGGTTGCGAGAGGCTCCTGACCTGACGCTGCGGGGAGCCTCGCCTGTCGATCCGTTCCGAGTGTGCCGTGTGTCGCGATGGAAGGAAAGGAACGCCGCCGCAAGCCGTCGTCGGGGCGAACGCGCTACAGTCGAGCATCGCCGGCTCTGGCTCCGCCCATGTCATTCCGTCCCGATCCCGCCTGGCTGTCGTCGCAGCCACTGGCGCGCGCGAGCGCGCTGCCCGCCCCGTTCTACGTCGATCCCCACGCCGCGGTGCAGGAGACGCAGCGCGTGTTTGCACCCGCGTGGCAGCTGATCACATCCGCGGCACAGCTCGGCGAGCCCGGCGACCACGTCGTCGACGAGATCGCCGGCGTGCCGGTCGTGCTCGTGTGCGGCGACGACGGAACGCTGCGCGGCTTCCACAATGTCTGCCGTCATCGCGCCGGGCCGCTGGCACTGTGCAACGGCCGCGGTGCGCGGACGCTGCGCTGCCGCTATCACGGATGGACGTATACGCTGGAGGGACGGCTGCGCAGCGCGGCGGAAATGGACTCGGCGCAGGATTTCGACGTGACGGACGTGCGTCTGCCGTCCATCACGGTCGCCCGATGGCAGGGGCTCGTGTTCGCTTCGCTTGATCCGTCCGTGTCGCTCGAGGCACTGCTGGCCGGCATCGCCGCGCGCATCGTCTCTCACGACTTGCCTTCGCTCGTGTTCAGCCATCGCGACAGCTACGAGATCGCCTGCAACTGGAAGGTATACGTCGACAACTATCTCGAGGGCTACCACGTTCCGCACATCCATCCCGAACTCAACCGCCTGCTCGACTACCGCAGCTACCGCACGGAGGTCGCCGACTGGCATTCGCTGCAATGGAGTCCGCTCGAAAACGCGGGCAATTTCTACGGCCGCGGTGACGCGCTGTACTACTTCGTCTGGCCGAACACGATGCTGAACATCCTGCCGGGCCGGCTGCAGACCAACCGCGTGGTGCCGCTCGCCACGGATCGCTGCCGCGTCGACTTCGACTACTACTATCCCGCGCAGATCGATGCCGCCGAGCAGGAACGCCGCCGCCAGGACCGGCAGTTCAGCGACGTGGTGCAGCAGGAAGACGTCGACATCTGCCTCGCCGTGCAGAAACGACTGGCGTCGGGCTCGTATCTGGCGGGCCGCCTGTGTCCACGCCGCGAGAGCGGCGTGCATCACTTCCACGAACTGCTGCGACGCGCCTGGCGTGAACACTGAATCACACGCCACGAGAGCGCCGCCAGCGACCACGATCGGACTCTGGACCGCGACCGCGCTCGTCGTCGGCAACATGATCGGCTCGGGCCTGTTCCTGTTGCCGAGCTCACTGGCACCCTTTGGTGCCGCCAGCGCGCTCGGCTGGGCCATCAGCGCGATCGGCGCGCTGCTGCTCGCGGTCACGTTCGCCTGCCTGGGCCGACGGCTGCCGGCCGTGTCCGGCGGCCCCTACGCCTTCGCGCGCGCGGCATTCGGCGACGCGGTGGGCTTCGTGGTCGGCTGGTGCTACTGGATTTCGATCTGGAGCGCCGTACCGGCAATCGCGATCGCCCTGGCCGGCTATGCCGGCGCCTGCGTGCCGGCACTGACGGCGACACCAGCGCGCAGCGCGTCATGCGCCATCGTATTTTTGTGGACTTGCACCTTTTTCAACCTCGCCGGACTGCGCACGGCCGGCCGCGTGCAGCTGGCGACGACCCTGGTCAAGGTCGGCGCGCTCGCACTGTTCGCGCTGGCCGCGATGCTGTTCGTGGAACCCGCGCCGACGAATCGCGCGGCGCCGTTCAACCCCAGCGGGGAGGGTCTGCTGGCGGTGGCACTCACCACGTCGGCGCTGACCCTGTGGGCATTTCTCGGTCTCGAAAGCGCAACGGTGCCGGCCGCCGCCGTGCGCGATCCGCAACGCACGGTGCCACGCGCGACATTGTTCGGTACGGCGATTGCGATCGTCGTGACCATCGCCGCCTGCAGTGCCGTGCTGCGCCTCGTACCCGCCGAGTCGCTGGCGACGTCGGGCGCGCCGTTCGTCGATGCGGTGCGCCGGCTGCTGGGCGACGCCGCGGGCTACGTCGTGGCGGCCGTCGCGGCAATCACCTGCCTGGGAGCGCTCAACGGCTGGGTGCTCATGCTCGGGCAGCTGCCGCTTGCCAGCGCACGCGACGGCATGTTTCCCGCTGTATTCGCGCGCGTCGACAGCAACGGCACACCGCGGACGGGACTCGTCATCGGGGCGGCGCTCTCCAGCCTGCTCGTGCTCGCGAACTACGAGGCGAGCCTCGTGGGCCTGTTCACCTGGGCCATCCTGCTGTCCACGGCGGCGTCCCTGCTGCCGTTCCTGGTCTGTGCGCTGGCGCTGCTGCGGTTGCAGCGTGGCCGGGGCGTCCCCGCGCTGGTGGCGCTGTTCGCGGCACTCTTCTCCATCTACGCGCTGATCGGTACGGGAGCGCAGGCCCTGCGCTGGGGCGCCGCCCTGTTGCTGGCGAGCGTACCGGTCTATCTCGGCATGCGCCTGTCGCGCGCACGGCACACGCGCGCCTGAGCGCAGAACTCAGTAGGGCCGCTGGCCGGTCACATTGCCCGGCGGATCGTAGTTGCAGACCACCAGCGTCCAGTTCGTGAACGGCGACGGAAACGGCGAGTTCACGCTGCACTGGCGCACGCCGCACCCGACCCGCTGGGTCGACCGCCAGACCATCTGCGTGTAGTGCCCGCAGACGGACGAGCAACTGTTCGCGGCGTAGTTGTAACTCGCGTGCTCGTTGGCCCAGTCCGTCGCCGCGGCCGCTTCGACATTGGCCGGAAACCCCGACGACACGGCGCCGGCATAGAGGTTCTCGCCGTACGGGGTCACAGGGTTGTGCGCGTAGACGCAGCCATTCGCATAGGCCTGCGCGGCCGCGGCGATGGTGCTGTCCCAGCTCAGCAGGTTCAGCCGGGGCGTCGCCGCCGGAGCCACGGTACGCCGGGCGCAGTTGTGCAGCGTCAGCAGCGGCGCCCAGTTGGCCGGCGGCGGCGTGCTGCCCTGGAAACTGTCGAGCATGATGCAGTCGAGCGACAGCGCGGTCGCGGGCAGGCTGGCCGCAAGCATCAGCGGCAGGGCGAGAAATCGTTTCATCGACGTGACCTCCTGACCGGATAATGTATGGCTCGCATTTCCCACATCGCTCTGCTGCGGCCGCCGATACGGACGGATGTGAGAAGTGCGGCCTAGTCGGCGCGCGCGGACGTGAAGCTTTCGTCAGTATCGCAGCGCCGATTTCCGCATTCTCGACCGTACTGCCGGAGTACTGCATGAGCGAAAACGCTGCCGTCCTGCTCGACCCCATCGAAGCCCGCGTACTGGGCTGCCTCGTGGAAAAAGCCGCGACGACGCCCGAAGTCTATCCCTTGACCCTGAATGCAGTGGTCGCCGCCTGCAACCAGAAATCCAACCGCGATCCGGTGCTGGAACTCGAGCCCGGTGCCGTCGGGCATGCGTTGCGTCAGCTGGAAGGCAAGCGTCTCGTCGCCGGGTCGATGTCCGCGCGCGCGTCACGCTACGAACACCGCCTCGACCAGGCACTCAATCTCACGCCTCGGCAGCGCGCACTGCTCGCGCTCATGATGCTGCGCGGCCCGCAGACGGCACCGGAGCTGCTCGCGCGCAGCGATCGGCTCGCAGACTTCCCCGGACTCGACGACGTGCGTTCCACGCTGGATCGGCTCAGTCAACGCGAACCCGCGCTGGTAGTCCGGATTCCGCGCAGTGGTGGCCAGCGCGAGGATCGCTACATGCACCTGCTGTGCGGCGAGATAGACGTGGCCGCGCTCGCCAGGGCCACACCGTCCGACCCGGTCGGTTCGAGCACGCACGAACTCGAGTCGCGCATCGAACAGCTGGAGAGTCTGGTCGATGCCCTGCAGGCCCGCCTGCAGCAGGTCGAACGCCGCTTCGGGGCCGACGAGGATTGAACATGCGACACGCGTCGCGATTCGGACTTCTGCTCGGCGCCGCTGCCACGCCCGCGCTCGCGCAGACCAGCGCGACACTGGGCGCGGTCGAGGGCTACGGCAACCTCGAGACCGCCGGCGCGGTCGCGACCGTCGCCGGAGATACCAATCGCAACGCACGCATCGCACTGCAGTGGCGCCGCAACGGCGATGCGACATTTCGCCCCGGCCAGGATCTCGTGCGCATCGATGCGACGCATTTCGTCGGCAGCGTTTTCGGGCTCGCGCCCGGCACGGGCCACGAATTGCGCCTGACCCTCTCCGATCCCGATGGCGTCGTCGGAAGCCCCACGGCGACGGCAACGTTCGCGACGCGCGCCGACACGCTGGTCGAACCCAGCCTGCGGACGATCTACGTCGCGCCCGCGCCGGTCGGCAATGACGCGAACGACGGCCTGAGTCCTGGCCAGGCCGTGGCCACCGTGCAGCGCGGCGCAAACCTCGCCCAGGCCGGGGACGTAGTCTCGATCGCGCCGGGCGTCTATCGCGAACAGGTGACCGTGCCGCGCTCGGGCACTTCCGTTCAACCCATCGTCTTCCGGGGTCAGCCCGGCGCCATCCTCGACGGTGCCGAATATCTCGCCGCGGGCAGTGTCTGGGAGGCTGGCCAGGGTCTGTTCCGTCGTCCCGACGCGACACCGAGCTGGCAGATCGTGGCTGACATGAGCCGCCTTTTCCGCTACGGCTCCATTGCCGAGCTGCAGGCGCTGGCCGCCGGCGCACCCGGCGGCTACTGCAACAGCGGCGGGTTTCTGTACCTGAAGTTCGCCGACGGCAGCTCGCCGGCCGCGCATGCAATCCACATCGCGCGCCACGATGCCGGCATCGTCGCGGATGGCCGCAGCCATCTGCGGATCGAAGGTCTCGAGATCCGCCACTATGGCTCGACGCAGTATGGCAAGGGCATCTACCTGCGGCAGTCCAGCGACGTGATCGTGCGCACGAACCGGATCCACGACATCGGCGCAGCCGGCATCTGGATCAAGGGTGGAGCGCGGCATCGCATCGAGGACAACGATCTGTACGACACCTCGATCCCGGGCTGGCCCTGGGAACAGACCAAGGGCAGCAGCGCCGAGAACAACGGCGTCGTGCTGACCGACGACATAGGCCGAGGCCATGTGATCCGGCGCAATCGCTTGGACGGCTGGTTCAACGGCGTCGGTCCGTGCGGCAGTAGCGCACCGGCCGGGGCGTTCACGACCGAAATCGACATCTATCGCAACCGGTTCCGCCATCACAACGACGACGCGCTGGAACCCGAAGGCTATTGCGCCAACGTGCGCATCTTCGACAACACCATCCGCGATTCGCACATGGCGTTCGCCGTGGCGCCGGCCGCACCGGGCCCGACCTGGATCGTGCGCAATGTCGCGCATGACATCGGCAATACCCGCACGAGCCGGATCGACGGCTACGTCTCCAGCCTGCTCAAGATCAACAGCGGCTATCCGGATGCCGTAGGGCCGGCGCTGCTGCTGCACAACACGGCACTGACCACGGCGCCCGATACGGACGCGGTCTACCTGCTGACGCCGGGCAATGCCACTTTCATCCGTGCCCGCAACAACATCTTCGCAGCGACACGGACCGTGCTGACCAAGGTCAATGCGGTGCCGCTCGACTGGAACCATGACCTGCTGCACACCACATCGACGATGCGATTCGCGAGCTGGATGGGAATGAACTACGCGACACTCGCTGCGTTCAGCGCCGCGACGAGCCAGGAACTCGACGGCATCGCCGCGCCGCCGAATCTCGTGGATGCAGCGGCCGGCCATTTCCGGCTGCGCGGCGACAGCGCAGCGATCGATCGCGGCGTCGTACTGCCCGGCATCAACGACGGCTACGCAGGTCCGGCGCCCGATCTCGGCGCATTCGAGTTCGATGGCGACCAGATCTTCAGCGACGGATTTGCATGGCCGACAGGGGCGCCGCCACTACCCTGACCCGGACCGACTCCGGGTCTGTCGGTCGGCCTGGGTCACCAGCCCGGTGACCGCCCGGTACACGCCGGCGAGACGTTTGCACGCTGGGCGGCCTGGCTGGCAACGAGGACGATGATTGAGGCGACCTCACGAGCGAAGCTGATACGGCGGTCAGCCCTGCGGCGGAATGTCGAGCACGTCACCGACGCGTACGCTGCCATCCGCAGCAATGCGGTTCGCGTCACGCAGCGCCCCGATGCTGACGCGGTGGCGGGCGGCGATACCGGACAGTGTTTCACCGCGGGCGACCACATGCTCGGACGGCCCGCGGCGCCCGGTACCGTTCGCGGCAAACCAGGTGCCCGGCGGCGGCGTCTGCGTGAAATAGGTCTTGATACCCTCCACCACGGCGGAAGCGAGCTTGCCGCGATGTTCCGGATCGGTCAGCCGCTTTTCCTCGGCCGGATTCGTGATGAACGCGGTCTCGACCAGGATCGAGGGCACGTCGGGCGAGCGCAGCACGACGAAGTTCGCTTTCTCCACGTAACCCCTGTGTGTCGGCCCGATGCGACCGAGCGCCTTGAGCACGATTTGCGCGATGGCCGCACTCGCCTCCATCGTCGCGCCCTGGGACAGGTCGAGCAGCACGGCGGCGAGGGTGTCGTCCTTGTCGTCCAGCGAAACACCGCCAACGAGGTCGGCGCCGTTCTCTTTCGCGGCAAGCCAGCGCGCAGCCTCGCTCGTCGCGCCACGCGGCGACAGCACCCAGACCGACGCGCCTCGCGCCTCGCAGGCGCCGGGACACGCGTCGGCGTGGATGGAGACGAACAGGTCAGCCTTGGCTTCGCGGGCCTTCCGGTAGCGATCCTTCAACGGGATGAAATAGTCGCCGTCACGCACCAGGAAAGACTGCATGCCCGGTTGTGCGTCGACCAGACGCGCCACTTCGCGGGCGACGTTGAGGGTGATCGACTTCTCGTGCGTGCCCGATGCGCCGATCGCGCCCGGGTCGTCACCACCATGCCCCGCGTCTATCGCAATGACGACCTTGCGGCCGTCGCCGGCGACGATGTCGTCGACACTCTTGACGACCTCGCGTCTGGCCTTGGCCTTGGGAAACAGGTCGATGACCAGCCGGTGGCCGAACTTGTCCGCAGGCGGCAACAGGAAGCTCTTCGGCCGCACGCTCTGCGGCAGATCGAACACGATGCGCAGATCGGACTTGCCTTGCTTGCCCAGGCGCATAGTGCCGAGCAGGCCCTTGGCGGTGGGAGCAGTCACGCCGTCGGCGAGCGTGGCGTTCCTGATGTCGAGAACGATGCGATCCGGGTCGGAGAGCTCGAACAGCTTGTATTCGAGAGGCCCCGATACGTCGAATACGGCGCGGGTGGAATCGGGACTGGCCCAGACACGAAGCGCCTTGACCTGAGCGGCCTGCGCGTAGGAAGCGGCAAGTCCCGAAACGATCAGGACGGCAACGACGCGCAGCAATGTCACGGCAGATCCCCACATGGCTGCGGATTCAAACCCAGCCGGCCTCGCATTTCAAGCATTTTCCGTTGCAAAACACTGTTCTGGCGCTGTTTCCTGGGTTCGCAGACAGAAATTCGCCTCAAGCAACGGAATTCCAGCCGCTTGTCGCCGCCAGCCAGGCCTGGCCGCGGGCACTCGCTGGCCGGGCTGAAAAAAGCCGCCCGTCGGCTGCGTGAGCGAGCTCGACGACGAGGTCGGGCGGCGGCAGTGCTTCGCCGCCCCGCTCCGGCCATTCGACCAGGACGAGGCCTGGCTCGTCCTGCAGATCCCCGAGGCCGAGCCATTCGAGTTCCGCCGCATCGGCGATGCGGTAGAGATCGAGGTGATGGATCGCGAGATCGCCGGCACGGTAAGACTCGATCAGGCTGTACGTCGGGCTCTTGATCCGTCCGCTCACACCGAGCGCACCGATCAACGCACGGGCGAACGTGGTCTTGCCGGCACCCAGTTCCCCGTGCAGGTAGATGGTGCCGCCGCCACGCAGGTGGGGCGCGAATGCCCGGGCAAGCTCGACGACAACCGCTTCATCGGCCAGATGCCGCTGTTCAGCCACGGTCACCTCCGAGCAACCGGCGCAACGGCGCGAACAGATCGGACGCGAGCAAGCCGGCACCGTCGCGCGTGGCCATGTCGCCGGCACGCGCATGCACAGCCACGGCGAGACAGGCGGCATCCCACGCATTCAATCCCTGGGCGAGCAACGCCGCGGTGATGCCGGTGAGCACGTCGCCCATCCCGCCGCTCGCCATGGCGGGATTGCCCCAGGGACATACGGCAATGCTGCTGCCCGGAGCCGCGATCAGCGTGCCGGCGCCCTTGAGCACGACGACCGCGTGATAGCGTTCGGCAATAGCCTGCGCAGCAGCGTAGCGATTGGCCTGCACGCTCGTGGTATCGCTCTCGAGCAGGCGCGCGGCCTCGGCCGGGTGCGGGGTCAGCACCACCGAGGCGGCGAGACGGCGCGGATGACGGGCGAGCAGGTTCAGTGCGTCGGCGTCGAGTACCGCAGGCTTTCCGCTCGCCAGCGCACGATGCCACAGGGCGTGTCCCCAGGATCGTTGGCCCAGGCCCGGCCCCAGCGCGATCGTGGTCGCCTTTTCCAGCGGACCGTCGAGCTCCTGCGCTCCGGCCACGGCGCTGACCATGAGTTCCGGCCGGGCAGCGAGCAGTGGCGTCAGGTTTTCCGGCTGCGTGGCGACGCTGACGAGTCCGGCACCGGAACGCAGCGCCGCTTCGCCCGCCAGACGGATCGCGCCTCCCATCCCGAGGTCACCGCCGACCGCGAGTACATGGCCGAACAGTCCCTTGTGCACATTGCGCCGGCGTGGCGGCAGGCTGTGCCGCAACGTGTCCCAGTCGAGCAGGCATGCGCCCGCCGGCTCGTCGTCGAAGATCGTCGGCGGTAGATCCAATCGGGCGAGTTCGCAGTCGCCACAGGCGTCGAGGCCGGCGCCGGTGTGCTGCCCGCGCTTCCAGCCGATGAAGCTCACCGTCGCCGCGGCCTGTACGCAGGTGCTAAGCGCCGCGCCCGTATCGGCCGACAGTCCCGAGGGAATATCGAGCGCGAATACCGGCGAGCCGCTCGCGTTGAGCACCTCGACGAGCTGTGCCGCGGCGCCCTGCAACGGGCGGTCTAGCCCGATGCCGAACAACGCATCGACGTAGACGTCGGCCGGCGGCAGCGAATGCTCGCCAGCGTACGGAAGAATGAATCCGCCCGCCGTGCGCCAGGCGTCCGCCGCGGCCTGCGCATCGGGGTCCTGGGGCGGCGCGAGCGCTATCACGCTCACGTCACGCCCGGCCTGTCGCGCGCGTTTCGCGAGCAGGTAACCATCGCCCCCGTTCTTTCCAGTGCCGCAGCACACGGCGATGCGCAGGGCCTGCGGCCAGCGCCGGCACAGCACCTCGAATGCCGCCTGGGCCGCACGCTGCATGAGCGTGGGGCCATCGAGTCCGAGCGCCGCACCGGCGGCACCATCGATACGGCGCATCTGCGCACGTGTGTAGAGATTGCGGGTCGGCATGCTGGTCATGAGCGGATTATCGATCGGCAGCGGCTGATGTGCATGGATGAAAGGCGAGCGATCGGGCTGCGGCAATTAGCCCCCTCACCAACCGGGGCGGACGGCCTGACTCCGCCCATTGTCATCAAGCGCAATTGTGTGCTGCGGCCCTCGCGCCGGCGCATCCCGCGATCAGCGCCTACAATGGGCGTCCGAAAATCCCGAAAACCTTTCACATCGATGCGGGCGGTCGCGCCGCTTCGACTCACAGCCCGCCCGGATCGGTATGCCGCGACCGACCACGCCTTCGACCATGGACTACCCCGAACTCGCCAACCGTATCCGCACCTGGGGGGCCGAGCTCGGCTTCCAGCAGATCGGCATCACTGGAACCGACCTGAGCCAGGACGAAACGCATCTGCTGAACTGGCTCGGCGCCGGGCGGCACGGCGAAATGGACTACATGGAACGCCATGGCACCAAGCGCAGCCGGCCGCAGGAACTGCAGCCTGGCACGGTGTGCGTGATCTCCGTGCGTATGGACTACGCGCCGCCGGGAATCGCCGACGGCTGGGACGTCCTCGGCGATGCCTCGCTGGCCTACGTTTCGCGTTACGCGCTCGGCCGCGACTACCACAAACTGATGCGCAACCGGCTGCAGGGGCTCGCCGATCGCATCGCCGCCGAAACAGGCCCGTTCGGCTATCGCGCGTTCGTCGATTCTGCTCCGGTGCTGGAACGCGCGATCGCGCGCGATGCGGGCCTGGGCTGGATAGGCAAGCATACCTGCCTCATCAACCGCCACGCGGGATCATGGTTTTTTCTCGGTGAACTCTACACCGACCTGCCACTACCACCTGATCCGGCCACCGGCGCGCACTGCGGCACCTGCACGCGTTGCCTGGATATCTGCCCTACCCGCGCCATCGTCGCCCCGTATCAGCTCGATGCGAGGCGCTGCATTTCCTACCTGACCATCGAACTGCACGGCAGCATACCGCTGGAGTTCCGCACGGCCATCGGCAACCGCATCTACGGCTGCGACGACTGCCAGCTGATCTGTCCGTGGAACAAGTTCTCGCAACCGACCCGCGAAGCCGATTTCGCCCCGCGACACCGCCTCGACGGCGCCGCCCTCATAGAGCTGTTCGCGTGGACCGAGGAAGAGTTTCTGCGCCGCACCGAAGGCTCCGCGATACGCCGCATCGGCCACGAGCGCTGGCTGCGCAACATCGCCGTAGCGCTCGGCAACGCGCGGGGCGTACCCGGCGTCCCCGATGCCCTGCACAGCCGAGCCGGGCACCCGTCGGAGCTCGTACGCGAACACGTGCAATGGGCGTTGCAGCAACACGGTTAGTCCCGGCTGCGGCAGGTCAGCTCAGTTCACGGATCGCCGCAATGAGCCCGCGCGTCGACGCATCGAATGACGCCGGCACCGAACCACCGCTCAACACCGGCAGTATCGATTTCGCGAGCACCTTGCCGAGCTCCACGCCCCACTGATCGAACGCGTTGATGTCCCACAGCAGGGCCTGTACCAGCACTTTGTGTTCGTAGAGCGCGATCAGCGATCCCAGACTCTGCGGAGTGAGTGCATCGAGGAGTACCGTGGAACTCGGGCGGTCGCCCGGGAACGTACGCTGGGCAGCCAGCGCATGGCGCTCGGCGTCGCCGCCCGACACCGCTTCGGCAAGCGCTTCCTGCTCCGTCTTGCCGAGCGCGAATGCGGCCCCTTGTGCCAGCAGATTCGCGAGCAGTGCGTCGTGATTGTCCTTGAGCGCATGTGCCGGGCGCACCGCACCGACAAGGTCCAGCGGCACGACGTCGCTACCCTGGTGCAGTGCCTGAAAGAACGCGTGCTGCGCGTTCGTGCCCACGCTGCCCCACACCACCGGCACCGTCGCCTGCCGCAACGGCTCGCCGTTCGCGCCCACGCGCTTGCCAAGGCTCTCCATCTCCAGTTGCTGCAGGAACGCCGGTAGCTCTGCGAGGCCGTCGAGGTACGGGATCACGCCGTGCGCCGCGTGCCCGAGCCCGTTGCGATTCCATACACCGATCAGCGCGAGCAGCACCGGCAGGTTGTCGCGCCAGTCGGCCATGCGGAAATGATCATCCATCAGCGCGGCGCCGCGCAGGAACGCGCGAAAATTGGGCATGCCGACAGCGAGCGCGAGCACGAGGCCCACAGCCGACCATACGGAATAGCGCCCGCCCACGAAATCCCACATCGGCAACACTCGCTGGGCCGGAATGCCGAATGCCTGCGCTGCGTCGACATTCGCGCTCACGGCAACGAAATGCGCCGCCGCGCGATGCGGATCGTCGGCATAGGCCTGAGCGATCCATTGCCGAAGCACCGCACCGTTGAGCAGGGTTTCCTGCGTGGTGAAGCTCTTGGACACCAGCAGCACGAGCGTGCGTCGCGGATCGAGCCGGCGCATCAGCGCTGCCGTCTCGTGTCCATCCACATTCGGCAGGAAATGACAGGCGAAGCGACCACTGCCGTAGCTCGCGAGTGCCTCTACGGCGAGCCGCGCCCCGAGGTCGGAACCACCGATGCCGACATTCACGACATCGGTGATACCGGGCGGAATGCCGAAACCGCTCGCGTCGCCCCGTTCCAGGGCATCGACGAGTTCGCCCATGCGCTTGAGCGTCGCGGCGATTTCACCGGCGACGGCGGCCGGCGCGGGCGACGGCAGCTGGGACTCGCAGGATCGCAACGCCGTATGCAGTACCGGTCGTTGCTCGGACCGGTTGAGCACGTCGCCGCGAAACATCCCGTCGCGGCGTTCCTGCCAGCCGCACGCCTGTGCGATGGCACCGAGCGTCTGCAAAGCGGGTTCGTCGATCTTCTGCCGCGAAAAATCCAGCAGCAGAGGGCCGGCGCGGCGCGAAAATCGTTCGAAGCGTTGCGGTTCGGCAAGCAGTTCGCGCAGATGCAGCGGCTGCAGACGCGCGGCTTCGCGCGCCAGAAGGTCGAGCTGTCCGGCCAGCATGAGGTTCCTTGGTCGTTCGATGCACCTGGGCATCGGCTGCGTCGATGGTACTCAGCGCGACAGCGCCGGGTCGACCCACACCGTGCGGAAAAAGCCCTCGAACAAGACCCTTGTCCGGACAGCACCTTCGGGAATCTGCAGGCGCGGCAGCCAGCGCCGAGCCGACTCCCGACCTCCCTGCGCTATTGGCTCAATCCGTCGCGTGACGTCGGCCGTGAGCACCGCCCCGGGTGCGGACGCTCGATCCGGAGACGCCGAGGGTGTGGGCCACGATTTCTCCCCATCGTCACGCCCCTGGCAATGAGGGCAGCAGTTGACGATCTGCCCTCCGGCGTTCCCGAGTTCCGCCGAGGCACTGTGGACGATCACGGGCAAAGCGGAAACGCAGGCGTGCGATGGGGGTGTCGGTGAGATCGCAGCGTTGCCAAAAAACAACGACAAAAGAACCACAGCCGCGGACCGGCTGTCGCGCCCGGCCGAAACGTCTGGTCGTCACCTGAAGCAGCAACCCGGAAAGCCACTCGGGTTGCGCCTTTCCAGTTGCGGGCAAGGCCGCCTGCAGGCACATCGGTGGAGCTCTGCAACCCGTTGTCTAAAAAAGATTTTCATTGAAAACGCGAAGCAACCGGCACCATGTCGCGCGCAAAAAAAACCCCCGCCGAATCCGGCGAGGGGTGAATCGGAGTGACGATTACCTGAACAATGCGCCCTGCGGCCACCAAGACAACGAAACGTTGCGAAAACCCCAGTGGCTGTGGCGACACTACCACAGGAATTGCGCGAATGCTACTGCTTTGTGATGTTCGCCACAGTACGCCGGACTCACTCGTCGAAGGCGAGATTGTCGATGAGCCGGGTCGCTCCAAGACGAGCCGCAACCAGCCCGATCAGGCCAGTGATCTGGCCGACCGCCGCCTCTCCAAGATCGTCGACGCGACGTATCGCAGCATAGTCGACACGATACCCGGATGCCTCGAGCGCCGCGCGCGCCTCACGCTCGATGACGTGAATCGCGGCGCCACCGTGCACAGCGTCCCGCATCGTGCGCAGCGTCGAATAGATCTGCGCCGCCCGTGGACGCTCGTCTGCATTCAGGTACTGATTGCGAGAACTCATCGCCAGACCATCAGGCTCGCGCATGGTCGCAACGTCGCCGATCTCGATGGGCAGCCCGAGGTCGGCGACGAGCCGCCGTATCGTCAGCAACTGCTGATAATCCTTGCGCCCGAACAGGGCGACGTCGGGCTGCACGAGATTGAGCAGCCGCAACACGACGGTCGCCACACCCGCGAAATGCCCGGGGCGGAAAGCGCCTTCGAGCGTCTCCGTCACTCCCCTGACGTCGATGCGCGTCGCTGTGTCGAGTCCGAACGGGTACATCGTTTCCACGGCGGGCGCAAACAGCAGATCGCAACCTTCGGCCTTCAGGCCGATGGCATCTGCATCGAGCGTGCGTGGGTAGCGAGCAAAATCTTCACTGGGCCCGAACTGCGTGGGATTGACGAACACGCTGGCGACGATGCGATCGCAGCGCTTGCGAGCCGCACGCACGAGCGAATAATGCCCCTCGTGCAGATTGCCCATGGTTGGCACCAGACCTATGCGCAAGCCATCCCGACGCCAGCGTGCAGTGGCCGCGCGCAGTTCGGCGCCGTCAACGATGCGTTCCATGTCAGTAGCTGTGCTCGGGTGCTGGAAACGCGCCGGTTCGCACGCCATCGGCATAGGCATGCAGCGCGGCCTGAATCGAGTCGTGCCCCGCGAGGAAGTTCTTGCTGAAGCGTGGGCGCTTGCCCGGCGTGAGCCCGAGCAGGTCGTACATCACGAGCACCTGGCCATCGCAATGCGGCCCCGCACCGATGCCGATCGTCGGGATCGCCACAGCCGCCGTAATACGCTGCGCCAGCGCAGACGGCACACATTCCAGCACCAGCAGATCGGCGCCAGCGGCGGCGACCGCCTTCGCGTCTTCCAGCAGTCGCTCGGCGCGCTCATCGTCACGCCCCTGAACCCGGTAACCGCCGAGCTTGTGAACCGACTGCGGCGTCAGTCCGAGGTGCGCACAGACCGGGATGTCGCGCTCGCTCAGCGCATGAATGACATCGGTGGCCCAACCTGAACCTTCGAGCTTGACCATCGCCGCCCGCCCTTCGCCAATGAGACGCGCGGAACTCGCATAGGCCTGCTCGCAGGTGGCATAGCTCATGAACGGCAGGTCGGCAATCAGCAAGGCATTGTGCAGGCCACGGGAAACCGCTGCACTGTGGTAGACCATATGGTCCAGATTCACCGGCAGCGTGCTCGATTCGCCCTGGATCACCATACCCAGCGAATCGCCGACGAGCACCACGTCGATGCCGGCAGCGTCGACCGCAGCCGCGAAACTCGCGTCGTAGGCCGTGACCATGACGATTTTCTCGCCGGCACGCTTGCGCGCATGAAGCTGCGGCACGGTGATGGCGGTGCGTGATGGCGCGGTCGCGGGATTGGCGTACAAGCAGAACTCCTGCGGTGGAAAGGCCGATTATCAACCCATCGGCGCAACATCGAAAAGATGCGAGGCCAACCAGTGCGAGCCCGCGCGGATCACGCCGCCGGCAACGGGTCGAGGCGCAGGCATCCGCTCGCATCGACGCGAGCCAGAAGCTCCGCCACGCGACCGCTGCCGGGAACGACCTGCTCCGCCGCTATCTCGGCAAGCGGAGCGAGCACGAATGCACGCTGCGCGAGATGCGGATGCGGCACCCGCAGGTCGTCCCGCGACACTATTTCGTCGCCATAGAGCAAGATATCGAGATCGAGCGCCCGCGGCCCCCAGCGGACACCATCGCGAATGCGCCCGGCCTCGCGCTCGATGCCGAGCAACCCTGCCAGCAGCGCACCAGGCCCAAGCTTCGTATCTATTTCCACAACGGAATTAATAAACGGCGGCTGGTCGTTGAGCCCCCATGGAGCGGTCAGATAGTGGCTCGAGCTGCGTGACACGCGCGTCTGCGGCAACGCGTCGATGCGCTGCGTCGCAACCGCGACGACCCTGCGCGAGTCGCCGAGATTGCTGCCGAGTCCGATGAATGCCCGCGTCACAGGTCGGCCGGCGGCGGGCCGCCAGCACTGCCCGATGGCTTGCGACGCCGCCGCCGGCGGCGCTTGCGTACTGCCGGGCGCGGCGCTCCGGTGTCGGACGCCGGCACGGGCAGACCGGGCATCTCGCCCGCGTCATCGGGATCTCCCGACTGCGCCTGCTCCCACCAGCGCGCGAGTTCGACCAGGGCGGAGTCGGCTTCGCTACGCACGACGAGAAAATCGTAGGCGGCGCGGAACCGCGGATGCGCCAGGAGACGCAGGACACGCTTTTTGACGCGCTGCTCGAAACGCGGCTGCAACGCCCAGATCTCCTCCATCACGAGCGAGAAGCGGCGCGGGATCGCCACGCGTGCCGCCTGCTCCTGAACGATGGCCTCGGCCGCATTGCTCCAGGCATGCGGTACGTCACCGCCCGCCGTGATCGCTCGCTCTGCGCGATCACGTACGGGCCCCCAGAGCAGTACCGCGAACAGGAAGGCCGGCGTCACCGACTTGCCTGCCCGCACACGCTGGTCCGTGTTCGCAAGCCCGCACTCGATCAGCCTGCGGAACTCATCGCCGGACGGTCGACGCAGGGCCTTGGCCGTCGACGGAAACACAAACTGAAGCAAACCGCTGCGATCGAGCTCGTGGAAACCGGCAAGGCCATGGCCCGACAGGAACAGCTTCAACGACTCATCGAACAGCCGCGCCGGCGCCGCTTCGCATAGAAGCTGGCCGAGTCTCGCGAACGGCCTTTCCGCGCTTTCGTCGATACGGAATCCGAGCTTCGCAGCCAGACGCACCGCACGCAGCATGCGAACCGGATCCTCGCGATAACGCAGCTCCGGCTCCCCGATCAAATGAAGCTCTTTCTTCTCCAGATCGGCCATGCCGCCGACGTAGTCGCGCACACTGAAGTCTGCGATGTCGTAGTACAGCGCATTGACGCGGAAGTCGCGCCGGATCGCATCCTCCTCGATCGTCCCGTAGACGTTGTCGCGCACGATACGGCCGTCGACGACGTGCCGGTCGGCGTTGCCTTCCTCGCCGATGCCGCGAAACGTGGCGACCTCGACGATCTCCTGGCCGAAAACGACGTGCGCGAGGCGAAAGCGCCGCCCGATGAGCCGGCAGTTGCGGAACAGGCCACGCACCTGCTCAGGAGTTGCATTTGTCGCAATGTCAAAATCTTTCGGGTGCCCGCCCAACAACAGGTCGCGCACCGCACCGCCGACGAGGAATGCCTCGTAACCGGCTTCGTTGAGGCGGTACAACACGCGCAATGCACCATTGCTGATGTTGCGCCGTGAAATGCCGTGTTGATCGCGCGGAATCACGCGCAGCTGGGGCAGCCTGGGCTGCTCCTCTGCGACGGCTTGCACGTTTTTCCGATCGCCCCAGCGCAACCCACGAGGAATTGCCCGTCGAATGAATTCCGTTATACTTCGCACGCTTGATCCTCGACGCGCTCCCTTCGTCTAGTGGCCTAGGACATCGCCCTCTCACGGCGAGAACAGGGGTTCGAACCCCCTAGGGAGCGCCACTTTACTCCCCTTGATCCTACTCAGCAGGCTCGGTAACCACATGCCTTTCGTTGTCACCGAAAACTGCATCAAGTGCAAGTACACCGATTGCGTCGAAGTCTGCCCGGTGGACTGCTTTCATGCCGGCCCGAATTTCCTCGTGATCGACCCGGACGAGTGCATCGACTGCACCCTGTGCGAACCCGAGTGTCCCGCCAACGCGATCTACCCCGAGGACGACGTTCCTGCCGGACAGGAACATTTCATCGCGTTGAATGCGGAATTGGCCAAGGCCTGGCCAGTATTGACCGAACGCATGGACCCGCCTGCCGACGCCAAGGACTGGGACGGCAAGCCAGGCAAGCTCGGCCTGCTGGAGCGCTGAGCCCAAAAGGCTCAGCCCAGCCGTTCCCGCAGTACCGCTACGACGCGCTGCACGGCCGAAGCGCCTCCGCTGACGCTGACACGGCTACCGCCGCCATCCGCGCTGACACCGATGTTCACGCTTTCGGTCACGGTTTCGACCTTCTTGCGCGTGAACAACCGCTTGAAGAAGCCGCCCTCGTCGCGCGTGCGCTTCGTCGTCACCGACAGCGAGTAGGTATGCGCGCTTTCGTCTCGCGCCGTGATGCTGCCGAGATTGTCGGCGCGCTCCAGCGCAGTGCCGACACGCTGCCAAGTGCTGTCGACCGTGTCGGCGACATTGAGCCCGTCGATTCCGGTCGGGCCGCTGCTACGGGCTGCCGCACGCGGGGTACCGGCAGCCGGCACCACGAGCTCGCCGCGGCTCGGCGGGGCCTCGAGATCCGGTGGAATTTCCAGCGGCCGGGCCTCGGCTGCCTTGTCCCATTCGGACTTCGACTTGAAGAGGCTGCAACCACCCAGCAGGGGAATCAGCGCGACGAGCAGCGCAATTCGTAGTGCGGACTTCGAATTCACGGGGAAACCTTGATCAGTCTTGGACGGTGGAGCGCAAATGCGGCATCAAACCGCGGCATCTTGCAGGTTCATCAGCAGATCGCGCAAGCGATCACGATGGTTCGGGGACAGTTCGGTAAGGGGTAAGCGCGGGCTTGCGCTGCCGTACCCCTGCAGCGACAGCCCCCATTTCAGCGGAATCGGATTCGATTCCACCGCAAGCGCATCGAACAGAGGCTGAAGGCGGGCGTCGAGAACTGTCGCTTCATCGCGGCGACCAGCACGGGCCGCGTCGCAAAGCGCACGAAACGCTCCCGGCACCAGATTGTTGGCGACGGAAACCACACCATCGGCGCCGGCCAGCAGGCTTCGCAATGCCGTGGGGTCATCACCCGACAGCACATGAAATGCATCACAGCGCAGCGCCAGCAGATCGGCAACGCGCAGCGGGTCGGCGACCGCCTCCTTGATACCGACAATGCCGGGATGCGCCGCAAGACGAGCCACTGTGGAAGGCAGCAGATCACATCCGGTGCGACCCGGCACGTTATAGAGGATGATGGGCACATCGGCCGAATCGGCGATCGCCACATAGTGCGCATGAAGCCCGTCTTGCGTTGGGCGCACGTAATAGGGCGTCACCACGAGGGCGGCATCGGCACCGAGCTGTCTGGCCCGTTGCGTCGTGGCGATTGTCTTGGTGGTATTGGCGCCCCCGGTACCGACGATTACCGGAATGCGGCCGCCGACAAGACGGACGCCGAACGCGACGAGTTCGTCGAACTCCGCCGGCGAAAGCGCATGCGCTTCGCCGGTAGAGCCCGCAATCACGACGCCCTGCGTGCCACCCTGGATCTGACGCTCGACCAGCCGCGCGAAGGCATCGAGATCCAGCTTACCGTCGGTATCGAACGGAGTTGCCAGCGCACAGATGCTTCCGGAAAGATTCAAAGCGCAGGTTCCCGGCTCGGGGCAAAGAGCGGCGCATGTTACTTGCGGCCCCCAGGTGTGGCAAGTATTCTGCGGGCGACTGCCGGCGCGGCTCGGCACCACCTCCAGGCGACGCACGGATCGTGAAGCAAGCAGGTAAATCCGCCTTGACCGAAACCGTGCCACGTCCGCCGGCGAACGAGAATTACCTGCTCATCAATGCGTTCGCGCCGCAGCCCGAATCGCCACTGGTCGCCGTCACGCGGCGCATATCCGAGTGCGGCTGCAACCTCGTCGACGCCCGTGTTGCCGCACTGGGCTCCGATGTCTCCGTGCTCGCCCTCGCCGTCGGCCCGTGGGATGCGATTGCGAAGCTCGAGAATGCGCTGAACAAGCTCGAACGCGGGGAAAACCTGCGCATCACGCATTTCCGTACCGGCCCGAAGCCGGTCCAGAACACGCTGCTGCCGTATGTCGTCGAAGTCATCGCCGCCGACCGCCCGGGCATACTGCATCAGCTCGCGGAGTTCTTCGGACGCCGCGGCATCACCATCGAGCAACTGCATTCGTCACGCTACCGGGCAATGCAGACCGGCGCGGACATGTTCTCCGCCCAGGTAACGATCGGCATCCCGTCAACGACTCACATTGCGGCGCTGCGCGACGATTTTCTAGAGTTCTGCGACGGGCTGAACCTCGACGCCATCATGGATCCGATGAAGTTCTGAACATGCTCGAACCCGGCGACAAGGCTCCCACACTGACCGGCACTACCGCCGATGGAACTCCGCTCACGCTCGCCTCGCTGCGCGGAAAATGGGTCACAGTTTACTTTTACCCAAAAGACAATACCCCGACCTGCACGAATGAAGCACAGGATTTCCGCGATCTCCAGCCAGAATTCGAGCGTCGTAACGCGGTAGTGATTGGCGTGTCACGCGACACCGTGCGCACCCATGCGAATTTCGCCACCAAGCAGAAGCTCGCCTTCGCGTTGATTGCAGACACCGACGAAACCTGGTGCAAGGCGTTCGACGTCATCCACGAAAAGGTACTTTACGGACGACGCTACCTGGGCATAGTGCGCAGCACGTTCCTCATCGACCCATCCGGTCGGATCCACCGGCGCTGGAGTCCGGTCAAGGTGCCGGGCCACGCGGCCGATGTGCTCGGAAGCATCCCGACCACGTGAGTGCGCCGGCTCGCACCCGCATTCCGGCAACGCCGCCAGCGCCCGGCGCCCTACTCTCATCTCCGCTCGAGGCTCACGCATGACCCGAGGCAAGCGCATCTACGTGCTGGACACGAACGTGCTCATGCACGACCCGACTTCGCTGTTCCGCTTCGAGGAACACGACGTCTTCATACCGATGACGGTGCTCGAAGAGCTCGACAACGCCAAGAAGGGGACGTCGGAGGTTTCACGCAACGCGCGCCAGGTCAGTCGCTTCATCAACGAGCTGATCGAGCACGGCGGCGATCGCAAGATCGAGGAAGGTCTCGACCTGGTCTCGCCGCAAGGCGTCAACCTCAAACGCGGCAAGGCTGTCGGACGCCTTTACTTCCAGACACGGACGCCGGAGACCGCGTCGGGCAAGGTGAAGGCCGACAACCAGATCCTCGCTGCGGTGCTGATGCTGCGCGAACTCTACCAGCGCGTACCCGTCGTGCTGGTCAGCAAGGACATCAATCTCCGGATCAAGGCCTCGATTTACGGCATAACAGCCGAGGACTACGAGAACGACCGGGCCCTGGACGACTTCAGCCTTCTCTACTCGGGTCACACCGAACTGGCGGAAGGTTTCTGGACCCTGCACCAGAAAGACCTGAAATCGTGGCAGGATCGCAACCATACGTTCTACGAAATCAAGCTGCGCAAGGACGAAAACTGGTTCCCGCACCAATGTCTCTACATACCCGACGGCGACGACATGCTCGAGTTGCGCGTGATCGAAGTCCGCGACGGCCGCGCGCGCCTGCGCCTCATGGACGATTACACCGGCTCGCACAATGTCTGGGGCATCACGGCTCGCAACCGGGAACAGAATTTCGCACTCAACCTGCTGATGGACCCGGAAGTCGACTTCGTCACACTGCTGGGTACGGCAGGCACTGGCAAAACCCTGCTCGCGCTCGCAGCAGGCCTCGCGCAAGTCATGGACCAGCAGCGGTATCGCGAAATCATCATGACGCGTGCGACCGTTTCTGTCGGTGAGGACATTGGCTTCCTGCCGGGCACCGAAGAGGAAAAAATGACCCCTTGGATGGGCGCACTGACCGACAACCTCGAGGTGCTGACCAGCCCCAGCGAGGGTGGCGCGTGGGGACGCGCGGCCACGAACGATCTCCTCGCATCGCGAATCAAGATTCGATCACTCAATTTCATGCGCGGCCGTACATTCCTGAGTCGTTACGTCATCATTGACGAAGCGCAGAACCTGACCCCGAAGCAGATGAAGACTCTGCTGACGCGGGCCGGCCCCGGAACGAAGATGATCTGTCTCGGCAATGTCGAGCAGATCGACACGCCATACCTGACTGAAACGACCTCAGGCCTCACCTACGCTGTGGATCGCTTCAAGGAATGGCAGCACAGTGCACACATCACGCTGCGGCGCGGCGAGCGTTCGCGTCTGGCAGACTATGCGTCGGAAAAGCTTTAAAGAGAACCGGCAAGGCGCGGGCAATGCGGCGAAACGGATGCCGCGTTGCGTTGCCTGCCCGAACGGCTGACACGGACCGTTCACACATAAAAAAAGGGGGCTTGTACGCCCCCTTCAAAAGCCCATGGAGTGGAAAGAATCAGAATCGGGTAGCCCAGACGGCCTCGAATTCGAGCTGGTTGCCCGCAAGCGCGTTGCGCGAGGCATAGTTCGTCGGCAGGCCGAACTGGTACTGCGCCGGTGCGTAGCTCGTGATGAAACGCAGCTGGCCGTTCGGACCGATCCAGCGCGAATATGTCAGGTCGACGCTGTAGTTCGAGACCTCGCCCAGCAGCCGATCGAGCAACGGAGAGGTCGGGGCCGGCTGCGTGCGAGTGCTGTAGCGCAATGCGACATCGCCGGCAGGTCCGCCGTGCAGGACCGACGCCACGCTGTACACGTCGAGGTCGTCCCATTCGAATATCGGGCTCGCGCCACTGCCAAGAGCCGCCAGGAAACGACGCGGCAGGGTCGGACTCGTGAAGGCGCGGATGTTGCTGTACATGACCCGCTCGAGCTCGAGTTCCAGGCTCAGCCACGGCGCAAGACCGATTCCGAGATTCAACGCGGCGCTGGCCGGAATGTCGAAGTCACCCGGATCGGCGTAAACGCCGCGATAGCTATTGAATGCGTCCATGTTGACCCGCGACTGATAGCTCGCGGTCCACCGCACCCGGTCGCCGATCATCTCGCTGAGATCGACGCGGACGCCGCGCCCGTAGGCCGCCGTCGCCAGTCCCGGCGCCGTCGCGAAATCGTCGACACCGTCGTCGGCGCTCGTGCCGAACGTCGCATTGGAAAAACGCTGATACGCAAACAGCGCGGCTACCGACCAGCGACCGCTGTCGCCCCAGCCGCGCACGTAGGAAGGTGCCACGATGTATCGGTGCAGCCCCGGGCGCGATTCCGGAATAAGTCGCGGCACGATACCGTCGTCACCCAGTCTGCTGCTGGGCACGTCGTCAACGACGCTGCTGCGCACGGAAACACCGATCAGTGCGTTGCTGCCGATCGCCGCATACGTCGAACGGGCGCTGCGCGTCGTCGCGAGCTCCAGCAACTGGGGCGCGACGGCGGGCACATTGGATTCCGCCCAGGAGAAGTCGGGCTGGATGCTCTGGCGGGCATACTCCTGCCAGCGCTGCATGACCGAGTCACCGCCGATCTGAGCCAGTGCAGCCGGAGCGAGAAAATAGAAAGGGAGCGTCAGGCCAAAACTGATCGCTCCCATCGGCTTTCTAAACGCTGCTGTTGCGTTTGCCCTGTACATGACCCTGCCGCGTGGTCCATGGCTTGTGGTGACTGTCGGGGCGGAGTTTGGCAATAACGCAACACCGCGTCAAGTACGCAACACTGGCGATTCGCGAGTTCTGGCAGCCATTTGCGCGTGAAACGACAGCCACGAACATAACCCTGTTGCAGGATTACAACAAATGCCAATACACGTTGCCCACCCATGCGTACTGACCGTGGCCGGTTCCGACTCCGGCGGAGGTGCCGGCATACAGGCCGACCTCAAGACGTTCCTGGCTCACCGGGTGCATGGCACGAGCGTACTCACCGCGGTCACCGCCCAGAACACCCGAGCAGTGACGTGCGTGAAGACGCTGCCGCCGCGCATCATCCGCGCCCAGATCGAGGCGGTGCGCGACGACTTTGCCATCGCCGCCTGGAAGACCGGCATGCTGGCCGACGCACGCACGGTCCGCGCCGTGGCGCGCGGGATGCGGGACGCCGTGTCGGCAATCTACGTCATGGACCCGGTCATGATCGCGACCAGCGGCGCCGCGTTGCTCGAGAGCTCGGCCGTAACGGCCCTGCGCGAGCACCTGCTTCCCCTCGCACGGCTGGTGACGCCGAACCTCCCTGAAGCCGCGGCGCTCGGCGGCCGCGCGCTGCGCCGCCCACGCGACTACGATCGCGTCGCGGCCGACCTGATCGCAGACGGTGCGGGGGCAGTGCTGATCAAGGGCGGCCATCAGCGCGGCACCGACGTGGTCGACCGGCTCTATTTGGACGGCGACTGCCACGAGTTCGTCCATCCGCGCCTCGCGCGCCACGGCCATGGCACCGGCTGCACACTCGCGGCCGCCATCACGGCCAATCTCGCGCTCGGGCTTGATCTGCGTACCGCCTGCGCGGCCGCGACCGACTACGTTCATGCAGCGCTCGATGCGGCGTACCGTCCCGGCCGCAGTACCATCGACGTACTCGACCACGGAGTTTCGGTGCGACCGCGACGCCGGCGCGCCGGACCCTGAGCAAAGGACCACAGTCATGCGCAAGACCCTACTGTTCGGCGCGCTGCTGGCGGCATTGCCCGCCGCAGCGGCGACGCAGCCAGACTTTCATCCGCTGGCCGGCGGCAAGCATGCAGCGACGGCCAAGAATGGTCCTGTGATGCGCTCGCCGCTGGCACAGACGATTTCGGCACCGTTGGCCACTGAGGTCCAGGCCGTGCCGACGAGCGACGGCCGCATCCAGATCCAATGTCGCGAGATCCCCAATCCGCGTCCTCGCCCGATGGACGGACGCGGGCTGCCGGAACTGCAGCGATGATCGTCCGGCTCTTCGCCGCCGCTATCCTCGCGGCATTCGCCGGCACGGCCGCGGCTGCGCCCACGATAGGCCTTCAGAGTGGTCAGCCGGTCAATCTGCTGATTCCCGCCTCCAGTTTTTCGACCTCGTACTACATCGACGTCGGTGCCGCCGACGCGCAACTGCAGGTCCAGGTCGACAACCTGACCGACGACGACGTCGACTTCGTGCTGCGCTACGGCACGCCGTTCGCCGACGCGACCGCGAACGAGGGCGCACCGCCCGACGCCGATCTGTTTCTCGACTACGCGCACTACTGGGGCCTCAGCCCGAACGGCGACGAAAGCGTCATCGTCCAGAAGTCGAGCACCATTCCGCTGCGGGCCGGTCGCTGGTACATCGCGCTGCTGAACCAGACCGGCACTGCGCAGAACCTCACGCTGACTGCGACCTTGCGCGAAACGGTGCCGCAGGCCGGCATCGACTTCTTTTATTCGGGCAGCGATGGTTGCAGGCGCGAGGCGTGGTTCGATGCGACCGCGACCACGCCCATCGACGGCAATTCCGGAACGACGCTGGGCGAACAGCGACGCAACGCACTGGCCCACGCCGGCCAGTTGCTCGCAACGCAGCTTGCGCTGCCGAACCGGCTTCGTGTCAGCGCCTGCTGGCAGCCACTCGGCGGCAGCCGCACGGACGGTGCACGCATCGCATTCGCCGGCCCGACCGCCTACGTGTTCGACAGCGCGGATTTCAGCGTGCCGTGGCTGCCGGACAAATACACGTGGTATTCGGTCACTGAGATGGTGCGTCGCAGCGGTGCTCCGCAATGCGCGACGTTCAGCAACGACTGTGACACGGCGTTCGACATGGAAGCCACGTTCAATAGCGACCTCGATCCCCCGGTCAACATCATCGGCGCGCCGTTCTACTATGGCTTTACCGGGGCCGGCAAACCGCAACGTTCGATCGATTTCGTGACGACGACCATGCACGAGCTGACCCACGGACTGGGCTTCCTCAGTGTCGTCAACGTCGATCCCGAGAACGGCGAAACCCCACTGGGCGCCCGCGCCCGCGCGTCGAACGGACTGTCGTACGACGACGCTTTCAGTCGTCAACTCGCGCTCGTGGACGCGCAAACCCGCACCTACAAGCCCTTCCTCGGTGTCGATACCACGGACGCCGAACGCGCAGCCGCCCTGGTCACTCCCGACGCGGTACGCTGGTCCGGCATGGAGGCCGTCAACTCGCCGCGCAATGAAAAGCGCAACGACCCCATGCCCGACAGCTTCCCTCAACTGTTCACGCCGTGCGAACGCGACGCGCCGGCCGATCCGTGCACGACGCTGCCGGGTTCGACGCTGTCGCACACGGTGCAGCCCGGCGATCTCATGAATGCCTACGACAATGGGCTGTCGAACCGCGATCTCGGGCTCGCGCTGCCGATGCTGAATGCACTGGGCTGGTCCAACGACGACGCACCGGCGCCGAACTACACCATCCCCGTCGTCGGCAATTGGTACGACCGCTCACGCGGCGGCCACGGGCTCGACTTCCAGTTGTATTCGCGCGACGCCGCGAATGGCGACCTTTACTTTGTTATTTTTTACACATTCGAGCCCGACAACCGACCCGAATACTACCTGGGACTCGGCCGCCTGATCGACGGCAAGTTCATCGGCGCGAAGCAGGCCGACGGCATTGCGCTGATGCGGCTGCGTTACAGTGCGGCAACCCGGCGCACCGAGATTGACCGCTCATCGACAGGGCAGCTGTTCATCGATTTCAATCAGGCACGGCAATCGCCCGCATGCCGCAGCGCTGACCGCAATGGCGCACCGGCGCTGGCCGTCATGAGATGGAGCATTCGCGGAGAACGCGACACTTGGTGCATCGAGCCTGCAGTAACCGCGACTGCCCACACCACTCCGGACTTCTCGGGGCACTGGTACAGCGGCAATGGCAACGACCTCGGCTGGGGCATGGAACTCCTGAGTATCCGGGGAGCCGCCGGCCAGAGCCAGCTCGTGGCCATCGTCTACTACCCGGATCTGCAGGGCCGCTCGCGCTGGGCGATCACGGCACTCACCGACGTGAACCTCGCCAATACCCCCGTGCTTGCCCTCAACGAGGTGACGTCCGGCTACTGCCGTACCTGCCCGACACCAGCCGGACCTACGCAGGTCCGCCCGGCCGGCACCATCCAGCTAAAGCTCACGCAACCCACCCGCACGGAACCTGCCGACGGCGCCAATCGCGTGAGTATTTCCATCAGCATTCCGGGCGTCGCGGAGTTCCGGCGTGACGACGTGCCGCTCACCTTGCTGTCGGCGCCGCCGGGGCAGTAGCGCTGGCGGAACAGCACATCGAAAAGTCGCGCGGCTGGAGCAATGCGCGCTGACCCGGCATCGAGCCATGTTTACCTGGCCACTACAGCTCGGGGGAGAAGTGATTTTCCGCACTACCGAAACCGGTTTGGCTTTTTTGCGCGCGTCTTAGCGGTGTCTGCGGTGACCACACTCGCCACAGGCGACGATTGCAGTGCAGTAAATGCAAAAACGGCGTGTCTCGCGACACGCCGTTTTTGGTTCGAAGCCTGGAACGAAGGCTTCAGGCTTTGCTCAGGCTCTCGATCAGCGCATCGGCAAACGTCTCGGTGCTGCCGCTGCCACCGAGGTCCGGCGTGACGCGGTCCTTGCGTCCGACCACGTCGCGGATCGCCGCGCGCACGCGCTGCGCCTGATCCTCGAGGCCTAGGTGGCCGAGCATCTGGCAGGCGGCCAACAGCAACGCACACGGGTTGGCCACTCCCTTGCCGGCGATGTCCGGCGCCGAGCCATGCACGGCTTCGAAGATTGCGGCTTCGGTGCCGATGTTCGCGCCCGGTGCGAGCCCCAGCCCGCCGACGAGACCGGCACAAAGGTCGGAGATGATGTCGCCGAACAGATTCGTCGTCACGATCACGTCAAACTGCTGGGGGTTCATGACGAGCTGCATGCAGCAGTTGTCGACGATCATCTCGTTACACTGGATTTCGGGATACTCGCCCGCCACCTCGCGTGCAACCTTGAGAAAAAGACCCGAGGTGGTCTTCATGATGTTGGCTTTGTGGACGATCGTGACCTTTCTGCGTCCCTGTCGCCGCGCCAGCTCGAAGGCATAACGCACGATGCGTTCGGATCCACGCCGCGTGACCTTGATCTGTGAATGCGCGGTATCACCGTCTTCCGACAGGGTCTGGCCCTCGGAGCCGTAGGCGCCCTCGGTGTT
Organism: Rhodanobacteraceae bacterium; assembly: GCA_045864815.1. Classification (GTDB taxonomy): domain Bacteria; phylum Pseudomonadota; class Gammaproteobacteria; order Xanthomonadales; family Rhodanobacteraceae; genus Tahibacter. The sequence goes on along the minus strand of BTVG01000003.1, from coordinate 149,693 downwards.
CTCCCGGACCGTTATCAGGTCAATGCCCTCGTAACGGGCCTTGGTGCCGGGAATGGTGATCGCGGGACGCACGTTGGCGTAGAGATCGAAGCGCTTGCGCAGTTCCACGTTGAGCGAAGAGAACCCGCCGCCGATCGGCGTGGTCAGAGGCCCCTTGAGCGCGACGCGGTGACGTGCGATCGATTCCATCGTGGTCTGCGGCAGCAGTTCGCCGCAGCGTTCCTGGGCGGCCATGCCCGCGTCCACGAACTCATAGACCAACCCGGCTTTCAGTGCATCGAGAACGCGCAAGGTCGCGTTCATGATCTCCGGGCCTATGCCGTCGCCGCGGATGACGGCGATAGTCTTGCTCATGGGAATGCTCCAGTGCCGGCTTGTCTGAGACGAGGGAAACCCCGCATTATCGAAGATGCCTCTCCCCCGGACAACCTCCGCCGTATGCGACTTTCGTCCGTTTTCACGCGCGCCCTGCGCGTAACCCTCCTGTTCGGGGGCGGAGCTGCCGGCGCGACAGCAGCCGCATCCGATCCGGTACTCGCGCCCTACAGCGACAGCCCCGAGCTGCGAATCGATGCCATCACCGACACGCCGGCAACGCGCCCGCGCTTGCGCCTGCAGGGGAATTGGCCCACACCTTGCCTGCCGGCACTCGACGACATCCAGCTCGACGGCAATGAGCTGCGCATCGAACTGCGTTCGAAGAAGCCGCTCTGCGCCCGCGCGAGCGTGCCGTTCGACATCGAAGTCGACCTGGCCCCGGTGTTGGGCCGGCAATGGCCCGCCACCCCGCTGCGCGTCAGCGTCGTAACGGCCAACAGCGCCACGGCGCCGGCAGAACTGCGCGGATTCGCGCTGGTCGCGCCGCAACCGGGTCCCCGTGCGGTGCCATCATCGGGACTATGGTGGCCGTTGCCCGAAAACGAAACGAGCAATCCGATGGCCGGCACCGGATTCAGCTTCGAGATCCAGGGCAATACCATCGCCGCCGCCGTGCTCGGGCGCACCGGCAGCGGCGACGCGATCTGGTATTTCGGTACGGGCCGTCTGCGCGGACGCACAGCGGAAATCGACCTGCTCGCCGCGACCCGCGACGGCCTCGACAGCGGTCGCCGCGCCAGCGAAAACGCGGTGCTCGCGCTCGACTTCGACGGCAACGGCCGCGCGACTGCCTGGTTGGGGCGCTATGAACTCGGCGACAACCAGCCAGTGTTGCACCAGCAGGTCATCGCGCTGGCTCACCTGCCATTCGCCGAACGTACCGATGGCACCGCATGGCAGGGCGACTGGGTGCTGCTCGGCGCAACGCCGGGACAACCGCGCAGTGCCCGCCAGCTGAGACTCAGCGCAACGAGCTTCATTGCCGTCGCCAACTACCGTCTGAGTGGCGACGACGGCTCGGTGCTCAGCTGCGAACGCGACCCCACCGCACCGAAGGCGGCACCGCCGCAGCGCTGCCGCCTCACCGACGCGCGCAATGCGGTCATCGCAGAGTTTGACGCGATCGACATCAACCGCCTCGATGGCTTCGCGCCCGATCGGACAGCGGTGCAGCTGATCCGTGCCGACAAGCGCTGACGCACTCAGCCGGTGACGTGATCGTGGGGGGCCGGAGCTGCGGTCTCCGCGCTCTCGAGCTGGTCGAGAAAATCGACCGCGCGGCGCAGATGCGGAATCACGATGGAACCCCCGACGACGAGCCCGACGCTGAAGACCTCGAAGAACTCGTCCCGGGTCACGCCAGCCTCGCTGCACTGCGCCACGTGGTACGCGATGCAATCGTCGCAACGCAGCACCATCGACGCGACGAGACCCAGCATTTCCTTGGTCTTCACATCGAGCGCGCCGCCCTTGTAGGTCTGTGTGTCGAGCGCGAAAAAGCGCCGCACGACCTGATTGTCCTCGGCGAGGATCCGCTCGTTCATGCGCTTGCGGAACTCGGTGAACTCACGCACGCGATCGGCGCTCATGCCCCACTCTCCAGCAGCTCCGCGAGGCGTCCGCTGCGGTCGGCAGCGACCAGATCATCGTGCCCGCCGACATGCTGCTCGTTGATGAAGATCTGCGGCACGGTGCGCCGCCCCCCGCTGCGCGCGAGCATCTCGTCGCGCCTGACGGGATCGGTATCGATACGGATTTCGCTGTACTCCAGCCCTTTGGCCTTGAGCACATTCTTGGCGGCAACGCAGTAAGGGCAGATCGCCGTCGTATACATTTCTATCCTGGCCACGCGCTTCTCCTGCGGCGGCGCATCGGGGAATTCCGTCGCCGTCGTCGCCGCCATTGTGGGGCCGGAAATCGGTTGGGCAAGAGCTGAGCGGAGGGATGGCGAGCATGGACGAAACCGGCCATGAACGCACCGAAGCAAGCCATTGGCCGGGGGAACCTCCGCTGGGTTATGGTGTCGCAGCTTCCCCGATCGCCGTACGGTCCGCCCATGCGAGCCTGGATTCTTGCCCTGCTGAGCCTCTGCGCCACCGGTGTTGCCGGCGCGCGCGAATCCGGCGTGCGGCTGCCCGACATCGGCAGCTCCGCGGCCGCCATCCTGTCGCCTCAGGAACAGCGCGCCTATGGCGCGAGCATGATGCACGAGCTGCGCGCCTACGGTTTGGTGCTCGACGATCCACTCGTCGTCGACTATCTCAACGCGCTCGGCTATCGCCTCGTCGCGCACAGTGACAAGCCCGAACAGACCTATACGTTCTTCGTCGTGCGCGACGCCGCGATCAACGCTTTTGCCGCACCCGGCGGCTATATCGGCATGAACAGCGGGCTCATCACGACGGCCGTAGACGAGGGTGAGGTAGCCGCTGTCCTGGCGCACGAGATTGCCCACATCAGCCAGAACCACCTGTTGCGTGCATTCGAGGATTCGCAGAAGGCGTCACTGCCGATCGCCCTCGCCATGCTCGGCGCCATGATTGCAGCACAGGGCGCCAGCGGCGATGGCGCCGAGGCTGCCATGGTCGCCGGTACCTCGCTGATCCAGCAGCGCCAGATCAACTTCACGCGCAAGGACGAGATCGAAGCCGACCGCGTCGGCATCCAGACCCTCGCGCGCGCGGACTTCGATCCGCAGTACATGGCCAGCTTTTTCGCGCGCATGGAACGTGCACTGCGCCCCGGCGCCGGTGACCGGGGAATACCGGACCTGCTGCGCACACATCCGGTCAATACCGACCGCATCAGCGACGCCAAGGCGCGGGCCGACGCGCTGGCCGCGGAACAGCGGTCGGCGCGTGCCCGAAGCAACAGCCTGCCGCCGATGCCGGCCGGCTATCGGCTGAGGCCGCCGAAGGAAGACGATCTCCCGCCGCTGCCGCAGCTGGATACGACCCTCGTCCTGGCGGACGTTCCGAATCTCTATTTCGCGCTGATGCGCGAGCGCGCCCGTGTACTGTCGGCCGAGCAACCCGGCGCGCTGATCACCTACTACACGGATTCCCGCCGCGAGCCCGGCAGCGTCGCAGCGGCGGCGGCGAACTACGGCCATGCGCTCGCCCTCTGGCGCACCGGCCAGGGAGAGAAAGCGCGGGAGCTGCTGCAACCGCTCGTGGACGAAGCCCCCGGCATGCTGCCGTATCAGCTTGCGCTCGCCCAGGCGGAAGCCCAGGCGGGCCGGCGCACCGACGCGCTGAACCGCTACGAGCGCCTCGTTGCCAACTCGCCGTCGAACCGCGCGATCGCATTGGCCTACGCGCAGACCCTGATCGAAGACGGCAAGGCCGGCAGCGGCCGTCGCGCGCAGGACCTGCTGCGCCCGCTCATGGCAGAGGAAATCGATGATCCGGAGGTCTATCGCGTCTTCGCGCGGGCCTCGGAACTCGGCGGCGACAAGATTCGCGCCGCCGAAGCCTATGCCGATGTCGCCCTGCTCAGCGGCCGCCTCGAGGATGCGATGAGCCAGTTGCGCGCACTGACTGACCGCCGCGACCTGGACTATTACCAGCGCGCCCGCATCGAGGCGCGCATCGCCGAGGTCACGCCGTACGTGCTCGAGCTGCGGCGCCGCGGCGTCAAGCCGCAGGACCAGGGGCGTCTCGCGCCAGCGATTTCGTGCCGGGATTCAGACTCTTGTGCAACGATGTCATCGAGGCGTAACAATCCTGCATTGCAATAACGCCGCTGTCACGAAAGCGTCGCGCCGCGGCGCAACCCGCGTGCAACCGTGCAAAAACGCATCCTCATCGTTGAAGACGAAACGGCAATCCGCGACATGGTCGCGTTCGCCCTGCGCAAGGCCGGCATGGACCCGGTGCATGCCGCCGACGCACGCATCGCCCAGTCGGCGATCGCCGAACGCGTCCCGGACATGATCCTGCTCGACTGGATGCTGCCCGGCATGAGCGGCCTCGAATACGCGCGCCGACTGCGCAAGGAGGACCTCACGCGCGAGGTTCCGATCATCATGCTGACGGCACGCGGCGAGGAAAGCGATCGCGTCAACGGCCTGGACGCCGGCGTCGACGATTATGTCGTCAAGCCATTCTCGGCGCGGGAACTCATCGCCCGGATCAAAGCGGTCATGCGCCGCACACATGGAGACGAGGGCGACGGCGTGGTCGAACTGGGCGGCCTTCGCATCGACGGCGCCGCGCACCGCGTGTATGCGGGCGAACACACCGTGCAGATCGGTCCGACCGAATACCGCCTGCTGCATTTCTTCATGACGCACGCCGAACGCGTGTATTCGCGCAGTCAGCTGCTCGACCAGGTCTGGGGCGGAAGCGTCTATGTCGAGGAACGGACCGTGGACGTCCACATCCGCCGCCTGCGCAAGACACTGGAGCCCTACCAGCTCGAAAACCTCGTCCAGACCGTGCGCGGCGCTGGCTATCGCTTTTCGGTAACGCCCTGAGCGGGCTCCGCGCCGGCGCCCGCACGGCATGAACGGACGCGTCGAACGCGCATTCGCGACGAGCCTTTGGCGCACCTTCGGCGCGATCGGCGCAGCCCTGCTGCTCGGGCTGCTCGTGGGCGGGCTGGCCTGGTGGCTTTTTGCCACGACGGCCCTGCTGCTTTCAAACGTGCTATGGCGATTGCAGCGGTTCGGCGCCTGGCTTCAGGGCGGTTCGCAGCGAGTCAGCATCGACGACACCGGCATCTGGGGCGCCCTGTATCGTCTTCCGGTAGTGCGCCAGCGCCGCGAGCGAGCCCGACGGCGGCGTCTGCTGCAACTGCTGCGCGCATTCCGTACGACGGCAGCCGCCCTGCCCGACGCGACCGTCGTGCTCGACGGCGGCGGTGCAATTCTCTGGTTCAATGCAGCAGCCACGCGCCTGCTGGGACTCAGCTACCCGCAGGACCTCGGCGGTCATTTCTCGAACCTCGTGCGCTCGCCACGCGTCACGCATTGGCTCGAAAACGGCGACTGGAACGAATCGCTCATGGATGTGCCGGCGCCAGCCGATGATGCGCTGCGCCTGGGACTGCGGATCATTCCGTATGCACACGGCCGGCGCCTGCTGGTCGCGCGCGACATGTCCAAACTCATGCAGCTGGAACAGGTGCGTCGAGATTTCGTCGCGAACGTTTCGCACGAGCTGCGCACGCCGCTGACGGTCGTGCACGGCTACCTCGATCTGATAGAACCTGAACAGGCACCCGAACTCGAGCCCATTCTTGTGGAACTGCGCACACAGTCCCGGCGCATGACGCAGATCGTCGAAGATTTGCTGACGCTCTCGCGACTCGAGGCACAGGACAGCCTTCCCGAAGAACGCGTTGCCATGAACGGCGTGCTCCAGACGCTCAAGCGCGAGGCCGATGCGCTCAGTCTGGGGCGCCATGTCATCAGCGTCGTCCAGCGCGCCGACGTCGACCTCAAGGGCTCGCCGAAAGAGCTGCACAGCGCATTCTCGAACCTCGTCAGCAATGCGGTGCGGTACACGCCAGCCGGCGGGCGCATCGAGATTGCCTGGGAGATGCGAAACGACCAGGCCGTCTTCAGCGTCAGCGATACCGGCCAGGGCATCGCCCCCAGCCACCTGCCACGCATCACCGAACGTTTCTATCGGGTTTCAAGCAGCCGCTCGCGCGACACCGGCGGAACCGGCCTGGGACTTTCCATCGTCAAGCATGTGCTGCAACTGCATCAGGCGCGGCTGACCATCGACAGCGAAGTCGGGGTCGGCAGCACATTTGCGTGCCATTTCGATGCCGGGCGTATCTGCGCGCCGTCAGGGCACGAGGAGGCCTGATGAGAAAAGCTCTCTCGCACCGGCTGGCCGCCGCAGTGCTGTGCCTGTTCATTGGCCCGGCAGGCGCGCAAACCACACTGACCAGCGTCGGCTCCGACACGCTGGGCGAACTCGTACAGGCCTGGGCACAGGCCTATGCGGTGCAAACGCCACAGGTGCGCTTTCAGATCCGGACACCGGGCTCAGCAGCGGCGCCGACCGCGCTGGCGACCGGCGCGGCCGATGTCGGCCCCATGAGTCGGGCAATGAGCGCTGCGGAACTCTCGGACTATCGTAGCCGGCGGGGCCGGGAACCCGGCCGCATTCGCGTGGCGATCGACGCAGTCGTGGTGTTCGTGCATCCGGACAACCCGCTGCCGGCGCTGCGACTGGAAGATGCCGCCCGCATCTGGTCCCAAGACGCTGCCTGCGGCGGCTCACCTGCCGTACGCTGGGGCGATCTCGGTGCACACACGGGCGCGCTCGCGTCGCAAACCGTGCTGCGCCTCGGGCGAAACACCGCATCAGGAACTTTTGAATTTTTCCATGAAGCAGCACTCTGCCGCGGCCACTACCGCGCCGATGTGGTGCAGTTTCCCGGAGCGGGCGCCATCGTATCGGCAGTCGCGCAGATGCCGAGCGCGGTCGGATACGCCGGACTCGGCCACGTCAACGGCCTGGTGCGTGTGCTGCCGGTCGCCCAGGGCGACGGGCCGGCCGTGATGCCGGATGCGGCAAGCGTCATCTCGGGACGCTATCCTCTGGCTCGACCACTTTACCTGTATTTCAACCGCGCCGACGACGGTCGGCCGGACCCGGCCATCGCGGGTTTCCTGCGCTTCGCGCTGAGCGCCCCGGCGCAGGACATCGTCGCGCGACGCGGGTTCGTCGCATTGCCGGCGGCCGACGTGCCGCTGGAATCGGGACAATTGCAATGACCTTGCTCAACAGCGCCATGCATCGCGATCTGGCCGACCCGTCTCTCTATCTCAATCGCGAACTGGCCCAGCTTGAGTTCAATTTCCGCGTGCTGGCGCAGGCGCAGGATCCGCGTGTGCCCCTGATGGAACGGCTGCGCTACCTCTGTATCTCCAACAGCAACCTCGACGAGTTCTTTGAAGTCCGCGTCGCGGTGCTCAAGCAGCAGATAGCGCTGAACACGCCCATGCCGGGGCCGGACGGGTTGTCACCGGCCGAGACACTGACCCGCATCCGCGCGCGGGCGCTGGAGCTCGTGCGCGCGCAGTACGACTTCTGGAATGACGTGCTGCTGCCGGCATTGGGCGAGGAAGGCATCCGCTTCATCACGCGCGACAAGTGGTCGGTCAAGCAGAAGCGCTGGCTGCAGGGATACTTTCAGAACGAGATCCTGCCGGTGCTGTCACCGCTCGGCCTGGACCCGGCACACCCATTCCCACGCATCCTGAACAAGAGCCTGAACCTGGCGGTGGTACTCAAGGGAAAGGATGCGTTCGGACGTGAAGGCCACATGGCGCTGGTGCGTGCACCGCGCTCCCTGCCGCGCATCATCCGCCTGCCGGCCGAAGTATCCGACGGCCCGTACGACTTCGTGTTCCTGGCAGGGCTGCTGCAGCAGTTCATCGACGAAATGTTTCCCGGCATGCGCGTGGAGGGCTCGTATCAGTTCCGCGTCACACGCAACTCCGAACTCGTCGTCGACGAAGACGAGGTCGAGAACCTCGCGACTGCGTTGTCGGACGAGCTCGCCGGACGCGGCTACGCGCATCCGGTGCGACTCGAGATCGCCGAGACCTGTCCCAAGTCCATCACCGAAATGCTGATGGCCAACTTCGAGCTCACGGAACAGGATGTCTATCGCTGTGCCGGTCCGGTCAACATCAATCGCATCAACGCCATCTATGATCAGGTCGAACGCCCGGACCTGAAGTTCCCGAAATTCGCCGCACGCGTGGCACCCGCACTCGCCGGAAGTCAGAACGTCCTTGACGTGATCCGCGAGCGCGACGTGCTGTTGCATCATCCGTTCGAGTCTTTCAGCGCCGTCATCGACCTCGTGCGCCAGTCCAGCCAGGATCCCGAGGTGCTGGCGATCAAGCAGACCCTTTATCGGGTCGGCGATCACTCGCCGCTGGTCAATCACCTCATCGAGGCCGCGCGCAACGGCAAGGATGTCACGGTCGTCGTCGAACTGCGCGCGCGTTTTGACGAAGAGGCGAACATCCGGCTCGCCAACCGGTTGCAGGAGGCCGGAGTGCAGGTCGTCTACGGCGTGGTCGGCTACAAGACTCACGCGAAGATGCTGCTGATCGTGCGCCGGGAACAGGGCCGACTGCGCCGCTACGTGCACCTGTCGACAGGCAACTATCACCAGATTACGTCGAAGCTGTACACCGACTTCGGCCTGATGACCGCGGACGCGGACATCGGCGAGGACGTGCACAAGATGTTTCAGCAGCTGTCGGGACTTGGCACCGCGGTGAAGCTGAAGCGGCTGCTCCAGTCGCCATTCACGCTGCACAAGGGACTCATCGCGAAGATCGAGCGAGAGATAGCCCACGCGCAGGCCGGTCGCCCGGCACGCATCATCGCCAAGATGAATGCTCTGAACGAGGCCGGCGTGATCCAGCAACTCTACGCAGCGTCGATCGCCGGTGTACAGATCGACCTGATCGTGCGCGGCGCCTGCGCATTGCGGCCGGGCATAGCCGGCGTTTCCGACAATATCCGCGTGCGTTCGGTGATCGGGCGGTTCCTCGAGCACAGCCGCGTCTACTGGTTCAGCAACGACGGCGCGCCGGAAATCTATTGCGCCAGTGCCGACTGGATGGAGCGAAACCTGCTGCGTCGCATCGAGACCTGCTTTCCGATCGTCGATCCAGCCCTCGCGCAACGCGTGTACGACGAAGCACTCGCGAACTTCCTCGCCGACAACACGCAGGCGTGGTTACTGCAGGCCGACGGCAACTACGTGCGTACCGAACCGGGTGAGGACATGCCGCACTCGGCCCAGCTCGCCCTGCTCGCGCGTCTCTGCATGTAGCTTCCGCGAGCGCGCGGCCATCGTGGCAGAATCCGTCGGACCACCAGCCCTGAGGTGATCGCGTGCGCAACGGCCAGAAGCCCATCCAGGACGGCGAACTGCTCGCGGCCGTCGACCTGGGTTCCAACAGCTTTCACATGGTCGTCGCGCGCTATCAGCACGGCGAGCTGCGCGTCATCGATCGGCTGCGCGACAGCGTGCGCATGGCCGCCGGTCTGCAGCGCGACGGAACCCTCGAGGGCAGCCGGCGCGATCGTGCGCTCGCTTGCCTCGCACGATTCGGCCAACGGTTGCGCGCATTGCCGCCCGGTCGTGTCCGCGCCGTCGCCACCAACACCGTGCGCCGGATGAGCGCGCCGCACGCGTTTCTGCTGCCGGCAGAGACTGCGCTGGGTCACCCTATCGAGATCGTGTCTGGCCGCGAGGAAGCGCGCCTCATCTATCTCGGCGTCGCACACGGTCTGCCCGAGTCCCGCGAGCGCCGGCTCTGCATCGACATTGGCGGTGGCAGCACCGAGTTCATCATCGGTCAGGGCATGGACGCGCTGGAGACCGAAAGTCTGCAGATGGGCTGCGTCGCGAGCACACTGCGTTTCTTCGAGGACGGCAAGCTGACGGCCAAGCGCTGGCGGCAGGCACAGACCGAGATCGGCGTGGAACTGCAGCAGTTCGCGGCGGACTATCGCGCGCACGGCTGGGGCGAGACAATTGGTTCCTCCGGCACGATACGCGCGATCGGCAATATCGTTCAGGCCAATGGCTGGAGCGACGCGGACATCACGCGTAGCAGCCTCGAGCGCCTGCGCGACGCGCTGCTGACCGCTGGCAGCATCGAGAAACTGCGTCTGCTAGGGCTGTCCGATGAGCGTCAGAGCGTCGTGGCCGGCGGCATCGCGATCCTGCAGGCTGCGTTCCAGGCGCTGGACCTCCAGCGCATGCAAGTCTGCGAGACGGCCATGCGGGAAGGTCTGCTCTACGATCTGATCGGTCGTGCCGAACAGCGCGACCCGCGAACGGCAAGTATCGAATCGCTGGTGCGGCGCTATGACGTCGATCGCGCACAGGCGCAGCGCGTCGAAGCCACTGCGCAGCTGCTGTTCGATCAGCTGGCCGACGCGTGGCAACTCGATGGCGACGCGCTGGACTGGCTGCGCTGGGCTTCACGCATCCATGAGATCGGGCTCGCAATCGCCCACAGCCAACACCATCTGCACGGGGCGTATCTCGTGCGTCATTCCGACCTTGCCGGCTTCACGCGCCAGGAACAGGAATTTCTTGCGACGATCCTTCGCTGCCATCGCCGCAAGCCCGACCAGGAAGCCCTCGGTGCGTTGCCGGAGCGCCTGCGCCGTACCGCAATGCGCGTGACCGCAGTGCTGCGCGTGGCCACGCTGCTCCACCGGGCGCGCGGCGCCGACCGATTGCCGGCGTTGACGGTTCGCGGCGACGAGCGTCTCATCGAGATCAAGCTCGGCCGCGACTGGCTGGAGCAGCATCCGCTGACCGTTGCCGACCTCGACCAGGAACGCGAGCACCTGAAGGATCTCGGCTTCAAGTTGCAGCTGCGCGCGGCGGAGAAAATATAGACCGAGCCGGCGACAGCGCCCTGCTGTCGCGAGCGGCGCCGCCGCGTATCATTGGCATTCCCGTACCAAGGAGATTTCGCCGTGCTGAAGCACTGTTTGCTTGCCTTCGCCCTGATGCTGCCGCTGGCCGCCGGGGCCCAGGACGCCTCGAAAACCGCAGCCAAGACCGATGCGAAGCCGGCCGCAGCGGCGAAGGTTTCGGACACGCCGGCCGATACGAACAAGGCAGCCCATCCACAAGTCGTGCTGCGTACGTCGATGGGCGACATCACCATCGAGCTATACCCGGACAAAGCCCCGAAGTCGGTCGAGAACTTTCAGCAGTACGTGAAAGACGGCTTCTACAACGGCACAGTGTTCCACCGCGTGATCAATGGATTCATGATCCAGGGCGGCGGCTTCACCAAGGACCTCACCCAGAAGCGCACGCGCCCGGCGATTCAGAACGAAGCCAACAATGGTCTGTCGAACGTCAAGGGCACCGTCGCCATGGCGCGCACGAATGACCCACATTCGGCGACCGCGCAGTTCTTCATTAATGTCGTCGACAACAAGCGCCTGGACTATGTCAGCGACCAGAGCGGAATGACCTACGGCTACGCCGTGTTCGGCAAGGTCGTGGCCGGCATGGATGTGGTCGACAAGATCAAGGCGGTGGAAACGTCGGCCCAGGGCCCGCTGCCGGGTGACGTGCCGAAGGTCGCGATCACGATCGACAAGGCGGAGATGGTGCAGTAAATCGCCCGTCTCGGATGCATGCGGTACGATCACGGAGCCCGTCCATCGACGGGCTCATCCAGCCACGCAACAAGTAAGCCGTACTCCGGGCAAACGCGAGCCTCGAGCCATTGCGCAGTAGTGGCGCCCACTCAATCAGCTGTGAATCGCTGAAGCGTCACCGGAATGATCGGAGCAACCAGAGCCACGCTCGTCAGTCCGCAATTCGGTGACACAGGGATGAATGAGGTGATCAGAACATAGTAGGTGCCGGCAGGAACGCCCGGCGAACTGCGCCGTCCCGGCTCCACCTGAATCCACGTCGTCCTGTTCACGCAGGCAGCGTTGCACCTGCCATACAGGACGTTTGCAACATGGCGGCCCTCACGTTGTAGCCCGTAGGCGACACGGTGATGCTGCCCGCCGCACCTAGAGAAATCTCCAGCTGGCATATCGTATCGGCAGCGCAACCTATCAGCGTAAGGCCATTGCACTCGACGGTGAGCTGGTTTGCCGAAGCGCATGTATCGACGGAAAAACCACCCACGTTATACGGAAACGCGCCGCCGTTGGGTGTGCATACTTGCCCTCGCGCTCCGGCAACAGCAGCCTAGAGGACGCCCGCCAGCGCACTCATGTAATGCAGCCATTCACGAGCAGATTGTTCATATGACGCTGCTCTCATAGCGACGACTACTGATTCGCCATAACCTTCCTGCAGCGAAAGAGATGGCCGGAGCGAAGCCCCAACTGCTTGACAGGACCGCGCAAACTGCCTGGCCCACTTGCCTCAATTGAACATCATCGTGCAATACGAAAGGCGCGGCCGCCACAGGCAAATATGTCGGCAACGCCCCATGCCCTCACTCGTCTCGAAGCATGTCACCCAGAATGTACGCTACGGTGAGCCGTCAGCGGCCCCACCAGCCTTCACGCGTTGCGCTGCCGTCAGGAATTCGCGTTTACCGTCGGAGTACAAGGTTGCGATGCGATACCAGTAGTACTTGCCGACTGTCGCTTCATTGTCTCGCACCGCATAGTTGGTCGGTATGCCGGCTTTGGATACCACCGACCGGCGCACGATGGGCCCCTGCACGCTGAACGGACCATCTTCGGCCTCAGCACGATAAATCGCATAGCCGTAGATCTTGTCCTCGTTGAGAACCGTCCACTGAAGCAGAGGGCCGGTGCCTTCCGGAATGGGGGCCGCGATCGGTTGCTGTGCCGCCTTCATCGAACCCAGTGCCTGGTTCAGGCTCGGAGTCTGACTTCGCTGCGCAGCGAGGAGATCATTGAGGCTCTCGATTTTCGCATCTTTGCCGACCAGCATTCCGCCTACGACAGTGCGAATCGTCCGATCCACACCGGAAACGCGTGCGCTGAGCATTCCCTTGAGCTGCCCTTTGACCTGCTTTTCGTCGTCAATGACGAAGCGGACCTGCTGACAACCTTTCTCACTACCGACGCAATCGCCAACAGAGACTGCTGCAGCGATACCCTCGAGCTTGGCGTCCTCGAGTTTGAATGACTTTCCATCGACATGGCGGTACTGAAGAATGAAATCGTTCTTCGCCCCGATGCGGACAATGCCGAGTTCGAACAGCAACGACGAAGGCATCACACTCCCGCGCACTTCAGTCCGCACGGGAATCGCAAGTTCAGGTTGCAGCGCCGAATTCAGCTTCACCTGAATTGTGCCGTAATCCAGCCCCCAGAGCGCCGGGTCCTTGACGTGCCGCACGATGAGGCCACGGCCGTCGTTGATGATGCTCGCGGTTGCAAATTGAGGGGTCTTCAGGATCTCGACGATGCGCACCTCAGGGTCGTCGCTCGACAGTGCGTACTCGATCGTCGGCGTGTCCCCGACAGGCACCCGGCCGAACTCAACGACGCGCCCCGGATCGTTCAGCACTGAAAGACCATACAAGCGTACACGTGCAACCAGGGAGCCCTTCGCTCCGGCCGATTCGACGAGAAACATGTGCGAGCGCGTGCCGAAATCATCGGCCGCATTCAATTCGACTTCGATCTCGCGACGCTCACCAGGAGCAAGACGAGTAGGCGCGGAAATCACACGATCTGACGGTCGCGCTGGAGTAATGCGGATTCCGCTTGCCTCCGTTTCCTCGTCGTTGACCAGTGTGAATACCGCACGCTTCGTCTGAAACTGATAGGCCTGTCCGGCATCACCGGGATCGGCCGTCAATGCATGGACCAGACTCGAGCACGCCAAAGCACCACCGAACAGGAAAATAATGCGACCAATCACGACGAGCCCCGAATCCGGAAAAAAAAAGAGCCCGCCCTTTGCAGGACGGGCTCAGGTCACTCAAAGCTTCGACAGTCAGTTGACCGAGAAGTTCTGCAGTGTGACCGGCAGAGTCGGCGTCACTACGACGCTGGTCGGACCACAGTTCGGAGCCACAGGGCTGAACGAGGTGATCAGCATGAAGTAGGAACCCGCAGCCAGCCCGGCTGCGTTGACGGTTTCCGCGCCACCCGATGCCGCATTGTCTTCCTCACGAAGGCAGGTGGAGCCGCCGGTGCACGTACCCTGCATCAGCGCCACATAGGCATCGTAGCCGGTCGGCGTCACTGCGATACTACCGGTGGCGCCCGCACCGATCTGCACCTGAAAAATGGTGTCGCTGGTATTGCCGATCGGGGTCAGGCCGTTACAGACACTGGCCAGCTGATTGGTGGACGCGCAGGTGTCCACGGTCAAGTTGGATGCCGGGTTGTCGATCAACGTACCAGCCGACGGGGTACAGGTCTGCGCATATGCGCCGCCGACCAGGAGCAGCTGGGCGGCGACGGCAATCATCGTCTTTTTGAAGTTCATGTTCAGGGTCACTCCGTTTTTTGCTGTGATTATTGGCCGATGAACGACGTACGACGCGAATCGAATTCGTCGAAGTTCACGAAGCTTGTGTTGGTGAAGTTCGAACGCCATAGGCCCGACGCACCGGCCAGGCCGAGTACGGCCTGATCGACACCGCCCCAGGCGCTGTTCGCCAGGCCGGTAACGGTGGCGGTCGGCGCACCATCAGTGGTCGCCGTGGCTTGGTCGGTCACCCAGTAACGGAGCTGACCGTTGCTGGCGCCGAAGGTCAGGTCGATCTCGACGCGATTTTCACCGCTCTGGTTCGGCAGGGCGATGTCGACTTGGCGGTATTGCGTCGGCTGGGTGGTGTCACCGACCAGGAAGCGCAGCGACTTGCCGGTGCCATTGCCCAGCAGGAAGATCTGCAGTGCGTTCTGCGTGCCGCTCGGAGCAGCCGTAGGACCGACGACATTGAAAATCAGCGCGGAACGGCTGGCCTGAGTCAGGGGAATCGCCGTACCGACGATAAAGCGGGCACGATAGCGCTGCTCGGCATTCGGCGTCTGGTCGACAGCGGCTGCCTTGGATGCCGGCGACGAATTCTGGTTCAGTGCTGTCTGCATCATGCAGCTCGTGCCGCCAAAACCCGGCGACACGACCGTCAGCGACGCCTGCGTCTGAAGACCTGCCGACCACACGCCCGGAGGCGTCTGGTTCTGGCCCACCGTCGTGGGGCACTGCGCCATCGAGGCGCCCGCGAACGACATACCCGCCAGACCCAACACCGCCAGCGACAGCGTCTTCGTCATGACATTGGCTTTCATTTAGATTTCTCCCAAGTTGGATCGGGCGGAAGCGCGCTTCCTGCCCACGCAGAGTTCATGGGGCCCGACAGAAAAGGAGTGTAATCAGCACAATCAAATGCCGTCAATGCTTTAGCGACGGATTCGTGAGCCGTTACACCAGATTCGGCCGAACCGATTCGGCACCCGCAGGGGTACTCGGGAGCTAGTAACGCAGCCCGGACGCTCGAGCGGACACTTTCGTGAAGATTTTTTTCGCGTTGACGCCGATCGAGTCCCATTGGGAGAATCGGGTTTTGGCGCACGCCGGAGTCCCGTGTCAAATCAACAGATTGGCGCTCGCAGTTGCCTTGCCGCGATTCCTGCCCGCAATGAGCAGGACACGGTGGGCGAGGTCGTGCGCGGCGTGAGGGCGGCACTGGCCTGTGACGTGCTCGTCATCAGCGATGCGAGTACCGACGAGACGACGACCGCCGCCGCTGCGGCCGGCGCGACGGTGATCACCCTGCCGTTCCAGCTCGGCGCCTGGGGTGCTAGCCAGGCCGGCATGCGGTATGCCCTGCGCAATGGCTACGAACGCGTGATCACCCTCGATGCGGACGGCCAGCACCATCCGGACCAACTGCCTTTGCTGCTCCGGGCACACATGGACGGCGGGGCCGACGTGACGATCGGGACCTGCCCGCAGCGGCTCAGCGCCGCCAAGCGCGTCGCATGGGCCTATTTCCGGCTGATTACCGGACTCCAGGTCACTGATTTCACGTCGGGCCTGCGCGTCTACGGCCGCCGCGCGATCCGGGCGCTCGCGTCGCGAGAGGCGAGCCTGATCGACTACCAGGACATCGGCGTGCTGATGCTGCTGCGCCGCAAGGCACTGCGTATCGCCGAAGCACCGACCGTCATGTCCGAGCGCCGCAGCGGCGCCTCGCGCATTTTCTCGTCCTGGTTCACCGTCGCGCGTTACATGGTGGCGACGACCGTCCTCAGCATTGCCCGGATCGGCGCACGGGAGCGCCGGGCGCGAACCGGAGCCACGGCGCCATGACAGCGCAGATTACCGCCGCGCTGCTCGGTCTGGCCCTCGCCGGCAGCATTCTGTATCTGGTCCGGCGCGACCATCTGCACGGACCGTATGCGCTCTGGTGGCTCATCGTCGCCGCCGCAACGCTGGTACTGGGCTTCGTGCCGCGGACGATCGACTGGCTGGCCCGCCTCAGCGGCATCGCCTATCCGCCGGTTCTGCCCATCATCATCGGCCTGTCGTTGATACTGCTGCGGCTGCTGCAGCTCGACATCGAGCGTTCGCGCCAGGAGCGGCAGATCCGGCGGCTCAATCAGAAACTCGCGATCCTCGAGGAAGAACTGAGCTCGCTGCGCCGCGCCGTCGTATCGCGCGGCGACGTCGCCCGGCGCCCGGACTGACACGGCGCCATGCGCGTACTCCACATCGGCAAGTTCTATCCGCCGACCCCCGGTGGCATCGAGACCTTCACGGCGATTCTCGCGCGCCAGCAGGTCGCGGACGGCGATGCGGTCATGGTGCTTGCCCATGCCGGTGCGCGCAGCTGGCATACGCGGCAGCGCAGCGACGGCGCGGTGTCGGTGCGCGAAGTTGCGCGCTGGGGCCAGCTCGCGTACGCGCCGCTCAGCCCCGGCTTTCCCTGGGACCTTGCACGCGCGATCGCGCAACATCGGCCTGACCTGCTCCATATCCATGTGCCCAACACCTCGGCCTTTGCGGCCCTGGCCGTGCCGGTAGCACGCCGGTTGCCGTGGGTCGTGCACTGGCATGCGGACATACCGCTCGACAGCGCCAGCCGACTGTTGCGGATCGCGTATCCGTTTTACCGTCCCTGGGAGCAGGCGCTGCTGCGCCGCGCCGATTCGATCATCGCCACGTCCACCGCTTACCGGGACGCAAGCCATGCACTTGCCCGCTGGCACGACAAGACCACGGTGGTCCCGCTCGCGCTCGATGCAGCGGTGCCGGCCGGCACGGGCGAAGCGCTCTGGCCGGCCGGCATGCGGCGGCTGCTCGCCGTCGGGCGGCTGAGTCACTACAAAGGCTTCGAAGTGCTGCTGGACAGCCTAGTGCGACTGCCAGACACCGCCCTGCTGTTGATCGGCAGTGGCGAACGCGAGGCGGCGCTGCGCGCCCGCGTCACGAAACTCGGCCTTGCTGATCGCGTCCGCATGACCGGCCACGTCGACGACGCCCTATTGCGGCACGCCTACGCGCAGGCGGAGATCTTCTGCCTGCCTTCACTCGATCGCGCGGAAGCGTTCGGCATGGTACTGCTCGAAGCCATGCGCGCAGGACTGCCCTGCGTCGCGAGCGCGATTCCCGGGTCGGGTGTCGGTGAAGTCGTCGCCGACGGCCAGACCGGCCTGCTGACGCCGCCAGGTGATGCCGACGCACTGGCGAAGGCGCTGGATCGCCTAGGTGGTGATGCGACGCTGCGCCAGCGCTTCGGGCAAGCGGGCCGGCGACGTTGGCATGACAACTATCGACCCGAAGCCGTCAGTGCGGCGACCCGTCAGGCCTACGAGACAGCCCTGGCGCATCGCGCAGCAGCAACCCGATCAGACTGAGTGCAAGCGGCGCCCAGTGCAAAACCAGCCGATTGATCGCCGTCGCGCTGGCGGCCCATTTTGCCGCTGGCGTGAAAACGAACAGCGCGATCAACGCGACGTACGCGCCGACCAGCAACAACGCGAGCAGCGCTATTTCGCGCCGCTGCAGCAATGCGCGTCGCCAGATCACACAGGCGACGAGCAAAGGCCACAGTAAATGCCAATTGTTGTGCGCGAACAGTCCTTCGAAGAATGCCAGGGCCGCCGTAGCGCGCGAAATGTCGGCGCCCCCCTCGGTGGCTCCGCTCAACATTTCTCGCACCAGCGCCAGCCAGGACAACTGGAGTGCCCAGGACACCCCGATCACGGCGACCACCCCCAGCAGCCCGATGGCTGCCCCGGCACGACGCCAGTGGCGCGGAATCTGCACGAGCACGACGGAACCGATCACCAGCAACGCCCATACCGCGCCTTCGAACTTCAGCAGGGGCAAGGCAGCAACGCAGCAAAGCGCAAGCCAGAGCTGAGATCGGTCGCCATCCTGCAGCCAGCGCAGCCCGGCAAGCACACCAAATGTCAGTGTTGTTGCTACCCAGAGGTCGGCGTAACCGGCGAGCCCGGCATGCACCGACAGCAGCGGCAGTGAGGCGAGCAGATAAGCCAGTACCACACAGCCCACACGCGATACACCCAGTGCTCGCCACTGGCCTGCGCAACCGGCGATCAGTGCGAGCCACAGCAGCGGCCATGCCAGCGCGACGGCACCTTCGTTCCAGGCGCCCGCGCCGGCGGCCAGCCACAGTTCGATGCGGCTCAGCAATTCGGGATAGCGCCAGGCCAGCGCGGTGTACGCGTTCGGATCGGTGCTTTGCCACCAGGCGAACGGTTCGACGTACCGTACCTGGCCGAGCTCGAACCAGGTCTTGGCCTTCAGCGACCAGGCATTCCAGGCGTCCCAGACAAATACCGGGCGCAGATGAGCTTCATCCAGCACGAACGCGAACCGTACGACGACCGCCGCCAGCAGCAACCAACACCAATACGGCAGGCGTTCTTCCGCAGGAGGCCCAGCCTTCGCCAGCGGAACGGCTTGACGCATCCGGGCTGCGCCCGCCGCCCCGAGCACCAGCGCGACGCCACCGAGCCACGGCAAGACCGCGGTGAACAGCGATACGCCGGGAACATCGCGCCGTACTCCGACCAGCAGTCCACTGGCCAGCAATCCGAGCAATGCCGCATAGCCAACGGCCGCGAGCCCGTCGCCACGCCCGCGCGGAACGCCGGCGATCGCAAACCAGATCGCGGCGCCCAGCACCAGGCTGCAACCGAATGCCGCCAGCAGCCCCGGCGTCATGGCTTCGCCGCTCCGAGCAGGTAAAGCCGCAATGGCGGCTCGTCGATCAACAGGCGCGCCGGCACGGCGAGTTCATCATTGGCGTGCAGGCGGCCTTCCGTCGCGTCGAAGTCGAGCGAGTCGACGTGCAGCGTCGCGAGATACACCGGCTCACGCAGCGTTGTGAGCGGCAACCAGCCGGTTGAATTCATCGGCGCAGTGCGTGCCGGCGCGAGGTGATAGATCAGACGCGCCCGCAGAAAATCGGATCCGGCGTCGACGAGGAGGCGAACACGGTCCGGGTCGGCGCCATCGTCGCGCACCGCCTGTCGCACCTGCTGCGCGGCCGCGAGCACGTCGGCGTCCACGACGCGACGCTGACGTTCCGGCCAGTCCAGCGACGCGTAGATCTGGCGCGTTGCCGCATGCCGGTCGGCCAGACTCACGCTCCAGCGCAGATCGAGCAACAGCCAGGCGATCACGACACCCGCACCGACGACGCGCAGATTGCGCGCACCCTGCTGCGGCGCAAACTGCCACAGCAGCAGGCCGGTGAGCGCGAGGCCAACGGTCAGCAGCAACACCGCGGAACGCGCACGCACGACACCGTTGTCGGGTCCGAGCGCGCTGATCGACATGAGCGACCACGCCCGCCGCCCCGACCACTCGGTCGCTACCGAGGCGACACGTCCGGCCCACGACGGCGACCAGAATTCGGCACCGCTCAGCCGGAATCGGCGAAACGCGTGCTCGGCCGGAACCGACTGGGCGACCGGGTAGACGGCAAACGCGATTTCGCTGATCGCGCCCTGCCAGTCCTTCTCGCGCGACAGATCGAGGGTGCCGGTCTCGCCGCGTCCGCGCGTCAGCGCGACCGTGCGTACATCGCCGGGCGAATCCGCACGCCGATACAGAAACGTGACTTCCAACGTCGGCGCGAGCGACTCGAATCGATAGCGCAGAACCGGCCACTCGGCGGCGTCCGCAATATCGACGCTGCGCACGAGCAACGCGCCGTGATTCGCATCCTCGACATCGACCTGCATCGTGCTGCCGTCGATCTGTCCACCGGCGAGCACGGCGAATTCGGCGCCGTCCAGCCGATAGCGCTGGTGCGGCCAGGGCGATTGAAACGGCGAGATCTCGATGAAAATCGCGATCAGCAGCAACCATAGCGCCACGATGGCAATGACGAGCGCGCGGGGCATCAGGCCACCAGGCTGTCGAGCCGGTCGAGCTCGGTCGGCGTGAACCCGGCAGCGAGGCGATCGCGTCGGTTGAATGGCCCCTTCAACGTGCCGCGACCGCAGCGCTGCAGCAGTTGCTCGAACGTATCGGCGGCGTCGACGCCTTCGCGCTCGCAGCACCAGGCAAACCAACGGGTGCCTGCAGCGACATGCGCGACTTCCTCGCTGAGGATCTGTTCGAGTATCGCGATGGTCGCCGTGTCGCCGACGGCACGCAGGCGTTCGATCATGCCCGGCGTGACGTCGAGACCGCGCGCCTCGAGCACGCGAGGCACGAGTGCCATGCGCTCCAGGCAGCGTCCCGCCGTGCGCCTGGCCATTTCCCAGAGACCGTCATGCGCCGGAAGGTCGCCGTAGTTCAGGCCGAAATCGGCGAGGCGCCTTTCCAGCAGCAGAAAATGCCGTGCCTCGTCATCCGCGACGGCGATCCAGTCTGCATAGAACGCGGCCGGCATGTCGCGGAAACGGTAGACCGCGTCCCAGGCAAGATTGATCGCGTTGAACTCGATGTGCGCGACCGCATGCACGAGAGCGGCGCGCCCGGCAACGGTACCGAGTCCCCGCTGCGCGAGGGCGCGCGGAGGTACGAGCAGCGGCCGTGCCGGTCGTCCCGGTTCACCGATCGGCCCCGGCGGTGGCGCATCCGCGACGAGGAGACGACCGGCAGCAAACGCCGTGGCCGTCGCAAACGTCCGCTCGACCTTGCGCCGTGGCGACGTTTCGTCGAGGCAGGCCTGGGCGGCCGCGAACACGTTGTTCGATGCAGGTGCAAGCATGGGGTCCGGCCGAATACGGATCGGAGCCCGATTATGCCCGCAGGCGGTGTGGCGAGTGCTAGTGTTCGATCACCGCACCGCACGCCGCAACGGGCTGCGGCCTGCCGACGGAGCGTAGCGTGACGGAAAACTGGCGTGTCCCGGAAGTCGATCAAACCGTGCTCGCAGCAGCGATGACCGCGTTTCTCGCCAGCGCGGACGCCAGTTGCGATCCCTATCTCACTGCCAAGCGTGCACTCCGGACGTCGGCCGCCGAGCTCGTGCGTGCCTACGACCGGGTACGCGGCGCGCTGCGCCCGGACCAACGCCTGCTCGACTGGGGTTGCCGGCATGCCGGTCTGTCGGCCCTCGTACGAGCCGAGTTCGGCGAACGGATCGAACTGCACGGCTGCGACGTCTGCGACAAGCGCGACTATGCGGCCTTTCACGCACACTGCGGCCTGAACTACCGGCGCCTGGAACACCCCTGGCGACTGGACTATCCGGACGCGTATTTCGACGGCGTACTTGCCGGTGGCACCCTCGAACACGTGCCCAACGACGTCGCATCGCTGACTGAACTCTGGCGAGTGCTCAAGCCCGGAGGCGCACTACTGATCACCCATCTGCCGAATCGCGGCTCCTGGACCGAATTCGTTTCGCGGCGGCTCTTTCCTGCCCAGGCGCATCGCCGCCGCTATGCACTGGCCGGGTTTCGCCGCGCCATGCTGCACTACGGCTTCGAGGTCGTCGCCAGTGGCCATCATCAGCTCGCTCCATCCAGCCTTCCATCCGCCTGGCAAAAGCCTTGGCTCGAACGCGCGGTCACGCTCGCTCAGCCACTGAATGCGCTCGAGAACCTCTGGCCACTGAGACTGCTCAGCGCGACACTCTGGTGCGTCGCGCGCAAGCGCGAGGGCTTCTGACCGGAACGACCGACGCCGATCACCGCAGCGCTCGCCGAATGGCGCTTCAGGACGCCCGCCGCAGGTTCTTGGCTTCGTCCGAACGTGCGAACTCGAGTTCGCGCAGATAGTCCGCCTGCACGCCGGTGACGTATTCACCGGAGAAGCACGATGTGTCGAACGTACGCAATGCTTCGTTGCCATCGCTGACCGAGGCCACGAGATCGTCGAGATCCTGGTAGACGAGCCAGTCTGCACCGAGCAGTTCGGCCACCTCGTCTTCGCTGCGGTTGTGGGCAACGAGTTCGGCCGCAGCAGGCATGTCGATACCGTAGACGTTCGGATAACGCACCGGCGGCGCGGCCGAGGCGAAATAGACCTTGGCAGCACCGGCTTCGCGCGCCATCTGGATGATCTGCTTCGACGTGGTGCCGCGGACTATCGAATCGTCGACGAGCAGCACGGTCTTGCGGCGAAATTCCAGATCGATCGCGTTGAGTTTGCGGCGCACGGATTTCACGCGTTCGCTCTGGCCGGGCATGATGAACGTGCGACCGATATAGCGATTCTTGACGAATCCTTCGCGCATCGGCACGCCGAGTTCGTTGGCGAGCGAGCTCGCCGCCGTGCGTGCCGTGTCGGGAATCGGAATCACCGCATCGATGCCGTGGTCCGGGCGCAGCCGGCGAATCTTCGCAGCCAGGCGTTCCCCCATGCGCAGGCGTGCCTTGTAGACCGACACGTCCTCGATCATTGAATCGGGCCGCGCGAGATAAACGTACTCGAAAATGCACGGCGTATGCGCATAGCCTTCGGCGCAGCGGCGATGATGCAGGCTGCCGTCAAAGCCGAGCAGCACCGCCTCGCCCGGTTCGACATCACGCAGCCGGCGGAACCCGAGGATGTCGAGCGCGACCGATTCGGAAGCGACCGCATATTCCTTGCCTTCGGGGGTATCACGTTCGCCGAGCACCAGCGGACGGATGCCATGCGGATCGCGGAACGCAAGAATCCCGTAGCCGAGCACGAGGGCCGCGACGGCATACCCACCCCGCGCGCGCGAATGCACGCCAGCAACAGCCTTGAACAGGTGGTCCGGCGTCAGGCTCATGCGCTCCTGGATCTGGAGCTCGTGTGCCAGCACGTTGAGCAGCACTTCCGAATCGGAGTTCGTATTGATATGACGGCGGTCGCCCTCGAACAGTTCGCTGCTGATGGCCTCCGCATTCACGAGATTGCCGTTGTGCGCAAGAGCGATGCCGTAGGGCGAATTGACGTAGAAAGGCTGCGCCTCGCCGACGTCGTCCGAGCCTGCCGTGGGATAGCGGCAGTGACCTATGCCGACACGACCGCGCAGCTTCAGCATGTCGTCGCGCTGGAACACGTCTCGCACGAGCCCGCGCGCCTTGTGCAGGCGCAGCTTCGAGCCATCGACCGTGGCTATGCCGGCGGCATCCTGGCCGCGGTGCTGAAGCACCGTCAGACCGTCATACAGTGCCGAAGCAACCTCGGTTTTGCCCACGATTCCAATGATTCCGCACATGGCGACGTTACCGCTGAGAGGAGGATTTCTTCTGCGCGCCGGCCTCGGCCGGCGGCGGGGATTGGGGTACGGCCGGAGCACTCTGCAACGCGGGCAAGGTCAGCAGGCCGCGGTAGTCAAGGTGCTGGTTGACGCTCTGGGGCAGCTTGGCGGACAGCCACTCCGCTCCGTTCTGGAAGCCCGGCATCAGACGTGATTCCTTCCACCAGGGGTCTTTCGGAAACGGAGTGAATCCAAGCAACAGCACGGCAATCAGGACGAGCGCGAGCCCGCGTGCGAGACCGAACAGCATGCCGAGCAACCGGTCGGTGCCACTGAGACCACTGCCAGCGACGAGCTTGCGCACGATGAACGCGACCAGCGCACCAGCGACGAGCACGCCGATGAAACAAATCCCATAACCGAGCAGGAGACGCACCGATGGCACTTCGATGCTCGTGAATTGTGCCGCGAGGCTTTCCCCGAACATCCAGGCGACCCAGAACGCGGCAGCCCAGCAGGCCAAAGCCATGACCTCGGAAATGAACCCGCGCCAGAGCCCGATCACGACCGACAGCGCCAGCACGCCGAGGATGCAGTAGTCGGCCCAGTTCACGGCGCGATCGGCCTCAGGGCACCGTCACGATCATGCCGGTGATCGTGAGTTTCTGCCTGGCCTGATCGCGCAGCTTCTCGCTGCTCGCGCGGTCGGGCTCCGGCCCCAGGCGCACGCGCCAGAGCTTGTCCGCCCCCTGCCCGGTAGTGTCGACGAAGCCCGGGAGGCCGGCCCCCTTCGCGCGCGCCGCCAGCTTGTTCGCCTCATCCTGGGATTTGAACGCGCCGAGCTGCACGGCCCAGCCACCCGCGCGGTTGGCCGGCAATGCCGCGACCGGCGCATCGGCCTTGGGCGCCGCTGCCACGATCTCGACGACGCTGCCTTTGAGCTTCGCGTCAGCTTTCTGCAGTTTCAGCCGTGCCGCTTCGGCCGTGCTGCGGTCTTCGTAAGGCCCGAGTCTTACGCGCGTGGCCGGTTTTCCGCCGACGTCGGCCGACTCTGTATACGCGGCCAGCCCCTGCTTTTTCGCCGTTGCGACCAGCGCGTCGGCATTCGCTGCGCTGGCGAAGACGCCCAGGTGCACCGCATAGCGCCCGGTGCTGCTGGCCATGGGCGCGGCACGTTCCGGCACGGGCCGGGCCGGAGCGGTTTCACCTGGCTTCGCACTGGCTACCGCCGGCTTCGGCGGCGGCGACGTGGCGCTACCATCCTGCGGGTAAGGCACCTCGGACGAAAGACGCGGATTCGCCCCCGCATCGACGGTCACCACCGTGTCGCTGCCACCGGCTGCCTGTGCCGGCAGCGGCGACGGCGTCGTCGACTTACCGCCTTCGGCCGGCACCACGCGCGTCTGGAATTCACGCTCCGGTGCCGGCGGGATCGCGAGATTCTCAGTGACGGTATCGGTCTTGGGCGGGGAGCCGGAGAGGAACATGGGTATGAAAATGACCGCGAGAGCGATCAGTACGGCGGCACCGATGAGACGCTGTTTCAATGCGGAATCCATAGCCGGTTGGCCTCCAGGAACATCGGGATTATACGCGCCAGTCGCGCCCTCACCCGCGCCGTCGTGCTCAACGCGCTGCAACGTTCTGGTTCTGCAACCAGCGCAGCGCAGCAGCCGCGATGAGGAACGACCCGAACGCCACGATGCGTGTGCCGGCGTGCAGGCGCGGAGCGAGCGTATCCAGCGCCGTTGCAACGTCGCCCCAACAGCTGCGCCGCAGCGGGCCGAGCGCAGTGCCGAATTCGGTGTCCAGCGAGAGAAGGTCGCGCCCGCGAGCGGACTCGGCCGACAGATCGACGAGATGCCATTCCGTCACATGCGCGCGCAGCGGCTGCAGCATTCCCGCCACATCCTTGTCGTCCAGCGCACCAAACACCGCGACAGTATCCGATGCGGGCTCCCTGGCAAGCCACTCAGCGAGGACGGCCGCCGCCTGAGGATTGTGAGCCACGTCGACCACGAGCTCGCCCTCTCCGACGCGCGTCCGCTGCAGCCGGGCACGCACGCGCGCCTGGCCGGCACCGCGGGCGATTGCCTCGGCCGGAAGCGGCAGCCGCTCGCTCAGTTCGCGTAGCGCCGCGATCGCCGCGGCGGCGTTCGCTGGCTGGCAGCCGGCCTCGAGCAGCAGCGGCGGCAGCGGCAATGATCCGCCGGGACCATTCCAGCACCAGCCGAAGCCGGCGCGCTCGATGCCATAGTCGATGCCGGCACGCACCAGGCGGGCACCATGCGCGGCCGCGGCCGCGAGCAATCCCGCCGGCGGATCTGCCTCCGCGATCACGAGCGGACGACCGGCGCGCGCGACCCCGGCCTTTTCCCGGCCGATGCTGTCGCGATCGCTGCCCAGCCAGTCCTGATGATCGAGCGCGATCGTGGTTACGATCGCCACATCCGCATCAATGAGATTGACCGCATCGAGCCGGCCGCCGAGACCGACCTCGAGTACCGCGACATCGAGGCCCGCATCGGCGAACACCAGGAAGGCCGCCAGCGTGCCGAACTCGAAGTAGGTCAGCGGGATGTCGCCGCGCGCCGCGTCGATGCGCTCGAAGGCAGCGACCAGCAGCGCATCGCCGATATCGATACCGGCGATGCGGACACGCTCGTTGTAGGCCAGCACATGCGGTGAGGTATAGGCACCGGCCCGGTAGCCACCCGCGGCCAGCATGGCCTCGACGAAAGCGACGGTCGATCCTTTTCCGTTGGTGCCGGCAACCGTGATGACCAGTGGCGCGGGACGCGGCGCGCCGAGACGCCGCCAGACTTCGCCGACGCGAGCCAGACCGAGTTCCACGCAACGCGGATGGACGCCGAGCTGGTAGTCGAGCCACTGCTCCAGCGTGCGCAGCGGCAGGCCCGGCATGCTCAGGCCGCAGCTCCGCCCGGCGCCGCGGACACGCCGTGGCGCGGCTGGCGCATGAGCATCGCGAGAATGTCGGCGAGCTTGTTGCGCGTTTCACGCCGGTCGACGATCAGATCGACTGCACCGTGCTCGACAAGGAATTCGGAACGCTGGAAACCTTCGGGCAGGGTCTCGCGCACGGTCTGCTCGATGACGCGCGGCCCGGCGAAACCGATCAGTGCCCGGGGTTCGGCGACATTGAGATCGCCAAGCATGCCCAGACTCGCCGACACGCCACCGGTGGTCGGATGCGTGAGCACGGAAATGTAGGGCAATCCCGCTGCGCGCAACCGCGCCAGCGCCGCCGAGGTCTTGGCCATCTGCATCAGTGAGAACAGGCCCTCCTGCATGCGCGCACCGCCGGTCGCCGACCAGCACACCAACGGCGTACGGTCGGCCAGCGCCCGCTCCGCCGCGCGTGTGAACTTCTCGCCGACGACGGACCCCATCGACCCGCCCATGAAACTGAAATCGAATGCGACGGCGACGACGGGCCGCGTCTTCAGCGTGCCCTTCATGGCGACCAGTGCGTCCTTCTCGCCCGTCTGTTTCTGGGCAGCGACAATACGGTCCTTGTAACGTTTCGAGTCCTTGAACTTCAGCGCATCGACAGGCTCGAGTTCGGGCGCCAGCTCCTCGGTCGAGCCCTCGTCGAAGAAGGCCAGCAGTCGTTTGCGGGCACCGATGGCATGGTGATGACTGCACTGCGGGCAGACTTCGAGATTGCGCTCGAGTTCCGGTCGATACAGCACGGCCGCGCAGCCTTCGCATTTCTCCCAGAGTCCCTCGGGCACCTTGCCCTTGGCCCCGTTGCCCTGGGTGCGTATACGCGACGGCATCAGTTTCGAAAGCCAACTCATGTCACCAACCTCTCCGTTTTCCGCAGGCGGCTGCGGCGCCTGCGTGGATTCGAGCAGCAAGGGCGTCGCACCTGGCGCCGCCGGGTGTTGCGTAGCCTTGGTCTGCCGCTTACGCGGCATGGCCCGTCGGCAGTGCGTCCAGCGCCGCGCGGATCGGCCCGAGGAACGCTCTCGCACGCCGTACTGCATCCGCGGCGTCCTCGGCACCCGACAGAGTGTCGACGAGTGCGCTGCCGATCACCACGGCATCGGCGAAACCCGCAATCGTCGCCGCGGCATTGGCGTCCTTCACGCCGAAACCGACCGCGACCGGAGTTCGCGCCTGTTTGCGCAGCGCCACCACGCGCTCGCGCACGGCATCCGTGCTCAGGTGAGCCGCGCCGGTGATGCCGGCGAACGAAACATAGTAGAGAAACCCCTGCGCGGCGGCACACACGTGCTGCAGGCGGGCATCGTCCGTGGTCGGCGCAGCCAGGAAGATCTGGTCGAGTCCGGCCGCCCGCAGGGGCTGCGCAGTCGCGAGTTCCTCGACGGGACAATCCACGAGCAAGACACCGTCGACGCCGGCCTCGACGGCTTCGGCGGCAAAGCGCTCCACGCCGAGTATCTCGACCGGATTCAGATAACCCATGAGCACGACGGGCGTCTGCGGGTCGCGCAAGCGGAATTCGCGAACCCAGTCGAGAATCCGGCCAAGCCCGACGCCCTTGGCCAGTGCCCGCTCGTTCGCGTGCTGGATGACGGGACCGTCGGCCATCGGGTCGGAAAACGGTACGCCGAGCTCGATCAGGTCGGCGCCCGAGTCGACCAGCGCATGCATGATCGCAACCGTCGCCTCCGGCAGCGGATCGCCCGCGGTGATGAAAGGAATCAGTCCGGGCCGGTGTGCGGCCCGCAGCGCGGCGAATCGTTCGGAAATGCGGCTCATGGATGGCAAGGGCCTCGGATACGTAGCGATGTGAGCGGTGACGTCAGGCGAGGCTCAGGCCTTCGCGCCGCGCAATGGTGTGAACATCCTTGTCACCGCGGCCGGAAAGGTTGACCAATACGAGCTGATCACTGGGCCGTTCACGCGCGAGCTTGATGCCCTGCGCAACGGCGTGGCTGGATTCGAGCGCCGCGAGAATGCCTTCGGTGCGCGCAAGCAGGTGGAACGCCGCGAGTGCCTCGTCGTCGGTCACGCCGAGATAGTGCGCACGGCCACAGTCCTTGAGGTACGCGTGCTCGGGCCCGACGCCGGGATAGTCGAGGCCGGCCGATACCGAATGCGTCTCGGTGATCTGGCCGTTGTCGTCACAGATGACATACGTGCGGTTGCCGTGCAGTACGCCGGGGCGCCCCGCGGTCAGCGACGCGGCATGCCGGCCGGTCCCGATCCCGTCGCCAGCAGCCTCCGCGCCGAAGATCTCGACCTCGGCATCGTTGAGGAACGCATGGAACAGACCAATCGCGTTCGAACCGCCGCCGACGCAGGCGACGAGCGCATGCGGCAGGCGTCCGTACTGGTCCAGCATCTGTGCACGCGCCTCACGCCCGACCACGGCGTTGAAGTCACGCACCATCTGTGGATACGGGTGCGGCCCGGCGACGGTGCCTATCATGTAGAACGTGTCATGCACGTTGGTGACCCAGTCACGCAGCGCTTCGTTGAGCGCGTCCTTCAGCGTCCGGGAGCCCGACTGCACCGGACGCACTTCGGCGCCGAGCAGCTTCATGCGATACACATTGATCGCCTGGCGCTCGACGTCGACCGCGCCCATGTAAACGACGCAGGGTATGCCCAGACGCGCGCAGACCGTCGCACTCGCCACGCCGTGCTGACCGGCGCCGGTCTCGGCGATGATCCGCTGCTTGCCCATGTGCTTGGCCACGAGCGCCTGGCCGATCGTGTTGTTGATCTTGTGCGCACCGGTGTGATTGAGGTCTTCGCGCTTGAGCAGGATCTGCGCGCCCCCCACCTTTCTCGACAGCCGTTCGGCGTGATAGATCGGGCTCGGCCTGCCGACGTAGTGCTTCAGGTCGTGGTCGAACTCGGCGATGAAGTCGGGGTCGATGCGCAGCCGCTCATAGGCTGCCGTGAGTTCGGCGAGCGGCGCCATCAGCGTTTCGGCGACGTAGATGCCGCCGTAGGCACCGAAGCGTCCGTGCGCATCGGGCAGGTTGTGGAAATCAGTCGTCACGCGAAGGGTCCTTGTCGTAGCGGACGCCGGCCAGCGACCGCAGGAATTGACGCATTTTCTGCTCGCACTTGATGCCGGGCGCGTGCTCGATACCGCTCGAAACATCGACACCGTAGGGCTGCGCGATTCGCACGGCCTCGGCAACGTTGTCCGCATCCAGTCCGCCGGCCAACAGCAGTGGACGTGCCGGATCGCGCGGCACCCGCGTCCAGTCGAAGGCGACGCCGCTGCCGCCCTGCCCGCCCGCACTGTGACTGTCGAGCAGAAAACCCGCCGCCTGCGGGTGCGAGCGCAGATACGCCGGCACGTCGGCGACGCTCCCCATCGGCACAGCCTTCAGGTAGCGCCGCCCGAAGGCAGTACAGCGCCCCGCCGGCTCATCGCCGTGGAATTGCAGCAGATCCGGTGCGACGCGGCTAATGACTTCGTCGATCCATGCGGCCTCGTCGTCGAGCAGCAGGGCCACCACAGCGACGAACGGCGGCACCAGCGCGCGCAGGGACGCCGCGTGCTCCAGCGACACGAAACGCTTGCTGCGCCGGGTCATCACGAGACCTATCGCATGAACGCCTAGCGCGCAGGCGGCAACGACGTCCTCGGCGCGGGTGAAGCCGCAGAATTTTACGCGCAGGTCCCCGTTCACAATGTCACTTCCACCGGGAGCCGCCATTCGGCTGGATAGGATGGATGCAGAAAGGCCAGTCCCTGCGACGGCGCCGTGGGCCCCGCCAGCGTGCGATCACGACCGGCCAGCACGTCGCGGACCCAGTGCGGGTCACGCTCTCCCCGTCCGACCGGCAGCAGACTGCCGACGATATTGCGAACCATGTGGTGCAGGAAGGCGTTGGCCTGGATATCGACGTGGATGCGCTCGCCCTCGCGGGTCACGTCGAGCATGTGAATCGTGCGCACCGGGTTCGGCGCCTGGCAGGCGACCGTTCTGAAGGCCGAGAAATCGTGCTCGCCGAGCAGCTGTCGTGCTGCCTGCTGCATGCGCGCCGCATCGAGCGGCAACCGCTCCCAGGCGACGAAACGCGCATCGAGCGCCGGCCGGACCGCGCGATTGAGCAAGGTGTAGCGGTAACGCCGCGCACGTGCCGAGAACCGCGCATGGAAATCGTCGGGCACGCGCTGCAGCCAGCGCACACAGACGTCGCCCGGCAACCGCGAGTTCGTACCAAGCAGCCAGCTGCGATCGGCACGCTCCACCGGCGCGTCGAAATGAATGACCTGGCAGCGCGCATGCACGCCGGCATCGGTGCGACCGGCGCAGGTCACCTCGACCGGCTCCGCCGCAACAAACGACAGGGCCTGCTCGAGCACACCCTGGACGGTGCGACCGCGATCGAGCCGCTGCCAGCCCAGAAAGTCGGTACCGTCGTATTCGACACCCAGGGCGATGCGCAAGCCAGCTCCGGCCGAATGCAAAAGGGGCGCGATTGTAGCCCGAACCCGACGTTCACCGCCTTGCCGGCGGGATCGGCAGCCGGCAAGGCACACTTCAAACGCAAAACGGCCGGCTGACGCCGGCCGTTTCGTGGGCACGCACCCCGTTATTGCGACGTCAGCGGATTTCGGCGAGCAGCTTGCGCGCTTCGCCCTTCTGCGCATCCGAACCTTCGATCAGCACTTCTTCCAGCATCGAGCGCGCTCCGTCCGGATCGCCCATGTCCAGGTAGGCCTTGGCCAGATCGAGCTTCGTTCCGATCGCGTCGTCGGACGCCAGCAGATCGTCATCGACGCGGCTCGGCGGCGGCGCGAGATCGGGGATCGGCGGCAACGGCTGTACCTGAGTCTGGTAGCTGCTTGGCGGCGGCGGAGTCTGCGCCGGTGGCGGCGTCAGGTCGAACGAGAAGTCGTCGCGGGCAGCCGGCGGCGGCGGCGCGTTGCGGTCGGCGAGATCGAAGTCAAACGCATCCTCGTCGGCGCTCGCCGGGCGTGCCGGCGCTGGCGGCGGCGAGCCGAAGCCGCCGTCGTCGAAGCCATCGAAACGCATCGGCTCCGGCGAGGTCTCCTGGTAGCTGCCGAACGCGGGAGCAGTCGCCTGCGGCTCGGCAAACAACGGATTGGATGGCACGAGCTCGCGCCCCATCGCCTGAACCTGCTGCCACTCGGGCATGTTGGTGTCGTAGATGTGGGCATACATCGCCTGCGCCGCGGCTTCGAACTTGTCGGCGTCGCCCTGCGAATAGTAGAGGCTCGTCAGCTCGAGATGCGCCGAGGTGTCGTCGGGATACTGCGCGAGACGATCGAGCAGCGCATCTTCCTCATCCTGCAGCGGAGACGTGGTCTCGGCGTACGCGGCCCCGCCGGCAGCTGCTGCCGGGGCCTTCTTCTTGCCAAGCAGGCGCGAAGCGAGGAAGCCGAGAGCACCGAGTACGGCAAGTCCGCCCAGACCGTACATCCAGGTCGTCGGCTCCGCGTACCACGGCTTCGCCGCGGGCAGCGGCTGAACCTTGGCCGGGGCAGCCGGCTTGGCCGGCGTGGTCGTGCTGGTCGCGGGCTTCGCCGGCGTAGTTGCAGCCGGGGCTGGCGTCGGGGTCGTCGCAGCCGGAGGAGTGGCGGTCGGGGTCGACGCAGGCGACGTGTCGGCGGTGCTGCCCGTGCCCGCCGCCGGACTCGTCGCGGGGGACGCGGCAGGGGTCGCAGCCGGCGGAGTCGTCGTCGCAGGCGTCGCTGCTGCCGGCGCGGTCGACGCCGTTGACGGCGGAGTTGTCGCGGTCGAAGTCGGCGGCGTGGCGCCGGTCGTCGGAGACGGCGTCGTACCTGTCGACGACGGCGTGGACGTCGACGGCGCCGCAGCACCCCAGATTTCTTCCTTCGTGATGGCTCCGCCCTTGTCACCGGGCTTCGCCGTCACGGCCGTCGTGGCCGCCGGCGGGGTAGTCGCCGTCGCGGCCGGAGGCGGAGTACCCGCGGCCACGGGCTTGGCGGCGGCCTTTTCCTGCAGCTCCTTGAGTTTCTGCTGCAGCGCCGCGAGCTCCGAATCTTTCAGGCTCAGGAGCTTGTCGTTCTTCGACTTGAGCTCTTCGAGCTCACGTACGCGCGACTTCAGTTCGCTCGCTTCCTGGTTGCTGCTCGCGAGGGCTTCTTTCGTGCGGGCAAGTTCCGCCCGCACGGCGGAATCACCCGCGCCACCCGCGCCAGGGCGCTCGGCGCTGGCCGAGGCATCCTTTCCGGTTTTCGGCGGAACCAGCTCGAGCCGGTCACCCGGACTGGCCGCGGTTCCGGCCGAAGCGCCGGACGCTGGCCTGGACGGGGTGGAGCCACTGTCGGCGACCAGAGTCGGCGCCGCTCCGCCACCGCGGGCGGCGTCGTTCTGACTGCGCACTTCGGCAGCTGCCGCCGCCGCGGAGCCCGTCGCGCGAATCTCATCCGCGCTCGGCACGCGCAGGATCGCGCCACGCTTGAGCGCATTGATGTTGTCCCGGTAGAACGCGTTGGGGTTGCTCCGCAATAGAGCAACCATCACCTGGTTCAGCGAAACGCTTTCATCCGGCCGCGTGGCCGCGGCAACTTCCCACAGCGTTTCACCCGCGGCAACCGGGCCATATTCGCCGGCCGCCGCACTGGCCGGCGCCGGTGTCGCCGCCGGAGCGGCCGCGGTGTCGCTGGTGCGGGCAGGCTTGCCGGTAGGTTTGGACGGCTTGGCCGCGGGCAGCTGCGCTGATGCCGCCGGTGCCGCGCCGTCGCGCACCGGTGTGGTGCTGGCGCGGGATCCCTTGATCGCCGGCGCCATGGTCGGCGGGTCGAGCAAGACCGTGTACTCGCGCAGCAGCTTGCCCTTGGCCCAGTTCACCTCGATCAGGAAATCGAGGAAGGGGTCGCGCACGGGCTCCTTGGTCGTGACCTTGATGACCGCGTTGCCCTTCGCCCCCGTGGCCACCGCGAACTCCAGCGGCACGAGGATGCGCGAGCGGGACAGTCCGACGCGTTCGAAATCGGCCGCTGCGGCGAGCGCCACACTGACACTGGCCGTCTCGTCAGGTCCTCCCGTCACCGGGATCTCGGCAACCAGGGGTTCGTTCAAGCCCGACTTGACCTGGATCATTCCCAGGCCCAGCGCCAGCGCGTTGGTACTGCCAAGCGCAAGCGCAACGGCCAACGTAAGTTTCAGCGATCCATTCATGAGGTCAGCCCCCTGGGTGGCAGTGGCCTACGGCCTGGTCTTAGCTCTGTCTTGAAGCCCCGCGAACACCGGCATGTGCGCAAACACCGGCCGATCCCCTTCGCAGCATGAGCCCTGTGTATTTGCCACGCCGAATCAAGCAGTTACGGCAAGATCCAGCGTACTTTTCGCCCTCGTACGACACCGCCCGGCGGCCCAGGAGGCCGCCGGACAATCTCGAAAATGCCTTATAACACAACCGTAACTATAGATCACAGATACGATTTCACCAATAGCTCAGCAATCTGGACCGCATTCAGTGCGGCGCCCTTGCGGATGTTGTCGGAAACGACCCAGAGGTTGAGCCCGCGCGGATGCGAGATGTCTTCGCGAATGCGCCCCACGTACACCGCGTCTTTCCCGGCGGCGTGGGAAACCGGCGTCGGATAGCCGCCGGGGACCCGCTCATCGACCACGACGACACCGGGCGCGCTTTCTAGCAGTTCACGTGCGCGCCCGGCTGTGATCTTGTCGCGGGTTTCTACATGCACGGCCTCGGAATGCCCATAGAAGACCGGCACGCGGACAGCAGTCGGGTTTACTTCGATACTCGCGTCGCCAAGGATCTTGCGTGTCTCCCAGACCAGCTTCATTTCTTCCTTGGTGTACCCGTTGGGCTGAAATTCGTCGATCTGCGGAATCAGGTTGAAGGCAATCTGCGCCTGAAATTTCTGTGGTTTCGCGTCCTGGAAGTTCAGGATGGCCGCGGTCTGGCGACCGAGCTCCTCAAGGCCCGAACGCCCCGCGCCCGACACAGACTGGTAGGTCGCGACGTTGATGCGGGTGATGCCGGCCTCCCGGTGGATCGGCGCGAGCGCGACCAGCATCTGCATCGTCGAACAATTCGGATTGGCGATGATGCCCCGCGTCGTATACCCCGCGATCGCGTCCGGGTTAACCTCGGACACGACCAGCGGGATGTCGTCCTGATAACGGAACTCTGACGTGTTGTCGATGACGACGGCGCCCGCCGCGGCGGCACGCGGGGCGTGCGCGCGGCTCACGCTGCCGCCCGCCGAAAAAAAGGCGATATCGACGCCGTCGAAGTCGTAACCGGCCAGATCCTGCACGGTCACCTTGCGGTGACCAAAATCGATCTGGCCACCTGCGGAGCGCTCACTGGCCAGCGCGACGAATTCGCCTACCGGGAATTTCCGCTCCAGCAGGATGCCGATCAGTGCCTCGCCGACCGCTCCGGTCGCACCGACCATGGCAACCTTGAACTTGCGCTCCGCAGCGCTCGCAGACATAGTGCAATTCTCCAGTTTAATACTTCAGGATTACGGGCCGCCGGCAACGTGCTCGCGCGGATGCTCAGGGATGCGCCGGAATTCGTGGCTGGACCGGGGCGACATCGCCACATTGGGCGCGATGACGCAACGCCTGGTCCATGAGAACGAGCGCAATCATCGCCTCGGCGATCGGTGTCGCCCGGATGCCGACGCAAGGATCGTGACGGCCCTTGGTCACGACCTCGACCGGCTCGCCGCGTACGTTCACGCTGCGCCCCGGAATCAGGATGCTCGAGGTCGGCTTCAGCACGATCGAGGCAACGACGTCCTGCCCCGTCGATATGCCGCCGAGGATGCCGCCCGCGTGATTGGACAGGAAGCCGCCGGGCGTCATCTCGTCGCGATGTTCGCTGCCGTGCTGGGCGACGGCGGCAAAACCGTCGCCGATCTCGACTCCCTTGACGGCATTGATGCTCATGAGTGCCGCCGCGATTTCGCTGTCGAGCTTGCCGTAGACGGGCTCGCCCCAGCCCGGCGGCACGTTCGATGCGACGACGGTCACGCGAGCACCGATCGAGTCGCCCGACTTGCGCAGCCGGTCCATGAATCGTTCGAGCTCGGGCACCATCGCGGCATCCGGCCAAAAGAACGGATTTTCATCGACCGCGCTCCAGTCGAACACGGCCGGCGTGAGCGGACCCAATGCGGCAAGCCAGCCGCGTACCTGCACGCCGCAGCGCTCGGCGAGCCAGCGCTTGGCGATGACGCCGGCTGCGACGCGCATCGTGGTCTCGCGTGCCGACGACCGTCCGCCGCCGCGCGGATCGCGCCGGCCGTATTTCTGCCAATAGGTGTAATCCGCGTGCCCCGGGCGGAATCGCTCGGCGATCTCGGCGTAGTCCCTCGATCGCTGGTCGGTATTGCGGATCAGCAGTGCGATCGGCGTGCCGGTCGTGACGCCCTCGTGCACGCCCGACAGGATTTCGATTTCATCTGCCTCGCGCCGCTGCGAGGTGTGGCGACTGCGTCCGGTCGCGCGGCGATCGAGATCGGCGCGGAAATCCTCCGGCGCTATCGCGAGCCCCGGCGGACAGCCGTCGATCACGCAGCCGATTGCCGGGCCATGGCTTTCGCCGAAGGTCGTTACCGTCAGCAGTTTTCCGAACGCATTGCTCGACACGATTTCTCGCCTGAAAGGTAGGGCCGCGAACGGCAGCCCGGCGTCCGGATCGCGTTACGCACGCGCAGCCAGCGCCGCACGGATCTCGTCCGCATGCGCAACCAGATCACGCCGATCCAGCGCGAACACGCCCATCTGGCCGACGTTGAATTCGACCCAGGTGAACGGCACGCGGGGCAGCGTCGCCGCGAGCGCATGTTCGCTTTCGCCGACCTCGACAATGAGCAGGCCGTCCTCCGACAGGTGCGCCGGCGCCTCCGCGAGAATCCGCAGCGCAACGTCGAGGCCATCGTGCCCGGCCTTCAACCCTAGCGAGGGTTCATGGCCGTATTCGGGCGGAAGCTCGGCAAATTCCTGCTCGGTGACGTAAGGCGGATTTGACACGATGAGATCGTAGACCTCGCCAGCAAGCCCGGCGAAGAGGTCCGCCTCGATCACCCGGACCCGGTCCTGCACGTCCTGGAACTGTACGTTAGCCCGGGCGAGTTCGAGCGCCTCGGGGCTGATGTCGACGACGTCTACCTGCCAGCCCGGATTGTGGGACGCCATGGCGATGCCGATGCAGCCCGATCCGGTACAGAGATCGAGCGCGCGCTCCACGACAATCCCGTCGAGCCACGGCGAAAAGCCGCTCTGAATGAGTTCAGCGATCGGTGAACGCGGCACGAGGACGTTCTCGTTGACCTTGAACAGCAGGCCCGCGAACCAGGCCTCGCCGGTCAGATACGCTACCGGTTTGCGCTCGGCGATGCGGCGCTCGATCAGCGCAAGGATCTTCTGCCTCTCCTCGGCGACGAGTTTGGCCTGACCATAGTTCGGCGACAGGTCATGGGGCATGTGCAGCGCCCAGAGCACCAGATGAGTGGCCTCGTCCAGCGCGTTGTCATAGCTGTGGCCGAAGGTCAGCCCGGCGCCAGCGAAGCGGCTGGCACCGTAGCGGATGAAGTCGACGATGGTGGAGAGTTCGGAAGTCATGGCAGGACAGCGACAAAGGGCCGCAGAGTATAGGGCGCCGGCCAGACGGCGTCCGCGTCTATACTTCGGCCGAGCAACTTCCGGACACCGGGAATCCGGCTCTCGTTCGCGCCGCATCGACGCGGTGCGGTTGCATGCTACCCGCAGGCGTCCGCTCGGTACGACATCGAAACCCGTCCGGGCCGGAAGCCGCACGATAGAGACTTGCACACACCTTCCCAATGAATACACGTCATAACTCGGGCCGGACCTTGCCGACGGCTCTGATCCTCGTCGTCGCGTTTGCCGCAGGCCTCGGCCTGTGGCTGGTGAGCCAGCGGTTTGCGAGCGACGTCCCGACCGCCGCGCTCACGCGCTATCCCTCGCCGCGCGCGATTACCGACTTCCAGCTGACACGCAGCGACGCGAAACCGTTCACGCGGGCCGATCTGCAGGGCCAGTGGAACCTCGTCTTCTTCGGGTTCACGAATTGCCCCGACATCTGCCCCAATACGCTGGGCGTGCTGAAGCAGGTACGCGCGCGGCTTGCGGAAGCAGGCATGGCCGACCAGGTCCGCGTGCACTTCATTTCCGTCGACCCTCAGCGCGACCAGCCGGATACGCTGGGCCGCTATGCCGCGTTCTACGATCCCGCATTCGTCGCTGCGACCGGCAGCGATGAAGAGCTGACACGGCTGACGCGTTCGCTCGGCGTCCTGTATACGCGAGGGCCCGCAAAGGACGGCCAGTACACGGTCGATCACAGCGCCTCGATCGCGCTCGTCGATCCACAGGCGCGCCTTGTCGGTCTGTTTCGCCCGCCTCTGGATGCCGCCGCAATCGGCGCCGATCTGCTGACCCTCGTGAAAACGCGCCGATGAAACCCTCGATCCTGCTGCAGTACGTGCTGCCCCATCGCTTTCTGTCACGCCTGGTCCACTGGGCGACGCGCTGGACCTGGCAGCCATGGAAAGCGTTACTCATCGGGCAGATCGTGCGGCGTTACCGGGTCGACCTGAGCGAAGCCGAGACACCTGACACGGCCGCGTTCGCGCATTTCAACGCATTCTTCACGCGTGCCTTGAAACCCGGTGCACGCACGGCCGATCCGGCCGCGGACGCTGTGCTCTGCCCCGCCGACGGCAAGATCAGCCAGGCCGGCCCGATCCGCGCCGGCCGCATCGTCCAGGCCAAGGGCCAGGACTACACCGTCGCTGAGCTCCTTGCGTCGGACGACGATGCAGCCGCCTATGCGGACGGCAGCTTCGTGACGGTCTATCTGTCGCCGCGGGACTATCACCGCGCGCACATGCCACTGGCGGGTGTGCTGCAGCACACCGTACATGTCCCGGGACGGCTGTTCAGCGTCGCACCGGCACCCGTGGCAGCGATTCCGCGGCTGTTTGCACGCAACGAACGACTGGTCTGCCATTTCCAGGGCGAGAGCGGCCCCTTCGTCGTCGTGATGGTGGGCGCCATGCTCGTCTCCAGCGTGTCCACCGTATGGTCGGGGCTCGAAATCCCGCCCTACGCGAGTCGCGTCACACGGCGAGACTGGCGCGACCGCGCGCTGCGGATCGAACGATTTGCCGAAATGGCGCGGTTCAACATGGGCTCGACCGTGATCGTGCTGCTGCCCCCGGCCGTCGGCCGGATCGCATCCCTGGATCCCGAGCAACCGGTCAAGGTCGGCCAGCGCATCGGCAACCTGCGCGTCGCGGCGCAATGATCGCAATGCGTCGCGCCCGAATTCACGGCAATCGTGAACAATCGACACCCCGGAGTGACGAGGATTGTCAGTTTGTGACGGGTTCGGCTAATCTGCGCCGCCTGTCGGACTAGCATTGCCGGCGATCGTCGTATCCAGCACATCTTCAAGGGGAATCTCATGCAGCAGTTGATCTGGCGGCTCGTCGCAACCAAACGCGCCTATCAGCTGCAGCGGGAGTTCAAGGAAATCGACAAGCTCATGAGCGGGCTCAACAATGCCTCCCGCCTGCAGCTGGCAACCTTGACCCAGAAGGAATTCTCTGCCGCCGCCAAGAGCGAGTTCCCGCACCTGTACGGCACGCCGCCGGAGCAGCGCTACAGCGCCTGGGGCAGCGGCACCGACATCGGCCTAGCCCGCGCGCGCTCGGACAACCTGCCGGTTCGCCTGCGCGGCATTGCGCTCTGGCTGACCGTCGCCTATCACGAAACCCGAGGCACCACGCTGCCGGCGCTCGACGGTGTTCATCGTTCGCTGCTCCGCGCGCTTCGCTTCCTGCGCGAATCCGCCCCGGCAGCCACCGCCGAAGGCTGGTTTTCCAGCGAGCAGGCGGCCTGAGTCCTGACCCCCATTTCGCGTTCGAGCTAGAAGGAACCGCGCGCCAGGGATGGCGCGCTTTTTTTACCGGTCCGGCCGGCGGCATCCGCTGCTCGGCGTCCTGCGTGACCATGCGCCTGGGCCACGCACGCGTCTGGCCGGCTTACCGGAATCACCCCCTGAGCAAGACCGCGGCGACGCCCGACCCCAGGGCCTGCCCGCAGGCGGATCACCCGCCTGCTGAACTCGACGCTATTGCGCGCAGGTCGGAATCTGCAGGGTCTGACCCGGCCTGATGGCGTAGCGCGGAGCGCTCAGGCGATTGATGCTCGCGATTTCACGCACTTCCGCGCAGCGATGCTTGCGAGCGATCGCGGCGAGCGTGTCGCCCTTGCGCACGGTATAGCGGCCGCGGCTCCCGCCCGTGGCACGCTTCGACGCGGCGCTCGCGATGGCGACCTGCGGCATCGTCGCGGCATGCAGTTCGGCCGCGAGCGCCTGCCAGGGTCCCTGCGCACAGACGCGCGGGAACGCGGCCTCGAGCACCGCCGGCACCGTGAGCCGCACGCCCGGCGGAATCGCGGCCTGATGATCGTAGGACGGATTCAGGTTGCGCAGTGCACGGAACCAGCCGTCACGACTGCCGCCTTCCTGGCCAAAGCAGATCGAGAGCTCGGACAACGACATGGAGCGAGGCAATGTGATGCCTCCAAGGCGCGTGTCGATTTCCGGAAAATCGAGGTTGTAGCGTTCGGGATGCATGAACAGCCAGGCGGCAGCCAGAACCATTGGTACGTAGTCGCGTGTCTCCGGCGACAGCGCGCCATAGACCGACGGGTCCCAGAATCGCGCCCGGCCACCACCGGCGAGCCTCCCCATTCGCCCCTCGCCCCCGTTGTAGGCCGCCAGCACGAGTTCAAGATCATTGTTGAACACGCGCAACTGCTCGTTCAGATAAGCCGCGTTGGCGCGTGCAGACAGGGTCGGATCGAATCGCTGGTCGAAGCCGTTGCTCGTGGCCAGGCCGAAACGCAGGCCGGTCGCATACATGAACTGCAGCGGCCCGCTGGCGCCGGAGCGCGAAACCGCGTGCACCTTGCCTCCCGACTCTTTGGCAATGAAACCGAACAGCAGCGCCTCGGGCAGACCGGCCTTCTCGTATTCGGGCCACATCAGCTGGCGCATGTACTGGTAGTTGACATAGGCCTGGATCAAGTTCGGCCGATACTGCGTGAGCCATTCCTCGAGCGCGGCCTTGACCGGCTCGTTGACCGCGATCATCTCGGCCAGCGGCCGCCCTTTCAGCAAGGTGATGGAACGCGCCGACTCCGGCAGATCGGACACCAGCGGAGACCCTTCGCCGACGGCCTCGGGATCGGCCTCGTCGCCAGCCGGTTTCTCGGCCTCTCCCGTCGCGGCGGCGATCGGCGCATCGCGCCGGAGCAGGCCGTCGAATGCGGACAGGAAACGCTCCTCCTCACAACCCGGCAGCTGATGACAGCGCAGGGTCGCGGCACGGAGATCGTCGAGTGCCGCGTTGCCTTCGCGCGCCGCACGCTCACGTTCTCCGGCATTGGCGAGTTCGGCGCTGCCTTCGTAGCGTTTCACCGCCGCTTCGAGACGCGCATAGAGCTGTCCGATCTCATTCTCGTCGGCAGCAGGGGCCGGCGCCGTCTTCGCCGTACGCGTCGGTGTACCCGCGCAGGCGGCCAGAAACAGTGAAGCGGCCACGGCCGATACGAGGCGAATACGCACGTCAGAACTCCCGGAACACGAACGGCCCGCACGTTACACACGGCGGCCGGACGACACAACCTCGGTCCGATTGCCGCGACACGGTCGACCCTCGCTACAATCGCCCGTCCGACCAATGCAAAAACGCCAGGAGCAGACGTGAGCGACATCCTGCTGGGCAAGAGCGACATCGACGTGCTGCTGCGCGTCAGGTACGCGAATCGCCACGGCCTCATCGCCGGCGCCACGGGCACCGGCAAATCAGTCACGCTGATGCGTCTCGCCGAGGGTTTTTCGCAGATCGGCGTTCCTGTATTCCTCGCCGATGTCAAAGGCGACCTCGCCGGTCTCTGCGCGCCGGGCGGCGGCAATGCCAAGGTCGATGCCCGCGTCGCCGAGCTGAAGATCGACTGGAAAGCCGCCGCAAATCCTGTCGTGTTCTGGGATATTTTCGGCGAACTCGGTCATCCGGTGCGAAGCACCATCTCCGAGATGGGGCCGAACCTGCTCGCGCGCCTGCTGGAACTGAATGAGACGCAGGAAGGCGTGCTCGAAGTGGTGTTCAAGCTCGCCGACGACGAGGGACTGCTGCTGCTCGATCTGAAAGACCTGCGTGCGCTGCTCGCCTTTGCCGCAGAGAACGCGAAAGCCGTCTCGCAACGTTACGGACTGATTTCCTCGCCCTCGATCGCAGCGATCCAGCGCGCGCTGCTGGGCCTCGAACAGGCCGGCGGCGACCGCTTCTTCGGCGAGCCCGCGCTGGACCTCGCGGATTTCCTGCGGCAGGACATGAGCGGCCGCGGCATCGTCAACATACTCGCGGCCGACAAGCTGATCCTCAAGCCGAAGCTGTATTCGACGTTCCTGCTCTGGATGCTGTCGGAACTTTTCGAGCGCCTGCCTGAAGTGGGTGACCTCGACCAGCCCAGGCTCGTGTTCTTCTTCGACGAGGCGCACCTGCTGTTCGACGACGCCCCTGCAGCCCTCGTTCAGCGCGTCGAGCAAGTGGTGCGCCTGATTCGCTCCAAAGGCGTCGGCGTCTACTTCTGCTCGCAGAACCCCGACGACGTGCCACAAACCATACTCGGCCAGATGGGCAACCGTGTGCAGCATGCGCTGCGCGCGTTCACGCCGCGCGACCAGAAAGCGGTCAAGGCCGCTGCAGAAACGTTCCCGCCCAACCCGAAAATCGACAAGGTCGTCGACGCCATTACTCAGCTCGGCGTCGGCGAAGCCCTGGTGACCACGCTGCAGGACGGTGGCGTGCCGCTGCCGGTAGAACGGACGCGCATCGTGCCGCCGGGTTGCCGTATCGGCGCGATCACTGAGGCGGAACGGGCAACGGTACGCGCACGCTCACCGGTCGGCGGCAAGTACGACACCGGCGTCGACCGTGAATCGGCCTACGAAAAAATCGCGGCGCGCAACGCCGAGGCCGAAGCCACTGCACCGGACGAAACGGAACCGGCAGCGAAGAAAAAAGCGGGCAAGAAACCTGACGAAGCC
Organism: Rhodanobacteraceae bacterium; assembly: GCA_045864815.1. Taxonomy (GTDB): domain Bacteria; phylum Pseudomonadota; class Gammaproteobacteria; order Xanthomonadales; family Rhodanobacteraceae; genus Tahibacter. The sequence continues at coordinate 107,146 of BTVG01000003.1, read as the reverse complement.
AACGGCTGGGGCGACATGATCAAGGGTGCGCTGTTCGGCACCGGTCGACGCCAGGGCGTCATCGAGGCCACGGCAAAATCCGCCATGCGCTCCGTCGGCAACCAGCTCGGCCGCCAGATCCTGCGCGGCGTTCTCGGCTCCATCCTCGGGGGTCGTCGCTGACCGCCCGCCCACCACGAATCCGACAACCTCCATGACTGACAAACCCATCGTGCCGTTCTGGCAGCGGCTGCGCGAAATCTCCCTGTACCCGGCCCAGACCGGGGCCATGGTCACCCTGGTCGTGCTGTCGCTCGCGCGCTTGCTCGGCCTGCTGCCGGGCGTCGGCCGCATCGTCAATCTGCTCGTGATGATTGCGCTGTACAAGTTTGCCTTCGAAATCCTGCGCGCGACCGCCAACGGCAACATGGCTCCTCCGGAAAACGCGCTCGACATGGACGAGTCGGTAGGCCGTCAGGGCGTGCTACTGCAGGCCGCCTTCATCGTACTGGCCTTCCTGTCATTCTTCGTGGGAGTCCTGCTGTTCGGCGAAGGCGGCGTGTGGTTCGGCATCATCGCATCGGTGGTCCTTCTGTTCGGCTGGCCGGGGGCATGCATGTCGCTCGCGATCGACCAGAATTTCTGGCATGCGCTGAATCCGGGCACCTGGCTGCAGATCATGGGGCGGCTGGGTTGGCCCTACTTCCTGGCGTTCGGCCTGATGGCGCTGATCTTCCTGAGTGCGGCAAACGCCCAGGCCATGATCCAGGACGTCATCCCGCTGCTGATCGGCCTGCCAGTGTTCTATTTCATTTCCGGCTATGCCCTGCTGGCTACCTTCCACCTCATGGGCTACCTGGTCTGGCAGTATCAGGACGAGCTCGGCTTCACGCCGGACGCAGCGCCGATGCCGCTGATCAATCGCCATGCCGACCCGGATCAGTCCATCCTCGACGAAGCGGCTCAGATGGTCCGCGACGGCGAGACCGATCTGGCCACCGACGCGCTGCGCGCGCACCTGCGCGAGCGCGGCGGCACCGAGGCCGTACACACGCAATACCGCAAGCTGGTGCGGCTCAAGGGCGACAAAGCCGAACTCATACGCCACGGCAAGGAGTGGCTGCCAATGCTGCTCGCCCAGGACCGCGAAAAAGCGGCCCTGGAACTCTATCGCGACCTCGTCGAACTCGACCCGACCTACACCATCGGCGACGCGGAATCGAACACGCGCCTCGCCAACCGGGCAGCAGCCCTGGGCCAGACGCAGCTCGCGCTGCGCCTGATCAGCGGCTTCCACAAGCGGCACCCCAAGAGCGCAGACATTCCGCAGATGTATCTGCTCGCGGCGCGTCTGCTCAGCGAGCGCATGGGGAAGGACGCCGAAGCCAAGGCGTTACTGACCCAGATCCGCACGGCGTATCCGACGCACGCGCTGATTCCGGAAGTCGACGCGTTGATGAAGCTGATCGACTCGATCGGTGCCAGGAAACCGGCAACGACGTGAGGCGCGGGTCTGGCCTGGCCGGCGACGCCGGCCCGTCAACCGGTCGTGAAGCTTTCACCGCAACCGCATTCACCGGTCATGTTCGGGTTCTCGAACACGAACTGGGCGTTGAGGCCGGTTTTCTGGAAGTCGATCGCGGTGCCGTCGACGAACGGCAGGCTCCGGGCATCGACGACGAGTTTCACGCCGGCGTCTTCGACCCAGTGATCGTCGGCGGCAATCGTGTCGGTCAGGTCGACGACATAACTGTAGCCGGAACAGCCCGTGCGCTTGACGCCGAAGCGTACGGCCTTGGCATTCGAGTCGCGGGCCAGGAAATCGAGCATGCGCTGGCGCGCGGCGGGAGTCAGGGAAATGGACATGCGCGGATTCTAGGGGTCTCGACCGTAACGACCAACAGCGCCGGATGCGCCGGGTGTGGAACGGCATGGGGACGCCATCCCGCGAAACCAAGGCCGGCGCCGGCCCGGCGGGATTTCGCTATCATGGCCGGCTTCCCGGTGCCTGCGGCGCCCCTGTTTTTTGCGGAGTAGAAATCCATGGCGGTAGTCAGCATCAAGGCCGCGCTGGCGGGCACACATCCCGTCGGCAGCGAGGTCACGGTCCGCGGCTGGGTGAGGACCCGGCGCGACTCCAAGGCCGGCCTTTCGTTCGTGAACCTCAGCGATGGCTCCTGCTTCGATCCGATCCAGATCGTCGCGCCGAACACACTGCCGAACTATGAAGCCGACGTGCTGCGGCTCACCGCGGGCTGCGGTGTCATCGCGACCGGCACCATCGTCGAGTCGCAGGGCAAAGGCCAGAGTTTCGAACTGCAGGCGAGCGCGATCGAAGTGACCGGCTTCGTCGACGATCCCGAAACCTATCCGATCCAGCCCAAGCCGCATTCGATGGAATTCCTGCGTGAGGTCGCCCACCTGCGCCCGCGCACGAATGTGTTCGGCGCGATCACGCGCGTGCGCCACTGTCTCGCCCAGGCCGTGCATCGCTTCTTCCACGAAAACGGCTATTACTGGATCAACACACCGATCATCACCACGAGCGACGCCGAAGGCGCCGGACAGATGTTCCGCGTATCCACGCTCGACCTCGCCAACCTGCCGCGCACCGACAAGGGCGCGGTCGATCACTCCAAGGATTTTTTCGGCAAGGACGCGTTCCTGACCGTATCGGGCCAACTCAACGTGGAGGCGTACTGCCTGGCGCTGAGCAAGGTCTATACGTTCGGCCCGACGTTCCGCGCCGAGAACTCGCAGACCTCGCGCCACCTCGCCGAGTTCTGGATGATCGAACCGGAGATCGCGTTCGCCGATCTCGCGGCCGACGCAGATCTCGCCGAGGCACTGCTCAAGTACGTGTTCAAGGCGGTGCTCGATGAGCGCGCCGATGACATGGCATTCTTCGCCGACCGCGTGGAGAAGACCGCGATCTCGCGTCTCGAGAACTTCATCGCCTCCCCGTTCGAGCGCATCGATTACGGCGATGCCGTCAGGATCCTGCAGCAGTCCGGCAAGTCGTTCGAGTTCCCGGTCGAATGGGGCATGGACCTGCAGACTGAGCACGAACGCTTCCTCGTGGAGCAGCACGTCGGCCGCCCGGCCGTGGTCATGAACTACCCGGAGCAGATCAAGGCGTTCTACATGCGTCTCAACGACGATGGCAGGACGGTCGCTGCAATGGATATCCTGGCGCCGGGCATCGGCGAGATCGTCGGCGGCTCGCAGCGCGAGGAACGTCTCGACCTGCTCGATGCGCGCATGGCGAAGATGAACATCGATCCGGCGCACTACCAGTGGTACCGCGACCTGCGGCGTTACGGCACCGTGCCGCACGCCGGGTTCGGGCTCGGCTTCGAACGGCTCGTCGTCTACACCTGCGGCCTGGCCAACATCCGGGACGCGATTCCGTATCCGCGCGTGCCGGGCCACGCCGAGTTCTGATGGCCGTCGTGCAGGCGTCCGCGGCCCCAGGTCACCGCACGCCTGCTTCCACAACACCGCCGTTCGCGCGCTGCGCGAACGATGGCCGCCCCCGCGATGCGGGGGCTCAGTGATCGAGGTGCGGACCCACGTGCTATTCCTTCTGCTGCTCGCGCTGGGGCTCGCCATCTTCGGCCTCACCGCCTATGTCATGAGCTGGCCGCTGGTCGCGACGCAGTTGCGCGACCGGCACCCCCAGGATCGTCCGCTGCTGGGCGCGACACCGTTCTCGCCGCGCGCGTTCAACTGGTTCCTGCGCGCCGCCTGGCGCCGGTCCGGCGACCAGCATCTGCGTTTTCTCGCCCTGCCCGGCAGTGTCGCCGCCTGGGCCATTGCGGTCGGTGGCCTCTGCGCGACCGTACTGCTGCTATTGCGCATGACCGGAGTGATGATATGAGCGACGACACCGAACTCGATCACCCGGCACACGAACGACCCGCACAGTCGTATTGGTGGTGCGCCGGATTCGGCGACACCCTGATCTGGTCGCGTCTCGACGTCCTCGACAGCGGCATCGCCGAGGTATTCGGCGCGACCGGCGAATACCTGCGCTACGACGATGAGACCGCCGCGCGCATGGCGCTGCTCGACGCCGACTTCCGCGAATTCGACGGCCTCGACGAGGAAGACGCGGCGATCATGGGCTTCGATCTCGATACCATGGACGTGCCGCGCGGCGACAGCGACGAGGAACTGCTGCCGCGCATGGTGCACAAGATCGCCCGCGGTATCGGCTGAGGCAACGGAGGGTTTTCTCATGCAGCTCGACCTGAACGGCCGTCACGCGCTGGTCTGCGGCGCCTCGCAGGGCATTGGCCGCGCCGCAGCACAGGAACTCGCACTGCTGGGCGCCAACGTCACCGTACTCGCACGCAACGCCCAGGCGCTGGCCGACGTCGCCGCCGCGCTGCCACGCATGCATGAGGCGCAGCACCACGGCTTCATCGCCGTCGACATGGCCGACGCCGACACGCTTCGCGGCAAAGTGGAAAGCACGGCTTTTGCCGCACCGTTCCATATTCTCGTCAACAACACCGGCGGACCACCCGGCGGACCGGCCCAGTCGGCGTCGGCCGATGCATTCCTGGAAGCATTCCGCAATCATCTGCTGGCCAACCACACGCTGCTCCAGAGCGTTCTGCCGGGCATGCGCGAAGCCGGCTTCGGCCGCGTCATCAATGTCATCTCGACGTCGGTGAAGGAACCGATCCGCAATCTCGGCGTCTCGAACACGATCCGCGGTGCCGTCGCGAGCTGGGCCAAGACGCTGGCGACCGAGCTCGGCCCGCACGGCATCACCGTCAACAACGTACTGCCCGGCTACACACGCACCCAGCGACTCGACCAGATCCTGCGCGACCGCGTGCAGGCCACCGGCAAGAGCGAGCGCGAGGTCGAGCAGGCCATGCTCGCCACGGTGCCGGCCGGACGCTTTGCCGAGCCCGCCGAGATTGCGGCCGCGATCGCCTTCCTCGCCTCGCCCGCCGCCGCCTACATCAACGGCATCAACCTGCCCGTCGACGGCGGCCGCATGCAGTCGCTCTGACGGCACGGCAATGGCCGTGCGCGACTGAGCACCGCGACGGCCCGCGTCGCTGCAGCGTCCGTCCAGGACGGCAATGGGACAACCCGTTGCGAGCCGTCTGCCTGCACCGTCAACGCGATGCGACGGCAACATCGGTGCGCATGCCCTGGCGGCGATCGATGCAGACCGTCCGGGCGCGCCGATACGGCGCGGCGTGTCGCAGCGAGGTGCGTGCCATGCCAGCCGCTACCGTCCGTTTCACGGTGTCGCCGCTGCCTGGCCATTGCGCGTGTGTTCCGCCACGCCGGTGCACGTCGACGGCCTCGGTGGGCCCATCGCCGCGTTGGTCGCGGGCCAGTGCCTGCTGCTAGTGATCTGGCTCCGGCTGCTGCCGGGGCCGCTTCCACCCGATGTCTGGCAGGACGACGGTTACCGCTACACGCTGCTGGCCACACTGGTCGGCCTCGTGTCGGCATTCAGCAACGCGCTGCTGCTCTGGCGCGCGGCGGGAGGCCCGGCGCCGCTGCGCGACCCGCAGGAACTGCGCCGCCTGCACGAGCTCGGTCTGCGTGCCGCGCGTGGACAGCCGCCGCACGACGAACCACCCTGACCGCTGCGACGGTCGGGCGCGCGCGCTACCATCGGCCGATGACCCTGACCCTCAGCAACCTGATCGACGGCAAGCTCGTCGCTCCCGCGAACGGCCGCTACCTCGACGTGTTCGAGCCGGCCACCGGCCAGCGCTACGCCGTAGCACCCGATTCCGATGCCACCGACGTCGATAGTGCCGCAGTCGCCGCGCAACGCGCGTTTCCGGGCTGGTCGCAGCTGCCCGCCGGCGAACGCGCGCAGCGGATGAACCGTCTCGCCGACCTGATCGAGGCACGCCTCGACACCTTCGCCGAAGCTGAATCGCGCGACAGCGGCAAGCCGCTGCAGCTCGCGCGCACGGTCGACATTCCCCGCGCAGTCGCGAACCTGCGTTTCTTCGCGGCAGCGATCACCCAGTGGTCCAGCGAATCCCACGCCATGGAAGAGCGGGCACTGAACTACACCCTGCGCCAGCCGCTCGGCACAGTCGCCTGCATCAGCCCCTGGAACTTGCCGCTGTACCTGTTCACCTGGAAGATCGCACCGGCGCTGGCCAGCGGCAACTGCGTGCTGGGCAAGCCGTCGGAGGTGACGCCGCTGACCGCTCACCTGCTGGCGCAGGCAAGCATCGAAGCCGGTTTTCCGCCCGGGGTCCTCAACATCCTGCACGGCAGCGGCACGCACACCGGACAGGCGCTCGTCGACCATCCTGCGGTCAAGGCGATTTCCTTCACGGGCTCCACGCGCGTCGGTGCACAGATCGCGCTCAGCGCCGCGCAGCAGTTCAAGAAGGCCTCGCTCGAGCTCGGCGGCAAGAATGCGACCCTGGTGTTCGCCGACTGGGAAGGCAGCGATGCGCAGCTCGACACGATCGTGCGGTCGGCATTCTCGAATCAGGGTCAGATCTGCCTCTGCGGGTCGCGCATTCTCGTCGAGCGCCGCATCTACGCCGATTTCCGCGACCGGTTCGTCGCCCGTGCCCGCGCGCTCCGCGTCGCGGACCCGTCACTGCCCGGCAGCGATCTCGGCGCCGTCGTGTCGCAGGCGCATTTCGAGAAAGTCATGGGCTGCATCGAGCTGGCACGCAACGAGGGCGGGCGCGTGCTGGCCGGCGGCGAAGCCGTCCAGCTACAGGGTCGCTGCAAGGATGGCTGGTTCATTGCACCGACCGTGATCGAAGACCTGGGTCCCGATTGCCGCACCAACCAGGAAGAGATCTTCGGCCCGGTCGTGACCCTGCAGCCGTTCGACGACGACGCCGATGCGCTGGCGCTCGCGAACGCCACGAACTACGGCCTCTCTGCCACGATCTGGACGCGCGACCTCGGACGCGCGCATCGCCTCGCGGCGCGCCTGCACAGTGGCATCGTCTGGATCAACTGCTGGATGCTGCGGGACCTGCGCACGCCGTTCGGCGGCGTGAAGCAGTCGGGCATAGGCCGCGAAGGCGGCACCGAAGCACTGCGCTTCTTCACCGAAGCCAAAAACGTCTGCATCGCCTTCGACGCGTAGGCGTGTCCCGAAAAGCGTCGGCAAAAGCTCCCGTGCCCGCCGGCGCCCCCGGGCGTCCCGGCGGGCATACGGCCATCGCCTGCGGCAGGATACCTTCCGTTCCTGGCCGCTCTGCGCTGGGTGCACTACCCGGCCGGCCACGCGGCCGGCGTCAATCCCGCCGAAGTCACGTCCGCGGCACCGACCGCAGCGGCTATGCTCCGCACTTTCGCCCTGGAATCCAGTCCATGAATGATCTGTCCGACCTGCTCGAGCGCAACAAGGCCTGGGCCGAGGCCATGCGTGCGCAGGACAAGGACTTCTTCAGGCGCCTGTCGAACCAGCAGGCGCCGAAATATCTGTGGATCGGTTGCTCCGACAGCCGCGTGCCGGCCAACCAGATCACCGACATGCAGCCCGGCGAAGTATTCGTCCACCGCAACGTCGCGAACGTCGTCGTCCATACCGACCTGAACTGCCTCTCGACGATCCAGTTCGCCGTAGATCTGCTCAAGGTCGAACACGTCATGGTCGTCGGCCACTATGGCTGCAGCGGCGTGCACGCCAGCCTGACCGGCGTTCGCGTCGGCCTTGCCGACAACTGGCTGCGCCACGTCGGGGACGTGGCGCAGAAACATGCGGGGATGCTGGAAACGCTGGAGCTCGACTCCCTGCGCCACGCGCGGCTCTGCGAACTCAACGTCATCGAACAGGTGTCGAACGTCTGCCAGACCACGATCGTGCAGGACGCCTGGTCGCGCGGCCAGCAACTCAGCGTGCACGGCTGGATCTACAGCTTGTTCGACGGCCGCATCACCGATCTCGGCATGACTGTCCGAGCACGCGACCATCTTGCGGACGTCTACCAGTCGGCACTGCACCGGCTCGCCACCCGGGACTGACGCCGGCCGCAGTCGCGCGCTTGCCCGTGCTTGCCCGTGCTTGCGCGTTCGACGCTCCGGACGCGCAGTTGCGGCAACGCACATGCGCTGCAAAATCGTCGCGCCCCGCGCTGTTCTATGCTCGGTGCGACACGCCAGGAGTCCGCCATGCGCCCCAGTCTGCCACTTGCCCTGTTCCTTCTCCTCGCCGGTTTCGCAGCGACCGCCGGTGCGGCGACCTGGAAAGAACAGCAGATCGCCGCTGCGGAAAAGTCCGAAACGATACTGCGCCAGGCCGAAAAGGTGCGCGGATTGCTCGCGCAGTACCAGATCATGCGTGCCGCCTATGTCGCCGACGAGGGCAAGGCATTCCGGCTGATCTTCGGCCAGTACCTGAGCTGGCATCAGTCCTATCTCGGCCTTCACGACGACGCCATGCAGTCGTTCTCGATCCAGCAGGGAGGCGACAAGCAGGATGCGCCCTCGCCGATCGAGGGCGACACGTGGCGCACAGAGCCGGCCGCTGACACCATCGTGCGGCTCGCCAAGGACCAGCGTGCGGTGTTTTTCAACGAGGCGCACAACGCCGCGATCACCCGTTCGCTCACGGTCGACATGCTGCCGCGCCTCAAGGCACTGGGGTTCACGCACTTCGCCGCCGAGACCCTGTACGAGACCGACGAGGCACTGGCGAGCCGCGGCTATCCGAACGAGGACAGCGGCTTCTATACGCAGGAACCGGTCTACGGCGAAATGATCCGCACGGCGCTGAAGCTCGGATTCACCGTAGTCGCCTACGAGGCTGCTTCCGAGGCGGTCGGCGACGCACGCGAGAAGGAACAGGCGCGCAACCTGTACAACCGCGTATTCAAGACCGATCCGGCGGCGCGCGTCGTCGTCAATGCGGGCTACGCGCACATCGTCGAGTCCGGCAAGTATCTCGGCGGTGCGAGCATGGCGCAGCACTTCGTCAAGATCGCGCACATCGATCCGCTGACGATCGAGCAGACCATGCTGATCCCGCATACCGAAGCCAGTCAGGATCATCCCTACTACCGCGCGCTGCTCGCCAGGGAAACACCGAAGACAGCGGTCGCCTTCGTGGACAAAGAGGGAAAACCCTGGAGCCTCCGCCCCGGCCAGTACGACATCAGCGTCGCGCTGCCACCCTATACGCACGAGAACGGACGGCAGAGCTGGCTCTCCCTTGGCGGTGCACGCCGCACGTATACCGTCGATGGCGAGATCTGCCGTCTGGTCATGCCCTGCGTCATCGAGGCGCGCTACACCGGCGAAGGCGACGACGCGATTCCCGCCGATCGCATCGTGATCGGCCTGCAGGACTCGTCGCTGACCGGCAACGAACGCAAGTTCCGCACCGTCAATCAGCTGCGTACCGATCTCTATCTGCGTCCCGGCCGATACCGCGTGCGTGTGAGCGGCGCGGACAATCAGATCGTCAACACTCAGATCATCACCGTAGGTTCGAGCAAATGAAGCCTTCCACAAGCGATCTCATCCGCACGGGCAATGCGCCGGAACCGGTCGGCGCATATCCGCATGCGCGCCGCGTCGGCGCTCTGCTGTTCCTTTCCGGCGTGGGGCCGCGCAGACCCGGCAGCAACGACATTCCCGGCAATGTATACGACGCCGACCAGCGTCTGGTCGCCTACGATTTCGAGGCGCAATGTCGCCAGGTGTTCGCCAATGTGCGCGCCGTGCTCGAGGCCTCCGGCGCGTGCTGGGAGGATCTCGTCGACGTCACGGTCTATCTGACGGATATGCAGCGCGACTTCGCGACCTACAACCGCCTCTACGCCGAACACTTCACGACGGCCCAGCCTTGCCGCACCACGCTGGGCATCAGCGCACTGCCGACACCGATCGCAATCGAGCTCAAATGTGTGGCGGCGCTGGGCGGCGGCGGCTGACCGGAACCGACGCGACGCACGCGCGCCGGCCGCGTTGCGCCGGCCCGGTCGTCACGAGCGGGACTCTGCGACCGGCGAACACGAAACCGGCCACGGATCGGCGGGGCTAGGCTAGCCAGACCAGCACGGCCACACCGAAAAGCCCGGCCCAGCCCGGATGCCTTGCTCGTGTGCCGATCACCACGAGCAGGCCGCTCACGGCATACGTGATCGCGATGACGAGCAGCAGGAAGTCGCGCAGCGGCGACGGATCATGCATCGCCGCAAGCTTCCACAGCACGACGGCGAGCGCCCAGCCCATGACGGTGGCGATGTGCCAGGTTGCCCACAGGATGCCGAACGGCCGCGGATGGCGATTGCCGCCTGCCTGGATCGACGCTGCCCGTCGAAAGATCAGGATTTCGCCGAGCACGGAGTGAACCAATCCAACCAGGACGGCCAGTGCGGCGGCACAGGCGAGGTACGGTTCCATCGCGTGAGTCCCTTCGCGGCAAGACGATGCCACGCGACGCTACCACGCCCGTTTCCGTGGACCCTCGAGCGCGACAACGCGCCGCGTCTGATGCGCGGTGCCGACCGCATTCGCGGGCCGGCGTGCGGCCAGTGGACTGCCGCACCGCGAAGGGCTGAGGCACTGACGACAGCGGCACGGTCTCGACGGCAGAATCGGCTGCCGTCGTACGAGAATGGCACGCCCCCCAGCGAGGTTCCCGTGTACCGCATCGCTTCCGTGTTACTGATGAGCGCCCTGCTGGTGGCCTGCGATTCCGAGGCACCAGCGCCGGTATCCGCGCCGACGGCCTCGCCGCCGCCGACGGCGGCAGTCCCTGCACCACCGGCCACGATGACGACCGCGGCACCGCCAGTGACGCAGGACACCGCGCCCGTGTCGCTGAAGGAGGCACGCGCGGGTTTCCGCAGCCAGCTGGTGCACCGCACATCGGCACGGGAGCCGCTGGTGTTTCCGCCGTCGCGCGTGTTCCGTACGGTCATGTACGACGCGCCGGTCGGCAAGCTCGCCGCCTATGTGACGCCCGATCCCAAGGATGGCCAGCGGCACCCGGCCATCGTCTGGATCACGGGCGGCGACAGCAACACACTCGGCGACGTCTGGTCACCCGCGCCCGCGGGCAACGATCAGACCGCGTCGCAGTATCGGGAGGCCGGCATCGTGATGATGTTTCCGTCGCTGCGCGGCGGAAACGAGAATCCTGGCGAGAAGGAGGGATTCCTCGGCGAAGTCGACGATGTGCTCGCGGCAGCGGACCATCTCGCGACGCTCGGCTATGTCGATGCTGATCGCATCTATCTCGGCGGGCACAGCACGGGCGGCACGCTCGCGCTGCTCGTCGCGGAATCGTCCACCCGTTTCCGGGCTGTCTTCGCCTTCGGTCCGGTCGACGACATCGCCGGCTACGGCGAAGCGTATCTGCCGTTCGACCGTCACGATGCACGCGAAGTCACACTGCGTTCTCCCGGACGCTGGCTGTCCTCGATCGCGTCGCCGACCTTCGTGATCGAAGGCATGCAGAGGGGCAACGGCGATGCGCTCCTCGCGATGCGCGCGGCATCCACGAATCCCGACCTGCATTTCGTACCCGTCGAGAATGCAGACCATTTCAGCGTGCTCGCACCGCTGAACCGGCTGATCGCAAATGCCATCCTCGAGGACAGCGGTCCCTCCTCCAACCTGACGCTACCCGAGAGTGCGGTCCGCCGCGCGGTGGCAAACGACGACTGAACCGCCCGCCCAGTCGGGCTGGCCGCCGACAGACATCGTTGCCGTGCGGGCATAGGCACGTGCAAGCCGTGACTGCTCGATCGCGGCCATTCACCGCTACCATCGGGCGACCGTGGTCCCTTCGGACAGCACCATGCATCGATTTCTGGCGGCCGTTGCAGCGGGAATCTGGGGGGCGGCTTGCCTGGCAGCCACGGCGACCGAGCCGCCGCGCGAGTCATTCGACCTGCGCGTGCCATTTGCACCCGCCTACTTCAGCGTGGACGGGCGCCAGAGGCTGGTTTACGAGCTGCACGTGAACAACTACGCCGCCGACGCGCTGGAGCCGATCACCGTCGTCGTGATCGATGCCGACCGCGGTGACGTCTTGCTGCGCGAGGAAGCGGCGGAGCTGACACGACACCTCGATCTCTCGGGCCTGCAACGTCCCGTCGTCGATCCCGGCGGCATCGCACCGGGCCGCCGCGGCATCGTGTTCGTGGAGCTTGCGATCGCACCGCGTCGACCGCTGCCGAAACATCTGCGTCACCGTGTCGAGTATCGCGTCGCCGCAACGGCCTCACCGGTGCATGCCGTCGAAGGTGGCGACGTGACGGTCAGATCGCAGCCCGCCGCTGTGCTGGGTGCGCCGTTGCGTGGCGGCCCCTGGGTCGCCGTCTATGATCCGGACTGGGAGCGGGGCCACCGGCGTGTCGCCTTTGCCGTCGGCGGCAAGGCCCGCACGCCGGGCCGGCACGCGGCAGACTGGGTGCTCATCGACACCAACGGCCGCAAGCAGAGCGGCGAAGGCCATCTTGCTGAAGCCACCTACAGCTACGGCCAGGAGGTGCTCGCCGTCGCCGATGGCACGGTGGTCAAGGTGCGCGATGATCTGCCGGAACGGCGACTGCTGACCGAGCGCGCCCAGCACGATCTCGCCACCGGCAGCGGCAACGTCATCGCGCTGGCTATCGGCAGCGGCCGATTCGCCTACTACGGCCATCTGCGTACCGGCAGCGCGCGTGTCCGCGTCGGACAGCGCGTGCGCAAGGGCGATGTGATCGCCCAGGTGGGTTTCAGCGGCAGCGCGTCGGATCCCCAACTGCATTTCCATCTCGGTGACGCGCCCGATGCACTGGCCGCCGAAGGCCTGCCGTTCGTATTCGAGCATTTCCACACGCTGGGCCGTTACCGCGATATCACCAAGATGGGTCGATTGCCCTGGACCTCTACCGAAGACGGCACGCGGGCACAGCGTCGGCGCGAGATGCCGGCGGGCAACAGCGTCGTCGATTTCGGCGGCGGCGACGCAACGGGCATCACACCGCGCTGAATCGCACCGACGCGACCACAACACCGCACACCATCCGCGCTACGAATCAGCGCACGATGTTCACGGCGATGGCCGGGGTGACATGCGCCGCCGTGTTGCGGCCGCCAACGACCGCACGCACGCCGAGCAACACGCCGACGTTCGCACTGAGGTTGTATTCGATGGCTGGCGCCAGCGCGAGCGAGCGGCTGGATCCGGAATCGAACCGCGTCGCGTTGCCCGCGGCATCGATGCCGCGCACCTGCGTCGCGCCAGTACGCCGATACACCGCATCGAGTGCGAGCACCCAATGCCGCGTGACGCTGTACTCCCACGCCGCGTTGACGACGAGGCTGGCGCCCGGGCGCGCGCTGCCGCGAAAACCGCGGGCCGTGCCGTAGACACTTTCGTCGGCAACATCCACGCGATCGGAAAACGCCCTCGTCAGATTCAGCCGCATGCGGAGGATGCGACCGTTCGGCATCCAGAAACAGGTTTGCGAGTAAATGCCTAGCTGTGTCGTGTTGGCGCCGCTGCCCAGGCCGTCGCTGGCCCGTTCACCGAGGCGGTCGTACTTGCCCGTCGGCAAGGTCTGCTGCACCGCGACCGAAATCGTCGGCAGCCAGTGCCCGGGCCGGAACTGGGTCAGGCGGTACTGGCCGTGGACCGACAGATCGCCCATGCCGATACCCGAGCTGCTGAGTCCCTGCGCGGGATCGTTGTAGCCGAACGTGGGAATCAGGCTCAACGAGAATGTGTCGGTGACGCCATAGGTCATGTACGTCAGCGAGCCATAGCCGTGTGAACGGCCCGTCGCGTGCCGATTGCCGTCCCGGTCGAACGAAGCGGTGGTGCGAACGTCGTAAAGATAGGGTTCGAGGAGATAGTGCCCCCGGGGCAGGGTCGCTGCGGAATTGGCCAGCATCGGTCCTGTCCACCACGCATCGGCCAGTGACTGGCGCGGCGCAGCCGGCACCTGGGCAACAGCCTGCGTGGCGGCGAGGGTCAGGAGAAGCAGTGGTCTGAACATGTGCCAGCTCGCGCGCGAAGTGAGGGAGGACGGTGGACGATCCCGTATGCCGCCTGGGCGCGTCGGTGCCGGATGACGAGCACCCATCGCGTCCATAGCGCACGCTACCGGGCATTCAGGACAGAAACAGCCGGATTGCCGCCGGGATCGTGAGCGAGACCACGCGCAACGACCATCCGTTTCCTGCGCGCGGCGCGCACACCGGTCCTCCGCAGTTCGGTGCAGCGGAGGCTGATCCGCCCGGATGCGCGCGAGCGAGACCGATTTTCGACAGGCCTTTAAACGCCCGGCGCCACATCGGCATCCGTAACGCACTCATTCCTCACGATTCGGAGCACGGCATGCCGTTGCGCTACGCGTTACTCAGTGGATTCCTGGCTCTTTTCGCGCTCGGCGCTCAGGCAGACGACCGGGCACCCGCCCTCGACAGAAAGATGCCGGGACCACGCTCCGTAGTACTCGTTCTGGGGTCGCCACACCTGTCTGCGGTCAAGCATCCGTTGGCGGAACGGCTGCAGCCCATGCTCGACCGGCTCGCCGCGTTCGCGCCGGACATCATCACGATCGAAAACCTCAGCGGCGAACAGTGCGATCTGGTCGCACGCCATCCGAGCGTCTATCCGAAGGAAAACCTGGAGCCGTACTGTGTCGACACCGGACCGGCGAAGGCGGCGACCGGGCTGGACGTGCCGGCGGCGATCGCCGAATACCACGCCCTGCTGCGCGACTGGCCAGCGCAGCCCGGCGCGGCCCAGCGCCGGCGCCTGGCAGCCGTGTTCCTGGCGGCCGGAGAACATCCGTCGGCGCTGGTGCAGTGGCTGCAGTTGCCCGTCGACGAGCGCCGCGCCGGCGACGGCCTCGACGCAACACTCGTGGCTCGCCTGGAGAAGCTGTCCGCCAGCAACAACGAGAGCTACAGCATCGGTGCCAGGCTCGCGGCCCGCCTCGGGCTGGCGCGTGTCCATGCGGTCGACGACCACACCGGCGACAACCTGCAGATCCGCGATGAGAAAGCCTTCGGCGATGCGGTCCGTGCCGCGTGGGAGAAAGTCAGCGACAAAGCCAAGGCCAACCGTACACGCCAGGACGATCTGGCCAACGGTGACGATCTGCTCGCGCTGTATCGATTCACCAACCGGCCTGACGTCCTGCGCACGGCGATAGAGAACGATTTCGCGCTGGCCCTCGGCGATACCTCGCCGCAGCGCTACGGCCGCCACTATGTCGCCGGCTGGGAAACGCGCAATCTGCGCATGGTCGCGAATATCGGCGCGGCGTTCCGCGAACGGCCCGGAGCGCGCGTGCTCGCCATCGTGGGCAGCTCGCACAAGCCGTGGTTCGACGGCCTGCTGGGACAGATGCAAGGTGTGGACGTAATCGACGCCGAGGACGCGCTGAAATAGCGCGTCACCACCGGTGCGTCGCAGACGCTGCCGCGCACCGATGCCGGGACGGCACCGCTTCAGTGCAGCGCAGCGAATGGCGTAAGGGTGACGGTGTTCCGGGCTACCATGGCCATTCGCCCTGACCGGAGCCGCCGATGTCGAGAATCGCCCGCTACCGAGCCTGTCCGCTGTGCGAAGCCATCTGCGGCCTGGAATTTCAGTACGAAGACGATCGGCTCGTCGCCATTCGTGGCGACGCGGCCGACCCCTTCAGCCAGGGCCATATCTGCCCCAAGGGCAACGCCATCCTGGATCTGGAGAACGATCCGGATCGCGTGCGTGTGCCGCTGCTCCGCGAGGGCGACGGCTGGCGCGAAATCGGCTGGGACGAGGCACTGGAACGCGCCGGCGCGGGCTTCGCCGCCATTCAGCGCGACCACGGCGCGGCGGCTCTCGGCGTCTATCTGGGCAATCCCAATGTGCATCACCTGGGCCACTTCGCCTATTTACCGTCGCTGTTGAAACTGCTGCGTACGCCGAACGTGTATTCCGCATCGTCGGTGGACCAGTGGCCCCACCAGCTCGTGGCGGCACAGATGTTCGGCCACCAGTTCCTGCTGCCGGTCGTCGACATCGACCACACGGATTTCCTGCTGATGCTGGGCGCCAACCCCGTCGCCTCGATGGGCAGCCTCATGACCGCGCCCGGCATCGTCAGGCGCCTGAAGCAGTTGACCGCGCGCGGACGCCTGGTGGTGGTCGATCCGCGCCGCAGCGAGACCGCCGAGCTCGCGAGCGAACATGTCTTCATCCGGCCCGGAACCGATGCGTTGTTCCTGATCGGATTGCTGCGCGCCCTGCTCGCGCGGGGGCCGGCTCGCATCGAGCGCTATGCCGGCAAATTGAACGGACTTTCCACGGCGCTGGACGCGGTCGCCGGCTTCGACATGGACGCCATCGCCGGGCGCTGCGGCATCGAGCGCGCCACTATCGAGCGGATCGCGGCGGAATTGCACACGGCACCGCGCGCGGCGGTCTACGGGCGCACGGGCGTGTCGATCCAGTCCTTCGGCACGCTGGCGCAATGGCTGATCCAGCTGCTGAATCTGGTGACCGGCAATCTCGATGCGGCGGGCGGCGTCCTGCCCAACGACGCGGCGATCCCATTGACCGGTCCCGGCACCTCCAGTGGCCAGCGCGCACGCTGGGCCAGCCGCGTGCGCGGACTGCCGGAATTCGGCGGCGAGCTGCCGGTGGCGGCCCTGTGCGAGGAAATCGTCACGCCCGGTGACGGACAGATCCGCGCCCTGCTCACCGTCGCCGGCAACCCTGTGCTGTCGACGCCGCACGGCAAGGCGCTGGAAGCGGCACTGCCGGGCCTGGATTTCCAGGTCGCCATCGACATTTACGTCAACGAGACCACGCGCTCCGCCGACCTGATCCTGCCACCGGCATCGTCGTTGAGCCAGCCGCATTACGATCTGTTCTTCAATGCGCTCGCCGTGCGCCGTGTGGCGCGCTGGAGCGCGCCGCTGCGCGACATGGAAGAACACGAGCGCGCCGACTGGCGGCTCATCGACGGACTCGCGCGCACCTATGCGGCCGCATCCGGACGCGACTACGCGCCGATGCCGCCACCGAACGTCATCGTGGCGGGCGGCCTGAAGCGCGGCAATTCGGGACTGGATTTTTCCACCGTGCGCGATGCCGCACACGGCATCGATCTCGGCCCATTGCGCCCTTGCCTGCTCGATCGCCTGCAAACCGCGAGCCGTGCCATCGAATGCGCGCCGGCGTTGTTCCTGGACGATCTCCAGCGCCTGCGCGAAAGCCTCCACCGCGCACACGCGCACGACGCCCTGCAATTGATCGGACGCCGCGACATCCGCAGCAACAACTCCTGGATGCACAACGCGGCCCGCCTGGTGAAGGGCAAGGCGAGGCACCACTTGTGGATGCACCCCGACGATCTGGCCGCACGCGGCCTCGCCGACGGCACACGCGTACGCCTGCGCTCGCGCGTCGGAAGCATCGACGTCGAGGTGCAGGCTCACGACGGCATGATGCGCGGCGTGGTCTGCCTGCCCCACGGCTTCGGCCACGCCCGTGATGGGGTGCGCCTGGAGCGCGCGCGACGCGTGACCGGCGAGAGCTACAACGACCTCAGCGATCCGCTGGCGCTCGATGCCCCCTCGGGCAATGCGGCCCTGAACGGGCTGGAGGTGTGGGTGGAGGCCGCGGCATGAGCGACCCGCGGCGGAACACCTGAGCACCCGCGACCGACGCTCGCATTGCGTCGCGGTCGCCCCTACACTCGCGCGCCCTCGCAACCCGGGTGTACACCATGCGGATCGGCATCGATTTCGGTACCAGCTATTCGGCCGCCGCGGCGCTGGTCGATGGTCGCCTGGAGGGCATCCGATTCGGCAGCGAGCACCAGTTCCGCACTGCCGTGTTCTTTCCGGCCACGGTGCCCGATCCGAACGACTTCGTGCTGACCGATGCGCTCCAGGCGCAGGTAGATGCCCACGTGCGCTCCGCACGGGCGGCACACCGCAGCGCCGTCGACGCCTGGCGCCGCCGTGTCGCCGAAGCGGACGGATTGCCGGGCGGGCGCCGTGGCGAGTCGCTCGCGCTCGCCGCGGAGCCCGTGCAACGCAGCGACGACCAGCTGCGCGCCGCGGCCCTGCGCAGCGTACGCGCCGAGTGGCTGGAACGGCGCGTGCGCGAAGCACGGGGCGCCGTGATCAGCGTCAATGACGCGGTGTTCGGCGACGAGGCGATCGAGGCGTACATCAGCGACGGCTACGGCCATCTCGTCGAGTCGCCGAAGTCGATGCTCGGCTACAACCTGCTGCCGAACGCGAGGAAGATCATCCTGCACATCGCCACGCACGTGCTGGAACACATCCGGCTGTCCGCGGCGCGCCAGCTCGACCGCCCGGTGCGCGCGGTACTGCTCGGCCGGCCGGTCGAATTCAAGAGCGCCCTGGGGCCACAGGGCACGCAGCAGGCGCTCGACATGCTCACGGAAGCGGCAAACGCCGCCGGCTTCGAGGATGTCGCGTTCCTGGAAGAACCCGCCGCCGCGGCGATGCACTACCACACGCAGCGTGCGACACCCGAACGCAGCCTCATCGTCGATGTCGGCGGCGGCACGACCGACATCGCGTATGCGCGTGTCGGCGGCCCGGAACCCGCGCCGCACATACTCGGCAGCTGGGGGTTGCCCAAGGGCGGAACCGACGTCGACATCGAGCTGTCGCTGCAGGCGTTCATGCCGTTGTTCGGCCGCGGCGATCCCGGCATACCGGTCCATCATTTCCGCGAAGCCGCCAGCGTGCACAGTCCGCCGCAGCAGCGGGAATTCCGCGGCCACGACTACCGCAACGCTGCAGCACCGTTCCGGCAGCGACTGGCCACCTTGCAGCGCTTCGGCATGACCTCGCAGCTGAACCGTGAGGCGGAACGCATGAAGATCCATCTCGGCACCGCGACACAGGGACGGGTCGACTTCACGTTCATCGAGCATGGACTGGCGCTCGATCTCCAGCGTGCTCACCTCGACGCGGCCTTTGCGGATTTCCTCGAACGGTTGAGCAACCTGCTCGCACGCGCGCAGCGCGACATCGGCGAGCAGCCCGAATCCATTTTCGTGACCGGGGGCTCCTCGCGCGCGCCGGCGATCCGCGCCGCGATCCGCGCAATGTTCCCGGACGTACCGCTGGTCGTCGGTGATCCGTCGCTGGGCGTGGTATCGGGGCTGGCTGCCGCGGCAGCACTGGATGGACCTGTGGCGCCCTGAAGCACCCGCTGACCGGTGCAACCGACCCGGCAGGATCGGAGCGCATCGGGGCAGACAGCGGCATGTCGATCCGTCACCCTGTCGATCGACGCGTAGCGACACCCGCCCGGCACGTGCCGGGCCGTGAACAGGAGCAAGGCGCATGCAGCTCGAACCCACCCCGCAACGAACACCCGACGACGACACCGCGCGCGGCTCCGGATCGCTGTGGACCGAACTCCTCGCGGCGCTTCGAGGTACCGAAGCGGACTACACCCGGATCCCGCTACGACGCGCGGTGTTCCTGCTCGCTGTACCGATGGTGCTGGAACTCGTGCTGGAATCGACGTTCGCCGTCGTCGACATCTTCTTCGTCGCCAAGCTCGGACCGTCAGCGGTCGCAACGGTTGGCCTCACCGAAAGCTTCCTGTTCCTGATCTACTCGATCGCCATGGGGCTGGCCATGGGAGTCACGGCGATCGTGGCACGGCGTGTTGGCGAGGGCCGGCACGACGAGGCCGCTCTCAGCGCGGTACAGGCAATTCTGCTCGCTGTGCTGGTCTCGGTGCTGCCAGCGATCGTTGGCCTGCTGTACGCCCAGGATCTGCTGCGGTTGATGGGCGCGGATGCCTGGAGTCTGGAGCACGGCTATCGCTATACCCAGTGGATGCTCGGCAGCAACGTGGTGATCATGCTGCTGTTCGTCATCAATGCCATTTACCGCGGTGCGGGGGATGCGGCGATCGCCATGCGTGTGCTGTGGCTGGCGAACGGGCTGAACATCGTGCTCTGCCCGATGCTGATCCACGGATTCGGACCGATTCCGGCGCTGGGCATCGAAGGTGCCGCGATCGCGACCGTCATTGGTCGCGGCGCCGGCGTTACCTACCAGCTCTGGATGCTGCTGCGCGGCGGCAAGCACATCCGCGTGCTGGCGCGCCAGCTGATCTGGCGTGGCGGACTGCTCTGGCAGATCCTGCGCACTTCGCTCGGCGGCATCGGCCAGATGATCATCGCCATGACGTCCTGGATTTTCCTGATGCGCATCCTGGCCAGCATCGGCAACGAAGCCGTGGCCGGCGCCACGATAGCGATCCGCGTCATGATGTTCGTGCTGATGCCGGCCTGGGGCATGTCCAACGCCGCCGCGACGCTGGTAGGCCAAAGTCTGGGCGCGAACGCGGCGCCGCGCGCCGAGGCCGCGGTATGGCAGATCGGCCGCTACAACATGGCCTACCTCGTTGCGGTGTCGGTGGTGTTCTTCCTGTTTCCGCAGGCGCTCATCGGGTTCTTCACCGACGATGCCCAGGTCATCGCGATCGGCGCCGAATGGCTGCGCATCCTGTCGTATTCGCTGTTCGTCTATGGCTGGTGGATGGTGGCAGTGCAGGCCTTCAACGGCGCCGGCGATACGGTGACACCGACCAAGATCAACGTGGTCTTCTTCTGGGCCATCCAGATCCCGCTGGCGTGGCTGCTCGCGCTGCACCTGGGCTGGCAGCACAGTGGCGTGTTCTGGGCGACATTCGTTTCCGAAACGGCGGTGGGTCTGTTCACCCTGTGGCTGTTCGCCCGCGGCGGCTGGAAGACGGCGAAGGTCTGAGGGCGGACGCGCAATCCGGCTGGCAACGCGTCGAACTTCGCGACACGCCCGACCTGCGGCTGGCACGCGTACGTGAACTGCAGCACTGGAATCGATGGGACAGCCATATCGGCCTGCGCCTCAACACCGGCGGCCTGTCGCCGGGTGAACACGACCTGTGTCTCGTCGTCGTCGACGGCATCGACGCCGACGGTTGGGACCTGGTGAGCGCCGCCTACCCGATACGCGTACGTGTCGTGGCGGACGCCATTTTCGCATCGGGGCTGGAATGAACCCGTTTGGCCAGACTTCGCACGTCTTGCGGCAACGCGCAACCACCCGGCAGCAACGTCACGCTTCACACTGGCCGGAAGCAATCGGCGCCAGCACGCACGCCTCACGTCCGTTTCTGGCGAGCCCGCCGGCACGCCGTCCTGATGCGCGCCGCGGACCAAGTGGCGGCGAAGGCGTAGCCCACACGCGGGAACCGCGTGCGTCAGGGCGAGACATAGCGGCGGCCACGACAAAAGGGATGTGAGAAATGCGGCGCTAGCGCCCCAGCCACCACACCATGGCCTGCTCCAGCACGGGTTCCGGAAGTTCATGCCCGCCTTCGAAGGTGACGAAGGTGCCGGTGAATCCACTGGCCCCCAGGGACGGCGCCAATGCGTCGCGCGCGATTGCGATCGGCAGAACGGGGTCGTTCGCGCCATGCGCGAAAAAGACACGCCCCGGCGGTCCGCTCCAGTCCGGCACCATGGCACCGGCCGAGAAAGCCAGCGTTGCCGGAAACAGCGCCGTATTGCGCGCGCCCAGTGACAGCGCCGTGCTTGCGCCGTCCGAGAATCCAGCCACCGCGACCTGCTGCGGGTCGACGTTCACGCGCGCGAAGGCTTCCTGCAGGACAGCATCGATACGCTTGACGTCCCTGCCGAAACGCGGCGCCCCTGCACGCCTTCCCAGCATCGACATCGCGACGTCCCAGGTACGGTCGGCCGAGTCGGGTGCAAGCAGGATGATGCCGCGCCGGTCCGCCTGGGCCTTGAAGCGGCGGATCATGTCATCGCCGTCGCGGTCCGCGCCGTGGAGCAGCAGCAGGAACGGCGCCGCCGTACCTGACGGAATCGTGGCCGGCACATACAGTATCGCGGCCGTCCCTGCCCGCAGGCGGTGTACGCCCGGCGTGGCGGGTGTGCCGACCGAAACCGGACGCGCCGACAACACACCTCGCTCCGGCTTGGCCGCCACATCCGGCCCACACAGGGCCGCGAAAACCACAAGCAACGCGAAGACGGCACGCGACACCACCCCCTTGCAGCGCGCCCCTGCGTCCTGGCGAACCCACGTCGTCGTTGACCGGCGAGCGCAACGGCCCGCGCTGCCGTTCACCGGCGCCACCACTGCACCGCCGCCGACGCTGACCACGCCATCCGCGCGCTGGCAGGAACGCGAATGCCATGCCGTGCGTCGCTGCCCGAACACAGCGTCTGTGGCCGGAGCAGGCAAGGCCGTTGCGTGCGGAGTGTCAGCTCCGGGATCTGCAGGATGAGCGGCGGGGCAAGTGGTCACATGACGGACTCGGCAACGAGGCCCTTGCATGGTGCACGCGGCGACGCAGGCTGCGCCATGCTCCGATGATGCGCTTCTGCCGATTTCGGGTGGTAATGCAGCAAGGCACGACGTGATGGCGTGCAGCACTCCCGATACGTCATCCGAATCGGCGCGCCGCGGTGCTCGCTGCCTGCACGCCAACCATGATCTCTGGTGCGGACGTTCCGTACGCAACGACGGTCAGCCCCACGAGGATCTGCGGTATCCGCAGTGACAGCGCCAGAGCCGACGCCCCGCCGACGAACCATTCCGCGCCGAAGTACAGCAGCAGCCCGCCCCCCGCCAGCTGGATCCACTCGCTCAAAGGACCACCTCAGTGAAGAGCAGCCCGCCCATACCTCGACAACCTGCCGGCTACCCGGCAGGTACGACGCTCACTCCATGCCGGACGAAAACAACCCGACTCCGGCTGCGTCATCCACCAGCACAGCCGCCTCGGCGGTAAGCGCGCCGTAGCTGGCTACCATGCGCGCCTGCCCGCTCCGCATCGCCCGTATCCGGGCACCTGGCTCCAACCGTACCACTGCCGTGTCCAGTACCAGCAGGCTGTCGCCAGTGACGTCGTACAGGGCACTGCCCGTGTCGGCAACGAGCCGGAACGTCGACGACGAACCGAGTGGAATGGGGCCGATCAGCGGCGGATCGAAACGGACCCTCGTTGTCTCCGGGAGCACCTGATCAATCGTATGCTGCGTTGAAAAATAGACATTGTTCTCACATAGGCCGACGACCAGGATCTGGCGCGGTCCAGGCTTACCTGCCCCCAGGGTGAGGCGCCGGGACGGTGCGGCAACGACCTGCGCATTCGCCAGCGCTTCGTATCCAAACAGCCGCGACAGGGTGCACCCCGGCACATTGGCCACATCGATATTGATCGCCGAAAACGCGCTGGCGCTGGCCGGTGTCACCGCTCCCGGCGGTACAGGAACCGGCACACGCGCGGCAAAATCGATAGCGAACAGCTCTGCCATCGGCGTAGGGACGTCGTCATGCGGAACCTGGGGTGTTGGTGCGGATCCCATCGCCACTCGCCCGAGCGCTTGAGCAACCGCCTCGGCGGTCGCTGGCGCGTTCAGCTGTGTGCGGCTGCGATAGATGCCAAGCACGGGGGAATGCGCGAGGCCCGACAACTGGGCCACCGTCGTTCCTGCAGCGGTCTGGCTGGACAGTGCGACGACTGAGTCATTGTGCGGACCAAGCAGGGTATCGATACGCGAGCCGGCGCCCGCCAGCTGTGAAAGCAGCGGAAACAACGCATGCAATTCGCTGTACTGGATCGTCGAGGCGACCGCCTTCACGTCCGCCAGCGCGGGACGCACCTGCGCCAGCGCCGCACTGCCGGGACGCAGGTCGGCGATTGCCGAGCCAATCGGCATGCTCATCAGCGACAGACCGTCAGCGACGCTGAGCATACTGAATACACTACAGAACGCGGCAACGGGTGGTGTCGCCGCCCCAGTAACGTCGACGCAGAATCGCCGGTCCCGGTTCGTGTGGAGCCACGTCGCCAGGGCGCTGCCGTCGACGGGAGAGCCGATGATCACGAATCGGCTCACGACCTTGCCATCGGGTCCGGACCAGGGCGCCGCTGTCGCCAGCCGCTGCAGGTACCGCGCCGCCGCAGGCCCTCCCATGCTGTGAGCGACGAGGTCCACGCCGCCTACAGCAATGCCCCGACCGCGCGCATCGACCTGTGCGTCCTGCACGGCATCGGCAATGCGTTGCGTGATTGATTCATCCAGGAAGGAGCGCTCACCGATATCGCCATAGTGCGCTCGCAGAAATGAGGCGGCGGGGTACCTGCCAAGGAACATTCGCTCGAACTCAAGGAACGATTCGTCGCTACCCCACAACCCATGCACGGCCACGACCGGGCGGGCGTAAATGGAGAAAGTGACCGAACGCGTGTGGCCGGGAATGGCTGCAGTGATGACGAGCCGCGCTGGCGTCGCCGAACTGATTGACGCAGGCGGTGTGTACATCCAGGTATAGCGAAATCGGTCACTGACGATTTCCCGCGTCGGACTGCCCAGCGAGCCGTTGTCGGAGACGGTGCCTGACTCGATGGCAAGCGACAGGGCCGGTGCCGACGCCGAGGTCGTCAGGAGGCGAATCGGCACCGGTTTTGCGCCAATGGCGATGGCGGTCACCGCCGGCACGCCAAGCTGGTCTGCCGGAGTGCCGGGCATACCGGCACTGATCGGATCGTCGCAGTCCGATCCGGCATCGCCAATCCGCGAAACACCCTGTCCGTGATAAAGCACCGAGTACTGGGTCTCTGTCAGCTGCCGGGGTGTGGCATCGTTGTAGCGGCCCACGGCGCGCCACCCCGAATGCAGGACCGGCTGCATCTGCAGGTTGTACTGCGTCGTGAGTACGCCGGCATTGCGCACCCAGTCCGTGGCAGCCAGCCCGCACTGGGGTGCGGGGGCGCTGGCAGGAATCTGGATCGGCTCTTCACGTACCACGACACGCAAGAGGCCGTTGGAATCGATGGAAAAATCCTGAGTCCAGCATGAGCCCCACAGGCCGGCGCAATGCCGCACCCGCCGGCTGCCGGCGATGAACCAGGCCTGCCGATTTCTGACGCAGACCGTTCCCGTGCTTCCGTCCGTAAAGAAACTCTCGGGTTCCGGCGCGGGGCTGGGCGTACTCGGGCAGCGCGACTGCACATCCGACTGCGTGCTCTTCCGGCAGGTCCCGTTGCTCTGAAGCGACCAGGAGTTCAGCGTCGCCGTCTCGATGCAGACGACCGGGCCCGGACTGTTGTTGGCGGTACCGAACAGGCGATACCTGCCGTCGGCAAGATCCGTCGGAATCTGCGCATTCGTGGAAGACGCTGCCGCCAACAGCAGGAGCCCTGCGCAACGTTGCATGGAAACCATATCTGCCACCCTGCAGTCGCATACAACAAACGGTCTGAACGATTCAGCGGGGACGCGCACCTTCGCAAGCCATCACCGCATTGCTGCAACCGATCCCGTTCAGCATACGCGCGAGCAGGAACCATGGCCCACGAGATCGGTGCGACGTGGCGCCCTGGCTATGATCCAGCACGGCCACCCTGACGCCACGGTGTCGATTCTCCCATGCAGCGGCACCGGGAACATGGCATACCTCGGTTACGGCTATCGGTGCACTGCAGGAGGCTCCGCGGACCGCCGTAGTCCGGACCTTACGACCGTCATGGCGGCGGCGAATGCTCACGCACTTCTGGACGTGACGGAAAATCAGGAACGCCAGGAAGGGAGCGCGCCCGCGGTTACTCGCAGGGTTTGAGACACCCAGCATCAATAATCCCTACCGCGATGAGCGCGCCGCGTACCGCTGCCGGAGTACGCGTGGACCTACTCACTGGCTCGACTGACCAGCTTCCCGATGTCCGCACCGACGCAGAGAGGTTCCATCGCTCACGACAGCCAACCGCCGTTGGCATTTGCGCCGCAGACAGCATGCGATCGATTCGCGTCGACGATCCCCCATTCGCCCCGACTCGCGCCGCATCCTGCAACAATTCCGGCAGCCTTGATCGCTACGCTTCGCGTCAGCCCGTCCAACCACAACAATCTTGAGAACTCAACACATGTACCGCTCTCTCCGATACACACCCAGGTTTGCGCTTCAGTGCCTTTCTGTGATGTTTCCACTGCTCGCAGCCGCACCGATCGCGAACGCGGTCGAGCCCACCGGCTCGATGTCGGTACCGCGCTCCGACCACGCAGCCGCAAAACTCCCTGACGGCCGCGTGCTCGTCGCGGGCGGCTATTCCAGCGGCGGTCCCAGTACCGCGAGCGCCGAACTCTACGACCCGGCTACCGGCGCATTCGGCCCTGCCTCGCCGCTCGTCGTGGCGCGCAGCCAGGCTGGCGTCGCCACGCTCGCCGACGGGCGCATCCTCGTCATCGGCGGTGTACGGCAAACCGCGTCGGGCGGCGAGTTTCTGAGCAGCGCGGAAATCTACGACCCGGCCAGCGCGAGCTGGAGCGTCACCGCGGGCACGCTGACCGGCGGCACATCGACGACCTACCCGATCACCCTCACGCTGCACGACGGAAACGTGCTCGTCGTGAACTCCACGAATTCGCAGGTGTTCAATCCGGCCTCGGGCATGTTCAGCCAGGCCATCGCCCTTAACACGTTCCGCTCACGCCCGGCCGCAGCGCTGCTGCCGGACGGGCGCGTGCTGCTGGCGGGCGGACAGGACAGTTCGAACGTGATTCTCGCGAGCGCGGACATCTGGAATCCCGCAACGAACACCTGGAGCACCACCGGTTCGATGGCGACGGCACGCACCT
The DNA here is from genome assembly GCA_045864815.1 of Rhodanobacteraceae bacterium. GTDB lineage: Bacteria > Pseudomonadota > Gammaproteobacteria > Xanthomonadales > Rhodanobacteraceae > Tahibacter. The sequence continues at coordinate 80,546 of BTVG01000003.1, read as the reverse complement.
CCGCCACGGCGACCGCGCTGGCCGACGGCCGCATTCTTATTACCGGCGGCCACAACAGCACGGGCAAACAAGGCAGTGCGGAACTGTTCGATCCTGTGACACAGACCTTCACCACTACCGGCGCCCTCGCGACACCGCGCTCGGGCCATCTTGCCGTGGCACTGGCCGACGGTGATGTCCTGGTCAGCGGCGGTTACACCAACGTGTCGGTCACGAACAGCCTCGAGCGTTACGACGCGGCGACGGGCACCTGGTCCAGCGCCGGTGCGCTGGCCGCGTCGCGCACGCGCATGTTCACGGGAACCCTGCTCGACACCGGGAACGTGCTGTTCGTCGGCGGCCCGGGACCGCTCGCGACAGCCGAACTCTATGGCCCGGACGCCGGCAACCTGCCGCCGGTCGCGAACTACTCGCACACCACGTCGAACCTGACGGCAACGTTCACCGATACGTCGAGCGATCCGGACGGAACCCTCGTCGCTCGCATCTGGAACTTCGGCGACGGCACCACGTCGGCGGCGGCGAATCCGGTCAAGACCTACGCAGCCGGCGGCACCTACACCGTCATGCTCACCGTCACGGACGATGACGGCACGTCGAACTCCGTCACCAAGTCCGTCACCGTCAGCGCGCCGAACGTCGCGCCGACAGCGAACTTCAGTTTCATGACGAACGGCCTCGCAGCCACCTTCACGGACGGATCCAGCGACAGCGACGGCAGCATCGTCGGGCGCTCGTGGAACTTCGGCGACGGCACGACGTCGACCGCGACGAATCCGGGCAAGACCTACGCCGCCGCCGGTACCTACACCGTGTCACTGACCGTCACCGACAACGGCGGTGCGACCCATACGAAGACCTCACCCGTGACCGTGGTTTCGAACGGCTGCGGCGGCACGGTACTGTGCAACGGCGTCGCCGTGACGAGCCTGTCCGCTGCGGCGGGCGGAACGACGGCCACGTATACGCTGGTCGTTCCTGCGGGTGCGACCGGCCTCACGTTCGTCACCAGCGGCGGCACCGGCGACGCGGACCTCTATGTGAAGTTCGGTTCGGCACCGACGACGTCGAGCTACGATTGCCGTCCCTACATCGGCGGCAATGCCGAAACATGCACCATCGCGACTGCCCAGGCCGGCACGTACTATGTGATGCTGCGCGCGTACTCGGCGTTCTCCGGCGTTTCGCTGACCGGCAGCTACACCGCCGGCGGATCGAACATCGTTCCTGCCGCGAACTTCTCGTTCTCGGCGACCGGACTGACGGTGGCGTTCACCGACAGCTCCACCGATGTGGACGGCAGCATCGTGTCGCGCGCCTGGAACTTCGGCGACGGCACGACATCGAGCGCGACGAATCCGAGCAAGACCTACACAGCACCGGGCATGTACACCGTGTCGCTGACCGTGACCGACAACGGCGGTGCGTCGCAGACGAAGACGTCGTCGGTGTCAGTCAGCGCCGGCGGCTGCGGCGGCACGGTGCTGTGCAACGGCGTCGCCATGACCGGTCTTGCAGCGGGCACCGGACTGCAGACGGCGACGTATACGCTCATCGTCCCGGCGGGCGCGACAAACCTCACCTTCGTCACGTCCGGCGGCACCGGTGACGCGGACCTCTACGTCAAGTTCGGCTCCGCGCCGACCACCGCGAGCTATGACTGCCGGCCCTACATCGGCGGCAATGCCGAAACCTGCACCATCAGCAACGTCCAGGCCGGAACCTACTACGTGATGCTGCGTGCGTTCTCGACGTTCTCCGGCGTTTCCTTGCGGGGCAGCTACACCGCGCCGTAACGCCGCGCACAGCGCCGGTCGGCTCCGGACCCTCGCAGGCCCGGAGCCGACGAGGCCGGCACTGCTGCAGAACCCGGCATCTCGCCGCGGACGCGCAGACGATGCGCAACGCCGGCGAGCGGCGTGCAAGCGCCCCCTCGATGTCGACGCCAGCGATGGACGTGATAGCCGTCGCTGGCTTTTTGCGCTTGTGCAAAACACGCAAAACGGAACATCGCCAGCACTCGCCGTGTGTTGCCACGTCTGGCCGCCTCGCGCTGCACGGACGCAGCCCGCGGCACACCACGGACAGGATCCGTTGAAACGGCACCGCTCGCCCGTTCTGAATGGATCACGAGCTCGACGCGCCGCTTGCCGGCAACGTCGCGCCTCACGGGATGCGCCGGCGACATTCCGCTTTGCGGCCGCGGCACGGCAGGCACATGCCGTCGCTGCAGCGAGGTCGTTTCCCCCTGACACGCCACGAGGACCGTTCATGAACCAGATTGCACCGCTCGCCGAACTCGCACCTTCACCCTTCATCGCCGCCGACATGGCGCCGGAGCTCGATTTTCCCCGGGACCGCCTTGCTCTCGCCGTCCAGGTCTCGCTGGGTGTGGAGGCCGCGGAATTCGACTACAACAACGCCGCGCGCGTCGTCGTTTCCACGGTGCTCGGCGAAGTACCGGTGGTCGGCGTGCTGCTCAGCGCCCTGGTCGATATCTTCTGGCCGAACCCCGAGGTGGACATCTGGGCGCAGATCGAGGCCAAGGTCGAGGCGCTCGTCAACCAGAAGATCGCCGAACGCGTCTGGCAGCAGGTCAGCGAATCGCTGGCCGGCCTGCAGAACGTGCTCGACGACTATCTCTTCGCGGCAAAGAACTTCCCCAACGATCCGAAGTACATCTCCGAGAAATTCAACGTCGCACAGGGCCATTTCCTGCACGACCTGCCGCAATTCCAGTCCAAGGGCTATGAGCTGTTGCTGCTGCCGTTGTTCGCCCAGTTCGCCAATCTGCACCTCGGCCTGTTGCGTGACGGTGCCGCCTTCGGTGCCAACTGGGGCTGGAGTACCGACATTCTGGAGCGCATCCGAAAGCAGCTCAGCGACGCCATTGGCATCTACGGCAGCTATGCCGACCGCATCTACGCCGCCGGTCTCGCCGACACCCGCGCCAAGGCGCCGAGCAATCCCGCGAAGACCGAGCCCTTCAATACCGTCAATCGCTTCGTCCGCGAGATGACGCTGACGGTGCTGGATTTCCGCGCCATGTGGTCGTACTACGACGTGGTCAAGTTCCCGGTACCGCCGAAGATCTACCTCGACCGGGAAATCTACTCCGATGCGGTCGGCACCTCCGACGACAGTCCGTTCTCCATTCCCGCAGCGCCGACGGCTGCACCCGCGCGCGTCACCGTCTGGGGCTGGGACCGCATCGACGCGATCCAGGTGGACTACCCACAGGGCGGCGGACCGGACGGCAAGACCAGCACCGGCCGCATGGGCAACAGCAAGGGCGGCAGCGACGCACCGCCACATGGCGGCTCGTTCGACATCAGCGGCAATCCGGTCACGCTGGTGCGCGCACGCTTCGGCCACATCGTCAATGCACTGTGGTTCCAGTTCAAGAACGGTAGCTGGACCCACAAGCTCGGCGGCAACTACCCCGGCGGCGGTGACCGCGACTTCAGCTATCCCGGCGAGATCCTGTCCAGCATCAAGGTGATGGGAGTCAGCCGCTTCTATGGCAGCGCCAACTGCGCCGTGTTCGGCTTCAAGTTCGAGAAGAATGCGCAGCCGACTGCCGAGCTGCTGCAGCGACTGTTCCGCACCTCGCCGCAGGCAGTGCCGGCCACGACCATGGCGCAGCGCCTCGGTGCCGCGGAAACGCTCGTCCGCGACGTCGCCGTATGGTCCGCGCAGAATCACTGGGACGCGGCGCGCGAGCATCTGTGGGCGCAGCGCGCGGCGCGGGTGCGGAAGCGCGCCGCCGACACTGGCAGCAGCGCAACGTAGGCAGCGTCTTCAGCGGAGTCCGCGGCGCGGTCAGATTGCCTGACTGCGCCTGCGGGGTCCCTCGCCAGACGCTTGCGCTGCAGGCGTCTGGCGCCCCCGTATTTACGGCGGTTGCGGCCGGCAACGTCCGATGTCCGTGTACGCGCGGCATGCCGGTCCCGGCGGTGCGCGCTTTTTCTCGAAGCCACACAAGTGCCGTTCTGCGCAATCGACGGCGCGGCGGTACCCGCCCCGGCCGTTTACCGGTCATTGAACTGGTCGGCACGCATCCTGAAGCTTCCGCCGCGGTCCGCTGGCCGCCGGGGCAGGCATCGGAAACCGTTCATCAGTGATCGCCGACGTTGCATGCTGCTCGCGACGCGCGGTTTTCCGCGCGCCCAAACTAACCGCAGACGATCGAGCGCATCGGCCCACCCTGATGGCCGCGCACGCGTAACATTCGTTTACGAAGTGCGATCCCGCCAGGTCGGCATCGCACTGCGTGACGCAGGAAGTCACCGGAACCGCGTTTTTGATCTTGTATCTTTTGTTGACCTTCGCCGGCCTCGCAAGGCATTGGCGCTTGATCTATTCTCGGCAACAGCAGTCGAACGGCTGTTCGGTACACGCGTTCGGTTGCGGATGTTGTCGGTTTCTCCGTTTGCCATCCATGAACTCTCAGGGGGGTTCAGCATGCTCATGTCTCCTTCCGGCCAGGGGCCGGAACAGGACACGGTCGCCTCATCATCGACCGACTCCTTGACGCAATCCTGCTTCATTGAGCTGCATGCATTGATGCACAAGTCTCCCGCAGTCCGCTTTGCCTGCCTGTCACTCGCTGACGGAAGGCCATTCGCGTTTGCGGGAACTGCGGACGCGAGGCTGGCACCCCGCATCGCTGCCATTGCGGCGTCGCTGCTCGGGCTCAGCGAGTCCTTCGCCAAGGAAACCCAGAACGGCCGTTGCGCCCACACGACCATATCGTGCGATCACGGCTCGACGATCGTGGTGAAGGTAGCGGCGCGTACGCGGGCAATGGTGCTGTCGGTCAGTGCCGACCGGTCAGAGAATCTGGCCATGGTGCTTCGCCGCACGCTGGATACCGCCGAACGGGTCGCCCTGCACATCGACGGCTGACAGGCAAACCTGCAACCACGATTCACCCTCTCTCTCCACCAACGACACGAAAACCTACTCAGGGGTAAGACATGGCAAAGATCAGTATGGATCCGCTGCGCAACATGGATGGCTATCTGGCCGCGGCACTCATCGACGGCGACAGCGGAATGATGCTGGCCGGCGATGGCACGGCCATCAATCTGGAAGTAGCCGCCGCCGGCAATACGGAAGTGATTCGCGCCAAACGCCGTGTCGCCGCCAGCTTGAAGCTCAACGACACCATCGAGGACATCCTGATCAGCCTCGGCAAGCAATACCACCTGCTTCGCCCTCTCGAATCCAACCAGAAGCTCTTCCTCTACGTCGTGCTCGACCGGGCCAAGGCCAACCTGGCGATGGCCCGCCATGAGCTGCGCAGCTTCGAGAAGTCGCTCGATTTTTCCTGATGCACCCTGGTGTGGCGGACGATGTCGTCCGCCACACGCGACCCGACACGTACCACGCGCATCGGGACGTTTCGCGAGTCGGAACCGCATCGACCGTGCGGCTCGCACGGCGGCATGCCCCGGGATGACGAAACCGGGTTTCCGGCTTTTCCCGAGACGGGTGACCACCCGGCGGCGGCCGGCTCTCGACGTTCGGGCGCCTCGCGCTGGCGAAACGTGTTCACCGTCCACGCACGCCGTGTGCGGCGGGTCATCCGGCTGCCGCGGGCGCGATTCCTCCTACGTGACTGACCACTGCCATGGCACACGAGATCCTCGTCGCCTTCGCCCACGCGGGTCTGCCCCTCTGCGGCAAGCTCGTCGAGATGCTGGACGAACACTTCAGCCATCACACGGAGCGCCGAGGCTGCGGCTTCACCCAGGCCACGCGCCATCTGTCCACCTTCATCAATGCACCGCGCGATCCCGTGCTCGCCGGCGACCTCGGCCTGTTTGCCAGCTGGCCCAAGGCCGACACCGAACACCTCGCGGCCCGGCTGCTCGATGCCGGATCGCCGCACGGCTGGCGGGCGCTGGATCAGGTCGACGAGCGGCAGACGCGGGATGCCGGCGATGCCGAGCTACAGGGCCAACTGCGCGCGCTGAGGCCGCGGCTGATGCGGATACGTGACGCCCTGGCGTTCGAGGAGAGCCGGCTTTTCGTCGACCTCGTCATCGATCTGCTCGGCGGCAGCGAGCGTCACGCTCCTGACCTGCCGCCCATGCCCGAAAAGCCGTCCATCGGCAGCTGCTCGCAGGCCGAGGAATTTTTCCTCGAGATCGCACAGACACGCATACGCCGCGGCGGCACGGTCAATACCGTGGTCGACGGGAATGGCCAGCCATTGCTGCTCGAGAAGGTCGGCATTGGCGAGTCCCATTCGGCACTCGTGATCAATCCGGTGCGGATCAACCGCGTCTGGATCCCGCCTGGCGGGCTCTGCGCGATCCGTTACGTCGAGCCGCTGCCGGAACTGGCACCGACGAGGCACGGCCTGTGCTTGCCCATCCCCGTCCTGGCCGAGGTGCGGTTCCTGCGCCTGACGACTCTGGCTGTCGCGCCGGAATCGCGCCGCCGCGCGTTTCTTCACCAGGTGAATTCGCAGATCCAGGCGAACATGCTCTCGCCGCTGACCTGCACCATGCAGCAGCTGCGGGACGTGGCCGAACAGCAACTGGCCGTATCCGCATGAAGGGAATCCGCGTCTTCTTCGCGCCGGCCTACTGCCCGCCAAGCCACCCGGCGCTGCACCGCCTGGGCCTGGCCGCCCAGCTGCTGGTGCGTCGCCGCCTCGGACACCTGAGCGCACCCGCGTCGCTGGACCGGGAATCGCTGCACGGCCTGCATTGCGAGCGCTATCTCGATGCGTTCTTCGCCGGCCACGAACCCCTCGCATCGAGCCAGGGCGTGCCCTGGTCAGCGGCCTTGCGCGATGCGACCCTGTCCATGCTCGGCGGGCAGCTGGAGGGGGCGCGGCATGCGCTCGACACCGGCATTGCAATGAACATGGCACGCGGCTTCCACCACGCCGTCTACGAGCGCGGCTCCGGGTTCTGCGCCCTGAACGGCATTGCGCTGGTCGCTCACGCGATGCCGGACAAACGGATCGTCGTGCTCGACTGCGACGAGCACGGCGGCAACGGCACCGCGGAATACGCCGCGCGGCTTGAAAATCTTCACGCAATTTCCATTTTCGGCACCCGGTTCGGCTGCTACGGCGGCCTGCGTTCCCACACCTTTCCGGTGCGCGTGCGCGACCACGGATTCGGCCACTACCTGGATGCCCTGCGCCAGTCCATGGAGATCACGGCAGACCTGCGGCCGGACCTGCTCATCTATCAGGCCGGGGTCGACTGTCATAGCGCCGACCCCAAGAGCCAGGTCGGCCTGAGCACGCGCGAAGTCTTTCAGCGCGATCTTTTCGTCTTCAAGGCGGCGCGCGCGATGGGCACGCCGATCCTGTTCCTGGTCGGCGGCGGATACCAGAGTGCGCGGCGCATTGCCCAGCTGAACGTCAATACGGTCGCTGCCGCGCATGCGGCCTTTCGCCCGGGCGCTGCCGCACCGTAGCCGCGCCGCGTGATGGCGGGCCGGACCGGCGATGGCCTCCGGTGTCAGCTTTGCGCGGCAACAGCGTATGGCGACACGAACGCGCGGATGTCCTGCGCCGGAGTCGCTCACGCTCATGTGCCCCCCTGTCAAACGCTGTACCTGGATCGCCCTCGTTTCCCTGCTGCCGTCCCTGGCTGCTGCCCAGGTCGACGGCAGCCTCGACCCGACCTTTGGCCACTCGTCGGACCCGGGCCGCATGGCGTTCGCCATCGTCTCACGCGATCCGGCCGAGACCCCCGGGGTGCTGAACTGGGCACAGGTCACACCGTTCAAGGTGCTGCCACGCGCCGACGGTTCCGCCATCGTCTGGTCGAACGCCGCGACGCCGTATGACCTGCCGATCAGCACCTCGTCCGTGCCCGTGGCGGTGCGTATCCTGGCCGACGGCACCTGGGATCCGTCCTGGGGCGCGAGCGGCGGCGGCCGGACCGTTATCTACGTGGGCGAGGACTACGCCTGGCGCGCCAACGATGCCGTTGCGACGCCCGACGGCGGCATGCTGGTAGTCGGCACCATCGACAACCCGGACGGCAGCAGCGACATGGCGGTCTGGCGGTTCCTCGCCGACGGACAGGTCGTCGCCGGTTTCGGCGACAGCGGACTTCGCCGCCTGCGCCGCGGCGGCCTGCCGTCGGATGCCGGAAAGACGCTGCAGCTGGCCAACCTGGACCTGCTCGGCAACGGCAGCGCGATCCCCGATCTGCTGATCGTCGGCGGCAACATCCGCGACGGCCTCAGCGGTCGGCACGACCTGGGCATTGCGATCATGGATCTGAACGGCTCGGTCTGTCCCTCCTCCGTACCGGCCTGCGGCAACGTGGTCGGCGGCGATGTGGGGCTGGCGAGCGAGTGGCGCATGCTGCGCATCGGCACAGACCTTTGCCCCAACGGCGCCGACATGGACGTGGTCGACCTGACCCACTTCGATGCCGGCGTCAGCGAGGCCATTCCGGTGCTGATTCGCGGCTGTGGCGATACCGCCGTGGTCAAGCACACGCGGATCGGCAACAGCGGCAATACCTGGAACTGGATCGTCAACCCGTCCTACAGCAACAACGGACGGTCGCTGGTAACCTTCGGTCCCGGCTTCCTCGTCGACGGCAACGCCCTCGTGCATGCACCGGTCGCCGGGCTGCCGCTGGGCAGCGAGTCGCTGGTGATCGCCGGATTCCGCGCGCAGCCCGACCGCAGCCAGCCGCTGATGCTGGCGGCGCGCCTGGACCGTACCTCGTTCACCGCCGTCACCTACGACGCCGATCCGCCGTCCGACCCCTGGCTCAGTCCCGGTGCCTATGCCGACACGCTGCTCGTGCAGCCGGACGGGAAGCTGCTGCTCGGCGGCGGCACGGCATTCGCGTCCTGGACCTTCGGCGACGCGCTGCTGATGCGACTGAATGCCGACCTGACTCCCGACGCGTCGTTCGGCAACCTCAGTGCCAGCCTGCCCGGTCGCCAGGTCTATGGCTATCCGATCGCCGGCACCGACCGCGACAACCGGGTCAACGCGATGGCGCTGACGCCGGACGGCAAGCTGCTGTTCGCGGGCTACGCCTACGCCAGCAACGACGGCAATTCCCGCTACGGTTCCGTGATGCGGGTGCGGCTCGAAGGTGACCGCATCTTCGCGAGTGGCTTCGGTGGCACGCCATGAAAACGCCGGCCGTGATCGCGCAGTCGGCCGGCGGCTGGCCCGCCATCACCGCCGGCGAATCACCGGGGTGAGCGCGGCTGCACGGCGCCCGGCTCAGCGCAGCAGCAATCCCTCGAGGTCATCGGCGAACAGCGATGCCTCGCGCTGCAGCTCCAGCGCACCGATGTCGCAGACTGCGGTTCCGTCGGCGTCGCCGTCGGCGGGCCGCGTCTCGTCGCGCGCATCCCCGGCCGTGCACACGAACACGGTGCCCGTCTCCGGCGCATCGGGATTCCCGGCGTCAATGACCGGGCTTCCGGCGAATACGTCGACGACGGGGATGTCGTGCAGCGCGCTGCCGGTCCTGCGCAGTCCACGAAGGCGCAGATCATTGCCCACGATGTAGCTGAAGGCGTCGAGATACCCGCAGCTTGTGTCGACGAACAGGTTGGCGCCCGTGCCCTGCAGTCCGCTCGGCAGCGACGAGGCCGAGCACAGCGCGCTACCGTCGCCGCTGGCGGCGAACAGGTTGTGCGTGGCCGCGTTGACGGTGGTATTTGCGCCACCCGCATGCAGGTGGGCACCAAAACCGCTGCGACCGCTGTTTTTCCAGAAGGTGTTGTTGCGCAGGTCGATGCGGACATTGGTCAGGGTCAACGCCGGACCGCCGAGGTTGCCGGCGAAGGTCGTGTTGCTGACGGTGAGGTTCATGGTGTTGGGCTGCGTCAGCAACGCCGCATACAGCGCGGCCCCCTGCCCGCTCGTGTTGCGCAGGAACAGCGACTGCCGGATCGTGGCGGGTGTTCGGTCGCGCGCAGAAATCGCCCCGCCGAAGCTGAGATTGGCCGTGGCCGTCTGGGCCGCGCGGTTGTCGATGAACTGGCTGCGCAGCACGGTCAGCGTGCCGGCGCCCGTGATCACGGCGCCGCCCGCGGCACCGGTGCTGCCGGTGCTGACCGCTTCGTTCCGCTCGAAGCGCGAGTTCTCGATCCAGAGGCTGCGACGCACGTCCATGGCCCCGCCTGCAGTCGATCCGGGGGCGCGCGCCTGGTTGTCGGCGAAAACACTGCGGTAAACGAAGGCGCTGCCTTCGGTCGACACGGCGCCGCCGAGGGCGATGCCATTGGCCGCAATGCTGAGCGCCCGGCAGCCCTGCAGGGTCACCCGCTCCAGGGTCAGGGTCGACGTGTCGCTCGTCACGCGGATGCAGCCACCGCGATCGTTGTTGATGAAGCCATTGCGCACGGTCAGATCGCGCAAGGTCAGCGAGCTCGATGCCCCCACTTCGAACGGTCGCGCAGTGTCGAGCCCATCGAGCACGAGGCCGGGCGAACCGCTGCCATCGATCACCAGCGGCGTGGCCGTCAGTGTCGGTAACGGCGCGGCCACGCCGATCACGCTGTTCACCGGCAGCGTGAAAATGATCGTGTGCGGCGCACCACCGGTGGACTGCGCCTGCGTCATCGCCTCGCGCAGGGTGCCTGCGCCGCTCGCCGCCGACGAAGTCACCAGGAACGTGGCCGCGCGGGACGCGGCGAACGGTGACAGGCTCGCCATCGCGACTGCGAGACCCGGCACCAGCAGCCGCAGATAGGCAGGTAGCGGGGATTGATTCCTCGGAACGACGACAGGCATGCGCAAACTCCGGCAGAAAGAGTCCGCCCCTTACGACACGCGGGCGGGAATCCGGACACGCGTGGCCTACCGGGCTCGCCACGGCGCATCGCGCGGCGCCTGCACCGGCCGCCGGACCCGCGCGGCTGCACCGGCGGCACGCGGTTGCCCCGGGCTCGGCGCATCGCCGATGCTCGGCACGGATCGGATAGCCGGAGATCGCTGGTGCAGAATGCGGAACGATGGACCCAGGTCGAAGCGGTGTTCGATGCCGCCTGGGAACTGCCGGAATCCCAGCGGCGCGCGTGGGTCCGGGCACAGCCCCATGCGGCCGAGGTGCTGGACGACGTCCTGCGACTGCTGGACGCCGCCGACCGCAGCGATGACTTCCTGAGCACCCGGGACGCGCGCGACACGCCCCAGGGCGCCGCGACCGCGCCGATGCAGGCCGGCGAACGGGCCGGGGCATGGCGCATCGTGCAGCTCGTCGGCCAGGGCGGCATGGGCGAGGTCTACGAGGTCGAGCGCGCCGACGGCCACTTCGTGCAGCGCGCAGCCCTCAAACGCATCGTGCGTGCCAGTGCGGACGCCTGGGCCCGCTTCCAGGTCGAGCGCGCCACGCTGGCGCGACTGGAACACCCGGGTATCGCGCGGCTCATCGACGGCGGTCTGCTCGATGACGGGCGGCCGTTCATGGTCATGGAACTGGTCGAGGGTCTGCCGATCGATGCCTGGTGCGACCGACACGGCCTCGACCTGGCCGCACGCGTCCGCCTGATCACGCAGGTCTGCGACGCCCTCGCCTACGCCCACGGCAAGCTCGTGGTGCACCGGGATCTTAAGCCCTCCAACATTCTGGTCGACCAGAACGGCCGCGCGCGGCTCATCGACTTCGGGGTCGCCCACCTGGCCGACGGCGCTGAACCGGCGCAGGCCGCGCCGCTGTCCCTGGCCTATGCCGCCCCCGAGCAGATCGATGGCGCGTCCATCTCGACCGCGACCGACGTGCACGGCGCAGCCGCCACCTTGTACCGGCTCGTCGCCGGGCGCGCACCGCGCGATCTGGCCGGACTGCCGGACGCCATTGCCGTCGTGAAAGCCCTGGAATCGCCGGTACCGCGGCTGGCCGAGCTGCCGCATGGCGCGCGGCGATCCGGCGCCGAGCGCGCACTGCTCGCCGACCTGGATGCCGTGCTCGCCAAGGCGCTCGCCGCCGACTCGGCCCTGCGCTACGCGACGGTCTCCGCGTTCGGCGACGATCTGCGGCACGCACTGGAGCGTGGCCTCGTGGCCGCCCGGCGCCACGAGACCTCGCATCGCGTGCAACGCACGCTGTGGCGCCTCAAATGGCCGCTGGCGGCCGCCACGGTGATCGTCGCGAGCCTGACCGTCGGGCTCGGCCTGAGCCTGCGCTACGCCGGCCAGGCCGCGCAGGAGCGCGACCAGGCCCGGCGCGAGCAGGCACGCCTGGAAGCCGTACAGCAGACCGTATTCCACATGTTCCGCAGTGCCGGCGAACTGAAAGGCGGCTCCGCCACCGCGGCCGATGTGCTCGAGAGCGCGGCCCAGCGCATCGAGGACGAATTCGCCCGCGATCCGGCCCAGGCCGCGCCGATCCTGCACGCCCTGGGCGAGTTGTATTTCCTGATCACCGATTACGAAGCGGCACAGCCGCTGCTGCAGCGGCTGGCCTCGGCCGATGCGGCCGTGGTGGATCCGGCCCTGATTGCGGCCGCGCGCTACGATCTGGCGCAGGTGCTGTACCGGCGCGGCGATGCCGCAGGCGCTCGTCCGCTGCTGGATCAGGCCCAGCAGTTCTGGGCCACCCAGCCTGCCCGCTGGGAAAGCCGCCTGGTCGACAGCCGGCTGCTGCAGGCGCAGCTCATGCGCGCGGCCGGCGACGCGGCACCGGCGATCGCACTGCTGCAGGACGCGCTCGCACGCCGCATCGCCATGAGTGGCCCGCATCACCGGGAAACCGGCATCTTTCACAACAATCTCGGTGTTGCGCGATTTTCCGACGGGCAGACCGACGCCGCCCGCGCCTCCTTCCGCGCCGCGGCCGAGGTGTGGCGCGCGGCTGGTCTGACACAGTCCCCCGACGCGCTGAACACGCTCAACAACTGGGGATCGCTGGAACTGGCCGCCGGCGATGTGCACGCGGCGGAACCGCTGCTGCGCGACGCCGTGACCATGCGTCGGCAGCTCTACGGTCCCTCGGCCGCGACGGCGGCGCTGCTCAACAACTACGGCAAGCTGTTGTTGCAGCAGTCGCGTCCGGACGCCGCCCTGCCCGTGCTGCAGGATGCGGCGACCATGGGCGCCCAGTTCGCCGGCCACGGCAGCCTGCATCACGTGGCCGCGCTGGCGGCGACGGCCGAGGCGCACCTGAACCTGGGTCACCGCGAGGCCGCAGCCGCAGATGCGGCGACGGCGCTGGAGGCCGCGCGGGCGACGCTGGGACGCGACCATGCCGGAACCGCCCTGGCCAGTCTGGCCATGGCGCGGGTGCACCTGGACCAACGGCGCCTGCGCGAGGCTGCCACGTTGCTCGACGACGTGGAACGCATTGCAGGGATGTCGGGTGCCGCGGGCAAACGGCTGGCGGCCCAGGCGGCGGCACTCAGGTCGCAGCTGGCTCCGGCAACGCCTGCGACTCCCCCAGCTCCGCAAACAGCCACGCCCTCGCCTTGATCCAGTCCCGGCGTACGGTACGGTCGGTGATACCGAGCACGCGCGCGGTATCGACCTCCGAATAACCAGCAAAGAAGCGGCATTCGATGACGCGGGTCAGCCGCGGATTGAGCACACTGAGCCGCTGCAGCGCCTCGTCCAGCGCGACGAGCTGTTCGTCCGAAGTCCAGAACGGTTCCGCGTCGAGCGCGTCGAGCGAATCGATCGCCCCGCCGCCGTGCTTGGCAGCGAGCTTCTGGCGCGCGTGGTCGACCAGTGCCTGGCGCATGGCCAGCGCGGCGGCACGCAGGAAATGCAGCTCACCCTGCCAGCCATCGCTGCGGCGCAGCTTCAGATAGGCCTCATGGACCAGCGCAGTGGTACACAGGGTTTCGCCGGCCCGCACGCGCCGGCGCTCGTGTCGCGCGCGCCGGCGCAGGTCATCCAGCAGCAGCGGCATCAGGGTCTCTGCCGTACGTGCGACGGCGGTCGTATCCTCGGCCGCCTCGTTGCCTTGCCGCATCCCCGTCTCCGCTCGGACTCCGGCACGACCTTAGCAGATGCGCCACGGCCGGCGCCCGCTGTCCGCTTTCGGTGCGGTCCGCCGTAACGGGTCACTTCCGCCGCCGACCGCCGCCCCGGTCGGTGCACCACCGTCGAATTTCACGGAGAACGAGCTCATGCGTCATCCCCGAGTGTCCGCACTTCTCGTCGGCATCCTTGGCCTTTCCGGCGCCGCACACTGCACCGCTGCCGACCGGGCCATGCTGGTCCTGGATGCTTCGGGTTCCATGTGGGGTTCGGTCGCGGGCACCACGAAGATCGAAGCGGCGCGCACCGCCGTCGGCCGGATGCTGGACGGCTGGCCGGCGGACACGCAGCTGGGACTGATCGCCTACGGCCACCGGCGCAAGGGCGACTGTGCCGACATCGAAACCCTCAGCCCGCCCGGCGGTGCCGACCCGCAGGCGCTGCGCGCGCTCGTGGCCCGCATCGACCCCAAGGGCATGACGCCGATCACGGCAGCGGTGCGCGAGGCCGCGGAAACGCTGAAATACACCGAACGCAAAGCCACTGTGATTCTCGTCAGCGACGGCGAGGAAACCTGCAACGCCGATCCCTGCGCACTCGGCGCGGAACTTGAAAAAATGGGCATCGATTTCACCGCCCACGTCGTGGGCTTCGACCTGCCCGAGGGCAAGGCCCGGGGCCAGCTGCAGTGTCTGGCGCAGTCGACCGGCGGACGGTACATCGAAGCCCGCGACGCGGCAGACCTGACCGAAGCCCTGTCGCAGGTCGCCGCGCCGGCAAAGCCCGAGCCCGCGCCCGACTTGAAATCCGGCAACGCCTGGATGGTCGATGTGAATCTGTTCCAGGACTCGTATCGCGCCATCGACTTCACGCCCGACCAGACAGCCGAGGAATGCCAGGCACTATGTCTGGCCGAGGACGCCTGCAAGGCCTGGACCTATGAAGGCACCGGGACTTACTTCGTCGATCACCCGCGCTGCCATCTCAAGGGCGGCACCGGCGTGGAAAAACGGCTCGAGGAAAACATGGTCTCCGGCGTGAAGCCCGGCGTGCGCATCATTCTTCCGGACGACGGCGGGCAATGAGCGGGAAGTGGACCCGTCTCCCGTTTCGTTGCCGGTCATGAGCCACGACTTGCATCCGGACAAGATTTGCAACATGCCACAGTGAAAGAAATCGCCTCCGTGGGACGTACTGCGCCCAGCCCGCCGCGCCGATGGCCGTCGGTTCAGTCCTCTCATACACGGAGAACACCAATGCATCTCCTCTTGCGGCCTCGTCTCCGCGACATGGCTATTGCATGCCTCGCTTTCCTGGCGGGCAACGGAAACACCGCGCCGCTACCCACTACACCGCCCGACACGCAAACTCCGGGCATCAACGAGTTGCGCCAGCCCGCCGAACAGGATCCGCGCCTTGACTATCTGGTCCCGGTATTTCCCGGCCACGCGCAGCCCGCCGGCGCAGTCCGTGTCGACCCGTCCGACGGCCGCATCTATGTCGCGGCAGGCTCCTTCATCGAAAAGCGTACGGCTGACGGCGGCACCGTCATATGGCGCGTCAACACCATTCCTGCGACCGAGGCTGGCGTGGTCCATGATCTCGAACTGGTCAACGGCAATCTTTTTGCTGCGCTCAGCCTGCCGTCCAACGGCCCATCGCGCGGCGCACTGGTCAAACTCGCTTCGAGCGATGGCCGCGTGAGCTGGCGCAGTTACTCGACCCGGCCGAGGCGATCCGTCGCAGTACAGGATGACGGCACCGCCTTCGTCACCTCCGACGAAGCCGTCGATGCGATTTCTCCCGGCGGCAGCACGCAGTGGCAGTGGAGCTTGCCTCACGTGCGTCCCGAATCCATCGCCCTGGCGCCAGGCAATGCACTCGCCGTCGCGGCTACCGATCGCGCGGCCCCCGGCGGCACCGATATCAACCTCATCAGCCTGTCCCGCACCGGCACCCTGTTGCGCCGCAGTGCTTTCGGTGGAACCGGTGACGAGTCGCCCAGCGACATAGTGGTACACCACGACGATGCGTTCATCGTCGGGACCACCCAATCCACCGACTTCGCGCTGGTCGGCTCGCTCGGCAATCAGGCCCCCTGCTTGCCGGTTTGTACGGACGTCGTCGTCCTGCAGATAGCCCTCGCCGGTCATGCGCAGCGCTTTGGAACGCTGCTCAGCGGCGACGGGCAGGATCACGGCCATCGTATTGCGGTCGACGCGGAGGACAACGTCTATGTGACAGGAGCTGCCGCATTCGGCTTCGGCGCCACGCCGTTTCCGCTGCTGCGCCATTTCGCCGGGCCGATCGGGGCAACGGAGCTCGACGAAGACACCTTCCTCACCAGGCTGATTCCCTTCGGCGGATCGTACGCGATCCATTTTTCCACCATGCTGGGTCAGCCGACGGATGATTTTGCCTGGGGCATGGATCTGCATGACGGGAATGTCTACCTTGGCGGCTATCGCGCTGTCGGCGGGTCAGGCGACGGTTATCTGGCGCGGGTAGGCCAAGCCGGCGCGCCGCCACTGCCGACGGCGATGCGCTTCAATTTCCAGGGCGTGGGTGAACCGGTTCCCGGGGGCTTCATCGCGGATGTCGGCGCTGCATACGGAATGCAGGGGCCTGCCACCTTTGGCTGGATCAGCGGCGAACTGTTCGCGGGCCGTTCATCGCACCCCCAGGCAGAACCTGCGCTGCAAACCTATCTGTATTCCTTTGGAACCGGCAGCAGCAGCCCGCCAACCTGGGAGCTGGCGCTGCCCAACGGTCGCTACGACGTGCGCATCGGCTCGACGGCACCGGACGTTTTCGCCTGGCCGATCAACCAGTTTCTTCGCATCTACGCCGAAGAAATCCCGATTGTGAAGGGCGGCTACAGCCGCGACGGCGACAGCGTGATCGGCAGCGCCCCTGTGCATGTGGCCGACGGCCGCCTGACCATCCGCTGGAACCACCGGACTGAACCGGCCACGTCATTGGCCTTCGTCGAAGTGTCGCCGAGTACGGCTCCCAACGCGGCGCCACAGGTGTCGCTCAGCGCGCCGCTCGCCAGTCGGTCGACCTTTCATGCGAACCGGCCGCTGACGCTTCATGCCGACGCCTCCGACAGTGACGGGCGGATTCGCGAGGTCCGGTTCTATACGGTGACCTCCGCCGGCCGTCGCTCCTTGATCGGGCGCGACAGCACCGCGCCGTACGCGCTGAATTGGGGATGCGAAGGCAATTCGCTGCAATGCGCAGGCGTCCCCGCCGGGGACTACCGCATCGTGGTCGAAGCAGAGGACCAGGAAGGTGCCACCGGCATTTCGACGGTGCGGTCCCTGGCTGTTCGCCCGCTCGACCCCGCACGCCGCCTGCTCACCTTCACACTGCGCGCGTTCATCCCGTTCGAGTATGTCGACCTCGAAAACGTCCCCGCGCCGTGGCGGTGGGGATTCGTGGCCCACGGTGATGATCGCAGCTTCAGCACGACGTCACCCAGCTACCGCGTGGCCCAGACGTTCACCGTCGATGTCAGTGATCGCTCCGACCCGATTCTCGTGTCCAGTACTGCCGGCGCGGGAACCACCATTCACTATGACACCGTCACGTCGCTCCATCCGGCAACCGGGCGTCTGACCGCGGAGGCCAAGGCCGAGCCGTTGCGCGAGCTCTGGAAAGGACCGCCGTTCATGCTCGACTACGCCCGCGCCGATGCATCGTCGGAAACCGACATCCGAGGCGCCGTATTCGCACCCGGCACGCTGACGGTAAGCCTGTTCGGCCATGCGAAGGAGCCGCTGGTATTCGAGGCCTGCGCCATCGACTGGAAACTGGATGTCACGATCGACACGCGCGACCCGGCCCTGAACATCGTGCAGGTCAACGGCAGTCACGATCGCTTCCCGCAGTTCGAGCTGTATGCCGACGACCAACCGCTGCTGCTGTACCAGGTGGAAAAGGACGCAAGCCCACACGAACTGTGCAAAGAGTCGATCCCGACCAGCAACGTGCGGCTGCCGCTGCGCTAAGCCGTCGCCGGTCCGATATGCCGGGGGCGACATGAGTCGCTCCCGGCAGACCGCTGCAATACGCGATCAGAACTTCACGTCGACCTTGGTCCAGAGCATCCGCCCGGGCTCGTTGATGCGGATCGGGTCGGCGGGATAGCCGAAGGCTGCATCGCCGGCGAGATTCAGGTGTTCGGTGTAGCGGCGGTCGAACACATTGTCGATGCCGGCGGTCAGCCTTACCGCAGTGCCGAAACGGTAGGCGCCGTTGAGCGAAAAGATGCCGAAGCCCTTGCTCGGGCCGAGGTCGCGGCCGACCACGTTGCCTTCGTCGACGGACACGCGCTCCTGCGCCGCGACCACGCGCCACAGGCCGCCGATCGACCAGGCGCCGCGCGTGTAGTCGGCGCTCAGCCGCGCCTCGAGCGGAGTCATCTGCGGCAACGGCCGATCGTCGGTCGTATTCTGGCCCCAGGCTTGGGCCAGCGATCCCTGCAGCTTCCAGTGCGGGGACGGCCGCCAGGCGGCACCGAGTTCGCCGCCGCGTATGCGCGCGTCGACGTTCGTGACCTGGGAACTTGGCCCCATCATGCCGCCATCGCTGTAGCGGAACAGCAGGAAGTCATCGACACGGCCTGCGTACAGTGACACCCAGGCGTTTACGGTGTCGCGCACGTACTGTGCGCCGACATCGAGCTGCGTGGTGCGCTCCGATCGCACGGCGCTGAATGGATTGACGCTGCCCATCGTCGCCATGTCCGCGGAGAACAGCTCCCAATAATCGGGATGACGCTCGACCGTACCGATGCCGGCATACACCGCCAGCGCATCCACCTCGCGCTCGTAGCGCACGAAGCCCGCACCGAGCGTGTCGCGACGGCGCTGGTTCGCCGTCGGATTCGGCATGGGCATCATGCCCCCGGTCGTCAGACGCTGGTCGGTCGCCGATGCCCGGTCGACGCGCGCGCCGGCCACCACACGCTGCTGCGTGCCCGCCGGGAACGTGGCTTCGGCAAACAGGCCCGTGTCGCTGAAGCGGGCATCGGGCGTCCAGGGCTGCGCAGCAAAGGCGCCGATTCCGCGGGCATTGCGGCCGCGGTGTTGATTGCGCTGATGGTCGGCACCGAGGACCAGCGCAAGCGGGCGCCATTGCCAATGCGTCGCGACGCGCCCGCCCGTCGTACGGCGATCGACATTCGATGCCATCGGCATGGGCATGGGGCCGCTACGGTCGGGCACGCGCAAGGTGTAATTGTCCATGACGTGGTCGGCGTAGTTGGTGAACGCGCTCGCCTCGATCCGCTGCAACGCGCCGTCGAAGCCGCCACGCTCGAACCGCAGGCCAACGCTTTCCCGCCGGAACTGCGAACCGTCCATGCCACGTCCGGCATAGCGCGCGTAGCCATCGCCGGCGCCGACGCTGGCTTCCAGGCGCGTGTCGGCATCGGGGGTCCAGCCGAGGGTCGCGTCGGTATTCCACTTGTACCAGCGTGACGGCACCAGGTTGCCGTCGCCATCCTCGTAGTCGTCGGACTCGGCGCGATTGGCTGTGACGCGCGCGAACCCCTGCGCATTGCCGACCGTTGCGTCGGCGACCACGTCGCGGCGCCCCCAGGAACCGACCAGCGCCGAGGCGTTGCCGCGCACGATGTCGTCGTTGATCGGCGTCGTGCGGCGCTCGAAACGCACCGTGCCGGCAGAAGCGCCCGGCCCCCAGATCACCGACTGCGGCCCCTTGACGACGGTGAGCTTTTCATACGTTTCCGGAGAGACATAGGACAGCGCGTTGTCCATGCGCGCCGGACACGCGCCCATCATCGAACCATCGTTGGTCAGCAGATTGAGCCGCGAGCCGAACATGCCGCGCAATATCGGATCGCCGTTGGTGCCGCCGTTGCGCAGCACGGCGAAGCCCGGAATGGTCTTCAGGTAATCGGCACCGTCGCTCGCGGGCACCGGCTGGCGCGGCTGCCGGGGATCGGTTTCCACGGTCAGCGGCGCCGTCGGCGCCAGCGCCGTGATGACGATGGCCTCGCCATCCCACCGCTCCTGCTCGTCAACGACGTCGCCGGACTGGGACCAGGCCGGCAACGCGAGCGCCATCGCCACGGCGGCGGCCAGCAACGTCAAGGGATGCCGGAGGGCGTCGGGCTGTGTCTGCATGTCGGAGGTCCTGCGAACTGTCGGGAAACCGCCAGCGTAGCGGGCACCTCGCGACAGGGCGTGTGACCGGTTGTCGCAGCCTTTGCGCATCGGCGCTGTGCTGCGTGGCTCAGTCGCGTCCGTCGCCGATGATCCGGACCGGATCGCGGGCTCACCCCGCGCCCCGGGCGACCCGGTCGAACGCGAAGGCCTTGTCGGCGACACTCAGATACGTCGCACCGGCTCGCCCGGGAGCGCTACGACCGGTTTGCGCAGACAGAGTCGCTGCCACCCGACGGCACGCGCCCCACCCGTGCGGGACCACAGGGAGCGTCGCCGCGATCACGTCATTGTCGCGCGTCGAACCCGAAGTCGAACTCGTAGAAGTGTTCGCCCTTCTCGTCAATGATGATCTTCATCGTTCCGGCCAGCCCTTCCAGCTCATCGGTACCGGAATCGGGAACCACCTGCAGGGTCAAGGTGTTCACGCCCCGCGTGGCCAGCCCGTAGTGCTGCAGATGGAATGCACCGCGACGGCCGTTCAACGTGCCGCTCACTTTCTCGAGCGCGACATAGCCACCCGAAGTCCCGCCCGCGGTGCGCACGCCCAGCATCTGGCCGCGACTGCCCGCCTCCAGCGCACCGTGAAAGGTCTTGTCGAGCAGCAGGCGTGCGATGCCGGACGGATCGTCCGCGTCATCCTGCGGAATCAGCCTGACGTCGAATCGGCCGCTGATGTGTTCACGCATGGCAATCTCCTGGGCAATGGCGGGGAAAGTGACAGGGACGACGATCGCGGCGAGTGCGACGATGCCCCATCGGCGGGACGGTACGGACATGGGTCCTTCTCGCTCGATGACCGGATCGCCATTGAACCGGATCGGCGCAGCGCGATGATTGTAAAAACACGACACCCGCGAATCGAATGTCCATGCTGAGACCGTCTGCCGGACCCGCACGAGGGATACTGCGTCGCCATGCCGACCCGGCGCGGATCACGCATGCGCGCTATCTGCCGGAATCCGTGCTCGCTCCGTTCGTCGAACACTGCTGGTGCGTGAGCTGGGACCTGCGCGACCGTCCGCCACAGTTGCAGGAAACGCTGCCGCATCCGAACGTGCATCTGGTGGTCGGTACCACAGACGGCGGCATTCATGGCGTGCAGACACGCCGGTTCGTGACCGAGCTCGCCGGACAGGGCCGCGTGTTCGGCATCAAGTTCCGTCCGGGCGGTTTCTACCCCTTCCTGCGTCGTCCTGTGGCGTCGCTCGCGAATCGCACGCTGGGCATCGCCGACGTGTTCGGCGACGATGGCCTCGCCTATGCGCGCGATGTGCTCGCCTGCCCCGACCTCGACACCAGTGTGAAGCTGGTCACCCGGCTGTTGGCCACGCACCTGCCGATGCCCGACCCGAGCGTGGGGCGGGTCGCGGACATCGTGGCATCCGTCGCCGCCGATCGCACGATCACCACGGCCGAGGCACTGGCCCGGCGCAGCGGCCTCGGCCTGCGCGCACTGCAGCGGCTGTTTCACGACTACGTGGGCGCGAGCCCCAAGTGGGTCATCAACCGCTACCGTCTGCACGAGGCGATCGAATGTCTCGCCGCAGGCACCGCGGTTGACTGGACACACCTCGCACTCACGCTCGGTTACTACGACCAGGCGCATTTCATCCGCGATTTCCGCCGGCTCGTGGGGCGCTCGCCCGGCGAGTTCGCGCGCAACGAGAGCCCGAACGCCGGGGACGGATGAGGCGCCAGATGCAGGTGCGGCGCGATGACGGCAGAACGCGACAACCCTCCCCTCGGGCTCCTGTGCCGGGCATTGCGGCAGGGCATCCGGCCGTGAGCGCGCCCGCATCGAGCCGCCACATCGGGGCCAGCGACGAGAGCGTGCAGCGTCAGCCCCGGCGCGCCGCCTCAATGGCGGCAATATCAATCTTTCCCATCTGCATCATGGCGTCGAACGCGCGCTTGGCGGCCGCACGATCGGGATCGGTAATCGCCTCGATGAGTGCCCGCGGCGTGATCTGCCATGAAAGCCCCCACTTGTCCTTGCACCAGCCGCAGGCGCTTTCCTGGCCGCCATTGTCGACGATGGCACTCCACAGGCGATCGGTCTCGGCCTGGTCGTCGGTCGCCACCTGGAACGAAAACGCTTCGGTGTGCCGGAACGCCGGCCCGCCGTTGAGGCCCAGACAGGGAATGCCCATGACCGTGAATTCCACCGTCAGCACGTCGCCCTGCCGGCCATCGGGATAGTCGCCCGGTGCGTGGTGGACGGCGCTGACGGCACTGTCGGGAAAGGTCGCGGCATAAAATTCCGCCGCTTCGAGCGCCGTGCCGTCGTACCAGAGACAGATCGTGTTCTTGCTGATCATTTCACGCTCCTCGCAGGGAAAGATGGCAGTCGGAATACAGGGACTGCCGGCCCGGGTGTGTGTTGCTGTTGCACGAGACAGCGGCACGCGGATCTGACGGTACTCGCCTGCGTTCGCCGCCCCGTGTGGCCGAGGCTGGCGTAGCGGTCTGCGCCACGACAACCACGCCGGCAACGTTCCCAAGCGACTGCACTTTAGGCGCGCAGCCGTTCTCACGGCGTAAAGACCCGCCGCCCGGCCGCCATCATCACGCACCGCGCACGCCGTGCCGCCCGCCGACATCGGTCAGTGCCAACGGCATTCCGCAACCCGCCTCGCCAACGACAATGCGGCAGCACCGCGCTATCGTCGCGGGGTCATGCGGGGGAAGTCCATGCAACGCGAACGATTCGCGCGCATCAAGGCGCTGTTCGATGCCGTCAGCGATCTGGCGCAACCGCTGCGGCAGGGGCGCCTGCAGGAACTGAGCGACGATCCCGAGCTGATTGCCGAAGTGACGGCACTGCTCGATCGCACGGCACTGAGTGCGGAACGCTTCGCCGAGCCCCTGCTGAAGACGCTCGCGGCCGTGGCGGGCGACGAAGTGCGTATCGGTGACAGTCTCGGCGCCTGGACGCTGACCGCGCAGATCGGTCACGGCGGCATGGGCACGGTGTACCGGGCCCGGCGCAATGACGGCCACTTCGAACAGGTCGCCGCCGTCAAGCTGTTGCGCGGCATTCCCAGCGGAGAGGCGCTGGCCCGCCTCGCGCAGGAACGGCAGATCCTGGCCCGGCTGTCGCATCCGAACATTGCGCGCCTGCTCGACGGCGGCGCGACGCCGTCGGGCCAGCCTTACCTGGTGATGGAATATGTCGAAGGCGTGCCGGTCGATGACTACCTGCGCCGCCATCGCCTGACATTGCCGGCTCTGCTGCAGCTGGTGATCGCGATCGCCGACGGCGTCAGCTTCGCGCACCAGCGTCTGATCGTTCACTGCGACCTGAAGCCCGGCAACATCGTGGTCGACGCACAGGGCCGACCGATATTGCTGGACTTCGGCATCGCGAGCCTGCTCGGCGACGGAAGCCCCCACGCCGTTACCGGCGAGCGGGCGGCACGTGCGTTCACGCCCGGGTACGCAAGCCCCGAACAGCTTGCGGGCGCCGGTGTATCCACGAGCACCGACGTGTATGGACTCGGGCGCCTGCTCGAAGATCTCCTGCTCGTGCGGGTGATACCCCCGTCACTTCCGCCGTCACCGGCTCGGCCCGACACCACCACGGCCGACGCCCCCGCGAACGCGGCGATTCCGGCCGCGCTGCGCGCCATAGTGCAGCGCGCCACCGCGGACGATCCCGCCGAACGCTACGGCAGCGTCAGTGCATTCGCCGAGGAACTGCACCGCTTTCTCGACGGCCGGCCGGTCGCCGCCATGGGCTCACGCCGGGGCTATCGCCTCGGCTGCCATCTGCGGCGCAATGCCGTCGTGCTGAGCCTCGCCGCCGTCGCGCTGCTGGCGCTGCTCGGCGGCCTGCTCGGCACCACGCTGAGTCTTCGCGACGCACGCCTGCAACGCCAGCAGGCACAGACCGCGGGCGCGCGTGCCGAGCGCACGGCGCGCTTCCTGGGCAATCTGCTCAGTGCGGTCGATCCGGATCAGGCACGCAATCTCGATACGCGCCTGCTGCGCCTGCTGCTGGACGATGCGGCACAGAGCGCCAGGACGGAACTCGCCGACGAGCCGCTGGTGCTCGCGGAAATTTCCGAAGTGATCGGCCAGACCTATCACCAGATCAGCGAATATGTCCTGGCAGCCACGCATCTGCAGCAGGCGCTGGATCTGCAGCCGCCCGGGCAGCTGCGCAAACGGCTCGCGCTGCGCCAGAAGATCGCGCATGCCGTCGGCGCACAAGGTCGATTCCAGGAAGCGTCGGAGCAGTACGAGGCGATCTACCAGGAACGCCTGCGCGCATTCGGCGCCGACGATCCGGACACGCTCGAGAGCACACACACACTCGCGTTCCAGTGGACCAACAACGGCGATTTCAAGCGGGCGCTGGAAACCGGCAGCACCTTGCAGCCGCGCCTGGAGCGCTTGCTGGGCAGTGATGACGAGACCACGCTTGCCAACCTGCAGATGCTGGCCATCGCACGCACGGAACTGGGCAAGTACGAAGCCGCCGAAGAAACCCTCAAATCGCTGGCAGAGCGACGGCAGCGCGTCCACGGCGCAATGAACACGCAGACCATCGCCGTGCAGACCAGCCTTGCCATCCTGTATCTGCGCCAGCAGCGCTTCGCCGACGCCGAAGCCCTGCTGCGCGACCTGCTGCCCAAGGCAGAACAGCGATTCGGCAAGCTGAGTTTCGGTGCGATCAATTTCGCAGCGCTGCTGGCCAGCGCATTGCGCCTGGGCGGCAAGCTGGAAGAAAGCGGTCCCTACTATCGGCTGGCACTCGAGCGGGCGAGCGAAGCCTGGGGCAGCAACAATTCACGCACACTCAACTACGCACTCAACTATGCCAATTTCGAAGTCGCCAGCGGCCTGGCGCAGCCGGCACTGCAACGCCTCGACAGCATAGAGCCGGCGCTGGTGAAGAGTCTCGGCGCCGACAGTCCGAGCACTGCCGAGCTCGAACGGACCCGCGCACGCGCATGGACTGCGCTGGGCCGCATCGACCCCGCGCGAGCGGCCTGGCAGAAGGCCCTCGCCATCGATCGCAAACTGTTCGGCGACGACACCCATCCGCAGATCGCGGAAGACCTCGCGGCCATCGCGGCGCTGAAAGGACGGTGACGCCACTGCGGATTCGCGCGCACATCGGAAATCGTACGATCGGCCCGGTGCGTGCACCGGCCGTTCGCGTGCGCTGCGCGTCCGTCGGCGCGCAGCGTGCGGTCCGCGACCAGCGAAACACCGACATCGCTGCGCTGCGTCCTGCTTGCGCCACGGTGCTCACGCGATGAAAGCCTGGCCGACCGGATGGCTGCATCCATCGTCCGGCGCGTCAACTACCGCCGGTCGGTCCGATGCGCCGGGCCGCCACCCCGCTCCGGGCCGCTGATCGCGGCCAACACGCCATTCGTCGCGGCAAATGTGACCAAGTCCGCGAGTGATCGCGCGTGCCAGCGACACCGTCGCTACTGTCGCCGCCAGTCCGGGGAGGAACCACCATGCATCGACTCAGTCGGCTCGCGTGCCGTATCGGCACGATCGCGTTCGTCATCGGAAGCCATGCCGTCTTGGCGCAGGATTCGCTGAGCCATTGGCCCGACCCTCTGTTTCACCACGGCTTCGAAGCGCTGGACGCCGGCCCCCGCAGCGACACCGACGCGGCACGTTTTCTCGCCCAGACCACCTTCGGACCGACGGCGGCGGACATCCAGCACCTGCGCGACATCGGCTATCGGGCCTGGTTCGACGAACAGCTGGCCGTGCCCATGACGCACGAGCTCGACTATCTGAACTGGGTCGCGTCGATTCCGGAGCCTGTGTACCAGAACGCCCGCGTCGAGGCCTGGTGGCTGGGCGCGCTGGGTGGTCCCGATCCCGCGATGCCGACCCGTATCATTCGCGACCAGCTGCGCCAGCGCGTGGCCTTCGCGCTCAGTGAGATTTTTGTCATCTCCAAGGTCAACGGCGCGGTCAGCGGCCAAGTGCGTTCCGCCGCGCACTACTACGATCGGCTGGCCACCCATGCGTTCGGCAATTTCCGCCAGCTGCTCGACGACGTGACCCTGCATCCGGCGATGGGGCATTACCTGTCGATGTTCAAGAACCGCAAGCCGGATCTCGCGGAGAACATACGCCCCGACGAGAACTACGCGCGCGAGGTCCTGCAGCTGTTCTCCATCGGACTGGTCGAGCTCAATCCCGACGGCACACCGCGGCTGGTCGGCGGACAGCCCGTTCCGACCTACAACCAGACCACGGTGCGCGGCTTCGCCCACGTGTTCACCGGGTGGAACTGGAAGAACTGCTACCAGGGCAACAGCTGGGACTGGCAGTACTGCGAGCCAGGACCCAACGGCATCTACTGGCTGGAATCGCTGGAGCCGGTCGAGAGCATGCACGACACCGAAGGACCGGAAGTCGACGGCAACGGCCAGCGCTACAAGCAGCTGCTGAACTATCCCGGTGTCGCGCTGCCGGGTGGGCGGCTGCCGGCCGGCGGCAACGCCCGGTCGAATATGGCAGCCGCGCTGGACAACATTTTCCATCACCCCAACGTGGGTCCGTTCATGGCACGCGCGCTGATCCAGCGCCTGGTCACCAGCAATCCGTCGCCGGCCTATGTGGCACGGGTGTCGGCCGTGTTCAACAACAACGGCAGCGGGGTGCGTGGCGATCTCGCCACGGTCGTACGCGCGATCGTGTTCGATGCCGAGGCCCGCATGGGGCCGTACACCCGCGCCGAGACCTTCGGCAAGGTGCGCGAACCCCTGCTGCGCCTGGCGCATCTGCGCCGGGTCATGGACGCACGCGCGCAGACCGGCCGGTTCCAGGACTGGAATCCGGAATTCGACTATGCCCAGGCACCGCTCGCATCACCGTCGGTGTTCAACTTCTTCAAGCCTGACTACAGCCCGCCGGGCGAGCTTTCCACGCGCGGGCTGCTGGCGCCGGAACTGCAGATCCATACCGAGAGCCAGATCACCGCGCAGACCAATGCACTGGGCAACCAGATCTTCTGGGGCTATGTCGGACAGACTTACGCCGACGCCAACAGCATACTGATCAACTCGACGCGGGACGCCGCGCTGGCAGCGAATCCGGCCGCGCTGGTCGACCGCTACAACCTGCTGCTGATGTCGGGGCAGATGTCGCCGTGGATGCGCGCGCATCTGATCGGCTATCTCGAAGGCATCACCAGCGACACACCCAATCACCTGCGCCAGCGCGTCCACGAGGCGCTGTATCTCATCGTCAACTCACCCGAATACGCGGTGCAGAAATAGGAGCCGGCCATGCAACGACGTGACTTCCTGCACCGCAGCCTGAAAGCCGCACTCGGCGGCGTGGCGGCGACCTCGATGCTCGGCAACCTGCGTCTGGTCGAAGCGGCCACGCACGCCGCTTCCCCACGCGGCGACGGCAGCTACCGGGCGCTGGTCTGCGTATTCCTCTACGGCGGCAACGACTCGGTCAATACGGTGGTGCCGCGCGACGGCATCGCGCGCAGCGCCTATGAGGCGTCGCGCGGCACGCTGGTGCTGCCCACGTCGGCACTGCTGCCGCTGACGCCGGTTGCAGGCGGTACGCCGGCGTCCGACGGCTGCGCCTACGGCCTGCAGTCCGCGACCAGCCCCGACGATCCGGTCGGCACGACGCCACTGCGCGACCTGTTCAACAGCGGCCGCATGGCCGTCGTGACCAACGTCGGCACGCTGATCCGGCCGACGACCAAACCGCAGTACCAGTCGCCCGGCCATCCGCTGCCGCCGCAGCTGTTCTCGCACGACGACCAGACCGTGTACTGGCAGACCTCGCGCCCGGACGACAGCCTCGGCTGGGGCGGTCGCATCGCCGACCTGCTGTACGACACCAACACCAACACGAAGCTGCCCATGACCATGACGGTCGGTGGCGAAAACCTGCTGCAGCGCGGCGCCGTCGTCAGCCAGTACGCACTGAATCCGGATCCGCAGGGCGCCGTGGCGATCCGCGATCTGGAAAATTCCTGGAACGCGAGCCGGCGTGCGGCCTTCCTGGCGCTGATGAGCAGCGCCACGCAGACACACGCCCTGGAACGCGGCTACGCACGCGCCATGAACCGTGCCGTGGATCACTACGCCATGGTCGCCGATGCGTTGAGCGGCGGCGCGCCGCTGGCCACGCCGTTCCCGGCCTCGCGCCTCGGCGCGCAGCTGAAAATGGTGGCGCGATTGATCGCGGTGCGGCAGTCCCTGGGCATGCAGCGGCAGATCTTCTTCGTCTCGGCCGGCGGCTACGACACCCACGACACACAGTTGGTCGACCATCCGTTGCTGCTGGCTGATCTGGCCAAATCGCTGGCCGCGTTCTACGCGGCGACGCAGGAGCTCGCCGTCAGCGAAAGCGTCACGACGTTCACCGCGTCGGATTTCGGTCGCACCCTGTCGTCCAACGGCGACGGGTCCGATCACGGCTGGGGAGGCCATCACTTCGTGCTGGGCGGCTCCGTGCGCGGCGGCAGCTTCTACGGGCGCATGCCGGACATGACCGGCGGCGGCCCCGACGACGCCGGCTGGGGACAGATCATCCCCAGCACGTCAGTCGATCAATACGCCGCGACGCTGGCGCGCTGGTTCGGTGTTCCCGCCTCCGGCATCCTCGACATCGTGCCCAACGTCGCGAACTTCCCGACGGCGGACCTGGGCTTCCTCACCTAGTTCCACGGCCCAGGCAGCCGCTCACTGCCACCCGTCGCCGGCTCGCAAGGGCCGGCACCGGCAGTCGCCGGGCCTGGCGACCGCCGGGCGGTGATTCAGAACCAGCGCGAGAACCCGACGAACACGGACGTCGCGCCGTCGACGCCGGGTTCGATGAACGGACTGACCGTGATCTCGTCGGGCAGGCGCACATACTTGACGTTCGCGAGCATTGTCCATTTTTTACCGAATGGACGCCGATAAGAAATGGCAATGTGCGGCATCGTCACCGAGCCGGGCCGGTAGTCGACCACACCGCGCGCGGCTTCCTCGTCGAGCGTGCCGTAGTAATAGTCCGCCATGTCGTCCGACAGCCAGGACACACCCACGCGCGGCGTCAGCGTTGCCGCACCGAGTCTGACCGGATACCCGTACTCGACCGACACTTCCTGCCCATCGCTGGCGCCGCTGACATCGGTCAGCAGCCCGATCTCGAGTTCACCGGCCGCGCCGCGCCATTGCAGGCCCAGCCCCGCATCGATTCCCCGGTCGCGGTCCTCGAGCAGGCGATAATCGACACCGTTCCGCGCGAGCGCCGCACGCCCCAGGTCGTCCACCGAGAAACCGTCGAGCCGCAGCCTGGCCTGCGCGGTCAACGCGAAGCCTCCCCGTTCCAGCAGCGTCCAGCCGGCCGTGATGCCGCGAAAATAGAAGCGTTCACCCTCATAGCCGATCAGCGGAATCGGCACGACGCGCGTGCCCTCGCCGGCGTAGGGACTGTCGGAGACGACCGCCCCCACACCGACCTGCCAGCCGCGCGGAGGACCGCCGGGCGCGCCCTCCCCGCCCCGGCCGGTCTGGGCGACAGCAGTGAAGGACACGCCGGACAGCAGTACGGGCCACAGTAGTTTCAACATGGGAAGCCTGACCTCGGTGGAATCGACAGGTGATGAAGCATGCTGCGCGCGCCTGATGGCATCGACTGGCATGCACAGCCGCAAGCATGCGACAGATTGTGTTGCCGCGATGTCGTCGTACCGTCGCGGGACGCGGCGGCTACCCGTCCGGATCGGTCACGCTCCCTCTCACGTCCAGTGTGGCACGCGCTACGCAGACCCTGGGCGCGATCGAGAGCTTCCCGCCGAAGCAATCACCGGTGCCGCCATTCACGGACCATCCCGGCCCTGCCCGCGCGCAGACCGTCTTTGCCTGGTTGCTTATACCGTCCCGGCAGCGACGCGCGGCGTCGACCGGATCGAATCCGCAGCCCGAATCGGCGATGGAGACGCCCGCCACGGAACTCGGGTGCGACCGCACACGTTTTGGCACGCTACTCGATGAAAGGCCGCGAGCGCTACACCGGTCTGGATCGTTCCCCACGACGGAGATCGATGAATGAAGATCACTGCAGTCAAGATCGGCGCGGCCTTGTTGCTGGCCGGCCTGATGTCAACGGCATTTGCCGCCGACGAAGTATTCACCACGCAGGACGGAGCGATCCGCGGCTATGACCCGGTGGCCTACCACGAAGATGGCAAGGCCGTGAAGGGCGACAAAGCCATTACGCTGACCTGGAACGGTGCCGAATGGCATTTCGCGACGGAAGCGCACCGTGATGCGTTCAAGGCCGCACCGGAACGCTATGCGCCGCGCTACGGCGGCTATTGCGCCTATGGCACGGCCAACGGCTACAAGGTATCCACCGATCCGAACGCATTCGCCATCGTCGACGGCACGCTGTATCTCAACTACAACGCGGCCGTGCAGACCACCTGGAACGGCGACCGGACAAAGTACATCGGCACAGCAGATCGCAACTGGCAGACGCTGGAGCACACGGCTTATGTGCCGGGACCTGCCGCCAGCGGTGAAAGCGACAAGCCTGCGAAATAGCGGCCACCGCTCCATCCCCCCCTCGATCGGGCCGGCCTCGCCGGTCCGATCGGGTCACGCGTGGCGTCCACGTGCTTCCAGTCGATGTGCTTCGCGCCACTCATTCGAAAGAGGCGGCACCGTTCGCCGTTATCCGGCTTTGCAGCAAGAGTTAATCGTTTGAGTTTAGTAACTATGGAAACATCTACATGTCGCTTCCGCGATCTTCGTCCGCGCGGCAGCGCGATGACCCTGCTCGCTGCAGACGCATCAGCCCCGGTGTTGCCGGCCGCGGCCAAGGTCCGGAAGAAAGCTGAATTCATGTCTGCCGCGTCGCCGTGCGCATGAGCGCTCGGCACGCGGGAATGCCGTCCACGCAAATCGCGGCAAGATCTACCCGCAGCAGGGCCGCTCGCGCTGGTCTGAATCAGTCCGGCGAAGCGGCGCCGTTGATGTCGCTCGCGCCGGTCCGTTCCCCGGCAGTGACCGGTGCTTCACCGAGCGTGAAGCGGAAGGTCGTTCCCTCCCCGGGCACCGATTCGGCCCAGATGCGTCCCTGGTGCTTCTCGATGATGCGATGCACGGTTGCCAGGCCCAGGCCGGACCCTTCGTACTCGTCCTGGCCATGCAGGCGGCGGAAGACGCCGAACAGTTTGTCCGCATGCCGCGGATCGAAGCCGACGCCGTTGTCGCGGATCCAGATATACCCGCCGTCGGTTTCCGAGCACGCATGACCGATGCTGATACGGGCCGTATCGCGCGTCCGTGTGTACTTGATCGCATTCGACACAAGATTGGTCATCACGAATTTCAGCAGACGCGCGTCGGCCTGCACGTGCGGCAGCTCGCCGACGTCCCATTCGATATGGCGCTCGACGCACTCGGGCATGAGTTCGGCGCGTACCTGGCGCACGAGTTCGCCCAGATCGACGTCGCCGCAGGCCAGGCTCGCACGATTGACGCGCCCGAGCGCGAGCAATGCATCCATGAGCTCACTCATTCGGCGCGCGCCGATGGCGATGTAGTCGAGAAACGCGCGCGACTCGTCGTCGAAGCGATGGCCGTGACGGTCTTTCAGCAGCTTGCTGAATCCGATCAGGTGCCGGACCGGTGCGCGCAGCTCGTGCGACACGGAATACGAGAAGATTTCCAGGTCACGATTCGCGGCAACGAGTTCGTCAGTGCGCTCCGCCACGCGTTGCTCGAGCTCCGCATTCAGACGCGCAAGCGCCGCATCGCGTTCGCGCAGCTCCGCCAGCGTCGCCTCGAGGGTGCGCTTGCGCAGCGCGAGTTCCTGAGCCAGCCCGGACACGTCCGCCTCGCTCGTGGCCAGCTCGGCCTGGAGGATCCTGCGCGTTCGCGCGATCGCGAGCTGGTTGGACACACGGGCGACGAGCTCCGCCACCAGGAACGGCTTGGTCACGAAATCCTGCGCACCGCCCCGCAACATGCGCACCTTGAGCTCGTCGTCGGCCTTGGCAGTGAGCAGGATGATGGGGACGTGCTCGAACTCGTGCATCGCGCGCAGGGCATGGACCAGCTCGTCGCCGCTCATGTCCGGCATCATCACGTCGCTGATGATCAGGTCGGGCCGCGCCGCGACAGCCACGTCGACGCCTTCGCGCCCGGAAAATGCACCGATCGTGCGCAGGCTCGACGGCAGCGACTCGCGGATGAAATGGTGCATCTCGCGGTTGTCCTCGACCACGAGCACCAGGGGCAATGCGCGCGTATCCGGGTCGTCCGCTACACCGGCGGCAGCATCCAGGGAAGCCGACAGCGGGAGCAGGTATTCGTCCATCGTCACGGCCGCGGCCGGTGGCGGAACGAAGTCCTCGACCGACTCGGGTTCCGCGATGGCAATCTCCAGGGGCAAGGTCACGCGGAATGCGGCGCCGCCGAGCGCGGACTCGCCGACCGCGACCGAACCGTCGAGCAGATCGACGAACTCCCGCACGATGGCAAGACCGAGGCCCGTGCCGCCATGGCGCCGCGTCGCCGCCTGCTCGGCCTGGCGGAACGGCTCGAAAATGGCGTCGCGCAGCGCGGGCGCCACGCCAGGGCCGGAATCGTCGACAGTGAACGACCCGTGCCCGTCATGCCACTGCAGTTGCAGGTGGATGCGACCCGCGTCCGGCGTGAACTTGAAGGCGTTGGCCAGCAGGTTCACCAGCACGCGCTGGATTTTTTCCGCATCGGTGCGGACCCTCAGACTCTCCGGCGTGTCGACGCGGAAGTCGATGCGCCGCTCCCGGGCCAGCGATTCGAAATAGGCCGCCGTTAGTCGCGTCAGATGCGCCAGATCGGTGTCGTCGCAGCGAACGGTCATCTTGCCGGATTCGAGCTTGGCCACATCGAGCAGATCGTTGACGTGGCGCAGCAGCGCACGCGCGTTGCGCGCTATGGTCTGCAGCCAGCGACGTTGCTCGGCATCCAATCCGGTGCCGCCCAGCAACCACTCGACCGGCCCCAGGATCAGCGTCAACGGCGTGCGCAGTTCATGGCTGATGTTCGCGAACAGGCGGGTCTTGAATTCGTCGAGTTCCTTGGTCGCCGCGTACAGCCGCGACAGCTCCTGGTTCGCCAGCTCGAGGCGCCGATTGGCCTCCTGAACTTCCGCGGCGCGCTGGAAGATCTCGGCCTCGAACCGGTCGGCGCGCTCGCGCAGGGATTCGGCGAGCTGCGCCTGCTCGCGGCCGTGCTGGCGCGCGCGTACGAAATCGGTCACATCCTCGACGCGATGGATGATGTAGCGCACGTGGCCGTCGCTGTCGCAGACCGGCGTGTTGACCGGACTCCAGTAACGCTCCTCGAAGCCACCGCCTTCCGACTCCGGCTTGCGGATGTCGTACTTCTGCACCGCCATGGTGTCGGGTACACGGTCCGCCAGGACGCGCTCCAGCGAGATGCGCAGATTGCGCATGCCGCTGGCCTGCGGATCGTCCGGATTGTCGGGGAATACCTCGAACAGGTGGCGTCCGAGTATCGCCTCGCGCACCGTCCTGGTGGCGCGCAGATAGGCATCGCTGACGGCAACGATGTGCAGCGCGGGCGTCAGGACCAGATAGAGGCCCGGCGAAGCCTCGAAGATCAGACGGAAATCCGGCGCGTCGTCCGACGATGCCATGCGACCTCCCCTGCCTTTGCCGGTCGATAACGCCGTCGGGAATCCGGTGCGTCATCGCTCGGGCACGCGCGCATTCGGCGCCCGTCGAATGAGAGCGCATTGTCCACTTCGCGTCAATGCAATGGCTTACGGCGCCAGCGCCTGCCGCGCGAAACGCCCCGCGCCCGGGCGCTTCGCGTTCAGCTCGAACTGCAACGCAGAGTCTTGCGCAGGGCGTCGAGCGTGGCCTCATGCAGCAGCGAGGGCTTGCCTGCCACGAGCAGGTCGTCGAAGACGAACAGCCGCGCGTCCGCCTCGGCGAGCTGCAGGGTATAGATCCGGTATTCGTGCGGCTCGCCGAGGAAGGTCAGGCGCAGGCGCCAGCCGGGTGCATCGCGGCCACACAGAGACAGTGCCGGGACGCTCTCCGGCGTCGCGGCCGGCGCATCACCGTCGTGCAGCATGCTGCCCATCATGTCCAGCAGGCGCTGCGCATGGCCTTCGCGGTATTCGCCCGCATGGACTTCGAGCTCGAAGTCACCGCGCCAGAGCCGCCAGCGCCGGTCGTCGGCGTCGTAATTGACGCGCAACACCGCCGGATAGTCGAAGGCGATGCCGGCCTCGCTGAACGGCGCGAGCGCTTTCAGCGCCTCGGCGCCCGGCGGCCCGGCGATCTCGTCGACGAACGCCCCCCAGAACGTGGCCCATCCGCTGTCCGCGGGATAGTCCCGGGCCGCGGCGGTCCCGCCTGCCGCAACAAGAACCATCACGAGACCCGTGGCGATGCGGCGCAAACGGATAACGGCAGTCACGGCGAGTCCTGGTCGATGGCGGGCGGCGCATGATCGCGATGCGCTGCGCTGCCGTCCAGCACTCCGGCGCGCGCCGCCGGCGGGCTACACTTGCGCGTCGAACCGCCGGACACCGCCCATGTCACTCGCCCCGCCCCTGAACTTCCAGCGCTGGATCGACGAGAACCGCGATCTGCTCAAGCCGCCGGTCGCGAACAAGTGCATCTACGACGGCGACTTCATCGTGATGGTCGTCGGCGGCCCCAACCAGCGCACCGACTATCACGTCGACGACGGGCCAGAGTTCTTCTACCAGCTGGAAGGCGAAATGGTGCTGCGCATCCAGGAGGCGGGTCAGCCGCGCGACATCCCGATCCGGGCGGGCGAGGTGTTCTACCTGCCGCCGGGCGTGCCGCACTCGCCGCAACGCAAGGCCGATTCGATAGGCCTGGTCGTCGAGCGCCGGCGCCTGCCCCACGAAAAGGACGGGCTGCTCTGGTTCTGCGAACGCTGCAACCACAAGCTTTACGAGGAATTCTTCGTCCTGCAGAGCGTCGAGACCGACTTCCCGCCCGTGTTCGACCGCTTCTACGGCTCCGTCGACGCCCGCACCTGCAAGGGCTGCGGCCACCTGAACCCGGCGCCGGCGCGCTACGGCTGACCTCGCGTCGCCGCGCGTCACCGCGGTGCCTTACACTCGCCGACCATGCTCAAGATCGACACCCACGCCCACATCCTGCCGCGCGACTGG
This sequence comes from Rhodanobacteraceae bacterium, assembly GCA_045864815.1. GTDB lineage: Bacteria > Pseudomonadota > Gammaproteobacteria > Xanthomonadales > Rhodanobacteraceae > Tahibacter. The sequence goes on along the minus strand of BTVG01000003.1, from coordinate 45,242 downwards.
CCGAACCTCGCCGAGAAATACGGCGACGATCGATTTCCGGTCATCGTGCACACCGACGGACGCCACCGCATCTACAAGGACGGCAAGTTCTTCCGCGAGATCTGGCCCAACACCTGGGACCCGGAGCTCCGCGTCGCCGACTACGCCAAGTTCGGCGTGCAGGTGCAGGTCATATCCACGGTACCCGTCCTGTTCTCGTACTGGGCCAAGGCCAGCCAGGCGCTCGAACTGCACCGTCATCTGAACGACCACACCGCGGCGATCTGCCGCGCCCATCCGCGCCACTACGCCGGCATCGGCACGGTGCCGCTGCAGTCACCGACACTCGCGATCCAGGAGCTGCAGCGCTGCGTGGAACAGCTGGGCCTCAGCGGCGTGCAGATCGGTTCCCATGTGGAAAACTGGAACCTCGACGCACCCGAACTGTTTCCGTTCTTCGAGGCCGCTGCCGATCTCGGTGCCGCGATCCTCGTGCATCCCTGGGACATGATGGGCCGCGAGACCATGCCGAAGTATTGGCTGCCCTGGCTGGTGGGCATGCCGGCCGAGCAGTCGCGCGCCGCCTGCTGCCTGATTCTCGGCGGTGTGCTCGAACGTCTGCCGGACCTGCGCGTCTGCCTCGCCCACGGCGGCGGTTCGTTTCCCTACACCATCGGGCGCATCGAGCACGGTTTCCGCATGCGCCCCGACCTGGTCGCGACCGACAACGCGCGCAGCCCGCGCGACTATTTCGACCGGCTGTTCTTCGACTCGTGCGTGCACGACCCGCAGGCACTGCGCTATCTCGTCGACGTGGCCGGTATCGACCGCGTCATGCTCGGCACCGACTATCCGTTCCCGCTCGGCGAACAGGAGCCCGGCAGCGGCATTGCCGCGCTGAAGCTCGACGAGGCGGCGGCGGCACGGCTCTATCACGGCACTGCGCTGCACTGGCTGGATCTGCCCGCAGCGCGTTTCTCGACCCCTGCTCCGGAGGCGCAATGACCGCTCGCCCGTTTTCCGTCCTGCTCGCCGCGCTGTTGAGCGGCGTTTCCGCTGCCACGGCCGCCGCCGACTACTCGCTGAACGACGGCGCGATCGCCTTCAGCGCACCGTCCGACTGGCCGGTGATCATGCAGATGAGCGAAGGCAATCCCCAGGTCATCGCGTTCCAGGTTAAGGATCCGGCCGATTCCGGCACCGGCGAGGCCACGCGCGTGACCGTCACGACGCGCAAGTTCGACGATGCGCAGGCATTCCAGACCTTCGTCAACCAGTCGCTGGAGAAAGCCCGGCAGACGCCGGGCTACGAGAGCGAGACCGGCGGCGACGGCAGCAGTCTGCGTTACAGCGGCCTCAACCAGAAGGCGCGCTACAAATATCGCGAAAGCTATTTCTATAAAAATGGCATCGCCGTACAGCTGCGCTGCGTGCATCCGGTACTGAAGGGCACCAGCCCGGCCTGGATCGCCGCATTTGACCAGGGCTGCGACCAGATCGCCACGTCGCTGCAGAAGTGAGCCGTCGATGACAGCCGTGATGGAATTCGGGGCCGACCTGGACTGGGCCCGGGCGCAGGACCGCGCCGATACGCTGGCGGCGTTTCGCGACGAGTTCTGCATTCCGCCCCACGGGGGCGGGGAGCAGATCTACCTGTGCGGCAACTCGCTGGGCCTGATGCCGCGCGCGACACGGCAGGCACTCGCCGACGAACTCGACGACTGGAGCACGCTCGCGGTCGAGGCACATTTCCGCGGCCGTCATCCGTGGATGCCGTACCACGGCTTCGTTCGCGGACATCTGGCGGAACTGGTGGGCGCGCAGCCGGGCGAAGTCGTCGCGATGAATTCGCTGAGCGCGAACCTGCACCTGATGATGGTCAGCTTCTACCGGCCGACGGCGCAGCGGAACGCGATCCTGCTCGAGAAGCGCGCCTTTCCGTCGGACCGTTATGCACTCGAGTCGCAGGTGCGTTTCCATGGTTTCGATCCGGACCAGGCACTCATCGAACTCGAGGGCGACGAGCCCAACGGAACCATCTCGCTCGCGGCGATCGAACGCACACTGCACGAGCACGGCGACCGCATCGCGCTGGTGCTGCTGCCGGGCGTGCAGTACCTCACGGGACAGGTGTTCGATCTGCCGGCCATCGTTCGGCTCGGCCACGCCAAGGGCTGCCTGGTCGGGTTCGATCTGGCCCATGCGGTCGGCAACGTGCCCGTGAATCTTCACGACAGTGGCTGCGACTTCGCGGTCTGGTGCCACTACAAGTACGTCAACTCCGGCCCGGGCGCCGTCGCCGGCTGCTTCGTGCACGAACGCCACGCGCACAGCGAGCAGCGTCCGCGCTTCGCCGGCTGGTGGGGCCACGATCAGGCGACGCGTTTCCGCATGGGCCCGGAATTCCATCCGACCCCGGGCGCCGACGGCTGGCAGCTGTCGAATCCGCCGATCCTCGCGCTCGCGCCGCTGCGCGTGTCGCTGGAGATCTTCCATCGCGCCGGCATTGCCCGGCTGCGCGAGAAATCACTGCGGCTCACGGCGTATCTGGCCGCGCTGATTGCACACGAAGCGCCGCAGCTCATCGACGTGCTGACCCCGGCCGAACCGCAGCGTCGCGGCAGCCAGCTGAGCCTGCGCGTGAAAGGGCCGCGCGACGCCGGACGCGCGCTGTTCGACCACCTCGCCACCCGCGGCATCGTCGGCGACTGGCGCGAACCCGACGTGATCCGCGTCGCGCCGACGGCGCTGTACAACCGCTTCGAGGACGCCTGGCGATTCGTCGATGCGCTGAAGGCGTTCGCGGCGCAGCGCCCGTCGCATTGAACCCATCCGGCAGCATTCCTGCGCATCCGCAACCGGGACGAGCAACGACCGTGGCCAACCCTCGTGACATCACCCTGATCGGCGCCGGCCTCGTCGGCGCCCTGCTGGCCACCCTGCTCGCCCAGCGCGGGTTTCGCGTGACAGTGTTCGAGCGCCGGCCCGATCCGCGCGTCCACGGCTTCATCGGCGGCCGGTCGATCAATCTGGCCCTGGCCGAGCGCGGCTGGCACGGACTGCGCGTGGCGGGACTGAACGACGTCATCGCGCCGATCGCCGTCATGATGCGCGGCCGCATGGTCCACGACCCGGCCGGGAACACCAACCTGCAACGCTACGGCCGCGATGACTCTGAAGTGATCTGGTCGGTCAGCCGTGGCCAGCTCAACTGCGCGCTGCTCGACGCCGCCGAGCGCGCGGGCGTGGTCATTCACTTCGGCCAGCGGCTCGACGCCGTGGACTGGGACGCATCGCGACTGTTGCTGCGCGACGACGCCGACGGCTCGGCGCGCGACGTCGATGCCGGGCTGCTGCTCGGTGCCGACGGCGCCGGCTCCGCGCTGCGCCAGGCCATGCAGCGGGTCGCTGATCTCGGCGAACGGATGGACGCACTGGGCCACGGCTACAAGGAACTGGAAATTCCGCCGCTGGCGCAGCTGCCCGATGCGCTGCTGCCGCCCGCGCTACGCGAAGCCAAGGCCCGCGGCGAGCGCTATGCCATGGAAGCGCACGCGCTGCACATCTGGCCGCGCGGCAGCTACATGTGCATCGCGCTGCCGAACGCGGAAGGCAGTTTCACGGTGACCCTGTTCCTTCCCGGCACGCCGCTTGCCGACGGACCTGCATTCTCGACGCTGACGACGCGCGAGGCCGTCGATGCCTTCTTCCGCCGCGATTTCGGCGACGCCGTACCGTTGATGCCGGACTACCTCGACGATTTCGCACGCAATCCGACCGGCCTGCTCGCGACCTTGTATCTCGACCGCTGGCACATCGGCGATCGCGCGCTGCTGCTCGGCGACGCCGCGCATGCAATCGTGCCGTTCCACGGCCAGGGCATGAACTGCGGTTTCGAGGATGCCGTGGAACTCGCCGACCTGCTCGCGGCCGACGGCGACATCGCATCGGTGTTCGCCGAATTCCAGCGCCGGCGAAAGCCCAATAGCGATGCGATCGCGGCCATGGCGCTCGACAACTACGTGGAAATGCGCGACCGCGTCGACGATCCGGACTACCTGCTGATGCGCGAGCTCGAACGCGTGCTCGCGACGCGGCATCCGGATCGCTATCTGCCGCGCTATTCCATGGTGACGTTCACGCGCCTGCCCTACGCCGTCGCGCGCGCGCGCGGCGAACAGCAGGCGCAATTGCTGCGCGAACTCGTACGCGGCAAGGCGACGCTGGCCGAGGTCGATCTCGCCGCGGCCGACGCGGCCGTGACGGCGCAGCTGACGCCGCTGGCCACCGCCGGCTGAATGGACGCGGCAGCGCTGCTCGCGCTGTATCGCGCCTGCCACTACGCGGTGCGCGTGCCCGGCGGCCATTCGCGCGCGGTCCTGCGCATCGACGAGCCGGTACCCGGCGTGCTGTGCGACTGGCTCGGCCCGGCCACTTTCGGCGCCTTCGTCACGGCCCACAACCCGCGTTCGCAGCCGCAGCCGGCGGCCTGGAACCGCGCCGCCCAACGCCTGCTGCTGACCGCGATCCACGCGGCCGGCGCGCGCGCGCTGCCCGGCGCCGGGCGGATTCCGGGCCAGCCGTGGCGGGAGCCCTCGCTGTTCGTGGCCGGGCTCGATCTCGCCGCGGTCGACGCCCTGGCGCAGCGGCATGCACAGAACGCCATCGTGCTCGCCTGGCGCGGTGGCATTGCGCAGCTGCGCACGTATACGCTGCCCTGATGCGCCGCCGGTGATGATGCCGGCCGCGGCATTGCCGCATTGACGCGTACCCCCTGGCCCTCGCACAGTGGCGCGGAATTCCCTGGATAGCCGGTATGCAAGACGACGTGACTGCCCTGCTCGCCGCCTCGAGTCGCGGCGAAAGCGCCGCCCAGGACCGCCTGTTCACGCTGCTCTACGACGAACTGCGCCGCTGCGCGCGCGCCCAGTTGCGCGGCAATGCGGGTCTGACCCTGTCGACGACGGCACTGGTCAACGAGACCTACGTCAAACTCGCCGCCGCAGCCCAGCTCAATACCAGCAGCCGCCAGCATTTCATGGCCCTGGCGGCACGCGCGATGCGCCAGGTCATGGTCGATCACGCCCGGCGCGTGCAGGCCGACAAGCGCGGCGGCGGCGCGGTCATGGTGACGCTCGACGATAGCCTGCCCGACGATCCGGGCGACGCCCTTGACGTGCTCGCGCTCGATCAGGCGCTGAACACGCTGGAGCAGATCGACGAACGCGCCGCCCGCGTCGTCCAGCTGCATTTCTTCGGCGGCCTCGCCTTCCCCGAGGTGGCCGAGCTCGAGGGGCTCACCGTGCGCACGGTCATGCGCGACTGGCAGGCGGCGCGTGCGCTGCTGGCCGCGGAAATGCGCACCGACCTCCTGCCGCCCGCATGAGCGACGCGGCGACGCTTGCCCGCAAGCGCCGCGCGTTCGCGCTGCTGCGCGATGCGCTGGCGCTCGATCCCATACGGCGCGACGCGTTCGTCGCGGAAAGGACGGCGGACGATCCGCTGCTGGCGGTGATGCTGCAGCAGATGCTCGCGGCAGACGCCGCGCCGAACCTGCTCGACGCCGATGCCAGCCGCGTCGCCCAGCGGCTCGGCGACGACGCCGACGCCGACGACGAACTCACGCCGGGCACGACCGTGGGCGGCTGGACCATTCGGCGCCGCATTGGCCGCGGCGGCATGGGCGCGGTGTTTCTCGCCACCCGCGAGGGCGACGGCTATGTGCAGCGCGGCGCGCTCAAGTGGATCAAGCGCGGCATGGACTCGCGCGAGATCCTCGCCCGCTTCCGTCGCGAGCGGCGCATCCTCGCGCAACTGCAGCACCCGCGGATCGCGCGGCTGCTGGATGGCGGCGTCGGTGAGTCGGGCCAGCCCTGGTTCGTCATGGAATACGTCGACGGCGTGCCATTGAACGAGTGGGCCGCCGCACGACGCGCCGGCCTGGACCAACGGCTCGACCTGTTCGTGCAGCTCGCCGAAGCCGTCGCCTATGCGCATGGCCAGCTCGTCGTTCACCGCGATCTCAAGCCCGGCAACGTGCTCGTCGGTGCCGACGACCGGCCACACCTGCTGGATTTCGGCGTGGCCAAGGTGCTGGAGGAAGACGAGGCCGACGGCGGCACGCGCACCGGCGCGCGGTTCCTGAGCCGCGCCTACGCCGCGCCGGAACAACTGCGCGGCGAACCGGTCGGCACGGCGGTCGACGTCTACGCACTCGGCGTGCTGCTGTTCGAGTTGCTGAGCGGCGCCCGCTTCCACGGCAACCCGGCTGCGCAGGCTGGCTCGGCCAGCGACCGTCTCGTCAACGCCGCGACCGCAGCCGCGTCCAGTGGCGACGGCATCGCGCCACGACGGCTGCGCGGCGACCTCGGCATCATCGTCGCGCGCGCGACCGACGCGGAGCCCGCGCGGCGCTACGCCACGGCGCAGGCGCTCGCCGACGACGTGCGCCGCTTCCTGCGCGGCGCGCCCATCCTCGCGCGGCGCGACAGTGGCTGGTACCGCCTGCGCCGCACTGTCATGCGCCACCGCGTGGCGTCGGCGGCGCTGCTGCTGGCCATCGTGGCCATCATCGCCGGCAGCGCGCTGGCGCTGTCGCAGGCACGCCGCGCTGCGCGCGAGGCGGAACTGGCGCGCGCCGCGCAACGCTTCCTGACCGGCGTGTTCGATGCCGCCGCGCCCGACGCGGCGGCCGGCGCGCGTGTGACCGCGCGCGAACTGATCGACCAGGGCGTCGCGCGCATCGACGAGGAACTGGCCGGCCAGCCGGCGCTGCAGGCGCAGATGCGCCAGACCCTGGGTACGCTGTATCGCCAGCTCGGGCAGTTCGACCGCGCGGACACCCTGCTGCGCCAGGCGCGCACAGAGTTCATTGCGCAAAGCGACAAAAGCAGCATAGTCAACAATGCAATGGAACTGGCCCGTGTCAGCCGCGAGCGCGCCGATTCCGACGGTGCACTCGCGCTGCTGGCCGAGGCCGAGCGCGACGGCGACACCGGGCAGCGCATCGCGGCGCTGACCGAGCGCGCGCTCGTCGACGACCGGCGCGGCCGCTTCGCCGAAGGGCTGGAAGCCATCCGCACGGCCAGTGCGCTGAATACCGGTTCCGATGCGGCGGCGCAGCGCGAACGCGCCCGCCACCGGCACGTCGAAGCCTTGCTGCTGAGCCGGCTCGCACGCTACGACGAGGCCGATGCCGCGTTCCGCGACGCGATCGCGCGCAGCGAGGCCGCCTTCGGCAAGGAGCACTCCCAGGTCGCCGAGGCGCGCAACGACTACGCCACCCTGCTCGCGGACCGCCAGCGCAGCGCCGATGCCGAAGGCGAGCTGCGCACCGCGCTCGAGATCCGGCGCAAACGCTTCGGCCCGCGCCACGCCGCGGTTGGCGAGACCCTGCAGGTTCTCGGCGTCGTGCTGCGCCAGCAGGGGCGCATCGACGAATGCGCCGCGGCGTTGAACGAAGCGCTCGCGATCCAGCGCGAATCGCTGGGACCCGATCACCCGAATGTCGGCTCGACCCTGAACTCGCTCGCCACGCTGGCCATGGCACGGCAGGATTTCCCGCGCATGGTGGAGCTGCTGACGGAGGCGCGCGACGTCTTCGCCCGGAACCACCTGCTGGACACGCCCCAGGGACTCACCGTGCAGAGCAACCTGGGCATAGGCCTCACGCGGGTCGAGCGCTTCGACGAGGCCGAGCCACTGCTGCGCGCCGCACTGGCGCGCAATCGCGCCAGTGTCGGCGACATGCACCCGCTCGTGATGTCGAGCCTCAACGGCCTGAGCCAGCTGCAGCGGCGCCGCGGCAACGGTGCCGAGGCCGAGGCGCTGGCGGCGGAGGGGGTGGCGATCGCCGACCGGCTGCTGGCCGAAAGCCGCGACAATGCCGCGATGCGCCAGACCCTCGCGGCGGCGCAGCTGCTGAACGGGCACGCCGAGGCGGCGCGTGCGACCTATGCCGAAAGCGCGGCCCGGCTGGAGCGGCTCGATGCCCGCACCGACCCGCGCTACGCCACCGCGCTGCTGGGCCAGGCCCGTGCGGAACTCGCGCTGGGCCGGCCAGCCGAGGCCGGCCGGCTCGCCCGGCAGGTCATCGAAGGCGGCGCGGACGCCGGCGCTGGCAGCGCCGGGACGCGCGCGCTGGCCTGGGCGCTGGCTGCCGCGGCCGCGCGCGCACAGGGACAACCCGCCGATGCGAAAGCGGCACGCATGCAGGCCGAAGCCCTGCTCCCCCAATGGACCTACCCCGATCCCGAAATCCTGCGCCTGTACCGCGCCTACCTGGACGGCGGCGCACGCTGACCGGCCTGCGGCGCTTCGCCGCGCGCCATGGAAACGGCGCGCCGGCGCGGTTAGGATTGCGCCCGCATGAATTTGCCGGGGCAGGAGCAGTCACGTGGCCGCAGCAGAACGCTGCGTGCCGAGCCGTCCGCGACCGGCCCCGCGAAACCGCCGTGCGCCTGCAGGTCGGGCGCGCGGCTGCTCCTCGGTTCGAGGAGTTCCGATCACCGACGCGTCACCCCGACCCAGTCCGAGGTTCATGATGTCCACGGAGTCCCCGCCGCTGCTGGAAGCGCGCGGCCTCGCCTACCTGCGCAACGACGAGCCCATCTTCGGCCCGCTGAATTTCCGGCTGGCGGCAGGCGAAGTCGTTCTGATGGAAGGTGACAACGGCAGCGGCAAGACCACGCTGCTCAAGGTGCTCTCGGGCCTGCTCGAGCCGACCGCCGGCGCGGTGCTGCTCGACGGCGAGCCGCTGACGCTGGCACGCCTGTCGCATCAGGTCGCGCTGCTGGGCCATCTGCTCGGCGTCAAAGGGGAATTGTCGCCTTTGCAGAATCTTCGCTTCGCCATCGGCATCGGCGGCCTGCGCCCGGGCATCACACCTCACCAGGCGCTCAAGAGCGTCGGCCTGGAAGGCTACGAGGACGTGCCATTGCGGCAGCTGTCGGCGGGTCAGAAGAAACGTGTCGCGCTCGCGCGCCTGCTGCTCGTGCCGGCCGCGCTGTGGCTGCTGGACGAACCCTACGCCAACCTCGATCGCGAGGGCATCACCCTGGTCAACCGTCTGCTGGAACTGCATGCGCTGCGCGGCGGCGCCGCCCTGATCACCTCGCACGGCGCCTACGCCTACACCTCCGGCACGCCGCGGCGCATCCGGCTGCGCGAACAGGATGCCGCCGCATGAGCTTCGGCAGCACGGGTTCCGCCTGCCGCGCGCTCTTCGTGCGGGATTTCAGTCTGGTCTGGCGCCGCCGCGGCGACGCGCTGAACCCGGTCCTGTTCGCGGTCATGGTCGTGGCCCTGTTCCCGTTCGCGCTCGGTCCGGAACCCACCGTGCTGGCCCGCATCGCCGCCGGTACGCTGCTCGTGGCGCTGCTGCTCGCGGGCCTGCTGTCGCTGGATGCGCTGTTCCGCTCCGACCTCGAGGACGGCTCGCTCGAACAGCTCGTCCTGTCGCCGCACCCGCTGCCGCTGTTGCTGGCCTGCAAGATCGCGGTGCACTGGCTGACCACGGCGCTGCCGCTGGTGCTGGTGGCGCCGCTGCTCGGCGAGCTGCTGTTCCTGCCGCGCCCGGTACTGCCCGTGCTGATGGTGGCGCTCGCGTTGTCAACGCCGCTGCTGAGCCTGATCGGCGCGGTCTGTGTCGCCCTGACGGTCGGCATGCGCCGCTCTGGTATGCTCCTCGCGCTGCTCGTCCTGCCGCTGTACGTGCCGGTCCTGATCTTCGCCGCCGGTGCGTGCAATGCGGCGGAACAGGGCTTTCCCGTGCTGGCGCCGCTGCTCTGGCTCGGCGCGGGACTCGCACTCGCGCTGGTGCTGGCGCCGCTGGCCTGCGCCGCCGCACTGCGGATCTCGCTGAACTGACGCCGATGCCCAGGCCGGAAATCCACGTGTACACGAATCCATGAATCCACTCTTGCTCTGGTTCCACAAGCTGGGTTCGCCGCCCTACTTCTACCGGTTCGCCGGACGGCTGCTGCCCTGGTTCTGGGCCGCGGCCCTGATCGGCATCGCAGTCGGCCTGTACGGCGGTCTGGTGCTGGCGCCGTCGGACTACCAGCAGAGCGACGCGTTCCGCATCATCTACGTGCACGTGCCGAGCGCCTGGATGAGCCTTTTCATCTACGCCTTCATGGCCGTCAACGGTTTCATCGCCCTGGTCTGGCGCATCAAGCTGTCGGAAACACTCGCCATGGCGTCGGCGCCGATCGGCGCCGCGTTCACCTTCATCTGCCTCGCTACCGGATCAATCTGGGGCAAGCCCATGTGGGGTACCTGGTGGACCTGGGACGCGCGGCTCACCTCGGAACTCGTGCTGCTGTTTCTCTACCTCGGCGTGCTCGGCCTCCACAACGCCATCGAGGACCGCCGCCAGGCGGCACGCGCGGCCGCGTTTCTCGCCCTGATCGGCATCGTCAACCTGCCGATCGTGCATTTCTCGGTGACCTGGTGGAACACGCTGCACCAGGGCACCACGGTGCGGCTGTTCGGACCTTCACTGATCGATTCGCGCATGCTCTGGCCGCTGCTGGTGATGGCGGTCGGCACCAAGTTCCTGTTCGCCGCGAGCCTGCTGTCGCGCGCCCGCGTCGACCTGCTGGAACTCGAGGCCGGCAAGGACTGGGCGCGCCGCATCGCGCTGTCCGAGGAAGGCGCATGAGCGAGTTCGCAGCCATGGGCGGTTACGGCGCCTACGTCTGGAGCGCGATCGCGATTTTCGCGCTCACGCTCGCCATCGATGCGGCCGCGCCGCTGCTAAAGCGCCGCCGCGTGCTGCGCGAACTGCGCGGCCGACTGCGCCGCGCGCAAAAGCGCAACGAGGAAAACGCATGAATCCGACCCGCAAACGACGCCTCATCGTGCTGTCGCTGATCGTCGGCGCCGTCGGCGTCGCCGCTGCGCTGACCGTGCTCGCGCTGCAGCAGAACATCACTTACCTGTACACGCCGGTGGAAGTGCTCGCCGGCAAGGTGCCCGGCGACGCACGCTTCCGCCTGGGCGGAATGGTCAAGGCCGGCTCGATCCAGCGCGCCGGCGATTCGCTGAAGACCGGCTTTACGGTCACCGACGGCGACGCCGACATGGCGGTGGAATACACCGGCATCCTGCCGGACCTGTTCCGCGAGAAGCAGTCGGTCATCGCGACCGGACGCATGGACGGCGGCCGTTTCGTGGCGACCGAGGTGCTGGCCAAGCACGACGAGAACTACGTGCCGCGCGACGTGGCAGAGGCCATGGCCAAGGCGCACAAGAAACATGAGGTGGATGCGCCGAAACCGGCGTCGCAGTGATCGGTTTTTTCGGTTGGGCTGAGGCCGGGAACCCCATCCCCACCCAACCCTCCCCTTGAAGGGGAGGGCTTTGTGCGGCGCGGTGGTTAGAGCGCTCCCCTTGAAGGGGGGCGATGTCCGGCACGGTGATTGGAACGCTCCGCTTTAACGGCAGGGCTTGGTCCGGCGCAGTGGTGGGAACTCTCCCCTTGAAGGGCGCGAGAGGGTCGCTGCTCGGAACCACCGGTGCTGACGACTCCGAGCGCCGAACGGGCCGGACGGACACGGGTGGGAATGGGTTGCCGCGGAGCCGTGCTCCGCAACGGACGCGTGGACCGTCGAATCCGCGCACGAGCAGAAGGAGAGGTGCCATGCGCAACACGAACGAACATCCGGTGAGCTTTCGAGCCGACTAGCAAGCGCCGCCGCGGCTATCCGTCGGAAGCGCGCGTCCAGCGCGGCCTGCGCATCGTCCACGGCAACAAGGTGCTTTGCGAAAAACTCGGACGCAAGGACCCGTGCCCCTGCGGTTCGGGTCGCAGATTTCAGGAACTGTTGTCTCGCTACGGGAAGCTTTCGATGGCGTGCTGCGACACGACTATCACCGCTGAGCCGCAGGACCGGCAATCACTGTAACCTCGGCCGATCGCGCGCCTGCAACACGCGCGACCGACCGCATCGAACCCACGCCGCCGCGGCACCACCGCGGGGGCATCGCACGGAGCCGCCGCGACCGCCATGCTGCCCGAACTCGGCCAATTCGCCCTGATACTCGCCCTGCTGCTCGCGCTCGCGCAGACGGTACTGCCGCTGCTGGGCGCCTGGCGCAACAACGCCGCGCTCATCGCGACCGCGCGACCCGCCGCCGCCGGTCAGGCCGTGTTCGTCGCGATCGCCTTCGCGATCCTGACGACGGCCTTCCTGCAGCAGGATTTCTCCGTCGCCTACGTCGCGCAGAACTCGAACTCGGCGCTGCCCTGGTACTACCGCTTCTCCGCGGTCTGGGGCGCGCACGAAGGCTCGCTGCTGCTCTGGATACTGATACTCAACGTCTGGACCGTCGCCGTGGCCACGTTCAGCCGCAAGCTGCCCGACCCGTTCATCGCGCGCGTGATCGGCGTGCTCGGCTTCGTCAGCGTCGGCTTCCTGCTGTTCACGCTGTTCACGTCCAATCCGTTCCTGCGCCACGTGCCCGCGCTGCCGGACGGCAACGACCTCAATCCGTTGCTGCAGGACTTTGGTCTCATCGTGCATCCGCCGATGCTCTACATGGGCTACGTGGGCTTCTCGGTCGCGTTCGCGTTCGCCATCGCGGCCCTGCTCGGCGGTGCGCTCGACGTGGCCTGGGTGCGCTGGGCGAGACCCTGGACCAATGTGGCCTGGGCCTTCCTCACCCTCGGCATCGCGCTTGGCTCGTGGTGGGCGTATTACGAACTCGGCTGGGGCGGCTGGTGGTTCTGGGACCCGGTCGAGAATGCGTCGTTCATGCCGTGGCTGGTCGGTACGGCCCTGATCCACTCCCAGGCCGTCACCGAAAAACGCGGCTCGTTCCGCGCCTGGACCCTGCTGCTCGCGATCGCGGCGTTTTCGCTGTCGCTGCTCGGCACCTTCCTCGTGCGTTCGGGCGTGCTGACCTCGGTGCATGCGTTTGCCAGCGATCCGCAGCGCGGCCTGTTCGTGCTTGCCTTCCTCGTCGTGGTGGTCGGCGGTTCGCTGCTGATCTACGCGCTGCGCGCACCGAAAGTGGCCGGCGGCGAGCCGTTCGCGGCAGTCAGCCGGGACACCCTGCTGCTCGTGAACAATCTGCTGTTCTCGATCGCCGCGCTCATGGTGCTGCTCGGCACACTGTTTCCGCTGCTCGGCGAGGCCCTGGACGCGGGTCGCATCTCGGTAGGCCCGCCCTATTTCGGCTTCATGTTCGCGCTGCTGATGGCACCGGTCGTGCTGCTGCTGCCGTTCGGCCCCTTCCTGAAGTGGCGGCAGGCGCAGCTGCCGGCCGCGTTCCGCGCCCTGCTGCCGGCACTCGGCATCGCCGTGCTCGCAGCGATCCTCGCGTGGCTGCTCGTCGGCGACCTGCCGTTCAAGGCGCTGGCCGGCGTGGGCCTCGGGCTCTGGGTCGGACTCGGCATCGTGCTCTATGCGCTGTCGCGCTGGCGACATGCACCGCCGGGCCGTCGCTTCACGCCGGAAATGCTCGGCATGATCTGCGCGCATTTCGGCGTGGGCGTGTTCGTCACCGGCGTGCTCGTGACCGAGGCGACCGGCCTGGAGCGCGATCTGCGTTTCGCGCCCGGCGAGAGCGTGCGCATCGGCGCGTATGACGTGCGCTTCGACGGCGCGCGCCATGCCCAGGGACCGAACTACGAGGCCGACGCGGGCACCGTGGTCGTCAGCCGCGACGGCGCCACCGTCGCCACCCTGACGCCGCAGAAGCGCCGCTACCTGCGCGGTCAGGTGCAGACCGAATCGGCCATCGCACCCGGTTTCACGCGCGACGTCTACGTTGCGCTCGGTGAGCCGGTCGGCAGCGACGGCGCCTGGTCGCTGCGGGTCTACATCAAGCCCTTCATCCGCTGGATCTGGCTCGGCGCACTGCTGATGATGCTCGGCGGCTTCATTGCCGCGGCCGACCGCCGGTTCCGCAGCCTCGCGCTGGCGCGGGAGACGAACCCGGGCCCTGCACCAACCCCGGCGCCGGCACCCGCCGCTTCACTGACGCCGGAGGCTTCCTGATGGCGCGCCTGCTGCCGCTGTTCGCCTTCCTGCTCCTGGCTGCGCTGCTGGGTTTCGGCCTGGCCTGGAACATGAAGCACGACCAGCGCGAAGTCCCCTCGCCGCTGATCGGCAAGGCCGCCCCCGCCTTCAGCCTGCCCGTCCTCAACGACGCGGCGCGCCAGTTCGGCAGCACCGATCTCAAGGGCAAACCGTATCTGCTCAACGTGTTTGGCAGCTGGTGCCCCAGCTGCGTCGACGAACACCCGGTGCTGGTGCGCTACGCCAAGGAACTCGGCGTGCCTCTGATCGGCTACAACTGGAAGGACGATCCGAACGACGCGAACGCCTGGCTCGCGCGCTTCGGCAACCCCTACGACGTGATCGTCACGGACACGGCAGGCCGCACCGCGATCGACTTCGGCGTCTACGGCGCGCCGGAAACGTTTCTCATCGACGGCGACGGCATGATCCGGCTCAAGCGTATCGGCGCACTGACTCCCGACTACGTCGAGAAAGAACTCAAACCGGCGCTCGCCGCGCTGCGTGCCGCCACGGAAACCGGAAAATGATCACGATGCGCTCCGCCCCCCCGTGGCTGGCCACCGCGTTCGCGCTGTTGTTCACACTCGCCGCGCATGCCGTGCAGCCCCTCGACTTCAAGGACATCGCCGAGGAAAAGCGCTTCCAGGCACTCACGCGCGAACTGCGCTGCCTGGTCTGCCAGAACCAGAACCTCGCCGACTCGGACGCCGGACTCGCCGGTGACCTGCGCCGCGAAGTATTCGACCAGATGCGCAGCGGCAAGACCGATGCGGAGATCAAGGACTACCTGGTCGCGCGCTACTCGCAGTTCGTGCTGTATGACCCGCCGCTCACGACATCGACCTGGCTGCTCTGGTTCGGGCCGCTGCTCGCGCTGGTGATCGGCGCCGGTGTCGTCGTCGTCATCGTACGGCGCCGTCAGGCGTCACTGGCGCCGCCGCCGACCGCGACAGCCACCGCATCGCAGGAGGAAGACTGGTGACCATTGCATTCGTGCTGTTGGCCGGATTGATGCTGCTGTCCGCGCTCGCTTTCCTCATGCTGCCGCTGTTGCGCGGCGGTCGCGCGGCAGCGCCACAGGCGGCACGCCGCCGCGCGCTCGACGATGCGCTCGCCGCCGGCGTGATCACCGCCGACGAACATCTGGCGAAGCTCTCGGCGCTGGAGCAGGAGCCGCGCGCCCCGGCCACACCGCCGCGCACGCGCGCCGCGTTCAATGGCGCGCTCGCGGTGCTGCTGCTGTTGCCGGCGGCCGCGATCGGCTTGTACGCGCAGCTCGGCAACATCAAGGCGATGGATCCGATCGTGGCCGCGGCGACCGCGGCCGCGAGCGGCACGCCGGGGCCGGACATGGACGCGGCGGTCAAGGGCCTCGCCGACAAGCTGGCGAAGAATCCGGACGACGTTGAAGGCTGGCTGCTGCTCGGCCGCGCCTACAAGTCGATGGAACGCTTCGCGGAGGCGCGCGACGCGCTGAAGAATGCCTACGACCGCGCCAAGGACAACCCCGACGTGCAGGTCGACTATGCCGAAGCGGTCGCGCTCGCGGGCGCCGGGCGCCGCATCGACGGCCAGGCACGCGAGCTGCTGGACGCGGCGGTGAAGGCGGAACCCAATCACCAGCGCGGACTCTGGCTGCTCGGCATCGCCGAATACCAGCAGCAGCGCTATGCCGAGGCAGCCGCGCGCTGGGAGCACCTGCGCACACAATTGCCGCCGGGCTCCGACGCGCGCAGCTCGATCGACCGACAGATCGCCGACGCGCGCCAGCGTGCGGGGCTGGACACGCCCGCCGCCACGCCCTCGCCGCCCGGCGAAGCGCCCGTGGCAGCGCCGCCGGCGACCGGAGCATCCGCCGTCGCACTGACTGCCGAGGTCTCGCTGTCACCGGCGCTGCGCGACAAGGCGCCGGCCGGCGCGAGCGTGTTCGTGTTCGCGCGCGCGGCGTCCGGACCACCGATGCCGCTGGCCGTGCAACGCCTGACCGTGGCCGATCTCCCGGCCAAAGTGGTGCTGACCGAGGACATGGGCATGCTGCCGAACATGAAACTCTCGCAGTTTCCACAAATCGTGATCGGCGCGCGCGTCTCCGCGAGCGGCAATGCCAAGGCACAGAGCGGCGACCTGCAGACGTTGTCCGCTCCGCTCGCCGTCGATACGAAGGCGCCGGTCGTGCTCGTCATCGACGAGGTGGTGCCCTGACACTACCCTGGCCCGCGCGCGGGCCGGGCCAATCGTAAGCTCCCATGCCAGCGAGTGAGACCGCCATGAAGATCGAAGGCGTCCCGTTTCAAGTCCCGGACTGGGACCGGATCGAGCCCGTCGAACACGCGGGCGAGACGGGCAAGGCGACCTGGCGCACCATCGAGACAGGCAACATCCGCGTGCGCAAGGTCGACTACAGTCCGGGCTATCGTGCCGATCATTGGTGCGAGCGCGGACACGTGCTGCTCGTCCTCGACGGCGAACTCGTCACCGAGCTCAAAGACGGCCGCACGTTCGTCATGACCGCGGGCATGAACTACCAGGTTGCCGACGGAGCCGAGCCGCATCGTTCCTCTACCACGACCGGCGCATCGCTGTTCATCGTGGATTAGCCCGCACATCTCCCACCGCGTCTACAGCGGCCGCGAAGCCGCGCCGAGATGCGCCATGCCCGCGCGGCTGCCCCGCGCACGCGCCGCGGTCAGTCGATGAGGCGATGCCGCGCCGCGTAGCGCACGAGTTCGGCAGCGTTGCGCACGTCGAGTTTCGCGAAGACGCGCTGGCGGTGGTTCTCGGCGGTCTTCACGCCGATGTCGAGCCGCGATGCGATCTCCTTGGTCGTGAGGCCATCGGCGATCAGATGGAAGACCTCGCGTTCGCGCGGCGACAGGTCGCGGTAGGGATCGGCCGGCATCGGCCGCGCCTGCTGCATCTGCATTGCCATCGCCCGGGTCGCATGCGCGCCGAAATGCAGCCCGCCGGCACCAAGGCTGCGCACGGCCTCGATCAGCTCGGCCATCGCCGCATCCTTGCGCAGGTAGCCGGCTGCACCGGCGCGCAACATGTGCAGAACGTATTCTTCTTCCTGGTGCATGGTCAGCACCAGAATGCGCATCTGCGGCAAATCCGTACGCAGCCGGCGCACGACCTCGATGCCGTTGAGGCGCGGCATCGAGATGTCGACGATCGCGATGTCCGGCTGCAGCCGCAGGCATTGTTCGACGGCGTCGATGCCGTCGGCGGCCTGGCCCACGACCATGCACTCGCCACTCGCGTCCAGCGCGGCGACGAGGGTTTCCCGCACGAGAGTATGGTCGTCGGCAACCAGCACGCGGATCATGGTTCGCTCCTCGCGGTCCGTTCCAGTGGCAGCTCGATGCGTAGTTCGAATCCCTGGCCGGGTACGGAATGCAGATCCAGCCGGCCGTCGAATACATCGACACGGTCGCGTATACCACCGAGGCCGCCACCGTGTCCCTCGCTGCCCGGCGACAGCGCCGCGGCGAGATCGCAGCCGCGGCCGTCGTCACGAATGATCAGTTGCAATGCGTCCGCGCCGGCATGCAGCGCGATGAAGACGCGGCTCGCTGCCGCATGGCGCACCGCGTTCGACAGCGCTTCCTGGGCGACGCGGAACAGCAGGGTCGCGATCTCGTCGTCCAGCGCCGGAATGGCGTCCGGCAGCGCGAGATCGACGTGCGGTTCGTCAACGCTGCGCGCGAGCCAGCGCAGTGCCGCCTCTAGCCCGAGGTCGTCGAGGATCTGCGGCCGCAGCAGGCGTGACAGCGAACGCGTGTCGTCGAGGGTGGCCTGAGCCAGTGCGCGCACGCCGTGCAGGCTCTCGCGGCCGTCCGCAGCGGCTTCCGGCAGCTGTGCCGCGATGGTGTCGATGCGGCGCATCAGCGCCACGAGATTCTGGCCGACCCCGTCGTGCAGCTCGCGCGCGATGCGCCGGCGCGCTTCTTCCTCGACGCGCCAGACGGAACGCGCGAGGTGCCGCGTACGGCGCTGGTCCTGCTGCAGGCGGCTCAACAGCGCCGCATGCTGACGCATGAGCTCCTCGATGCGCCGGTGCAGCACCGCGACGGCATCAGCGTCCACGGGCGCGCTCCGATGCCGCGTCCTGGCGCTGCAGCCGCTGCCGCAGGGTGTCGCGCTGGGCCGGCGCGGCGGCGTCGAGCAGCGCCGCGCGCGCGCGCTCGGCCGCCGACGCCGCGGCGGCGGCCTCGGCCTGTTTGCCGGCGCGCCGCAGCACGGCGGCGCCGAGCGCGTGGATCTGCGCCTCACCTTGCCAACGGCCGAGCTGCCGCAGCAACGGCTGCGCCTCGCGGTAGCGCTGCACGGCCCGCGCCGCATCCGCGTCCAGGCCCCGCTGGAGCTCCAGGATAATGACCGACAGTCGCAGCGGCGCCTGGCCGCGGCGCTGCGCGGCGACGGCCAGCTCGTCGATCGCCGCCGCGGCCTTGCGCGGCGACCCGGCCAGCAGCGCCTGCGCGCGCGTGATGCGGATCTCGAGCAGCAGCGTGGCGTTGTGTGCCTCACCGGCGACGCGCTCGGCTTCCACGAGGTCGCGTGCGGCGGCATCGGTGTGGTCGCCGAGCGCGGCCAGTCGTGCCCGCGTCAGCAGGAACTGCGCCTGCTGTTCCGGACTGAGTCCGGCCATGTCGATCGCCTGCAGCCCCTGTTCCGCCGCCACGGCATCGCCGACGAACACCGCCACGCGCGCCGCGAGCAGCCGCGCTTCGGCCAGTCCGCGCCGATCGCCGCGGCGCTCGAATCCCGCAGCCGCCTCGGCCGCTGCCTCGCCCGCCGCCGCGCTGCGTCCCTGCGCCAGCGCGAGTTCGCCGCGGTACACCTGCGCGACATCGGCCTCCTCGGGCAATTGCAGGTCCTGCGCCTCGCGCAAGGAGGCGTCGAGCCGCTCGGCCGCTTCCGCAAAGTGGCCACGGCTGAGATCGAGCAAGGCCATGCTCTGGATCACGTGCAACGCTCCCTCCCGGTCGTCGATCTGGCGGTATGACGCGAGTGCCTGCTGCCAGTACACCGCGGCATTGTCGATCTCGCCGAGCTGAAAATAGCAGAATGCGACGTTGTTCAAACTTTGCGCGAGCAGGGTCGGCTGACCCAGCTGCTGGCGCAGCGCGAGCGCCTCGCGGAACGCGGCGAGCGCCGCGCGGAAATCGCCACGCTCTTCGGCCACGACGCCGCGATCGTTGTGCAGGTCGGCAATGCTCGCACGATCGCCGAGAGCCTCGAGCACGCCGCGGGCGCGCTCCAGACTCGCCTCCGCCGCGGCCCGCTCGCCGCGGATGGCCTGGACGATGGCGAGGTTGCGCAGGCTCGTGGCCTGGCCGCGCGCATCCCCGAGCGCCGCGCGCATGTCGGCGGCACGCTGATACTGCTCGCTCGCCGCATCGAGCTGGCCGAGCCGCTCGTAGCCCACGCCCAGCGCGTTGCGCGCCTCGGCTTCGGCGCGTGCGTCGCCGGCGCGCGTCCACAGCACCAGCGCACGCAGCAGGTAGTCGTCGACGGCGCGGCGCGCCTGCCCCTGCTGGATCGCGATGCGGCCGAGCAGGAACCAGGCGCGCGCATCTTCGCCGTCCGCAGCCACCAGTGCCTCGAGCCGCTGCAGGGCGCGCTCCCCGTTGCCGCTGTCGGCCTCGGCCTGCGCCGTCTCCAGCACCAGCCCCGGATCGCGCGCATGCGAGGCCAGCAGGCGCGCGAGCTGCGCCGCGCGCGCGGCCGGATCGTCGATGGCCTGCGCGAAGGCCAGTGCACCGGCGAGGCCGGACGCCTCCGGGCGCGTGCGCCGGATCTGCTCGCGCGTGGCCTCGGCCGACACTTCCTCGCGCGCATCGCACTGCGCCTGCAGCAGCGCGAGCTGCAGAAGCGCGCTCGTGCCGACGGTATCGGCCGGCAGCGCCTGCAGCGGCCCGACCGCCGCGGCCGGGCGGCGTGCGTCGAGCGCGAGCAACGCCGTCCCGTAGGATTGCGCGGCGGACACGGGCACTACCGGCGCCGCCGCGCGCGTGAACCCGGCAAACCGATGCAGGTAGCCGGCAAACAGCGCGGCCGCGTCAGTGCCACGTATCTCGATCGCAGGCAGCGCGTCCGCTGCGTCCGTCGCATCCCGCTGCAGCCGCAGCACGAGCACGCCGCCGTCGCGGCGCAGGCTGCCGCGCACCCACTGCGTGACACCGGCGGCACGTGCCACTTCCGGCAGCCGGCGCAGCAACGCATCACCCTGCAGATCGGGGGCTGCCCGCGCGATCGCGCCAAGGACGCGGTCGCGCGTCGCCACCGCGCTGGTCGCGTCCTCGCGCAGCCAGGATCGTGCATGTTCCTCGATCGCACGCGCGGTCGCGGTCAGCGCCGCATCACCGTGATCGACCTCGATCGGCAGCACGGCGACCCGCACGGCCGGCGCCGGTACCGCGACCGCGGCCGGCGATCGTGACAGCACCGGTACGCCGCGCCGCGCCACTTCCGCGACACCGAGCACGGCGACAGCCGCGAGCACCAGCGCCAGCAGACGTCGCCGGCTCGGTGGTGCGCGCGGCACCCGCTGCTGCTCGATCGCACGCAGGGCCTCGTCGGCGTCCGCGAAGCGCTGCACCGGCGAGGGTCGCAGCAGGCGGTCGACGAAGGCGTGCAGCCAGCGCGGCAGATCCGGACGCCGCGTCGCCAGCGGCGGCGGCGGCCGTACCAGCCGGCGCATCACCGTCTCGGCCGGCGTACCCCCGGCAAACGGCAGGTGCCCGCTGAGTGCCTCGTAGAGAATCAGGCCGGCGGCATACAGGTCACTTCGCCCGTCGACCGCCTCGCCGCGCGCCTGCTCCGGTGACAGGTATTCCGGCGTGCCGACGATGAGTCCGGTCTGGGTGACCCCGGTCGCGCCGAGGCTGCGTGCCACGCCGAAATCGGTGAGGTAAGGCCGGTCGTTGCGGTCGAACAGGATGTTCGCGGGCTTGAGATCGCGGTGCACCACGCCACAGCGGTGCGCGGCGGAGAGCCCCGAAAGCAGTCCGCGCGCGAGGGCGATGGCCGCATCGGCCGCCAGCGGCCCGCCGCGCTCCAGGCGCCGCTCCAGCGACTCGCCGTCGATGAAGTCCATGCTGATGAACCAGCGCTCGCCGTCCCGGGCGATGTCGTGGATACGCACGACGTGCGGGCTGGACACCTGGCGCGCGAGCAGCAGTTCGTTGCGGAACCGTTCGAACGCGTCCGACCGGCGGGCGAGTTCGGGCCGCAGCAGCTTGAGCGCGACGTCGACATCGAGCGCCTGGTCGCGCGCGCGATACACCACGCCCATGCCACCGACACCGAGCAGCGCGTCGACGCGGAAGCGGCCGGCGACGACGTCGCCAATGCGCAGCTCATGCGCGACGATCAACCCGGTCACCGTGGCTCCGTCGCCAATGCCGGACAAGCCTGCCGCGAGGTCGCTCATGGGTGCACGATAGCCACAACCGACAACGCTCGGCTACTGCGGGCGCAGGTTACTCCAGCGCGGCGCCGCGAGACCGGCCTCGTTCACGGCATCGATGAGCGCGTCGACCTCGCCGCGCAGGCGCGCCGCGGCCAGCGCGGCGCCGGCCTGCAGCGCCACCCCCTCGATCAGTTCCAGGTCCAGCTCGGTCAACAGCGGCTCCGGTTGACGGCTGTCGGCGTAGACCGCGCCCAGCAGCTCGTCGCCGACGATCACAGGCACACAGACCAGCGCGCGTATGCCGCCGAGCACGATGCTGGGCCGCGCGCCGAGCCACGGCGAGTCCGAGGTATCGCAGCAGACGATGCTGCGCCGCGCGGCCATGCAGCGTTCCAGGCAACCGGCGCTGCCGGCGAACGCCGCCTGCGCGACCTCATCGTGCCGCAGCCCCTGGCTTGCCCGTACGCGCAGTTCGGTGGCGGTCGGCCCGTACAGGACGAAACCCCGTTCCAGCCGGGCCAGCTCCAGCACGGCGTCGAGGGTCTGGCGCAGCAACGGCTCGACGCCGACGACCTGATGCAGCTGCTGCGACAGCGCGCGCGAGGTCGAGCGACGCACGTCCGCGAACGCCGCCGCATCACGCGCACCTTCTGCAGTCAGCGGCTCGAGCCAGCAATACACGTCGCCGATCGCGAACCAGGCCGGCGAGGTCAACATCGCGTCTGCGACCCGCCGTCCGTCGACGCGCAGGCCGTTCTTGCTGCCCAGATCGATGAGCCGCCAGCCGTCACCATTGCCGACGATCTCAGCGTGATGGCGCGACACCGAGTCATGGTCGAGCCGCACCGCGCAGGCCTGCGCCCGGCCGACGCTGTAGCGCTGCGCGTCCTCGAGCACACGCACGACGACGGCACGGTCGGGAGGATAGGCACTGAAGCGCGCAGGCATGGTCCCGGCGACCTCAGGGACCGCCGTTGAGTCGCTCGAGGCTGTAGCGCAACGAGCGCGCGAGGCCGTCGAGATCACCCGCATCGTTGACGAGATCGCGCTGCGCGCGCCAGACATTCGGTATGCCGGCGCCGGCCTCCTGGTTGACCCTCAGGATGAACAGGTCGATCTGCACAATGGCTGCCGCGTAGTTGAGCGACAGCAGCGCGAGCTGCACATTGGTCAGCAGACCGGCGAGTTCCAGGCGCAGCACGTTGCCAAGGATTGCGGCGACGAGACGCAGTTCGAGATCGACGAGCTTGCCCAGCGCGATCACCGGTAGACCCAGCACGGTTTCCGGACGCGTGTCATTCACCAGCAGGAACTGCGAGAAGCCGCCGCTGCGCCCACGGCCGCGCACGCTGCCATTGGTCACGTCGGCCGTGATGTCGAAGAACGCCCCGGCCAGCGGTGCCTTGAACACGCGATAGGGTGTGCCCGGCACGAACACGAGTTCGTGCGTGTGGATCTCGATATCGTAGGCATTGACGAAGCGCAGGTTGCCGTCGCCGGTTTCGCCGGGCTCCAGGCCCGACGCAAAGATGCGCTCGAACGAGGTCGGCTCGACCGTGATCAGTACCGGAAACGCCGGATCCACCGCAGTGCCAGCGGGCAGCCGGGCAACGATCGCGGGATCCGTGGGATTCACGATTTCGGCCGTCAGGTTGAGTGCCTGCGGCGTCAGGTTCGCGGGCGAATCGAAGGTGATCGTCACCTCGCCGTCGTAGGTCTGCAGGCCGCTGACGAGGCTGATGTCGGCGTGGGCCACGTTGCCGCTGACCGTCACCACGACCTGGGCCAGCGCCGCAGCAGGCATCCAGAGGCCGAACGCGAAGGCGGCGATCCAGCCCCTGGCCGATGCGCGTGCCGACGATTTCACCAGCCGCCTCCTCTGCGTACTGCTGCCACCCGCCCCTGCGGACTCCACGGGCAATCTACCGGCACCCCGCCGCATTGAATAGCGAAATACGGCTACAAACGATGGCCAGGAAAGCACGTGAGCGACTTTTCCCACGGCTCCTGAGGGGTTTTCCGGGGTCAGGCCGTCACGCGGTGGTCACGCGCCACAGCATGTGACCCGACGCGCGGTATTTCGCCTCGAACGGGGACAGTGCCGGTTGCGCCGCATCGTCGTATACCTCCAGCGGTGCATCGCGACCGGCCAGCGCCAGTGCCAGCGACCATTCCTCGGCGTAGATTTTCCAGTTCGTGCGCAATTCCAGTCGTCCGCCACACGCGAGCAGTGACGGCAGGACAGGATGCGCGCTCCAGCGCCGCTGCACGTGCTCGGGCTTGGGCCAGGGATTCGGGTACAGCAGGTACTGCACGGCAAAGTGCCAGCGCGCCGCGGCCGCCAGCAGCCAGAAGTCGACGAGATCGCAGCGCAGCAGCAGCGCATTGCCTGGCGCGCCGGCCGCCGCGACGTCGCGCTGCCCGGTCTGCAGCCGGTGCGCGGATTTGTCGACGCCGATGACGAGCGCCTCCGGATGCAGCCGCGCGAGCCGCAGCGTGCTCGCGCCAGTGCCACAGCCCGAATCGAGCACGCGGGGGCGTGGATCGCCGGCGAGCCGGCCGGCCAGGCCGTCGAACGCGCGGCGCGAATGGTCGGCCACCGGACGCTGGAACGGGTGCGCGAGATGGCGCTGTACGAGGGCCGTCAGGCGCGGATGCACGCCGGTCTGGCGACTGTCGACGGAACGGGAGTTCGCGAACATCGATAGAGGAAAACGGCGTATGGCAAGCCTTGGATTGGCCGGGCGGGAAGTTTACATTCGCCGCCTCCGCGCACCGCCGCAGCCTGACGACGACGCCATGGGCGACGCCCGCCGCTATTTCGACCTGCCGACGCCGTTCCCCATGAAGCGCGGCGGCCACCTGCACGCCGCACGCCTCGCCTACGAAACCTGGGGCGAACTCACGGCCGAGCGAGACAACGCCATCCTGATCTTCACCGGCCTGTCGCCGAGCGCGCATGCCGCATCGAGTACCGACGACGACACGCCCGGCTGGTGGGAAGACATGCTCGGCCCGGGAAAGTACATCGATACGCGGCGCTGGTTCGTGATCTGCGTGAACACGCTGGGCAGCTGCAAGGGTTCGACCGGCGCGGACTCGATCGATCCGGCGACGGGCGAGCCGTATCGGCTCAGCTTCCCCGACCTCACCCTGGAAGACGCCGCGAACGCGGCACACGCACTCGTGCGCGGGCTGGGCATCGACACGCTGGCCTGCCTGCTCGGCAATTCCATGGGCGGCATGACGGCCCTCGCCTACCTCGCACTGCATCCCGACAGCGCGCGCAGTCACATCAGCATCTCGACGGCGCCGCAGGCGCAGCCTTTCGCCATCGCGATCCGCTCGCTGCAGCGCGAGGCGATACGCCTCGACCCGCAATGGAACAACGGCCACTACACCGAGGAGCACTATCCCGAAGCGGGCATGTCGATCGCGCGCAAGCTCGGCGTGATCACCTATCGCTCGGCCATGGAGTGGGTGGGCCGCTTCGCACGCATCCGCCTGGATTCAGACCAGCGCGATGAGGAACCGTTTGCCGCGGAATTCCAGATCGAGTCCTACCTCATCGGCCATGCGCGCCGCTTCGTGCGCAATTTCGACCCGAACAGTTACCTGTACCTGTCGCGCGCCAGCGACTGGTTCGACATCGCCGAATACGGCGAGGGCCGCGTGGCGACCGCGCTCGCGCGCATCCACCTGCAGCGCGCGCTCGTGATCGGCGTAGAGACCGATATCCTGTTCCCGCTGAGCCAGCAACAGGAAATCGCCGACGGCCTGCGCGCCGGCGGCGCCGAGGTCGACTTCGTCGCGCTGGACAGCCCGCAGGGCCACGACGCGTTCCTCGTCGACATCACCCGGTTCGGCGCCGCCATCGCGCAGTTCCTGGCCCGGCTGTAGAATCGCGACGCTTCCGCTCAGGGCTACGCCATGCTGACCTTGCCATTCCCCGGCGCACAGCGCCTCGTCGACGCGCTCGACGCCGCGATCTGCCGCGACTGCCCGACCGAGATCACCGACCAGCTCCGCCATACCCTGTGCCGCCTGATCCGCGACCCGGAAGTCCGCCTGCCGGACTGCGTGTTCGAACCCGTCGGCGACCACTACGCCCGGCGCGAGCTCTACCGCAGCGAAGAACACGGCTACTGCGTGATCGCCATGACCTGGGGGCCCGGGCAAGGCACGCCGATCCACGATCACGCCGGCATGTGGTGCGTCGAAGGGGTCTGGCACGGCCTGCTCGAAATCACGCCGTACGAAATGACCGGCCACGACGACAACCGCTACCGCTTCGAATCGCGCGGCACCATGATCGCCGGCGCCGGCTCCGCCGGCAGCCTGATCCCGCCGCACGAGTACCACACCATCTGCAATCCCAGCGACGACGACGTCGCCGTCTCGCTGCACATCTACCGCGGGCCCATGACCTGCTGCAGCGTATTCCGCCCCCTCGAGAACTTCTGGTACGAACGCGACCAGCGCCAGCTGTCGCTGGACCACACCCACTGACCGTCCCGCACGACCGCGCCGCCCAGGTCTTCACGCTCCCCCGCTTTCGGCTATACTCGCCGCCCCTACCCGCGCCGGCTCCGACCGGCGCGACACCTGTGCCGGTGTGGCGGAATTGGTAGACGCGGCAGACTCAAAATCTGTTTCTGGCAACAGAGTGGGGGTTCGATTCCCTCCACCGGCACCACCGAGACGTTTGTCGAAGTCCGCAAACGTCCTGAAACCCGCATAGAACCTAGGTTTCCGGCCTGCAAAGCGTCCGCAGACGTCCGCCAGCGACCAAGGGTAACCGCGTTAGCGCGGGGGTAATTTTGGGGGTAATCTGGGGTAACCGTTCGCGAGTTACCCCTATGCCGCTGACCGACACCGAAGCACGCAAGACCCCGCCAGCCGACCGTCCGAAGAAGCTATTCGACGGCGGGGGTTTATACTTGTTGATTAATCCAAACGGCTCCCGTTGGTGGCGCTTCAAGTACCGCGTTGCCGGCAAAGAGAAACTGCTCAGTCTCGGGGTTTACCCTGCCGTTTCCCTGAAGGCCGCCCGCGACCGCCGCGACGAACTGCGCAAGCAGCTGCAAGCGGGCATCGACCCCGGCCGGAACCGGCGCGCAGAGCGGCAGCTGCAGGCGGTCGCGTCGTCGAATACGTTCGAGGGCGTCGCGAATGAATGGCTCGAGCTCCACGCCCGGCGCCTGTCGCCTGCGAGCATGAAGAAAAACCGCTGGATGCTCGACTCGTATCTCGTGCCGGCCTTCGGTCAAGATGCAATCGCCGAGATCACACCCGCGCGGATCCTGGCGACCCTGCGCCTGATCGAGTCCAAGGGCGCCCACGAGACGGCGCACCGCTGCCGCTCCCTGTGCGGCCGGATCTTCCGCTACGCCATATCCACGAGCCGCGCAGAACGCGACCCAGCGGCCGACCTTCGCGGTGCGCTCGCGCCCAGCATTTCCACGCCGCGGGCCGCAATCACGGATCCTGAGCGCATCGGCGCCCTGCTCCGGGCGATTGACGGCTATTCCGGGCACTTCCCTACCCTGTTCGCCTTGAAGCTCGCGCCGCTGGTATTCACCCGCCCCGGCGAACTGCGTGCGGCAGAGTGGGCTGAAATCGACCTTGAGGCGGCCGAATGGATCATTCCCGCGGCGCGCATGAAGATGCGGCACGAGCATATCGTCCCGCTCTCGACTCAGGCGGTCGCGATCCTGCGCGACGCTCACCAGGTAAGCGGCAACGGCCGATTCGTATTCCCTGGCGTGCGCACACGGGCCCGGCCGCTGTCCGACAACACGATCAACGCCGCGCTGCGCCGGCTCGGCTACGCGCAGGACGAAATGACGGGCCACGGCTTCCGCGCGCTCGCCTCAACACGATTGAATGAGATGGGATGGCCGCCGGACGTGATCGAGCGGCAGCTCGCGCACGCCGAGGCGAACAAGGTGCGGGCTGTATACAACCGGGCGCAGTACCTGCCCGAGCGGCGCAAGATGATGCAGGCATGGGCAAATTATCTAGATGCGTTAAAACTACCGCTGATCGCGCCCTAGTCGTCATCGTATACAAATTTAAGTTTGTCTAAATCTGCTCGAGATACTGACCCGCCTGGGTGAGCCTCTGCAATCTCGGATAGTTTAGGGCGAAGACGGCCCCATACATCAAGCACCGCATGCCATCTGAACGCGTGGTACGAAGGAATTCCGCGCCAGAAAAACGGCGTAGCCGATAGCACGGACATTATCGTTTTCTCATCGAACGTCATTAGATCCGGTGCGCGAGCCCATAGTCCTAGCAGTCTCTCGAGTTCATGCTTCCCGTATGTGTCGGCAACAACGTTCCTGACTGTATCCGTTTGCCCCTTCGACGTTGGTATCTGCTCGCGCCTGAATGCTTCTGCGACAAGCCAGTCAATGACGCCAGAGATCGGCCTCATTTGCGCGCGCGCAAGCAACTCAAGCCCCCATTTTGTCGAGCCATCCAAGCGCAAAGAGAGAGTCTCCCCTTTCCTGTTCGCATCCGGGCGCTTTTGGTCGGTAGCCATCATTCCCCCTATCTTGAACGCAACACAGTATCGCGCATGCTCCCCGCGTCAAAGCATGTATTGCATTGCAATACATAGTAGTGCATGATCCGTCATGCACCACATCGCAGCACGCAGCCCGGAGATATTCATGAACGCGCCTATTACCAAACTGAGGTACTCAATAAAGGAAGCATGCAACCTGCTCGGCATCAGCGAGCGCACACTCAGAACGCGTGTTGCGACCGGAGAAATAGACTCGCATCTTGACGGTGATCGCCGATTCATCAGCGCCGGGGCACTTCAACGCTACATCGAGCGCGCCGAGCTCGCCTCGGCAAAATCCGGTGAGATCGCCGCATGAAAGACCATATGCGCTCGGCGCAAGTCCCAAAGCTGGCCTACACCGTCCGCGAGTTCTGCGTGTCTAGCGGTATCGGTCGATCGCGAATCTACGAGCTGATCGCCGCCGGCAAGCTGAAAACCGTCAAGCTCGGCCGCTCACGTCTCATCACGGCAGAGGCCGCAAACGAGTTCGTTGCAGGACTGCGGGGTTCAGCATGAACGCCCGCCCCCGCGAATCAAAGCGCGTCGGTCGCATCGCGAAAGGCCAGCGGCTCGACTCGCTGACCGTGCGTATGCCGCGTGCGACGCGTAATCGGATCGCCGATCTCGCCGAGCTGATGGGCATGTCCGATTCGGCGGTGATCGTCGAGATCATCGAGAAGCGCCTCGCCGCGATGACGCCGGAATCCTGGCTCGTGCTGGAGCGGATGCGCGAGGCACGCCAGCGCATCGCAGCCGAGCATGCGGAGGCCACGCCGTGACCGCCAACACGCCACTGTGCAGCATCGACCACGACGCGGCCGACATTGTGAATGCCGACGCGCTCGTCAAGCGCATCATACGGTCCCCAGCAATGCGGCGTGACCGGCTCACCGTACGCGCCACGTCGCCGCGGTCGCGCAAGCGCGCTGAACTCGGGGCGTACTACATCGTCAACGGACGCGGCGACGTGACCGAGCGACATGTTGACGTTGTGCGATTGGCTAGCAAGCTGGGCGTCTTGCGGCCTGACGACGTGCAGCCGGTTCCGCTCGCCATGGCAATCGAGCACGCTGAGGCGCTCCTGTACGCGGCCCGCGAGCGATTGCAGGACGTCACCGGCACCGCACACGAGCGCGCACTTCGGCGCGACGTCGAGGAAGCGCAGGAACGCGTCAACATGCTGCGTGCCGCGCAGTCGCGGGGCGCCATATGAGCCCGGCTCAGCGCAAAGCACGCGCGGCGGTCTGGCGCCTCGGCGTCGATTGCGAAATCGCCCTGACCATCGCCGCAAGCGCGCGGAACGACGAGTGCCGACGGCACAGCATCGAGCGCGCCGAACGTCTCGCCGAGCAGGCGCTTCGTGCCGCACCGTCGACGCAGCCGCAGCAGGTGACAACATGAATCAGCACGACGAGCCGCTGAAGATATGGAGCGACCTTCAGTTAATGCGCGAGCTGGCGCGATCAGAAAACGGCAGGGCTCATATCCGAGCCGCGCGCGCTCAGTGCGAGCAGTTCATCGAATATGCCGAGAAAGAGCTCGCAATCTTCGTGCAGTGCCACGCGACACTGACTGAGGCACTGCGGCCGAGAGGCTGAGCAGTACCTGGCGGAAGCCAGAAACAGAAAACCCCGGCGGCAACCGGGGTTCACATCAAACTGGAGACGACCTTGAATATTCAGACTACATCAGCACCGCTGATGCTGCAACCGTCGCGCGTCGAGCGCATCGACGCAAACGCGATCCGCATCGACGTCGAGCGGTTCGCCTGTCATCTGCATGTCAGGCTGCGCCCGGCATCCGTGCCGGCCGGAGTCGCCGCGGGCCCGCGCGTAGCCATCGAGCTCGACGCCCGGAGCGCCCACGCGCTGGGCGAATCATTGCTGCGCCATGCCGCGGCGCTGGGGGTGCGTCATGACTGATCCGACGAGCAATCCCGCTGCGCCGGCACATGGCCTGGCCTGCGGCAATGCAGGCGTTCCATTCTGGGACGACCAGGACGGGAACCTTTTCTGCGTCAATCCCGGGAGCAGCCCGCAGGCGGCCAGCGCCATGGCCGCATTGCTGATTGGCTATGTCGCCGAGCGATTGGTCCCGGCCGTCGAGGGCACACAGGATCCCAAGAAGGCGATCCGTGGCGACGAAGCGTTCATCCTGAGATTCGTGCTCACGGCCGCGTCCGCGCTCGTCGAGGCAATGCCGACGGGAGGGCTCGACCGTGGACAATGAGACCCGCCTCACGCTTTCGCAATTCGTGGAGCGCATGCAAACGGCGCGCAACGGAAACTCGAGTCCAAGCGGAACGTGCGCCACAACCGCAGCGCCCCCGCGGCTGCAGCTCGTGACCGATCGCAACGCGTGCGAATTCGTGCAGCCGCCGAAGCGCCGCGGCAGGCCGCGCAAGGTGCAGACTGGCGGCAACGTCGTCGCGTTCCGCCGCCTACCGCAGCAGGCACCGAGCAATGACCGCGCGATTGCTTGGATGCGCGAACTAACCGCAGCCGTGCAGGAGCAGCGCAAAGCGTCGAGACTCGCGCGCGCCCAGCGGACTGGCGCGCGCTCGAACTCCGAGGGCGCGCGCAATGACTGAGCCGCAGGAAATCGCAAACACGGCTCCGCGTGGCTACATCGTCAATCTGCCCGCCGTCCACGATTCCGCTACTGGTGAAACTCTCCGGGCGACGTTCGAGCTGTTTCTCTACGGCCCGCAAGCGGAGGAAATTGGCGTGCGCCCGGTGATGAACGCAGCCGGCTTTTTCGTCGACGAGAACGGCATTGAGTTGTATCTCGTTACCGGGCGCGTGTACGAGCACCCGGAGCACTGGAGCGAAGCGTTTCACGCACTGGGCCTGTCGGGCGAACTCGACGGATTGCCTGCGCTCGCCGCGCTCAAGGCGGTTTCCCTTTGGATCGCGCAGCGGCCACGCAAGCGCGGCGAACGCGGACCGGGCAAGACGAATCAGCAAGCTCGCGACTTCCTGCTATCCGCCGCGCTCGTGCGCATGGCGAACGGCATGGGGATGCGCGCTGCGGTCTGCGAGGCCATTTCAGAGTACGAGGATTACGGCCTTGTGCCGTGGCGGTTTGAGACAGCCGAAGAAACGCTTTTGAAGATCGTCAAGCGCCATTTGGGTGCGGTCCGATTTTTTGTCCCCCGCCGTCCTGGCCCGGTGCGATAGGGTTTCCGTACCACAACGAGCGAAAACCCCATGAGCACCGAAAGCAACACACCGGCACCGCGGAGCAAGCGCCTTGCTCAGTTCGGCGAGGCGCACGGACTCGACGCCAAGACTGTGCGCGATCTCATCGTGACGGGCGAGCTGATCGCGCGGAAGGTGGGACGCTACACGATCATAACCGAGGACGATGAGCGCGCATGGCTCGCGTCGCTGCCGCTGGCCGTGCCGAATCCGCGGAAGAAGGGCTGACCGCACGCATGGGCGTCGACGTGTCGAGCCGCAGGGAATCGGGCCGCGATGGGCGCAAGGCGAAGCGGTCCGCGGAGTGGCGCGAAATCTACGGCGGCAAAGCGTTTTGCGTACCAGACGCGGCGATCACGCACGACAATTTCATCCGGCTTTCGCCGTTCGCCTGCAAATTGCTCTTGGATCTCGGGCGACAGTACAAGGGCAAGAATAACGGATGGCTTGATCCATGCTGGAAGCTCATGGAGCCAGTCGGCTGGAAGTCTCGCGAGACGCTTTTCAACGCTATTCGAGAGCTCGAGCACTACGGCTGGATCGAGAGAACGCGGCAAGGTGGACGCAACGCGTCCAACCTCTACAGGTTGACGTGGCGCCGCATCAACTCGACGGACGAAAACAGGAATATCCCGCTCGACGTTGCAGCGCCTACTCTCCAGCCAGACAACAAGTGGCTGCGCACAATGCCGACGTTCGACAAGGACGCGCACAGGAAACAGCACGAGCCAAGGCAGGCTACACGGCAGGACGTGGCCGCATGACTCACACGCCACGCGTGTTACATAAATCGAAAAGAGTTACACGCCACGCGTGTGACCATAGCAACGACTCGCACGCCTGGCGTGTGAGCGTTACACGCCTGGCGTGTGACGTTTCGAAATCTCACACGCCACGCGTGTTAGTCAGTGGTTTTTCGCCGCTCCAGGTCACACGCCTGGCGTGTACATATCAATGGTTACCATGTGTTGCTCGCGCTTTCGTGTCGTCCGCTGTTGCTCGGCAGGTGCATCACGAACTCGGCATGAGAAGAACTCAGCGCACCGGACGCGCCGATGAAAAGTCGAGCGATAGCGACCGAAAAGAATTCGGCGATGCGAAACGAGACGGCCGCGCAAATCGGCGGATTGCCGCGCGCTGGGGAACCGGAGAAAACCCAGCCGAAACCCATTGGGTTTCCGAGCCAGCAGTCGTCGGCG
This sequence comes from Rhodanobacteraceae bacterium, assembly GCA_045864815.1. Taxonomy (GTDB): domain Bacteria; phylum Pseudomonadota; class Gammaproteobacteria; order Xanthomonadales; family Rhodanobacteraceae; genus Tahibacter. Next base: position 12,846 of record BTVG01000003.1, on the reverse strand, counting down.
CGATTCGTCGCGTCATCGCGAGTTCGGCGAGGCTTCGCAGCCGATCTGGTGCCGGCTGGGCAGCGAACGCAGGCCGTAACGCGGCGCGCACCGCAATGCGCACGCGCTCGGCCGGGCAGCAGACTGCCATCGTGGCCAGCGCGCAGGACCAGGGCGCTGCGCAGACGCACGGATGGATCCGCCGCGGCGATCGAGCAGCGCAGTCTGGCGCGCTGCACCGCGTCCACAAGGCCATTGCTGGCCCCTTCCAAGGGGCTTGCAAGCCCCTTCCGCACCACGACGAGCCCGCGCAGATCATTCGCCGCGCAATCACTGGCGCCGTGAGCGCTCATTGCGCGATCACTGAAAGCTCATCGCACCGGTTTGGCCTTCCTACCGCTGGCGCATCGGTGCGCTCCGGAATTCCTCGCGAGGATTCGCGAATTCCTCGCGAGCCAGCACCGAATGCAAGAGAGCACGACGCCGTGCCTGACGCGTGCGCTGCATGCCATGTCACGCGTGACATGTGCGTGACTCCACGACGCGTCAATTCCAAACCTGACGCGACACGCGAGGCGAACGCATGACGAAAGAGAAGTTTCTCCGAACGAAGAAGGTGGCTGAGATGCTCGGCGTGTCTGAGCGAACGGTAGAGCGCTGGCGCGAGGCTGGCAAAGGTCCGCCCTTCGTACGCATCGGCGGAAGCATCCTCTATCCCGAAACCGCGTGCGTCGAGTATTTGCGCAAGACCCTGACCGACGCGGCGTGATGGCGTAAAGGGCTCGTTAAAAAACGCCGACAAATGCCGACAATTCCCGACAAATTCCGACACGCGCCGCACGCCGCGAAAGTGTCGCGGTAGCGTGCTGGCATGAGCACGAAACTCAACAACCGATTCACGCCCGCAACGCCCGGCAAACCCGTTCGCATCGCCGAGACGATCGAAGGGCGGCAGCTCCTTGGCTGCCCCGCACCGAGCGAAATATTCGACGCTGCCGTGAAGGCTGCGAACGGCGAAGACCCCGACACCTACCTGCGCAACGCAACGGCTGGCATGAGCGAAGCAACCGCACGCGCTCGCGTCCGTGCGCTTCTGTTGCCGCACCTTCCGGCCGGGTTCGCCTTCCTCGTCGCCGCACCGGGCAGCACCGAGGCCGCGCCGGGCGCCGCGTCGCGCAGCATGCCGAGCACCCGGTCGGTCGACTTCGCACGCAAGCTGATCCGGCTCGAGTCGCTGCGTGGTAACACGGGCACGCCCGGATGCGCCGGCCTGTACGAACGCATCGCCGCCGAGATCGCCGCAGAGCTCGACCAGGAGCGCGAGCAGATCCAGCAGGAGCACGCCGGGGCAGAGCTGAGCCTCACATGGGCAGCGTCCGTGCTGATCGCTGCAGGGCACGCATACGCGGACGACGAGGCCGAGCAGTCGCACGACGACAACGCGGCCGACGATGATGAGGCGGACGACGACGAACGCGGGCTTGATCCTCACTTCCGCAGGAACTTCGGCGGGCGCTGCGGATGACGGCCGGCGCGAAATCTCATAGGTTCTTCCGGCGCAGTCTGGAATGCGGGTATGACAACTCGCAATGCTCCGCTAGTCACAGGCGACCCCATATTTCCTACCGCTGGGGGCGCTTGTGACGATTTACGAGCGCGCCCTGGCGCAATGGCGTGCAAACCCGCAACTGGCGTACGCGTTCGCGGATTTTTCGCATTTCCTTGAAGGCATGCTCGCTGCGTACCAGGCCGCGGCCGAGGGCCGAGCCGCAGAACTTCGCGCATGGAATCGGCACGTTGCCGACAGGACGATCGAGGCGGTTTCCCGCATCCGGGCCGCGCGCCGGGTTTCCGAGCCATCCACCGGTGCGCCTACGTTCGAGCGCACTGGCGCCCGCCTCGTCGTCTGGCTGTACGGGAAGATCTGGACCGCGCCGGCAATTGCGAACGCCGACGCGATCTGCGCAGCTCTGCAGCAACACGCCGATGCGTCCGCTGTTGTGGTCCGGATCGCCAGCTGTGGCGGACTCGCTGACGAAGGCCAGCGCATCGCCGCGGCGCTCGACCAGCACGCCGGGCGGACCGTGGCAGTCGTCGACAAGTTTGCATTCAGCGCGGCGACCTTGATCGCCTGCGCCTGCGATCGCGTCCTGATGCGGTCGGACGCAGCATGGATGGTTCATTGCACGAACGCGACCGTTTCGGGAAACGCCGACCAGCTGCGAGCGCGTGCCGGTGAACTATCCGTGCGCGACCTTTCCATCGAAAGAATCTATGCGCGCAAACGTCGCGTGTCGCTGCATGCAGCGCACCACGCAATGCGCGATGCAAACGTGTTGACCGCGATCCAGGCGCATGCGGCTGGATTCGTTGACCAGATCATTCCCGCCCTTTCGATCGACTGGGGCGCGTTCACAGAGGCAGAAGCGAATGAGCAGTAAGGCGAGGAAGAAGGAATTCGACCAGGCAGCGGACGCGTTCAAGACGGCCGAGGCAAACGCGGCCCGCCTGAAATCCAGAGCCGACGAGATCAGCGCGCTCCTGCTCCAGGGCCGGCTCGCGCACTCGCAACTCGGCACGGAGATTGACCGGCTCTCGACCGGTGACGGATCGCTTGGTGCGGATCTCGCGACGAACCTTGCATTGATCAAGGAACTCGCCGCGAAGCGATCGGCCAACGAGACCGAGACGGACGCGCTCGAGCGGGCGCACGAAGCGGCAGGCCGCGCCTACGCCGAGGCCAAGGTGCAGATTGTGATTGCCGAAGACGCTGCGCGCCGCGCGCAAGCGGCGTACTTCAGCACACTTGCGCGTGAGCTCGTCGACGAGTTCATGCGGACGAACCACGGCGCGCTGCAGCGCCTGCTACAGGTCGCTCACGCGGACGGCATGCACGACATGCTCAGCCGTCCGGGATACGAGCAGAACGCCGGCAACCTGTCGATCAGCAGACTCGATAATCTTTTCGAGACGGTACTCGCCGAGGCTGCAACGCGCATGACGCCATCCGATGACGAGTCGTTCCATAGCGTCGTGGGCACGACGCAGCGCGGCGACCCGCCCTATGCGCCGCTGACGTCGAGCCTGATCAGTTCACAGGAGCGCGCGCGCATCCGCGAAGCGCGCGGCACCGGAACCAGCACGACACACGCCGTGTTGCTTGACGCGCTTTCGCATGACGATTCACCGAAGCCCGGCGCGCCCATGACGAACGAGGAACGAGCGAGCGCGCGCGGGCACCTTCAATACCATCGGGCGCTCGCCGCGGACGCGCGGGCGCTCCTGGCGCAACCGAACGCGGGGCTAACTTCCCTGCTCGCCGCGGAAGATGGCGCGCTGCGACGGAGGCGCGAGGAACTGCGCGAGAAGGCCGAGAGGGCCGAGGCGATCGTCGCGCGCTGGGAGGAAATGCTCGACCAAGACGAAGCACTGCGTTGCTGAACGTCGGCAGGGACCAGCCGGCGGTGTCCCGAAAAACTCCGGCAGCCGCGGGCGCAATCAATGGACGTCCACCGTACCGCTCTCCTTGCGTTGACGCGGCAACGAAACGGTCACGCCCCCCGCGCAGTTCATCGCGCGACGGGGGCAGTGATTCCCATTCATCACGGCGACACGCGGCCGGCTATCCGAGCTCGGAACCAGCAGTCGCCCAGCAACGACTCCCGATGCTCTCAAGGTACGACAACACGCCAGCGACGGTTCCGGTGCCGGTCACGTTGACGACGCTTTCGCCGCTCGGGCAGCAGCTGATTCTGCGCCTGCTCTTGCAGCACACCGAAAGCGCGGACGGATGCGTGCGCCTGTCGCCGCGCGTGATGCGTGCGTATGGGTGGTGGGATCCGTGGAAGCTCGCGCGGGCCCGACGCGAATGCGAGCAGCGAGGGTTCGTCGCGCGGGTTCAGCCGCACCGCAACGGCACCAGCGCCCGGTACCGGCTCGCGTGGCTGCCGACTGCAGCGAACGGCGGGGGGCCCCTGTGAACGATTCGGAAACCAGCGGGGACAACGACGCGCCGAAATCGACAGTTTTTGGCCCCCATGGGCTTCAGCAGCAACCCGGCTTTTCCGGGCCGGCGCCTTGCGTCGATGCCTGCGCCCGTTGCACCCCGTGTAGACGCAGGGGAATCAACCAATGAACGCGCCCGATCAAGTCGCCGCAGGCGCGGAGGAAGCCCGGACACCGGACGGACGGCTCGTCCTGTTGCGGCGTGAGGCCATCCACGTAACTGCGTCCGGCATGGTCGACGACACGAATGCGGCCCGGTATCTAGGCACGAGCGTTCGAACGCTTCAACGTCGCCGCGCTCAAGGCTGCGGCCCCCGCTATCGCGTCTCGAACGGGCGAGTCTGGTATCCGCTCGCCGCACTGGACGAGTACCTGGCCGACTGCGAGGTCAACCCGCTCGCCGATTGAGCGCGAAACGACAGGCGCCGCCATTCGCCGCCAACTGCCGCCAATCGCCACTGCGCCGGCTCGTACGCTATGCCGAAACACGGAGGGCACGACATGACCGCGAAAACCAGAACCACCGGCAACACGACGCAGCAGGCCGCCACGAGCACCAGCATTCGGGAACGCATCGACGCGGAGCGCAAGCGACTGGCCGAGGAAGGCGAACGCGAGAAGCAGCTCGAGGCAGCGCGCGTGCCGCTGCTCGAGTGCGGCAACGATGCGGAACTCGACCGGATCGAAGCAGCGATCAACGAGTGTCGCGCCGCGCAGATCCGCACGGGCGAGCGCATCGAGCTGTTGACGGCGCGGCTCAGCGAACGCGAGCAGGTCGAGGAACGGCAGAAACTCGAGACCCTGCGCGAACGCGCCGACCGGCTGCGCGAATTCGGCGAGCGACTCATCCGGGACGACTATGCGAAAGCGGCCGGCGCACTCGCGGACGTCCTGCGCCGGCTGCGGGCCGTCGACTGCATCATCGAGGAAGCGAACCACGCGCTGGCCCGCGCTGGCATCGAGTGCGTTGTCCCGACGAATGCGATTCGCTGTCAGCGCAGCCGCACCGAGACCGTCACACGGAAGCGCCGCGTAGGTCTTGGCGACCCCGCGCACCCCTACCACGGACGCGCGCAGGCGCCCTACAACCGCGCCACCGGCACCGAAGGCGAGACGTGGAATCCGGAAGTGATCGCCGAGAACGGCGACCGCACGCGCGTCTTCGTGGAAGTCGACGAGGAAATGCGCGTGCACCATACCGCCGAGATTCAGGAAGTTTTGCACAAAGCAATTGCGCTCCTGCCGAGCGCTACGGCGTCGCATGTCCCGCTCTACGAGGCAGAGCGCAGCGTCGATGCTGCGGCAATGGAAAACCTGCGCGCCGAGTACGGGCTTTGATTGGTGATCTCGAGCGCAACGCGAACCGAACATAGGAGGGTTTGAAATGGCAACACGCGACGAAATCCTGCGCTTCGTGATCCAAACGGAAGGCAGCGAGGGCCTGAAGAAGACGGCTGCCAACATCGACGCCGTGACCGCCGCGGCTGCCGCTGGCGAACCGAAAGCGCAGGCACTCGTCGACGAACTCGCGCAGCTCGCGAACGTCGGCAACTCGATCAAGAGTTTCGTCCGGTTGAAGGCGGAATTGTCGGACACCGGCACGAAGCTGTCGGCAGCGAAGGCCGATCTCGAGCGTCTGCGCAGTGAAATGGGAAAGTCCGACACGGCAAGCAAGGGGCTGCAACGCTCTTTCAACGCGGCCGAGCGCGAAGTCGAGCGACTCACGAAGGCGGAAAACCGGCAATCGGTCGAGCTCCAGAAGCTCGGCGGATCGCTCAGCAAGGCTGGTGTCGACACGGCGAAACTTGCGGACGCCGACCGCCGATTGAACGACGAGGCGCAGAAGCTCGTGCAGCGCATGCGCGACTTCGGCGAGCGGGCGACTGCCGCGGGCAAGGGCGCGCGCGACGCTGCCGCTGGCGTCGAGGATCTCGGCCGGAAAGCCAAGGGCGCGCAGGGCGACACGGACGGACTACTCGGTTCGCTCGGAAAGATCGGCGTCCTGGCTGCCGGCATCGGCGCAGCGCTCAAGGGCGTGCAGATCGGAACCGACGCTTTCGGCGCTGCGGTAGCCATCGAGCAGTCGCTGTCGCGGGTCCAGGCGCTGGCCGAGGGCGCAAGCGATCGAGTCGCGCAGCTGGGCACCAAGATCCACGACGCGGCCCGCGAGGCGAAGGTGGGACCGCAGGAGGCTGCCGCCGGGCTGGCTGCGCTTGCTGCACAGGGGCAGAACATCGACCAGGCGTTCGCGTCGCTGGTGCCGACGTTGCGGCTCGCGAAGATCGCGCAAATCGAGGTAGGTCAGGCCGCCGGCTATGTGGACGACGTGCTCGACTTGTTCGGTCTGAGCGCGGAGGAAGCCGCAAAGGCGGTCGACGTGCTCGTGACCGCCGCGAAGGGCAGCGACGAAGGGCTATCCGGGCTCCTGGGCGGACTGTCGAAGATCGCGCCGACCGCGCGCGACGCAGGGCTCAGTTTCGAGGAAACGGCCGGCATTCTTGGCGTCTTCGTGCAGAACGGATTCAGCGCCGAAAAGGCCGCGAAGGGCTTACTCAAGATTTTCGACGATCTACGCGACCCGACGAGCACGTTGCGCCAGAACCTCTCGGATCTCGGCGACAACTCCGGCAACTTCGCCAGCGCGATCGAGACACTCGCGGGCGCCGGTGCCAAGGGCAAAGAAACGCTCGACGGTCTCGACGCATCGGCCCGGAACCTCGTGCTGTTCCTGCTCCAGCAGGGCGGCGATGCAATCGGGAACTTCACGAAATCGCTGTTGAATGTCGAGGGCGCCGCGAGCAAGACGGCCGCGGCGATCGACAACAATCTTGGCGGGGCTTTCAAGAACGCCAAGTCTTCATTCGACAACCTGGCCACGTCTTTCCTTGAGCCGATCCTGCAGCCGCTGCGGGACGAAATCGAGCTCGTCGGAAAGGCCATCGATGAATTCTCGAAAACCGAGGCATTCGAGCGACTGCAGGGCGCGCTGTTGCAGTTCGTCACCACCGGGCTTGCAGCGCTGAACCAGTTCGTTGCGCAGATCGACTTCAACGCGGTGTCCGAGAACCTCGCCAACTTCGGCACGAACGCAAGCGCATTCTTCGTCAAATTCCGGGCCGATCTTGAGTCGGTCGCCGCGTTTGCCGGCAAGGTGATCAACGGAGTAGGCGTAGCGTGGGACGGTGCGGCGACCGTGATTCATGGCGCGGCTACCGTGATCGCTGGAGCGCTGGCCGGTGTCGTGAAGGCAGCGGCACTCGTCGCGAAACTCGACATTGGCAAGGAAATGGCCGAGCAGCTGGCAGGCGTGCAAACGACGTCGGAGAAGCTCGACGAGCTCGCGCGTACGTTGTGGGAGTCGACGAAGACGAACGCCGACCAGACCGCCGATAGCTGGCGCAGTTTGGGCGAAAACGTCAACGCGCTGGCCAACACGATCAGCACGACAACACCGGTTGCCGAAGCGGGCGCCGCAGCGATTGGCAGCATTGGCACCGTCGCTGCCGCGCTGCCGGAGCAGGTCGCGGGCGCGACCACTGGCATGCAGGAACTCGGCGCGGCTACCGGCGAAATGCAGGCCGCCGCGCAGCCGGCCGCGCAGGCGGTGCATGATCTTGGGACGATGATTGTCACGGCAGAATCGTCACTGCAGGGCGCCCGGGATCGCGTGCGGGAAACGCGCGATGCACTGGTAGAACTGCAGGGTTCTGCGGAAGCAACGCCGGCGGCAATCGCTGCCGCGAATGCCGAGTTCCAAGCCGCAACCAGCTATCTGGAGACCCTGAAACAGTCGCTCAAGGGCAACAAGGAAGCGTCCGACGAGCTGAAGCAGGCGTACAAGAATCTCGGTCTGGTGTCGCAGGCGGAACTCATCGAGAAGGCACAGAAGGCCGTCAAGGCGTTCGAGTCGATCGAGCGAGCGCAGCGCAGCGGAGCCGCGACGGCCGAAGACGTGAGGCGGGCCTTCGTCGCGATGGCCGAGGCGCAGCTCGCGGTCGCGCGCGACAGTGACGCGGCAACCCGGTCGCGCGTCGAGAACGAGCTACGCGTCAAGGCGGCCGCGCTGGGCGTCGTCGACACGCTCGAGCAGCTCGGAATCGCCGGCAAGAAAGCAGGCGATGACGTCGCAGCCGGCGCGGGCAAGGCCCGGGACGCTCTCGACGAAACCGCGGCATCGGCGGACAAGGCCGCGACCAGCGCCGAGAACCTGGGCGAGAGCTCGAGCAGCGCAGCAAGCGGCCTGAACAACATTGCGGCCGCAGCAAACAACGCAGCCGACGCGACTTTCGGCGCCAGTAAGCAGCTCGCGGACGCGGCGACCATGGGCGGGAAGCTCGACCGTGTGACGTTCAACCTGCTACAGGAGCAGACCGCGCGCTACGAGGCCGAGCTCGCGGCGCTGAACTCGAGCAATCTGGCCATGGACGAACGCGCCCAGCTGGTGAACTCGTTGGCGAGCTCCTACAACCTGCTCAGCGCGGCGCAGATTCAAACGCTTGCGAACGCGAAGATGGAAAACCAGCAGCTGCAGGACCGGCAGCGCCAGAGGCAGGAGGATCAGCGGCAACAGCAGCAACAGGCCGCAACGTCCGGCGCGGGCGGCAGCGGTGCGGTTTCCCGCAGCGAGGTCACTGTGAACGTCAAGGGCGGTGCGGGCGACATTCGCACGACGGCAAAGGATCGCGCAGCCGTCGAGGAACTGGCCCGAGCGCTCGCGCCGGAGCTCGAGCGGCTGGCTCAGCGGGGCGGTTTGCGCTTGCGTGTGAGGTAGACCGGCCGGGCTCAGATTCTCGCGACGCAATCCTGCGCTGCGAGAATCCCCCTGGCGTCCCGCTGGCCAACCGCTCAGCCGGTGAGACTGCGGGGCGTACCATGCCGAACATGCCCGCTCACCGTCGCAGCACCGGTCTATTCCCGCTCAAGCCGTTGACCACGCCTACGTCGACCACGCGCCTGCGCTGCTACGCGCGCGAGGGCCGCCACTGGCACGCGTCACCGGATGCAAACGTGCCGCTCCTGCTCCTGCTCGTCGAGCCCAGCACGCGCGCTTGGCGCTGGGAGCCCGGCTTTCGCTCGACCCGCGGCCCATGGTGCAGCGAGGCAGCGCAAGCGCCCTGGCGCGTCCTGGGCTGGCTGCCGGCCGACGGCTCGTTGCCGCTCGGCGAGCCTGACGAGATCGACCCAGCGATTGCGCGCGCCGACTTCTGCACGAGCCCGGAACGCCCCACACCTGCGCACGATGCCCGGGCCGCATTGCATTCCGGGCCGACCTACAGCGGGGCGACCGGCCGCTGAGCTGTGCGCCGCCCACGCGTGCGTGCGGGTCCGACCGGTTCGCAGCACGCCCAAGGCGCCAGCGTCGGGAACCAGAGCCCGCCGCGTTCAATGGCGAGCCCCGCAATCCGCAGGTTCGACAGGTCGCGGGTCGCGTTACTCGGAAGCGTCCCCAGCGCCTTGGCGACCGCGCCGGGCGCTATCCCTTCGGCCGCGTGCTGAGCAACGATCAACAGGGCATTCAAGACCCGTTGCTGAGCGACGTTTTCGTATTGCTGCGGCATGCGGGGAATCCCGGGATTGGGGCGCTTTCCGGTACTGGCGCATCGGGCGCTAACCTCTCACACCGACCGTGGGCTCAGAATATTCTGATGGCTCGACGCGGCTATTTCCGGATGCCGCCGGCAACCGCTTCGCGCAGACTGGTGTCGTTCGTGAGGTCGCGGGCACGCGGCGGGCAAGGGACGCTCGCATACGCTGAGGATGAATAAAGCCCCGCCTGGCCGATCGGACCACCACCGGCGCGACTGCAGCGCGGCCGGGCTCACTTCGCGGTTTCAATTGCGGTCCAGTATCCCGCAACCTCGCCTTTCTTCCTCACCTTGATCTGCCCCGAGAATATTGCGGTGTCCTCCAGGTAGACGGTTTCGCCTGGCGTGAACTTCACGCACAAGCCCGCGAGAATTCCGGCTGTGTAGGCTTGGCCAAATGCCTGTTCGTCGCCGCTCGCCGCGAGTTTCACCAACGTGCTGTAGTCGTCTTGACTGCGGCAGCCTACCCCGTCTTTCCGCACCGTCATTTCGCCCGAAAAGGCAGTTCCTGAAACCGCCAACAAGGCGAGCATCACCATTGAGCGCATAGCCTATCCTCCGGCGGCACCTTGCCGCGCCGTCTCACTGCCGCGCCTGCGCCGAACCTCTCAGGCATGCCGGAATGTTACCGATCATCCATCAATGATGGCTCTGCGAAACAGGGGGTAACTATGGGGGTAACCCGCTCGCCTCGCATCGATGAAATCGGCATTACGCTGCGGTTTCCTACCACGTCTGCGATTCCCTCCACCGCACCATCCCGATGGCTTGCGTGTTGAGCGGCTTCGGGGGTCTTCTTCAAGTCCTGCCGTCCGTCGCCTTCTCAAGCGATGTCGCTCCGAGATCAGGATCATCGGCGTTCGCGCGGCGGATGGATTCGGCCGAAGTATGGATGCCCTCGTTCCACGCGCGCTCCGCATACTCGTTCTGCAGCTATAGCTCGCCACGGCTGGAGGCATGACGGCGGTGCATTACTCTGCCTGGTCATCCGCGACAGCCCTGACTGCAGCGCGCTCGCTTCAACGTCAAACGAACGCATCCGTGCCAGCGTACGCCAGCGCGGTCTCGTCATGACCCGCGAGACTGCGCCGCCAATAACGGCGCAAAGACGCGAATGGCTAGTCGCCCTCATGCTGTCGCGCGGATGGACAAGTGAACCTGAACCTGCTGCCGAGACGATCCCGGGTCAGTTTCCGCCTGCTTGCTCAGCAGTAGGCGTGTGTGGGTCCGCCGGTTGGACCGGCAACAAGAGCGTCCGCCAAGATATCGGCTCGGCTCCGTCCGTCTGCTCTTCAAGCTTCAGCAGGGCCGGCTGCCCCGGATGATTCTCGACCGCCCGCGCGATTTCGCGTCGATAGTCTTCTATATGGCCAGCCGATCGGAACCGTTCCGCCAAGTCGAGGACGGCGGCGGCCTCCAGCAGGCGGGGCGCTCGAAAGCCGTTCGATTTTCCCCGGCGCTTGAAGTACGCATCCACCGCCTGGCCGTGTTCGAGCAACGTCCACGCCGGTGTTTGGTCGAGGACCACATAGCAGAACAGTGCCTCCGGACTCGGCGGCCCCAACTCCTTGCGAATGAAAGCTTCAACGTGCTTGGGGCGATCGGCTCGCTCCTGTTCTGAAACCAATCCGTTGAACAGTACATGCAGCGCCAAGAAAGGCTTTCTGCGCTCGGGGGTGATCCCTCCCATGAACTGATTCGCGCTGTTCAGCACAACTCGCATGTCCGTGAGCGCCGGCTGATCGGGCTTCTGGAACAGTTCCGCGATCTGTTCCAACAGGCCTTCGAGCTTCTTGTGCCCGTGGTCGGCGATCTCATCCCCCACACCTCCCACCCAGTACTGCGCCGCCAGCGGTACCGACGCGATGCCATGGCGTTCGAGAAGGTAGTGATACGGCTCCGCTTCGACGGTTATCTGTCGGTGCACGAAGGTTATGATGACGTGGCGCATGAGCCGCGCCAAGCCGGACACGGTGAAGAACGCAGCCCCGTTTCTTACCATTTGTTCCGCCAACGTGTCGCCGAACGCAACGGCTTGCGGGAGCCGCTTTAGCGCGTGCACATACTCGGATCGCGCGGCGTAGGCGTTCTTTAGTCCTTCCGGCAGGTCGTTTTTGGCGAGTGGCTGTGGTGCGCCGAGTGCTTCCCCCCGGAAAAAAGCGCTTGTAGTGTTGGCGCAGCAGAACTCTTTGAAGCGCCGCCCCAATGACGAGTGTTCGACGCTGAGCAGCGCGTTCCGAACCCGCTGAGCGATGTCGTCCGTGGTGCCTTCAAGTGCCATATCGACCGCTTTGCGTTTGCGATCGTCGTACGAAGGCCAGTCGGGTTCGTGGCCGTCGAATTCTTGGGCCAGCGATTCGACAGCCGCCACCATCAGGGTGTAGGCGAGTTCGACATCATCTGAGAGCCTGTGTACGGCGTTGACGTAGGTTCGAATGGCCCGCATCACTCCAAGGAACTGCTTGCGCTGGAGCCCAATGAGCTGCTTGGTGAACGCCGTCAGAAATTTAAGGTCAGCGGCTTGGCAGTACGCGCTCCTGTCAAAAAATCGCCGCAGCAAGTCCCGCGGTGGAACCCGCGTGGATACGCCAGGTCTACCGCTTATCAGCCGTTGTACCAGCTCATAGTCTGGGCTGCATACGCAATTCAGCGCAAACGAAACCACTGCGGAAAAATCCAGGACATACGGCGCGGCTGTGCTTGAAATGAGAATGTTCGGACCACGTTCTTCGGCTTCGATTTTTTCCTGAAACTCGTAGGCAACGGCTTTCACATCACCGACCCCAGACGTCGCCGGCAAGAGATTGCCGATTACGGTCTCAACGCGTTCCACGCCGTAGCCGAAATCCGCATTGGTATAAAGCATTCCTCTCAGGTCATTCGACCGAATCGCAGGGCGGGTGAATAACTTACCGGTTCCGATCTGAAGCACTGTTGGTCTCCACATACTGGGGCTTACCAGGTCGCGGTACTTCATTGAATTCCGCGCCGAGCGCGGTGAATTTCCTTTCGAGGTGTTGAGCGGCGTGGCTCACGCCTGGGCTTCCGCTGCTGCATCCGAAGGGCCGGGCTTTCGAAACACCTGGAACAACTGGATGGGTATTTGTCTTGCCTCCCAGATTCCCTGGACCCGGGGTCCCCGGATTTGTGTGAGTCCGCTCCGGGTCAGGCGGCCTGCCTCAACTCTGCATCGTGCTGCATCGATTCGTCCAGTTTCGCCTTCGCTGCTTTCGCCCATCCCTGCCATCGCGGCAACGTGATCTGGCCGCCGTCGACG
>BTVG01000002.1:0-313581 GCA_045864815.1 Rhodanobacteraceae bacterium | reverse complement strand
GTCACACGGGCTTGAGCGGGATGTACAGCTCGCCCCCGCCTTTCTGGAACTCGGCCGCCTTGGTCTGCATGCCCTGGGCCAGGGCTTCAGCCTCGGCCACACCCTTCTGGGCGGCGAAGTCACGCACCTCCTGGGTGATCTTCATCGAGCAGAACTTGGGGCCACACATCGAGCAGAAATGCGCCACCTTGGCCGAGTCCTTGGGTAGGGTCTCGTCGTGGTACTCCTTGGCCGTCTCGGGGTCCAGGCCCAGGTTGAACTGGTCCTGCCAGCGAAACTCGAAGCGCGCCTTCGACAGCGCGTTGTCGCGTGCCTGAGCGGCCGGGTGTCCCTTGGCAAGATCGGCCGCGTGCGCCGCGATCTTGTAGGCGATGATGCCGTCACGCACATCCTGCCTGTTGGGCAGGCCAAGGTGTTCCTTCGGCGTGACATAACAAAGCATCGCGGTGCCGAACCAGCCGATCATCGCGGCGCCGATCGCGCTCGTGATGTGGTCGTAGCCGGGCGCGATATCGGTGGTCAACGGCCCCAGCGTGTAGAACGGCGCCTCGCTGCAAACGCGGAGCTGTCGGTCCATATTCTCTTTGATGAGCTGCATGGGGACATGGCCGGGCCCCTCGATCATGGTCTGCACGTCGTGCTTCCAGGCTACATGGGTCAGCTCGCCAAGCGTGTCCAGCTCAGCAAATTGCGCAGCATCATTCGCGTCGGCGATAGAACCCGGCCGCAGCCCGTCACCGAGCGAGAACGCGACATCGTAGGCCTTCATGATTTCGCAGATTTCCTCAAAATGCGTGTAGAGGAAATTCTCACGATGATGTGCAAGGCACCACTTTGCCAGGATCGAACCGCCGCGACTCACGATGCCGGTCACGCGCCGGGCGGTCAGCGGAATGTGTGCGAGCCTCACGCCGGCATGAATCGTGAAGTAGTCGACGCCTTGTTCCGCCTGCTCGATGAGCGTGTCGCGGAATATCTCCCAGGTCAGTTCTTCTGCCTTGCCGTCGACCTTCTCGAGCGCCTGATAAATCGGAACAGTGCCGATCGGCACCGGCGAGTTGCGCAGAATCCATTCGCGCGTTTCGTGAATGTGCCGGCCAGTGGACAGATCCATGACCGTGTCGCCACCCCAGCGGATCGACCAGACCATCTTCTCGACTTCTTCGGCAATCGACGAAGTCACCGCTGAATTGCCGATATTCGCGTTGATCTTGGTCAGGAAGTTCCGGCCGATCACCATCGGCTCGGACTCGGGATGATTGATGTTGTTCGGAATGATCGCGCGACCGCGGGCGACCTCGTCACGAACGAATTCGGGCGTGATCAGTTTCGGCAATGCGGCACCGAAACTCTCCCCCGGATGCTGCACCCGCAAGTGAGCCTCGAGCGCCTCGCTGCGCTGGTTCTCGCGCAGCGCGATGAATTCCATCTCGGGCGTGATGATGCCTTTGCGCGCGTAGTGCATCTGAGTCACGTTGGCGCCGGCCTTGGCACGCAGCGGACGGCGCAGGTTCGGGAAGCGAACCGCATCGAGTCGCGGGTCTGCCTCACGGCGGCGACCGAACTCCGACGACAGTCCGACCAATTGCTCCACGTCGCCACGTTCGTTGATCCAGCGCGCACGCAGCGGCGGCAATCCGGCACTGAGATCGACTCGGTAGTCCGGATCCGTGTAAGGGCCCGACGTATCGTAGACGGTCACCGGAGCGTTTTTCTCAGCGCCGAAAACGAGCGGTGTATCGGCAAGCGCGATTTCGCGCAGCGGCACGCGCAAGTCCTCGCGACTGCCCACGACATGGATCTTGCGCGACCCGGGAATGGGTCGCGTCACTTGCTCGGACAATTCCTGGGTCTGGCGCACCAGGTCGGATGGCAAGGCATTCATCAGCATCGTCCTCAATGGAAGGGGGACGAAGCGGCGGCGGGCACGGCTGCAATGCAGCCGCGCCACGAAGCTTCCTACGCCGGAATGACCCGGGTCAGGTACGAAGGGACTCTCTCAGCCCTGTCTGGGCACCCCCGCTTCAGGCGCGCATTCAAGCACGAAGCAGGGCTGGCGGGCGAGTGATGCTTTGCCGGCCTCAACCGCAGCCACGCGACGGCGCATAGGCGCGCAGGAACATGTCGACCGTCGCACTGATGTGGTCGTCGACCGCCTGATCGCAGAACGGCTCCGAACATCCGCACATCATGCGGGCGTGCAACTCGCCCTTGAGCAGACAGAAGAACTGTGAAGTTGCGCGCCAGACATTCGGAATATCGAGCTGTCCCGCGTCGACCTCCGCCTGGAGAAACGCTTCGAACGCAGCCTGAAGTCTCTTCGGTCCGGCTTCCCAGAACAGCTGCGCGAGCTTCGTCGGCTGAGCCTGCGAAGTCATCATGCGATGCAGAGAGATCGACTCCTCGCTGGTGATCAACGAAAAGAAGGCCCGGGCAATGGTCAGCAACTGAGCGCGGATCGGACCGCTGAGGTCGACCATGAACAGCGCCGAGGGCAGCTGCTCCTCACATTTGGCCTCGATGACCGACTTGAACAGCGTCTCCTTGTCGGTGAAGTGACTATAGACGGTGAGTTTCGAGACACCGGCTTCGGCAGCGATCGCATCCATGCTCGTGCCATCGAATCCATGCCGAGGAAACAGGCGCTTGCCCGCGTCGAGGATCGCTGCGCGCTTTTCGAGATCTTTCGGCCGCCCTGGAGCGCCCTGTTTCATCACAGATGACATGGTCAATAAATACTAGACAGTGCAGTTTAGTAATGATACTGTACCGAGCAGTTCAGGTAAACCCACCCGCTATATTCATTCAAGGATTGTAACAATGCGCGCCTACGACGCCCCCAGCCCGCCAAGCCGGCTCCGTCGCCTGGGGATTGGCCTGCTCCTGATCGTACCGACGCTCGTCTTCGTTTCTGGCTGCAATACACGCGCCGAAGTGCAGGAACCCATCCGACCCGCGATCGTGGCACGTCCGCAATCAGCCGCCAGCGAGGCGGGCACTTTATATAGTGGGGACGTCAAAGCACGGTACGAGAGCGCGCTGGGCTTCCGTGTCGGCGGCAAGATACACCGGCGGCACGTCGATGTCGGCGCACATGTCAAAGCAGGCGACATCATCGCCGAACTCGATCCTCAGGATCTGAATCTCCAGGCCAGCAGCGCAAAAGCTTCGTTGGCAGCAGCCGAAGCCGACCTCGCGACTGCGAAGTCGGAACGCGAGCGCTATGAATCCCTGCGCAGCAAGAACTTCGTCAGCGAAACCCAGTTCGATGCTGTCGACAACCGACTGAAAGCTGCGGCAGCCCGGGCGACCGAAGCGCGCGCCGCGCTGAACGTGGCACAGAATCAAGCCGGGTACAGCGAACTCCGCGCCGACCACGATGGCATCATCACCTCGATCATGGCCGAAGCCGGTCAGGTCGTCGCACCCGGCCAGGCCGTTGCGACGCTCGCTCGTGACGGCGAGCGCGAGGTCGAAATCAGCATTCCCGAGAACCGCATTGGTGACTATCGCAAGGAACAGCCGGCAACGGTCGAGCTCTGGGCGGAGTCCGGCAAGCACCTGACCGGCACACTGCGCGAAATCGCGCCGGAAGCAGACACGACGACGCGAACCTACCGCGTGCGTGTCGCCCTGGGCGATGACGCTGGACAGGCCAAGCTCGGCCAGACGGCGCGCGTGTTCTTCAGCGGGGAGCAAAGCGACGCTGCTCACCTGATTCCGCTGGCCGCGCTGTACGAGAAGGATGGCAAACCCGCCGTCTGGGTCCTTGACGCAAAGACGCGCCAGGTCCATCTCAAACCCGTGACGGTCAGCGCCTATCGTGAACAGGGCGTCGTGCTCATGGACGGCGTGGACAGCCAGGACTGGATCGTCGCTGCTGGCGTCCACAAGCTGCGCGAAGGCCAACCCATCAATCCGGTGGACCACAGCAACAAACCGCTCACGCTCTAGAAGCGGCCATTTCCCCAGCCCGATCGCTGCTCTGCCGCCCTCCCCCTCCCCAACGGCCGGGCAGCGATCCGGGCACCTGTCTCTCCGATTCGCCGCAGCATGCCGGTCGCGGCGCACCTCTCAACGATCGCAGGCTCCGGAACGGGTTCCGGCGCCCGTCGACATTCGTCACAAGAACGACAATGAACCAATTCAACCTGTCCGAGTGGGCGCTGAAGAATCAGTCCATCGTTCGCTACTTCATCGTCGTGCTTGCGCTGGTCGGCATCCTGTCCTACCGCTCACTCGGCCAGTCGGAGGACCCGCCGTTCACATTCAAGGCGATGGTCATCCACACGACCTGGCCCGGCGCCACCGCGGCAGAGACCAACGAGCAGATCACCGAGCGCATCGAAAAGAAACTGCAGGAACTGCCGGACCTCGATTTCCTGCGCAGCTACGCGCGACCCGGCGAATCGCAGATCATCGTCGTGGCCAAGGATTCGCTCGATTCGCGGCATGTGCCCGACCTCTGGTATCAGGTGCGCAAGAAGGTTGGCGACATACGTCACACGTTGCCTCCGGGGGCGCAGGGTCCGTTCTTCAATGACGAATTCGGCGACACCTTCGGCAATATCTATGCCCTGACGGGCGACGGATTTTCCTACGCTTTGCTGAAGGATTATGCGGAGCGCCTGAAACTGGCACTCCTGCGCGTACCCAATGTCGCCAAAGTCGATCTGATCGGGCTGCAGGACGAAAAGGTCTACATCGAGGTATCCAATACCAAGCTGGCCACGCTCGGCGTCAGCTTCGCACAGGTTCAGGCCACCCTCGAAGCGCAGAACGCGATCACGCCGGCGGGGAGCTTCGAAACTGCCTCTGACCGAATCTATCTGCGCACTTCCGGTGCCTTCGATTCGGAAAAAGCCATCGGCGACATCGCCATCCGCGCGAATGGAAGACTGTTCCGCCTGAGCGATGTTGCGGAAATCAAGCGCGCCTACAGCGATCCTCCGCAGCCACGCCTGCGCTTCATGGGCAAGGACGGTATCGGAATCGCCGTGTCGATGAAAAAAGGCGGCGACATCATTGCGCTCGGCCGGGACCTCGACGCAGCGACGAAGCAGCTCGAGCTATCGCTACCCGCCGGTCTCGAGCTCGCGCGCGTGGCCGACCAGCCGCATGCGGTGCAACGATCGGTCAACGAGTTCGTACGTACGCTTGCCGAAGCCGTCATCATCGTGCTGCTCGTCAGCTTCTTTTCGCTGGGCTTCCGCACCGGGCTCGTCGTCGCGCTGTCGATTCCACTCGTGCTCGCGATGACATTCGGCGCAATGCACTATTTCGGCATCGACTTGCACAAGATCTCGCTGGGAGCACTGGTGCTCGCGCTGGGACTACTCGTCGACGACGCGATCATCGCCGTCGAGATGATGGCGGTGAAAATGGAGCAAGGTTACGACAGGGTCAGCGCGGCGGCCTTTGCCTATACGTCGACCGCCTTTCCAATGCTGACCGGCACACTCGTCACGGCTGCCGGATTCCTGCCGATCGCAACGGCCCAGTCCGGCACCGGCGAGTACACACGCTCAATCTTCCAGGTCGTCACGATTGCGTTGATCATTTCCTGGATCGCCGCGGTAATCTTCATTCCGTATCTGGGCTACAAGCTGCTGCCGGATCTGGGCAAGCCGGCAGCACCGCCTCATCCCGGTTCGTTCGCGGCCCGCGCCGACTCGCTGCGCCGACGCGCAATCGGCCTCCTGCCGCGCCGTCTGCGCGGCACGCTGGCCGGCGGTCCGGTACACGGGCATGAACACGATCCCTACGCGTCATCGTTCTATCGCCGGTTCCGCGGTCTCGTCGACTGGTGTGTAGCCCACCGGCGAGTCGTGATCGCAGCGACATTCGCGCTGTTCGTTGCATCCATCGTCGGCTTCCGCTTCGTACAGCAGCAGTTCTTTCCGGATTCGACGCGCCCCGAGCTCATGGTCGACATGAAGCTGACCGAAGGTTCGTCGCTGGAAGCCACCGCGCTCCAGGTCAAGAAGCTCGAGCAGTGGCTGACTACGCGCGTTGAGCTCGAAAATTACGTGAGCTACGTCGGCACGGGATCACCGCGCTTCTACCTGCCGCTGGACCAGCAGTTGCCACAGGCGAGCTTCGCCCAGTTCGTGCTGTTGACCAAGGGGCCGAAAGAGCGCGAGAAGCTGCGCGCCGATCTGCTTTCATTGTTCGAGACAGATTTTCCGGAAGTCCGCGGCCGCGTGCTGCGCCTCGAAAACGGCCCGCCCGTAGGCTTCCCTGTCCAATTCCGGGTGTCGGGCGAAGACATCGGCCTGGTGCGCAAGCTCGCGCGAGAGGTCGCCGTCGAAGTGCGCAAGAATCCACACATGCGCAACGTGAATCTCGATTGGGACGAGCCGAGCAAGGTCATTCGCCTGGAGATCGATCAGGATCGCGCCCGCGTGCTCGGCGTGAGTTCGCAGGATCTGTCGAATTTCCTGCAGAGCTCTCTCTCCGGCGTGCCAATCTCTACCTACCGGGAGAAGGACGAGCTGATCCAGGTTCTGCTGCGCGGACCGGCCGAGGAGCGGGCGCAATTGTCACTGCTGGAAAACCTCGCAGTGCCGACCGCTTCCGGAAAGACCGTGCCGCTGAGTCAGATCGCGCGCCTGCAGTATTCGATGGAAGAAGGCATCATCTGGCGCCGCAATCGGCTGCCGACGATCACAGTACGCGGCGATACCGACGGTCTGATGCAACCACCGACGATCACCGCACAGATCGAGCCGACACTGGAGGCCATCCGTGCCCGGCTGCCATCCGGATATCTGCTCGAGGTCGGCGGGACCGTGGAGGACTCGGGCAAGGGCCAGCGCTCGGTCAATGCCGGCGTTCCGTTGTTCCTGTTCGTCGTCCTGACGCTGCTGATGCTGCAGCTCAAGAGCTTCAGTCGCACGGTAATGGTGTTCCTGACCGCGCCGCTGGGCCTCATCGGCGTCACGCTGTTCTTGCTGGTGTTCAACGTGCCGTTCGGTTTCGTCGCGATGCTCGGCACGATCGCACTGTCGGGCATGATCATGCGCAATTCGGTCATCCTCATCGATCAGATCGAACAGGACATTGCCAAGGGCCATGCCCCCTGGGACGCGATCGTCGAAGCAACCGTCCGGCGCTTCCGCCCCATCGTACTCACGGCACTCGCGGCCATCCTCGCGATGATCCCCCTGTCGCGCAGCGCGTTCTTCGGCCCGATGGCGGTCGCCATCATGGGTGGCCTGTTCGTTGCAACGGCGCTGACCCTGCTCTTCCTGCCGGCCCTCTATGCTGCCTGGTTCCGGATCCAACGTCCGACCGCCGAC
Source organism: Rhodanobacteraceae bacterium (assembly GCA_045864815.1). Lineage (GTDB taxonomy): Bacteria > Pseudomonadota > Gammaproteobacteria > Xanthomonadales > Rhodanobacteraceae > Tahibacter. Next base: position 306,280 of record BTVG01000002.1, on the reverse strand, counting down.
AGCACTCCGTCCGGCGCATAGGACCCTGGACATGTCATCAGCCCCCGAACTGCAATTGACCCAATCGTTCAAACTCGCGCAGCGCGTCTGCGCGAGCCTGCTCGATGCCCGGGAATTCGACGCGCGTCTGGCAATGGCTTCGCGCATACGTATCGCCGCGCTCGACAAGCTCGACCTTGCGCGCCTGACGCGCTGGCTGGCCTGGCAGGCGCACGTACGCAACCCGCAGGCGCTCACGCGCATCGAACGGGTCGACCAGCGTCTGGCGGCCGGCGTGCTGCATGCCCGCTCCCGCTTGCCGGCGAGCGGACGTCCGAACCTGTCCGGGAATCCACGGCGGACAGCGTAAGGTGAGCAATGTCAGGTACTTGCGATGACTTCCGGCACTACGGAGCGGGCGTCGGAACAGCGATCCTGAATTTGCCGTAACGGGCGCCAGCGCCTATGCTTTCGCCCCTTTTCCGTTGGAGTCGCACCGTGTCCCTGAATGTCGAAAGGGCTCGTTTCAACATGGTCGAGCAGCAGGTACGTCCGTGGGACGTGCTCGACGCCCGCGTGCTCGCGGTGCTGAAGGACGTGCGGCGCGAGGAATACGTGCGCGCCGAGCATCGCCAGCTGGCGTTTGCCGACCTGGAGCTGCCGCTGGGCCACGGCGAGGTCATGATGAAGCCGGTCATCGAGGGCCGCGTTTTGCAGTCCCTCGAGGTCAAGTCCGGCGACAGCGTGCTGGAAATCGGCACCGGCTCCGGTTTCCTGACTGCCTGTCTGGCACGCCTCGGCCGCGACGTGGTGAGTGTCGAGCAACATGCTGATCTGGCCGAAACGGCGCGCGGACGCCTGCAGCGTGACAGTATCGCCAACGCCAGTGTGGTAATCGCCGAGGCAGTGCGCGAATTCCAGCCCGGCCGCGAATTCGACATTATCGTGCTCACCGGGGCGGTTTACACGCTGCCAGAGCGCTTCAAGACATGGCTCAAACCAGGCGGGCGCCTGTTTGCGGTGACCGGCGAATCGCCGGTACAGCACGCCATTGTATTTACGCGTGACGGCACCAACCTGCGCGAAACCTCTTTGTTCGAAACCGATCTCGCCTACCTGACGAACGCCGCTCCCCCGAAGCGGTTCAGTCTTTGACACTCCGGCCGGGCGAGCTCGCACCCCTTTTGAGCCTTAATCCAGGACGGCTCCTTTCCAGGAAGCGACAATGACCAAGCGAAATCCGTTCAAGCTGCTGCCCCTGTCGATGGCCCTCGCGCTGGTGCCGGCGCTCGCCTCGGCCGAAGACCTGACACAGATTTACGATCTTGCGCGGCAGAACGATCCGGTGCTGTCGGGCGCCGAAGCGCAACGTCTGTCCACTGCCGAAGGTGTCACGCAGGCCACATCGGCGTTGTTGCCGCAAATCTCAGCCTCGCTGGGCTTCAGTGATTCGAGCGGCGACGTGTATTCGGCCGGTCTCCAGGCCGACGAGCAGGGTAACCAGGGGCTGCGTGTCGTCAACAGCAGCAGCGAAGGCCGCGGTACGAGGCTGACCGGGCAGCTCACCCAATCGATCCTCGATTTCAGCAAGTGGACCGCCCGAAAGGCGGCCCGGGAGCTGGCGCTTCGCGGCGACGCGCAGTACCTGCAGGCCGAGCAGGACCTCTCGATTCGTGTGGCGACCGCCTATTTCGCAGTACTCACCGCCGAAGACTCGCTGACGTTTTCCGAGGCCGAGGAGAAGGCATTGAGTCGGCAGCTGGATCAGGCCCAGCAACGCTTCGAAGTGGGCCTGTCGGCCATCACCGACGTCAACGAAGCCAAGGCTCAGCATGACTCCGCACGCGCTGCGACGATCATCGCGCGCAACGCACTCGAAGACGCCCGCGAAGCGCTGCGCGAAATCACCGGAAAGGAACCCGGCGCGCTGCTGCGCCTGCGTGCCGAACTGCCGTTGACCGAGCCGGTACCGAACGACATGCAGGCCTGGGTCGATCGCGCACTGGGCGAGAACCCGGCGCTGAAGGCGCAGGAGCATGCCGTCGCTGCAGCCAAGGCCAACATCAACACCGCGCGTGCCGGCCATCTGCCGACCCTGTCGGGCTCCTACACCTACGAGCGCAATCCGACCTGGGGCGACAGTCGCTCGAGCATAAGCCCATTTCCCGGCGATGTTCACGGCAATCGGTTGTCGACCGACCGCACCGTCGGACTGCAGCTCAATGTGCCGATTTTCAGTGGCGGCTACACGCAGTCGCGTGTACGTCAGGCAGTCTACGATCGGGACGCGGCCGAAGACCTGCTCGAACAGAATCGCCGTGCGCTGGTCCGGAACACCCGCCTGAACTTCCGTTCGGTCGTCGCGGGCATCAGTGAAGTCGAGGCGCGCAAGCAGGCCGTGGTTTCGGCCAACAGTGCACTGGAAGCGACCCAGGCCGGATTCGAGGTCGGCACCCGCACCATCGTCGACGTGCTGCTGTCGCAGCGCCAGCTGTATCAGGCGCAGCGCGACCTGTCACAGGCGCGCCACAGCTTCGTGCTCAACCAGCTGCGGCTGCGTCAATCGGCCGGCAACGTGGGGCCGAACGATCTCAAGGAAGTCAACGCGCTGCTCGAATGAGCCGTGCGCAATATTGGCGAAAAGAGCGGGCGCAGCCCGCTCTTTTCGTTTCTGCGGGCCTGTTTCAACGCAGTGGCTGAGCGGCCAGCACCGTTTCGATCGCCGCCATGTTGCGCGCGACCGCGCCGCGCTCACGCTCGAAGACCCGGCGTGCCTTTCCACCCATGCGCCGTCGGCCGGACTCGTCGCCGAGCTGGCGCGCTATCGCCGCACCGAGCGCATCGGCATCGGCAATCTGCACCGCGCCGCCCTCCTCGACGAGACTGGCGGTGATTGCCTCGAAATTGAACGTATTCGGACCGACCACGACCGGCACCGACAACGCAGCCGGCTCCAGCACGTTGTGGCCGCCGATCGGTACGAGACTGCCGCCGACGAACGCCACATCCGAAGCGGCGTAGTAGTGCAGCAGTTCGCCGAGCGTATCGACGACGAAGCATTGGCTCGACGATCCTGCATGTCGATCCTCGCTGCGTGTACGGGTCGCAAATCCGAAGCTGCGGCAGGCCAGCGCGACAGGTCGGAATCGTTCGGGATGACGCGGCGCAATCAGCAGCAACGCATCGGGAAAGCGCCGCAGCACCGCGGCATGCGCCTTGAGGACGGCCAATTCTTCCCCTTCATGCGTACTTGCCGCGATCCAGACCGGCCGATGCGGTCCCCACGCTTCACGCAACTGGCAACCAGCGGCGGCGAGTTCCTCGGGTACAGCCATGTCGAACTTGATGTTGCCGAGAACCGACAGCCGTGACGGATCGGCGCCGAGTTCGAGCAGGCGCTGTGCATCGGCGGTCGATTGCGCCGCCACGTGGCGCGCCGAACGGATGGCAAGGCGCGCCAGCGGCCGCACCGGACCGTAGCCCCGCAGGCTCTTCTGCGACAACCGCGCGTTGGCGACGACGAGCGGGATTCCGCGCCGCTCGCATTCATGGAACAGATTCGGCCATATCTCCGTTTCCATGATGACGCCGAGTCGCGGCCGCACACGCTCGAGGAACCGCGCGACCGACGCCGGCAGGTCGTAGGGCAGATAGACGTGGAACACGCGCTCGCCGAACAGTTTCTGCACGCGCTCGGAACCCGTCGGCGTGATGGTCGTGATGACGAACGGCAACTCGGCGTGTTCGCGCATCAGGGCTTCGATCAGCGGCACCGCCGCGTTGACCTCGCCGACGGAGACGGCATGTATCCAGATGCTCTGCCGGAAACCCGGCGCCGGGAAGAAGCCAAAGCGCTCGCGCCAGCGCCCCAGGTAACTGCGATAGTGCAGCCCGCGCCGCGCGAGCCGGAACAGGATCACGGGCGTCAGCAGATACATCACCAACGTGTAGAGGGAGCGCGGGAACACGTACCTGAGCTGTCAGGGCGGCGGCGCAGTATAGCCGCCGCGACACGGGCCAGTGCCGTCGGCCGCGCCGCCGGGGCTTCGAGGCTCGCGGTGAAGGAATCCTTGCTGCCAGGCGGGCTCGCCGCGCCGGTTGCGGCTAGACTCGGAATAATGTCCGACTCTGCTCCTGCGTCCCGACCATTTTCGTCTCCGCGCTATTGGCCGTCTCGCCTGGGTCTCGCCCTGGTGCGGGGGGCCGCCCGTCTGCCGCCGCGGTGGCTGGGTCGACTCGCAGTCGTGCTGGGCTGGCTGGCGAGTGTCCTGCTCGTGGGACGCAAGCGTGTTGCGGCCCGCAATCTCGCGATCTGCTTTCCTGAGCTGGACGACCGCGCGCGCGCGCGGCTGCTCGACGAAAACCTGCGCGACAGCGGGCGGATGCTGGTCGAATTCGCACTGGCCTGGTTCGGCAGTGACGAGAAGATCGCCGCGATCCCCTGTCATGTCGACGGCCTGGAACACCTCGCGGCGGCCCGTGCACAGGGCCGCGGCGTACTGCTCGTCGGAGGACACTTTTCCCATCTGGAACTGTGTGCGCGCCTGGTATCCCGGCGCATCCGGATCAGCGGCATGTACCGCGTAATGGACGACCCGGTGTTCGAGCAGGCCGTGCTCGCCGCGCGCCTGCGCTATGCCGACGCCATGTTCACCAAGGACGAATTGCGCGCGACCGTCAAATACCTCAAGCGGGGCGGCACGGTCTGGTATGCGCCCGACCAGGACATGCGCGGCAAGGATGCCGTGTTCGCGCCGTTCTTCGGCGTGCCGGCAGCGACGATCACCGCAACCCACCATCTCGCGCGGCTGTCGGGCGCGCTCGTGCTGCCGTTCTTCCATCGGCGTGAGTCGGACGGCAGTTATCGCTTGCGTATCGAGGCGCCGCTGGAGGCATTTCCCAGCGACGACGCCACGGCCGACACGGAACGCGTGAACGCAGCGATCGAAGCGATGGTGCGGGAAGCGCCGGCTCAGTATCTCTGGCTGCACAAGCGATTCAAGACACGCCCACCGGGCGCCCCGCCCGTCTATTGATCCGCGTGGTATCGGCCGGCGATACCGGTGCACGACCACGCGACGCCGCCGGTCCCGGCCGCTAGAGTGTGAACGTCGCATTCACGGAAGGGGAAACGCATGCCCTGGCTCTTGGGTCTGATCGGCCTGTTCATCGGCGCCCTGCTCGGTGCCAGCCTGTTCGATCACGGCGTAGGAATCGGAATCGTGTTCGGGACATTGTCCGGCGTACTGTTCGGACGCATCAGCGTCCTGCAAACCCGGGTGAGCCGTCTCGAGGAGGCGGTGGCGACGGAGGAATTGATGCGCGCCGCACGCGCCCCCCTCGATGAACCTGTGCAACATCGCACGCCGCCGCCGATACCGCCGGCTTCAGGCGACGCAGTGCGCCCGCCGCCCCGGGCGTCCATGCGGCCGGTGACGGAGCCGCCACCCGATGAACTCCCGCCCTTTGAATACACCCCGCAGAGACCCGCCGGCGCTACGTCGCCCTCGGCGGCCGGACCGGCGCCCGTCACCGCGCGGAGCGCTCCTCCCCAGCGCAACGAAGCGACCTCGCCGGCCGAGCCGGCCGCTGCGGATTTCACGCCATCCCTGGACTTCGACCTGGACCTGAGCAGCATGGCCACGCCGCCACCGCCTCCGCAACAGCCGCGACGCGCCGTATTCACGATCGGTGATGCGCCGGCGACGGCTGCCGCGCGTCCCACGCCTCGGCCGCAGCCGCGCGTGCCGGGCGCCCCCCCGCGCGACACCCGCATTCCACCGCGCGCCGCACGCCCCCAGGAACCCGATCCGCTCGAACGCGGCTTCGCGGCCGTCAAGCGCTGGTTCACCGAGGGCAACATTCCGGTCAAGATCGGCGTGCTCATCCTGTTCCTGGGCGTCGGCGCACTCATGAAGTACGCCGCCGACCAGGGCTGGTTCCACGTCCCGATCGAAGTGCGCATGGCGGGTATCGCCGCCGCAGCCCTGGCTGGCCTCGTATTCGGCTGGCGCAAGCGTGAAAGCCACCGCGCCTTTGCATTGTCGCTGCAGGGCGGCGCTATCGGCATCCTCTTGCTGGTCGTATTCGGCAGCTACAAGCTCTATGGCATGTTGCCGCCGGGCCTTGCGTTCATGCTGCTCGTCGTCATCGTCGGCGCCGCCGGCATCATGGCGGTCGCACAGGATGCCCTCGCCCTCGCCCTGCTCGCCATCGTCGGCGGGTTCCTGGCTCCGGTGCTCACCGCCAGCGACAGCGGTAATCACGTCGCCTTGTTCACGTACTACGCCGTGCTCAATGCCGCCATTTTCGGCATCGCCTGGGTCAAGCCCTGGCGCGCGCTGAACCTGCTCGGCTTCGTCTTCACATTCGGCATAGGCACGGTCTGGGGCTTTCTCAAATACCGGCCGGAACTGTTCGCGACGACCGAGCCGTTCCTGATCCTGTTCTACGCGTTCTACCTCGCCATCCCGCTGCTGTATGCGTTGCGCCAGCCGGAAGAGCGCCGCGGCTTCGTCGATGGCAGCCTCGTGTTCGGCACTCCTTTGCTCGCCTTTCCCCTGCAGGCGGCACTGCTGGATGGCGACACCAAGCTGCTCGCGCTGTCCGCACTGGTACTCGCCATCGCTCATGTGGGCGTAGCGGCGTTCGCACTGCGGCGCCTGGCAATGACGCTGCTCGGTCAGTCGCACGCGCTGCTCGCGTTCGGCTTCGCGACGCTCGCGGTTCCCCTTGCCCTGTCGGCCCGCTCGACGGCATGCGCCTGGGCCATCGAAGGCGCGGCCCTGGTCTGGCTGGGCCTTCGCCAGGAGCGCCAGCTTCCCCGCGTGATCGGCTATCTGTTGCAGCTGGCCGCTGGCGTATCGCTCGTGAGTTCTCTCGTCGACCACGGAGCCATGCCGGGACAGGTTGCGATCCTCAACGGTGACTTCCTCGCAATCCTGCTGCTGACCGCCGCAGGCTTCGCGACCAGCGGACTCCTGCGCCGCGACAACGTGACCAGCGGGATGGCGCAACTCACCCTGATCTGGGCGCTGGGCTGGTGGTGCGTGCTGGGCCTGCATGAGATCGACCGGTTCGCGCCGGCGGGCACCGCCGCCAACTGGCTGCTGGGTTTCGTCGCGCTGACGGCACTGCTCGCGAGCGAAAGCGCACACCGTCTGGAATGGGGCGAATTGCGCTGGCCGGCGCTGCTCGCGATCTTCGGCGCTCCGGTATTCATCGTCGGCACCACCAGCGCGAACCCGGAGGGCCCGCTCTCGGGCTTTGGCCTGGCGGCATGGCTGGGCTGGTTCGTTGCGAGTCTGCGCGCGCAGCGCAATCTCGAGACGAGCGAGGCCCCGGGGCTGGGCGGTGCGTATGCGGTACACGTGTTCACCTGGGTCGGGGTGCTTGCCACGCAGCTCGTGCACCTCGCGCGCGACACCTGGCTGCTCGGCGTCATCTGGCAGGTGCTGCTCGGACTTGCACCGTTTGCGCTCGCCTTTGCCGGAACGCTGGGCCGGTGGCGTGTGCTTCGTGTACCGCTCGCCGGCCCGGCCGAAACGGCACGTCCGGCGCTGCTCGGCATCCTGTCGATACTGCTGGGTGCGTTCTGGGTCATCGGCCTGATCTCCGCGGGCGATCCGGCACCGCTGGCGTACATTCCGCTTGCCAACCCGCTCGAACTCGCCCAGATCGGCTTCGTGATCGCGCTGTTGTACTGGTTCCGCCAGGCCGGCGACGAGGGAAATGCACTGCTCGATCCGACCTTGCGCGCGCAACTGCTCGCCGTCGTGGCTTTTGCGCTGATGACGAGCATGACCCTGCGCGGCGTTCACTTCATGGGCGGCGTGGCCTGGAACAGCGACGCCATGATGCGCTCCGCGCTGGCACAGGCCTGCCTGTCGGTCATCTGGTGTCTGGCCGGTCTGGCTGCGATGCTCACCGGTGCGCGGCGCCGCTCCCGGGCGGTATGGGTGGGTGGCGCCTGCCTCGTCGGGCTCGTGATCGTGAAGCTGATCCTGATCGACCGCACGCACCTCAAGGACCTGTACGCGATTCTCGGCGTGCTTGCCGTCGGCACGCTGCTCATGGTGGTCGGCTATTTCGCACCGAATCCGCCGAAACAGGCCGAGGCCGAGTCATGAAGCGCCGTGTCGTTGGCGCGGCGCTGATGCTGGCGGCAGCCGCCGCTTCTGCCGGTCAGCGCAGCGACTATGCCTGGGAATGGCCGCTGCGCCTGGCGCGCGAGGATGGCGGCGCTTATCGCGTCGTGCTGAGCGAGGCCATCTACCGCACCGCGCAGGATCGCGGTCTCGCCGACATCGAAGTCTTCAACGCCGCTGGCGAATCACTGCCAGCGACCCTGCTCGGCCCCGAAGGCGCGAGTGCACAGGAATGGCCGCTCGAACGGCTCGACATACCCTGGTTTCCGCTGCCGGGGCCGCGCTCCACCAGTGATGCAGACTGGAGACTGCGCGCCGAACGCGACGCGCACGGGCGCGTGCTGCGCATCGACACCAGTCTTGCCGAGGGCCGGGCACCCGATGTGTTACGCGAAGTGCTGCTGGATCTCAGCCAGGTCCGCATGCCGCTGGCTGCGCTGCAGCTGATCTGGAGCGATGATGTCGCCGCATTCCAGACCAATCTGAACCTGTCGGCCAGTGACGACCTGCAACACTGGAGGCCGGTCGGAAACGGCTACATCGCCGATCTGCGCAACGGCGAGGAGCGGCTTCGCCGCGACCGGATCGCACTCGGTCCCGAGCGCGGCTACCGCTATCTGCGCATTGCCTCGACCAACGCCCAATTGCCGGCGCTGCGCGCCGTGCGCGCCGAGACCGCGCCGCCCCCGCCCGAGGCCGAATGGCGCTGGCTCAGCGTCGCCGGTGAAATACGGCAGGACGGTGATCGCAGCTACTACGCGTATCGTCTGGACGGAAGAATCCCGACCCAGCAGGTCGACGCGCGTGCCGAAGGCGGCAACAGCGTCGCGACCTGGACCGTTTCCAGCCGCGATGACCCGGCACTGCAGTGGACGGTACGGGCGGGCCCCTGGACCGGATATCAGGTCACTGCGGGCGAGGCGGTGGAACGTTCCGCGCCGCAACGACTGGGCGCTGCCGTGCGCGATCGCGAATGGCGTGTAGATGCGGCACCGGCGCCGAACGCGCCGCCAACGCTGGAGCTGGGCTATCGGCCCGAGGTACTGGTGTTCCTCGCCCAAGGCGAAGGCCCGTACACGATTGCCGCCGGCAGTGCGACGGCCCGCCGCCGCGATGCACCCATCGGAACCCTGCTCGACGCGCTGCAGCGACGCCATGGCAGCGCGTGGAAACCCAATCCGGCCGTACCCGAACCCGGCAGGCTGGTCAGCGGAGACGCCGCACTCCGGCCCCCTCCACCCCCCAAGCGCGAACCCGACTGGCGCAATCTGCTGCTCTGGATCGTGCTCGTCGCCGGCACGCTGCTCGTCGTCGGCATGGCTCTGTCGCTGCTCAGGCCGAAGCCCGACGCATGACGGATCGATAGAGGAATGCCGGCGAGCCATCGCTGAGCAGCGCCCGCGGGGGCACAGTTGAGAGCCGTTTCATCGCCTAGGACGTATTCCGGCGCCGGTCCTCGTATACCTTGGCGTATTTGAGAAAAACGTAGTGGGCCGCGATCACCGCATTGATGAAACCGGCCCAGCCGTCCAGGAACCAGCGCTTGCCGAAATACTGCCGCAGGAAAAAAACGTAGGGATACAGCACCAGTCGCGCGGCGAGGAAACGTTGCCGCCTGCCCCGCTTGTGTTCGACGAGCCCCGACGAATACGCATTGACCTTGGCGACCTTGGTCGCGATATCCGGCTCGCCATAATGGACGAACACGGCGTCGGGCAAGGTCGCGACCGTCTCCTGCGTTTCAGGTGCGGCGTGTACTGGCACGGCGTTCATGCGCACGCGTTCCCGGTCGAACAGCCGCAGATGCGTGTTCAGACGAACGCCGGCGTGATTGAAGGTCCAGAACACCTGCTCGCGCCGCGGCAGGCGGAATCCCGCAACCCGGGGCGCCTCCAGCGCGCGCTCGATCGCCGCGCGCGCGGCGTCGGTCAACGCTTCGTCGGCATCGAGCAACAGCGTCCAGCGGTGCAACGCCTTGTCGATCGCACTCTGCTTCTGTGCCGCATAGCCCTTGAACGGTTCATGGAACACGCGTGCGCCGAACTGCGCCGCGATCGCCAGCGTGCCGTCGGTCGACCCGGAATCGAGCACGACGATGTCGTCAGCCCAGGCTGCGCTGGCGAGACAGCGCTGCAGCGTCGCGGCATTGTCGAACGTGGTGACGACCAGGCTCACTGATTCACGCATGCGGCGTTTCCTCCGGCGCCTCCGCTGCGAGCGCAGCGCAGTACAGCGCAATCAGCCACCAGAACAACAATCCCCACCAGGCCGAATAGAACGCAAGATGCGTATTCAAGGGGAACCCCATCGCGACGAGGGCAAGGCCCGGCGCGAACGCCGCTGCGCGCTGCACCGCATTCGCGCGTCGCCACGCGCGCACTGCCACGACGATGCCCGCAAGCCAGAGCGCGAGGCCGACGGTACCCGTCTCGCTGAGCACTTCCAGCACCCACTGATGCGCATGAGCGGCACCGCTGCCGTCGCGCTGCACGAAGGCGTCGCCCGGCGCTGCATAGTCGGCGTAGGCGTAACGGAACCCGCGCACGCCAATACCATTGACCGGATGCGCCACAATCATCGCGCCGGCCGTTTCCCAGATCCGCGCGCGTCCGGCGAGCGCGAAATCGAGTTCGTGCCGCGTACCGTCGAACGCCTCAAGCGTGCGCTGCATACGCGCGTCGAACGCGTCAGAGCTGCGCCACGCGACGGCGACAGCCGTACCCATCACCAGACTGAGCACGGCGAGTGCCGCGGCGAAACGCAGCGGCTTGCGCGTTTCGCACCAGAGCAGCACCAGGGCGACCAGCCCGAGCGCGAGCCAGCTCGCGCGCGAGCCGGCCAGCAGCACCGGCACGAGCGCGAACCCGAATGCGAGCGACAGGCCGACGCGCCCCCAGCGCTGCCGTACTGCAAGCAGCAGAAACGGAGACAGGGTCGCCAGGACGGGACCCAGCTTGAGATTGTCTGCGCCGAACAATCCGCTGAGCCGCTCTGCCTCCGGTGCACCGCCCAGGCTCCAGCCGGTCAGCGCCTGGACCCAGGCATCGAACAGCCAGACAGCGACGACGACGGCGATGCCGTCACGCAGTTGCCCGTGCCGCAGCGGTGTCGCGGCCGCGACCAGGGCATAGGCACCGAGGGGCAGAAATCGCAACGATGCCGCCACGGTGCCCCAACTCTTGGCGGGATTCACCGCGTCGACTGCGGACAGGGCGGCGGCAGCGGCATAGCAGAGCCAAAGCACCGCGAACCGCCGCAGACCCTCTCGATCGGGTCTCTCTGCAGTTCCACGGGCGAAGCCGGCGATACCGGCGGCGATGCAGAGCAGCACCCCGAATTCCGCCGCACGACCGAACGGCAGCAATGCCACCACGGCCCAGAGCGGCAGCAGCGCGGCGGGGAATACGGACGCGATTCGCTCGCGCGGCGACAGGATGCTCATGCGGAGCGCGATGATAGCCCAGCCGCCGGGACCTGCCGGCGCATCTGCGGTCAGCTCATCGCGTAGGTGGAGCGCAGGCTGGCTTCGTCGTCGTTCACGAGCGCGTTGTACAGCGCAAGTGTTGCGCGCTGCATGTCGGCCAGCTGGTAGCGACGCAGCGGTGGAATCGCCGGCGCGAGCCGCAGCAGTTCGGCCGCACGCTCGACCAGGCGGCCGAAATCATCGAACGGCACGCGTCCTGCGGGGTAAAGCTCGGTCAACAGCTCGCCGACACCGCCATGCGCATACCCGAGCACGGGACGGCACAACGCCAGCGCTTCGATCACCGTGCGCCCGAACGCCTCGGGCTTGTTCGACAGCTGCAGGACTAGGGCGCTCGCGGCATAAACATCGCGGACGTCTGGCCGCGGCGCGGCGAAGACCACGTCGTCGGCGACGCCACGCTCGTCCGCCAGGCGCTGCAGTTCCGCCACGTAGCTGCCACGCCCGGCTTCGGCCACACCCAGCAGCAGCAGGCGGGTCGCGATACCACGCGTCTTCAGCGCAGCGACGAGCTCGATCGCATCAGCGTGCCCCTTGATCCGCGTACCACGACCCGGCAACGTCAACAGTGGGGCTCCCCGCAGCCGCGGGTACTCGGCATGGAACGCGCGCAGCCAGTCGTCGTCGGGACGATGACCATACGGGAATTCATTCAGGTCGATGCCGCGGGGAATCACGACGATGCGCTCGGGAGCGATCTCGTAGTGGCTGATCAGATAGTCGCGCACCGTGTGCGAGACGGCGATGACGCGCTCACCCCGCGTCATGATCGCGCTGTAGCGCCCCGGCGTATTCAGTCCGTGCGCAGTCGTCACGAAGTGCGTTGCCGGCAGGCCGTTCTTCAGCGCGAAATGCGCGAGCCACGCCGGCAACCGCGAGCGCGCGTGCACGATGTCGGGCTTGATGTCGTGGAACAGGGTGCGCAATCCCGCGATATGGCGCAGGGTCAGCAGGGACTTGGCGCCGATCGATCGCTGTATATGCTCGCTGCCTTCCGCCAGCAGGCGCGGTACCAGGCGACCGCCACCGGAAACGACGATGGAGCGGTGACCAGCGGCAACCAGCGCGGCACCGACTTCGAGCGTGGACCGCTCGACCCCGCCCGTATCCAGGGCCGGGACGAGTTGCACCACCGTGAGTCGACGCCCCTGCACGGTCGGCCGGTCAGCGCTTGAGCACGTAGTGAGCGCCGCAGTACGCGCAAACCGACTCACCCCCCTCGTCCTCGATCGGCAGGTATACCTTCGGATGCGAGTTCCACAAGCTCATGCCCGGCATCGGGCACGACAGCGGCAGGTCCGCCAGCGTCACTTCGTAACGGTTCTCGGCATTGGCGGGAATGGTCTTCGCCGCCGCAGGATTGGGTCTGGCCATGGGAAAAGTCCGGAAATCGCGTGAACGCGCGAGTTTAGCAGCTCGCATCCTGTGAACGGATGCACGCTTTGTGCCGGCATTCGCTCACAGCGCAGGTGCGACGCGCCGTCGCACGCCTTCCGGGATACGCGGCTAGAATTGAAGCGTTTGCGCCGGTGGCCGCGCCCTGAGCCACCATCGACTGGGGTTAGGAGAACCATGGACATCAACAAGCTGATCGAACGCGTAAAGAACGTGCTGCTCTCGCCGAAGACGGAATGGCCGGTGATCGCACAGGAACAGACCGACGTCGCGAAGCTGTATCTGAACTATGCGGCAATTCTCGCCGCGATCCCGGCCGTATTCGGGTTCCTGGGCGGCATCGTCTTCGCCCCAGGCAGCTTTGGCATCTTGTTCGTCGTCATGATCCTGCAATACGCGATGAACATCGGCCTGACGTTCGTGATGGCTCTGATCACCGACGCCCTGGCACCGACCTTCGGTGCGCAGAAAAGCGCGATCCAGGCGCACAAGACCATGGTTTACGCCTCGACGGCGGCGTGGGTTTCGGGTGTGTTCCTGCTGATTCCGCTCATCGGTTGGATCATCGCCATCGCCGGCGGCATTTATTCGCTGGTTCAGCTCTACTGGGCGCTGCCGCACACGATGAAATCATCGTCGGAAAAGACGGGCGGATACTTCGCCGTCATCCTCGTTATCGCGATCGTTCTTCGGTTCATCATCGGCCTCATCATCGGCGCGATCACCGTCGCCGCAGCCTTCAGCGCTGCCGCCGTCAGCTGATCGGCCAGCCGGGTTCCGCGATGCGCGGAACCCGGCTCCGCTGCCTTACTGCAACTGCAGTTCTATCGTGCCGATCACCGGCTTGGCCGCAGCCGCGGGCTCGCCGACCGGCGCTATCGTCACTGCCGGCTTGTCGCTGAGTGCCTTGCTTGCGCCGAGGCGCCGCACGAGATCGGTCACGTCGAAGCTGTAGAACTTGTCTTCGCCGCCGCCATGGCCGGCATGCGCCCCGTCGCCGTGATCCAGCTTGAGCGCGTCGAAGAACGTCAGCGTGCCCACATGGAACCCAGCGCCTTTTTCGGGCGCCATGTTCTCAGGCAGCTCCATGTACACGTGATACAGCACTTCGGGCTGCGCCTGCGCCTGAAGCTTGCTCAACACCAGGAAAACCCGCTGCTCCTTCGTCGCCGCCCGCAGGCGCTGCGTCAGCGGCTGAGCCGACTCCTGCACCCCGGCCGTGTCGAGCCGCACGCGGACCGGACCCGCACCGAGCTCGACGCCACGGTCGGCACTGACGCGCGCGGCGCGCTGCGGCGTGCGCGAGACGTCGGCGGCCGCGACCGAAAGCGTCTTGGGCCTGGGTTCGAGCCGGTCATAGGAATAGCCCAGCGTCTTGATGTCGAAATAGTCCGACACCTTGGCGACGACGCGATTGCCCCGGGGGTCGGCGAAGATGAAGGTGTCGTCATTCCATGGCGCCTTCGGGTTCACGCCACCGTTGGCATTCCAGCTCGCCCAGAGCCGGTCGATGTTGCAGTGGTGGAGCCAGAAGATCGGATCGCGGGCAGCCCAGGGCACGGCACCCATGTTCTCGCGATTGCCGGTCAGGACGTGCACGTTGCCGTGCAGGCCCGAATCGAGTGCGAGACAGAAGCCCTGCTCCGCGCCGTTCGGCGAATACTGCGCCTGGGACAGCGCCTGCAGGCCGAGCGGGTCGTCCGGCTGCCCCTGGTCGATGGGCTGACCGGCGTTGGCGAGCCGGTTGCGCTCGGCCACATAGAGCGGCCCGTAGACCGGATCGTCCTTCTTGAGAAACTGGTCCGGCAGCACGCCGTGCGTGGGACCGCTGACCGAATAGTTCCAGTACGGCAGCGTGAAATCGTCACGCTTGCTGACCGCACGCACGATGCTCTCGAAGGCGAGCACGAACATGCGGTGCCATGGCAGGAACAGGTTCTCGTTCTGTCCGCTGTGCGCCTGGCAGGTGTTCCACATGGCGAGCGCAAGATCCTTGTGCGCGCTCGGGCCGGTACCGAAAATGCGCGTGATCTCGGCGCTCTTGGTCGTGGATCCCTTGACGAAGTGGGTATACCACTGGAACGTCCAGTTGCTCGGGTCCGTGCCGGCAAGCGCCTGCATGCTCTTCACCGCGCCGGCGTAAATCTTCAGCATTTCCTGGCCCTTGGCGCTGCGCGCCTCGTAGCGTACGCGCGGCCCTTGTGCGCCCGCGTACTTGAGCAACCAGAAAGACAGCGGAACGGCGGCGGCGCCGCGAACGAAGTCGCGACGGGAAATGGTGGACATGGCGTTCTCCCCTTACTGCGGCGTCAAAAAAGTTGGCAAAAACGCCACAGGTATACACCCCGGCAATCGCGACTTCAATACGTGAATGGCGCGCAACCGCAGGTCACTGCACGGCGAGGTATACCGAGCCGATGCCAACCCTGGCACCCGCTACCGCCGTCGCGTCGGGTACGAATCGGACCCCGATGCCACCGCGACCTTCGGACAGCTCCCGCAACGGCGTGGTGACGACGAAGCTGCGCTGTGCGGTGGCGCCTTCGCGATGAGAGACGCCGAAAACGCTGAAGCTGCCGACGCCCGCGACCGGCACCGGTCGCGCCGCCCCGACGAGCTCCACGTGATACAGCGCGCCGGGATCGACATCGACGCGCAGGCCGTCCACCACCAGATACACCTCGCGACCGGGCTCGAGCGTGGCGAGACGCCGCCTCAGCGCATCGACGCCCGCCGCCGGTACCAGCGGCACGTCGACGGACGAATGGCAGAGCACGATCGACCTCGCGATCGCGACCACATCCGCAGTGGAGCCGGCGTTCGGCATGGTGGGATTCTGCGCCCCCGGTGCGGAAGCAAACAGCAGACAACACGCCAGGCACCATCGGGCTTGCGGCGGCGAACGGGGATCCTTCAGGGGCATGACCAGTTCCTCCGTCACTCCAGCGGCAGAGTCCGCCGACGACAACCCCAACCGCGGTCGTAGCATCGCGCCCTGTGACCGCCAACCCGCCACGAAAGATCCACAGCGCGTTTACAAGGGCCGGCACGCCCCGGTAAAACGTCCCCGGGGCCGATGCCGTCGGGAGGCGGAGTTCATGATCTATCTGTTGTTCGCCGCTGTCGCCATAGTCCTGGTCGGCCTCGGCGTCTGGCTGGGACGGCGGCAGCCGCGACCGTCCGCCACGGGTCAGCCCGCGAGCGGCGGCAATGAGGTCGACGACGACCTGCGCCGCGTGTTCGTCGCCGAGGTGAAGTCCGAGATCGGCAACCTGCGCCGCAACCTGATGCTGTGGAAGGCCGCGCCGGCCAATCTTGGCCGCGTCATGCCGTTACGGCGTTCGTTTCACACGCTCAAGGGCAGCAGCCGCATGGTCGGCGCGCCCACGCTCGGAGACTTCAACGCACGCTTCGAACGGCTGCTCGACCGTGTCATCGACAAGTCGCTGACCCCTGACTCCGCTGTCGTCGCCGTTGTCGAGCAGGCCGTCGCGGCGTTGCCGGAGCTGCTCGCACAGTTCGAAGGAACTCGCACTCCGCGGGCAGATTTCGCCGCCATCATGAAAACGGCGGACCGGCTGATCAAGAGTGAACGCGCCACCGTGCGCCCGCTGCGTCCGACCGCCGATGCCGTCGACCCGGGCGCAGCCGCACAGGCTGTCCAGGCGGTTCGCTCGGCAGCGAGCCGCGACCCTGCATTGCCGCTTCGGCCCCACCCGCGCAACAAGGACACGGACTCAAACTAGCGACGCCCGGCCCAGGCAGGCATTGCTTTTTCAGCGGCGTCAGACCGTGAGCGGCCAGGCTGATCGCCCACGCATCGGCTCGACCACTACCCCTCACTTCCGATGACCCTCATGCCTGCGCCATCCCGCACCTTTCCCTACACGCCCACCAGACGATGAGAGTGCTCGTCACCGGCGCTGCAGGCCGCATTGGGCGGGCCATCCACGCGCGCCTTAGCCGCGATCACCACGTCCTTGGCCTCGACGCAGTACCCGCAGCGACGGTCGACCTTGTCGGCGACGTCGCCGATCCACAACTCGTGCGGCACGCGGTACGTCAAGCCGACGCGCTCGTGCATGCGGCCGCACTGCATGCACCGCACGTCGGCGTCCACGCCGACACCGCGTTCGAGCGCATCAACGTGCGTGCGACGGTCCAGCTCGCCCGGATGGCCGTGGATGCCGGCATACGTCGCTTCGTGTTCACGAGCACCACCGCGCTCTATGGCGCGGCGAGCCGCAACGCGGCCCGCGCGGTCTGGGTCGACGAGACACTGACACCCCGGCCAGCCACCGTGTATCACCGCACCAAGCTGGCGGCGGAATCCGCACTCGCCGACATCACGCGGCAGCAAGCACTGTGCGTGACCGCATTGCGCATGTCCCGCTGCTTCCCGGAACCGGCACCGCAGATGGCAGCCTATCGGCTGCACCGGGGCGTCGACGCGCGCGACGTGGCCGAGGCTCACGCGCTGGCGCTGCAGCGGGATACACCAGGCATGCAGACCTACCTCATTTCCGCCGAGACACCGTTTCTCAACGACGATCTCGCTGAATTGCTGGGTGACGCACCCGCCGTGCTGCGCCGACGCGCACCGGCGCTCGTGGAAGCGTTTGCGAGGCGGGGCTGGCAGCTCCCGCTGTCGATCGACCGGGTTTATTCCGCGGCGGCCGCACGCGCCGCGATGGGCTGGCGTTCGCGCTACGGTTTCGAAGAGGTGTTGCGACTCTGCGACGCCGGCAGCACCGAGGTGCTGCCGGCGACCGGAATCATCGCGATGCCGTGAACGGCCATCGCGAGCCCCGCACGTTTCATTCGGGCGTTTCAGCAGCCGGCTTTGTACGGCGCGCGCGACGTACGCGAGCGGGCTTTTCGACCGTCGCCGATTCACGCACCTTGCGGCTGCGCGCAGGCTTCTTCGTGTCGCCATCGAGCGCCTCAAGTTTCGCGCGAACGGCCTTCTTTCCAAGCGAGCGCAATTCCGCGAGCTGCGCGACCTGGGCCGCACGCGGCGTGGATTTCTTCTGCTCCCAGTTGTAGATCGACTGCCCGGTGACGCCGAGCAGACTCGCCAGCTCGGCCGCCGACAGCCCCAGGCGAATGCGCAGCGACTTCAATCCCTTCGACACGAAGCGTGTCTGCTTCTCGGGTGATGCCTCGACCGCGTCCTGCGTTTTCGCGCTGCGCTTGGCCAGTGCGCCGACACGGCGTTCGGATTCCTGCAATTTGCGTTTGAGTTCCGCAATTTCCTTGCGGTACGACGTGGAGGCCTTGCGCAACGGCTCCAGATGCTTACGCATTTCCTTGCGGCACAGGCGGGAAATTTCTTCCTTGAACGCAGTCGCGATATTCGGCATATCTGTCTCGCTGGCAGTGGCGGATGAAAAACAGCCGATAGTAGACGCAACAGGACGTGAATGTCTCGCATCCCCTGAATAACATCGCATTCGTGTAATGAGAGCGGCGTATTCACTATCGACACGGCCGCATTCCCCGGCCGGCGTGGTCCGCACCGCCTGCCGTAGCGCACAGGACGTGCAGTGCGCCCGCAGACGAAATCCAAATAGCTTCGTCCCGGACTTTGATTTGCCGCTGCAGGAAAAGTCCGGACGAGCGCCCAGAGACCTGCTGCCACACTGCACCGCTCATCGCTGCCAAACACATATCAGGATGCGTGCAGAGCCACGTCTCGACTCGCGAGGGTTCCGTCCATCAGCATCCCATTTCCATGGGATCAGCGCATGTTTCACGTGTCTGCTGCAATTGGCGCAGCTGCGGCGCGGCCGTTCTGAATCGATGGTCAAGGGCCACGCCGGGCGGCGCATCAGAAGATCCGATCGATCCCATGCGCACCGACTTCCCTGTTGTTGCGTTGAGTATCCGCACATCCACGGCCGATGGCAGACCGAGATGGGCCGCAGCGGCTGGCTTCGGTACTTTGCAATGACCGGGACCCCAATCCCGTTCGGCGGCGCAGCCGCGGGACTGCGCGCACGCTACGACGCAGACCCGGAAAGCGTTGACATCGCCCACAGAAGCGGCGTTACATAATTGTGATTTAGTTCACACCTTCCCAACATGGGGCAGTCGGCGCCGCAGCAAGGCGGCATGCCCGACCGGCCTCAGGCGGAGGAGAGGATTCCATAGCGGCGACGGATCGGGGGCTGTCATCCATCGTACGTTCCCGCGGCGGACAGCCCCACCTGCCGCTGTGTCACGCCACAGCCGAAGGCGGCTGTCGTCCGAGCGACGTCATACCACCAGCGCCTGGACTCGCCATGGACGCCAGTGCGGCCGGAGACGGCTTGCGCAGTAAACGTCAGGACAGCGTGGCGAACGCGTTGCCGCGTGCAGCAACAACGGCGTTGCGGCCAGCATCCTTGGCGCGGTAAAGCGCCTGATCGCAGCGTTTCAGGCATTCGTCCAGCACTTCACCCGGCTGGATCTCGGCGACGCCGAGGCTCACCGTGACGCGAAGCCCGCGCACCGGGGTCGGCATACGTTCGATCCGCATGCGCAGTTCCTCGGCACGGCGGCAGGCCTCCATCAGCGAGGTGCCCGGCAGCACCATGAAGAACTCCTCCCCGCCCCAGCGCGCCGTATGACGGTTATCGCCCTGGACCTGCTCGAGCTCGCGCGCCACGGCACTCAACACCTGGTCGCCGATGCCGTGACCGTGGCGATCGTTGATGTGCTTGAAGTGATCGACGTCGGCCAGAATCATGCTGAAGCCGCCGTTGCCGCGCGACGCCATGACGGCCTGGGCGAGCATTTCCAGCATCGCCCGCCGGTTCAGCAGCCCGGTCAGTCCGTCGGTCAGTGCAGCTTCGGCCAGCAGCGCCTCGACCTGCAGCCGATTCTCGATCTCCGCCTTTAGCTGGTGCGTGGCTTCCTCGATGGCACGCGTCCGTTCCTCCACGCGGTCTTCGAGCAGCGTATTGGCCTGAGTCAGTGCCGCGAGCGCCTGTTCGCGCTCGACCGATGTCTCGCGCAGCCGCTTCGCCGTCGCATCAAAGTCATCGATGACGCGGTCGAACTCGTCGCCAATCGGCGCGCCGGTCGGCAGGGGCTCACCGGCAGCCAGCGCCCGGCAGCGCTCGCCGAGCAGGCGAATGCGCCGCTGCAGCTGCTCGGCCAGCAGGCGGGACAGCACCAGCGCAAGCAGCACGCCCAGCAGAATCGCGCCGAGCGTCGACAGCCGGAGCAGGTTGAGACTGCGCTGGAGGCTCTCGGCATCGAGGCGCACACCGACGACATAGGCATACGGCGCCGTGCCGACCGGCGCGAGCGCCGTGAGCTCCGCGCGCTCACTGGCGGCAATGCGGATATTGCTGACCGCTGCGCGATCGATGCCGCGGCGCAACATGCCGACCTCCTCGGTGCTGAGGAAATCCGCACCGACCCGGCCGTCATCGACACTGGTCGCGAGGACCCGCAGCGACTCTCCGAGCGGTTCGACGACATAGGCGCTGGCCAGATCCGGATTCAGCCGCACGGCGTTGCGCAACCGGCCCGCAACCCGATCTCCTGCGCTGGAATCGGCCCGATCGCCGAGCGCGCGGATATCGTCGGGGTCCAGTGCCGCCTCCACCAGGCGCACGTTGTCGAGTAGCCGCTGCGCGACCGCGTCGAGCATCTGGTTCGACACGGCCCAGTACATGTAGGCCCCCAGAGCGCCGGCTCCGAGCAGGATGACCGCCAGGTGGCTCAGCAACAGCCGTCGCTTGATCGTCAGCACGCCCCTTCCCCCTTTCGCGCGCCGTCCGCGACGCCCGCGATCCCGGAGTATAGGCAACGGCGCGGAAAAAGCCGGAATTCGCGTCGCACTGCGCAGCGCCGCGGGCTGCGGTGCGCAACCGTGAGCGCAACCGCCTTGCCTCGCCATTCGGGCATGAACTACGCTCGGCCAACTTATGCCGCGCGGTTATGCCCGCGCCGACTCGGGGTTTTGGGGAAAACTATGCTGGCTGCCCTTGGGCACATCCTGTTCGGCTTTTTCGGCCTGTTCGTACTCGTCCTGATCGCTTACGCGTTCTCCAACAACCGCCGCGCGGTCGACTGGAAGCTCGTGGCCACGGGTATTTCCCTGCAGATCCTGTTCGCCGCGTTCGTGCTCAAGGTGCCGATCGGCGCCGATCTCTTCGACAAGCTCGGCAAGGGCTTCGTCCATCTGCTGGAGTTCAACAAGGTCGGCTCCGAATTCATCTTCGGCAAGCTGCTGGATGCGAATACTTTCGGCTTCATCTTCGCGTTCCAGGTGCTGCCGACCATCATCTTCTTCGCCGCCCTGATGGGCGTGCTCTATCACCTCGGCGTGATGCAGCAGATCGTCAAAGGCATGTCCTGGGCGATCACCAAGGTCATGAACGTCTCCGGCGCGGAAACCACCTCGGTCTGCGCGAGCGTGTTCATCGGACAGACCGAAGCGCCGCTGACGGTGCGGCCTTACCTCGAGAAGATGACCGAGTCGGAACTCATGACGGTCATGATCGGCGGCATGGCGCATATCGCTGGCGGCGTACTCGCCGCCTATGTCGGCCTGCTTGGCGGCAACGACCCGGCCGAGATGGCCAAGTACGCCAAGCACCTGCTCGCCGCGAGCATCATGGCTGCGCCGGCGACACTGGTGCTGGCCAAGGTCCTGATTCCGGAAACGCGCGAACCGCTGACGCGCGGCACCGTGCGGATCGAAATCGAGCGCCACAGCGCCAACGTCATAGACGCAGCCGCGAGCGGTGCCGGCGACGGCCTCAAGCTCGCGCTGAACGTCGGCGCGATGCTGCTCGCCTTCATCGCGCTGATCGCACTGCTGAATTCGCCGCTGCAGTACCTCGGCACCGTCGCCTGGTCGGGCTGGCGCATCGTGCTGCTCGCCGCCATCGGCGCCGTGCTTCTCGCCGCTGCCGCGCAGCTGTACCGCAAGGCGCGCGCTCCGGGTGAATCGCCGCTGGTCGGCACCGACGGGGCACCGTTGGACGCGACGCGGACCGGCCGCGTGACCGGCGGCGTCGTGACCTGCGCGCTGCTCGGCGGGCTTGCGCTGCTGCTGACGGCGGCGGCTTACGCAGCGGACGGCGTCACGATCAACGCCTGGCTGTCGGCGGGCAAGAGCGCTCCGGTCACACTGAGCCTGCAGACCATCCTCGGCTATCTGCTCGCCCCGCTTGCCTGGCTGATCGGTACGCCGTGGCAGGACGCCGTGCTGGTCGGCAGCTTCATCGGCGAGAAAGTGGTGCTGAACGAATTCGTCGCCTATGTGGATCTGTCCAAGAACATGCACCTGCTGCAGGAGCACAGCCGCGTGATCGCCGCCTATGCGCTGTGTGGGTTTGCCAATTTCTCGTCCATCGCAATCCAGATCGGCGGCATCGGCGGCCTTGCACCGGGACGCCGCGCCGACCTCGCGCGCTTCGGCCTGCGCGCCGTGCTCGGCGGATCGCTCGCCACGTTCATGACCGCGACGATCGCCGGCGTACTCAACCAGCTGTGACGTCATGAGCGCGCATCGCCTCGAGGACCGCATCAATGCCCTGTCCGATCAGGACTGGGCCTGGTGGCCGCTGCTGGCCCTGCGGCCTCGGCGCGATGAGGCCCTCAGCGAGGCGCGGCTGTTCGCGATCACGCTCGTGTTCGGCGGCCTCTGTGCTGCATTTGCGGTGCTGTTGCTGTATCTGCTGTTCGGCGAACCGTTGCTGATCGCGTCTGCATCGATTGCGGCTTTGACGTTCACGCTGTTCCACGTCGCCGCACGCCTCACGCTGTTTCGCTGCTGGAACCGCCGCGCCGCTCGCCTGCGCGCGGCTACGGCAGGCCATTGACGTTCCCTGTTGCGGCGTTGCCCATGAGTGTTCTCGTCGTCGGCTCTTACAACCAGGATCATGTCTGGCGCATCGATCGCTTCCCGCAGCCTGGGGAAACGCGGCGCGGGCTCGGCTTTTCGACCGGCCCCGGCGGCAAGGGATTCAATCAGGCCGTCGCGAGCGCACGCCAGGGCGCGGCGACCGCTTTCATCGGCGCGCTCGGCGCGGATGCGCTGGCGCGCACCGCGCGTGAGCTCGCCGATGCCGAGGGCATCGCGGCGCGCTGGCAGGTCTGCGCCGACGTGTCGACGGGTTCCTGCGGCATTCTCGTCGACGCGAACGGACAGAATCAGATCGTGCTCGATCTTGCCGCGAACGAGCGCCTCGACGCCGCTTTCGTGGCCGCACAGGCGGATCTGTTCGCCCCTGCGCGCGTCGTGCTGGTGCAGATGGAAACGGGGCTGGCCGCGATCCGTGCCGCGCTCACCGCCGCCTCCGGCCGTGTGCGTCTGCTGAATCCGGCGCCGGTCCACCCCGAACTCGATGCGGGCCTGCTCGCGCTCGCCGATCTCGTCACGCCGAATGAAACCGAGTTCACCGACCTGCTCGCACGCTGTCACGGCAGCGTCGTCGCGCCGGATGCCGTCGCAACGCTCGACGACGATGCGTTACATCGCCTTTGCCGGACGCTCGGCAGCGCGACGGTCATCGTCACGCTCGGGGCGCGCGGCTGCTTCGTCTCGCACGCGGATGCAGCGCGCTGGCACGACACGGCGGCGTGCTATCGCCTCGCCGCCGAGCGCGTCCAGGTGCGCGATACCACCGGTGCGGGCGATGCGTTCAACGGTGCGCTCGCGGCCGAACTAGCGCTGCAGCCGGACCGCCCGCTGCGTGATGCGCTGGTTCACGCGGGCCGCGTCGCCGCCTTGAGTACGGAACAGGCGGGTGCCGCCGTCGCGATGCCGACGCGCGCGCTCGTACGGCAGCGTTTCGGCTAGCGCTTCAGCAGCAACGCCATCGGCTCCTGGAGTCGGCGCGCCTGGGCTCGGGGCGACCTGACGCATGCCGTCGAGCGTCCACGCGTGGCGGGCAGAAGCGCCGTCGCCTGGCAGCCGCCCACACCTGCGTCCGGCACAGTCGTGCCGAAGCTCAGTGCCCGCTGCGCCAGCCCGCCGGCAGCGGCTGACCCGGGCGCTCCAGTGCGTAGTAGAGTGCGATGATGCGCCAGCGGCCATCCAGCTCGACCAGATGCAGGCTGTTGACACCGGTGAAATCGGCTGCCTTGGCGCCCGGATCGGTGCGGGACTCGACGGTGGCGAAAACCTCGGCGAAGTCGGCGTAGCGACGCACGGCACGGTGGACCTCTCGCTCGTGGAACGCACTCGCATCGAGGCGGGCCTGAGCATCGATGAATTCCGCCGCAGTGCGGCGCCGCAGTGCGCGTCGCCCGTCCTTGTCGGTCAGTCCGTAGATCTGCGCGTCGGGCGCAAACAGCGCCTCCAGCGCCGCGCGGTCGGCGCCCTGCCCCGGTCCGTGCGAGAGCGCCCGCCAGAGGGCGGCGACGGCGGCCTCTGGCGTTTCGTGGGCACCGGCAGCTGCAGCCCAGCCGAGCAGAATCAGACAGAACCATCGTTTCATGGGCATCTCCGGATGAAGGACGAGCGATGGCCCAAGCGCGGACAGCCAGTCCCGGTCACCGCATAGCCGTTTTGGCGCGCAAACGGACCGGACCCGCGCCCGGGCGCTTTCAGATCGCCACATCCGTACAATCCGCGCCCATGCAGATCGGTCCACATGCCATTTCTCCGCCCCTGATTCTCGCGCCGATGGCCGGCGTGACCGACAAGCCGTTCCGGCAATTGTGCAAGCGCCTTGGCGCCGGGCTCGCCGTGTCGGAGATGACGACCAGTGATCCACGGCTCTGGCAGACGCGCAAGTCCCTGTCGCGCATGGACCACATCGGCGAGCCTGCGCCGATCAGCGTGCAGATCGCCGGCTACGACCCCGCCATGCTGGCCGAGGCCGCGCGCTACAACGTGGCCCACGGGGCGCAGATCATCGACATCAACATGGGTTGTCCGGCCAAGAAGGTCTGCAACGTCTACGCCGGCTCCGCGCTGCTGCAGGACGAGCCGCTGGTCGCGCGCATCGTGCAGGCCGTCGTCGCAGCGGTCGACGTGCCGGTGACGCTCAAGATCCGGACCGGATGGAACCGTGACAACCGCAACGGCGTGCGCATCGCGCGCATTGCCGAAGACGCGGGCATCGCCGCGCTCGCGGTGCATGGACGCACGCGTGCCGACCAGTACGCCGGTGAGGCCGAGTACGACACGATCGCGGCCATCAAACAGGCGGTGCGTATTCCGGTACTCGCCAACGGAGACATCGACTCGCCGCAGAAAGCACGCGACGTGCTGCGGCACACGGCGGCCGACGGTCTGCTGATCGGCCGCGCGGCACAGGGACGCCCGTGGATATTCCGCGAGATCGCGCACTTTCTCGAACACGGCGAAAAGTGCCCGCCGCCGGCACTGACGGAAGTTCGCGACATCCTGCTGGAGCATCTCCAGTCCCTCCACCTGTTCTACGGCGAAACCCAGGGCGTCCGCATCGCGCGCAAGCACCTGGGCTGGTACGCAAAGGACCAGCCCGACAGCGCAGCGTTCCGGGCGGTCGTCAACCGGGCCGACACGGCCGCCGCGCAGCTGCGCCTGACGCGCGACTACTTCGATGCGCTGATCACCGGCGCAGGGGTCTTGCCCGACGCGGCCTGATCAGCGCATCTGGCTTGACGCCACAGGCGCCAGTCGCTATTGAACGGCTCACGCCGCTACCCCGTGAGCTCTCATGTCCGACAGTCCGTCGTCCGCGGCCGCCAATCGCCGGCCGATTGCCGCACGCCGTAATGCGCTGATCCAGCGATTCGCGGCGCTGCTGGTGCGTGGCGGCGCGTCACCGAACGCGATCTCGCTCGTCAGCATCGGATTCGCGGCAGCCGGCGCCTACGCACTGCTGCAATGGCCGTCACCGTGGAATACCTGGCTGTGCGCCGCAGCGATCGTGTTGCGGCTGCTGTGCAATCTGTTCGACGGCATGGTCGCGGTAGAAGGCGGCCGCCAGACGCCCACGGGCGCGCTCTACAACGAGGTGCCGGACCGCATTGCCGACAGCCTGTTCATCGTGGCGCTGGGCATGGCTGCGGGCCTTCCCTGGCTGGGCTGGCTCGGCGCGCTGCTCGCCGCCTTCACGGCCTATGTCCGCACCCTGGGCGGCGCGCTCGGCCTCGCCCAGGATTTCCGCGGCCCGATGGCCAAGCCGCACCGCATGTGGACGATGGTGCTGGCCTGCGGCGTCGCGCCGTTGGAACTGTGGTTCACACGCAGCGCTTACGCGCTGACCGCGGCGGCAGCCGTGATCGCGGCAGGCTCGGCACTGACCTGCTTCACGCGTCTGCGCGCGATCGCCATCCAGCTGGAGCAGCGCGCATGATGGCGCGCCTCGCGGCGTCCGGGCTGGTCGGCCTCACGCGGCTGCTGGTCGGCGCGCGCGCGCAATGGCGCATCGAAGCCGCTCCGGGCCAGTGCCTGTATTTCGCCAATCATTGCAGTCACCTCGACACGCTCGCGATCTGGAGCGCGCTGACCCCCGCCCAGCGCGCGGTCACACGGCCCGTCGCGGCGCGCGACTACTGGAACAAGCCCGGCCTGCGCACCTATCTGTCCGGCCGCGTGTTGCGCGCGATCCTGATCGAGCGGCGGCGTGACGAGCGTGCCGGCGATCCGCTGGAGCCGGTATTCGCCGCCCTGGCCCAGGGAGATTCCCTGATTCTGTTTCCCGAAGGCACCCGCACGGCCGATCGCCTGCCGCAACCGTTTCGCGGTGGCCTGTTCCGTATCGCGGAGGCGTTTCCGGCCCTGCATCTGGTGCCGGCCTATCTCGACACGCTGCACCGCAGCCTGCCCAAGGGATCGCACGTGCCGTTGCCGCTCTACTGCACGGTGCGCTTCGGCGCGCCACTGACACGCGACGCCGGCGAATCACGTACGGACTTCCTGCGCCGCGCGCACGCCGAAGTCTGCGCACTGGCCGGTCCTGCGCGCGGAGACAGCGCATGAACGCACAACAGAAACTGCTCTGGGTGTTCGGCGGCATCGTGGCGCTGCTGACGCTCGCGTCCGCGATCGGCTGGCTGCTGGCGCGCAGGAAAGGCGAAACCAGCGTCATCCGCAACCTCAACGAACGCGTGCGCGCCTGGTGGATCATGGTCGCGGTGCTCGGCACCTGCTTCTGGCTGGGTTCGACGGCAACCCTGATCGTGTTTGCGCTGATCTCATTCTTCGCGCTGCGGGAATTCATCACGCTGACGCCGACGCGTGCGAGCGATCACAAGCCGCTGGCCGTCGCGTTCTACGTGCTCGTGCCGCTGCAGTACTGGCTGATCCATCTCGAATGGTACGGACTGTTCTCCATCTTCATTCCCGTCTATGCCTTCCTCGGTCTGCCCGCGCTGGCCGTATTCGCCGGCGATACCGAGGAATTCCTGGAGCGCATCACGAAGATCCAGTGGGGCGTGATGATCGCGATCTACTGCATCAGCTACGCGCCGGCGCTGCTGGTGCTCGACCTCGCCGGTTTCGAGAACCAGGGCGCGCTGCTGTTGCTCTACCTCATGCTCGTCGTGCAGATCAGCGACGTCATGCAGTATGTGTTCGGGAAGCTGTTCGGCCGACATAAGCTCGCGCCGCTGGTAAGCCCGTCCAAGACCGTCGAAGGACTGATCGGCGGCGGCCTCGCCGCCGTCGGCATCGGCACGGCGCTGTGGTGGATCACGCCGTTCACACCGCTGCAGTCGGCAGCCATGTCGCTCGTGATCGTGATCTGCGGCGTGCTGGGCGGGTTGGCGCTGTCCGCCGTCAAGCGCAGCCTCGGGGCCAAGGACTGGGGCAGCATGATCGAGGGACACGGCGGCATGATGGACCGCATGGACTCGGTCAGCTTCGCCGCACCGATCTTTTTTCATGTTTCCCGGTATTTTTTCTCGGGCTGAGCCGCGCCCGCGGCGCAGCGCCACGGAGTCGCAGATGCGCGCACTGATGCACTTCCTTCTTGCCCTGGGGTTCGCCGCTATCGCGGCCGTCGCCCAGGCAGCCGATGCCCGCCTCGACCGACTCTGGCCCGAGCATGTCGCTCGTCTGCGCGACGCGGAGCGCCGCGTCGAGGCGATCCATGCAAACCCCGAGATCCCCGCCAGCGACGCCGACGCGAAGGCCGTCGTCGAGGAACTGCTCGCCGAAACACATCGCCCCCTGGATGCCGATGCACTGGCAGGTGACTGGAAGATCCGTTCACTGCAGGGTGGCCGCTACGGCATCTATGCCTATCCCTGGTTCAAGGCGCGCATCACGCGCCGGGAAGGCGGCCTGTTCTTCGAGAAAACCTCGGGCTCGCAACGCCGTAGCGGCTGGCTGCTGTCGCCGAAGGATGGCCCTGGCGCCTGGTATTTCGTGGGTGGCGCGACGGTCAACGAGGACCCACAGGTGACGTACAGCAAGGACGACGGCGCGGCTCCCCGCGACAGCGACTCCGTCGGCACGGTCTGGGGCATCAGCGACGAACGCGTGCTGATGCTGCTCGACGTCGGCGACGACGGCTACGAGATCTACCAGCTCAAGCGCTGACCACGTCTCCGGGCGGCCAGCCGGCTCCCGTACTGCAAGCGAACGCGCGCGCGGCGGCACCGCATTTACGGGCCGCCACGCACGCACGCTCAGTTCGGATTGCCACATCCTGGTGGCAGCGGCGACAAGGTCATGGCGCAGGTATTGCCGGTGGTGAACGACAACAGGCCGGCGAAGCCGACCCCACCAGCACGGAACTGGCACCAGGCCGAGGGCTGCACCCCGGACGCATTCGTGATCACGAGTTCGGGCGCGGAGACGCTGAAGGTCTGCTGTCCGCTCGCGTTCGTCGTCGCCGAGGTCTCGGTCGCGCTGACGGGGAGCAGGTTCTGCACGGTGCAGCTCGGGACGATGTCGAAGCCCGGGTAAGCCGGGCTCATGGTCGCGGTCACGGCGGTCGTTCCCGGCTGCGTGATCGTACCCGGACTCACACTGACCGACGGCGCGATCTGCCGGCCCGATACGAAGTACTCGTAGGTCGCCGTGAGCTCATGCACCTTGAAGCGGCAACGCACATGGGGCGAACCGGTCGGCGGCAGGGTCACGAGGTTCTCCGCACGCACGCGGAAGGTGACCTCGCCACTCGCGTTGGTGGCCTTGCTGCCGGTCTGGGTTGCTCCCTGCGCGCCACCGTCCAGAGCGACCGTCGCCGGCGCCTCCGCGCTGCAGTCGGCGTCGATCGTGACGTTGCCATAAGCCGACGGACGCGTGTCGACCGTCACTACGCGATCGACGAAGGTCTCCGCCGAGGTAGGTACGCTCACGCTGGACGGACTCACATCGAGTGTCGGCGCGATACGCTGCCCCAGCACTTCGACCACGGCGGTTTTGGTACTCGACCCATGCGCGCGGAAAGTGCAGCGTCCCGAGGGCGGATTGCCGCTGGTGGCGATCAGCCGCAGCCCACTGGTCGTGATCGTGAAGTCGGCGCGGCCATCCGCACTGGTATTGCGGGAAGCCGGGCTCACCGTAATGGTGGTCGATGCCGGTGCACCGCTGTCCTTGACGCACGCGGCGGTAACCGGGCTGTTGGCCAGCGGCGTCGGCCAGACCAGCTGCACCTGCCGCGCGCTGCTGCCGTCCGCGGTGATCGTTGCGGTCGGCGATATGGTCAGCGCCGGATCGACGACGAAGCGATACCGCCGCGCGTTGACCGGAAAGCACTGCACGTTGAGCGAATTCGTGCACGGCACGAAGTCGATGTACTGGGAGGTCGTCGCCGCAGGCCCTGTGACCGGCAGCCCCGCCGTCGTCACCGTCAGGGACAGATCCTGCAGCAAGTCCAGCGGATTCGTCGTGCCATCTCGTGCCGAGCCCTGCCCCGGGCTCACATTCGTCAGCATCCAGGTATAGCCGTTACCGACCACGCTGAACCGGTAGAACTGAATCACCATGTTGTTGACGCGGTTCGGCAGCGCGATCGTGACCGTCTTGTTGCCGTCAATGGGAATGTCCACGACGGCCGATGGCGTGTCCTGGGCCATCGCTTGGCTGCAGATGACGAACAAGGCAGCCGTAGCGAGCACCTGTCGGCAAAAAATCCAATTGATCACACAAATTCCCCTGATGCGCTCTGAAATTCTCCAATACACGTATCCGAACCATACTTCGGTGTTGTCGTATCAGGATCTTCCCTGCGTCCAAAATACGAGCAACTTAGTCGGCTCGGCGACCGGCGAATCCCAATGCTGTCACTGGCATTCGTCGCTTCATCGCCACTATTTCGTCCATACCGATGGAAATTCTCAATGGAGACTCGTTTGCCCGAGGCGATCCTGCATCATTAGTTGCTCGCACTTATCTCGAATTGATCTGGCCGCGGCGAAGTCGTCAGGACTCAAATCAAGGGGCGATCCATCCAGCATGTCTCGAAGAATGACGTGCACTCCCCGCTTGGCATCCGAAGACAAGCTCTTCCAGTCTGAGACCCAGGCTCGAACTGCCATCAACGCCTCGCGATCGCGCCACCCCCCAACCCAATCTGCGACCTCGCTCAATATAAGACCGTTTCGGAACTTGGGGTAAAGCTCCACGATGCGCAGTCCTAATGTCCGAATCTGGCTGTCATCTAGCGCAGTTCCATTCGACATAAACCATCCGAACACGTGCCAAGCCCCATCTCCGCTACCTGTGGAGCAATCCAGCAAGTCCAACATTCGATCGAAAGCGTTCGTATCGACAGGTTTACCTAGGGGTACAAACGACAGATTTAGCTCGATGAGCAAGCTGATGAGGCTGTCGACATCGTCTGCATCTAGAGCCGCATGAAGTGATCGAAACAAAAGATTCAGATTTACCATAACCATAGCGCTATCGGCGCAGGCTCAGTATCTCGCCCCCCGACGCTCATTCAGCGTCTGCATAGACATCAACGAAGAGCCCAAAGCCTCTCTCGATGTATTCGGAAATCGCGCGCGCGTCGGCCGTCGTCGGGACAGTTAGATCACTTAGACTCACTCGCAGCTGACCATCTTGTTCGTTCGCAGCCAACGATCTGCGCTCAACATTGAGAACCCCAGAAAATCCGCAAGACGGCATTTGCGCACCATTCCCGGGATTCAAGAACCAGATAGCGTCACCCACTGCAGGACTGGCCGCTACCTCGATAGAGCCCATGACACTTCCAAACGCGGAAGGCTCTTCCGTAAAAATTGAGAACCCTACTACAACCTTCATGAGGCATATTCCCATCTTGTTAGCGGCGCCATACTGGCGCGTTCGCGATTTGCGACAGCGGCGATTGCTACACACTGAACTGTATTCGTCTTCCGAGAGAAGGCGGCTCAACTGCTCGCTCTGTGCTTTCGTCCTGGCCAATAGCGAAGGCAGCAGGACTGCGGCCGCCAGAAGAACCACCCTAAGAATGTCTACAAAGTCGGCGGAACTATCGGCATCAGAGATCCGAGGATCGAGCCAGCTTGCTTCAAATGGAAAAAAGACCGGAAACCGCGGTACCGAAATCCATGGCAGCGAGCACAACGAAAGTAGGTCTGAGCGCAGAAAGAGCTCTGGCGTTAACTACGAGCGCAACAAACAGGAGCAGCACGACAACCACCAACGAAGTGCCATTGATCAGCCAGTCAACTGCGTCAGCCAAGCCCCCCCCTTAAACTCTGTGTGAGAAAAAACATTCGGAGACAACTTGAAAGTCGGGAAAGTCGCTATGCAATAAATTGCCGTGTGAGTCCAGCGAATTCGTCGAGTACTACTATCGATCACATTCGCACCTTCGAATAGTTGTCCGATCGCCAGGATGAAAACCCCGGTCGTTGTGCACCACGATGTTCCTCTTTGTGCTGGCGGAAACGGTGCTAACGCTGCCATCGTCCAGAGGTGCCTATTTGCGTTGCCAACGCTCTCGGAGTTCCTTTGCGTACGCTTTACCGCCAGGAAGAGATTTTCTGTTCTCGTAGTACCCAATTACCGATTCTTGCGCATCGCTGTCCCCCAGATCGCCAAGACGTTCAAGCCAGCGCATGCCGACATCGTGGTTCTGCTCATGAACAAGAAAGTACGCGACCAGCTTCTTGATGGCTTCGCCATCCCCACCTTTTCCCCGCTCTGAGAGTAGGCTTATTTCAGCCGCACTGAGAGCATAGTCGCTGCTCGGCGACGGCGCCTGATCTCCTCCTGTCGCTCTGGCACATGCGGCGACTGACGTGACGACAACCATGCAGACGATCAGTTTCTTGTTCATTTTGTGAAATTCACGAAAGAACCTGGATCTTCAGTATTCATGACCCCTCCCTCTCCCTTTCCAAAAACGAATGTCGGACCGGACGCGCCGGTGACCCGGTTGTACCAGATCGTCTTATTGGGAGCCGTTACTTCTGTAAATATACCGTCGTCGCCCTCAGCAAGAGTTTTGGCGATGGGCTCGTCGCCTGCCCCTGTATTGCACGAGTACAGGGTGACCTTCATCCCTCTTTTGCACCCTTCAGCCAGTAGCAGCTTCTGCAGTTGCTCGGCGGTCGTTAGCACTCGCATACCGTTACGCGCATCGTAGATGGCCTGACTCGATCCATGTGAATAGACCAGGCACTCATTCGGCTTATCGAGATAGCTCGCGACCGCGTCGTGGTAAACCTGCTCTTTAGGATCCGGGCTAAACAAGTCGACCTTCACGAGACCTGCAGGATCAACAGCATTCAGCGGACTTGAGCTGACATATGCGAAACGCATCACCCCTCCGCGCACCCCAATCGGATCACTCTCCACATACCGCCCGATATCGGGGTCATAGTCCCTGAAGTAGTTGTAGTGCAGCCCCGTCTCCGCATCGTAGTACTGCCCGGGATAACGCAGGTTCAGCGCGAACCCGCCGGGCGGCACGGTGGCCGGATGGTCGCCGAAGGCGGTCGCCAGCAGATCCCATTTCCACTTGATGGCGTGGGTAGCGGCGTCGACGGCGACGCGCGGGGTGCCGAGGTGGTCGGTTTCGAGGTAGCTCAGTTGCGCCGTGGTGCTGCCGGCGGCGTAGCGTGCGACGGCGATAGGCAGACCGTCGAGGTAGATGTAGTCCGTACGTCCGTTGGCGATGCGGGTGCAGGCACTCGCGACGCGCAGTGACTCGCTGCTGCCGCAGTCGAGAGTCCAGTGGATGTCGTTGAGGCGCAGGCCGGCTTCGTCGTAGACGGTGTCGATTGCCGCATCGGGTGTGGCTTTTCCGGTGCGCTGACCCAGGCCGTTGTAGGTGTAGCCGTACTCAGCGCGGCTGCCCAGGCCGTCGACGGCCACCTGCGCGAGCCGGTTCGTGTCGTCGTAGACCAGTGGATAGGGACTGATGCCGGCGATGCCGGTGGTGTTGCCGTTCGCATCGTAGCTGCGTGCGGCGCTGCCGGTGGCCGCAAGGCGATGCGTGTCGGGCTGGTAGGTATACGTCTGCGGCACGCCTGCACCGAGCTGCTTGCTGGTGCGGTCGCCGGTCGGCGAGTAGGTGAAGGTTTCGATTGCGCTGCCGGCGCCGTCGCGCAGGTGAATGAGCCGGTTCAGCGGGTCGTAGTCGTAGCGCCGCTGCGGCGCGGCGCCGAGCGCTGTCGCAATCTGCGTGACGTTGCCGAGCACGTCGGTGTCGAAGTCCAGCACCAGCCCGCCGGGCAGCGTGCTTTCTATCTGGTCGATCGCAAAATTGCGGTCGTAGCGCTTGGCGAGCTGGCGGCCATTGCCGAAGGTTAGGCTCGTCAACGGACCGAATGCCACATGACTCACCTGGCTCACCAGCGATGTCACGGCACCGCCGGCGACGGGCTGCCACTGCACGCCGCTGATG
Organism: Rhodanobacteraceae bacterium; assembly: GCA_045864815.1. Lineage (GTDB taxonomy): Bacteria > Pseudomonadota > Gammaproteobacteria > Xanthomonadales > Rhodanobacteraceae > Tahibacter. The sequence goes on along the minus strand of BTVG01000002.1, from coordinate 272,522 downwards.
CGACCGTCGCCGCCGCGCAGGTAGGTGACGACGGCACCGCCCGGATAGGTGATGCTCTGGAGCTGGTCAGCCCTGTCGTAGCTGTAGTCGAGCTGCTGCGTCGCGCCGCCGGCCGCGGTCCAGCGCTTGCGCACCACGTTGCCGCGCCGGTCGTAGCAGTAGGTGGTCACGCCGCTCGCATCGGTGATCCGGCTCAGGCGCCCCTTGGGATACGAGGCCACGCAGCCGGTCGTCACGTCCGGCAGGTCGTAGTCGCGCCGCACGCGCCGGCTGAGATCGGGATAGAAGGTATCGGTGCGCCGGTTCAGCGCATCGTAGACGTGCGTGGTGCTGATGCCGCGCGCGTCGGTCTCGCCGATGCGGTTGCCGGCCAGGTCGTAGACGAAGCTGCGGTTGCCGGCATCGCGGCTGGTCTCCTGCCGCAGATCGCCGAGGCCGTCGTAGACGTAGCCGGTCGCCACGCCGTCCGGGTCGATCACCCCCGTGAGCCGGTCGGCAGCATCGTAGGCGAACAGGGTCTGGGCGTTTGCGGTCGTGCCGGTGCCGGTCACGTCCTGCAAGGTCTTCACGAGCCGGTTCAGACCGTCGTAGCGCTGCTCGGTCGCGACGTCGCGCCCGTCGACGCTATGGCGCGGATTGCCGTTCGCGTCGTAGCCGTTGAGGATGCCGGCTGCCGGATCGTCCCGTTCCAGGCGCAGCACGGGCCGGTTCAGCGCATCGAGCTCGCGCACGAGCCGGTTGAGTTCGTCGTACTCGCGAACCACCTGCCAGACGTTCGCACTGGCCGCGGAAAAGCGCCGCTCGGCGCGGCGGTCGCCGTGGCTGGTCAGCGTGTAGACGATGCGGTTGCCCAGCACATCGCGCACGCTGATCAGCCGGTGTGCGTCGTCGTAAACATAAGTCAGCGCCGCGCCGTTGTCGGGTGAGATCAGCTTGGAGACGTTGCCGCTCTCGTCGTATTCCAGCGTCGTGACCGCGTCGGCCGCGGAAGCCGATCCGTCCGTGTTCGCGCGCACGGTGCGCGTGCGCAGCCAGCCACGCGGGTGGTAGGTGTAGTCGGTCAGGGTGCCGTTCGGATCGCGCACGCGCACCGGGCGGCCGGCGCGATCGTAGGCGACGACCGTAGTGACCTGGCCCAGCGCGTTCGTCACCGTGCGCAAGTCGCCCTTGCGCGCACAGGGTCCGGCAACGCTGCCGCAGCCCGTCAGCGTATCGGCCGTATACCACGCATAGTCGGTCACGTCGGCGACGTCGCTGCGCGGCCCGTCGATGCGCTTGAGCTGGCCTGCCAGCGCGCAGCCGGTCGATGGGGTCGTCACATCGGCGGCGCTGCAGTACGTGTAGGCGGTCGCACGCACACGGCCGTCCACCGGATCGATCCGTTCGGTACGCACGAGCTGGCCGGTGCCGGGCGCGTAGTGAAAGCGGCGGTCGCTGAGCAGCGTGCGCGGTCCCGCCGGCGGATCGGCATAGAGCCGCTCGGCCGTGAGCCGGCCCAGCGCATAGTCCCAGTCACGCTCGCGCCGACGCTGCTCGGGCAGGCCCTTGGCCTCGGTGCGCACGCGTTCGCGGCTGCCGTCGGCGTCGTATTCGATCTCGGTGCGCGTGCCGCGCCGGTCGGTGCGCGCGGTCAGCAGGAACGTGCCCGGGTGGTATTCGAAGCTGACCGTGCCCGCCTGATCCGTGACGCTGGCCGGCGCGCGATACGGATGGTTCGCGGCAAAGGTATACGTCGTCTCGCGCAGCGACGGCGTGCGCACGATCGCGCGACCGTCGTCCTGCGTGCCATCGGGGCTCAGCGGATAGGTGATGTCGACGCGGCCGGCGTCGATGCCGTGCCAGCTCGCCGTCGCGCGACTCCACTCGTCGTAGGTGTAGGAGGCGTAACGACGCCCGTCCTCGTCGAGGATGCCCGTGAGCCAGGAACCACGCACGCTCGCGCTCACGCCGAGGTGGCCGGGCTCGTTGTAGACGAAGGTGCGGCTCTTGCCGGAGCGCACGAGGTTCACGAGGCGGCCGTCGGGGTCGTAGACGAAGCGTGCGAGTTCGGTGCCGTCGTCGGCCGTGATGCGGTCGAGCCGCTGCAGGCGCACGTCGGCGTAGTCGAAGCTGACGTAGCGGCCGCTCGCATCAGTCACCCGGGCTATGCGCCAGAACGCTTCCTCCAGGTGCGCCGTCTCGACATTCGGCTCGGCCACGATCGCGCGGCCGCGCCAGGTGATGATCAGATCCAGACTGGGGTCGTCGCGATGCAGCACCCCGGTCAGGCGTCCGGCGCGGTCATAGCGCTCGCGCCGGCCGTCTTCATACGTGAGTTCGTAGTACGGCGGCGTCGTGCCGTCTTCGGTATAGCGCAGCGTGCGGCCCACGCTGGTGGTCGCGCGGAACACCCCGGCCGGCAGGCTGCCGTCGCGACGATAGACCTCCAGGGTGGGCTCCTCGTCCTGCACGAACACGGTGGTCACCTCGGCGATCGGCGAGGTTTCCGGATTCGTGCCGAGATGGCCCGGATGGCTCCATTCGGTCAGCAGGCGCTTGGCGAAGCTGTGCGACCAGTTCGTGTCCAGCGAACCGTAGTTGCGCAGCTGGCGCAGTGACGTGTAGTGCAGGTCGAACGCGATGCGGCCGTGGCGGAACACCGTCTCGTGCGCAGCCTTGTTGCCGTTGCCGACGAAGCAGGGATTGCCCTCGGAACACGGGGTCGGTGTCTGCGTGAAGCGCGGCGCGCTCAGCAGGGTCTTGTTGAAGCCGGCCTGACAGGCCGTCTCCGGCGAGTTCGCGGCACCGTTGACGCCGGCGCCGGCACCGCAGGACACGCTGTCCTGGCGCGCGATGCCCCAGTTCACCGTCTGCGTCGCCCGCGTGCCGGGGGCTCCGTCCAGCCGCGTCGCGCAGCTTTGCAGCGCGACCGAGAACGACGCGCCGGAATCGTTGCTCGTGCTCGACGCCGGTGCATAGAGCAGCGCACCGGATTCGGCGCCGATGCCGCTCACGCGCGCAAAGCGCGTGACCGACCCGCTGAGGCTCACTGGTGCGCTGCGCGTCCAGCAATAGCGCGCATCCACTGCCCAGGTCACGTCCAGCTGGCACTGCAGGCGCTGCCGCTCCAGCTCCGGCGAGACACAGCCCTCGCTGCCGCAGCCGGCGATCGCGCACGCCGCCAGCGGCGACACCGGCGGCCAGTTCTTCACGTAGGTGCGCCACGTCGAGGTCGTCGTCACCGGCGGTCCCGTCAGGACACTGGCTCCGGATCCCAGCGCGCCGTAGGGCCGGTAGTCGAGATTCGCCACCACCCCCTGCCGGTCGAACGGGCCGGGAATCGTGAATGCATTGGCCGCCAGCGGCATCTGCGAACCGCGCAACTCCGCCTCGAGTTCCTCCAGCGTCGTGCAGCGCGAACCCGACAGGCTCGTATAGCCGTAGATCGTCGATTCATTCGCGGCAATGCCGCAGCGGGCGGAAACCGCAGACGCAGACAACAGCAACCCGACCGCGAACGCGGCAGTGACAAGGCGAAGCATGGAAACCCCTGACGACGATGCGCCGTCGCTGCGAACGGCGCTGCGGATACGTAGCGTTGTGCCGGAATGCAGCCGCCGCAATGATAGCGATGTGCCATGGCAACACAATGCGCCAAGGATGGAAAAATGTGCGCGCGGTATGTGTTGCGAATGGTCAACAAATTGCGGCGAATGCAGCCCGTCGCTGGACGGGTCGCGCGGCGAACCGCAGGCGGCCGCCTTCTCGACTTGCATGGACGTCCGGATCCCGCCTCTGATGCCCGCCCGCCGGGCGCGGCCTACCGGAAACCCGACGGCAGATGCAATATCCCGGGCCAGCCGCTATCATCCGCGGTTCCGTTTTCCATCCCTTTATCCGAATTGAAGGATATGCCGCGATGAGCAGCTACCTGTTCACCTCCGAATCCGTGTCCGAAGGCCATCCGGACAAGGTCGCCGACCAGATCTCCGATGCGGTGCTCGACGCCATACTGCTGCAGGACAAGCGCGCCCGTGTCGCGTGCGAGACGCTGGTGAAGACGGGCGTCGCCATCGTCGCCGGCGAGATCACGACGTCGGCCTGGATCGACCTCGAAGCGCTCACGCGCAAGGTGATCCTGGACATCGGCTACGACTCCTCCGACGTCGGCTTCGACGGCGCGACCTGCGGCATCCTGAACCTCATTGGCAAGCAGTCGCCCGACATCAACCAGGGCGTCGACCGCAAGAAGCCCGAAGAGCAGGGCGCCGGCGACCAGGGCCTGATGTTCGGTTACGCGACCAACGAAACCAAGGACATGATGCCGGCGGCGATTTACTACTCGCACCGCCTCGTCGAGCAGCAGGCCAAGGTGCGCAAGCACAAGAAGTCGCCGCTGCCGTGGCTGCGTCCGGACGCCAAGAGCCAGGTCACGCTGCGTTATGAGGATGGCAAGGCGACGGCGATCGACGCCGTGGTGCTGTCGACTCAGCACGACCCGGGCGTGAAGCAGAAGGATCTGGTCGAAGCCGTCATGGAGTCGATCATCAAGCCGGTGTTGCCGACCAAGTGGATCCACAAGGGCACCAAGTTCCACATCAATCCGACCGGCAAGTTCGTCATCGGCGGCCCGGTCGGTGATTGCGGCCTGACCGGCCGAAAGATCATCGTCGACACCTACGGCGGCTGGGCGCGCCATGGCGGCGGTGCGTTCTCGGGCAAGGATCCGTCCAAGGTCGACCGCTCGGCCGCCTATGCCGCGCGCTACGTCGCCAAGAACGTCGTCGCGGCTGGCCTCGCCGACCGCTGCGAAATCCAGGTGTCGTACGCGATCGGCGTCGCCGAACCGACGTCGATCTCGGTCACGACCTTCGGCACCGGCAAGATCAGCGACGACAAGATCGAAAAGCTGATCCGCAAGCATTTCGACCTGCGCCCCTACGGCATCATCAAGATGCTGGATCTGGTCCATCCGATGTACCAGCAGACGGCGAGCTATGGCCATTTCGGTCGCACACCGTACGACGTGAAGCTCGCCAACGGCGAGACGTTCACGGCGTTCTCGTGGGAAAAGACCGATCGCGCCGAGGCGCTCCGCAGCGACGCCAAGCTGAAGTAATCCTTCTGCACCGTTTCGGATCGACGAGGGCCGCCGCGTGCGGCCCTCGGCATGTCCGGCCCCCGTCGCGGCAGGAGCCGTCGTTCAGCACGGCGCCGAAATCGCGACTATTGCAACCTACGCCCCGACTAGGGGATGGCGCCCGGGACCCCGTCTTGTTGAAACTGGGTTCGTTTTCGACACAGGTAACCGCTATGAATCGTGCATTGCGCGCCGTTATCCGCTGCTCCGGCCGGCTCAGTTCGCTCGTGCTGGGCGTCTTGGCCGCTGAGGCTGCTGTCGCCGCCAGCTGGGATCAAACCCTGCCGAGCTCCGGCGCAGCGTCGGCCCAGATCGTCGACGTCGCCACGGTGAACGGCGCTCGCTGGCTGCTCGTGCAGCGCGGCGACACCACGGTGCTGCAGCGTCAGGCCGGCGACCAGACTGTCGTCGCAACCACGACGGCAGCCACGTCGCGCCTGATCGCGATGCCCGACGGCGGTGTCCTGCTCACAGAAACCGCGTCGAACCGGATACGCCGCTTCGATGCGCAGGGCCAGCTGGTGTGGCAGCGCAACGTCGCACCACAGCTCGTGTTGACCGACGCCGCGGGCGGCAGCTGGATCGAAACGGCCGACGACCTGCAGCGGCTCGCCGCGGACGGCAGCCTGCGCGCCACGCTGACGCCGACGGCTTTCCCGGTCGTCGCCCGTACGGTCGGCGATGAACCTGCGCCGCTGCGCTACCAGCGGCCACAACGCGCCGTCGACGCGACCAGCGGCGACCTGCTGATTGCCGGCCGCAACAGCACGAACCCGGGACAGGGTGCCGCGCAACTCGCGCGCTTCGATCGCCTGGGACGCCAGCGCTGGGCCTGGACCGACGCGAGCGCGCAACTGGAATTCACCGCGGTGGCGGCGGGCTTCGGCCAGAGCTGCGCCGCCGCCCGGAAAGCTGACGGAAGCACTGTCGTGCGCCTGTGCATCGGCGACAACGGCCAGCTACGCTGGCAAACGGATCAGGTCCTGGGACCGAACTCGGCGATCGCCGTGATCGCCCTCGGCCAGGACGGCAGCGTGTATTCGCTGGATACGGTCAATCGCACCGGCGCACAGCTCTCGCGCGTCTCCGCGAGCGGCGCCGCGCTCTGGACGCAGCCCCTGCCGGCCGGCATCGGCGATGCCTGCGCCGGGCCGGGCGCAGGCTGTTCACTGCACGTCGCGACGAACGGCCGGGCCACGGTGCTGACCACGGCCCTCAGCGGCGCGGCGCAGCGCCTGCGCCTGCTCGGCTTCGGTGCGAACGGTACGCCGGACTACGACCGGGAACTGCCCGTGACCACCGTCATCTCCCGCGCCCGCGAAACCAACGGGCACACCCTGCTGGTCGGCGCACGCGAAGCCGGCGTGCGCCGTCTCGTCGAAGTCGACGCGCAGGGCACCGTCGTCGTGGAGGACACGCAGCTCTCCACACCACTGCAGATTCGTGCCCGTGCACTTGCCGCCAATGCGCAGGGCGACACCTTCGTGGTCAGCGCTGCCGACGGCACGTCGAGCTACCGTGTACGACGCATCACCGCGAATGGCAGCGTGGCCTGGGACCTCGAGTATCCCGGTGCGTTCGACCTCGCCCAGGCCACGGCCACGAACGACCGCGTGTGCGTTTCCGAAGTGCAGGCCGTGCAAGGCCAGCCCGACAATCGCGTGCGCTGCATCGCCGCGACTGACGGACGGTCGATCTGGTCGCGGACGATCGAGGAGCCGGTGAATTTCCGCTCGCGCAATCCGCTGCCGCCGACCATGTTCCGTCTGCGCGAGGACAATCACCTCGTGGTCTCCTATCTGTACAACGGCGTACAGCTCTACGACCCTTCGGGCGCCTCCGAAATCCACGTGTCGACGACGGAGCGCACGCCGCTCGGCGATTTCAACAATGACGGCGATTCCGTCGTGGTCGAGCGGCTCGCATCGACACCGTCGACGAGCGATCAGGGCGAGCTGATCCGCCGGAACCGCAATGGTCGCGTCGTGTACACGCTCGATCTCGCCGCGGTCGGCATCCAGCCGCAGCAGGTGCGCATCGACGACGACGAGAACGTGTACGTCGTGGGCAAGGCGACCCAGGCATCATCGGAAACATTCGCGTGGAAGATCGACAGCGACGGCAATGTACGCTGGAAGCGCGGCCTGGACGACGTGGTGAACCCGACCTCGTTCCTGCATCTGGCGGGCGATTCCGTCGTTATCGAGCGGCGCTCAGGCACCGCGCTGAGCAACGCGCGTGTCGCGCTCGACGTGGTCCGCCGTGAAGGCGGCAATCGCCGCTGGCGCAAGGTCCTCGGCGGTGACGCCGCGGATTACGATCCCTCGACGCACAGCGTCGTCGTGTTCGCTGCCGGCGAAGGCCGCTGGGACCTGAGCAGTTATTCCGTGGAAGATGGCGGCGCGCTGGGCTCCACCACGATTGCCTGCCCGGCCGATGACTGCCGCTACGGCGGTACGGCGGCGCTGGGCGGCATTGGCCGCGTGGCCGGGGCCGATCGCGCGGCGGCGCGCGCGTTCGCCGACGAGACGGCGGTGCGTGTGGGGCAGCCGGGACTCAATGGCGCCTGGGGTTCGTACTACGGCGAAGGCGAAGGCCTGGTGCTCGACTGGCTGCCGCAGGCGGGGCTGATCTTCATGCCGTGGTTCACGTATTCGCAGGCCGGCGGCAACGAAACCGCGCAGCAACGCTGGTACGTGGCCCAGGCGGCAAACGTGCCGGCCGATGCGCGCAGCGCCGAACTGGACATCTACTACGTGACCGGCGGCGCCTTCGATTCGGCCGAGCCGCGGGTCACCACGCGTGTCGGCAGCGGCACCCTGCGCTTCAGCGATTGCGCGAACGGCAGTTTCCGCTACACCTTCGATCCGCGCTACAACGACGGCGCGACGGGCACCATCACCCTGTCGCGCCTGTCGCCGGCGACGCAGCCCTGCATCCTGGCCGACGGCAGCGTGCGCCCGGCTCCCGATGCCCGCCCCGCGAGCAAGGGGTTCGACGCGCGCCAGAGCGGGTCGTGGTACGAGCCAGCGACCGGCGGCCAGGGCATGCAATTGACCGTGCAGCCCGACGGCGTGTTCTTCGGCGCCTGGTTCGCCTACGACGTCGCCGGCGCGGCCGACGACAGCGGCCGGCAGCACTGGTTCACGCTGCAGGGCGATCTCGCCACCGCCGTGAACGGCAAGGTCGATCTCGTGATCGTGCAGACCGTCGGCGGCGCCTTCGATCGCCGCGCGACGCGCAACCGCTATATCGCCGGACAGGCGACCCTGCAGATGCGCGGCTGCGATCGCGCCACGCTGACGTATCAGTTCAGCGACGACGAACGCGTCGGCGCGTTCGCGGGCCGTACGGGCGAGCTGGAGATGATCAAGGAAGGGGGATGTGGGCCGTAGGGGGACTTGTGCACAAAGTCCTGACGGCTGCAGTACGTCCCATCAGCGAAAGCCGCCGAAGGCGGCTTTCGCTGATGGGAATTCGCCAATTGCGGTGCCAACGAACGTGACGACAGTGACTGCTGCCTGTTTTTCACACAGACAGTCGCAGCAGGCGCCTCTCTCGTTCTTCATTGCGAGGTTCCCTTGCGCAACCAGATCGTTCTGAAAATACTGCTGCTGGCCTTGCTAGGCGCCCAAGACGCCTGGTCCTGGGACGGCGCAACCGTCGTGCCGTCCGGTCACATCGAGGCACCGCTGCAATTGAGGGATCTGCAGCTATCGGCCGACGGCAACGGCTGGGCCAATGACGACGACGGACATATTCTGCGCTTTCGCAACGGCCAGGTGCTGCACGCTGAGCAGCCCTCGAATTTCGGCATGCCGCGCTTCAGCTATGTCACGACGTTGCTGCCCGACGGCGGTGCGGTCGCGATGACCTACGGCGACAGCCACTGCGAGCTGCTTCGGTTCACGAGCGAGGGCCGTCTGCGCTGGCGCAGCCCGCATTGCGGCGAGGCCATCGCGACAGCCGATGGCACGCTCTGGATCATCCCCAATCCGGGCGATACGTCATCCCTTGGTGAACTGCGTCGTCTCGGCACCGACGGCAGTGTCATCGCCGTGCCCGATCCGACGGTACTGCACGATATGCAGGGAAATTTCGACCGCCGTCGCCGTCTCTTTACGGTTCCGGCCGGCGATGGCCTTCTTGCCGTGAGCGCCGTGGCTGCATCGGGCGGCGGTGTGCACGCGAGCATCCGGCGCTTGGACCGTAGCGGCAATGTGGCCTGGCGCTGGCAATCTGACGAGCGCTGGCAAGCCGATACGACAGCAGCCGTGGTGACGGTCGACGGCGCGATCGTGCTGTCTGGCACCACGCCGGTCGCCGCCGGTGCGGACACGTCCCAACTACAGGTTGCGCGCGTCTCTCCCGACGGACGCCTGTCCTGGATCAACCGCGCCACGACGCACGCTACTGACCGTGGGCAAACCGTGCTCGCGCACCGGAACGGCGAAGTGAGTGTCCACGCCGGCGGAGCGGAATCTTTCTCCTTCCAGATTGTACGGATGCACGCCGACGGCGCGGTTGCCTGGCGGCGAGATATTGACATCGAATCGTTCAACTTACATGGCAACGTTCCGGTACTGACGGAAAACAGCAATGCCGACACCATCGTAGTCGGTGGCAACAGCTACGGCGCAGAAAACAGTTTGCGTTATGTGCGGTTGAGCGCGAATGGAGAACGTCTGGTCAATCGGCTGATTGCCGGAAGCGGCCCTCTTCGTGCCGGCGACAATCTGCTGATGAGCGAGTCGGCTGACGCGTGGCTCATGCAGATCAATGATCAGGGCGATCTCGATCCCAGCGCCTACTCAAGCATGACCGTGCCGTCGCCAATACTGCTTGCGGCGTCGCATAGCGGCACTGACGGCTCCGAGTTTCTGCTGACGGTCGACGCTGACGAAGACCTGCCGCGACGGCGCTACTCGACAACCCGCGTCGACGCGGACGGTCGCATCGCCTGGCGGCGCGACCAGATCGGTGATGTGAAAAGCGGCGTGCTCGCGAGCAATGCGGCGCGTCTCTGCAGCTTCACGCGCCGCGCACGTACCACCGAGGACGGTTATGCGACCGAGGCCGGCCATGTTGAATGCCTCGACGTCGCAACCGGCGAAGTTCTGTGGCAGCGCGAGATCGTTAGCGCCACCAACGCCATCGGCGTCGTCATGTTGCCCGACAACCGGGTGCTGCTCGCCTACAGCCGATACACGAGCCACACGCTGGATTTGCTCGACGCGGGCGGGCGCACGCTACGCAGTGAACACCTGGGCTCCAACGTCTACCGCATTCATACCAGCCGTTCAGGCTACGTGGCCGTACAACTGAACCCCGATTTTCCGACCGAGGACCGGATCGCAGTGTACGGACCCGACCTGCAGCGACGCTATGTGATCACAGCCGCCATGATGGAAATAGGTGGCTGGCCCAATTTCCACATTGACGAGAACGGCGCCGTTACGGTCTACGGAACCGTCGATGGCAGCCTTCCTCTGACTGACGTGCGAGGAATCGTCTATCACATCGATCCAGCGACCAACCGCAGCTGGCGCGTCGTGTTGCCGACGCTGCAGAAAAGCGGCTATGCCGCGCGCCTGTTGTCCGGTGACGACGCAATCTACGTCGCGCAGCGTGTCAGTGACGAGCTCGATCACGGGCCGCGCCCGCCACAAGCCGAAACCACGCGTATCGTGCGCCTTGATCGCTCCAGCGGCACCCTGAGCTGGTCAGCCGACTCGGAAAACACTTCCGGCTTGAACCATGTCATGGAACTCAGCGCCGACGGCGAGAGAGTCGTCAGCGTCCACGGAGAGCGTCGCCGAATGCGCGTCGAACACTACGACAGCCGCAACGGTCAGCGGCTGGCCGAGAGCCGGAAGGATTGCGCGGCCGCCGAATGCGATCCGGCAAAACTCATCAACGGCAGCGACGGTGTCTCGCGTCTCGTCGCGCGCATACACTCAGGCACCTACGGCAGCGGTGTGGCGGTCTACCGGCAGCGCAACTTCGACCAGCCCGCCGCCTCAACCCGCCTCGACCAACCCGGCATAGCCGGCGCCTGGTGGTCGCCTTATGCCAACGGCGAAGGCATCGCATTCGACTGGCTGCCGGCCTCGCGCACGCTGTTCGGGGCCTGGTTCACGTATTCGACGACCGGCGGCAACGAGCCGTCCGAACTGCGCTGGTACACGTTGCAGGCAAACGGAGTTGGCATCGGCGCGCGCGAACTCACGCTGCCCATCCTGGAAACGATCGGCGGCAACTTCGCCGCCGGCCCGTCGGTTTCTCCACGGCAGATCGGCAGCGCGAGGCTCACTTTTCACGATTGCAGCAAGGCAACACTGGCATACACCTTCGATGCGGAATACAACGACGCACGCAGCGGCACCATCAGCCTGTCACGCCTGTCGCCGGCGGCACCGTCCTGCGTGCTCGCCGATGGCAGCACGGCTCCCGCGCCGGGCGCCACACCGCCCTCCAATGGTTTCGACGCCAGACTCTCCGGCACCTGGTTCGATGGCGCCACCGCCGGCCAGGGACTGCAGTTCACTGTGCAGCCGGGCGGCGTGTTCTTCGCGCCGTGGTTCACGTTCGATCCGGTCGACGCCGCAAACGATACGGGCCGGCAGCACTGGTTCACCCTGCAGGGCAATCTCGCCGATGCGCGCAATGGCACCGCGGAACTCGTGCTCGTGCAGACCATCGGCGGTCGCTTCGACAGCCTGCCGACGTACAACGCCAACGCGGTCGGCAGCGCCACGCTACGCGTACAGGGTTGCGATCGCGCCGAACTCGACTATCGGTTTGACGACGCGCCCGGTAGCGGCGCATTCCGCGGTCTGCGCGGCACGCTGCAACTGGCGCGCGCCGGTGGCTGTGCGCCATAGTGGAAGCGTAGCCATGGTCTGCCCACGCAGGTCCACACAAGTCCGCCACCCGACGCCGTCATGACCGGTTCTTACGCGCACCACTTCAGCCGCGTGGCCCCACGCGGTTTTGCTCTTGGGGGGAAAGCGCCGGTTCGGGCGTCCCTACAGGCACCATTGAACAAGGACGCTCCCATGCCACAACGTTCGCTTCGTCACCTGCGCCAGATTGCGCTGATGGCAGCACTGCTACCGACCCTTTTCACCACCGCCGCCGCTGACTGGCGCTACGTCACGCCAGACACGACCACAGGCGCCAATCCGACGCGCTTCCTGGTCGCCACCGACGGTGCAATCTGGACCTTCGAGAACGGTGCGGTCAGCCGCAACGCCGACGGCCGCACCGCCACACTCACGCGCGCAATGAGCGGTACGACCGACGGCGACGCGGCCTTCGACGACGGGTATGCACTCGACGGCGGCGACGTGATCCTGCGCAGCAGTAGCTGCCGCCTGGCCCGCGTCGATCCGCATCTGCGCCTGAAGTGGCGCATCGACCTCACCGGCTGTTCCGCGGTCGCGGCGAATACCACGGGCGCGTTCTGGGTCGCGCGCAGCGGCGCGCTGATGCTGTTCGGCGCAGACGGCGTCGAGCGCAAAAGCATCACACTCGGACGCAGCGTGCTTGGTATCGAAGCGCAAGCCGACGGCGGCGCCGTCGTGGTCTCGCAGAACGCCAATCCTCCGTTCAGCGTTATTGCACGCTACGGCAGCGATGGCCGCGAACTCTGGAACTACAACATCGGCGCAGCCGCGACCTCGCCACGCGCGGTCGGCGCGGCCGATGGCGGCGTCTACGTCGCGAGTCTGCAGGGCACCAGCCTCGTGCTGTCACGTCTCACCGCACAGGGGGCGCCAGCATGGACGACGACGCATGCCGTCGGCAGCGACAGTGGAATCGCGGAAATCCAGCGCGCCGGTGACGCGCTCTATGTCGTCACGGGCACGGGTACCGGCTCGCCGCAGCCGCGCGCACTGACGCGGGTGGGCGGCGACGGCCGGCTGCAGTGGCAGCAGACCTTGTGCGAGGTGCCGGGCGCGATGGCGGGCGGAATAGCAGGAGGCCTCGTCGTCGACGCCAATGGATCGACGGCGCATGTCTGTGCGCTGCGGGGGTCGGACTGGTTCGTACGGCGCGATGCGACCGGCGCCATGACGGCAATGCCGCTCTTCAGTATCGAGACTTCGCTGCAGCTCGCTCGCGTGGGCACGGTGCACTATCTGCTGGGGCACGGACCGACCGTGGGCAATCCGACCCAGCTGCTCGCCATCGATGCTGCGAACCACATCGCTCCGGCCGTCGACGGCGTCCCTGCGGCAACCACGCCCACGCGGCTGCGTGCGCACGCGGTGGACAGCGCGGGCGCAAGCTACCTGCTGAGCAAGCCGGACGGTATCCACGCCGCCACGCTCACCAAGCTGGACGCGCAGGGACGCGTCGTCTGGGAGCGCCAGGCAATCACGTTCGAACTCTACGACGCGACGCTGCGGGTACTCGGCTCCCTGCTTTGCAGCACCGAACTCGCCGCGATGCAGTCTGTGCCGAATGGCAACAACCTGCTGCGCGCGCGCTGCTGGGACACTCGCGACGGCTCCGGCAGCTCGGAACTGCAGGCGTTCCTGCCGTTCACGCGAGCGATGGCGCATGCGCCACTCGCCAGCGGCCAGAGCCTGCTTGTCGTGGCGCGAGCTGCGGAGTACACGCTGCAGATCAGGGACCTCGGTGGCGCCATGCAGCAGATCGGCGCGGGCACCGGCGAAGTCTCGCAGATCACGATTGCCGAGGACGGCAGCAGCGTGCTGGGCGTCGACGATCAGCTCTTCCGGCATGCCCCCGACGGTACGCGCGCCTACCGTGTGCCGAGTCCGCTCGCAGAATATCGCTCGGAATTCGCCATCGCTGCCGATGGCAGCGTCGTCGTGCTGGGTCGTCGCGGCGCGTTGCCGCCCGACCGCCTCAGCGTCTGGTCCGTTGCGGCTGACGGATCGACCCGCTGGATCGTGAACCTGGATGCCGGCTTCGATCGCGGACGCCTGGTGCGCGGCACCGATGCGGTCTATCTGCTGCAATACGCCTCGCCGCGCGCCGACACGGTGCAGACCACGAGCCGCATCGTGAAACTGTCCAACGCCGACGGTGCACGACTCTGGCAGCAGGAATCGCGCAATCCGACCCTGGATGCCGCGGCCAACGACGGCGGCCAGATCGCGCTCGTGCCGCTCGGGAGCGGTTCGAGTCCGCTGCTGATCGCCCATGCCTGGGCGAACAAGCTGCGCGTCGAACGGCTTGATCCGAACACCGGCGAGCGGCGCGACGAACAGTTTCTCGACTGCAACGGCACCTGCGCGCAACCCCACGCGCTCGTGGCCGACGGGCTGGGCGGCGCACGCCTCGCGGCAACGGTAATCGACCGTCAGTCGGGCACCAGCGCCGCGGCGTTCTCGACCAACGCGCTGACGACGGTGACACCGCCGATCGCATCCGACCAGCCCGGCGTGGCCGGCCTGTGGTTCTCTCCCTATGCCAACGGAGAAGGGATGTCGATCGACTGGCTGCCGACGTCGCGCACCCTGTTCGGCGCCTGGTTCACCTACACCACGTCCGGCGGCAACGATCCGGCGCAGCAGCGCTGGTACACCCTGCAGATCAACGGCGTGCCGGCCGGCGCGACGACGCTCGAACTGCCAATCCTCGAAACCACCGGCGGTAATTTCGATGCCGGCCCGGCCGTGGCACCGCACGCGGTGGGCCGCGCGACGCTGACGTTCCGCGACTGCAGCAACGCCACGCTGAACTACCGCTTCGACGCGGGGTACAACAACGCGCGGGAAGGTAGCGTCACCCTGTCGCGCCTCACCCCGCAGACGCGCGACTGTCGCCTGGCGAACGGCACGATCGAACCCGGCGCCGGTGCGCGCCCGGCAGCAAAAGGATTCGACGCGCGCCAGTCGGGCGCGTGGTACGACGAATCCGCCGTCGGCCAGGGACTGCAGTTGAATATCCAGCCCGACGGCGTCTTCTTTGCGCCGTGGTTCACCTACGACCCCGCGGGTACGCAGAACGACCCGGGGCGCCAGCACTGGCTCACGTTGCAGGGCAACCTCGCGCAGACGGTGAACGGCAGTGTCGACGTGCAGCTGATCCAGACGATCGGCGGCAGCTTCGACAACGTGCCGACCTACAACGCCTACGTCGTCGGCTCGGCGACGCTGCGAATGCAGGGCTGCGATCGCGCGGTGCTCGACTACCGCTTCGCTGACGGGACGATAGCCGGCCCCTACGCCGGGCGCAGTGGAACGCTGGATCTGCGACGCATGGGAGATTGCACACCCTGACCGCACGACCTCGGTGTTGCGGTTCGCGGACACCGCGCGCCGGCAGCCTGCGTGACACTCCCGCAGGCCGCCCCGCACGGTGCGGACCGCAACGTCGAGGGCCTCGGCGTTTCGTTCCAGCCGAGGACGCTCGGTGACGATATCGACTACGTCTTGTTGACGCGCTTCATCAATGCATCGACGCCCGTGCGCAGCTGGCGCACCTGGTCCCACATGTCGTGGTCGAGCGTCATCTTGTGGTGCAGCGCCGAAACCAGCGGCACCAGCGTTTCCTCGTAGGCCTTGGCCATGCGCGCGAGCGCGTCGCTGAGCACCGGCGGCGCCTCCAGACGCGGCTCGCGCTGCAGTGCCGCGTGAATGTCGCCGAGGACCCGCAGCGCGCCCAGCGCCTCGCCCACTCCCTTGCTGCTGTCGCCCTGTTTCTCGAGCTGCAACGCGATGTCGGACAAGGTCTGGGCCATGCGCGTGGCCCCGTCGGCGTTCTTGCCGCCCTGCCGCGCGAGCCGCCGGAAATTCTCGACCACCGCGTTCCAGCGCGCGGTTTCGTCCGCATCGGGCACACCGATCAGCTGCGCCAGCCGCAGCAGGTTTTCCTCGGCGCGCGCGCCGAGCGTCTGTGCCTCGCCGCGGTAGTGGTCACGGATCAGCGCGTCGAGCTCCGCCGGCGTCAGCAGCGGACTCAGTTGCGCCGAGAGTTTGGCCATGTTGCGGTAGGAGCCCTGCAGCTTGAACGGGGGCTCGGTGCGATACGCGTCGTCCTGCGCGGCGCTGTCCACATAGGCGGCGTTCACGCGCATGAGCACGTCGCGTACCGCAACCATGCGCCGGAGCAGTTCGAGCGTCTGCGCGCCGCCCGGCAACTCACCGGGTAGTTCGCCGTCGTCGCGTGCCGCGCGCAGCGCCGCAAGGATTTCACCACGCGGACGCTCCGCGAGCGGCGCGCTCACGCTGTTGGCGGTCAATGCATTTTCGATGTAGCTGTCCGCGAACAGGGCTTCCCGGCCGCTGAGCACATCGCCGAGGTTGTAGACATCGGCGCGGTTGGCGAGCATGTCCGGGATACGGAATACCTCGCCGGATTCGGTGTATGGATTGCCGGCCATGACCAGCGCGAACCGCTTGCCGCGCAGATCGAGCGTGCGCGCCTCACCGTCGACGATGGCGTCGATGCGCCGTGTCCCGTCCGCGAGGCTGATGAATTTCTGCAGGAACTCGGCCGACAGGTGCTGGATGTCGTCGAGATACAACATGACGTTGACGCCCATCGCGAGTCCGAGGTTGAGCTTGACGAGCTCCTCGGCCGCGCCGCGATGCGGTGCGGCGGCGGGGTCCAGCGAATCGATCTCATGCCCCAGGGTCGGCCCGTTCACGCGCACGAAGATCATGCCGAGACGGTCGGCGATGTATTCCATGAGCGTGGTCTTGCCGTAGCCCGGCGGCGAGATCAGCAGCAGCAGGCCCGACCGGTCGCTGCGCGTATCGCCGACGCTGCCGATCTGCTTGGCGAGATTGTTGCCGATCAGCGGCAGGTAGACCTCGTCGATCAGACGGTTGCGCACGAAGCCGGCCATGGGCCGGGCCTGGAAGCGTTCGACGCCGAGCCGCCGGCGTTCCGCCTCGACGAGTTCATGGCGCAGCTTCGCAAAGGCATGCCAGTCGCGCTCGGTCGTGTCCGCATGCCGCGACAGCCGGTCGAGGAACTCCGGCAGGTGCAGCGCGAGCACACCGTCGCGCACTCGCGGATGGGCACCACGCAGGGCACTCACGTCGGTGCGCAGTTGCGCATTGACGCGCTCGCGCGGCAGTGCGTCGAACGCCAGGATGGCGCCGGCCTCCAGCGCATCGTCCGCGTCGCTCTGCCCCAGTCGCCGGCACCATTCGACCGCGAGTGCCAGCCGCTCGGCGGCGGGCAATCCGGACTGCAGTGCGGCGAGCGCACTGCGGGGCAGTTCGGCCTGCGCGCGCAGGGCGAGCTCCATGGCAGCGGCGCTCGCCACGAAACGGGCCGCGTCACAGCCGAGACTCGCGACGAGGTGCCGCGCTGCCACATCGGCGACGGACGCATCGAGCCGCAATGCCTGCGCCGCCGCACGCAGGCCGCTGCGCCACGACTCCGGCAACGGCAGCTCGCCGCGCTGCAGGAACCAGTGCAGGCCGGCCGCATGTGCGCGTACCAGCGTCTGTTCCTGCTCGCGCTGCTGGGCATACCAGGCCTGCGCGAGCACGCGGGCGACCGCCGGCACGCGCAGCTCGCCGGCACCGGCGGCCAGTCGCGCAACCTCGCGCAGAATTGCAGCCGCATCCGCATCGTGTACACCGCGCTGGTAGTCCTCGGCCGGACGCCGCTGCGCCTCCTGTGCGACCAGGTCGAGCAGCACCTGTGGATCCGCCGCGTGCAACGCGTCGCGCAGCGCCACGTCGCCGGACTCCAGGCGCAGCCAGAGCTGCGCCGCCAGAAACTCCGCGCGATAAACCTCGGCCGTCTCGTTCGGCAACGACTGTCCCCAGACCGCGCGGAACGCGTCGGCGCGCGGCTCGGCGAAGCGACGCCGGTAATCGGTGCCGGTGAGCTGGAGCGCGAGCCCGTTCGCGTCGTGCAGCAGCGCGAGGTCGAGTGCGCCGCGCTCTATCGTGAAACGGTGCGCGCCGAGCATCAGCGCCTCGCCGCTCGCGCCGAGCTCGTTGCGGTCGCGCAGGTCGCGCAGGCCGGCTTCCTTGAGTGCTCGCAGGCGGCTGCCGAGTTCGTCGGCGGCCACCGCCTGACCGATGCCACGCAGTTCCTCGAGCTGCCGCTGCACACGCTCCACCAACGTGTCGCCGGCAAAGAACGCATGCAGTTCCTCGGCAACGGCAATGCGGGCGATGCGGCGCGGTATCCCATCGAGCACCCGTGTGACGGCTTCCCGTAGCGCCTGTGCCCGGCGCTCGCGCTGGGCCGCGATCTGCTCGCGCCGAGCGGCGAAGGCTTCGAGGGCACCTTCGCGGCGCGAGGTGAGCTCGACGAGAAAATCCGGCTGCTCACCGAAGCGGGCCTCCAGCTGCTCGATCTGACTGAGCACCTGCGCCAGTGCGGCATCCGTGCTTTCCGGCGTATCGCTGCGGCCTATCAGATTGAGTACGGACTGCTCGAGCACGGTCAGCTGCGCGCCGAATTCGATGCCCTGTTCCTGCACGAGCAGCGCCTCACGGCGCGTACGCAGTGCGGCGCGGATCCGATTGACGTCGCCGTAGAGCTGCGAGGTTTCGCCCAGCAGCGCCGCGCGCTGCTGGGCATCGCTGTGTTCGAAGCCGGCGATGAGTTCAGACAGGCCATCCAGCGACTCGGCCAGTGCATCGAGGCGCTCGGCGACCGGCGACAGCGCCGCCGTCGAGTTGGCCTTGTCGACGACCGACGCACTCTCGCCCAGACCCTGGCGCAGGCTCGCGAAAGCGGCCGGCTGCGCGAAGAACTTGAGCGCACGGGCGCCGATGCGGTCGAGCTCGTCGCGCAAGCGCACATCGAGAGCGGCGATAGCCTCGGTATCGGTATGCGGCTGCTCGGTCAGCACGGTCAGTTCGCCGCGCTTGCGTTTGAGCTGACGGATGGCGTCGGTGAAATCGTCAGGTTTCTGCCACAGCAGCCCGGCGACGCGTGACAGCAGCTCGGCCACCCCGCGATCGGCATCCGCAACGAGTTGGCGTGCGGTCGCCTGCGCCTGCGCCAGGCGCTCGTACGCGTTCAGCGCTTCGCGCCCGCTGCGTGCGAGCGTGGCGACTTCGCTGCCGATGTCGCCAGCCTCCGCCTCGGACAACCAGGGATAGCCGTCGGCGCAGCGTGCCGCGAGACGCAGCAGTCGCTCGTAGGCGCCGCGGCCGCCGGCGTCCTCGGCCAGCCGCCGGAGTTCACGCAGATCGGCCAGTGCACGCACGATGGTCGCGTTCCCGAGCCGGCCCAGCAGGCCCGCCACGCGCGGCTGCGCGCTGGCATAGTCGTCGAACGCGAACGGCGTGCGCCAGAGCTGCATGGTGTGGATGCGCGACGCCTGCTCGGGCGCCTCCGGCGTGATCAGCAGGATGCGCCCGTCGACGAAGCGCGCATAGCCGTTGCCGAACAGCGGCTGGCTCATGCTGCGCTCGATCAGGTTGTACGACAGCAGCGCATAGGCGCCCGTCTGCGGCTCGTAGAACACGTACAGCATGTCCTCGCCGCTGGGGGCGCGGATCACGCGCTTTATCCGGTACGTCGAAAAGTCGTGGCCGAGATCGGCGAAGCGCTTGAAGTCGCCCGACTCCAGATAGCAGCCACCCGGGTACACGATGCCGTGGTCTTCCGGCAGCTGCATGCACGACGCGCCGATCTCGTCGATGCGCACCACCGACTTGAGGCGTTTGTTGAACACGAGGTAGCGCGTCGTGTCCTCGCGGTACGGACGCACCCGCAGCAGGATCAGGCTGCGCAGGTCCGCGTAGGCGATTTCCGCATCGGCGAGCGACTGATTCCTGTCGTCGACGGGTTCGCTGAATATGCCGAGCCCGGTCTCGGTATTGTTCTCGACCTTGATCGTGAGATCGCCGGCCACGGTTTCGACGAACACGGTATCGAGCACATTGACGTGCGGATGCCGGCCCAGCACGTACTGCTCGCGCGTGACCGGGGTCCATTCGAAGTCGTGGCTCTGCGGCAGCACATGGTCGCGCTCGCCGCGGTTGTCGATGTAGCTGACCTTGCCGTCACGGCCGATGCCGAACCGGAACACGCGCTTGTCGCCGACCTGGGAGCCGGTGCGGAAGACGAGCAGCACCCGTTCGTCGAGCACGCGCAGCTGGTCGAGCGTGGTCGCGCGGTAATAGGTGAACAGCTCGCGGAAATCGGCGACGAACCGCGGATCGGCCAGGAACGAATCGGCCAATGGTACGGGAGCCAGATCCACGCCGTCACCGGTTTCATCGAGCCGGTAAAGGCAGAACACATCGCCGACCGCGGTGTCCTTCTTTAGCCCGATGAACACGTTGTAGCCGAACAGCAGCAGGTCGCCCACGCGCACGATGTCGCGCGCGACGCAATTGTGCTCGGTACGCGCGCCGAGCCGCGCGAGCAGCTTGCTCTCGACCCGGCCATAGGCCTCGACGCGGCGCGCGTTCAGCGCCTCGGCCTTGGTGCTCAGCGTCTCGGCCGCGGCAACGAGGCGCTTGCGCAGCAGTTCGAACGTTGCGGAATCCGACATGGAGGACCCTTGTCTCTATCGGTGACGCGGCTGTTGCAGTGGTAGCGCAGGACCCGGGCTGGCGCTGAAGCCAGCCCCCTCGCGTGCTCAGTCGTCGCGCCGTGCCGACGGCGACAGTTTCTGCGCCAGCGACGCGAGCGAAAGGTCGCGTATCGACTCCGTACCGCCGAGTGCCGCGATGAGCTCACGCGCATCGGCGACGAGGTCGCGCTTGCCGGTCTTGTGCTCCGACAGCGCCACGCTCAGCAGTTCGCTCTTGTCGACCGTGGTGTCGATCGCCTTGCCCAGGCTCAGGCTGCGCATGAAGCGCTCGAAGTATTCGCCGTCGCCGCCTACGATCTCGATCTTCGACACGGCCAGAGCCTTGGCGAGGATCTCGGCCTGCTCCCGCGCGATCGCCTGGTTGGCTTCGATGGTCTTCAGACGCTGCGCGTGTGCATAGTCGAGCTGCATGCGCTGCTCCTCGTGGGCGCGCGTGTCGGCACTCATGGATTGCATCGCGTCGAACTTGTCCTTGAGACCGCCGGCCTCGGCGGCAAAGCGCGCCGCGATCGCCTGCGCCTCGGCCTCGCCATACTTCTGCTTGCCGACCGCTTCGGCCTCCAGCTTCAGCCGCAGCGCGTCTGCGGTCGCGGCACCCTGCTTTGCAATCGCATCGGCATCGGCGAGGCGCACCTTGGCCGCGACGAGGCCCTCCTTTTCTGCCGCGTCGGCGCGGGCGAGCGCGACACGGGCTTCGGCCAGGCCTTCCGCAGCGGCCACGGCTTCCATGCCTTCGGCCTCGCGCTTGCGGCCCTCGGCCGTCTTGCTCGCGATGGCGAGGCGGGCCTCGGCCAGCGTGAGTTCCTCGGCCGCCTTGTGCTTGGCGCGCTGTTCCTCGGCCAGCGCGATCTTCACGTCGGTGATGTACTTCTCTTCGGCCTGGCCCTCGGCCAGCACGATGGTGGACTTCTTCGTGCGCTCGGCTTCGGACAGCGCGCGCAGGTTCTTGATTTCCTCCTCCTGCTCGGCAACGGTGCGCTCGACGACGATGCGCTCGCGAATCACGTCCGCGATCGCCTTCTTCTGCACCTCGACCGCTTTTTCCTTCTCGATGCGCTGCAGGGTCACTTCGCGTTCGCGATCGACCGATTCGAGTTCACGCGCACGCGTGACCTTTTCGTCCTCGATCGCGACCGCGCGCTGGCGATTCTTCTCGGCGACCTCGGCCTCACGCTTCATGTTCTCTGTCTGCACGAGGATCTGCTGCTCGGCGAGCAGGCGCGCCGATTCGGACTTCGCGCGCTCCTCGGCCATGACCTTGGCCGCTTCGGCCTCCTCGCGCGCCCTCGTGATGGCGATTTCGCGCTGCTGGTTCGCCTCGGCGTGCGCCTTCTGGCGCTCGAGCTCCAGCACGGCTTCCGCCGTCTCGACGTCCTTTTTCTTGATGCGCATTTCCTCGTTGCGGCGCAGTTCGTTCGTGAAGATGTTCTGCTCGGCGGTGAGCTCGGTGATCTTCTTGATGCCCTGCGCATCGAGGATGTTGTGCGGATCCAGCTTCTCCAGCGGCGTCTGCTCGAGGTAATCGATGGCGGCGTCTTCCAGCACGTAGCCCGACAGCTCGTCGCCGATCTGGCGCACTATCTGGTCACGGAAGCGGTCGCGCGCTTCGTAGAGGTCGACGAAGTCCATGTTCTTGCCGACCGTTTTCAGCGCTTCGGAAAACTTCGCACTGAACAGATCTTCGAGCGTCGCCTGGTTGCTCGCGCGCTCGCAGCCTATGCCCTGGGCCACCCGCAGCACGTCCTCGCGCGTCTTGTTCACGCGCACGAAGAACTTGACCTTGATGTCGGCGCGCATGTTGTCCTTGCAGATCAGCCCTTCCTTGCCCATGCGCTCGATCTCGATGGTCTTGAGCGAAATGTCCATGACCTCGCGCCGATGCAGGATCGGGATCACGAGCCGGCCAGTGAAGGTCACTTCGGGTTCGGCGCGCATGGTGTTGACGATCATCGCGCGGCCTTGGTCGACCTTTTGGTAGAACTTGGCCACGAGGGCCATGAAGCCGAGCAGGAACACGACCAGAATGCCGACGGCGGCAATCAGCGTGGTGAAGGCGATGTCCATGGTGACGCTCCGCTGAAAAGTGGGAAACGTGCATTACGTTCCATCGTGCCGCCGCTACACGAGGCGACGGCACGGACCCTGCCGCGCCCTGTCCTGGGCGCCTTCATCTGCAAACGCGGTTCCGCGCGATTCCGTACGTTCAGATCCGTTCGAGCTCGGCGACGAGGTAACGTCGGCGCCGGGGATCGAATTCGAGCACCACGGCCTGGGAATCGCGCACCAGCCGGTTCGGCTCCGCCGCGTAGACCTGCAGCGTCAGTCGGGTGCCTCCACCCATCTCGACTTCGGCCTGGCCGAAGTTGTCTTCGACGCTGAGGGTCAGGATGCGGCAACGGCGCCCGATCGCAGATTCGCGCGTGACGTTCTCGTTCACGACGAACAATGGCTTCAGGGGCCGCAGCGACACCGAGGCAAGCAGTACCGCAGCGACGAGGGCAGCGGCCAGCACCAGCGTCCCGGATGCCCAGAGCGGCAGCGGCACGAGCGACAGCAGCAGGCCGGCTGCCAGCATGGTCAGCAGCCACCAGTAAAACGCGACACCGCTCACGACGATGGAGAACGGCAACCGGTCCAGCCCCAGCGCCAGCAGCGCTTCGGGGAGGCCGCTGACGTCGGCGTCTTCATTGCCGCCGAGCCAGTCGGGCCCGAAGCTGTCCATGTCGAGCAGTCCGGCGATGGTCAGCAGCCAGAACACGAGCAGTACGCCGACGACGATGCTCGGCAGCAGGCCGGGGTAGCTGGTCAGCAGATGTAGGAAGCTCACGATTTCGGACTCCTGTTTCCGGATCGGGACTTGCGCTGTTTTTCGGCAAACGCGACGAGGGTGGCACCGACGCGTTCCTTGATCGCTAGGTGATCGGTGGGCTCGAGTTCGTAGCGCTCGCCGAGCAGCCGGTAGTCGTCCTCGCTCAGACTGACCGTCAGGCGCGGACGCTTGGCCTGACGCAGCAGCGGAAGACCAAGCACGACACGCACCTGGTCGGAGTTCGACAGGTTCGCCTCGTAGGCGGCGGTGCGGATCGCCTGCAGCACCGACTCGGAAACGTCGAAGGCGACCTGGACCGCACGCAGTGCCGGTTGCGACGAACGCCAGCGGCTCGGCAATTCAGTCTTCATGCGGATCGGCAGGCGGACGCCGCCGCGGCAGATGTTGCAGGGTGTCGATGACGCGACTCGCGCGAGCGCGGCGGAACGCGGGTGTCGCCGGCGCTTCACCCGCCGGCGTCTTGCCCGCGGCGGATCTGGCGGCAGCACGCGGTGCGGCCTGTGGTTTTGCCGCGGGCGTGCGGGTAGACCCGGTCCGGCGCGGCACGGCGCGGGCCACGGCCTGCGTGGCCTGACCGATCGCGCTCGCGGCGCGCGCCATGGACAGGTCATGGTCGAGTTCGCGCAGCTGGCGGTTGACCTGGTCGTGCAGCAGGTCGAGCTGGCTCAGGTGGGCCTGGAAGCTGCCGGCAAGATCACTGTCGCGGGCGATTGCGCGGGCGAGCTCGACGAGACGCTCGCGGTAGCGCGGATGCGACTGAGGTTCGCGCGTCAACGCCTCGAGTCTGGCCTGCGCACGCAGCAGCCGTCGACGGACCACGTCGGCCCGCGCCCGCGCATCGGCGAGTTCGCGCGCCGTCCGCTGCAGCAGCAGCTGCGCCTGACGCAGTGGCCTCGGTGCCGCGCGAGGGTCGGGGGCGGCGGCGCGCGCACCGAGTTCCTGCTTCAGCATGTCGCGGATGTCATCCCACCAGGCCATCGCGCACCTCAGACCAGGAATTCGGCGAGCGCGCCCAGCGCGTCGCGGCCGTTGTCGCCGAGCGTCGCCAGTTCCAGCGCCATGTCCGCGGCCGATGCGGCCGGACTCAGTGCGCCGACCAGCACGAAGTGCTCGCCGATGCGGCCGAACGAGGACAGCGGCACGCTCGGATTCAGATCCAGCAGGGTTTCCATGAGCTTCGCGCGGAGCCGCGGCTTCACGTCGGCGTCGCGCCAGAGGTAGCTGATGCAGAGCAGCTGGCTGCCCGCGTCGGTGACGTAGATCGGCAGGCGCTCGCTGCCGGGAAACGCGATCTCGATGACCGGGACTTCACCGGCGACCGGCACAACGTCGATGGCATCGACGAGGATCTGCCGCCGCAGCAGGGGTACGGCCGCCTTGATCAGGCCGATCAGTCGACGCCGGCTTGCCATGCTCCCCTCCGGAACGCGCCTGCGGTTACGGTCGGCTGGACGCTAGCGTGCAGCGACATAACATGTCAAGACATATTATGTCGACGTCAGCACCATCCCAGCGCCGCGGCGGCGCGCTATGCTGCCCGACCCGCCCCGGAAGCCTACCGCATGCCACTGCTCCGACTCAGCCTCCTCATCCTGACCTCCCTGTTCACCGTCACGGCGTTCGCGGCCAAGATCAAGCCGCCCGGTACCGTGCTGCGCGAGGCGACGACCAGCCTCGCCTCCGTCGAATTCGCCGAAGCGGGTGTCGACGGGCGCATGGTGTTTCGCCGCATCGAGAAACTCGGCGGCGACGCCGAGATCCCGGAGCTCATCGATCTTTCGGTGCCGGCGGAATTGCGTCGCATCGTACTGCCGGGGGAGCGCTACCTGATTGCCTACACCGTGTTCCGGCGTGAAGCCGAGCAGATCCGCGTCGCGCGCCTGGGCGCCCAGCTGCTGGTGTCACCCGGTCTCGAACCTGCACTGCTGCGCGACACACCGCAGAACCGCGCGATAATCGCGTGGGAGCCCGGCGCCGACGCCGATGCGGTGCGCAAGCGCCTGCCCGAACTGCTCGCCCTTCTCGACGCACGCGATCCGCAGCAGCAGAACTTCGCACTGTCGGAGATCGTGCTGCGCCCGGCGTTGACCGATGCGCTGGACGCGCGCGCGCGCAAGGCCCTGCTGCGTTTCGCCGCCAACGCCGACGCCGACGCCAACGCGCGGGCTCGCCTGCTCCAGGCCGCCGTGACACAGCCCGACGCCTTCGGCAAGGCCGGCTGGAAAGACATCGCGCTGACGGTACTCGCGACAACGCCGGTGCTGGTGCAGGAGGTCGACGGCAGCGCGAGCCTCGTGCGGTTCGCGTTCGAGTTCGTCGAACGCGACCGGCTCGCTGTGAGCCAGCCCGTACTCGAACGCTGGCTCACCGGCGACAACGCGGCGCTCGCCGAAATGGCCCTGCTCGCACTGCGCCGACAGTATCCCGCGCGCGAGATGGCGGCGCTCGAACAGGCGCTGTCGCTGTCGCTGCTCCCCGCCGGCACGCGCGAGTTCCTGCTCGACCATCGTCGCCGCGCGGCACTGTCCGCGCAGTGATCTTTACCGGACACGGCCTTATCGGCACACAGGTCAGCCGCCCCGATGCCGGTCCGTGAGCGCCGATGCAGAACGCGCGTTCGAGACACGCGAGTCCGATTGGTGCATCATCCGAAAGGCTGACTTCCGCTCAGCTTCAGGTCTCAATACTCTGGGGGTATTCGATGCTTCTCCGTCACGGCCTTGCCTTGGCTGTCGTGACCGGATTCACCACACTGATTTCACCGGCTGCCTCGGCAGCCGGCGGCGTGGTGGTCGGTCATGCAGTCCGTTCCGACGTTTCACCGCCCATGCGCGACGTGATCGCCGCCTATCCCGTTCCGCGTGTCGGCGCCGACGGCCAGGAGGTCTATGTCGTTCCGAACCAGTTCGTGAAGCCGAGCCAGGCGCACATGAGCGAGTTCATGCGCAGCCTCAGCTCGCGCAACGCACAGACTGCGCCGAGCGGCACGCCAGCACCGTCGACCATCCTCGCTGCGAACGGTCTTGCACTGTTCGACGGCGGCACGGGCATTCCGCCGGATACCAACGGCGATGTGAGCCCGACCCACTTCATCCAGTGGATCAACACGAGCTGGGCCGTCTTCAACAAGACGACCGGCGCACGCGTGTCCGGCCCCACCGCCGGCAACTCATTCTTCGCCGGCTTCGGCGGCAAGTGCCAGTCCACGAACTCGGGCGACCCGCTCGCGATCTGGGACGATCGCGCGGAGCGCTGGGTGATGACCCAGTTCACCACCGGCGCGAACTCGAGCCAGTGCTTCGCGATCTCGACCACGTCGGATCCGCTCGGCACCTATTACCGCTATGAATTTGCGTGGCCGACCTCGCCCGTGCAGGTGTTCGGCGACTATCCGCACGTCGGCGTGTGGACCGACGAATCGGGCCGCCAGAACGCGTACACGATGGTGACGCACGAGTTCAACAACGCGACCTCGGCCTTCCTCGGCGCCGCGTTCATCGCGGTCGAGCGCGACAAGATGCTCGCCGGCGCACCGGCCGCCCAGGTCGGCATCGTTCGCTTCCCGGGCTTCGACGCCTATGGCGCCGAACCCGTCCATCTCGACGGCACGCTGCACGCGAAGCCCGGCAGCTGCGCGCCGTTCATCCACTTCGACGCTGCGACCTCGGAATACCTGTTCTGGGACATGTGCATCAACTGGACGACGCTGGCGAACACCACGCTGACCAGCACGCCGCAGCGCATCGCGTCGCGCACGCCGTTCGTGCCGAACTACACCGCAGTGCCGCAGCTCGGCTCGTCGGTCCCGCTCGACGCCTTCGGTACGCACATCATGTACCGCGCGGCGGCGCGCGTGTTCCCGGCGGGTTCGCCGACCCGCCTCTCGCTCGTCGTGAACCACGGCGTGCTCGGTCCGAACGACCAGGGCGGCATCCGCTGGACCCACTTCGATCTCGCGCAGATCAACCAGCGTTTCGACACGATTTTTTACGATGGCTACCAGGCCGCCGCGAATGCACCGCTGCAGCGTGCGATCGTCGACGAAGGCGTCTACACGCCGGACACGAACACGCGCTGGATGGGCGGCATCGCGATCGACAAGGGCGGCAACATCGGCGTCGGTTACAACGTGTCGGCCGCGGCCATCAATCCACGCCTGATGATCAACGGCCGTACGCTCAACGATCCCGACAGCACGCTGCGTGACGAACAGCCCTGCACGCCCGCGACCACGGGTTCGCAGACCGGTTCGTTCAGCGGCCGCGGCCGCTGGGGCGACTACACCTCGATGAGCGTCGATCCCACCGACGACTGCACGTTCTGGTTCACGGGCGAGTTCTACCCGACCACCAGCACGAACCAGTGGTCCACGCGCATCTGCAGCTTCAAGTTCAGCGAATGCGGCCTGCCCGGCTACAAGCTCGTGAGCCAGACGCCGCAGCGTATCGAAGTCTGCGGCGCCACCCCGGGTCCGGATCCGTCCTGGGATCTGCTCGCCGGCACCGTCGGCGGCTTCAATTCCGCGGTCACGCTGACCCCGACCGGCGCACCGGGCGGCACGACGCCGGCGTTCTCGGCCAATCCGATCAACCCGACCCCGGGTTCCAGCGTGTTCACGCTGGTCGGCGGCCGCGGCGCAGCGAGTGGCGAATACACGATCAATGTGTCCGGCACCGGCGGCTCGATCACGAGCGCGATCAACCTGGAACTCGGCGTATCCGCCGCGGCGGCTGCCGCACCGACGCTGACGGCCCCGGCCAACGGCACCAGCGGCACCAAGGTGCGTCCGCTGCTGACCTGGTCGGCGGTTCCCGGCGCGCTGACGTATCTGGTTGAAGTGTCGTCCAACGCGGGCTTCACGACGATCGTTGCGTCGGAAACCGTGACCACGAACAGCTGGACCGTCGACACCACGCTGTCCTCGACGACGCAGTATTTCTGGCGCGTGCGTCCGGCCAACTACTGCGGCGACGGTGCGACCTCGTCGGTGTTCTCGTTCACCACGGGCACGCCGGGCACCTGCCCTGCAGGCACCACGCTGACCAACGTCGCGACCTTCGGCTTCGAGGGCGGCGCCGAGCCGGCCTGGACGGCTGGCGCTCCCGGCGATACGGGTGGTACGGCCTGGTCGGTCGGCACGGCGCCCGCCGGCACGACCGGTTTCACCGGCAACGTCTGGAAGGTTCCGAACAACACGGTCACCAGCGATCGTTCGGTGCTCTCGCCGAGCATCGCGATCCCGGCCGCGCAGTCCGTGATCCTTTCTTACGACAACTACCACAGCTTCGAAATCGACGGCCCGACCGGTTGCTGGGACGCCGCATCGCTCGAAGCGAAGGTCGGTGCCGGCAGCTTCGCGCAGCTGCTCGCGGGTCGTTTCTTCACCGACTCGTATGACGGCACGATAACGGCGGGCGCGCCGCTTGCCGGACGCCAGGCATGGTGCCATCAGGCCACGGGCACGACGGCCAAGCGCTCCATCGTCGACCTCGACGACATGGCCGGCCAGACCGTCCAGTTGCGGTTCCGCGCGTCGAGCGACAGCAACACGGCCGCCAGCGCACCGAACGGCATGGCGATCGACAACGTTCGCATCGACATCTGCAACTGATGTCTCACTTGGCGCGGCCGTTCAGGGCCGCGTCCGGGAACTGAAAAAGCCACCGCCTTCGGGCGGTGGCTTTTTCATGCCGGGAAAACCCACGTGCGACGCCCGCGCGCCGATCAGGCCACGCGAACCGTCATCGCACAGAGGCCACCGCGCATCGCACGCCGTACGGCAGCTGCATTCGGCCCATGAGTCCGTAGCCAGCCGGCGCCAGCGTCAACGACGAACAGGAACGCGGGCGTCCATCACGAACAGTTGCCTGCGACCGCGTTCGCACAAGCACGCACCACGCGATGCCGCGACGTCGCGCTGTAGTTCGACAGCACGCCCGGCAGCGCGTTGCCGTTGACGTAGTTGACGGCCTGGAACCCGGTGGCCGGCAGCCCGGAGAAAACGTCGCCGTCACGCGAGGCCCGCAGCGCATGCGGCTGCGACTGCGGATCGAGCGAGAGGCGCAGCCAGCCGGCGGTCGCAAAAGGCCTCAGGTTTGTGAGCAGCCGGGATCCAAGCACACCCGATTCGATGGGCGGCGCGCCTGCCACCATGAGCATGCTGATGACGTTGACCGAGGTGCAGAGCGCGGGAGGCACTACCGGCGGCTGCATGAATCCGGACGAGGGAACGGGGCGGAGTTCTTCGCGATTGAAGGGCAGGTATTCGACCCGGCTGCACGACTGGGCAGTACCGTTGGTGACACCTCCGTCCGACGACCGCTGGCCGAAGGTGAAGTTGAATGGCGGCAGTGCACCGGCGGCTCCGGGCTGCAGACCGAGAATTTCCGGGTCTACGTAGAAGCGCTTGGTCGGAAACGTCACTACCCAGTCGGTATTGGATCCGATCGACGGATCGACGTTGTACTCGTTGAGCAGGTTCGACGCCATGAACACGGCCGACACGGCATCGATGGCCTGACCCGGCTGCCCGTCGGTCGGATAGTCGGAGCGGAACATCTCGCCGGCCGCATCGAAGGTATACGCGGTTGCGACACCGGGCGCGGAATTGGCCTGCGCCAGTGACGGTGTCGGGGTTCCGGGCGCAGAAAACAGTACGGCCTTGGTGAAGCCGCCGATCGCGTCGGCGTTGTAGCCGTAGAACGTGCCTTGCGCCACGTTGACGATACCCGCCGCACCAAACAGCCCGCCGCTGGGCGGCTTCAGCAGAGGATTGGCGGGATCGATGGTCTGCACGACCCGGCAGCTGGGGGGAACGCCGGCGACATGCGCCACCGCGGCGCGCAGCGATCCGTCGAGATCGGCCATGTGAATCATTTCCACATGGCCTTCGCGCGTCCGCGCCAGATCCTCCGGACCGGAGTCCGCATGTGCACCGGTATACGCGAACGGCAGGAATCGCTGGTACGCGTACCCGCCGACCACGCCGGTCCAGGTATCCCGATAGGGCGCCGTGCAGCTGGTGTCAATCGTGGCCATCGCGGCACCGTCGCCGGACAGGCCCGCGTCGTTCAGGGCGAAAACACTGGCGGTCCAGACGTCGAAACCCGACAGGAACAGGTTGAAATCCAGCACTTCACGCGCGTTGTACCCCTCCAGGAAACGTACCCGTATCGCCTTGGCGGCGTTGGTCGCGTTGACCACCGAGATCAGGGTCTGCTGATTCCGGTTGACGGTGTAGTAGGGATAGATCAGCACCTGACCGGTGCCGTCCGGACTCAGCTCGAGCGCTTTCGCACTGTCGCTCGAGACCGCGGCCACGACCAATCCCGCTGCGAGTGCAGCGCCCAGTGAATTTCGCTTCATTCCGGACTTCCTCGATGATGAATGTGCCGGTGATCGCCGGCATAGGAACCCTTCCGGACCTGCCCACTCGGTCAGGACGGAGCAATGGCGGCCGCGCTCACCGTCGGGCAAACGCAGGCCTCCGCCCCGGGGCTGGTGCAGCCCCGGGGCGGTCGTTCAGTGCGAGACGGAAGCAGCCAGCGCCGCGGCAGCCGCGCGGGTTGCCTCGACGTCCTGGCGAATCCAGGCGTTGGCCGCGTCGATCGCGGCTTCTCGCGTGGCGACGATGCCGGACGCCGACACCGTGCGCAGCCATGGGCGGAACACCTTCCAGCGCAGCGGCGTGGTCGGCGTGCCCTCCACGACGACGCGGTAGCCGAGCCGGCGATACGCCGCGACGCGCTGCAGGCGCGGGCGGCGACCGGCGTTCATGACTCGGTGCAGATCGGGGACAAGGTACATGGCGCTATTTCCTTCAGCTGGACCTATGTGGATCGACGACAAACGCGCGCGCACGAAATTCAGGCAACAGCGCACCGCATCCGTGGCGCGCACGAATCTTTCCCAACCTCTTCGGGCTTTTTCCGACGCCGTTCCGCGACGCCGCTATTTACCGGATGCAGCTTTTTATATTGCGCTACATCGGCATGTATTCATTTGCAGGACACGGTATTGCGGCGACAGTCCTGCGTGCGACGCTGCGGATTGGCCATGCTGTAGTTCGCCAGCACGCCCGGACCCGCGGCAGCGTTGACATAGTTCACGGCGGCGAAGCCGATAGCGGGCAGGCCGAGCATCACCGTGCCATCTTCGGCCGGACGCAGGCTGCGGTTCGCCGTCGAGGCACCCTCCTGATAGCGCAGGAAATCGAGCGTCATCCAGCCGCCGTCGCGCCGCGCCGTGCCGGACACCGGCGCCAGGCGCGTAGCCAGCGACGAGCCCAACGGCCGTCCGGCGAGCGCCACGATATTGACGCTCGGTGCGACCGCGATCACCTGTGTGTTGAAGCGCAGATCCACCGCCTCGGTCGTGCCGCCCGTGACGAGCACGCGGCGTCCATCGCGATCGCGCAGCGAATACGGCACCGGCATGGAGGCCGTCGACTCGCTGCCGCCCGCGCCGGGATAGAGGCTGGTGAACGGCTTGATCGCGGCGGTGCCGACGATAGCCTGATCCGTGTAGTAGGGGCGCGTCGGAAACGTCACGACCCAGTCGGTCGTCGCGCCGATGTTGGCGTCGTTGACGTAGTTGACGTTGACCGCATCGGCCGAGAGCACGGCGCTGACGGCGTCGATCGCACGCTCACGCGGATAGACGAGATCCTGACGGCGGTTCGGCAGCTGGATCGTTGCCGTGACGAAGCCGGTCGCCGGATCACTGAGCGCATCGTCGAGCCCGACGCCTTCTTCGGCCGGCTTGAAATGATTGAGTACCGTCGCGCGGCTGCCCTGCGGTACATCCGCCGGATCGGCCCGGAAGTCGGCGAGCGCAGTCGCCTGATACGCCATCACGGTGCCCGCCGCGACGTTGAGCACCATCGCCTCGCCACTGAGGCCGCCCGTCGGATTGGTCAGATGCGCCTTGCGATCCTGGGCCCAGTAGCCAGCCTCGTAGGCTTCGATCAGCGACGCACAGCCGGCCGGCACGCCGCTGGCGTTCGGAGTCATGGCGGCGGCGGGCGGCGTTTCCGGCACTACCGTCGCGAGTTCGAAGATCTTGATGTAGCCCTCGCGCGCCCGGTCGTAGGTGCCGGGGCCGGCGTCACGCCGCGTGCCGGTGTAGCTCCACGGCGTCAACTGCAGGTAACCACGCCCATCGGAAAACGTGAATGCCTCGAAGCGCGGATAGGTGCACGACGCGTCGCCGGGCAGGAGGAACGCTTCGTCGTCGGCATCGCTGAAGCTGAACGTGGTCGCCGACCAACTGTCGTAGGGCGCGAGAAACACGTTGAATCCGATTACGTTCCGGCCGTTGCGTCCCTCGCTCATCTGCACCTGCAGCACCTTGTGCCGATCGGTGTGATTGGTCACCGTGTAAACCGTCTGATTGCCATGACGGACCGTGTAGTACGGATAGAGCAGCACCTGCCCCATGCCATCGGGGTCGAGACGCACGGCACCGCAGGTCGATGCGCAGAGCCCCAGAGCGGCGAGCGCTCCAAGCCGGTGGACCCGGCGGCGATGCGTAGTGATCAGGTCGGCCATGATTTCTCGATTCCCCATCGGAAGCCGGTGTTGCTGCCACGCGGCCTCGGTTACGTGTTCACTCGGGTTAGACGCAGCAGGTGCCAAATCCCCCCAAGCGGCCTTTTCCGTATCGTGCTGTATGCCTTTTCGCGGTAACGTCGCTAATATCCGCGCCAACCCTGCTCCAGTCCAACCTAGCGATGCCGAGTTCACCCTCCAACGCCGCCCAGGTTCTGCTGCTCGCTCCGGCCGATGCGCTAGCGTCAGCGCCGGACGCAGCCGCCGCGCAGGAGGCTCCCGTCATCGTGCCGGCCGGCCCCGCGCAGCGCCGCGCCACTGCCTTCGCGCTGCTGCTGTCGCTGGCCCTGCACGCGGGCGCTGGCCTCCTGCTGTGGCATTGGACGGCGGAACTGATACCGGCGCCGGAACGTCCCACGCTTCAGGTCCGCCTCCGCGCCGGCGGCGGCAATCCGGTACCCGCGCCACTGGCCGATCACCCGCCCGCCCCTCCTGCGCCGGTCGCCGCCGTGCCGAAGCCGTACCGTCCACTGGCACCGCTGCCGTCGGCGCATCCGCCCGAGGTGGCGAAGACTGCCACAATGCCGGCCGCTCCACCCGCGGTGCCATCACAACCCGAG
Organism: Rhodanobacteraceae bacterium; assembly: GCA_045864815.1. GTDB lineage: Bacteria > Pseudomonadota > Gammaproteobacteria > Xanthomonadales > Rhodanobacteraceae > Tahibacter. Next base: position 238,900 of record BTVG01000002.1, on the reverse strand, counting down.
CCGGCGGTGCCGTCGCCGGACACCCGGCCCGAGCTCGCCGACAGCGGTACGGACGTCCTGACGCCTCCGCTCGACCCGCTCATCGACACGGCTACCGTGCGCGTGCTCGACTGGCTGGCACAGCACCGCCGCTATCCCGGGGCCGCACGGCGCGCGCGCCTGCAGGGCACGGTCGAGGTCGTGGTCGTGCTGATGCCCGACGGTCGCCTCGTCAACCAGCGCATCGCACAGAGCTCCGGGCATTCGATTCTCGACAAGGCCGCGCTCGATCTGCTGCGCCGTGCGTCGCCCGTCCCGATGTCGGCGTTCTTCACTGGCGAGGCGCGTCAGCTCGAATTGCGCCTGCCCATCATCTACCGCCTGAGCATCTGATGCCGCAGACTCCGACAACCCCGTCCGGGTCGCGCCGGCGCGGCCGTGACTCCTGCGCTGCCGGCGCACACCGACTGGCATGAGCGCTCCGTCACCGCGGGCCGAGCCCGATGCGAACGCCCAGGCCGTCGCGGAGCTCTATGCGAGCTGCTACAGCGAGCTCGTCGCCTATCTGCGGCGCCTGTGCGCCGATCACGGCCAGGCCGAAGACCTCGCCCAGGAAGCCGGCATGCGCCTGATTGCCCAGGCCAAACGCGAAACCGTCGAGAAGCCACGCGCCTTCCTGTTTCACGTCGCGACCAACCTGGCGCGCGACCAGCTCCGCCGACGCATGGTCAGCGATGCGCATGCGATCGACGGTGGCTTCGACGATGGCGGCTACGCGCCCGGCGCAGATCACATAGCAACCGTGCAGGAAGACGTCGCCCGCGTCAGCGCCGCCCTGAACACGCTGACGCCGCGCGCGCGCGACGTGCTCGTGCTCGCCCGCATTCACGGCCATACCCAGAAAGAAATCGCCGACCGCCTGAATCTGCAGCCCAAGACGGTCGAGAACCACCTTACCCGCGCACTGGCCCAACTCGGCGCGGCCCTGAGCGGCAGGCGGCGGCAATGAGTGCCCCCGCGCGGCCTCGCCTCGTCTGCCGTTGGGGGCAATCCGGCACTCGCGCGTCTTTGCGAGGGACATGTCCATGAACTCGACCGAATCGCTGCTCCACCAAGCCGCCCGCTGGCACGCCATGGCCTGCGGCAGGGATCTGTCCGCCGATGAGTCCCGCTCGCTGGATCAATGGCTTGCGCAGAATCCGCGGCACCGCCTCGCCTACGCGGACGTCTGTGCGGCGGCGTTCGCGCTGGAACAGGGCGCCGGCGCCGACGTCGCGATCACCGCGCGCACGAAGCGGACGGCGCGTCCCTGGATGCGCTGGGGTCTGGCGGCCGGCGCGCCACTGCTGCTCGTGTTCGCCCTGCTCGTCGGTCCGCGCATCGCACCGAACTGGCAGAATTGGAACAGCGATCTCTACACGGAAATCGGCAAGCCCCAGTCACAGACGCTCGCCGACGGCTCGGTGCTCGAGCTGGATACCGATAGCGCCGTCCGCGTGCATCTCGGCACCGACCGGCGCGACATCGAGCTGCTGCGCGGCCGGCTCGCGATCGCCGTCGCCAAGGACCCCGCCCGGCCGCTGCACGTGCGTGCCGGAACGGTCGACGCCATGGCGGTCGGCACCCGCTTCGTGGTCGATCGCAGCGACGTCGGCACGGAAGTCGGAGTGCACGAAGGCATCGTGCGCGTCACGGCAGGCTCAGCCGCGCCGGTCGACCTGATGGCCGGCCAGCAGGCATTCGTCAGCAGCGACGAACCGGCCGCGCGCGTCGGCGCGCTGGCCTCCAACGACGGCTGGACGCGCGGAGTCCTGAGCGTGGAACAGATGCCGCTCGCGAAAGTGCTCGCCGAGCTCGACCGCTACCTGCCCGAACGCATCGTGCTCGCCGATGACACCCATGCAGCAATGCCTATCACGGCAACCCTGCCGCTGGACGATCCCGCTGCCGCGCTGCGTGCGCTCGCGCAGACATCGCAGCTGAGCCTGCGCCACATCCCACGCGTCGCCTACGTCATGCGATGAGGCGGGCCCGCCTGCGCCGTCTGGCCGGCCTGCTCGCCGTCGCCGCTCCGCTGCGCCTTCTGGCTGCCGGCGAGGCGGAGCCGGTCTATGACATTGCGTTCGAACAGGGGCCTCTGCTGGGCTGCCTCGAGCAGCTCGCTCTGCTCGCGAACGTTCCCATTCTCGATGGCTCCGACCAGGTCGCGAATGCGCTCTGCGAGCGCCGCACGCTGCGCGCCACCCTGCCGCAGGCACTCGACCAGATCCTCATGCCCGCCGGCCTTGCCTGGCGCCGGCGCAGCGACGGGGCTGTCGAGATCATCCCGGCAGCGCCGGGCGAGCACGTCAGCCTGTCGGCACTGACGATCGAAGACACGCCGCTGCCCTCCCTCGCCCCCGTCACCGCCATGACGCCGGCAGTGACCGAGATGGCTCGCGATGCCATGAGCGTGACCCATGTCGGGCACGAGCGGCTCGCCGCCGCCCCGCTGTTGAGCCTGAGTCAGATCGGGCGCTATGCGCCGAATGTGTACGCCAGTGGTGCAAGCCTGGCGATTCGTGGCCAGGAACGCGATCTCGACCAGTTCAGCGGCCTCAGTGTGCGTCTCGACGGCATCGACCTCGGCACCAGCCTGATCGAGGGCGACATGGTCCCGGTCGAGGGACTCGCCAGCATGCAGTTGCAGCGCGGTCCGCGCAGCTTCGAGCGCGGCGGCAGCGCCACGGCGGGCGCGCTCGATCTCTACACCGAAGCACCGTCGGATTCGCCGAGCCTGCGTGCGAGCGCGGGCATCGGCAACGACGGGGCACTGCGCGGCTCGACCGCATGGTCGACGCGCTTCGGCGGCAGCGAGAGCGGCATTCGCGTCGCACTCGAGCGTCGCGTGCTGGCCGACTACGTGGAGGAAGTCTATGTGCCGGAGGCGAACCGCGACCATCGCGTGGTCGACAACCTCTACGCCAAGCTCAACCTCGTTCCCGACTGGCTGCCGGGCTTCAGTATGGAGTACGCACTGCTCGCGGTGTCCGGCGACGACCCGGCGCTGTACACCGCCGCCGGCGAGTTTCCGTTTCCGCTGTCGAAGGACCGGCTGAGCTACGCACGCGACACTGCGCGCACGCAGACACGGGCCCTGGGCTCGGCGCTCAGCCTGCAGTACGGCCGCGACAGCTGGAACGTGCGGCTCAGCGCGAACAGCACCTTCGCGCGCCAGGAAGGGCTCTGGCTGGGCTCGGGCTTCGGCCCGAGCGGGGACCTCAACAGCGAGCGCCGCCGCGCGGCTGGCATCAGCGCACGCTACACGCCAGGCCAGTGGGAGATGGCCGCCGGCCTCGAATTCAGCGCGGTGTCGTTCGCCGACCGGGAGGCCGTCTGGGTCGCCGGGTTCCGGCGCATCGGCGACAACCGTCAGGACCTCGATTTCCGCACACGCAGCGGCTGGCTCTGGCTCGGCCGTCGCTGGGACGAGCGCTTCAGCGTCGGCGTCGGGCTGCGTCAGGTCGAGGAAAAGGCACAGCAGAATTACATCAGCGTCGCGTGCAACGTGGGCGCCGGCCTGATACCGCGACCGGGTGTCTGCGCAGAGCGGGAATCGGAACTGCAGTTCGCGCAGACCGGCCGCATCGACACCAGCACGCCGGTGCCGCTGGTCGTCGGCAACTGGAACATCAGCGACGCACACCGGCTCAGCCTCAGCCACGGCCGAGGCATACGCAGCAGCGCCGGCGTGCGTCCGGAATTCATACAGCCGGCCGAGCGCGACGATTCCACACAGCTGGCCTGGCAGTCGGACTGGTTCGACGAGCGCCTGAAGGCGCGGCTCGCGCTGTTCCGCACCCTGATCCGCGAACGTTTCCACTATGTGACCAACAATATCGGCGCACGCGGACGCGTCTACGGCGCCGAACTCGAACTCGATGCGCGGCTCAGCCCGCGCTGGCGCGCGACCCTGGGACTGGGCCGGCTCAACGCCCGCTACGACTACTACCGCTACTACAACGAAGATCCAACGCCGCGGCTACCCGGCGCACCGAAGTACACGGCGCTGCTCGGCCTGCACTACGGTGCGGCCGAGGGCTGGTACGGCTCGCTCGACGCTTACCACACCGCCGAGGCAGAGACGACGCTCGACATCAACCCGGGAAACCGCCGTCCAGCCTACAGCCTCGCCGACCTGCGCATCGGCTATCGGCTCGAGGATGCCGATTTCTCGCTCGCAGTGACCAATGTGTTCGATGCGCTGTATCTCGACCGCGTCGACTTTCGCTACAACGACCGGCGCCAGGAAACCCGCTTCCGGCTCGGCGACCCGCGTCGTGTCGAACTGCGCTGGCAATACGAATGGCGGTGAGAGGACCGTAGTGGTCCTGGCGGTGCACGAAGCCGCGGCGCAAGCCGCCGCGATCAGCGCGGACCTCAGTCTACCGCGACCACGCGCAGCTCGCGGCTTTCGCTGCGTCCGTGATCGTCCACCACCCGGGCGACGTGCACGCCGGCACCCTGCGGTTGCCAGAAGAGCGTCTCGCCGGCCTGCGCGGCGCCGACATAGACATCGTCGACGAACCAGTAGACCTCGCGCACGCCCGCATCGACGGTGGCACTGAACGCGACACGCGCATCGCTCGCGCTGACGGCGCGCCGCGCGCGCACCGTGTAGGCCGCACCACGCACCGGCGACGTGATGCGAGGCACATCGCCGGCGCCGCGCTGCCCGCAGTCCGCGTCGGGCGGCGGCTTGCGCCGCGGAATGCCAGCCTGCGCGAACACGCGCGCGAGATCCGAGGGCCAGAATTCGTAAACCTCGGTGCGCGTCGTGGCCGGATCGTAGGGTGGGCAGGCCACCCGGCCGGTGCGCACGTCGATCGTGACCGGGCGGTGCACTGTGCTCACCCGTATCGGCGACTTGCCCGGAATGAACCAGGTCGTGCCGCGCTGGGGGCACCAGGCATTGGGCAGGTCGCCGCTCGCGAGGCAGATTTCCACCTTGCGCACGCCGTCGGGAATGGTCCAGGCAGGCTCGGTCACGGTGCGGTCGCGCGCGAGTATCGCGTCGGCGATGCGAAAGAACAGCGGCGCTGCCGTCTCCACCCCGATCAGCGCCGGATTGCCCGCACCGTCGAAGTTGCCCATCCACACCACCAGCACGTAAGGCCCGAAGATGCCCGCGGTCCAGGCGTCGCGAAAACCCCAGGAGGTGCCGGTCTTCCAGTAGATCGGCAGGCGCGCCGGCGTCGCCGTCGTGGCTTCGTCGGGCCGCGGGTTCTGCCGCAGCATGTCCAGGGTCATGAAACTGGCCGCATCGCTGAGCAGGCGCACGCCTTCGCCGACGCCGGTGTCGGCGCGCAGCCGCAGCGGTTTGAGCACGCCGCGATTGGCGAGCATCGCGTACAGGGTCGCGAGTTCCTGCATCGTCACTTCACCGCCGCCGAGCACCAGCGCAAGGCCATAGTGCCGTTCACTCGCCATGCGGCTGATGCCCGCGCGGCGCAGAAACTCGTAGAGATTCGGCTCGGCGAGCTGCGAAGCGACCCAGACCGCCGGGATGTTGCGGCTGCGCACCAATGCCTCGGTCGCCGTGACCGGCCCCAGGAAGCGGCCATCGTAATTTTCAGGCATGAACGGCCCGAACGCGCTCGGCACGTCGCGCAGCACCGTGCGCGGATGCAGCACGCCCTGGTCCATGCCCAGCGCGTAGATAAAGGGTTTCAGCGTCGAGCCCGGTGAACGCTTTGCGGCGGTGCCATTGACCTGGCCGGCGATCGCGGCGTCCGCATAATCGGCTGAGCCGACCAGCGCCTTCACGCTCATGTCGCGCGTGTCCACGAGCAGCGCCGCTGCATTGTCGATGCCGCGCACGCGCTCGCGCTGCAGCGTCTCGCGCAGCTGCCGCTCCACCGTGCGCTGGAGTCCCGCGTCGATGGTGGTCTCGATGCGTGGCGCGGTGTTGCCATCAAGGCGCGCCTCGCGCAGCACCTGCTCCACCGCATGCGGCGCGACAAACGGCAGCTGCGCCGGCGCCCGCAGGTCGAGCGGCAGCCGCATCAGCGCGTCGGTGAGCGCATCGACCGCATGCGTCTCGCGCCAGCGCGCATACAGCCGGTCGCGCGCAGCGCGCAACCCGCGATTGAGCCTGTCCCCATCCACCGCCCGGGCGTCGCGCAGCCGCCGGGTCGGATCCTGCGGGATCACGGCAAGGGTGAGCACTTCGGGCAGGGCGAGATCCTGAGGGCGCTTGCCGAAATACACGAGGCTGGCCGCAGCGACTCCCTCGACATTGCGGCCGTAAGGCGCGTAGTTCAGATACGCTTCCAGAATGTCATCTTTGGAATAGCGCAACTCCAGCCAGACCGCGCGCGCCACCTGCTCGGCCTTGCCCAGCGGACTTCGCGTATTGAGCCGGTACATCAGTCGCGCCAGCTGCATGGTCAGGGTGGAACCACCCTGCCGGTTGCCGCCCTGTACGTAGCTGATCCACGCACCGCGCAAAAGGCTGACCGGATTGAATCCCGGATGCCAGCGGAACCAGCCGTCCTCGTGCAACTGCACGGCCTCGACGAGCGCGGGCGGCATCTGCGAGAGCGGCAACCATTGCCGGTATTTGTCGTCGCCGCTGAGCGTCAAGCGCAGCAGCTCGCCGTTCGCTCCGTAGAGCGCGGTCGACGAATCCGCATGCGCCGACAGCGGCGCATGCGGATACCACCGGATCGCGACCAGCGTGATCGCCACAAGCGCCACAGCCACCAGCGTGTTCTGCCAGCGCAGGAGGCATCGCCACGCCGACAGCACCGCACGCCGGAAATACGCCCTCATGAGCCTGTCCGTATTTCCGCTCAGTCCGGCTTGACCACCGTGATGCGACTGCCCAGCGACTGCGCCTGCACAGTGCGCTCATACATCGACTCCGCGTAGGCCGGCGGCACCACGAAACTACCGACGTTGGTGGCCTTGATGCGATAGACGAACTCGCGCACCGACTGCGTGGCCGTGCCATAGATCACGACGCGGTCGTCACGCACGTCGGCGTAATCGGGCGCCCAGGTCGACGTGGCGAGACCGACCGTGCTGCGCCAGGGCGCCGCCGTTGCGTCGGTCGTACCCTCCTCCGTGCCGTCCTCCGGTGCCGGGGCCGCAGGAATCTCCTGCACGACTTCGAAGCCGCCCGGCAGCAGGTCGATCACGGCCGTGTCACCGACGCCATCGGCACGCGTCGAGCGGATCTTGAGCTTGACGAGGATTTCCTGGCCGAGCTCCACCGTGTCGATCACCTTGCCGTCCGCGTTGGTGTACTCACGCACGATCTCCAGACCTTCCTTGATTTCCTGGGCCGGAGGATTGCGGTCGAAACCTCCCTGGGACACGCTATACCACGCATTGAGCGAGGCCTCGTTCGTGATGCGCACACCGGCGGCGGTACCGCTGAAGTTCGCACTGAGCACCATCCCTTCCGCCTTCGCGATCGCCTTGGCAGTGCCGTCCTTGGCCAGCTCGAATACGTGCAGCTTGTCGCCGGTCAGCGACTTGACCTGCTTCGCGTAGGCGTCCAGCGCAAGGATGGTGGTGGCCGAGGACAGAGTATTGAACAGACCGCGCGAGAGCGGACGCATCACGTTCTCGAGCGCCGCGGCCGGCAGCGCCTTCGCCCTTTCGGGGAAATGTCTGGCCAGCAGGTACAGCGTGGCGCCGTCGCGCACCAGCGGATCGTAGTAGCGCTCGTAACGCCAGCCGCTTTCGATCGCGGTGCGTGTCAGCACCTTCTCCGGGCCGACGATCAGCTTCAGCGCTTCGGCATCCTGTTTCATGAGCTGCAGGCTCGCGGCAACGTAGGCCGCTGCCGTGTCCTGCGTCCAGGTGTCGGCATGGCGTTCCTGCAGACGCTGGCGCACCGAGGCGAGCGCGTTGGTCGTCACCGTGCCCTGGCGTGTCAGCAGGTAGATCGCGAATGCGCGCTCTCGCAGTCCCGCGAGCGAGCCGTCGCTTTCGTCGGCCGCGAGTGCCGCCAGATAGCGGTTCGACTTGTCGAGCATGTCCCGGGGAACGTCCCAGCCGCGCTCCTTCGCTTCGATCAGGTACTGCGTCGCGTAGACGGAAACGTAGCGCTGCGACTCCGGCGTCGCCGTCCACAGGCCATAGCCACCCTCGTCGTTCTGCCGCGAACGCAGCACGGCCAGGAGTTCCGCGAACGCCTGAGCCGTGGTGCGCTTGTCGCCCGCATCACGCACGAGCTTGCCGAACTCGGGGTTGGTGTCGAACACGAGCGCCGGCACCGCGGCGCTCAGCAGCTGTTCGGTGCAGCGGTGCGGGAAGCTCGAGAGATACGCCGACAGGCCGCGCGCGAGCACCAGCGGCACGTACGATGCGTTCGCCTCGCGCTTGGCGTACGCGTCGAACATGTCACGCAGGGGTTTGATCTCCTTGTCGCCGGCATTCAGGTTGCCGATCGCGACTTCGGTGCGGAACGGCACGGCAGGGCGCACGGACAGATCGACGCTTTGCCGCGCGGACTTGTCGCCGCTGCTGGCCACGAACCTCAGGGTCGCCGCGCCGGGCTCACCCTTGGCGCGCAGGCGGAACACCACCACGCCTTCGCGCATCTCGGCCAGCGTGAGTTCCTGCGCGGCGGCACCGACGGCTTCGACCTGCGCGCCGGGCTCGAGCTTCACCGCGATCTTCGCCTCCTTGCCGTTGAGGCCCGTGAGATTGTTGGCGACGCCGATGCTGACGTCGAACTCGTCGCCCGGCGCGACCATCGCGGGCACGTTCGGCGAGAGCACGAAATCGCCACGCACCGTCGTCTGGTTTTCGCTGCGACCGATACGATCGGGCGCCACGGAAATCGCCATGAGGCGCAGCTTGCCGTTGAAGTCGTCCGGCAGCGTCCAGGTGAACTCGCGCGCGCCGTCGATGTCGACGATGCCCGACCACCAGGCCACTGGCGGCTTGCGCTTTTTCTTGAACGGATTGAGGTTCTTGCCGAGCAGGCTGTCGCCGTCGCCGCCCGGTGCCGCCATGCCGGTCAGGCGCGCAAACTCGGGCAGGATCTGGTCGAGGATCTGGCTCGTCGACACTTCAAGCATGCGCTTCTGGAAGAAGTGATCGAGCGGATCACCCAGCCGGTAGCGCGCGACTTGCAGGATGCCTTCGTCGATCGCGAATACCGCGACGCGCGAACGCGCGCCGCTCGTGACCTTCATCGTCAAGGTCTCGCCCGGCTTGACCAGTCCCTGTGCCGCGATGTCGAGCGTGTTGCGCCGCGCATTGCGATTGACCGAGAACGGCGCGATGCCATAGCTGAGCGGGCTCATGAAGATTTCCGCCGACGCCGGGTCGCGCACGTACTGCACGTTGATGTAGCCGTTGCCCTCGAAATCGGCCGGCACGCGGATCTTCTGCACCGACGCCGTCGTCGATGCCGTGAACCACTGGTGCGCGTAGACCTTGTCGCGCTCGATCGTGATCAGGCCCGCACCGGTGTAGGGCGCCCGCACGGCAATTTCGATGTCCTCGCCGGGGGCATAGTCCTTCTTCGACAACGCGAGCTGCAGTTCGGCGTTACGCTCCAGCGAGCGCGCGACATTGGCTTCGCCCGCGACCGAATAGTTGACCTGATTCAGCGCCTCGCCCCGCGCGTTCTTGACCACGAGCGCGTAGTCGCCGGGCTGATCGGTCGCGAGACGGAAATCGACGCCGGTCGCCGCGAGCTTCAGCGGCTCTTCCTTGACCGGAATTTCCTTGAGGCGCGACTGGTATTTGTAGGCGCCGGAATCCTGCTTGGTCAGCACCGAGACGTAGCGGCGTTCGACGAGTACCGCCTTCAGGCCGTCGACGGCGATGCGCTTTGCGGTGTTGTCGATCGCGATCAGGTTCACCGAGCGTTCCGCGCCGCGCGCGACGTAGTCGAGGTTGTCGGTCACCTTGACGCCGACCAGGTAGTCGAGCGACGACACCAGGCTCGCGGTTTCGGCAGCGACGCTGCGCCCGCCCTCGGCCTCGTAGCCCTTGGCGAGGAAATGCAGGCGATAGCTGGCCGTGCCGTACTTGGCGAGATCGAGCGGAAACTCGGCGATGCCCTCGGCGTTGGTGACTTGCTCGCCGAGCGGCTCGCTGTAGCCTTCCTTCGCCTTTTGCGGGTCGTGGAAAACATGCTCGGGCCAGCTGCGGAACACCGGCAGGACCGGTGACAGGGTCAGCGTCGCCTCGACACGGCGATCCTGCGCCGGTGTACCAAACAGATTCTGCAGGCTCACCCGCGCATTGAGTCCGTCGGGCTTGATCCAGCCCTCGACGACTTCCTGCGACAGGTGCGCAGTGGCCTTCATGCGGTCGGGCAGGAACTCCTTGACCTGCACCGTCGTCGAGCCGATCAGCTGGGGGTTGTCGTACTGGTCGATCAGCGACAGGTTCACGGTCCAGCTGCCGGTCGGCGAGGTTTCCTGGGTCGTGAACGCGAGTTCCTCGAAGCCGGCCTCGCCGAGGCGCACGGTGCGCTTGCCGACGCTGAGTCCGCGGGCATCGAGGATGTCGGCCTGCAGCGGCACGCCGCTCAGATCGCGCGACCAGTCGGCCGCACGCACGATCATGCCGATGTGGAAGGTGTCACCCGGACGGTAGAGCCCGCGATCGGAGAACAGGTAGGCGCTGAGCTGGCCTGCGCTGCGCGCGTTCTTGATGCCGCCGACGTCGAAGCGCGAGAAATCCAGACGGCGGTCGTGCTTGCCGATCGGCAGGAACGACAGGTCCTCGCCCTTGCGCACGACGAACAGGGCCGGGGTCTTCTCCCGGGTGAAAGCATCGACGGAGTCGAACTGTGCGTGGCCCGTGGCGTCGCTGGTCGCCCGGAGCAGCGGCTGGCCGTTCTCGCCGAGGATCTCCACGTTTGCACCATCGACCGGCGCCCCCGTTGCGATCGACTGCACATAGGCATCGAGGCGACCGTCGAGCGCACGCTTGACGATGAGGCCGAGGTCGGTGACGACGATGAACTTGGCGTCGTTGATAGACCCGCCGGAATCAACGTAGTCGCCCTCGTAACCCTCGTCGTAGGACTCTTCTTCCGAGTACTCCTCGGCGGCCGGCGCGCTCAGCGCTTCCCCGGCGCTTTCACCTTCGGCCTTCGGCGTGGGCTCGCTGGCCGGGTCGTAATCGCTGAGCCGCAGCAGGAACACGCCGCGCCGGCCACTGGCCAGGTACTCCGACAGGTCGACACCTTCATAGTGCGCCTTGGTCGGGTCGTCCGACGCGAACGCGACCTTGCGCTCGAAGCGCTCGGTGATCTTGTCGCGCGACAGGGCGCCGAGCTCTGGCTGCGCAAATGTACCGTTGTTGAAACTGACGAGGTGCTGCAGCTGATCCGGCAGCACGCGCGCGATCTCGAGCTTCATGCCGGGCACGTTGCGCGACACCACCGCGACGCGCTTGTCACCCGACAGCGACAGCAGCGAGCCCTCGGCCATGAAACGCAGGATGCGGGGATAGTCCGGCACCTGCAGCACGTTGTTCGCGTTGTCGGCGAGCTGATAGCCGCCGAACGCGGCGAGCCCCTTGCCGACACGCACATAAACGTAGCGGCCCGGATCTGCGCGGAACTTGAAACTCTGCTGCTCGGCATAGTCGAGCTCAGCGGCGATCGGCTCCAGTGCGAGGGGTTCGGCCGCCTTGAGCACGCGTTCATCGACATTGCCGCCGCTCCAGTTCCAGACCTGATCACGCTGACCTTCCGGCGCGTACGGATTGTTGAGCGGCAGCAGCCACGCCTTGATTGCCCCGGCCACCTGCTTTTCGCCGACGGCATGGGAGAAGTTCAGCAGCAGCACCTGTTCGGGTTCGAATTCGCTGTTGTCGACGAGGGTGGGCTCGACGCCGCTGACCCCCAGGCTGTACATGCCGGGTACGGAAACGCTGGTGTCGACGACGGTATCACTGCCCTTGCCGCCGGCCGCCGCGGTGACGCCCTTGGTGATGCGGAAATCGAGCGTCGTCGAATCTTTCGGCGGTGCCGACAACGGCGCCGAATGCACCCAGGCATTGAGCCTGGGCTTGTCGTAGTTGACGACGAACTTCTGCGCCAGCTTCTGGCTCCTGGGGCCGATCAGGCTGACCTCGATGTGTTTCTCGAACTCGGCCGTGTCCACCGGATGGCTGAAGCTCAGATTGACGATGCCTTTTTTCAGCAGCGCGTCCTGCGGATCCTGATAGAACTCGCCGCCGACGAGCGATACCGTGAAGTCCGCCGTCGCGAACTCGAACCGGTCGTCGCGCACATTGGCCTGCGGCGCGAACAGCACCTTCTTGTCGAAGCGGCCCTGGTACGTCTGGCCGACCGGCCAGTCACCGGCGGGCGTGAAGCGCAGCAGGCGGTCGTTGATCCAGTTCCATTTGCCCGCGATTGACGGATCGAGCGTGATACCGGCGGTGACGTCCTTGCCGACCAGCGCGATCGGCGCCACCGAATGGCTGAAATTCAGGTCGAGCGTGTGCACGGTAACCGGCTCGCTCGTGTAGTCGGTCAGGGCCGGCGGCGTCGCATTGACGGTGACGACGACCGGTTCCGGCGGCTTGGGCCGCGCCTTGTCGATGGTGTAGACGAGCCAGCCTCCGCCACCGGTCAGTGCGATCGCACCCAGTACCAGCGCGACGCGCCCGGGATTGCGGCGCACCGCGCCCCAGCTGGCCAGTCCGGCGCGTTCGGCCGCGAGCATCCAGCCCGGCGCCTGCCACGATACCCGGCCGACGATGGCGCCGAGCAGCAGTGCGATCATGCGCAACACGAAAGCCAACGACCGCCAGAGCCCGATGACGAGCAGCAGCGGCAGACGCGCGAGCGCGCGAAGCAGATCCATGTGATTCCCCAGTGGTCACCGCGGCGAAACCGTGCGCCGCACCTGAAACGTCCGAACACGCCGGCACCGCGGCTCTGCGCCGCGGCACCACTCCCCTGCAACACCTGCCGCCCCGTCACGCGGAATCCGGACCGCACGCATGATCCACGCAACCGCGAAACGAAAGACCCGCATGCCGCGCCGAACGGCGATCGCGCGCCGCCCGGCCCTGGCCCGCATTTCTCACATCCCTTCTACTGCAACCTCACTTCGGGCGGATGCGAGAAATGCGGGCCAGACGCAATGGTTCCCGCTTCGCGTGCCTCAGGCAAGCCGCAGCGCCGTTTGGGGACGATACGCAGTTAAGCGAAGACTTGTGTCGGTTTCGGGGCGAGGACCGGCGCAATCGCGGGTTTATCCGGTGCCGAGGCCGATGGGGCAGCTCACGCCGGTGCCGCCGAGCCCGCAGTAGCCGTCCGGATGCTTCGCGAGGTATTGCTGGTGATAGTCCTCGGCGTAGTAGAACGGCACGCCCTGAGCGATCTCGGTCGTGATCGCGGCACCGTGCCCGGCCGCCGCCAGTGCCCGCTGGTATGCGTCGCACGAGCGCTGCGCCGCGGCGAGCTGCGCGTCGTCGTCGACGTAGATCGCCGAGCGATATTGCGTGCCGCGATCGTTGCCCTGGCGCATCCCCTGGATCGGATCGTGATTTTCCCAGAACACCTTGAACAGCGCCTCGAGTGTCACGACGGACGGGTCATGGACCACGAGCACGACTTCCGTGTGGCCGGTCAGGCCGGAACAGGTTTCCTCATAGGTCGGATTCGGCGTATAGCCGCCGGCGTAGCCGACTGCCGTCGTAAGTACGCCCGGAATCGACCAGAACTTGCGCTCGGCGCCCCAGAAGCAGCCCATGCCGAACTGCACCCGCTGCGCCCCCGGAAACTCGCCGCGCAGCGGTGCCCCGCTGACGTAGTGCCGGTTCGTGAGCGGCAACGGCTGATCGCGGCCCGGCAGTGCGGCAGCAGGATCGACCATTCGTTGTTTCCAGGCACCGATGCCGAGCATGGGAACGTCTCCTTTTGCGTTGTCGGGCAGATGGGGGCCAGGTCGCGCGCCGCAAGCAGCGGCGGCAAGATTTACCATGAGCCGGCGAGATGGAGTCCCGGGAATGTCCGCTGTCGCCGGCCTCAGCCCTTCGCACGCGCACCGGCGACGAAAATTCCAGCCAGCGAGATCGTGAGCCCCACCCAGTCGAGGGTGCCGGTCGGACGGCCGAACAGGATCACATCGAGCACGAAGGAAAGTCCCGGCTGCAGCAGCAACAGCAGGCCGACCAGGGACGCCGGCAATTGCGGCATCGCACGCGCGATCAACAGCCAGCCGAGCACCTGGCCGAACAGCGCCAGCCCGAGCAAGGCCGACAGGGACTGCACATCCGGAATCGCGAACGAATCGCCTTCTGCCACCGCAACCAGCGCGAGCACGCCGGCGCAGAGCAAGGAATTCAGGCACAACAATTCCGCCGGCGACCGCGACAGCTTTTCTTTCTGCGCATGCCGGAAACTCAGCATATAGGCGGCATACGCGACGCCGGTCAGGATGCCGAGCCAGACCCCGAGTCGGTACTGCGCATCGACCATCTGCCATTGCCGCCCCACCAGGAGCCACAGACCGGCAAAGGCAAGTGCAAGTCCGGCACCGAAACGCCAGCTCAGTTTCTCGCGATAGAACCAGACCCCCGCCAGCGCCATCACGAACACCTGGAAATTGCCGAGCAACGTCGCGAGACCGGGCCCCACATCGCGTATGCAGCGATGCCACAGCACCAGGTCGATCGCGAAGGCGAATGCCGGAAACAGCATCCAGGCAACATCCCGCCGCGTCACACCCTGCCACTGACGGCGCACGAGCAGCAGCAGCCAGAGCATGCCGCCGCCAAAGGCCATGCGATAGAACGCCGATACGGTCGGCGCGACGTGGGCCCACTTGACGAAGATGCTCGTCGTGGAAATCAGCGCCGCCCCCGCAACCATCATCGCCAGCGCCGGCCGCGGCGCAGGCGGAGTCACCGGTGGTCGCGCCGCACCGCGCGCTGCTCGGCTTCGGCATCGGCAAGCCAGTCGCGCAGCGCCGGCAGCGCACGCAGCGCATCGATGTAGTCGCGCTCCACCGGACCGACCGGAATGCCGTAGCTGACGATGCGCAATGCGACCGGCGCGTACATCGCGTCGGCGATGCCGAAATCACCGAACAGGAACGGTCCCGCCGCCGCGTGGCGCGCGCGGCAATCGCGCCACAGCATGCCGATACGCTCGATGTCGCGCATCACCTCGGCACTGACCGGCGCGGTGCTGCGCTTGACGCAATCCATGGGACATTGCGTGCGCAAGGTCTGGAAGCCCGAGTGCATCTCCGCACTGATCGCGCGGGCATGCGCGCGCACGTCGCGGTCCGCAGGCCAGCCAGCACCGGCCAGCCAGCGCTCGTTCGCATATTCGAGGATCGCGAGCGAATCCCAGACCACCAGATCGCCCACACGCAACACCGGCACCCGGCCGGTCGGCGAATAGTTGCCGATGGTGGCGTAGAACTCCGGCGTGTCGAGGGGAAGGCGCACTTCCTCGAAGTCGACGCCGTGGTGACGCAGCAGCAGCCATGGTCGCAGCGACCACGACGAGTAATTCTTGTTGCCGATGACCAGGACGGGGCGCGCGGGGTTGGGCATGGACTGGCTCGCGAAAGAGGCGCTGCGGCGATGTCCGCAGCCACGCGCGCCGTGGCGGCCTCGCCACGGCGCAGATCGTTCGCGAGACTAGCATCCGGTCATGGCCGAATTCGGGCAGTACGCGGCATATCCGCGGCCCGGCTGCGGATATGCCGGCTGCGGCCGTCAGCGACGCTCCTGGGCGTCGTGCTTCTGCTCGTGGATATTGGCACTCGACTGGTCGAGCTCACGCTGCAGATGACGCCGCTCACGCCGCGTGACGACTCCGTCCGCCTTGGCTTCGCGTTCTTCGCGGCGGACATGCGCCTGCTCGGCGCGCAACCCTGCGGCTTCGCGGCGTGTCAGTTCGCCGCTCGCGACGCCTTCATGGATGCGCGCGCGCTGGTCGGCCTGACGTTGGTCGACGACCGGTGTACCTGCCGACGCCGTGCCCGCGAGCAGCACACCGGAAACGAGGATGGTCATTGCAATTGTCTTGCGCATAGGGATGCTCCCGTAACCAGCGGATGCTGGCAGGGACACGACAACGCGGGCTGCCCGCGCGGGTTGACCCCGCCACTGTCGCCGTTGCGACGGCATTCAGCCCGTGCGCACCTGCGCCGCATCCCGGCGATGATGCGCGCCGATGCTGTCGGGCCGGCGCAGTGCCGCGACTGCGATCTGCCTGGCCACGGCGACACGCCGTCGCTCGGCCAATGTCCCTGCGGAGCCTGCGAGCGCATCGAGCACCCCGAGCGCCCGCTGCAACCCACGCGCATCGCGTACCAGCCCGACATCGCGCCAGAGCACGTCGCGGATCGATTGCGCAAACGCGTCGCCGACCTCCGTGCCCTCGGTTTCACACCCGGCAAACCACGTCTCGGCGGATGCGGTCGCCCGCCGCGGTGGCGCCATCGCAAGCCGCTGCCCCAGCGCGCGGCCGAATACCAGTCCTTCGAGCAGCGAGTTGCTGGCGAGCCGGTTGGCACCATGGACGCCGCTGCAGGCGACCTCGCCGACCGCATACAGATCCGGTATCGAGGTCTGCGCCGCGGCGTCCACGCGCACGCCGCCCATGTGGTAGTGCTGGGCAGGCACCACGGGAATGGCGGTGCGGCGCGGGTCGACGCCTTCGGCCATGCAGCTGGCGAACACCGTCGGGAAGCGCTGCGGGAAATCCGCACCGACCGCGTCCGTTGCGTCGAGCCACACCGTTTCACCGCGCTCGAGCTCGGCCCAGACGCCGCGCGCGACGACATCCCTCGGCGCGAGTTCAGCTTCCCGCGCGAGCGGGCGCATGAAGCGCCTGCCGGCACCGTTGAGCAGCACCGCACCCGCCCCGCGCAGAGCTTCGGTCAGCAGCGGCAACTGCCCGCTGCGCCCGTCGCGCGTACGCAGTGCGGTCGGATGGAATTGCACGAATTCCATGTCGGCCACTGCCGCGCCGGCTTCGAGTGCGAGCGCAAGGCCGGTCGCATCGGCCGTATCCGGATTCGTGGTGTGGCGGTACAGCGCACCGATACCACCGGTCGCGAGTACGACGGCGGACGCCTCCAGATTGATGACCCCGTTCGGCCCGAGCGCGACCACGCCGCCGATGCGCTCACCGGCACGGCGCAGCGCGACGGCCGCATGCAGTTCGAACAGGTGCAGATGCGGGGCCGCACGCGCGGCGACCCCGAGCGCCTGCATCACGGCCGCGCCGGTGGCATCGCCGTTCGCATGCACGATGCGAGGTTGCGAGTGCGCAGCCTCGCGACCGAGCAGGATACCTTGCCCGCTGCGATCAAACGTCGTGCCGTTCGCCGCCAGCCAGTCCACCGCATCGGCAGCGCCGCGGGTGAGCGCCTCGACGACGCCGGGATCGTTGAGGCCATTGCCCGCCGCCAGCGTGTCCAGCGCATGCGCCGCCGGGCTGTCGCCCGGCCCCAGCGCCGCGGCGATGCCACCCTGCGCCCAGCGACTCGCGCCATCGCGCGCGAGTTCGCCGCGCGTGATCACCGCGACGCGGCGCGGCGCGGCAGCCAGTGCCGTGGACAGGCCGGCGATGCCGGAACCGATCACGATCAGATCGAAGTGCATGGTGGTTCCGTGCTGGTCACGAAGGCTCACGCGTGACATCGATGAATGCGGTTCATCGGCATACGCGGTTCATGAATTGAATCCGGCAAGCCTCGATTCCGCCGACCGCCGGGTCTCGCATCAGGTATGGAATTCGTGGATGACATCGATCGTGCCCACGATATTGTCGTTGAGCTGCTCGAGCTCCTCGGCGGGAATCCACCATTCCGTATGTTCGCGACCGCCGACGGTCTGCAGCGCATATCGCTGCATGAATCCGGCACGCACACAGAAACGGGTGACGTAACCACTACCGCTAGCCGGCACGTTCCAGTCGCGCGCAATCTGGATGGCATACGCTTCGTTCGTCACCGGGTAAAAGATTGGCTGATCCGGCAGACGCGGTGGCCAGCGTCGATAGCCGCTGTCGCGCACCAGCGCGAGTTCCACCGGACCTGTCGGGCGATATAACGTGACGACATCGTCGCTCCCATTCATGCCGCTTCCCTGCGCCCGATGGCCAGCATGCGTTCGACAGCGCGCCGCGCACGTGCGGCCACGGCCGCGTCGACCTGCACCTCATGGCGCAGGTGCAGCAACGCGTCATGGATGCGCGGCAGCGTGATGCGGCGCATGTGAGGGCAAAGGTTGCAGGGGCGCGTGAACTCGATGTCGGGAAACTGCACCGCGACGTTATCGCTCATGGAGCACTCCGTGATCATGACGACACGGTGCGGCCGCTTTTCGGCGAGGTGCGTGACCATGGCCGCCGTCGAGCCGACGAAATCGGCTTCGAGCAACACATCCGGCGGACACTCCGGATGCGCCAGGATGCGCACGTTGCCGTGCGCGCGGCGATACGAACGCAACTCTTCGCCGCTGAATCGCTCGTGCACCTCGCAGGCGCCTTCCCACAGGATGATCTTGACCTGGGTCTTCGACGCCACGTACTGACCAAGGTACTTGTCGGGCAGGAAGATCACGCGATCCACGCCCAGCGATTCGACGATGTGCACTGCATTGGCCGAGGTGCAGCAGACGTCGGACTCGGCCTTCACGTCGGCCGACGTGTTGACATACGTCACCACCGGGACGCCGGGATATCTGGCCTTGAGCAGACGCACATCCTCGGCCGTGATCGACTCGGCCAAGGAGCAGCCAGCCGCGGTGTCCGGAATCAGCACCGTCTTGTCGGGACAGAGAATCTTTGAGGTCTCTGCCATGAAGTGCACACCGCACTGGACCAGCACCTTCGCGTCGACGCGCGCCGCCTGCTGCGCGAGCGCCAGCGAGTCACCGGTGATGTCGGCGACGGTGTGGAAAATTTCGGGGGCCTGATAGTTGTGCGCCAGGATCACGGCGCCGCGCTGCTTTTTCAGGCTGTGGATCGCATCGATCCACGGAAGATGGGTTTGCCATTCCAGTTCGGGAATGACGTCGCGCACACGCTCGTAGAGCGGAGCGTAGCGGTCGAGCAGAGCCGGGGTCAGTTCCGGCAGCACGCCGGGAAGCACGGAAAGCGTTGCCATCGCAGCCTCTTATGCTCACGCTGAGCATATATGGGGCGCTTATGCTAGGGATGAGCATAAGTGGCGTCAACGGTCTATGTCCCGGCGGCTCCAGCCCTGCGCCTTGGCGGCGGCGGGCGCTCCGGCGGAAACTGAGACCGAACGCGGTCTTGCACTCAATCGCTGACCGTATCTGCCAGCCGCCGGCGCGGGTGGCCCGCTACGCCGCGCGCGCGCTCATGCCGAATCGCCCACTTCGCCCAGATCGAAATCCGCGATCTGGCGCCGTTCGGCCAGCTCTGCGTCGACCCGGGCGACGAGGTCGCTCGCCGCGGGCAGGTCATGCGCGGCCACCATCACGGTCACGAGGCCCATGACAGGCAATTCGCCCATCGCGCCGGTGAGGTACTCACCCCCGACGTGAGCCCGGATACCCGCATCCTCGAGAACGTTGCGGACGAGATGCGCGTCGATGATGTTTTCGGCCCGGTAGACGATTCGCATGCATATTCCCCGCCGCGTGGCGCAACGCTAGCGTCCGCCCCGGCCGTGGTCAAAGCGCGTATGCTCGCTTCTTTGTTTCCCACGCGCGCCCCTCATGGACCTGCATCAGCATCTGCGCCTAATGGCCGACTACCATGCCTGGGCACTGGCCCGACTCTATGCGGAAGTCGACGCGCTGAGCGATACAGACTACTACCGCGACTGCGGCCAATTCTTCGGCAGCGTGCATGGCACGCTGAATCACCTGCTGCTGGTCGAGCATCTGTGGCAGGCGCGCATGAATCACAGCGTCTTTGCGGCGACGGGACTCGATCAGGAACTCGAAGCCGATCGCGCCGCGCTACGGCAACGGTTGCAGACGTTTGCGCAAGGCTGGCGACCATTCGTCGACGGCCTCGACGCGGCGACGATCGCGGGGGATCTGAATTACCGCAATCTGCAGGGCATGCCCTATACCCTGCCGTTCGCCTCGCTCGTACTGCACGTGTTCAACCACGCCACGCACCACCGCGGCCAGGCGTCGATCGCCCTCCTGCAGCTCGGCCGGAAAGCGCCCGTCATGGACCTGCCCTATTTCCTGATCGAGCTGCCTGCGGAAAAACTCCATGTGGCGTGATCCCGCGCACAGCGGCGCCGCGTATGTGGCGCCATCCTCGCCGCGCTTCCCCTCCTGAACGCCGATGGCCATCGACACCGCCTGGCAGCCGTTTCCGCCGCGCTACCGCTTCGACGACACGCTCGCGACGCGCACGCGCGAATGTCTGCTCGGCCTGCTCCGGGGCGACGGAGAGGTCTGCCCTTCCGAGGTGGCGCGCGCGCTCGCCCAGCGGCTGGGCGCGGAATGGCGCGACCTGATGCGCCCCGTGCGACTGGTGGCGGCCGAACTCGCACGCGAAGGCCGCCTCGAAATACTGCAGAACGGCAGGCGCGTCGACATCCTGGATGCGCGCGGTCCGGTGCGGCTGCGCTACCGCGGCGGCTGAGCCGCATCGCCGTGCGGACGGCGGCGACGCCGGGTTAGACTTACCGGTCTTACCCGAGACTTTCCGGCGGCCCGGCGCCGCGACTCCATGACCAACGAAGCTCCGCTGCACAATCACTTCATTCGCCAGATCGTCCTGGACGATCGTGCCGCCGGCAAGCACGGCGGCCGCGTCGCGACGCGATTTCCGCCCGAACCCAACGGCTATCTGCACATCGGCCATGCGAAATCGATATGCCTGAATTTCGGCATCGCGCGCGAATTCGGCGGCCGCTGCAACCTGCGCTTCGACGACACGAATCCGACCAAGGAAGACATCGAGTACGTCGAATCGATCAAGGAAGACGTGCGCTGGCTCGGCTTCAGCTGGGACGAGCTGCGCCATGCCTCGGACTACTTCGACGTGTTCTACGCCTGCGCCGAAAAGCTGATCCGTGACGGCAAGGCCTTCGTCTGTGATCTGTCGGCCGACGAGGTGCGCGCCTATCGCGGCACCCTGACCGAACCCGGCCGCAATTCACCATTTCGCGATCGCAGCGTCGAGGAGAACCTCGACCTGTTCCGCCGCATGCGTGCCGGCGAATTCCCCGACGGCTCGCGCACCCTGCGGGTCAGGATCGACATGAGCTCGGGCAACATCAACCTGCGCGATCCGGCGATCTATCGCATTCGCCACGTCGAGCACCAGAACACCGGCGATGCCTGGTGCATCTATCCGATGTACGACTACGCGCACTGCATTTCCGACGCGATCGAAGGCATCACACATTCGCTCTGCACGCTGGAGTTCGAAGACCACCGGCCACTCTACGACTGGTGCCTGCGCGAGATCGACCTGCCGAACCACCCCGAGCTCCTCGCATCGCTGTCCGGGCGCGGCCTGGAGGCGCCGGCGAGCCAGCCGCAGCAGATCGAGTTTTCGCGCCTCAATCTCGATTTCACGGTCATGAGCAAACGCAAGCTCATGACGCTCGTGACCGAAGGGCTGGTTTCGGGCTGGGACGATCCGCGCATGCCGACCCTGTCGGGGGTGCGCCGCCGCGGCTTCCCGCCGTCGGCGCTGCGCCTGCTCTGCGACCGTATCGGCGTGACCAAGCAGAACAGCATCATCGAATTTTCGGTGCTCGAAGGCTGCGTGCGCGAGGAACTCGATGCGAATGCCGCGCGCCGGCTCGCCGTGATTGATCCGCTCAAGCTCGTGATCGACAATCTGCCGGCAGACCATGCCGAAATGCTGACGTTCCCGAATCACCCAAAGAATGAAGCATTCGGCACGCGTTCGGTGCCGTTCTCGCGCGAACTCTGGATCGAGCGCGAGGACTTCATGGAAGTGCCACCGAAAGGTTTCCACCGCCTCGTGCCCGGCGGGGAAGTGCGCCTGCGCGGCGTCGGCATCGTCCGCTGCGAGTCCCTCGAAAAGGACGCCGACGGCAACGTCGTCGCCGTGCACTGCACGCTGGCCGAGGACACGCGGCCCGGCCTGCCGGGCGCGGACCGCAAGGTCAAGGGAACGATCCACTGGGTCAGCGCCGCGCACGCGATAGCCGCGGAGATCCGTCTCTACGACCGCCTGTTCACTGTCGCCAATCCCGACGACGACAGCGATGGCAAGACGTATCGCGATCATCTGAACCCGGAATCCAAGCGCGTCGTGCAGGGCTGGATCGAACCGGCCGCGGCCGATGCGACGCCCGAGACCGCGTTCCAGTTCGAACGCCTGGGTTTCTTCGTCGCCGACCGCCACGACCATGCCGCGCAGCGGCCCGTATTCAACCGCGCCGTGACCTTGCGCGATTCCTGGGCCAAGGCCGGCAAGAACTGAGCGCCGGGCACTACGCGCGGCGCGGCTGCGCACGACGACTGGAGGGATTCCGCATGCTTTACGTCCAGGTCCATCTGACGCTGCCCGCCTGGGTGCACGACGAAATCGATCCGGCTGCGCGTTACCCCGGCGACGAAGACAAGGTCGGCCTCGCGATCCGGCTGTCGCAGCGCAATGTCGAACGCGATACCGGCGGCCCGTTCGGCGCCGCCGTGTTTGACACCGACGGACGCCTGATCGCAGCCGGTGTCAATCGTGTGGTACAGCACACATGCTCGGTGGCGCATGCGGAGATGATGGCCTACATGACTGCCCAGGCCCGCACGCAACGATTCCGGCTCAACGACGACGGCCGCCGCTATGTGCTCGCGACCAGCGCGCAGCCCTGCTGCCAGTGCTATGGCGCCACGGTCTGGGCCGGTGTCGACGAGCTCCTGATCGGTGCGCGCAGCGAGGATGTCGAGGAGCTCACCGAGTTCGACGAAGGCCCGCTGCCGGCCGACTGGATCGGTGAACTCGAACGCCGCGGCGTGCAGGTGCGCCGCGACATCCTGCGCGACGACGCGCGCCGTGTGCTTGCGGCGTACAGCGCGCGCGGCGGACTGATGTACTGAGCGGGGTGACCGTGCGCGGGTATAAACCAGAATCGCCGCGCCATCGATCGACCGCCGCGGCGGCACGCGGGTTGCCGGGCCTGCGGCGCTGTCATCGCCGCACGAGCAGCCAGGGGGCTCATTCATGGCCACGCCATTGACCGTTGCCCCGTTTGCGAGCGGTGTGGTCGTCTACTGCCGCGCCGGTTTCGAAAGCGAGGCGGCGCAGGAACTCGACGCGACTGCGGCACAGGCCGGCGTGGCGGGATTCGCCCGCACCGAGCGAAACGCGGGCTTCGCCGAATTCGTGCTGACGCAGCAGGGTGCGCCCGACGCGCTGCTGCGCCTGCTCGGCTGGTCGCGACTGATCTTTGCGCGCCAGTCGCTGGCCGTGATCGGCCAGTTCAAAGGGCTGCCGCGAGAAGATCGCCTGAGTCCGCTGCTCGCGGCCCTGCCGCCGGGATTTCGCGTGTGCGACGTCTGGGTGGAAACCCCCGACAGCGACGCCGCCAAGCCCCTTTCGGCGTTCTGCCGCAGCTTCAACAACGCGTTCGTGCAGCATCTGCGTCGCAACGATCTGCTGGACGCAGCCAGTCCGTGGCGGCTGCACGCACTGTTCCCGTCCGGCGAGCGCTGCCTGCTCGCGCTCGCGCTGGTTGATCACGCGGCGCCCTGGCCACAAGGCATCCCGCGACTCAAGTTTCCACGCGAAGCCCCCAGCCGCTCCACGCTCAAGCTCGACGAAGCACTGCAGGTGCTGCTCACGGCCGGCGAGCGCGAACGCTGGTTCAAGCCAGGCATGACCGCAGTCGATCTGGGGGCCGCGCCGGGCGGCTGGACCTGGCAGCTCGTACGGCGCGGCCTGCACGTGACAGCGGTGGACAACGGGCCGATGGAGGAGACACTCATGGCCTCCGGACTCGTCACGCACAAGCGCGAGGACGGTTTCCGTTTCCAGCCACGCCAGCGCGTCGACTGGATGGTCTGCGACATGGTCGAACAGCCACGCCGGGTCGCCGCGCGCATGGCCGAATGGCTGGCCGCCGGCTGGTGCCATCGCTGCGTGTTCAACCTGAAGCTGCCGATGAAGAAGCGCTACGCAGAGATACGCCAGGCCTTCGACGCCATGCAGTCCGAGGTGAGCGCAGCCGGCCGCGAACTCGAGATCCGGGCCAAGCAGCTCTATCACGATCGCGAGGAAATCACGGTGTTCGCGCAGACGCGCTGAGCGCCGCCCCGCTCGGTATCGCCGCGTCGGCTGGCGTTGCAGATCGCAAGATCACGTCGGCGCGCAGCGCGAGCTGCACGCCCTGCACACGCGAAAGCACCGTCTGCCGCGCCATTTTCCTGTGGCACGCGGATTGCGACAGCGACCTTGCCACCAAGGAGCATCGCATGAGCCCAGACGATCTCGTTCACCTGCATCGCCCCGTGACACCGGGCGACCCGGCTCCGCAGCCCCCCGGAGAGACGCCACCGGCACAACCGGAGCCGACTACACCGCCTCCAGGCCCACCACCGGTACGCGCAAGGAGCCGGCCCGCGCCGGACGGGGCTGACGACAAGTCACACGGCACAGCGGCGGGCTGAGCCATGCCGATGCTGAGACTGCAATTGACCGGCAACGACGACCACGCCAGCGAACTCATCAACCTGCTGACGGCCATCGAAGGGGTCGAGCACGTGGAGGAGATCGGCGACCTGATGCCGCACATGGACGATGACGACTCGAGCTCCGCCGGATTGCCGGATGACGAATCCGAAGGCTTCCACCAGATCGAAATCCGCGTACCGAACCCTCTCGCGGCCGAGCGCGTCCGCAGTGTCGCGGAAGCGATGGCGCGCGAACGCAACGTCGCCATCGAGTACGACGATGACGAATGACTGGAGCCACTGCGCCACGGCGCGGTGGCACGCAGAGAGGAGCGCATCATGACCACACATCGATTTGCACGGCTCGCCGCCCTGCCGCTCGCGCTCGCGAGCACGCTCGCGCTCGCCCAGTCCGGCGCGCCGCCTGCCGTGACCTCACCGGCACCGAGTGCGCAGCAGCCGGCAGCTCAACCCGCCGCGGTTCCACCCGCGCAGGCACCGGCCGCGGCGTCGCCCTCCCAGGCACCAGCGCCCACCGCGCAACAGCTGCCGTCGAACGCGACCCCGGCCGCGCCATCGCGGTTGAGCACGCAGTCCCCGCCGCAGAAGTCGGCGCCGCCCGCCCCGCCTGTCGGCCTGCCGTCGAATTCGTCGGTCAATCAGGGTGTACGCGATCCGGCGACACAGCCCCTCGCTCCGAGCACTGCCCCGGCGGGGCAGACCCCCGCGGTCGCGCCGCGGGATACACCTGTCGCCACGCCACCTAACGTCGCCACGCCGACGGCACCGCTGCCCTCGTCCGCGCTAGACGGCACGCGGACCTCGCCGTCGCGGCGCGACAGCCTGTCCGCACTCGACCAGAACCGGGACGGCTACATCTCGGCCGAGGAGTTCGCGGTGAACTCCCAGGCGCGCACGGTCGTGGCCGACTGCGATACCGACCGCGATGGCAGAATCGCGAGCTATGAATACGCAACCTGCGTCGACGAGCCGCCACGCTGACCACCGGCGGCGCACGGCAACCACGCGGTCGTGCAGGCCACACCGTTGCTGCCGACGCGGCTTCAGGCCGCGATGCGCCGCCCGGGCCGCTCACGCATGAACACTTCGACGCGGCTCGTATCCAGCGGTTTGGTCCAATGCTCGTCGAAACCGTTCTGCAACGAGTAAGCAGCATCGTCCGGCTCTCCCCAGCCGGTGACGGCCACGAGATACGCATCACAACCCCGCGCACGCAGGGCTTTGGCGACGGCATGGCCATCGAGCTGTCCGAGCATGATGTCGAGGAATACGACGTCAGGCCCCGCAGCAACGATGGCAGCCACCACCTGATCCAGCGTGGCCCCGGTGACGACCTCGGCACGATGGCCGATCATGCGCAGGAAGTCGGCCAGCATGTGGGCGGAAGCGGCATTGTCATCGACGACGACGACGTGACCGCCGCGCCACGGCGACGGGTCTTCGATCATCAGTTGCGGCATGAGCGGTCTCCCCGGAACGGTGCAAGAGGAACATCTGAACAGACCGCGTGTCACGAAACGGCGAAGAACATCGGCGCCAACGGATGCGACGCCGCCGCAACCCGGATCGACTGACCCCGCCGCGATGCGACCTGGGTGAGACTCGCCGCCGCTTCCCGCAAGGACATCGCCATGCCCGCACGCAAGACGCTGCGCATCGCCACCTACAACGTCAATGGCATACGCGCCCGCGAGCGCAATCTGCTCGACTGGCTCGCGCGGGAAGCACCGGACATCGTCTGCCTGCAGGAACTCAAGGCCGTCGATACGGCCTTCCCGGCCGCGGCGCTCGCCGAGGCCGGCTATGCGGCACTGTGGGTCGGACAGGCTTCCTGGAACGGTGTCGCGCTGCTGTCGCGTGGCACGGAGCCCGTGGAAATCCGGCGGCGCCTGCCGGGATCTCCCACCGATCGCGACAGCCGCTACCTGGAAGCCGCGGTGCAGGGCGTCATCGTCGGTTGTCTCTATGCGCCGAACGGCAATCCGCAGCCGGGGCCCCGGTTCGACGCCAAGCTCGCCTGGCTGCGCCGGTTCAACACGCACGCGGCAACGCTCGTCGGCACGGGGCATCCGGTGGTACTGGCCGGTGACTACAACGTGGTGCCCACCGATGCGGACATCTACAAGCCCGATTCGTGGCGGCGCGATGCGCTGCTGCAACCCGAGAGCCGCGCCCTTTACGCAGCGCTGCTCGCGCAGGGTTGGACCGACGCCCTGCGGGCACTGCACCCCGATGAAAACATGTATACCTTCTGGGATTATTTCCGCCAGCACTGGCCCCGCGACGCGGGACTGCGCATCGACCACCTGCTGACGAATACCGCCGTGACGCTGCGCCGCGCCGGCGTTGACCGCTGGGTACGTGGTGAGGAACGGGCCAGCGACCACGCGCCGGCCTGGATCGAGATCGTTGCGCCGGATGCCGTGGCTACGCCGACGACGGCGCCCGCAGATCGAGCCGCATCGCGTCCGCGCCGAGCGCGACGGCGTGGTGCGAAATGAGCACGAGTGTCGCCTCGCCGACCCAGGCGTCGACACCAGCAGCGACACGCGCGCGCAAAGCGCGGTCGAGACCTTCGTAAGGTTCGTCCAGCACATACACCGCCGCGGGCCGCAGCAGCGTGCGCGCCAGCGCGAGCCGTCGCGCCTCACCGCCCGACAGGCCGACCCCGTACTCGCCGAGCGGCGTCGCCAGCCCCTGCGGCAGTTGCGCGAGCCACTCGTCCAGCGCGACGGCTTCCAGCACGTCGCGCAGACGCGCGTCGTCGGCCCGCGGGTCGGCGATGCGCAGGTTCTCTGCGACACTCGCGGCGAACAGATGCGGACGCTGCGGCATCAATGCGACGCGCCGGCGCAGCGCGGTTTCATCGTAATCGCGCAGGTCGACGCCATCGAGCCTGATGTGACCAGCCGTGGGATCGAGACAGCGCGCCAGCAGCGCCGCGAGCGTGCTCTTGCCCGCTCCGGACATGCCGGACACGCGCAGGCGCGTGCCCGGGGCCACGGCCAGCGTGATTTCCGCCAGTCCCGTATCGCGGCCGGGATAGCGATACCCGACGCCCTGCAATTCGAGGGCACCGCGCGCGGGTGGCAACGCGGCAGGCGATGACGGATACGCCATCAGCGGCTCGGCCGCGAGCAGCGTGCCTACACGCTGCGCGGCAGCGCGGGCGCGGCCCCAGGCCAGCCACGCGGCCGTCATCGGCGCCAGCGCCTCGCTGCCGGCCAGAACGCCGAGCACGGCGGCGGCGAACCACGGCGCCGCCGTGACCGGCACCTCGCGCGATCCAACGAGGGCGACGAGCACGCAGGCGCCCACGCCCAGCGCCAGCGTCGCAATGGACTGGCCCACGCTCTCCCGCACGCGCTGCGCCAGCTGCGCCGCGAGCAGCGCGCGGTCGCGGGCAAGCCAGGCGTCGCGCCAGCGCGGCCACTCGCCGCAGAGCGACAGCGTGGTCAGGCCGCGCAGCGCGTCGACGAGCCCGTCACGGCGCGCCGCGGCGAGCTGCGCGAGGCTGCGGCCGTCACGCAGACTGCGCCGTGCGGTCGCGAACGGCACGACGGCGGCGGCCACGCTCAATGCGATCGCCACCGGGGCGATGAAGGCACGGTCCGCCAGGCCAGCAACCACGAGCACCGCGGCGATGACGACGCAAGCTGACGCGAGCGGAAGGCCCGCACGCAGTGGGGCTTCATTGAGCGCGTCGACATCGCCGACGAGTCGCTGCAGCAGGTCGCCTTCGGACCAACGCGCAAGCGGTTCCGGTGTCAGGACCGCCAGACGCGCGTAGATGCGTTCGCGCAGCGTCTGCATGAGGCGCAGCACCGCGTCGTGGGCGACGAGCCGCTCGCCGTAGCGGCTCGCCGTGCGCACGACGGCGAACAGGCGGATCATCGCGCCGGGACGGAAGATATCGAACACCGCCGCCGTCGCGGCGCTGCCGCCAGCGATCGCCGCGGCGGTGATGAAATGCCCCGAGAACGCCAGCAGGCCGAATGCCGCGAGCAGCGCGAGCACACCGAGCAGCAACGCGAGCGCCAGTCTTCGAGATTGCTGGCGCAGCAGGCGCGGGAAACGCAGTCGTCCGTCGGAAGGCCTCACGCGACGGCGCCCTCGTCCGTACCCGCCGCCGCCGGGCGCACCCGCCCGCAATCGAGTTCGATCACCCGGTCGACCCATGCTTCGTCCGCTTCGCTGTGCGAGGCGATCAACACCGTGCGCCCCACACTGGTGGCCGCCAGACGCTCGCGCAGCGCAGCGGCCGTTGTCGCATCCAGATGCGCCAGCGGCTCGTCGAGCAACCACAGCGTCGCATCGCGGGCCAGCGTGCGCGCGAGCGCGAGTCGCTGAAGCTGTCCACCCGACAGGGAACCCGACGCGTCACCGGGCACCGCACGATCGCCGAGCGGCAGCGCCCGTACGTCGTCGGCGAGCCCGGCCTGGTCTAGCGCGCGCCATAAGCGCGCGGTGTCGGACGGATCGAGCCCCAGCAGCACGTTGTCGCGTATCGGCTGCCGGAACCACTCGGGCCGCTGTTCGAGCCAGGCGATACGCCCCCACCAGGCAGCGCGATCGAGCTCGACGAGATCAATGCCGTCGATGCGGATGTGGCCGGCAGTGGGCGACGCAAAACCGCCGAGCAGTGCGAGTATCGAACTCTTGCCCGCGCCGCTCGCGCCGCGCAGTGCCACGCGCTCGCCGGAGGCGATGCGGAAACTCACCCCGTCGAGCGCGAGTCGCCCGTCGGCATGACGCAGACTGACGCTGTCGAACTCGATCGCCGGCGCACGGGAAGATGCAAGCGTGACCTGTCCCGGCGCGGTTGTCGCGGCGGCCGAATCGGTCAACGGCGCGATCGTGGCCGCCGCCGCGAGCGCGTCGCCACGAGCATGGTAGTCACTGCCGAGCTGACGCAGCGGCGCGTAGAACTCCGGCGCCAGCAACAGGATGAACAATGCCGCATCGAGGCGCAGCGGCGCGCCGTAATGGCCCAGATCGAAGCGGCCCAGCAGCGCAAGGCCGAGATACAGCGCGACCAGCGCGATGCCGATCGACGCAAACAGCTCCAGCACCGCCGATGACAGGAACGCCAGGCGCAGCACCGCATTCATCCGGCGCCGATAGTCGCGCGCGCCGGCGGACAGCCGCTCCGCGCCGGCCTGCACATTGCCGAGCAGGCGCAGCAGCGGCAGACCACGCAGCAGATCGAGAAACTGGGCGCCGAGCCGGGCCAGCGCGAGCGCCTGCGCGGCGCTCGCACGCGCTGCGCCACGGCCGACCAGCGTCATGAACAACGGAATCAGCGGAGCGGTGACGAGCAGCAACAGTGCGGCCAGCCAGCTGCGCGGCGCGATGAGCACGCACAGCAGCAGCGGCACGAACACGGCGACGTGACGCTGCGGCAGATAACGCGCGACGTAGGCGTCGAGCGCGTCCACCTGCTCGATCGCCATGGTCGCGAGCGCGCCGTCGTCACCGACCTGGCGGCGCAGCGGCCCGCACCGTGCAAGCGCCGCAATGACATCGCTGCGCAGTCCGGCACGCAATTGCAGCGACGCCCGCACGCCGCAGACGTCTCGCGCGACCGTCAGTGCGCCCCGCGCGAGCAGCGCGGCCACGAGCACGACGGGCCCGCCAGCACCGGGAGCCAGGTCTGGCGACAGCCAGCCCGCAACGGTCGCGGCCAGCGCCGCAGCGAAGGCCGCATACGCCAAGGTGCTCGCCACGCCGGCGAGCGCCGCCGCATGGATCCAGCCGCGCACGCCACGCGTGCGTGCGCCGAGCCAGCGCTCCGCATCGCGCTCCGTCGCCACATTGCTCACGCTGGCCGACGCCGCGTCAGCGCGGCGGATCCTCGTCGTCCGGATAGCCTTCGAATTCCAGCCACATCGCGTTGATGATCGCAGCGAAGCAGGCCATCAGCACACCGAGAATCCAGGCGAAATACCACATGTCCGCAGCTCCTCAGTAGTGCGCGTCGGAACCGCGCACCTGCTCCAGCGTGACGGGTCCGCGCATCACGCGAAACACCCAGCTCGTGTACAGCACGACCAGCGGAAGGAACAGCACCGTCATGAAGAACATCCAGCGCAACGTCAGCAGGCTCGAGGTCGAATCCCAGAGTGTGAGGCTATGCGCCGGCGCCAGATTCGACGGCATCATGAACGGAAACATCGCGACGCCTGCTGTCAGTATCGTCGACGCGACGGTGACCGAACTCGCGACGAACGCGAGCCCGGGCCGCCGCGGTGCCAGCCGCCACGCAGCGAACGCCGCGACGAATGCCGCGGCAGGAATCAGCCACAGCAGCGGCATCGCACGGAAATTGGCGAACCAGGCGCCCGCTTCGACGACGACATTTTTCGCGAGCGGATTGGACGCCGCGGCCGTACCACCGAACGCCGTGATGCGGAAGCCGTCGATGCCCAGGGCGACCCAGACGCCCGCGAGCGCGAAGCTCGCGGCGAACACCAGTGCCGCGATGCCGTGCCAGCGGCGCGCACGCGCGCGCAGCTCGGCCACTGTCTTGAGCTGCAGGAACACGGCGCCATGCATCACCAGCAGCGACAGGCTCACGACGCCCACCAGCAGCGCGAACGGATTGAGCAGACCGAAGAAGCTGCCTTCGTAGTGGACGCGCAGCGCCTCGTCATAGCGGAACGGGACGCCCTGCAGCAGGTTGCCGAACGCCACACCAAACACCAGCGCGGGCACGGCACCGCCGATGAAAAGACACCAGTCCCAGATCGCGCGCCAGCGCGGATCCGGCAGCTTGCTGCGGTAATCGAACCCGACCGGACGCAGGATCAATGCGAACAGCACGAGGATCAGCGCGACGAAGAAGCCCGAGAAAGCCGCCGCATAGATCAGCGGAAACGCCGCGAAAATCGCGCCGCCACCCAGCACGAACCAGACCTGATTGCCTTCCCAGGTCGGGCCTATGGTGTTGATGAGCACGCGGCGCTCGTCGTCGGTGCGGGCAATCGCCGGCAGCAGCGTGCCAACGCCGAGATCGAAGCCGTCCATTACGGCGAAGCCGATCAGCAGCACCCCGAGGAACAGCCACCAGATCACGCGCAGCGTTTCGTAGCTCAGGAGAAAAGCGACAGCATCGGACATGACGTTCTCCTCAGGCCTTCGCCGGTTCGGTCGGCGCATCCGCGCCGAGCACCGCCGCATGATGCGGCGGCTCATCGGGATCGGCCGGGCCTTTGCGCGCGAACTTGACCATCAGGTACATCTCGACCACGAGCAGCGCCGTGTACAGCAGCACGAAGCCGGTCAGGCTGAAGAGGAGATCCCCGACGGTCAGCGACGACACGCTCATCCACGTCGGCAACACTTCGGCGACAGTCCACGGCTGGCGGCCGAGTTCCGCGACGATCCAGCCCATCTCCGACGCGATCCACGGCATCGGCATGGTGACGATCGCAAGCTTGAGCAGCCAGCGCTGACGCATGATCGCGCGGCGCGACGCGGAGACCAGCGCGAGCACGAACGTGACGAGCATGAATACCCCGCAGCCGACCATGATGCGGAACGCCCAGAACAGCGGCGCGACCGGCGGTATGCCGTCGCGCGCGGCGCGCGCGATCTGCACATCGGTCGCGTCGACGACGTTCGGCGCATACCGCTTCACGAGCAGGCCGTAACCGAGATCGCCCTGCAATTCGGCCAGCTTTTCCTTCGCCGCCACATCGCGCGGGTTCGCGCGCACCTGCTGCAGGGCCGCATAGGCCTGCATGCCGCGCCGGATGCGCACTTCATGCTCTGCGACCAGGTCCTTGAGTCCGGTGACGGGTTCGGTCACCGAACGCGTCGCGATGAGCCCCATGAGCCACGGAATCTCGATCGCGTGATTCGTCGTCATGTTGTCCTGGTCGATGAATCCCACGAGCGTGAACGGGGCCGGCGGTTCGTGCGTCTCCCACATCGCCTCGATCGCGGCGAGCTTGACCTTCTGCACGTGACCGAGCTCGTAGCCCGATTCGTCGCCGAGCGTGATCACCGACAGCGTAGCGGCAAGGCCGAACGCCGAAGCAATTGCGAACGAGCGCTGCGCGAACGCGACATGTCGCCCCTTCAGCAGGTACCAGGCGCTGATGCCCAACACGAAGCACGCGCCCGTCACGTAGCCCGCCGAGACCGTATGCACGAACTTGACCTGCGCGACCGGACTGAAGAACACCTCGGCGAAGCTCGTGAGCTCCATGCGCAGAGTTTCCGGATTGAACTCGGCACCGACCGGATATTGCATCCAGCCGTTGGCGACGAGAATCCACAGCGCGGAAAAATTCGATCCCAGCGCGACGAGCCAGGTCACCATCAGGTGCTTCACCTTGCTCAGGCGATCCCAGCCGAAAAAGAACAGACCGACGAAGGTCGATTCCAGGAAGAACGCCATCAGGCCTTCGATCGCGAGCGGCGTGCCGAAGATGTCGCCGACGTACTGGGAGTAGTACGACCAGTTCGTGCCGAACTGGAATTCCATCGTGATGCCGGTCGCGACACCCAGCGCGAAATTGATGCCGAAGAGCTTGCCCCAGAACTTCGTCATCTGCTTGTAGATCTCGTTGCCGGTCATGACGTAGACCGACTCCATGATCGCGAGCAGGAACGACAGTCCCAGGGTCAGCGGCACGAACAGGAAGTGATACAGCGCGGTCGCGGCGAACTGCAGACGCGACAGTTCGACGACGGTGTCGGAGATCATCGACGACCCTCCTTCGAAAGGAAGTGGCGGACAACGAAAGGACCGCCGGCGCGGGCCCGGGCGATACGACCGCCTGACCGGGTCAACGGGCGACACGGACTCCGATCGATTGTCACAAAGTGCGGCGGGGGCGCCAAGCGCTCGACAGGGTCGCGGAGCAGACAGCCCGCAACTGGCGACGGCAGCAGCGCCGGCGCCGACTGGATGGATGAACACATGCACGCAAGCTTAGCCGCCCCGCCTGCACGGTGGCCGGTGTGCGGCAACACGCCGCGCCGTTGCTGCGGCAGCGATACCTGCGCGGCGAAGCGGCACGAATTACCGCCCCCGTGACGAGTGCGCCGCCCGCGCGCCAGCACGGCAGCCGTGCACCGCAGCGCCGCTGAGAGGACGCGCGCCCTGGTGGCAGAGCACCCCGGCAATGCCACATTTCCGGATGTCGCGTAGTCAGCGTCGTATACGCGGCGCGTCGCCGTCCGGGACCTGTTCCTTGTGCACCCGGAGAACTCAGCCAATGGACGTTTCGAGACTCGCAGCAATTGCCGCAGGGTTCCTGCTCGTGAGCGCACTGCCCGGCCACTGGGCGCAGGCGGCCACCCTCGCCGTCGGCGGCTATCACACCTGTGCGATCGGCGAATCCGCCCGGGAGCTGCGCTGCTGGGGCTTGGGCAGTGCCGGCCGGCTCGGCAATGGCAGCGGCCCCGAAGTCGACCGCGCGGCGCCGGCCCGCGTCAGCACCCCTGTCGCTGCCTGGCGCGCCGTCGTTGCCAGCGAAACCCACAGCTGCGCCATTGCCGCCGCCGGCGCGGTGTATTGCTGGGGTACCAACGCGTCCGGCCAGCTCGGCGACGGCACGACCGTGAACCGGTCGGCCCCGGTCGCCGTCGTCGGCCTCGGCACGGGCGTGACCCAGCTCGCGGTCGGCTGGTACCACAGCTGCGCACTGATGCGCACCGGCAAGATCAACTGCTGGGGCTACGGCGCCTACGGGCAGCTGGGTTCCGGGCAGACCGCCAACCAGACCACACCCGGCGAAGTGTCGGGCATCAGCGACGCGGTGGCCGTCGGCGCCGGCGCGCAACACACCTGCGCCGCGCTCGCCGACGGCAGCGTCAAATGCTGGGGTCGCAACGATCTGGGCCAGGTCGGCGACGGATCCGCCACGAACCGCGTGATACCCGTGTTCGCTTCCGTCGGCGGTCCGGCCGCGGCACTGGCGATCGGCGCCCACCACAGCTGCGCGCGCAGCGCAGCCGGCGCCATGCGCTGCTGGGGCTACAACGGCAACGGCGAACTCGGAGACGGCACCACGGTCACGCGCTACGGCGGCGTCGCCGTCGACGGACTCGCCTCCGGCGTCAGCACCATCGCTGCCGGCAGCAATCACACCTGCGCCCTGACCCCCGGCAACACTCTCAAATGCTGGGGCTACAACAATTACGGCCAGGTCGGCAACGGCACGACGGCCGCAGCGGTACTTCGCCCGGCTACCGTGACCGGTGTGACGCTCGCCATCGACGAGGTCGGCGGCGGTCGCCTGCATACCTGCATCCGCGCCCGTGGCAACCGCATCCATTGCTGGGGCAACTCGTCCAACGGCCGGACCGGCATCGGCAACACGCAGACCAGCCCCGGCTATGCCAC
Organism: Rhodanobacteraceae bacterium; assembly: GCA_045864815.1. Taxonomy (GTDB): domain Bacteria; phylum Pseudomonadota; class Gammaproteobacteria; order Xanthomonadales; family Rhodanobacteraceae; genus Tahibacter. Next base: position 203,955 of record BTVG01000002.1, on the reverse strand, counting down.
CTACCCACTGCCGATTTCCGGACTGCGCGCGCCGGTGGCTCAGCTCGGTTTTCGTGGCTACACGATGTGCGCACTGACCCGCATTGGCTCGGTGAGCTGCTGGGGCAACAACGACAATGGCCAGATCGGCGACGGGCTCTCGCTGCCGAATGCCGACCTGATCCAGCAGGCCGGACCGCGCGATGTCGCCGGGCTCGGATCGGGCGCCACCATGGTCGCCACCGGCGACCGGCACGCATGCGCGCTCAAGAACGACGGCACGGTCTGGTGCTGGGGCAACAATGCCTCCGGCCAGCTCGGCGACCAGACGGCACTGTCGCGGCGCACGCCGGTACAGGTGGTCGGCATCACCGACGTGGTGCAGATCTCGGCCGGCGCGTCATTCACCTGCGCACGCACGGCCGCAGGTGCGATCTGGTGCTGGGGTCTCAACGCGAACGGACAGCTCGGCATCGGTTCCACGACCAACAGCCTGCAGGCCGTCATGGCGGTCGCGCAGGACGCGATAGCCCTGAGCCTCGGCAACTCGCACGCCTGCGCCGTGCGCCGCGACAACAAGGTGCTGTGCTGGGGCATCAACGCCAATGGCCAGCTCGGCGACGGCACGACCACCCAACGCACCGTGCCCACGCTGGTCAACGACGGCTTCGGCGTCTACGCGTCAGTCGCGGCCGGCGTGTATCACACCTGCGCATTGACGAATGCCGGCCAGCCCAAGTGCTGGGGCAGGAACGACCGCGGACAACTCGGCGACAACTCCACCACACAGCGCCCCAGCCCCGCGGCCGTCGCGGTGCTCGCCAGCGGCGTGACCCAGCTCGCCAGTGGCCGCGATCACACCTGCGCATTGAGGAACAGCGCAGACGTGTATTGCTGGGGCTTCAACGGCAGCGCCCAGATAGGCGACGGCACCACCGTCACCCGCCTGCAGCCGGTTCCCGCCAGCAATGTCGGCGGCGGCGTGCAAGCCATCGCCCTCGGCGCCGACGCCAGCTGCGCCGTACTCGCCACCGGCGAAGGCCTCTGCTGGGGCAACAACGACTACGGACGCCTCGGCAACGGCAGCATGACCGCCACGCTGGCCGTGCCGCAGCCTATTGCGCAATGGGTGATCGATGATTTGATATTTGTGGATGGGTTTGGGGAGTGAGTAGTTCAGCCAGGTTGTACGCGGCATGGCTGATGCCTGCGCTCTGCACGCTTCTGCGTGCCGACTTGAAGAATGCATCGCCAAGCTTGGCCCGCCCGACCAAGAACTGCAGACGAGAGCCATACTCGTTTCTGCGAGTCTGCAGACAGCCCGCGCGTACTCGCGGACCTCGGACAGCTACAGCCTCATAGCGCAGATGCTTTCGCGTAGGGGGGAGAGGGGGCGTGATTATCCTGTTCTTCTCTACAGACGCCTCATAAATGCTTGCACTTGGTTTAAGCTGAAAATCGGCGATCCGGTCAGTGTCACTACGGCGCGGCTGAGCCGCCACGCAGAGTCGTCTGCCACCTACGGACCCGAAGTCCTCTATGGTGTCGGCGAGCGCTACAACCTCAACCTTCGACCTAGACCTGCGATTGTTGGCCCCCCTCACCCTTACATTCACGCCACCTCGGATTAACCATTCCACGCCGACCGCCCCAGTAACCCTTTGCCTCCAGAATTTGACCAATGGCGTCGACGAGCTCAAGCATCATCTCATTATGAAATCGAATCGCTGAAGTTGAACCCACATCAATCTCGATCGGACTACTGGGCGACACGTATTTCAATTGACCCGTGTGCAATACCGCGTCTCGCAGGGCCGCAAGCGACTCAAATCGCTCTCGAATTTCGGGAGGGCAGGATTGACTGTTTAGCGCGTAGCCAAGCAACTACGGTAGCGCCCCCCGCTTAGTCGCGAGGGGTTTTAGAGATTTGTCGTCGAAATTCTGGTCGAGAACGAATTTTCGATTCATGCTCAACGCTGTTCGTATGTACATCTCTAGTGCTAAGCAGAGATGCATGGCAGACGAGACGAGCCGGCCAAGCTCCAAGTCCCGTAGCGCAGACGTCGCCATTTCTTCCCAACCGAGCAGAGGCAAAGCGCTCACTATGGCGCTGAGACGTGCATTGTCGATTGAAGTGAAGTCAGCCTTCCCGAAATGGAGGCGCTTATCCAAGTACGGACTCCCCAAGAGCACGCCACTTGATCTCGGTTTTTCCGGCTCGGTCCAATCAATCATCTCCAAACTCAGAATGTCGAGCGGTGTGATATGCGGTGTCCAGTACGTACCAAATGCGGCGGTTTGGGAATCGACGAGCATATTGAATAGATCCGCAAGAACTGTCATTCCCGGTCGCGACGGCAACAAAATGGCTGATCCGGATGCATCACCTTCAAGTGGGCGCAACGTCATGACTCCCGCCTGCAATAGAACTGGAAGTGAATGCATGAATCGGACTTCTACCCTTGATCGCGCAAACAATCCAAACCGGTCGCGGCCGTGATAGCTGACTCCTTTGGACGAGATCGAGAAGGCGCCCGAACGGTGCACTTCGTCGTTCATCAGTTCAACAGCGACCCTCGCTGTGAGCGTTTGGTCGATAGTTGCTCGGTATGAGAAGCGACTACCAAGGTGTGGCATCGGCACAGGAACCTCGAACCGCACACCATGACACTCGGCTGGAGCATTCTCGGCAATGTCCATGTGAAGATCCGCCTGAGCGACGCATCGAATAGAGAGTGGCTGAAATGATTGCGGAAATGCCGCGCGCATAACAATGCTGTGACCTTCGCGCATGGGGCTCGACGAGGTGAAGCACTTCTTCACCGTCGGACGGCATACTGAACAAGCGGAGATGCTCCCAGCAACGTCCCCGATCCTGCCCGACTGCCATCAAACAGGACTTGGACACCAACGAACCAAAAACGCCGGTTTGGCGAGAACTATGAGCTGTTTTCCGGACGCCAGCGGACGTCGCCGGAATAGTACGTGGTGGGCCGTGATGGACTCGAACCATCGACCAACGGATTAAAAGTCCGCTGCTCTACCAACTGAGCTAACGGCCCACGGAGGGTGTTGCATGGCGGCGGCGGAGGGCCGGCGCGCGGGGGACGCGAAGTTTAGTGCCTGGGCCGGGGTCAAACAAGCCTGCGCGGGGTTCAGCGATAGCGCGTGGGATCCGGCAGGCCGGCGTCGTGGAAGCCTTCGGCGCGCAGGCGGCAGGCGTCGCAATGGGCACAGGCGCGGCCTTTCTCGTCAGCCTGATAGCAGGACACGGTGGCGGCGAAGTCGACGCCGAGTCGCGTGCCTTCGCGCGCGATGTCGGCCTTGCTCATGCGCATCAGCGGCGCGTGCACGCGGATCTGGGCGCCTTCGATGCCGGCTTTGGTCGCGACGTTGGCGAGTTGCTGGAAGCTGTCGATGAACGCGGGACGGCAATCCGGATAGCCGGAATAGTCGACCGCGTTGACGCCGCAGAAGATGTCGCTGGCGCCGAGCACCTCGGCCCAGCCCAGCGCGATCGACAGCATGATCGTGTTGCGTGCGGGCACGTAGGTGACTGGAATGCCGGCGCCGCCCTGCTCGGGCACATCGATGTCGGCGGTCAGCGCAGAGCCGCCGATGCTGCGCAGGTCGACGGTCACGGTCTTGTGCGCGGCGGCGCCGAGCTGGGCGCAGACGCGATCCGAGGCATCGAGTTCGGACACGTGACGCTGTCCGTAGGCGACACTGAGTGCGTGGCAGGCGAATCCCTGCTCGCGCGCGATCGCAAGGACCACAGCGGAATCCATGCCGCCCGATACCAGGACGACGGCGGGCTTGCTCATCGGTTCACCTCATCAATGGCCGGGCTCGTCGCCCCAGAGCATCTTGTGCAGCTGGAGCTGCAGTCGCACGGGCAGACGGTCGGCGAGTATCCATTCGGCGAGTTCGCGCGGCTTGAGGCTGCCCTGCACCGGCGAAAACAGCACCTGGCAGCGTGCGGCGATCGCGTGTTCGTGCACGGTGTCGCGCGCCCATTCGTAATCGGCGCGGTCGGCAAGCACGAACTTGACCTGATCGTGCGGGCGCAGGTGCTCGAGGTTGCTCCAGCGGTTGCGCCGGAGCTCGCCGGAACCAGGTGCTTTCAGATCCACGACCTTGCGGACGCGCGGATCGACCAGAGAAACGTCGAGGGCGCCCGAGGTTTCCAGCGACACCTCGTGGCCGGCGTCGCAGAGTCGCGCGAGCAGAGTCAGGCAGCGCTTCTGCGACAGCGGCTCGCCGCCGGTGACGCAGACATGGCGCGCACCGTAGCCGGCGACCTCGCGCACGATGGCGTCGATGTCGCGCCACTGCCCGCCGTGGAACGAATAGGTGGTATCGCACCAGGTGCAGCGCAACGGGCAGCCGGTCAGGCGCACGAACACGGTCGGCCAGCCGACCGCATCGGCCTCGCCCTGGATGGAATGAAAGATTTCGGTGATGCGCAGGCGCTCCGCGGTCGCAGCCGCGGGCTGCGGCAGTGCCGCAGCGCGATCGTTCGAGAGGACGGCTTCAGCCGACATGGCCGCAGCCGCCGGGTCGTCGTGCGGAGGCGCTTACTGCGCGCCTTCCGACTGCAGCGCGCGCAGACGGCCCTGGGCGAGCCGCGCGACGGTCGTGTCGGGATACTTCTGCACGACGCGCGTCAGGGTGGCCTTGGCCGGCTCCCACTGCTTGAGCTCGTACTGGCAATAGCCGGTCTTGAGCAGTGCGTCGGGCGCCTTCTGGCTGTCCGGATAGGTCTTGAGCAGCGTCTGAAAGGTGTCGAGCGACACGCGGTAGTTCTGCGTCACGTAGTACGACTCGCCGAGCCAGTAATACGCGTTGGCGGTCAGTTCGCTGTTCGGGTAGGCGTCGATGAACGCCTGGAAACGCCGCGCCGACTCGGCGTAACGGCCTTCCTTCAGGGCGGCGAAAGCTTCGTCGTAGCTCGCCTTCTCGGCCGCCGGATCGAAACGCGCACCCGTGGCAGGCGGCGGTGGTGCGACGGCCGCCGTGGTCTCAGGCACCCGCGGCGCAGCGGCGCCAGGCATGGTGGCCGGAGTAGGGGTATCGGGGGACAGTGCGGGGTCGGTCGACGCCGCCGGAGTGTCGCTGCTCGCGCCGTTCGGCGCGCCCAGCTGGATGTCTTCGAGACGCCCGCTGCTGGCCGGCGCCGCGGCGCCACCGCCGCCTTCAAGGCGGCCGATGCGGGAATCGAGGTCGATGTACTGCTGCTTGCCGCGCTCTTTCTGCTCGTCGAGCTGATGGCGCAGTTGCTCGACGAGGCCGTTGAGCTGCTGCACTTCGGTCTGCAGAGCCTGCAACTGGTTGACGAGGTCGAGGTTGCCTTGACCGGCCTGGGCCTGTGCCTCGAGCGCAGCGACGCGCTCGGCGAGACTCAGGCGTTCCGCGGCGGCCGGCATGGAAACGGTCGCGGCGGCCAGAGCCGCCGCGACCGTGATGCGGGCACCGAACAGGTTCGAAATCGCGCGCATCATTTTCCCGGGTACTTAGTTCTTGGTGTAGACGATTTCGACGCGACGGTTCTTGGACCAGCAATCTTCGCTGTGGTCCTTGCAGGTCGGGCGCTCTTCGCCGTAGGACACGACGTTGAGCTGGGTGCCCGGCGCGCCGGACGAGGACAGCGCGCTCTGCACGGCATTGCCGCGACGCTCGCCCAGGCCCAGGTTGTACTCACGCGAACCGCGCTCGTCGGCGTTGCCTTCGAGGGTCACGTTGTAGTTCGGGAACTGGCGGATGAACTTGGAATGGCAGGCGATCTGGGCCTGGAACTCGCTCTTGATCTCGGTGCGGTCCAGATCGAAGTAGATGACGCGCTGGCGCAGGCAGCTGTCGGAGTTCAGCGATTCTTCGGTGTAGGCGCCCGTGTCGGTGCTGCCACCGGTGCTCGGCTGCTGCGTCGTGCCGTTACCCGTGTCGACGGGCTGCTTGACGGCCTTCTTGGCGCAACCGACGGCGGTAACGCACAGCAGAGCGGCGATGGCGAGGCGAAGCGAGGTGTTCATTGGTGTAGTCCTTGAAGGAGGTCAGGTCAGATTGCAAACGGTCAGTAACTAGCGCCGGTTACCCGGCGTCTTGATTTATCGCTGGCGGAATGGACCCCACGACGGCTCGCGTACGTCCCCGTCGGCCAGGACCAGGCGTTGGCGAACACGTCCGTCGGCGGACACCGCATACAGCACCCCGCGCGGTCCATCGGTCGCGGCGTACAGCAGCATGCTTCCATTCGGTGCAAAGCTCGGCGACTCGTCCACGCTGCCCGGGGAGATGACGCGCATCACGCCCGAACCCGTGCTCCGGTCCAAAACCGCAATACGATACACATTTCCAGTGCCTTGCGCCATAGCGAACGTCTTGCCGTCATAGGAAATCGAGGGCTTGGCGTTGTATTCGCCCTGGAACGTCAGGCGGGTGGCGTCCCCGCCAGCGGCGGACACCTGGTACAGCTGCGGCTTGCCGGAGCGGTCCGACGTGAAGACCAGGGTCTGGCCGTCGGGCATCCACTGGGCTTCGGTGTCGATCGAGAAGTGATTCGTGATCCGCCGCGTCTCGCGACTGGCCAGATCCATGATGAAAATGTCGGGATTGCCCAGGTAGGACAGGGTCAGTGCCAGCTTGCTGCCATCCGGCGAGAACGCCGGTGCCCCGTTGATGCCCTTCTTGTTGGAGATGACCTGGCGCGAGCCGGTCGCGATTTCCTGGATGTAGATGGCCGAATCGCCCCGCTCGAACGACACGTACGCAAGCTTCTTGCCATCCGGCGACCAGGACGGCGACAGCAGCGGTTCGCGCGAACGGACCAGGACCTGCGGGTTGTAGCCATCGGAGTCGGCGACCATCAGCGCGTAGTTGATGTTGGGACTGACCCCCGCGGCAGTCACGTAGGCGATGCGGGTCCAGAACGCGCCGCGGACGCCGGTGATCTTCTCGTAAATGAGGTCGGCAATCTGGTGGCCGACGCCGCGCAGGTCGCTGCGCTGCCCCGTGATCGCGAGGCCGAGCAGGCGCTCCTGCTTGGGCACGTCGTAGAGCTCGAATTCGACGCGCATGGCGCCGCCCTCGGCGTCAGCCATGCGTCCGACCACGATGTAGCTCTGTTTCAGCAGGTTCCAGGTCGGAAACTTGATGTCGCTGCCGCGCGACGGAAACTCGACGACGTCCTTCTTGTCGAGCGTGCGGAATTTGCCGGAACGGGCGAGGTCCATGCGCACGACGTCGCCCACGTCCGTCTCGCCCGGCGCGCCGGCGGCTTCGAACGCAAACGGGACGATCGTGATAGGGACGGCCGAGGCGCGGCCGGTATCGATGACGATGGTCGGCACGTCACTGCTGAGGCCCTGCCCCGTCGCCGGGGTCTGCGCCTGGGCGGCGCTGCCCAGCAGGCAGAGCAGCAGGCTGGCGAAGCGGAATACGGAATTGGCTGGCATATCGTTCCTGCTCTAGTGGCCGCTATGTGTGAAAACGAGATGTATGCGGCGCTGAAAGACACTTTCAAAGCCGGCATACGGTAACGGGGAAGCCCTGCGCACCGCGCGCTGGAGGGCCTCGCGCGTGGCCGCATCAGCATTGCAATCCTTTCCGAAGCTAGCCTGAACGACCTCGCCACCGTCGCGCTGCTCGATGTCCATCGGGCAGTACAAATCAGAAGGTGCCGGCACCGGTTGTAGCCAAACGCGGATGATCGCCGCGTGCACGGCGGTGATGTAGGCCTCGATGGGCGCCGGGCTCTCGGCCCTGCCAACCGTGGCCATGGCCGCGATCGCGGCCAAGCCGACGAGCCCGGCACGGCGCACGATCCTAGCCGTCATAGACGAACTCGAAGCGCATCTTGCGCTTGAACACGCTCTCATAGCCGGTATACGGCAATGGCGAGGCACGGCGCGTGGCCTGCTCCAGCGACGTGCGGGTCATCGCATCGGCATTGCAGGGCGGTACTACCGTCGCGCTGATCACGTCGCCGCCGACGATCTGGATGATCTCCAGGGTGCACTTCACGCCGGGCGGCGTCGTTTCCGGGCGCAGCCACGCATCCTTCACCCGCGCCTGGATATCGGCGTAATACTGGGCCTCGAGGCTGGTGTCGAGCCCCTCCTGGCCGGTCCTGGCCTCTTCCTCGATCATCGCTGCGAGGCGGGCGGCCTCCTCTTTCTTGGCGCGTTCGCGTTCTTTCTGGTCGCGCAGCTGTCTGGCCTTCTCTTCCTCGAGCTTTTTCTTCTTCTCGGCTTCGGCGGCCTGCTTCTCTGCGAGTTCCAGCTGCTCCTTCTTGCGCAGTTCTTCCTGCAGCCGGGCGTCGTCCTCGGCCTTCTGCTGCGTGATCTTGTCGGTCACTTTTTCCTGGTCTTTCCGATCTTCCCGGGGTTTCTCCGGCGCGGGCTCCTCGACCTGTGGCTTGACCTCTGGCTTGGGCTCGGCAGGTTTCGGCTTAGGCGCGGGCTTCACCGCCTTGGGCTTGGGCGCCTGCGCCGGCCCTACCAGGGTCGCCTCGATGATGGGCCCAGGAATGGCCACCACGACGGTACTGCGCGTCCACCACAGGCTCGCGCCGATGATCGCGAGCACCGCTACGTGCACGCCGAGCGAGTACAGCCAGGGTCGCAGGGTGTCGTCGTCGCCAGCCATATCAGAGGTCAGCGGGCCTTGTCCTGGGGCGGCTGGCCCATGAGGCCGACCTTGGGTACGCCAGCGGCCTGCAGCAGCGCCATCGCGTCGTAGATCTTCGCGTATTCGGCCTTGCCGTCACCGGCGACATAGACGGGCTGCTTGGGGTTGTTGCGCACGAACGCCGCGATCTTTGCCCTGAGCTCGTCGGCGGTAACCTGCTCGCTCTTGGCTTCCGGCAAGGTGAGGAACAGCGTGCCGGCCTGATCCACCGTCACGACAACCGGGTCCTTGTCGACATTGAGGCTTTTCGCGAGCTCGGATTCGGGAAGCTCGATGTCGACGCCGAGATTGAGCAGTGGCGCCGTCACCATGAAGATGATGAGCAGCACGAGCATCACGTCGATGTAGGGCACGACGTTGATGTCTGCCTTGAGCTTCTTTCGTTTGCGTCGGTGGTGAGTTTGCATCGGCGGCTCCAACGGTCGGCACGTGAACGCGGGGTCGCACTCAGTCCTCGACGTGCGCCTGACGTTGCAGGATCGACGAGAACTCCTCGGTGAACGTATCGAAGCGCGTCGCGACGCGTTCGACCTTGTTCGAATAGCGGTTGTACGCCCATGAGGCCGGAATCGCCGCAATCAGGCCCATGGCCGTCGCGACCAGCGCCTCGGAGATACCCGGGGCAACACTCGCGATCGTGGCTTCCTTGACGTTGGCCAGTCCCTGGAACGAGATCATGATGCCGTAGACGGTGCCGAGCAGGCCGACGTAGGGACTGATCGATCCGACGTTGGCGAGGAATTCGAGGTTGCCTTCAAGACGGTCGATCTCGCGCGTCTGGGCGACACGCATCGCGCGCTGGGCGCCTTCGAGCAGCGTCCGCGGATCGACACCGCGGCGCTGGCGCAGCCGGGCGAACTCCCGGAAACCGGCCTCGAAGATGCTCTCGATGCCGCTGATCTGATTGCCACGCCCACCGACCTCGCGGAACAGCGCGGCGAGATCGGCACCGGACCAGAAGCGCTCCTCGAACTCGTTCGCGCTACCGAGCGCCGTCTTCAGCATGGCGTGCTTGCGGAAAATGATCATCCACGACACGAACGAGAACGCCAGCAGCACGAGCATCACGAACTTGACGAACAGGCTCGCGTGCAGCACCAGCTGCCACAGATTCAGGTCACCAGCGTTCATGCCTTGGCACTCTCCACAAACAGGTCGTCGGGAATGGGACGTGGACGGAAACCGGCGGCATCGACACAGGCCGCCCGCACGCGCGCCTCGGACAGCAACCGACCGTCGGACGCGTGCAGGATCTGCTGCTGGAACACGAGACTCGCCGGTCGCCGTTCGGCCAGGGCCACGGTCACGTCCAGCACGTCGTCGAGCCGCGCCGGCTTGATGAAGCCGATCGCGATGTCGCGCACGACGAAGACCAAGTTATTGTCGTTGCGCAGACGCTCCTGCTCAATACCGAGATGACGCAGATATTCGCTGCGTGCGCGTTCGAGGAAACGCAGATAGCTGGCGTGGTAGACGACCCCGCCGGCGTCGGTATCTTCCCAGTAGACCCGGATCGGCCAGCGGAACGGAGCTTCGGACATGGTCACTCGGTCTCTTCCTTGGACGGACGTTTCGCGCGCACAGCGACGCGGTGAGCATAGCGATGCGCGGCTGAACGCGGTCGCACCCGGCGTCAACCGGGGTCGAACAGGTCCGGCGGTGCATCGGCACGTCGCGGCGGCTTCAGGCCGAAATGCTGATAGGCACGCGACGTGACCATGCGGCCACGCGCGGTCCGGACCAGGAACCCCTGCTGGATCAGGTAAGGCTCGAGCACGTCTTCGATGGTGCCGCGTTCCTCGGACAGCGCGGCCGCCAGCGATTCGGCACCGACCGGCCCGCCGTCGAAACTTTCCATGATCGTCTGCAGCAGGCGACGGTCGAGCGCGTCGAACCCCTCGGGGTCGACCTTGAGCATGTCCATCGCCGCCCTGGCCGCATCGAGCGTGATCGTGCCGCCGGCCCGGACTTCGGCATAGTCGCGCGCCCGGCGCAGCAGCCGGTTGGCGATGCGCGGCGTGCCGCGCGAGCGCCGCGCGATCTCGGCCGCGCCGATCGGATCGCAGGCGATACCGAGGATGCGCGCCGAGCGGCGCACGATCGCGGCGAGTTCCTCGGGGGTATAGAACTCGAGCCGCTGCACGATACCGAAGCGATCGCGCAGCGGGCTCGTGAGAAGCCCGGCACGCGTGGTTGCGCCGATCAGCGTGAACGGCGGCAGGTCGAGCTTGATCGAGCGTGCGGCAGGTCCCTCGCCGATCATGATGTCGATCTGGAAGTCTTCCATGGCCGGATACAGCACTTCCTCGACGACCGGCGACAGGCGATGGATCTCGTCGACGAACAGCACGTCGCGGGGCTGCAGATTGGTCAGCAGCGCGGCGAGATCGCCGGCACGCTCGATCACCGGCCCCGATGTCGTGCGCAGGTTGACGCCGAGTTCGTTCGCGATGACGTGCGACAGCGTGGTCTTGCCGAGGCCCGGAGGGCCGAAGATCAGTACGTGGTCGAGCGCCTCGCTGCGCCGCTTCGTCGCCTCGATGTAGATGCCGAGCTGCTCACGCGCGGCCTGCTGCCCCAGGTATTCGGCCAGCCGCTGGGGGCGTATCGACGCTTCGAGCAGTTCGTCCTCGCGCGTCGACGCGCTCGAGGTGACGCGGTCGTTCATATCTCCACCTGCGTGCCGAGCTCGATGAGGCGATTGCTGGGGATCTTGAAGAACGCCGTGGCCGGCAGCGCGTTGCGCTGCATGAACGCGAACAGCTTGTCGCGCCACTTGGCCATGCCGCGATTGTCGGTCGCGACGATGCTCTCGCGGCTCAGGAAGAAGGTCGTGTCCATCATGTCGAACGCGAGCCCGACTTTCTCGCAACGGGCCAGCATGTCGGGCACGTCCGGGTCCTCCGCGAAACCATAGCGGAGTGTGAGCTGGTGGAAGTCATGCCCCAGCGGCACCAGCTCTATGCGCTCCTCGGGCTCGGCGGTCGGTGTCTCCAGCCATTCGACGGTGAGCACGGTGTTCTGCTCGTGCAGCACCTTGTTGTGCTTCAGATTGTGCAGCAAGGCATGCGGCACCGCTTCGGGCTGGGCGGTGAGGAAGACAGCCTGTCCGGGCACTCGAAGCGGCGGGTGCTCGGCGATGGACTCGATGAAAGGCTTGAGCGCGAGGCCGGCCTGCTTGAGTTCGCGGATCACGAGTTCGCGCCCGCGGCGCCAGGTCGTCATCACGGTGAACACAACGAGTCCCAGTACGAGCGGGAACCAGCCCCCGTGCTCGACTTTCTCGAGATTCGCCCCGAGGAAAGCAAGATCGACGACGAGGAACAGGCCGCCCAGTGCGGCGACGCGCCAGCGTTTCCAGGCCCAGATGCGGCGCGCGACGATGATCACGAGGAACGAATCGATGGTCATCGTGCCGACCACGGCGATGCCGTAGGCCGCGGCAAGATTGGTCGAACTGTGGAAGCCGATCACGACGGCCACGGTCAGCACGAGCAGCACACGGTTCAGCCAGGGCAGGTAGATCTGACCCATGGTCTCGCGCGAGGTATGCACGACTTCCATGCGCGGCAGGTAGCCGAGCTGTATGGCCTGACGGGTGACGGAAAAAGCGCCGGAAATGACCGCCTGCGACGCAATGACCGCAGCCAGCGTCGCGAGCACGATGAGCGGATACAGCAACACCGGCGGTGCGAGCAGGTAGAAGGGATTCGTCGCGGCGCTCGGGTTCTCGAGCAGCAGAGCGCCCTGCCCCAGATAATTGAGCATCAACGCCGGCAGCACGAAAGCGAACCAGGCGCGGCGAATCGGCCGCTTGCCGAAATGCCCCATATCCGCATAGAGCGCTTCGGCTCCCGTCACGGCGAGGACCACCGAGGCCAGAACGAAGAAGCCGATTCGGCCGTTCTCGACGAAAAACTCGACGGCGTAGTAGGGATTCAGCGCCAGCAACACCTCGGGAGACTGCACGACTTTCACGGTGCCGAGCACCGCGAGCGTCAGGAACCAGATCACCATCACCGGCGCGAACACACGGGCGACCCGTGCCGTACCGCTACGCTGCAGTGCGAACAGCGCGATCAGCACCAGTACGGCGACCGGCACCACGTACCGGTTGAGCGCCGGTGCTGCCACACCCAGCCCTTCGACGGCACTGAGTACGGAGATCGCGGGCGTGATTACGCTGTCGCCGAAGAACAGCGCTGCCCCGAACAGGCCGAGCACCATGATGATCCAGCGTGCACGCGCGCTCGAACGGACGCCCCGGTGCGCGAGCGTGGTCAGGGCCATGATGCCGCCCTCTCCCTTGTTGTCGGCCGACATGATGAAAATCGCGTACTTGACGGACACGATGACGATCAGCGACCAGAAAATCAGTGACAGCACGCCGAGAACGTTGTCGTGGCTGATGGCGACGCCGTGGGGGCCGAACGCCTCCTTGAGCGTGTACAGCGGACTGGTGCCGATGTCGCCGTAGACGACGCCGATCGCGCCGAGCGCAAGGGTGTAGAGGTTCTTCTTGCTGTGGTCGTGACCGCTCATGTCATCGCGAGCCGAGAGGAAAAAATGGGATCTGGCGTTCAGCGCAGGGCTGCACGCAGCGCTTTGCGGATGATGGCTTCGGCGCTGTCGCCGGGTGCTGCGGCGTCCTTGACCAGGCGGGCGACCTCGGCTGGCTTGTAGCCAAGCTGCTGCAGGGCGATGCCGGCTTCCGCCACCGGATCCAACGCTGCGCCGGCGGACGGGCTGAGTCCCTGCACGCCGCCACCTAGCGCGTCCACGCGATCGCGCAGTTCAACGATGATGCGTTCGGCGGTCTTCTTGCCGATGCCCGGAATCCGCGTCAGCGCCGCGACGTCACCGCCCTGCACGAGTCGCGAGAATTCGTCGACCGATGCACCGGAGAGAATGGCGAGCGCAATCTTTGCGCCGATGCCGCTGACTTTCTGTACGTGGCGGAAAAGGCTGCGCTCCTGCTCACGCAGGAAGCCATACAGCGCAACCGCGTCCTCCTTCACCGCATAGTGGGTGCAGAGGGTGACCTCGTGGCCGACATCCGGCAGGTCGTAGAACGTCGACATCGGCGCTTCGAGCTCATAGCCGACACCGTTGACGTCGATGAGCAGCCACGGCGGCTGCTTTGATACGAGCACGCCTTTCAACCGGCCTATCATCGCCTGCGCCTCCATGCGGTGCGCGGTATGCCGATGCGCTGGGTGGTCGCCCGCGTGTGGGCGTGAGTCAGCGCGATCGCGAGTGCGTCGGCCGCGTCGGCCTGGAGTTTACCCGGCAATTGCAGCAACACACCGACCATGTGCTGGATCTGCGTCTTGTCCGCGCCGCCGCCGCCGACCACGGCCTGCTTGATTTCCTTCGGAGCGTACTCGGCGACCGTCAGGTTGCGCGTGACGACGGCGCAGATCGCCGCGCCGCGCGCCTGGCCGAGCTTCAGCGCGGAATCGGGGTTCTTGGCCATGAAAACGCGCTCGATCGCGACTTCGTCGGGGCGATAGGTTTCGATGATGGCGCCGAGTTCGTCGAACAACTGCTTGAGGCGCAGCATGAAGCTGTCGTTGTCCAGCAGTTTCAGCGTCGAATGGAATACGTGAACCGTCTTTCCTGACGTGTCGGCATCGACGATGCCGATGCCGGTGCGCTGCGACCCGGGATCCACGCCAAGAATGCGGGTCATCGCAGGTCCCGGCTGTTGCGGCGCAAGTGCGCCGACGCGCGCGCGACGCACACCGGAGGCGCTGCCGCCACGGCACGGAACACCGCGACGCTGCACGCCGGCCTCGTGAAATCGCCGCCCATTACCCTTGACCCTGGCTGCTGTCCTGAGCGGCCCAGTCTAGCAAGAGCTTCGCTGCAGTGCAGCGAGACCAGCGACCGCGGTTGCCCGCTCACTCGACCCCATGCGAGCATCGACGATCGTAGTGCAGTACCGCGAGACCGCCCACCGAATGTCGACCAAATCCCGCGCGCAGCCCGATGCACGACCGGGCGCCCTGCTCCGGCTCGTGCGCGATGCAGAGCGTTTCCTGTCCGCCAGGCAGTTGAATGAAGCCGAGAACGCGGCTGTCTGCGCACTGGCCATGGATCCCGACGACGTACCGGCGCTCGTCTGTTTCGCACGCGTACAGGCGCTGCGCGGCCGCTTTGCCGACGCAGCTGGAACGTTCCAGCTGGCGTTGGCGCAGCGACCGGACGATGCAGATCTGCTGAACGAACTGGCCCAGGCGCAGTCATCGGCGGGCGCAATGGACGAGGCAATCGCGACGTTGCGCCGTCGTGCTGCCCTCAAGCCCGACGCATCGGCCTGGTTCGATCTCGGCATGATGCTCGACCGCAACGCCGATTGCGCCGAGGCGCTGGAAGCGGCACGCCGGGCGAGCGCACTGGCGCCCAAACGCAGCGCGGCCCGTTTTCTGGTCGCCCGGGCACTGACCGGGCTCGGCCGCATCGACGAAGCCGCTGCCGAATACCGTGCGCTGACCGCGATCCCCGGCGAGGCGGCGCGCGCCTGGTTCGGCCTCGCCGACCTGAAGACGTCCTCGTTCAGCGACGAAGACCTCACTGCGCTGCGGACGCTGGCGAACGCGCCGCGCGGCAGTGACGACGACCGCATGCTCGCCGGCTTCGCCGCCGGCGTCGCCTGCGAGACGCGTGGCCGCTACGACGAGGCCGTGTCGCATTTCCAGAACGCGAACCGCCTTCGACGCAAGACCATCAGCTGGGATGCCGCCGCGCACCGTCGCCACTGCGAGGCCGTCCGGCAGGCGTTCTCGGAGCCGACCGCAGCAGCGCCGCCGGGACTCGGCGAACAAGTGATCTTCATCGTCGGCATGCCACGCTCGGGCACCACTCTCGTCGAGCAGATGCTGGCGGCCCATCCGGACGTCGTCGGGTCCAGCGAATTGCCCCATCTGGCGGCCGTCATCCAGGAAGAATCGGCCCGTCGGGGCCAGCCTTTCCCGCGCTGGGTGGCCGCCGCGGACGCCGCCGACTGGGAACGTATGGGACGGCGGTATCTGCAACTCACCGAGCGCTGGCAGACCGCCCGGCGCTTCACCGACAAGCTGCCGGAAAACTGGCCGTATGTCGGCGCAATCCACGCGATGCTGCCGGGCGCCCGCGTGATCGGCTGCGAACGCGACCTGCTGGAGACCTGCTGGTCCTGCTACAAGCAGTTGTTCGCCCCGCAGCGGGTCGCGTACAGCTACGACATGGACGAGCTGGCCAGCTACGCACACGACAGTCGACGGCTATGGGCATGGTGGCAGCAGAGCGATCCCGCACGCTGCCGCACACTGGTCTATGAATCCCTGCTGGCAGAGCCAGAAGTGCAGATCCGGGCACTGCTCGCCTTCTGCGACCTCGAATTCGACCCCGCCTGCCTGTCGCCGCACGCCGCCGAACGCGTGACCCGGACGGCCAGCGCGGCACAGGTGCGTCAACCGCTGCAACGCAGCACGGCGCGGCGTTCACGCTACGGAGACCTGCTGGAGCCGCTCGAGGCAGCGCTCGGCCGCGCCAGCGCCGCTGATTGACGCTGCAGGCCGTCGCTCTGCACGGGACGGCCAAGAACTCAAAAAAAAGAGCGCGATCCTGCGATCGCGCTCTCGGTGTCATATCTCGCCTTCGCCAGAGCCACGGCGAACTGAGCGATCTCAGTCGACAGAGAACTTCTGCAGCGCGACCGGCGTGGTGCCCGCGGTGATCTGGACGCCGGTGTTTTCGTAGCAGTACTGGTTGATCGTCGCCGGGTAGCCACCGCTGGCGCCCGTGTCGAGCTGTATCCAGCCGTAGTTGATGGCCGACGTGCTCTCGTTCCAGAAACGCACGCCGAGGTAACGGCCAGTCTGCGTCGTCTGCCAGTTGACGAACGGCGCCGGACCGCCGCCGCCCGAGCTCACGATATAGGTCTGTCCCACGCCGATCGGCGCGCCGGCCGTGAGTGCGTCATAGACCGTGCCGGTGGCGGCGCCACCATGGCTGTTGGCCGGATTGGTCGGCCAGAAGAAATACAGCGCCGAGGCGCCGGTCTGGTAAAGGTTGATGTCCCAGCCGGCCACCGCACCGCCCGACGTGCCCTGGGCGCCCGTCACGAGGTTCATATAGACGCCGTCGATATTGGCAGGGATCGAGAGGGCCGGAGAGGTGCAGACGATGGCCGCCATGCTGGAGGTCGAGGCCAGCGTGAGGACCAAAGCGCCGGCCGAGAGGCCGACAGCGCGACGGATGGATTTCGCCAGGAGTGCAGAGTGCTTCATGTTTTCGTTTCCCCAAACAAACAAGAAGAGAGGGATAGGCTTTTTTTTGGAACAAGTTACCAACGATGTCCGATTCCATGACACCGGTACGGCGAAAGGCCGTCTCTGCAATCCGTTGCGATGTGAGCGTCGCCCTGGTCCAGACGCGCCCGCAAGACTAACGCGTTCCGTGCCGCCGATCTGCCGGTTGGCCGATCATGGGAAGGGATTCAGGATGAAGCTGAACGGCCGGCCTCTTCCCAGCGACGAACCGCCCCCCAGAATACCTCACCAGTCGCCAGCTGCAAGCCTCTCGTGCGCCCGAGTCGCCGAAGAGAAGGAACCCGAGCGCAGGAAACGGCTCGTCAGCTCGGCGACCGACGGCGAAAACGTCAGCCCGGTATGCGAAACATCGACCTCACAATGCGCTGCCGCGCCGGCCCAGCGGGTCTCGGCGACGCTGACCGTGCCGTCGTTGGGGCCGTCGAATAGTCCCATGAACCGGCCGAGTCCGAGCGCGCGCGTGCCAGCGATGACCCCCACATCGGTCGCCACCGGCCGCGATGGCAGGCCTTGGCACAGCACAGCGGCGCTGCAGCCGAGAATCTGCAGGCTGCCGCCAGACCGAAACAGGTGTCGTGCCACGGCGCTGCCGTTCAGCGGCGAGCCCAGGCAGACGATACGGCCGCCTGTCCCGGACGGCAGACGCTCCAGGGCGCGCAACGCCACGATTCCGCCGAGGCTGTGGCCGACGAGATGTACCCGGCGCGCGCGCTGGGCGAGGATCCGGCCCTCCAGACGCTCGAGGCTGCGCTCATCGCGACCGAACACGCTGGGATAGTCGAACAGCTCGACGGCAAAGCCCGCGTCGCGCAAGCGCCGACGCAGCATCAGCAGGCTGAATGCCCGCATCCATACGCCATGGATCAGAATGACGGCCTCGTCGCGCATGACGGCATCCTGCCTGCGCGGATGCCGCCTCAGCAAGCGTTGGCGAGGCTCAGCCCTTGACAGGCTTGACTACCCGGACGTGCAGCTCCTGCAACTGCGTTTCGGGCACGGCCGACGGCGCCGACGTGAGCAGACACTGCGCGCTGGCGGTCTTCGGAAAGGCGATGACGTCCCGGATCGAGTCGGTGCCGGCCATCAGTGCGGCAATCCGATCGATGCCGAACGCAATTCCGCCATGCGGCGGCGCGCCGTACTTGAGTGCGTCCAGAAGAAAGCCGAATTTCGCCTCGGCTTCCTCGGCACTGATACCGAGCAGGTCGAACACTGCGCTCTGCATGTCCGGCCGGTGGATACGGATCGAGCCACCGCCGATCTCGTTGCCGTTGAGCACCATGTCGTAGCCGCGCGACACGGAGTCACCGGGATTTGCGCGCAGGTCGGCGACATCATCCACCTTCGGCGCCGTGAACGGATGATGCAGTGCAACGTAGCGCTTCGCATCGAAGTCGTACTCGAACATCGGGAAGTCCACGACCCACAGCGGACGCCAGCCGTCGGCGACACGCCCAAGGTCGCGCCCGACCTTGAGGCGCAGCGCCCCGAGGAAATCGCTGACGATCTTGTACGGACCCGCGCCGAAGAAGATCACGTCTCCGGTCTGCGCGCCGACGGCAGCGAAGATTGCCTTGACCACATCCTCGCCGAGGAACTTCACGATGGGGGAAGTGAGGCCGTCGAGCCCTTTCGCGATGTCGTCGATGCGGATCCAGGCCAGGCCTTTCGCGCCGTACTTCTGCACGTAGAGGCCGTAGTCGTCGAGCTGCTTGCGCGTGAGTTCGGCGCCACCCGGCACGCGCAGCGCAGCGACCCGACCACCCGGATCGTTGGCCGGCCCCGAGAACACCTTGAAGTCGCAGCGACTGACCGCGTCGGCAATATCGACGAGCTCGAGATCGATGCGCAGGTCCGGCTTGTCGGAACCGTAGCGACGCATCGCCTCGGCGTAGGTCATGCGCGGAAATTCCGCGTCGAGATCGACGTCGACGACCTGCTTGAAGATCGTTCGAATCATGCCCTCGACGAAGTCCTGCACGTCGCGCTCACCGACGAACGCGAACTCCATGTCGAGCTGGGTGAATTCGGGCTGACGATCGGCGCGCAGATCTTCGTCGCGGAAGCAGCGCGCAATCTGGTAGTACCGGTCCATGCCGGCCATCATGAGCAGCTGCTTGAACAATTGCGGAGACTGCGGCAACGCGAAGAATTCGCCGGGATGCACGCGGCTCGGCACGAGGTAGTCGCGCGCGCCCTCGGGCGTCGCCTTGGTCAGGATCGGCGTCTCGATGTCCTGGAAGCCCTTGCCGTCCAGGTAGTGGCGCAGCGCGGAAACGAGGCGCGTGCGCATGCGCAGCTTGCGCTGCATGTCCGGGCGGCGGATGTCGAGATAGCGGTAGCGGAGCCGCGCATCCTCGCCGACGTTGTCGTCCAGCATGAACGGCAGCGGCGCGGCACTGTTGAGCACCTCGACGCTGTCGGCGACGACCTCGATCCGGCCCGTGCGCAGGCGATCGTTGATCTGGGTCTGGGGACGCGAGCGGACCTTGCCGGAAATGCGCAGGCAGTATTCGTAGCGCACGCCTTCGGCCTGCCTGAACGCCGCGGCATTTTCGGGTTCGATGACGGCCTGGACGATGCCCTCATGGTCGCGCAGGTCGATGAAGATCACGCCACCGTGATCGCGCCGGCTGTCCGCCCACCCGCACAGGGTGACGCTCTGACCGATCAGGGTCTCGTCGACGAGACCGCAAAAGTGGCTGCGCATACGCTAGGACTCCGGAATCGAGATATCCGCCTGACGCAGGCGGAAAGGCCGGAATCCTACGGAGGATTTTGCTGCGCTGCAAACAACGAAGTGGCTGGGCCGGATGCAGCGGCACCGTATGCCTGACAACAGAAACCGCCGCCCCGGAAACGGGGCGGCAGAACAGAATGTGACTACGGTCGGTCAGTCGCGCCAGCGGCGCTCGACCACGAATTGCGCCGCACATCCGTCGGACACCCACACGCCGGCGCGGTTATACCCCCAGCTGCGACCTTCGATGCAGCGCGTGTTGGAGATCTGGCGCACGATGCGGACGCTGCCGCCACGGCCGACGTCCACCTGGCACATGTTGTAGCGGAAGTCGCGACTTTCGCAGACGAAGCTGATGTCCCTGTCCCAATCCGGGCCGGGACGCCAGCCACCACCGCCGCCACCACCGCCACCGCCCACCTCGACGAATACGCCGGCGCAGCCGCGGTCCACCCAGATGTTGCCGCGCCGGTCTATGCCCCAGGTCTGGCCGCGGACACAGCGGCTGCCGGAAAGCTGGCGCACCAGACGCGCGTCACGCCAGTTCGTGTCACACCGGTTGTAGCGATAGTCGTTGCTGCGGCATTCGATGGAATCGCGGCCGTGACCATAGCCCGGCTGCGCTTGCGCTTCGCGTGGGGCAAGACCGGACAGGGATACAAACAATAAAGCGGCTAATCCCAGCACACGTGTGATCATCGCACCTTCTCCTTTGGCCAATCGCGCCGGTAGTGTACGGCGGCGAAGCGCGACGGTCCGTGATCGTGGCGTGCAGGGCAGGACGGCATTCAGCACCTGCTCAATTCGGTTCAGCCCGCCGCCTTCTCCGCCGGGGAACCGGCTGAAACCGAGCCCGTCGACGAGGTGCCGGGCGACGGCGTGCCGGCCGGTGCCGCGGCCGAATCCGAGCTGGCAGCCGGTTTGCCATCTCCGCCGTCGGCGAGATTGCGTTTCTTGTCACCGTCTTTCTTGAAGTCCGTCTCGTACCAGCCCGAACCGGCGAGACGGAACGACGGCGCCGTCACGCGGCGACGCACGGCGGGCTGGGCACAGGCCGGACAGTCCGTGGGATCGGGATCGGAGATTTTCTGCAGGCGATCGAAACGCTTTCCGCATTCGCTGCATTCGAATTCGTAGATCGGCATTGGGGATACCTGAAAACGGAGTTGCGCCGGGTCCGGCGCCGGCCCGCATTGTGCGGACCGACGCGGTGTTTTCAAGCGGATTCGCTCAGGCTGCCGCCGTGGCCAGCTTGCGGCCGAAGCTCAGCTGCCCCGCCTGGACATCGACCGTGACCGTATCGCCGGCCGTGAAGCGGCCTTCGAGGATCTGTTTGGCGAGCGGATTCTCCAGCTGCTGCTGGATTGCACGCTTGAGCGGCCTGGCACCGTAGACGGGATCGAAGCCAGCCTGGCCGAGCAGGTCCAGCGCGGCATCGCTGATCAGGAGCTTCAACTGACGCTCGGCCAGACGCTTGCCAAGGCTTGCGGTCTGGATGCGCGCAATCTGGCGAATCTGCGCCTGCTCCAGTGGCCGGAACACGACAATCTCATCGAGACGGTTGATGAATTCGGGCCGGAACTGCGCCTGCACGACGCCCATGACCGCCGCCTTGATCTGCACATACCCCTCTTCGCCGCCGATGCTCGACGCCTCCTGGATCAGCTGCGAGCCCAGGTTCGAGGTCAGCACGATCACACAGTTGCGGAAATCGACCGTGCGCCCCTGCCCATCGGTCAGGCGGCCGTCGTCGAGCACCTGCAGCAGCACGTTGAAGACGTCCGGGTGCGCCTTCTCGACCTCGTCGAGCAGGATCACGCTGTACGGTCGCCGGCGCACGGCCTCGGTCAGGTAGCCGCCCTCCTCGTAACCGACATACCCGGGCGGTGCGCCGATCAGACGTGCTACCGAGTGTTTCTCCATGAACTCGGACATATCGATGCGCACGAGCGCATCCGTGGAGTCGAACAGAAAATCGGCGAGCGCCTTGCACAGCTCGGTCTTGCCCACACCGGTCGGCCCGAGGAACAGGAACGAACCCGACGGCCGGTTCGGATCGGAGAGACCGGCACGCGCGCGACGGATCGAATCACTCACCGCACGCACCGCCTCGGACTGGCCGATCACGCGCTTGTGCAGCTCGTCTTCCATCCGCAGCAACTTGTCGCGCTCGCCTTCGAGCATCTTGCTCACCGGAATGCCGGTCCAGCGTGCGACGACCTCGGCGATTTCCTCGGCCGTGACCTTGTCCTGCAGCAAGGTGAAGCCGGCCTTCTCGGCCTCCTGCGCAGCCTTGAGCTGCTTCTCCAGTTCCGGCAGACGGCCGTACTGGATTTCGCTCATGCGCGTGAAGTCCTGCCGCCGCTGCGCGGCTTCGAGATCCAGGCGCGCCTGCTCGATCTGCTCCTTGATCTTCGTCGCGCCCTGCAAGGTCGCCTTTTCCGACTTCCAGACCTCCTCCAGATCGGAGAATTCGCGCTCCAGCACCGCGATTTCCTTGTCGAGATCGGCCAGACGCTGCAGCGATTCGGAGTCCTTCTCTTTCTTCAGCGCTTCGCGCTGGATCTTGAGCTGGATCAGGCGCCGCTCACGACGATCCATTTCCTCCGGCTTGGAATCGATCTCCATGCGGATGCGCGACGCAGCCTCGTCCATGAGATCGATCGCCTTGTCAGGCAGCTGGCGGTCGGCAATGTAGCGGTGCGACAGCGTGGCTGCCGCGACGACGGCGGGGTCAGTGATTTCCACGCCGTGATGCACCGCGTAGCGCTCCTTGAGGCCACGCAGGATGGCGATCGTGTCTTCGACGCTGGGCTCCCCCACGAACACTTTCTGGAAACGGCGCTCGAGCGCGGCATCCTTTTCCACATATTTACGATACTCGTCGAGCGTGGTCGCACCGATGCAATGCAGCTCGCCACGCGCGAGCGCGGGCTTGAGCATGTTGCCGGCGTCCATTGCGCCCTCGGCCTTGCCCGCACCGACCATGGTGTGGAGCTCGTCGATGAACAGGATGACGCGGCCTTCCTGCTTGGACAGGTCGTTGAGTACGGCCTTGAGGCGCTCCTCGAACTCACCGCGGAACTTCGCACCGGCGATCAGTGCGCCCATGTCGAGACTCAGCACGCGGCGATCGCGCAGGTTTTCGGGCACTTCATGATTGACGATGCGCTGCGCCAGGCCCTCGACGATCGCGGTCTTGCCGACGCCGGGTTCGCCGATCAGTACCGGGTTGTTCTTGGTGCGGCGCTGGAGCACCTGGATGGTGCGGCGGATTTCCTCGTCGCGACCGACGACCGGGTCGAGCTTGCCGCTCTCGGCGCGTGCAGTCAGGTCGACGCAATACTTCTCGAGCGCCTGGCGCTGTTCCTCGGCACCTTCGGACTGCACCCGCTCGCCGCCGCGGATCTTGTCGATGGCCGCTTCCAGAGCGGCCTTGGTCGCACCGGCCGCCTTGAGCGCGCCACCGAGCTCGCCGCGGTCGTCCAACGCCGCGAGCACGAACAGCTCGCTCGCGATGAACTGGTCGCCGCGCTGCTGGGCGAGCTTGTCGGTGAGATTCAGGAGCCGGTTCAGATCGCCGGAAACGTTCACCTGGCCTTCCTGGCCCTTGACGCTCGGCATGCGTGCGAGGGCTTCGCTCACGCGCTGGCGCAGCAGCGGCACGTTGACCTGCGCCTGGTTCAACAGTGGCACCGTGGAACCGCCCTGCTGGTCGAGCAGCGCGGCCATGAGATGCAGCGGCTCGAGCATGTTGTGATCACGACCGACGGCCAGGCTCTGAGCATCGGCCAGTGCCTGCTGCAGCCGGGATGTGAACTTATCCAGACGCATGGATCCCCCGAAAAATGTAGAGAGGCCGGAATTGCCGGCGATGGCGCATGAATAGGGCCGGGGCGCGTCGATTCAAGCACGCCGCGCCGGCATCCCCCGCCGTTCTCCTGCTTCGGCGCGGCAGTTACGATCAGCTTTTCAGCCGGAACCGCAGATGCCCTGGACTGTCCTGTTGCTCGGTGCCTATGGCCTGTTCGGCGCCCGCATCGCCGCGCGGCTGGCCCGCGAGCCCGGCTGGCGCCTGGTACTGGCGGGTCGTGACATCCGCCGCGCCGAACGACTGGCCTCCCGCTGCAGAGCCGACGCGCGAACGATCGCGGAGCTCGTGCCACGCGCCGTCGATGCGCACGGCGCCGGTTTCGCCACCTTGCTGGCGGAAGTACGGCCACAGCTGGTGGTCCATTGCGCGGGCCCATTCCAGGGACAGGACTACACGGTGGCCAGAGAGTCCCTGACAGCCGGGGCGCACTACCTCGACCTTGCCGACGGACGCGACTACGTACAGCGATTCGGGGCGGAACTCGACGCGCTGGCCCGCGCGCACGGACGGCTGGCCGTGACGGGCGCGAGCACCGTACCCGGACTCTCGGCCGCCGTGGTCGACCACTGTCGCGCTGGCTTCGCGCGGCTGGACGGCATCGAGATCGGCATCAGCCCCGGAAACCGCACGGAACGCGGCCTCGCGACGGTCGCCGCCATCCTTTCTTATGTCGGACGCCCCCTGCCGTGGCGCGAACGCGGATGCGAGTATCAGGTATACGGCTGGCAGCGGCTGCTGCGGCATACGTACCCGGCACCGGTCGGACGGCGCTGGCTTGCGGCCTGCGACGTGCCCGACCTCGCCCTGTTCGCCGGACGCTATGGCCCGCTCGACCACCTGCGTTTTCGCGCTGGCCTCGAACTACGGCGGCTCCATTTCGGACTCTGGCTACTGTCATGGCTCGCGCGCACGGGCGTGGTGCGCGATCTCGCGTACCACGCGCCGCGACTCAAGCGCATGAGCGAATGGTTCACCCGGGCAGGCAGCGATGCGGGCGCGATGCACATCGCGCTGGCCGGCACCGGTGAGGACGGTTCCGCGCGCCGGCTGACGTGGGAAATCGTGGCCCGCGATGGCGACGGGCCCGAAATTCCCGCGACAGCCGCCGTCGTAGTGGCGCGCAAGCTCGCGCGCGGCGACCTGCCGGTGCTCGGCGCGCGCGCCTGCATGGACCTGTTCACGCTGGACGAATTTCTCGCATCCCTGGCCGGTTTCGCGATCAGCGCCGCGAGCCGTTCAGGCTGAGCACGGGCCGGCATCGGACAGGCAATGACGCCGCCGTGTTACGGCTTGTTTCGCGCTGCGTATCAGGTGCCGTCACCAGCGGAATCGCCACCGCTGCCGCCGCTGCGCGAACCGGCCCCCTCCGTGTCGCCGTCGCTGTCGTCTTCCTCGCGATCCCCGTGTGATTCATCGGCGGGTACGAACTCGGGATCGACATCGAGCCAGCCGCGGTAGTGCACCAGCTTGCCGGCGAGCGGCAACGCCGCAGACACGTCGAAACGATAGCGCCCGTTCTCTTCGAACTCACGCGCACTGACGCCATCGAACCAGGCAACGGGCAACGGTATACCCAGCGCACGGACGCGCTCGACCGTCCAGGTCAAGGCGCCATCAACGGCCGCTAGCCGAAAATGGAACGTGACCAGTCCGAGACGCTCGCACAGTCGCCCATCGCGCCGGCGCATCGTCGAGGTCATGCGATGCCCGTCGAAATGGCGAGTCCAGCGTTCGCGGCGCGGTGTCGCGTCGATGTCGACCATCAGCGGCGCATCGCGCATGGCCGGCGGCATACCCGTGACCAGGGCACAGAAGCGTGCCAGCCAGTTGCGGCCCCGCTCGATCGTGACGCCGCCGTGGTAACGCCGCGCGCCGCCGCGCAGATGCAGTGCCTGCACGGTCGGCGGCGCCTGCAGCAGCGCGCGGCCGAGCAGCCGCGGAAAGATCAGCGGCGAACGGCGCGCCAGGCCCGCCAGCGGGGTATCGGACTCAGGACGGCCGCCGTCGGCAAGGCGCTCGGGCTCGATCCAGATCAAGCTCGCGAACCGGCCGGTCGGCCGCGCGCGCCGGTGGGAATAAAAACGTGCGTCACTGAAGGTATCGAAACCACCGCCGTGGACCTGCACGACGCTGGCGCCGGCAAGCCGTTGCCGCGCCAGCGCGTAGAGATCGCAAAGCCAATGACCGGGACGCGTCGCGCGAAACGCGTCGGCGGAACGTGCATCGTGGGCCAGGAAGGCCGCCCGCACCTCGTCGCCGACCTCGTAGCTGGATCCGGCGATCGCGGGCCCGAGCCAGGCGCGAAGGCGTGCCGGCGATGCCGCGAAATGCCCCACGGCAGATTCGATGATGCCGGCAGCAAGCCCACGCCAGCCGGCATGCACTGCAGCGACTTCACGGCCGTCGTCACTGACAAGCAGCACGGGAAGACAGTCGGCCGTCTGCACGGCACAGACCAGCCCCGGCCGGTTCGTGTAGACCGCATCAGCCACGAACGCATCGTTGGGGTCGCGGGCCGGATCGCCGGGCGCTTCGAGTACGTGGACGTCGGTACCGTGTGCCTGACGCAGCCACTGCGGTTCCGACGGCAACGCCAGCGCAGCCCGCACCGCCGCACGATTCGCCGCGACATTGGCCGCTGCGTCGCCGCAGCGCGCACCGACATTGCAGGCGTCGAACGGCGATGGCGAAACACCGTGCAGGGCGCGCGTCGTCACGGCCGCCCGCACCCCGGGCGGCAGCGGGAAATCCGGAATCAGCGCGCCCTGCGGAATCGCGTTCGGGTCGCGGTCCATGATCAGCGCCGCGACCTGGCGTTGTCGGCTTCGCCATTGACCTTGGTGTCGTCGCGCAGCGCCAGGACCAGTGCGGCAAGGTCACCGGGCCGCTCGGCCTCGACCGAGATCGTCCTGCCGCCGGCCGGATGCGCGAACTCAAGCTTTTCGGCATGCAGCGCCTGGCGCTTGAATGCACGCAGTACCTCGGTCAGCTCCGAGGTCGCCCCCTTGGGCAGGCGCAGGCCGCCGCCGTAAAGCGTGTCGCCGACCAGCGGATGCCGGATGTGCGCCATGTGCACGCGGATCTGGTGGGTACGGCCAGTTTCCAGATTGCATTGCACCAGCGTGTGCGCGCGGAAGCGTTCGCGCACGCGGTAGTGCGTCACGGCGGGGCGCCCGGCCGGCTCGTCGACCACGGCTTGCTTCACGCGATCCCTGGGATGGCGGCCGATCGGCGCGTCGACTGAGCCGCCGGAGATCATCGGCCCCATGACCAGGGCTTCGTACTGCCGGTGCATCGCACGCTCGGACAGCTGCTCCACGAGCGCCGTGTGTGCGCGCAGGGTGCGCGCCACCACCATGAGCCCCGACGTGTCCTTGTCGAGCCGATGCACGATGCCCGCGCGCGGAATCTCGACGAGCTTCTCGTCGAAATGCAGCAGCGCATTCTGCAAGGTGCCCGCGGGGTTGCCGGCGCCGGGATGCACCACGAGCCCGACCGGCTTGTTGATGACGAGCACGTCGGCGTCCTCGTAGCGAATGTCGAGCGCGATCGCTTCGGGCGCCAGCGGCACCTCCTGCGAGGCAACCGCCAGGACGCTGACGGTCTCGCCGCCCTTGACGATCTGCCGCGGCGGCGCGATCGCCCCGTCGAGCAGCGCGTCGCCGGACTTGATCCAGGCGGTCAGGCGCGATCGGGAATAGTCTGGAAACAGTTCCGCCAGTACCTGGTCGAAACGGCGCCCGGCCTGATCCAGCGGGATCTGCAGGGTCTGAAATGCAACGGAGTCATTCATGCGGGATTTGGCCAGGCCGGGGCGGGGCGCGGATCTTTGGGCTATGATCGCGGCCCGCATTTTCGCAGAGCGTGGCCGTCCCATGCGAGTTTCCCCGCTGATCCGACTGGTTTTTCTTGCTGCGCTCGTGACCCTGGGCGCCTGCTCACGCGACGGCAAGAAGGGCGATCCGGTCGAAACCCTGCCAGTCGATCAGGTCTACGCGCTGGGCAAGGAAGCGCTGCAGAACGGCAACCTCGACCGCGCCGCGCGCACTTACGAACGTCTCGTCGCCCGCTTCCCGTTCGGTCCGTACACGGAACAGGCCCAGCTCGAACTGGCCTACACCCAGTTCAAGGACCACAAGGAAGAAGAGGCGTACTCGTCGATCAATCGCTTCATCAAGACCTACCCGACCCACAAGCACATCGATTACGCCTATTACCTGCGTGGCCTGATCAACTTTGGTCGTTCCGACGGTCTGCTCGAACGCTACGTGAGCCGTGACGAGACCAAACGCGACCAGGCTTATGCGCTGCAGTCGTTCGAGGACTTCAGCGAGCTCGTCAAGCGCTACCCCGACAGCCGGTACGCATCCGAAGCGCGCCAGCGCATGATCTATCTGCGCAACAACATGGCGCAGGCGGAAATCGGCGTAGCCCTGTTTTACCTGCGCCAGAAGGCCTATGTGGCCGCGGCGAATCGCGCCGAGAAGGTCGTCGAAACCTACCAGCGCACCCCTCAGGCCGGCGACGCGCTCGCCATCATGACCGAAGCCTATGCCCGCCTCGGCCAGGAGAAGCTCAGCGCCGACGCGCGTCGCGTGCTCGAACTCAACTACCCGGATCACCTCTATCTTCAGGGCAAGTATCCGCCGAAGCGACAGGCCTGGAAGCGGTTGATCCCGTTCACGGATCGCGGCTGATCCGCGCAGAGCGTGCGTGCCGTCGCAATGACCGCCGGCACGCCTCGCTACGATCACGCATTGCTTTTCATCTGCCCCCCATGAGCCGAATCTCGCAGCTGCTCGAGCAGGCCCGTGCCGGCGACGACAACGCGCGCGCCGAGGCCGTCGCATTGCTGCAGGACGATCTGAAACGGCTCGCGCGTTGCGCCGCAACATCCGGCCTGCCCGCCGCGCTCGATGCAACCCTGCTCGTGCAGGCCTGCTACCGGCGCATCGCCGACGGCGAATTCGGCGAGGTCCAGGGACGCTCGCATTTTCTCGCGCTGGCCGGTCGCGCGATGCGCCAGCAGCTCGTCGGCCATGCCCGCGACCACGCGGCCGCGGCATCCGCCGACGCCGCGGCCGATCGTGAGGCCATGCAGCTGCTCGAACTCGATGCGGTCCTGGCCGGACTCGGCCGAGAGAATGAGCGCATCGTGCAGGTCGTCGACTGTCGCGTATTCGGTGGACTGACCGAGGTCGAGACCGCCGAAGCGCTGCGCCTGCCGCTGCGGACCGTGCAGCGCTGCTGGGCGCGCGCGAAGGAACGGCTGCAGAATCCCGCGCTCCCCTGACGCGTCCAACACGGTATCCCCGCGTCGTGGGGATGGTAAGAAGGGATCACGCGAAGGCCGCATCCATGCGCGGCAGTCGAGCTGCCACGGCCTGAGACGACGAGCACCACCGGCTCGCCGGAGGCGCTCTCGAACGTCGCACCGGCCAATGCGCGCGCTGTCGCGGGCCTTGCACACCGACGGCACGGCGCGCCCGTGCCGGGACAGCGGAACCGCCTCGACGGAACCAACCACCGCGCCTCCCCTGGGGCACGCACGGTGCTGTGGTACAGGCGCGCCGCACTCGCGGCAAATGGCCGCTCGGTGTCGTCCTGGACCTCGCGCCGGCATGTCGTCGATGTCGATCTCGCAACCCAGCTCCGCGAAGACCACAGACCGGCGCGACGCCGCCCTCATCGCAAGCCTGGGCTGGATTTCCGCGGGCTGCACACACCGGGACCTGCATTCGTATGCAGCATGGAAGCACGGCTGCTGTAGCACCACCGACGCGGCTATGCTTGCAGGTCTCATTGACCGGAACCGGCCATGCCAGACACCCAACTGATCCTGCTCGCCGACATAGGTGGCACCAACCTGCGCTTCGCGCTCGGTGAATCGGCCGAGATGCCACTCCGTGCGGACAGCATCCGGCGCTACCGCGCCGCGGAGCACGCGAGCCTGGCTGACGCAGCCGAACGCTATCTCGACGAAGTCGGGGCGGAGCCCGCCTCGGCCGTGTTCGCGATCGCGGGACGTGTTTGCGGCGGCGAAGTGAAGATCACGAATCTTCCCTGGAACGTGTCGGCGGCTGAAATCTCGCACCGGCTGAACCTGTTATCGGTGCGGCTCGTCAACGATTTCGCAGCGCAGAGCCGCTGCCTGCCCTTGCTGCGCGCGGCCGATCTCGAGACTCTCGGGGCGCCGCCGGCGCCGGTGCTCGACGACCACGCCGACCGCTGTGTCGCCGTCGTCGGCCCCGGCACCGGGCTCGGCGTCGGAGCCCTGCTGATGCGCCAGGGGCGGGCGATCGTGCTCGAGACCGAAGGGGGCCATCTGAGTTTCGCGCCGGGCAACGACGAGGAAATCGAGATCCTCCGGCGCCTGTCGCGCGATTTCGGCCGTGTGTCGAACGAGCGTCTGATCTGCGGTTCCGGACTCGTGAACCTGTATGCGGCAATCTGCGAGATCGCTGCCGCGCCGCGCCGCGCGGCGACACCGGAGCAGGTCATGCACGGCGCGACCGGCGGCGGCGACGCACAGGCGGCCCGCGCCGTCGAGCTGTTCGCCGAAATTCTCGGTGCGATCGCGGGCGATCTCGTACTCGCCTACGGCGCCTGGGACGGCGTGTTTCTCGGCGGCGGGTTGCTCGAACCGATGCTGCCGACCCTGCGCAGCGGTGGTTTTCGCGCGCGCTTCGATGCCAAGGGCCGCTTCACGCCGACGATGGCGCAGATCCCGACGGTCGCCGTGCGGCACCCGAATCCGGGGCTGCTCGGGGCAGCCGGCATCGCGCTCGACGCCAACGCCAACGCCACGGTGCGCTGAATCCGGCCGAGCGGCGAGGCCGCGGATGGCCGCAACGCCGGGTTCATGGCGACGGCGGCACGCCACCGACCTCCGGCGATCTCGCCGGCAGTCCGGTTGGTTTGAGGGTTCGTGCAGCGGCGGCGCTGCGCCCGGCCTAGCGCCAGCCCGAGGTGATCGGATATCGCCGCTCACGCCCGAACGCACGCCGCGACACCTTGGGACCCGGCGCGGACTGATGTCGCTTCCATTCGCTGATGCGCACCAGGCGCAGCACCCGATCCACCGTCGCCGCATCGAAGCCCGCGCGTACGATTTCGTCACGCGACTGCTCCTGGTCGACGTGGCGCAGCAGGATCGCGTCCAGTACGTCATACGGCGGCAGGGAATCCTGGTCGGTCTGGTTCTCCCGCAGTTCGGCAGAGGGCGGCCGCGTGATCACCGCCGGCGGAATCACCGGCGCTCCCGCGACTGCGTTGCGCCAGCGTGCCAGCGCGAAGACTTCGGTCTTGTACAGATCCTTGATCGGCGCATAGCCGCCGCACATGTCGCCGTAGATCGTCGCGTAACCGACCGCGTATTCGCTCTTGTTGCCGGTGGTCAGTACGAGTCCACCGAACTTGTTGGCCAGTGCCATCAGGATGCTGCCGCGGCAGCGCGACTGCAGGTTTTCCTCGGTGGTGTCGACGGCGCTGTCCGCGAACAGTGGCGCGAGCGCGTCGAGAAAACCGCGGAACGGCGCCTCGATGGGTACTTCGAGAATCCTGACGCCGAGCACGCGCGCCTGCTCGTCGGCGAGATCGTTGCTGAGCCCCGAGGTATAGCGCGACGGCAGGCGCACGCCCGTGACGTTTTCCGCGCCGAGCGCATCGACGGCTATGCACAGCACCAGCGCCGAGTCGATGCCGCCGGACAGGCCGATCCAGACCTTGTCGAAGCCATTCTTGCGGCAGTAGTCGCGCGTGCCGCGCACAATCGCACGCCAGGCCAGCGCGTCGCGACTCTCGTCGGTCTCGACCGGCCATTCGCACGGTGCGAAGCGCCGCGAAGCCGCGTCATAGTCGGTGACGAGCCAGTGATCCTCGAAGGCACGTGCAGCAGGATGTACGCGGCCGTCGGCATCGGCCAGCACAGAGGCGCCGTCGAACACGAGCGCGTCCTGGCCGCCAACGACGTTGAGGTAAGCCAACGCAACGCGCGACTCGGCCACCCGCGTCGCCAGCAGCGCATCGCGCTGCGCATGCTTGTCACGCTCGAACGGCGAGGCGTTCGGCACCAGCACCAGCTCGGCGCCGCCGCGCACGCTCGCCTCCAGCGGCTCGGAAAACCACAGGTCCTCACAGATCACGAGGCCGACGTTGACGCCTTTGATCTCGACGACGCAGGGCTCGCCGTCCGGATCGACCTCGAAATAGCGGCGCTCGTCGAACACGGCGTAGTTCGGCAGCTCGCGCTTGCGGTAGGTGCGCTCGATCGCGCCGTCACGCAGCACACTGGCCGCGTTGTAGACCATGGCACCGGCCGATTCGGGCCAGCCGACAACCGCGACGATACCTTTGACCGTTGCAGCGATGCGCTGGATGGCCGCGTTGCATTCGGCGAGGAAACCCGGCCGGTACAGCAGATCCTCGGGCGGATAGCCGCAGAGCGCGAGTTCGGGGAAGAGCACGAGATCGGCTCCATGCACGTCGCGCGCCTCGGCAATCAGCTCGGCGATGCGCTGTTCGTTGCGCAGCACGGCGCCGACGGGGAAATCGAACTGGGCGAGAGCGAGTCGCAGGGACATGGGACGGCCGGTCTGACGACGAGTCGCGAATGATAGGCCGCCGGCTGCCCGACGTGGGAGCGTACCGGACGCCCTCTGACGCGAACGGCCGCGGATCGCTCCGCGGCCGTTCGCAGCGTACCGCAAGCGATCGGTCAGCTCAGGCGCGCGGTGATCGCCTTGCCCAGATCCGCCGGCGACTTCACCGTCGTGACGCCCGCTTTCTCGAGGGCAGCGAACTTTGCCGCGGCCGTTCCCTTGCCGCCGGAAATGATCGCGCCGGCGTGACCCATGCGCTTGCCGGCCGGCGCCGAGGCACCGGCGATGAACGCGACGACGGGCTTGGTCACGTAGTCAGCGATGAACTCGGCCGCTTCTTCCTCGGCGCTGCCGCCGATTTCGCCGACCATGATGATGCCTTCGGTCTGAGCGTCGTCCTGGAACAGCTTCAGGCAATCGATGAAGTTCAGGCCGTTGATCGGGTCGCCACCGATACCGATGCAGGTCGACTGGCCGAGACCGGCGTTCGTGGTCTGGAACACGGCCTCATAGGTCAGCGTGCCCGAGCGCGACACGATGCCGACCTTGCCCGGCTTGTGGATGTGACCCGGCATGATGCCGATCTTGCACTCGCCCGGCGTGATCACGCCCGGGCAGTTCGGGCCGATGAGCACGGACTCGGGGTAGCCCTTGAGCGCGTTCTTGACGCGCAGCATGTCCAATACCGGGATGCCCTCAGTGATCGCGACGATGACCTTGATGCCGGCATCGGCCGCCTCGAGGATCGCATCGGCCGCGAACGGCGGCGGCACGAAGATCATCGACGCATCGGCGCCGGTTTCGTCGACCGCATCCTGGACCGTATTGAATACCGGCAGGCCGATGTGCTGGGTGCCGCCCTTGCCCGGCGTGACGCCGCCGACGAGCCGGGTACCGTAGTCGACCGCCTGCTCGGAGTGGAACGTGCCCTGCTGGCCGGTGAAGCCCTGGCAGATCACCTTGGTGTTCTTGTTGATCAAAACGCTCATGGCTTCTATTCCTTACGCTACGGCCGCGACGGCTTTCTGGGCCGCATCGTTGAGGTCGGTCGCCGGGGTGATCTTCAGACCGCTGTTGGACAGCAGCTCCCTGCCTTTTTCCACGTTGGTGCCTTCCAGCCGCACCACGACCGGAATCGTGACGCCGACTTCCTTGACGGCGGCGATGATGCCCTCCGCGATCATGTCGCAGCGCACGATGCCGCCGAAGATGTTGACCAGGATGGCCTGCACCTTGTCCGACGACAGGATGAGCTTGAACGCTTCGGAAACGCGTTCCTTGGTCGCGCCGCCGCCGACGTCGAGGAAGTTCGCGGGTTCGCCGCCGGCAAGCTTGATCACGTCCATCGTCGCCATCGCGAGGCCGGCACCGTTGACCATGCAGCCGATGTTGCCGTCCATCGTGACGTAGTTGAGGTTGTGCTTGACCGCGATTGCCTCGGCGGCGTCTTCCTGCGACTCGTCGCGCATCGCGGCGAGCTTGGGATGACGGAACTCGGCGTTGTCGTCGGAATTGATCTTGCCGTCGAGCGCCATGAGGTCGCCGGAGCCGACGATCGCCAGCGGGTTCAACTCGACCAGCGCGAGATCCTGTTCGTTGAACAGCTTGTAGAGGCCCAGCATCATCTTGGTGAGCTGGGTCACGTGCTTGGCCGACAGGCCGAGAGCGAAGCCAAGCTTGCGGCACTGATAGGGTTGCAGTCCCTGGACGTAGTTGACATCGAGCGTCTGGATCGCGTCCGGCGTCTCCTCGGCGACTTTTTCGATCTCGACGCCGCCTTCGGACGAAGCAATGAAGGTCACGGCCTTGGTGGAGCGATCGACGAGCACCGACAGGTACAGTTCCTTGACGATGTCGTTCGCCTCGGAGATCAGCACGAGATTGACCGGGAGCGCGCGCCCCGCGGACTGATAGGTTTCCATGCTGCGGCCGAGCATGCCGGCCGCAGCGGCCTTCACCTCGTCCAGCGACTTGCAGAACTTGACGCCGCCTGCCTTGCCGCGGCCGCCGGCGTGGATCTGGGCCTTGACCATCCACTGCTCGCCACCGAGCGCCTTGGCCGCTTCGACGGCGGCCTCCGGCGTGGCGGCGACCTTGCCGGCCGGCACGGCGATGCCGTATTCGGCGAACAGTTCTTTGGCCTGGTACTCGTGGAAATTCATGCGAACACCTTGCGGGATATGAAACGGATTGCTGGGCGAGGAAACCGTGCCGGCACATGGTGCCGACGCCTGCTGGTTTCCCGGTTGCTGCGCGGCGGAGCGGCGAAGCGCGCCCGAGGCAGAATGGGCGCGTATTCTGAGCAAAGGTGGTGGCAAAGGAAAGTCTGACGTACGCGACCTTCGGCGAGGGACCTGCCCGTGCGGGCCGCGCAAGACCTTGCCAAGCCGCAGAAAACTCGCGACGCTCCCAAACCATGGGCACAGTCGCACGGCCGCGCAGCATCATCTCGGTGGGGTCCGCCACGACCGGCGAGACGACCCGGCGAGAGCTCTATTTCTTCAACCTGTTCAGGGTATTGCAGGCCTGTATCTACGCGGGCCTCGCCTTCAGCCCGCTGGCGATCGCCTGGCTCGACCTGCGCTTTCCGCTCGTGGGTCGCGTCAATGCCTTGCTGTACATGGCGTTCGCCACCCTGTTTTTCCTGCGTACGGAACGCGTGCTGGCCCGCGTCGTTCCGATGACCACACTGGCGGTGATCGTCGACATCGTCGCGGCGGTCGTCGTGATCGCGAGTATCCGCGAACCGCAGTCGGGCATCGCGATCCTGCTGATGTTCAACATCGGCGCCGGCGCGCTGCTGCTGCCGCAGCGTCGCGCCGGATCGCTCGCGCTGTTCGGCGCGGTTGCGCTGGCGCTCGGTGTCGCCGTCGTGCGGCAATTCGATGCGAGCTACGAGATCGGACCGCTCGAATCGGTCCTGTTCGGCACTGCTTACCTGGCCTCGTATGGCGTGTTCAACGTCCTCGGCAAGCAGATGCGCGCGACCGAAGCGCTGGCCGAGCAGCGCGGCACCGACCTCGCCAACCTGTCTCAGGTCAACGACATGATCATCCGGCGCATGAAGACCGGTGTGCTCGTCGTCGACGATGCGAACCGCATCCATCAGATCAATGAATCTGCCTGGCTGCTGATCGGCAGCCCCAAGCCGGACCTGCGCGACCTCGGCACGGTGGCGCCCGAGCTGTCCCGCCGTCTCTACCACTGGCGCACGACCGGAAAGACCGATACGCGCGCGGTCGCGCTCGCCGAGGATGTACCCGAGGTGCTGCCGCGCTTCACGCGCCTGTCGCCGAACGAGGCGACCAACGTGCTGATCTTCCTGGACGACACCTCGCTCGTATCGCGGCGGGCCGAGGAACTGACTCTGAGTTCGCTGGGGCGCCTGTCGGCGTCGATCGCGCACGAAATCCGCAACCCGCTCGCGGCGATCAGCTATTCCGCCCAGCTGCTCGCCGAATCCGAGGATCTCGTCGAAGCCGACAAACGCATGGTGGAGATCATCAACAACCATTGCGCGCGTGCGAACGACGTCGTCGAGAACATCCTGCAGCTGTCGCGCCGGGAGCGCTCGCGCCCGGAGCTCGTCGACGTGAACGCCTGGGTCACGAATTTCGTCGAGGAATACAAGGCCAGTAACGACCTGGGCATGGACCAGCTGCGCGCGGTCACGCAGCCGCGCCTGATCGACGGTCTGTTCGACCCGCAGCAGCTTCAACAGGTGGCCTGGAATCTGGTCCAGAATGCGATCCGCTACGGCCGTCTGCCCGGCGAACCCGCGCGCGTTGCCGTGATTGCGCGCATGCTGGGCGACAAGGGTCCGCCAGTGGTCGAAGTGGTGGATCGCGGCCCCGGCATCCCGCAGAAAGTCGCCGCGCAGATTTTCGAGCCCTTCTTCACCACGCACGAATACGGCACCGGCCTCGGCCTCTATCTCGCCCGCCAGCTCTGCGAAGCCAATCAGGCCGCCCTCGAATACGTGCCGGTCGCCGGCGGTGGAAGCTGTTTCCGCATCACGCTGGTCACGCAGATGACGGCTACGCCGCCACGCAAGTGACGCGGTGTCTTTACCCGTACGGGCGCCCGCATTACCCTGCCGGGACAGGGGCGGACGGCAATCAGGCAGGATCGCACACGCAATGAGCAGACAAACCGCTCTGGTGATCGACGACGAGCGCGACATTCGCGAGCTGCTGACGATCACCCTGGGGCGCATGAATCTCGACGTGACCACGGCCGGCAGCGTCGGTGAGGCGAAGATGCGCCTCGCCGAGCGCAAGTTCGATCTGTGCTTCACCGACATGCGCCTGCCCGACGGCTCCGGCCAGGAAATCATCGAACTCGTCGCGCGCCAGTATCCCGAGATGCCGATCGCGATGATCACGGCCTATGGAAACGTCGACGCCGCCGTCGTCGCACTCAAGGCCGGCGCGTTCGATTTCGTGTCCAAGCCTGTTGATCTGGCCATGCTGCGCCGGCTGGTGCAGACCGCGCTGCGGCTCGGCGACGAGCGCCGCAGCGGCGTCACCGCGGTCGAGAGCAAACTCATCGGCGATTCGCCCGCGATGGAGCAGGTTCGCGCGACCATCGCCAAGCTCGCGCGCAGCCAGGCACCGGTCTACATCAGCGGCGAGTCCGGCGTGGGCAAGGAACTCGTTGCCCGCCAGATCCACGAACTCGGACCGCGGGCGGGCGGTGCATTCGTACCGGTGAATTGCGGCGCGATCCCGTCCGAGCTCATGGAAAGCGAGTTTTTCGGCCACAAAAAGGGCAGCTTCACCGGCGCGCATGCGGACAAGGACGGCCTGTTCCAGGCAGCACATGGCGGCACGCTTTTTCTCGACGAGGTCGCCGAGCTGCCGCTGCACATGCAGGTCAAGCTGCTGCGTGTGATCCAGGAAAAGTCGGTGCGCCCCATCGGCGGGCGCGGCGAGGTACCGATTGACGTGCGGATCCTGTCGGCCACCCACAAGAATCTTGCTCGCCTGGTCGAACTCGGCCAGTTCCGGCAAGACCTGTTTTACCGCATCAACGTGATCGAGCTGCGCGTACCGCCGCTGCGCGAGCGCAAGGACGACATTCCGAAACTCGCTGGCCGCGTGCTCGAACGGCTGGCCCGCGACCACGGCACGAGTCCGGCGCGGCTCAAGCCCGAAGCGCTGGCGGCGCTACTCGCCTACGGCTATCCGGGCAACGTGCGCGAACTGGAGAACGTGCTCGAACGCGCCGTCGCGCTGTGCGAGAACAATGTCATCGAGGTCGATGATCTGCAGCTCATCCAGCAACTGCACAGCCGCGGACCGACCGAGAACGCCTCTACTGCGGCGCCGGTGGCGAATGCCGCGATAGCGCCCGACCTCAACACCGGCGACATGGACGACGACGACGGCCAACCCCAGGGGCTCGACGACTTCATCAGCAACATCGAGCGCGAGACCATCATGAAGGCGCTGGTCGAGACGCGCTACAACAAGACCGCGGCCGCCAAGAAGCTCGGCATCACGTTCCGGGCGCTGCGCTACAAGCTCAAGAAACTCGCGATCGACTGAGGTACGCTTGGCGCCGGCCGGCGCCAGGCCGGCAGGCTTCGCCCATGTGACCCTTGACCGGTCCGAACCATCGGAGCGGTCGCTGCAAGGCGCTCGATCGCCGCCTCAATCCGCGGGAAACCGTGGCGGCAGATCGCTCGCAATGCCGCCGCGCAGACGCTTCAGGCGCGGACCTTCACGGCCGAAACGATTGGCCGCCTCGATGGCTGCAATGTCCTTCTTGGCCTCCTCCTTGCGCCCCATCGCAATCAGCAGCTCCGCGCGATTCTCGCGAAACTGCATGTTCTTCGGGCGCAGGGCTACCGCGTCGTCGAGCAGCCGCAATCCGAGCTTCGGGTC
This sequence comes from Rhodanobacteraceae bacterium, assembly GCA_045864815.1. GTDB lineage: Bacteria > Pseudomonadota > Gammaproteobacteria > Xanthomonadales > Rhodanobacteraceae > Tahibacter. The sequence continues at coordinate 165,874 of BTVG01000002.1, read as the reverse complement.
GGACAATACGTTGATGGCGTAGTCGGCGTAGACAGTCAGCACCTCGGGCGCAGCAGGTTCGTGCGCGAGCGCTGCGGCGAACAGATTGACCATGTCGACGGGATCGAATCGGCACTCGCCGCGCTTGACGCATCCAACGATGCCGAACAACGCAGCCTTATCACTCACGTCGGGCGGGGTCTCACGCAGTTTCGTATAGACCCGATCCCACCATTCACGCGGCACCGGAACGTTGGTGCGCGCGGCGAAGATCAGCATTGCCTGTTCCGGAAGGATAGTCGCGTTTGGCACATTGGCCGCCCGATCGAGAGCGCCGAATGCATCGTCCCTGTACTTCTCTCCGGTAGGATCGCCCAGCGCAGCGACAATATACGCATGACCGAGCGCATAGGTCGCCCGAGGGGATAGCGGACGCCGCTCTGCTTCGGTTTTCGCGAACGTCAGTGGATCGCTCCATTCGAGCGCGCGCCGCGCGGTCGTCGACACGAACAGTGCTAACAGCGCAAGCGCCAGAACGCGGCGCAATGGCGGAACTTTGTGACCGTTGCGAATTACAACCAGTTCACTGCCGAGAGCGAGCAGCAGGCCGAGTGAAGCGAAGTAGTTGCGATGCTCATAGGCGAGATCGAGCGGCAGGAAGGTCGCAGTCAGCAACTGTGCTGCGAAGAACCATAGCAGGCCAAGCGCGAGCAGTGGCCGACTGCGTCGCTGTGAAACCGCGAGCGCGACCAGCCCTGAGAGAAAGAGAAGCGAGAATAACGTCGATGCGGGATTGAGCAACCCCTTTGAAGCGGCAATGTCGTCGTGGAACAGCCCGAGTTCCGAGAGGCGTGGCAACAGGGTCCAGTCGACATAGCCCGCGACGACGCGCAATTGTGTCAACAGTCGTTCGCCGAGAGTAAACGGCCGCGACGCATACATTTCTGCATTGCCAAACTTCAACCAAAGATACACACCGCCGAGCAGTGCGGGAACCCAGAGCACCGCGATGAAATAGCGCTGCAACGCGCGTCGATCCTGTGCCTTCTCGTCGTCCGCAGTACGTGTCAGCAGCAACATCTCGACCAGGTAAGCATAGAGCACCGCGAGTGCGGCCGACTCCTTCACGAGCAATCCCGCGCACAACAGCAGCGGCAGATAGAGTGCGAGTGGCCGGCTCAAGGGATTGGTGCCACCGCCGAGTCGATACCGGCAGTAGACGATCAGTGCGAGGAAAACGAAAGTGTGCGAAAGGCTTTCCATGCGCTGCACGACGTACAGCACCGGTGTGAGATTGACCGGTGCAAGCAACCAGGCCGCAGCGACGAACGGCGCCAGCCAGTGATAGTCGACGAGGCCCACCTGACGTTGCTTGCGGCCGAGTGCTTCTGCCAGCATTCCAGTCAGGCGAAATACCAGAATTCCGTTGAAGAGGTGAACCAAAAGGTTCATCAGCTTCATTGGCAACGGGTCGAGCCCACTGGTTGCAAGGTTAGCGACGAACGACAACATCGCTAGCGGACGCTGGATTTCGCTGGCTGATGACGAAAAGATCGCGGCCGCCAGAGCCTCGACACTGCCTGCAAAACCCAACAGGGTCGGGTTTTCGACAATATTGGGGAAATCATCGAATGCAAAACCGCCCTTGAGGCCAGCAATGTAGACACCGACAGTCACGAGCAGCGCGAGCAGCAGCCAGATGCGTTGGTCGCCTGACGTATCGTGCCGCGCTGTCATGATGACTTGCTTTCGTCGAGCGGCTGACATGAAGCGGGGTCGCCCTTCGCTGCACGTATGTCGTCGAGAATCGTGCTGCGTAAATGAGCGAACTCGTTCGGCCAGTAGTTCTGCCAGCGCAATACTCGTTCATGCAGCATCGGCATCCCCCATTGAGCCTGGGGGACCTTTGCCTCGAGCCGTGCGAAGCGATCGAGATGCCGGAGCGCCTCGCAGGCAAACCCGCTGCCAGCCAGAAGGGCCGACTGTCGCAATGCAGCAGCCGGCTGGGGCCGGAAATCGAGCGCGCGATCGAATGCAGCGCGCGCGTTTTCTGCATCGCCTTCCATTAGTGCCATCCGCCCCGCCAGCGACATCAGCGTCTGTTTCTGTATGTCGTTCGGTGAAAGTCGTGGGTTGGACTCCGCCGCATCGATCAGTCGCGAAAGATGTAGGAACGAGAAGCGCGCACAGACGCGATTGCCGTCGAAATAGTCGTCGATCCAGCGATTCAGAAGCTCGCCTGGCCGGTCCGCATTGCGAATCGAAAGTGCGGCCGTCTCGACGTCGGCCTCATCGAGCGTACCAAGAGCGCAGCGCGCACCGATCAGGTTGAATGCGAGCTGCGGTTCGGCTGGATGGCGCGCCAACGCTGTGCGCAGGCGCCGTTCCGCGAGATCAGCCCGCCCAGCGTGGATCTCGAACTGCGCCGCGTTGGCCTGCGCACGCGGCGAGTTCGGCATCATCGACGCCCAGACCATCGCCTGCTGCCGGCCGTCACTCCACAAATCGGCATGCAGCTTTGTCATGACGGCAAGTCCCACGAGAACAACTGCGGCGATTGACAACCGCACAAACGCCCGCTCTACCGGCTGTGCGGCAAGCACCGCCAACGGCCAGAACAGCAGTGCCGCGGGAAGGTAGTTACGGTGCTCGAAATACATTTCCAGCGGTACGACGGTCGATTCGATCACGTGCCCCGCGAAAAAGAACAACACGGCGGCAGCGAGTCGCGGCCAGCGGTGACGCCAGCACACGGCCATCACAATCGCCAGCACTACCGCAAGAATCGCCGGCAACGTCGACTCGGGCGACAGTGGGCCGGTAGAAACGGCTATATCGTCGTTCAACAACCCCGGCGAGTACGCGCGAGGCAGGAACAGCAGCTGCACGTACCGCATCAACATGCGCGGCTGCGTCAGCACGCGCTCGGCGAGCGTCCAGCTACGATAGGTCTCGGCAGTTTCGGCGTATCCCGGAATCGAGACCAACAGTGCGAGGATCAGCACGAGCGACGGCAGATACACCAGGAGCCAAAGTACTGCCCGCAGACGGCGCGCGGATTGCGCTGCCGGGGGGGAGGGCAACGTGGAAAGTACCGTCTTTTCGAGCACGAATGCGAGCAGCGGAAGCACTGCTCCGTTCGCCTTGCACAATATCGCGAGTATTGTGCCACCGATCAATCCGGCCGCCATGAGCAGCAGGCCCGAACGCGACTTTCCGCTTGAGAAACGGTTACGCCCAGCAACGAAGGCTGTCAGGCCGATGAATACGAAGGTTGCCGTCAGCATGGCCTCGCGCTGGACAACATAGAGGGTCGTGGAAACCAGCAACGGGTGCAGCAGCCAGGCGGCCGTCGCCAGCACCGCAGCCAGTCGCGCCGACTCCTGCCCCTCGGAAAACGGACCACCGAGTCGGCAAAGCAGGCCGTAAAGCAACACGCCATTGATCAGGTGGACCACGAGGTTGCTGCGCTTGAATGCAAATGGTTCGGCCGGCCAGCTCGTCGCATCGAACAAGAAAGTCAAAAGCGCGATAGGTCGCCCGAGCGCGTCGGCCGTGCCGGCAGTCAGATAGCGAAGGATTCGATCGATCGACTCCAGTCGGCCAAACTCACCGAGTAGTGGCAGATTCGCGAAGTCATCGAACAGGAACGGGCCACGCAGGCCCACCCAATAGACTGAAACAGTAGTCGCGAGCGCGACGAGCAGTAGCCAAGACGGTAGCAGGCGGCGCCAACCGGACATTTGCGAGCTCATAATGGCAAAGGCCGCCACACGGCGGCCTTTGCGGTGAAACAGGACCTGCGATTAGCGGCAGGACGTCGGCAGATACTTGTCCGGCATGGAGCTCGGCGAGCTGCAGCGCCAGGTGATGGAACCGCCACCAGCCGTGTTCGGCGACAGTGCCAGGGTGTGCGGAGCGAGGCGCGCATTCGCCTGATTGCCGTACTGGCAGGTGATCAGGCCGGCGTTTACCGTGACCGAAACGACGTAGTTACCCGTGATCGAGATCGGCTGAGCGACACCAGCCGACGTGTTGCTGATCGGCAGACGGCCGGTATTCGTGAAGAACTCAGCAACAGCGGTCTTGGAGCCGTCGGCCAGCACGGTGCACTCGGACGCCTGTGCGCGGATCGTGTAATCCTGGTAGGCCGGCAGCGCAATGGCGGCCAGGATGGCAATGATCGCGACGACGATCATCAGTTCGATCAGGGTAAAGCCTTGCTGGATCTTCTTCATGGTGATTCCTCAGTTTTCTGCCGCAGAGAGTTGGTAGCCCCAGAGTCCGCCTACGCCCGGCGTTCCACCCGACTGGACTCTGAAGTGGTTGTAGCATGTTCCGTGCCATCCGGTGGAGTACAGCGAAGCTTTCCGGAGTGTGATGCATTCGACGCTATGCCCCTGTTGCAGCGTCCATGCAGGGTCCATCTTTGCCGATTCTGACTATTCGTGTCACGCCGTGACGCAGCGGGTCAGCGGCAGCTGGTCGGCAGGTACTTGGGGTTGAGAGCGGATTTGCAGGTCCACGTGATACTGCCGCCCGAACTCGTCACGGGCGAGAGATCGACGGTTCTTCCGACGATGCGCGCATTGGCCTGATTGCCCATCGTAATCGTGATGGAACCGCCGGCCACCTGAACACTGCTGACGTAGTTGCCGACAATCGAGGTGTTCGTCGCCAGACCCGCCGACGTATTGCTTGGCGGCAGTCGGCCCGTGTTGGAAATGAAGTCCCACACCGCGTTCTTTGCGCCCGAGGCGACGACGAGGCCTTCGGAAATCTGTGCGCGAATGGTGTAGTCCTGATAGGCCGGCAGTGCGATGGCTGCCAGGATGGCAATGATCGCGACCACGATCATCAGCTCGATCAGCGTGAAACCGCGTTGCAGGGACGTACGCATGGCATCCTCCCGGAATTCCCAGGCAAATGAAGCACGACCCATGCCAAGATTTTTTACAAACCGGCTACCGCACGCGGCCTACCGCTTGCGCGCCTGGCCGACCCAGCTTGCGCTCGCGTCGGGCCGCGCATAGAGCTCGACCTGATCAAAGCCGGCTTCTGCGTAGAAGCGCTCCACGTCAGCCCTGGAAAAATACTGAGTCACGGGTGCGATCAGCCGATCGAACCACCCAAGAACGTTCTCGCGAAATCGCAGCCGTGCATAGATCCGGCCAGGCATGCGCTCGGCCAGCCGGCGCGTCGCCGGAATGGCCGCCAGAATCCGGTACGGTGTGAGCAGCAGGATTTCCGATGCGATCGCACAGATCCATGACAGCACCCTGACGATCGGATACGGCAGGCGCGTCGTGGCCAATCGCAACGCATCAATGGGCTTGTACCACCATTCGCGCCGTCCGTAGACCCAGATCACGAAACGCTGGCCCGGCGTCAGAACGCGCGCGACACTCTTGAATACGTCGCCGGGCCGCGGAATGTGCTGGATCACCGCCACGGAATACACGAAATCAAAGCATGGCTTGAACGGCAACGCGGATGCGTCGGCCTGCACCGCGTGGAAATTCGGATAGTAGGCAGACAGCGCATAAGCCGATTCGACGGCTTGACTGATGTCGGCGCCGACGACCTCCGCACCGTCATTCAGCACCACGCTGGCCGGCCGTCCCGAACCGCAGCCGACATCGAGTACACGCTTGCCCTTGAAATCTTCCGGCGCGAGGTACGGGCGGACGAACGAGTAGAACAGGCCGCGGTAGTCGTCGAAATTCTGCAGGAACGTGGTCCACTGGTAGCCGAACGCATTCATCGTCTCGACGCGCTTGCGCTCGGCTCCCGCGGGATCCGGAAGATCGCGGAATCGGTCACGGTAGCGCGCAATGAACTCACCATGGAACTCACGCAGCGACGCCGCAAGCAGCGCAGCAGGCAACAGCCGCGGGACGCCGGCGATCACGGGAAATTCACGCGCGCAGCCACGGCACGTCAGCTTGCCTTCCCAGATTTCCTCGCCCGGCTGCAGGGGGGGCGGCGCGGTCGGCGGTTGACTGTCCTTGAACAGCGCCAGCCCGGGATGCTCGTCCTTGCGCAGGAATGCATCGAGATCGAGATCGCCGGCGCATTCCGGACACTGTAGGAAATCGAGCAGTCGCTGTTTCATTCAGATCCCCGGCTGTGCGCAGGCCGTCCGCGGCGGTCACGTCTCGACGCATGATGTCCGAACGCCGGAGCCAGGTCTAGGCCGTGCGCTTGCGCAAAATCCACAAATATCCCGGACAGGCCCACACCAGGTGGCGCGCCACGAACAGGGAAACTTTCTGGGTCGCGGAACCGGGCTTGATCAGGTAGTCGAACGCATATGTCTCCGGATCCTCGAGCACCGCGGCGGTATAGTCGACCACGTCGAAACGCGCAACGAGCCGACGCAAGACCGGATAAGAACGCATCCGCTCGTAGTAGCGGCTGCCCTTGCCGCAGATACGGAGGTAGGCGTCGGCCAGCATCGGTGGCAGCCAGGACAGGAACGGCAGACGGTAATGCGGCTCCATGAGGATGAAGCGGTTGGTGGCCGCGAAATAGCAGACACCGCCGGGTCGGAGCACGCGTTCCAGCTCCGCCATGAGCCGCGGCTGGTCCGGCACGTGCTCATAGACCTGAGAACAGACCAGTACATCAAAGCTTGCGTCAGGAAACGGAATGTTCAGTCCGTCGCCCACCTCGAACCGCAGATTGTCACGCTGGAAATTGCTGCGGGCATGCTCGATGGCCACGTGATCGATGTCGATGCCGACGACCTCGCCGAACGCCGTCGCGAATACGGCATCCATGATGCCGGTCGATGACCCGACGTTTAGCATCCGGCTCTGCGCAACGCGATCTCCCAGCACATGGCGCAGCACACACAGCGCCGTCGCCGCCTTGCGACCGCGACCGTCGACGTCATACATGCTCGCATGCAGCGACGAAAAATCGTTCTGGTATTCCATCACTGTGCCTGATTCCTTGTGGAACTACGCGCGCGCATGCGGCGCATGACGAATGCCCAGCAAGCATAGCCGACGATGTCGCCAGCCATCGCGCTGATGCGGAACAGCAGGAAGCCGGCAACGACTGCCGGAATGCCGACATGGCACGGCTCCAGTAGCGCGTACGACGCCTCGGCGACGCCCCACCCCTGCGGCGCGAATATGGCGAGGTATCCCTGCACCGCAGCTACCAGATAGGTCGCCCCTACCGTCGGTGCGGCACATGCGCCGAGCATCGGCTGCGCGATCAGCGCGAAAGCGCCCGCAGTCGCCGACCAGACCAGCAGGAACAGGGCGGAAGCGACTCCGAGCCGCTTCCAGGCGCCACGCCACGCCAGCACGGCCGCTATCAAGACTGCCGCAAGACCGATCCCGGACTGCAGGGCGGCAAACGCGAACACGGGATGCCGCGGCGAGAAAACCGCGAGCCCCAGACCACAGGCGAGCAGGCCGCTCACCGCAACGAGCATAATTTCCATCAGGAACAGGCGACGCAAAACCCGGCCGTCGATTCCGGCATCGAATTTCATGTCGGCATAGCGCGCGATTGAATGCCAGATACCGCCGGGCAAGTAGCGCGCGGGAATCCGGCGCATGTAAACACCGAGGCTGGTCCCGAGCTCGGTGCGTATTCCGGCAAATCGCTGCAACTGAAAAAAGGCCACACCGATCAACGGATGCAGCGCAGCGAGCACGAGCGCACCGCCGGCCATGTGCAGCAAGACACCCATGCTGAGCAACGGACGCAGCGTTCCCGCGTGGCGAAACAGATAAATGCTGATCGCGGCGAGGGCACAGACGAGAAATGCCCGTTGGGTCAGTGCCAGCAACCGCGGGCCATGCGCCGCGATCCAGGTTTTCATCCGATCCCGCACGTTCAACCGCTGCGCCGCGCGCTGGCAATGTATCCATCGCCCAGATCCGTCCCGAACGCGATGCGCTGCAGGATGAAAAACGGCCAGAGCATCCAGGGTTTCAGCACACGACTCACCGCGACCACGGCACCGGACTGACGCGTGCCGCTTTCGATGCTGCGCGCAACGGCGTCGTCACTCGCGGGATCGCCGATACGACGCTCCAGCACGTTGCCGACGACACGTCCGAAATTACCCAACGGAAATCCGTAGCAGGCCACGCGGATTTGCTCGTAGCCGCCCCCGGCGATCAGCGCGCGCAGTGCATCGCGCTCGTACCGGCGTACGTGGCCCACGCGGCGGTCCGTCGCGCTGATCTTGCGCTGATGGGCCGGCACCGACACCAGCAGGCGGCCGCCCGGACGCAGCTTTCTCGTCCAGGCACGCAGCGCCCCTGCATCGCCGTCGATGTGTTCCAGCACCTCGAACGCGACCAGGCAGTCGACGCTCGCATCAGGCAGGTCATCGATCGCATCGACGACGCGAACCGCGGGGTTTCCCGCAAATCGCTGCCGTAAGGCTGCACGGGTGGATTCGCCCAGATCATAGTGTGGCGCGGTGAAACCGCGCGCCACGAACTCGAGTGCCATCTCACCAGTTCCCGCGCCGACGTCGAGGAGTCTCGCCCGGCGGCCAGTCGCGTGTCAACGCGGCAATACCGTCGGCGCGCAGCCAGAATTTCGGCGAGCGGCCCCACCGCTCCGTCATGCTCATGCCACTTCCCTGCTGGGCGTCGCGACCGAAGGCGCGACAACCGTGCTGATCCACACTGCGTACGTCCACAGCAGCCAGAGCCGCTGGCCATGGTCGACGCCGCCGCCGCGATGTTCATCGACGAGTCGCCGCACCGCGGACGGATCGACCCAGTCCTGTCCGCTGCGCTGCAGGCCCGACAGCAGGTCGTCGGCGAGTTCACCGCGGAACCACGTACCGAGCGGCACGGCAAAGCCTTGTTTGCGGCGCCGCCAGAGCCACGCGGGCGCATGCGCGTCGACGGCCTTGCGCAGCAACGCCTTCCCCCTCAGACCGCGAAAATGCCGTGCCGAGGGGCGCGAAAGCGCAAGCTCGACGAGGCGGTAGTCGAGAAACGGACAGCGTTGCTCCAGCGAATGCGCCATCGACGCGCGGTCCGTCTTCACGAGAACGTCCTGCGGCAGATAGACGAGCGCGTCGGCACACATCATCGCGAGCACGTCATCGCCACGAACCCGCTCCGGCAACAGCGGCGGCGTGTGACCGCGGCCAGCAAGGGCCGGTGCCAGCGCCGCGAGCTCCGTGTCGCTGAAAAAGCGTGGCGCCACATAGCCAGCGGCATGTGCTCCACGTGCGAGCGACGCGTTGCGGACGAACAGCTGCGCCTTCTTGAGCAGGCTGCGGCTGTGGTGGTGCAGCGGCTCCGGCAGGACGCGCAGCAGCGCCTCTGCACTGCGCTGCAGCGGCGTGGGCAACCGCGAGTACCAGCGCAGCAGCACACGTCCGAGATAACGCTGATAGCCGCCAAACAGCTCGTCGGCGCCGTCGCCGGAAAGGGCGACCTTGACGTGCCGCGCGGCAAGTGCCGACACCGCCGCCGTCGGCAGTAACGACGCGTCTCCGAACGGCATACCAACGTGGCGCACCAGCAACTGCAGCATGTCCGCGCGCTCGCTTCCGGCGTACACGGCCGTTTCGTGCTCGGTACCGAGAAACCGGGCCATTCGCGCCGCATAGCCGCTCTCGTCGTAACTTGCATCCGTGAAACCGATCGAGAACGTGCGCAGCCGGTGGTCGGTATGGCGCGCCGCCAGCGCGCTCACGAGCGAGGAGTCGACGCCTCCGGAAAGAAATGCGCCGACCTCGACATCGGCGACGAGCCGGTAACGTACGGCACTCTCCAGCAGCTCGAGCACGCGCGACCCGTCATCCGGCTCCGCAGCCGAAGCCAGACCTGGCAGCGACCAGTACGATTCCTGTCGCGGCATGGCGCCCGGCTGCCAGTACATGACGTGCCCCGGCAGCACTTCGCTGCTGCCCTGGTCGATGGTGTGGCCTGGCAACGCAAAGCCGTACCGCAGCGTGTCCGCAAGACTGTCCAGATCGGCCGCAGGCACAATGCCGGTCAGCGTGCGCAGCGCCGGGAGCTCCGAGGCGCAGGCAAAGCGTTCTCGTTCGGCACGCACGTACAGCGGCTTCTTGCCGATGCGGTCGCGGGCAAGCAGCAGAGTACGTCCGACGCGATCCCACAGCGCGAAAGCCCACATGCCATTGAGCCGCGCCAGGAACGCAGCACCGTCCAGCGCGAGGCCGGCGAGCAGCACTTCCGTATCCGACTGCGTGCGGAAGATCCAGCGTGAGGCGAGCTCCGCGCGCAGCTCGGAATAATTATAGATTTCACCGTTGTAGACGATGCTCCATCGGCCGGCGGCGTCGCTCATCGGCTGCTGTCCGTCGGATATGCCGATGATCGCCAGCCTGGCATGACCCATGTGCCATTGCTCGTCACCGGCCGTCTCGATGCCGTCCGGACCACGGTGCGCCATGGCCTGGATCGCGTTACGGCAACGTACCGCCACGCCCTCACGCCCTCGCGCTGCGTCGTACAGGAAGGTTATGCCGCACACGACGAAGCCCTCCTCGCCCCGGGTACTGCCATCATGCCACTCCTGTCCGGGGCGCCGCAGCAGCAAAGATAGCGGCGTACTGCCGCGCCGCAGAGTCCCAGGTCCAGCCGCAGACCTCGACGTGCCGCCGTGCCGCCAGGGCACGCCGGCGGCGTTCGTCCGGGCGCGCCAGCGCATCATCCAGCGCTGCAGTGAGCGCTTCCACATCGCCGGCCGTGAACAGCCAGGCGTGCTCGCCGTCCACGACCGTATCGACGACACCGTCGATACGGGACGCAACGACCGGAGTTCCACCGGCCATGGCCTCGAGCACCACATTCGGTCGGCCTTCGCTATGGCTCGGCAGCACGAACACGGTACTGGACGCCAGATGGGCGGCGACGTGTTCCGGTGCAACCTGGCCACAGAACTCGATACGGTCCCCGATTCCCAGGGTCCGCCCCAGCGTCTCCAGCGCGCCGCGCTCGGGCCCGTCGCCGACGAGGCGCAGCACGGCCGCCGGCTCTCGCAGGCGTGCGAACGCGCGCAGCAGCACGTCGGCGCCCTTGCGCGGGATCAGGCTGCCAACGAACACGAGGCGTACGGGATGGCCTGAATCCGGATCGGCCAGCCGGAACTCGCCGCCGACGCCGTTGAGCACTACGCGCACCTTCGACGCGCAAGCCGGGATCTCTGCCTCGAGGTGGCGCGCCATGCTGTCGGCCACGCAGACGACCGTGTGCGCGTACCCGACTGAACGATGCAGCAGGTGGCGGTGGAGGCGCGAACGGCGCGCGACCGTCACATCGTCGCCGCGCAGGGTCAGCACGACCGGCCGCCGATGCAGCGGCCACAACAGCGCCGCGAGCGCGCCGGTGATCGCCCAATTTGCGTGAATGACATCGGCACGCCGCGCAGCGCGCACGAGCGCCCAGGAAAACGCGAGCAGGAAAAGCGGAACCAGCAGCAGCAGTGCGGGTCGCGCACGAATCGCCGGCAGCACTCCGCCAGGCTCCTGCGCCAGCCGTTGCCAGCGCCTTGGCGCATAGCGGAACGGCAACAGTGTCACGCGTGCGCCCCCCTCACAGGGCTCGGCTGAAGCATCCGCCGGACAGAGCACGCGCATCTCGGCATGCGCCGTCAGCGTCTCCACCAGCCGTCGCACGAAGACGCCCGAGCTCGCTTCCGGGCGCAGCGGGTACGACGTGGTCAGCACGAGCACGCGCAGACTCACGTCAGCCCTCCCGCGGCGCAGGCCGCCTCAGCACCGCCCAGTAGGAAACGGGCAAGAAATCGATGTCGGGTGCCATTCGAGACAACAGCCAGCAAACCGCGTTGATCAGCGTCACGACCGGAGCCAGCAACAGTCCCAGCACGTATAGCGGGCGGAACCTTTCGGCGGCAACAAACAGTGCCTGGGCCAGTGCGAGATTGCACAGCATTCCGGCGCTTTCGATCGCATGGCCGCGCGCGACGATGGTTTCGACCTCCAGCGCCGCCCCCCGGGCCAGCGTCTCCAGCCCGTGACGGGTCAGGCGCCAGAAGTCATAGGGGCGATCGTGCAGCGGATAGGCGAACGGAACGTGCAGCAGCACTATTCCGCCAGGTCGCAGCACGCGGGCTGCCTCGATCAGGCTTGCCTGAGGACGCGGCAGGTGCTCCAGTACGTCCAGCACGATCAGACAGTCAAAACTCGCGTCGAGAAACGGCAGCTGCTGCGCATCACCGAACACGGCCGGGCGCGTGCGGTACAGCGCGGTCGCCGTGCCGGGAAAATCGAGCCCCACATAACGGACCGACGGATCGAGCCGGTCGCGCAGGGCCGAATCGGCGCACCCAACATCGACGACATCACCGCGCGCGCGCGCCGCGACTTCGCGTGCCGCCATTTCCTTGAAGCGAAAACTGATCCACTGCGGATGCAATGGCGAATGTTTCACCCGTTGCGCGGCACGGCGGATGCGGCCCGCCCAGCCCCCGGAAGCGCTGCTCATCGCCGATACGTCAGGCTCGTGATCTGCTCCGAAACCAGGCCGATCAGAAATACTATCGCAGCTGCGCTCAGGAGCAGCGCACTCATGTTGGTGAAGCGCTGCTGGTAGTAGTAGGTCAGCCCGTAGTTCAGTACCCCCAGGCCGAAAAACACCATGCTCGCCGGAAGGAACAGCTTGAATGGCGAATACAGCGTGGCAATCTTGAAGATGATGAGCAGGAAGCGGATGCCATCGCGCAGCGGCCGGATATGACTCTTGCCGGTACGCTTGCCCACCGCGATCGACTCGTAGCCGACCGCATAGGCGCTGCGGAAGAATGCCATCGTGATGGTGGTCGGGTAGGAGAACCCGTTGGGCAGCAGGTGGATGAATTCGATGAACTTCTCGGCACGCACTGCCCGGAATCCGGAAGTCAGATCGAGCACGGCGTGCCCCGTCATCCAGCTGGCCAGCCGGTTATACAGGGTGTTGGCCATGCCGCGGCCGACCCCGGCCTGACCCGACCAATCGCGCGCGCCGACGACCATGTCGTAGCCCTGTTCCATCCGCGCCAGCAGGCGGTCGATATGCGCCGGATCGTGCTGGCCGTCGGCGTCCATGAAAACCAGCACCTCGCCGCTGGCCGCGCGCGCGCCTCGCTTGATGGCCGCGCCATTGCCCATCGAGTAGGGACTGGACAGACAGCGTACGCCGTTGGTGGCGCAGAGCTCCCGCGTTTCGTCCGTCGAGCCGTCATCGACGACGATGATCTCGTCGACCGGCCGCGCCGCGCGCAACCGGGGCAGCAGGTCGCGCAATGCCGCCGCCTCGTTCTTGGCGGGCAGGATGATACTGATGGGCATACCAGCAGGACACCTTGGTTTCGGGGTCTGAGCATACATGAAGCGTGCCGCGAACCGGCACACGAGCGCCGCCGGGCGGAAGGCCCGGCCGCCGAACCCGAACGGCCTGATTCGAAAGGCTTCTTGAGCGCCGTCACAGTTTTGCCTCAGGCAATTCAAAACGGCGCCAAAGTGGAGTACATTCTGTCGTAGTTTCGGGGGTTTACGCGGAATTCTTATGGCTACGCAGATCAATCCGGCGAATCTCGCAGGCTTGAGCGGCATCGCACGACGTCTCGTTGCCGAGGGTTCGCTCGCGGAACAGGACGCGCGCCGCGCGCTCGAAACCTCGGCAAAGCAGAAGATTCCGCTCGCGACATATCTCATCGACAACGGCATGGCCGACAGCGGTACGGTGGCCATGGCAGCCTCGGCCGAATTCGGCGTGCCACTCTACGACGTCAGCGCGATCGATTTTGCGCAGCTGCCGCTGAAGCTGGTCAGCGAGGAACTCATCACGAAGCACCGCGCACTGCCGCTGTTCAAGCGCGGCAACCGCCTCTTCGTCGGCCTGTCGGACCCAACCAACCTGCGGGCTCTCGACGAGATAAAGTTCCAGTCGAACCACAGTGTCGAGCCGATTCTCATCGACGAACGCGCGCTGGCGCGTGTCATCGATCAGGCGTTGAGCCAGAGCAGCACGGCGGTTGACGTCGAAGGCGACGAGGGCCTGGAAAGCCTCGACATGAATGCGGGCGACGACGATGCCGACAGTGGCGCAGGCGGCGGCGTCGATGCCAGCGGCGCCGACGACACTCCCATCGTGAAGTTCGTCAACAAGGTGCTCGTCGACGCGATCAAGCGCGGCGCGTCGGACATTCATTTCGAACCCTTCGAAACCGAGTACCGCGTGCGACTGCGCATGGACGGCGTACTGCGCAAGGTTGCCGCGCCACCGTCGAAACTCGCACCGCGCATTTCATCGCGCCTCAAGGTCATGTCGGGCCTGGATATCGCCGAGCGACGCGTGCCCCAGGACGGACGCATCAAGCTCAACCTCTCCAAGGGCAAGTCGATCGACTTCCGCGTGAGCACGTGCCCCACGCTGTTCGGAGAGAAGGTCGTACTGCGCATCCTCGACGGTTCTGCCGCCAAGCTCGGCATCGAGAAGCTGGGTTACGAAGAGGACCAGAAGAAGCTGTTCCTCGAAGCGATCGAGAAGCCCTACGGCATGGTTCTCGTGACCGGCCCCACCGGCTCCGGCAAGACCGTGTCGCTGTATACGGCGTTGAATATCCTCAATACCGAGGGCCGCAACATTTCGACGGTCGAAGACCCGGTCGAAATCCGTGTGCCCGGCATCAACCAGGTGCAACAGAACCAGAAGCGCGGCATGACGTTCGCCGCAGCATTGCGCTCGTTCCTGCGCCAGGACCCGGATGTAATCATGGTCGGCGAGATCCGCGACCTGGAAACGGCCGAGATCGCGGTCAAGGCGGCACAGACCGGCCACATGGTGCTGTCGACACTTCACACCAACGATGCGCCGCAGACCATTGCGCGACTCATGAACATGGGCATCGCGCCGTTCAACATTACCTCGTCGGTCACGCTCGTCATCGCGCAGCGTCTGGCGCGCCGGCTGCACGACTGCAAGAAACCCCTGATCCTTCCGCCTGCCGCGCTGCTCGCCGAAGGCTTCACGGAAAATGAAATCGCCGGGCTGCAGATGTTCGACGCGGTCGGATGTTCCGGCTGTAACGAAGGCTACAAGGGGCGTGTCGGCATTTACCAGGTCATGCCGATCAGCGAGGACATAGCGAAGATCATCCTCGCGGGCGGCAATGCGATGCAGATCGCCGAAGCCGCGCGCGCGGCAGGCATCCGCGACCTGCGCGCCTCCGCAATGCTCAAGGTCAAGCAAGGCGTCACCAGCCTCGCCGAAATCAACCGCGTCACCAAGGACTAATTCATGGCCACCGCAACGGTTTCCCGTAAGCCCCAGACCGCAGTCGCTGCGGCACGCGGTCGCGCGCGTGCCGAAGTCAGCGCACTGCAGACCTTCGTCTGGTCCGGCAAGGACAAACGCGGCCAGCCGATGAAGGGCGAATACGCAGCGAAGAACATCAGCCTGGTCAAGGCCGAACTCCGGCGCCAGGGTATCAACCCGACCTCGGTGAAGGCCAAGCCGAAGCCTTTGTTCGGTGCAGCCGGCAAGACCATCAAGGCGCGCGACATCGCCGTATTCAGCCGCCAGATCTCGGTGATGATGCAGGCCGGCGTGCCACTGGTGCAGGGCCTGGACATCATTGCGGGCGGCCAGCAGAACGTACGCATGAAGAACATGCTGACGGCGGTGAAGAACGACATCGAAGGCGGTTCGACGCTGCATGAGGCGCTCGCGAAGTTTCCGGTCCAGTTCGATGAGCTGTTCGTCAATCTGGTCAAGGCCGGCGAGGCGGCCGGTGTGCTCGATACCGTGCTCGACACGGTGGCCACTTACAAGGAAAACATCGAATCGCTGAAAGGCAAGATCAAGAAGGCGATGTTCTATCCCGCCATCGTGCTCGCCGTTGCGGTCGTCGTGTCCGCGATCCTGCTGATCTTCGTCGTGCCGCAGTTCGAGCAGGTATTCAAGGGCTTCGGCGCGGACCTGCCCGCCTTCACACAGCTCATCGTGTCTGCCTCACGGTTCATGACCTCGTATTGGTACGTGGTGCTGCTCAGCTTCGCCGGCGCGGTCGCCGGGCTGATCTTCCTGTACAAACGGTCGCCTGCCTTCGCGCATTTCTGCGCGCGCGCCGTGCTCAAGCTGCCAGTGATAGGACAGATCCTCCATCAGTCGGCAATCGCCCGCTTCGCGCGCACACTCGGAGTTACGTTCCGCGCCGGTGTGCCGCTGGTCGAAGCGCTCGACTCCGTCGCCGGCGCGACCGGCAGCCCGGTGTACAACGCCGCCGTCAAGCGTATCCGCGAAGACGTCGCAATCGGCCACCAGCTGCAGCTCGCGATGCGCCAGGCGCAGCTGTTCCCGAACATGGTCGTGCAGATGGTCGCGATCGGCGAGGAGTCCGGCGCTCTCGACAAGATGCTGTTCAAGATCGCCGAGTTCTACGAGGAAGAAGTCAACAACGCCGTCGATGCACTGGCCAGCCTGCTCGAACCGTTCATCATGGTCATCATCGGTACGCTGGTCGGCGGCATGGTCATCGGCATGTACCTGCCCATCTTCAAGCTCGCGGCCGTCGTCGGCTGACCGGATCCGATGATCGAAATCTTCAGCGAGGGCTGGCCGCTGTATGTCGCGGCCGGCCTCTTCGGACTGCTGGTCGGCAGTTTTCTCAACGTAGTCATACTGCGCCTGCCCGATCGGCTGATGCATGAGTGGCGTATACAAAGCCGCGAGATGCTCGAGCTCGATGCGGATGTGGCGGATGCAGCGCCCCCGGACATCGTGTTCAAGGGGTCGCACTGCCCGCAGTGCAAGCACGCACTGTCGGCACTCGACAACATTCCGCTTCTGAGCTGGCTCGTGCTGCGCGGTCGCTGCCGCTACTGCAAGGCGGGGATCTCGGTGCAGTACCCGCTCGTCGAAGCACTGACGGCGGTGGCCACGCTCGTCGTCGTCGCCACGTTCGGTGCGACCTGGGCGGGCGCGGCAGGGCTGGTGCTCAGCTATTTTTTGATCGCCCTAGCCGGTATCGACTTCCGTACCCAGTTGTTGCCCGACAACATGACCCTGCCTTTGCTCTGGCTGGGACTGTTGCTGTCATTGCAACCGGTGTTCGTGTCACCGGTCGGCGCCATTCTCGGTGCGACCATCGGCTATCTGAGCCTCTGGTCGATCTACTGGCTGTTCAAGCTGCTGACCGGCAAAGAGGGCATGGGCTACGGCGACTTCAAGCTGCTGGCCGCACTCGGCGCCTGGATGGGACCCAAGAGTCTGTTGCCGATCGTGCTGCTATCGTCCGTCGTCGGCGCCATCCTCGGCAGCATCATTCTCGCGACGCGGGGCAAGGATCACTCGACGCCGATCCCATTCGGTCCGTTCATCGCCGTGGCCGGCTGGATCCAGTTCGTCTGGGGCGAGCAACTGCTGCAGCTCTATACGCAGGTGCTGCTCGGGCGATGAGCGCGGCGGATGCTGACGCGCATTTCGTCGTCGCGATCAGCGGCGGGATCGCGTCGGGCAAATCCGCCGTCACGCAGGCGTTCACCCGCCGCGGGGTCGCGTGCTATGACGCCGATATTGCCGCACGCGAGGTGGTTGCGCCGGGACAGCCAGCCCTCGACGAGATCGCCGCGACGTTCGGCCCACAGGCGCTCCAGTCCGACGGCACGCTCGACCGCGCAGCGATGCGTCGCCGCGTGTTCGGCGACGAGGAAGCCAGGCGCCGGCTCGAGGCCATCATCCACCCCCGGGTGCGCGAACGACTGCGCGAGCAGGTGGCCGCTGACCGCAACTCCTACTGCCTGATCGCGATTCCGCTGCTCGCCGAGACCTGGCCGGCTTACGCCTGGGTCGACCGCGTGCTCGTTGTCGATGTCGCACCAGACATTCAACTCGCGCGGCTGCAGCAGCGCGACGCCATCGAGCGCGACCTCGCCGCGAAGATGATTGCGGCGCAGGCGACGCGCGCGCAACGTCTCGCGATCGCCACCGACGTCATCGACAATTCGGGCTCGCTCGAGGAACTCGATGCAGCCGTTGCAGCGCTTCACGCACGATTTCTGCTGCTGGCAGCGCGCCAGCCAGGTGCGCTACCAGAACGCTGAAATGCCGGCGATTCCCTGCGCGCCGCCATCGAGCGCCGTCGCGAGATCGTCCTGCCGCAAGCCACCGAGCGCATAGACCGGCACGATCGCCTGATCGCAGATCGCGGCGAACGCGCCCCACCCCAGCGGGGTCTGCTGTGGGTGACTCGCGGTGCTGGCCACGCTGCCGAGCACGACGAAGTCGACACCGAGCGCCTGCGCGCGTTCGAGTTCCGCCGCACTGTGACAGGAGGCGGCGAACCAGCGCCTCGCGGCGACCGGCCGGGCGTCGAGCTGCGCCAGTTGCGCAGCAGTCACGTGTACGCCATCGAGATCGAATTCCTCGACGAGGTCGATCCGCGAATTGATCAGCAACTGGCCTCCAGCCGCGCGCACGCGCGCCAGACAAGCCGGGACGAGGCGGCGCAGGGTCGTCTCGTCGAGGTCCTTGGCGCGCAGCTGGACGAGCCGGATGCCGCGCTCCAGTGCTGCGTCGAGCCGCGCGAGAAACGGAACTTCGTCAGCGTCGGGTTGCGGCGTGATCAGGTAGTGCGGCGGCAAGGCGAGGGCATGGATCACCGGATGATCGGCGGCCGGCATCTCGTTCGGATCCAGCGCCGTCGCCGGCACCCACTTCAGCGGCTGGCCCTCGCAGGAATGCGGAACACCATCGAAGTCGCGCACCCGGTACACGTCGAGCAGGATGCGCTTGGTCGCATAGCGCCACGGCACGCGGATCAGCGGTTCTGCCGAAACCACGCGAACACCTATTTCTTCGAGCACCTCTCGCTGAAGCGCCTGCAACGGTGTTTCGCCCGATTCGACCTTTCCCCCCGGAAACTCCCAGTAGCCGGCGAGATGCTTGCCTTCGGGGCGCTGCGCGAGGAGCACGCGGCCGTCCGCATCGACGAGCGCGGCCGCAACCACATGCACGGCCGGGTGCCGTTCGGCAACGCCGGCAACCACCGTTTCCACGGAAACGGCGCTCACGCTCGTATTCCACCCGACCACTGCACTCAGGCGAGACGACCGTGGCACTGCTTGTATTTCTTGCCCGAGCCGCAGGGACATGGATCGTTGCGGCCGACCTTGGGTCCTTCGGCAAACTGTGCGATCGCCGGCGCAGCCGAAGCCGCCGTGGCGGCGAGCACTTCGCCTTCGCTCGCGAAGCCGCTGGCCTCGGCATGTGCGAAATTGAGCGGCGCCTGTTGCTGCTGGCGGCGCTGCTGCTCTTCTATCTGCTGTACTTCTTCCTCGCTGCGGATGCGCACACGCGCCAGCAGCGTCGTCGTCTCGAGCTTGATGCGCTCGAGCATCGACTGGAACAACTCGAACGATTCGCGCTTGAACTCCTGTTTCGGCTGCTTCTGCGCATAGGAGCGCAGATAGATGCCCTGGCGCAGGTAGTCCATGCTCGCCAGATGCTCTTTCCAGCAGTTGTCGAGCGTATTCAGCATCACGTGGCGCTCGAGCGCACGCATGACTTCCGAGCCGAGCATCGCCTCGCGTTCGCGGAAATAGCGGTCGACCGCGGCCAGGACGTGCTCGAGCACGTCTTCGGAATCGGCCTCCGACTGCGTTTCCAGCCAGCGCTTGAGATCGATCTCTACACCGAAGTCGTCGGCCAGCTTCTTCTGCAGCGCGGCGATGTCCCACTGTTCATCGATCGAATGCTGCGGCACGTGGCTGCGCACGAGATCGGTGAACACGTCGGTGCGGATCGCCGCGGCGGTCTCGGCGAAGTCGTCCTGCTCCAGCAGTTCGTTGCGCTGCTCATAGATGACCTTTCGCTGGTCGTTGGCGACGTCATCGAACTCGAGCAGGTTCTTGCGGATGTCGAAGTTATGCTGTTCGACCTTGCGCTGGATCTTTTCGATCTGGCGGCTGACCATGCGATCTTCGAGCGCATCGTCCTCCTTCATGCCGAAGACCTGCATCCACTTCGTGACCCAGTCGGGCGAGAAGATGCGCATGAGATTGTCTTCGAGCGACAGGTAAAAGCGGCTCGAACCCGGATCGCCCTGACGGCCCGAACGGCCGCGCAGCTGATTGTCGATGCGGCGCGACTCGTGCCGCTCGGTACCGACGATGTGCAGACCGCCGGCAGCAATGACCTCTTCGTGACGCTTTTTCCACTCGGCCTTGATGCGCGCGCGCTCGGCCTCGGTCGCGTCTTCCGGCAGCTCGGCGAGTTCCGCATCGAGGCTACCGCCGAGCACGATGTCGGTACCGCGGCCCGCCATGTTCGTGGCGATCGTGACCGCCCCCGGACGCCCGGCCTGCGCAACGATGTGCGCTTCGCGCTCGTGCTGCTTGGCGTTCAGCACTTCGTGCGCCACGCCTTGTTTCTGCAGCATCTTCGACAGGAATTCCGATGCATCGATCGATGCCGTACCGACCAGCACCGGCTGACGACGTTTCTGACAATCGCGGATGTCTTCCACGATCGCGTTCCACTTTGGCGTGTGCTTGAGGAATACCAGATCGGCCGCGTCCTTGCGAATCATCGGACGGTGCGTCGGTATGACGACGACTTCCAGACCATAGACCTGCTGGAATTCATAGGCTTCCGTGTCGGCTGTGCCGGTCATGCCGGACAGCTTCTTGTACATGCGGAAGTAGTTCTGGAACGTGATCGTCGCGAGCGTCTGGTTCTCGCGCTGGATGGGCACGCCCTCCTTGGCCTCGACCGCCTGATGCAGTCCGTCGGACCAGCGACGTCCCGCCAGCGTGCGGCCGGTGAATTCGTCGACGATGATCACTTCGCCGTCGCGCACGATGTAGTCGACGTCGCGCTGATAGAGCGCGTTGGCGCGCAATGCGGCGTTGAGATGATGCACGACGACGAGATGCTTGGCGTCGTACAGCCCTTCGTCAGCCGCGATCACGCCTTCCTTGCGCAGCAGCTGCTCCGCATGCTCCATGCCTTCTTCCGACAGGTGCACCTGCTTCTGCTTTTCGTCGACCCAGTAGTCACCGACCGAGGAATCCTCTTTTTCCTGGCGGGAGAGCTTGGGAACGATGCGATTGATCTTGACGTACAGCTGCGGTGATTCTTCGGACGGCCCCGAGATGATCAGCGGCGTGCGCGCTTCGTCGATCAGGATGGAGTCGACTTCGTCGACGATGGCGTAGTGCAGCCCGCGTTGATAACGCTGCTCCTTCGACAGCGCCATGTTGTCGCGGAGGTAGTCGAACCCGAATTCGTTATTGGTGCCGTAGGTGATGTCGGCGGCGTAGGCGGCGGCCTTGTCCGCATGGTTCATACCGGGATAGACCACACCGACACTGAGTCCGAGGAAGTTGTAGAGCTTGCCCATCGTCGCCGCATCGCGCTTGGCGAGGTAGTCGTTCACCGTGACGACGTGAACCCCCTTGCCCTCGAGCGCGTTCAGATAAACGGCCAGCGTCGCGACGAGCGTCTTGCCTTCGCCGGTACGCATTTCGGCGATGCGCCCCATGTTGAGCACCATGCCGCCGATCATCTGCACATCGTAGTGGCGCAGGCCGAGCACACGGACCGAGGCTTCGCGGACCGTCGCGAACGCGTCCGGCAGGATCTGCTCGAGCGTCTGCCCTTCAGCGATACGCTGCTTGAACTGGTCGGTACGGGCGCGCAGCTCCGCGTCGGACAGCGCCTGCATCGCCGGCTCGAGCGCCGTGATCTGCGCCACGTTCTTGTTGAGCTGACGCAACACGCGATCGTTGCGGCTGCCGAAAAGGCTCGTCATCAGACGGTTGAACATGGAATCGATCGCTCAGCAGGAAAGGAGAAAACGCACAAAGCCCGCGCACTGCGCAGGCTCGGGCGGACCGCCGATGATAAGCCGGCGGCCGCGTCGGGAAAAGGATGGTGGGTCGCTGGCCCCCGGATTCAAGGGTGCCGGACGGTCGAGTCCGCTGTCAGGTCTTGCGCTGACTGCGCACGTACGCGATGGGATTGACGGCCTTGCCGTTGAGCCAGACTTCGAAATGCACATGCGACCCGGTCGAGCGGCCGGTTGAGCCGACCTTGGCGATGACTTCGCCGACGCGGACGCGCTGACCGACCGTGGCCAGATTCTGGGAGTTATGTGCATAGCGAGTCATGTAGCCGTTGCCGTGATCGACTTCGACCACGTTGCCGTAACCGGGACGCGTGCCGGACCAGGTCACCACGCCTTCGGCGACCGAGTGAATATCCGCACCGACGTTGGCGTCGAAATCGATGCCCGAATGGAATGCGCTGGCGCCGTTGAACGGATCGGGACGTCCGCCGAAATACGATGAGATGTAACCGGAATTGACCGGCATGCCGCTCGGCAGCAGATCCGAATCGATCTTGCGGTCCAGCAGCAGGTTTTCGAGGACTTCGAGCTGAGCCTGCTGGCGCACGAAGCGACCGTGCAGCTCCTCGATGGAATCAATCAGCTGCGGCGCTGCGGCGTGAACCACCGGCGACTGCGACTCTTCGGGACCACCGACGGCGGGGGGCTCGGCAAACCTGAATTCGCCGTCGTCGAGCTTGCCGGCGCGTGTCAGCCGCTCGCCGAGGGCATTGAGCCGGGTCGCATGCGCCTGCAGGGCGCCGAGCTTGACCGCGAGCGCATCGAGATCGCGCTGGGTACTCTGCTTGATCTGCTCGAGTTCGCGCAGACGCGCGTCACTCTGCTCTTTCAGTTCCCGCACTTCAGCCAGGGTCCGCGTCTTCGGACCGGCGATGCTGTAGGCCACGCTCACGCCGAGCAGCGCGCAGGCCAGGGCGGCACATCCGAGTATCGCGCCGCATTTCAGACGGGTACGCCAGCAGCCAAGATCGATGGTCTGCGGCACCGCATGCGGCTTTGCGACGATAATGATGTTCATGCCGGATTCGTTTTCTGCCTGGGTTTCCGTGATGCAAACAAAAACCCCATCGTCCGCGGCTACGCCGCGTCGCTCGTCGCCCGGCCCCAAACCGGTCGGCGAGACCTCCCCCGTCGCGTCACTCGTCAAGCGAGCGCGAGCGCTGGAAGCATTGGATCTACGTTTGCGCCTGACGCTGCCTCCCGCGATCCGCCCGCATTGCTGCCTGGCCGATGCGCGACAGGGTCGCGTTGTTTTTCTGGCGAACTCTTCGACCTGGGCGGCAAAGCTGAGACTTCACCAGACCCCGATCCTGGCCGAAGCGCAAAAAGCCCTCGGTCAGCCCTTCAAGACGTTCGCCGTCAAAGTGGCACCCTTGCCGTCCGTTCCCCGGGAGCCTGCAAGGCGGAAGCCGCTTTCCCACACCGCTGCCGAGCATCTGAGCAAGGCCGCAGTCACACTGGCAGACCCCGAACTCAGGGCCTTGTTTCTGAAAATGGCGTCCCTCGCCGAAATTGCTGATTCCTAGGGCGCGCAAACCTCACCGCGCCGCACCGCGGCTGGCTGAAAGCCGTGGTGTCGTTCCTTGCCTACACGGCCTGGGCCGGGTGGGCGTAGGAAATCGGGGCCGTTGCGGGGTCGTCGAAGCAGACCTCTTCCCACGCGCTGGTGTCAGCCAGCAGCGTGCGCAGCAACAGATTGTTCAACTGGTGACCCGACTTGTGCCCGAAGAACGCGCCGATGAGGCTGTGTCCGAGCAGGTACAGGTCGCCGATCGCGTCGAGGATCTTGTGTTTGACGAATTCGTCCTCGTAGCGCAAGCCGTCCTCATTGAGGACGCGATAGTCGTCGAGGACGATCGCATTGTCCATCGACCCGCCCAGCACGAGATTGCGCTCGCGCAACATTTCGATGTCGCGCATGAACCCGAACGTGCGCGCACGCGAGACTTCCTTGACGAACGAGGTCGTCGAGAAGTCGATTTCGGCACGCGAGGTCTGGGCGGTGAAGATCGGGTGGTTGAAGTCGATCGAGAAACCAACCTTGAAGCCGTCGAACGGCTCGAAGCGGGCCCACTTGTCGCCTTCCTTGACGGTCAGCGGTTTCTTGATGCGAATGAAGCGCTTGGCCTTCGGCTGTTCTTCGATACCCGCCGACTGCAGCAGGAAAACGAAGGGGCCGGCGCTACCGTCCATGATCGGCACTTCCGAGGCAGACAGGTCGACGTACGCGTTGTCGATGCCCAGACCCGCCATGGCCGACAGCAGATGTTCGACTGTCGATACGCGGATCGTTCCCTTGGTCAGGGTGCTGGAAAGGCTCGTGTCGCCGACGTTCTCGGCGCGGGCATGGATTTCCACCGGAGGATTCAGATCGACGCGGCGGAACACGATGCCCGTGTCGACCGCGGCCGGACGCAGGGTCATGTAGACCTTTTCGCCGGTGTGGATGCCGACGCCTGTCGCCCGTATGACGTTCTTGAGCGTACGTTGTTTGATCATTCTTTTTTTGTCCCCTGGGGCAGGAGCCAACAAAACGGCCTGGATGCTAGCACAGGGCTTTATGACAGAAAAGCAAAACGACGCGCCCGGCCCACATTCTGTTGCGTGGATGCAACAATAACGAAGCAATCAGGCGAAAAAAAGGCGATATGCCGTCGGCATACCGCCTTCTGGAGGACGTAGCATGACCGATGACGGCGCCTGTCGTCACCTGTCCTTGACGCGCTTCTACGCAGAACCCTCACGCGGGCGGCACGGCAACGCCGCAGCACGAGGCTGCGGAGCGTTGCGGCACGCGCGGCGCGGGGATGCGCCGATCAGTCGGCCTGGCGCCGCAGGAATGCCGGAATGTCGAGATAGTCCATGGCTGGTTCCGCGGCGACGGCCGTCTCGGCGACGCTGACCTGGCGCGCTGCCGGGCCGGCCACACGCACCGAAGGCTGCGCATAGTCGACGACCTCATTGCCAGTACCCGTACGCAGCACGAGACGTGGACGGGGTTCCTCGCGGCGGGTCATCACCGGCTGGCGCACGGCGGCACGATTGAGGCCGGTCGCCACGACCGTGACGCGGACTTCGTCCTGCAGCTCCGGATCGAGTGCCGTACCGATCACGACGGTGGCATCCTCGCTGGCGAAGCCGTGAATGACCTGGCCGATCTCGTCGAACTCGCGCATGGTCAGGTTGGGACCGGCCGTCACGTTGACGAGAATGCCGCAGGCACCCGCGAGGTTCACGTCTTCGAGCAGAGGGTTGTTGATGGCGGCCTCGGCTGCGGCGACCGCGCGGTCGTCCCCTTTGGCGGAGCCCGTGCCCATCATCGCCATGCCCATCTCCGACATGACCGTGCGGACGTCGGCGAAGTCGACATTGATCAGACCCGGCCGCGTGATGAGGTCGGCGATGCCCTGAACCGCGCCCAGCAGCACATCGTTGGCCTGCTTGAAGGCGCTGAGCAGGGTCACGTCACGACCCAGCACGGTCAGCAGCTTCTCGTTGGGTACGGTGATCAGCGAATCGACATGCTGGCTCAGGTCTTCAATGCCCTTGAGTGCGACCTGCATGCGGCGGCGGCCCTCGAACGGAAATGGCTTGGTCACCACCGCGACCGTCAGGATGCCGAGTTCCTTGGCGAGTTGTGCCACGACCGGCGCCGCGCCGGTGCCCGTGCCTCCTCCCATGCCCGCGGTGATGAACACCATGTCGGCACCCTGCAGCATCTCGACGATGCGTTCGCGATCTTCCAGCGCTGCCTGGCGGCCCACCTCCGGATTGGCGCCGGCGCCAAGTCCCTTGGTGACGTTGCTGCCGAGCTGCAGGCTGAATTTCGCACCCGAGTTCTTGATGGCCTGAGCGTCGGTATTGGCGCAGACGAAATCCACGCCCTCCACGTGCTGCTGCACCATGTGGGCGACGGCGTTGCCACCGCCGCCGCCGACGCCGATGACCTTGATGACCGCGTTCGGCGCGGTCTTTTCGACGAATTCGAACATGACTCCCATCCTCCGGTTTTATGAATTGCTGGTTGTGTGCCGCACGCATCCGCATGACCCGCCGGCCGGACGGAGAACAGGCGCGTTCTCCGGTCGCGCAGCGTTTCGCTGCGCACCGCGGCGTCCTGCCGCGGGTAGTGCTGCGCCGCCCGGGCGGCGCGGGATCAGATCGCTAGAAATTTCCCTTGAACCAATGCATGACCTTGTCCCAGAGCCCGCCGACGCGAGCGACCCCGGGACCGGCCGGTCGACGCACGGCTTCCCGGCTCGCGCCGTACAGCAGCAGCCCCACCCCGCTCGCGTGAATCTGGTTGGAAACCACGTCGGAGAGGCCACTGACGTGCTGTGGCACACCGAGCCGTACCGGCATGTGGAACAGTTCTTCGGCGAGTTCGACCACGCCTTCCATCTTGGCGCCGCCTCCGGTCAGTACGATGCCGGCGCGGGTCAGCTCCTCGAGGCCCGAGCGACGCAGCTCCGCCTGCACCATCTCGAAGATTTCCTCGTAGCGCGGCTGCACGGCTTCAGCCAGGGTCTGGCGCGCGAGCCGGCGCGGCGGGCGATCGCCGACACTGGGCACCTGTATGGTTTCCTCCGCCGTCGCCAGCTGGGCGAGCGCACACGCGTAGCGGATCTTGATTTCTTCCGCATTCGCGGTCGGCGTGCGCACAAACTGGGCGATGTCGTTGGTGACCTGATCGCCACCGATCGGCAGCACCGCGGTGTGGCGGATCGCGCCCTGGGTGTAGATCGCGAGATCGGTCGTGCCGGCACCGATGTCGACCAGACAGACGCCGAGTTCGCGTTCGTCCTGGGTCAGCACCGCACGCGCCGAGGCCACGGCGGATGGCACGAGTTCGTCGACCGACAGACCGCAGCGCTGGATGCACTTCATGATGTTCTGCGCGGCGCTCGCCGCACCGGTCACCAGATGCACGTTGGCTTCCAGACGTACTCCCGACATGCCGACCGGATGGCGGATGCCTTCCTGGCCGTCGATCAGGTATTCCTGCGGCTCCTTGTAGAGAACCCAGCGATCGCCCGGAATCGCCAGCGCGCTCGCCGCATTGAGGACGGCGTCCAGATCGGCCTGGGTCACTTCCTTGTCGCGGATCGGTGCCGTGCCGTGCGAGTTGTCGTCCTTGATGTGGCTGCCCGAGATCGACGCATAGACCGAACGGATCTCGCAGCCGGCCATGAGTTCGGCCTCTTCGATCGCGCGCTGGATCGACTGCACGGTCGACTCGATGTCGACGACCACCCCGCGCTTCAGCCCGCGCGACGCGTGCGAGCCGACGCCGATGATCTCGACCGGATCGCCGTGCTGGAACTCGCCGACGATGGCAACCGTCTTGGACGTACCGATGTCGAGACCGACGATCAGCGTTTTTTCGCTCTTGCGGTTCATGCGTCTTCCACCGGCGCGAGTTCGGGGTTGGCGGGCGGAGGCGGCGCGGACACGGGCTCGGCCTCCGCGCCGGGCCACTTCATCGCGAAGCCGTTGCTGTAACGAAGATCGACGTATTCGAACGCACCGCGGCCGCTCGCGGCCACGCGCGGATACAGCTGCACGAAGCGGCGCAGACGCTCCCGCGCATGTTCGTTGCCGACGATGATGCTGGCGCCGCTGTCCAGGTGGACCATCCAGCTGCCGCGCGCACTGAGGCTCACGCCGGAGACGTGCAGGCCACTGCCGCCTGCCTCGGCCAGCACCGCGCTGTGGAACGCGACGACGTCGCCGATGCGCTCGTCGGGACCGTCGAGACGCGGCAGCCCCTGGATCTCCGAAGCACCGGGGACCTGGAACAGCTGTCCATCGCGATTGATGAGCCTGTCGCTGCCCCAGTGCGCATAAGGCCGCTGTTCGTAGATGCGCAGCACCAGTGTGTCCGGCCAGCGCTTGCGCGCTTCGACCTTCTCGACCCATGGCAGCTGCGCGACACTCTTCTGCACGCCTGCGAGATCGACGGCAAAGAAGCCGACGCCGATCGCCGGTGCGGCCGCGGTGCGGATCTGTTCCGCGCTGACGTTGGCGAACTCTGCCTGCAACTCGAGCTGGCGCACCGGCCAGCGGTCGGCGGCGTACCAGCCATTGAGCAGGCCGACCACGGGCAGCGCGACCAAGGTCAGCGCAATCGCCCAGGCCAGCAGTCGCTGGATCGCCGTCGCGCTCATGCGGCCACGTCTCCAAAGCTCGTCTCGAGAATCCGCCAGCACAGCTCGGGAAAATCGATACCGGCCGCGCGCGCGGCCTTGGGCACCAGCGAGTGACTCGTCATGCCCGGCGTCGTGTTGACCTCGAGCAGCCAGTTGTTGCCTGCCGCGTCACGCATCAGGTCGACGCGGCCCCAGCCCGCCGCAGCGGCTGCTTCGAAGGCGGTGAGCGCGAGCGTGCGCATCGCGTCTTCGGCGGCACCCTGGAGTCCCGGACACAGGTACTGCGTGTCTTCGGCGACGTACTTCGCGTGGTAGTCGTAGAAGTCGCCCTTCGGCACGATCAGGATGGACGGCAGTGCCTCGCCGCGCAGAACGCCGACGGTGAACTCGTCGCCGACGATGAGCTGCTCGATCACGAGTTCGCCGTCATAGCGCGACGCGAGTTCGAGCGCATCCGGCAGGTCGGATGCGGCGTACACCCGGGTGATTCCGACGCTGGAGCCCTCGCGCGAGGGCTTCACGATCACCGGATAGCCGAGTTCGGCAATGACCGCGGCGATGTCGCCGCCCTTGCGATAGGCGCGAAAACGGGGGGTTGGCAATCCTCGGGCAGTCCAGACCTCCTTGGTGCGCACCTTGTCCATGGTCAGCGCCGATCCAAGCACCCCCGACCCGGTAAACGGCACGCCCAGCGCCTGCAGCGCTCCCTGCAACATACCGTCTTCGCCGCCACGGCCGTGCAGGATGTTGAATACGCGGGCGAAGTGGCCCGCGCGCAACGCATCGAGCAGCGCCGGAATTCCGTCGACCGGATGCGCGTCGATACCGCGCGAACGCAGCGCCTCGAGCACGTTGCGGCCCGAATCCAGGGAGACCTCGCGTTCCGAGGAATTGCCGCCCAGTGCCACGGCCACGCGTCCGAACAGTTTGGGGTCCGTGATACGCATCAACTCGCCTTCGTCTTCAATTCGCCGAGCGCCGCGAGTTCGCTCGCCGCCGCGCCGATATCGCCGGCGCCCATGACCAGCAGCAGGTCGCGGTCGCGCAGCAGGGTGGGTAGCGCGGTCTTGAGATCGCGCGGATGGTCGATCAGCACCGGATCGGCCTTGCCCCGCGCACGGACGGCGCGCGCGAGCGCGCGCGCATCGGCATTGGCGATCGGCGCCTCGCCGGCCGGGTAGACCTCGGTCAGCACGAGCACATCGACGTCGCTGAGCACACGGGCGAAGTCATCGAGCAGATCGCGCGTGCGCGAGTAGCGATGCGGCTGGAACGCGACGACCAGGCGGCGGTCGGGCCAGCCGCCCCGAGCCGCGGCAAATACCGCCGCGAGTTCGCTCGGGTGATGGCCATAGTCGTCGACCAGCATCGCGGAACCCGCGTCGAGCGCAATATCGCCGCGCGCCTGGAAGCGACGCCCCACACCCTGAAACTGTGCCAGTGCACGCTGGATCGCCTCGGCCCCGACACCGAGCTGCCAGGCAACCGCCGACGCAGCCAATGCGTTGAGCACGTTGTGGCGCCCGGGCAGATTCAGCGTCACCGGCACCCGGCCGGCATGCCCCGGGAGCAGGAGATCGAACAGCATCTGCGCACCCTGCTGACGCACGTTGTCCGCGCGCACGTCAGCCTCGGCGCTGGTGATGCCGTAGGTCAACGTGGTGCGCGTCGTGTGTCCGGCGAGCTCGGCTACCTCGGGGTCGTCGATGCACAGGACCGCAAGGCCGTAGAACGGCAGCCGGTGCAGGAAATCGCCGAAGGCTTTGCGGACCTTCGCGAAATCGCCTTCGTAGTTTTCCAGGTGATCGGCATCGATGTTGGTGACGATCGCGATCATCGGCGACAGCAGCAGGAACGAACCGTCAGACTCGTCGGCTTCGGCCACGAGGTATTCGCCGGTGCCCAGGCGCGCGTTCGCGGCCGCCGCCGTGAGCTGCCCGCCGATCACGAACGTGGGGTCCAGGCCGGCCTCCGCGAGCACGCTGGCGACCAGACTGGTCGTCGTGGTCTTGCCATGCGTGCCGGCCACGGCGATGCCGCGGCGGAAGCGCATCAGCTCGCCGAGCATTTCGGCGCGCGGCACGACCGGAATGCGGCGCTCGCGAGCCGCCAGCAATTCGGGGTTGTCAAGCTGGATGGCGCTCGACACCACGATGGCGTCGGCACTCTCGACGTGCGCAGCGGCATGCCCGCGATCCACGCGTATGCCGAGGCCGGCCAACCGCCGTGTCGTGGCAGAGTCGGCCTTGTCGGAACCCGACACGTCGTAGCCGAGGTTGTGCAGCACTTCGGCGATACCGCTCATGCCGACACCGCCGATGCCGACGAAATGCACACGCCGGAGCGCATGGGTGAGGTCGTCGTGCGGAGCGAGACGGCGCGGCGTCATGCGGCCACCTCCAGGCAGTGGTCGGCTATCGTCGCGGCTGCCTGCGGCTTGGCCAGACTGCGCGCGGCCTGCGCCATCGCGAGCAGCCGCGCACGATCGCCGAGCAGGCGGCCGAGCTCGTGCGTCAGCCGCTGTGGCGTCGCCTCGTTCTCGGCGATGCGCAGTGCTGCCCCGGCATCGACGAACGCATCGGCATTGCGTGTCTGGTGGTCGTCGACGGCATGTGGGTAGGGCACGAGCACGGCCCCCACCCCCGCCGCCGCGATTTCCGCGAGCGTGAGTGCACCGGCCCGGCACACGATGAGGTCGGCCCAGGCGTAAGCGGCGGCCATGTCGTCGACGAAGGGCTCGACGCTGGCCTCCACGCCAGCCGCGGCATAGGCTGCGCGCGTCGATTCGGCGTGCTTCGTGCCGCACTGATGACGTACCTGCGGACGCAGGTCCTGTGACAGCTGCGCCAGGGCTTGCGGAATGCGCGCATTGAGCGCCTGTGCACCGAGGCTGCCGCCCAGTACGAGCAGGCGTGGCGCCATCTCCTGCGATGCCAGTCGTTCGGCAGGCATCGCGAGCGCCGCGATCGAGGCGCGCACGGGATTGCCAACCCAGACGGCCCGCTGCGACGTGGCGAACGCGTCGGCGAAACCGGCGAGCACGCGTCGCGCCACGCGGGCGAGCGCCCGATTGGTCGCGCCCGGCACGCGGTTCTGTTCGTGCACGAGCAGCGGCATGCCCAGGAGCCACGCCGCAATGCCACCGGGTCCGGCGGCGAACCCCCCCATCGACAGCACGCTGCGTGGTCGCACCCGGCGCAGTATCCGCCGCGCGGCGAATACGGCGCGCGCGATGCGCAGCGGCGCACGCAGCTTCGTCGCCAGCCCCTTGCCACGTATACCGCCGATATCGAGCGTCTCGATGGCAATGCCGGCCCGAGGCACGAGCTCGGTCTCGAGTCCGCCGGCCGCGCCCATCCAGAGCACAGGCACGCCTCGCGCGCGCAATTCGTCGGCGACGGCAATACCGGGGAAGATGTGGCCGCCGGTACCACCGGCCATGATCAGCACGGGCGAATTCGTGGTCGCGTTCATGCCCAGACTCCTGCCTGGACCCGCGCCTGCGCGCTTTCCGCGTTCTGTGCCTCTTCCCGCGTGAGCTCGTAACTGACGCGCAGCAGCACGCCGATCATGGCGCAGGTCATCATGACCGACGACCCGCCGGAACTGATCAGCGGCAGAGTCAGCCCCTTGGTGGGCAGCACACCGAGATTCACGCCGATCGATACCAGCGCCTGCAACGCGATGCACAGCGAGATACCGAAAGCGACGTAACCCTGGAAGTACAGGCCGCGCTGCACGGCACGCGCACCGAGCAGAAGTCCACGACCACACAGCCAGGCGAACAGCGCGAGCACCGATACGATGCCGAACAGACCGAGCTCCTCCCCGATCACGGCGAGGATGAAGTCGGTATGCGCCTCCGGCAGATAGAACAGTTTCTGCACCGAGCCACCGAGGCCGACACCGAACCACTCACCGCGACCGACCGCGATCAGGGCCTGGGCCAGCTGGTAGCCATCGCCGAACGGGTCGAGGAAAGGATCGCGGAACGAGGTGAGGCGCTTGATGCGGTATTCCGCATACATCGCGGCCCAGGCCATCACCGGCATCATGGGCAGGCCGAGAAACACCAGATTGCGCAGCCTCGCGCCACCGAGCCAGATCAGGCCGACCGTGGTCGCGGCGACCAGCGCGGCAGAGCCGAAGTCCGGCTGCGCCAGCAGCAGCACGACGCCGATGCCGGCGACCGCGATCGGCTTGATCACGCCGAAGAAATTGCGCTGGACGCTCTCCCGGTGACGAACCAGATAGCTCGCGAGATACAAGACCAGCATCAGTTTGAAGGCCTCGACCGGCTGAAAGCCCGAAATGCCCAGGTGTATCCAGCGCTGCGCACCGTTGATGCGCATGCCCAGCCCGGGCACGAACACGGCCAGCAACAACGCGAAACCGGCGAGCAGCACGACACCGCTGTGTCGCTCGGCCGTTTCGAGCTCGATGCGCATCGCGGCAATGGCGAGGCCCGCACCCAGCACCAGAAAGATCAGGTGGCGCGTGACGAAGTAGAACGCGCCGATGTGCTGGTTGTCGGCGACGGGTATCGAACTCGACGCGACCATGACCACGCCGAGGCCTGCCAGCCCCAGCGCGGACAGCAGCAGGCTGCGGTCGTAGCGACCCGGCAGTTCACTGCGGCGTGTGGCCTGCGCTTCACTCATCAGCGCACCTTCAGGGTCGCGAGACCGATCAGCACGAGCACGACGCTGATGATCCAGAAGCGCACGATGACGCGCGGTTCGGGCCAGCCCTTGAGTTCGAAGTGGTGGTGGATCGGCGCCATGCGGAACAACCGCTTGCCGGTGAGCTTGAAGCTCGCCACCTGCAACATCACCGATGCCGTCTCCATGACGAATACGCCACCCATGATGAGCAGCGCGACCTCCTGGCGGACGATGACGGCGATGAGGCCGAGGGCCGCGCCGATGGCGAGCGCACCGATGTCGCCCATGAATACCTGTGCCGGATAGGTGTTGAACCAGAGGAAACCGAGACCGGCGCCGGCGAGCGCGCCGCAATAGATCGTGAGTTCGCCCGCCCCCGGAACCGCCGGGATCTGCAGGTAGTTGGAGAACACGGCATTTCCGGCGAGATAGGCGAACACGCCGAGCGCGCAGGCAACGAGCACGCTGGGCATGATGGCGAGCCCGTCCAGTCCGTCGGTCAGGTTCACCGCGTTGGAGAATCCGACGATCATGAGATAGCCCAGCAGCACGAAGAAGAAGGCGCCGAGCGGCAGCGCGACCTGCTTGAACAGCGGCAGGTAGAGCGCGGTGGCAGCTGGTACATCGGCCGTGTAGAACAGAAACAGAGCAGCGCCCAGGCCGCCCACCGACTGCCAGAAGTACTTCCAGCGTGCGGCGAGGCCGCGGCTGTCCTTGAGCACGAGCTTCTTGTAGTCGTCGTAGAAACCGATCGCACCGAACACGACCGTTACCGCGAGCACCAGCCAGACATAGCGGTTGCGCAGATCGGCCCAGAGCACGGTGGAAATCGCGATCGAAGCGAGAATCAGCGCACCGCCCATGGTCGGCGTGCCGGCTTTCGACAGGTGCGACTGCGGACCGTCCTGGCGGATCACCTGGCCAGCCTTGAGCGCGGCCAGGCGCCGGATCATGCCAGGCCCCACGAGCAGCGAGACGGCCAGCGCCGTCAGCGTCGCCAGGATCGCGCGGAACGTCAGGTACTGCACGACGTGGAACGCGCTGACGTAGGGCGTCAGCCAGCGGGCGAGTTCAAGCAACATGCGCGTCCCCCTTTGCGTCGAGCAACGCAGCGACGACGCGATCCATCGCCGACGACCGCGAGCCCTTGACCAGACAGCAGACGCCCGTGCGCAGGTCCGCGCGCAGCGCGGCGATGAGCGCGTGCTGATCGGCGTAGTGCCGTGCGCCTTCGCCGAAGGCCTCGACCGCCGCCAGACTGAGCGCACCCGTCGCATAGAGACGGCGCACGCCGGCGTCCCGCGCGTGCGCGCCGATGCGCGCATGCAACGCGGCCGCGTCGTCGCCGAGTTCCTTCATGTCGCCGAGTACCAGCCACGGCTCGCCCGGCTGCAGCACCAGTGTGTCGATGGCGGCAGCCGCCGACCCGGGGTTGGCGTTGTAGCTATCGTCGATCAGGGTCCAGCCGGCCTCGCTCTCGCGCCGCGCGAGGCGGCCTGCGACGCCGGGAGCCGCTTCGAGGCCGCGGCGAATCGTCGCGAGCGGTACCGCGAGGGCGAGCGCGATGGCCGCCGCCGCGAGCGCATTCGATACATTGTGGCGACCGGCGAGCGGCAGGGCGACATCGACGTCCCCCTGCGGCGTGTGCAGACGGAACTGCGAGTGCGTGGCCAGTTCGAGCGCATCGGCCCACACATCGAAGCGGGAAGAAAAGCCGAAGCACAGCGTGCGCCGTGCCCCGGCCAGCCCTGTAAACAGTGAGGCGAAGTCGTCCTCGCCATTGATGATCGCCACACCGTCCTCAGGCAGCGCTTCATACAGAGCACCTTTGGTTTCGGCGATGCCCGCGAGCGAGCGCATGCGCTCCAGGTGTGCCGGTGCGACGTTGTTGACCAGGGCAACCTGCGGACGCGCGATGCCGGCGAGATAGGCGATGTCACCCGGCTTGCCGGCGCCCATTTCCAGCACGACGTAACGCGTGTCCGGCGGCAGCGAGAGCAGCGTCAGCGGAAGGCCGATCTCGTTGTTGAAGTTGCCCTGGGTCCAGTGCGTGGCCCCATGCAGCGCCAGGATGGAAGCCGTCAGGGTCTTGACCGTGGTCTTGCCGTTGGATCCCGTGATACCGACGACGCAGGCCTCGCTGCGCGCACGCACGGCCGAAGCGAGATCGCCGAGCGCTCGCTCGGTGTCGGCGACGACGATCTGCGCGAGTGGCACGTCGACCTTGCGCTCCACGAGAGCCGCGGCCGCGCCGGCTTCGCGTGCCGCATCGAGGAACTCATGCGCGTCGACGCGCGCCCCCTTGAGCGCCACGAACAGGTCGCCCTCACGCACGGTGCGGGTATCGGTCGTGACGCCGTGCACGACGCTGTCAGAACCGATCAGGCGGCCACGCGTCCAGACAGCGATTTCGCCGAGGCGCAAGTTCAGCATCCGGGCCTCCGCGGCGAAAAAGAAGCGGGCGACGCGGGTGCACGGTTCCTGCGAACCGTGGCAGCCCGCGTCGACGCCGCCGGGGCAATCGGGTGGCCGGCGCCGCGAATGCGGGCGCCGCCATATCGGGTGGGGAACCGGATTGCCGTCATTCCGGCACCCCTTCTTCAAAACTGGTCGCGCCGGGCTCGTACTCCGGAGCCGCGTCACCGGCCTGCACCGGTGCCCAGTTGCCGGCCCCGTCCGCATACCATTTCTCCACATTGTCGGGCGGCACATCGAGCAGGCGCAGGGCGCCGTCCATTACACGACTGAACGCCGGCGCGGCGACCATGCCGCCGGTATAGGCGCCCTTGGGATCATGGATGACGACCACACCGACCAGACGTGGGTTGCTGGCCGGCGAAAGCCCTGCAAATGTCGAGATGTAGCGGCTGTCGTAGCCCCCGGCGACCGCGCGGCGCGACGTGCCGGTCTTGCCGGCGACCCGATAGTTGCGCACCGCGGCGCGCAGGCCTGTTCCGCGGGGCGTGATCACGGTTTCCAGCATGGTCACTATGGTCTGCGCGAGCGCCGGATCGATGACGGCACGCTCGGGGTTCTGCGCGCCCTTGA
This sequence comes from Rhodanobacteraceae bacterium, assembly GCA_045864815.1. Lineage (GTDB taxonomy): Bacteria > Pseudomonadota > Gammaproteobacteria > Xanthomonadales > Rhodanobacteraceae > Tahibacter. The sequence goes on along the minus strand of BTVG01000002.1, from coordinate 130,164 downwards.
CGAAGGTCGGCGCGCGCAGGCGCCCGCCGTCGGCCAGCACGGCATAGGCCTGGGCGAGCTGCAACGGGGTCACGCTGAGACCGTAACCGTACGACAGCGTCGCCTTTTCCACGACACCCCAGCTCCGGGCGGGCGGCAGCACGCCTGGCGCTTCCCCTGGAAAACCGCTGCCCGTGCTTTCGCCGAAGCCTACGCGCTTGAACATGTCGTAGAGGTGCTCGTTCGACAGCGACAGCGCGATCTTCGTGGCGCCGACGTTGCTCGAACGCGTGAGCACGCCGGTCACGTCGATGAGCCCCTTGTTGCTGGTGTCCCGGATTACGTGACCGGCGAGCGGCATGGTGCCCGGTGTCGTGTCGATGGGCGTGTCCGGCTTCCATTTGCCGCTTTCCAGTCCCGCAGCGATGGTGAATGCCTTCACCGTCGAGCCGGGCTCGACCACGTCGGTCAGCGCGCGGTTGCGGCGGATCGAGGTGTCGCCGTTGTTGACGGCATTCGGATTGAACGACGGCTGGTTGACCGTCGCGAGAATTTCACCATTGCGCGCATCGAGCACGACGATCGATCCCGACGTCGCGCCGTGCTCGAGCAAGGCACGCTTGAGCTCGCGATAGGCCAGCGACTGGATGCGGCGGTCGATCGACAGGGTCAGATCACGGCCAGGCTGGGGCTCCCGCAACAGCTCGACGTCCTCGACCACATGGCCGAGACGGTCGCGGATCACCCGCTTCGCACCGGGCTTGCCAGCCAGCCATTCGTCGAATGCAAGCTCGAGACCTTCCTGACCACGATCGTCGATGTTGGTGAAACCCAGCACATGCGCCGTGACTTCACCACTCGGGTAGTAACGGCGGAATTCGCGCTGCGCGTTGACGCCCGGAATCTTGCGCTCGAGGATCAGCAGCGCATCGTCCGGATTCAGATGCCGCTTCAGATAGAGAAATTCCTTGTCCGCCCGCTGGTCGAGCTTCTGGCGCAGCACGGCCTCATCGATGTTCAACGCTGCGGCAAGCTCCGGGATCCTGCCCGCGTGCTGCAGCAACTCCCGCGGGTTGGCCCAGATCGATTCGACCGGGGTCGACACGGCGAGGGGCTCGCCGTTGCGGTCGAGCACGGCGCCGCGCGACACGGGTATGGGCACGTCACGCAGATAGCGCGCGTCGCCCTGTTCCTGGTAGAAGTCCTTGCGCAGCACCTGCAGGTCCACCGCACGCACGACCAGACCGGTGCCGGCCAGAGTGAGCAGCATCAGCACGGCCGACAGGCGCGCTTTCAGATTGACCGGCCGCGCGCGCGTGGCGGCGCGCAGCCCCGCCGCCGTGCCGGCACGCGGAACGGGTTCGGCGAATTCGCGCGGGCGTGGCGGCATGTTCATCAGCGGCGCACGATCACCACGTCGGCCGGATCGACCGAATCCATGCCGAGCTGGCCGCGCGCGACCTGCTCGATGCGATTGGGCTCGGCCCAGGTCGACTGCTCCAGCTGCAGCCGCCCGTACTCGAAGTTCATTTCGTCGCGCTCCTTGTTGAGCCGCGTCAGTTCCACGAACAGCACGCGGCCTTCGTGCCGCTGGTAAACGACGCCGATTGCACTCGCGATGTCGGCGAGCAGCAGCAGCGCAAACAGGACGAAACCGACGCGCTTCATGTGCGCTCGCCCCCCAGCCGCTCGGCGACGCGCAGCACGGCGCTGCGCGCCCGCGGATTGCGCTCGATCTCCTCGGCTCCGGGCAGCTGGGCGCCGCCCAGCGCGCGCAGGGTCAGCGTCGCCTGGGACGGCGGCGGCAGGCCACGTCGCGTCGGTGGAGGCTGGGACTGTGCCCGGATGAACTGCTTGACGATGCGGTCCTCGAGCGAGTGGAAGCTGATCACCACGAGGCGCCCGCCGGGACGCAATCGCCGCACGGCTCCCGCGAGGCCGCGCTCGAGGGCGTCGAGTTCGCCGTTCACGACGATGCGCAGGGCCTGGAAGGTGCGTGTGGCCGGATGCTTGCCGGGCTCCCGCTTCGGAATCGCTCGCGCGCACAGCTCGGCGAGCTCGGCCGTCGTCCGGATCGGCTCTCCCTGCTCGCGGCGTTCCACGATCCAGCGTGCGATGCGACGGCTCATGCGTTCGTCACCGTAGGCGTAGAGCGCGTCGGCGATCTCGGTCTCGGCGGCGCGCGCCAGATAGTCGGCTGCGCTCTCGCCCTGGCTGGTGTCCATGCGCATGTCGAGCGGAGCGTCGGCCTGGAAACTGAATCCACGGCGCGGATCGTCCAGCTGCGGCGACGACACGCCGATATCGAGCAACACCCCGTCCAAACCGCCCTCCGTCGCGTCCCACTCGGCCAAATCGGCGAAACTGCCGTGACGTACCTGTACGCGCGGGTCCTGACCGAATTCGGCGCGCGCAAGGGCAATCGCCTGCGGATCGCGATCCAGCAGCAGCAGGCGCCCCCCGGCGCCCAGTCGACTCAATACTTCGCGCGCGTGGCCGCCCCGGCCGAACGTGCCGTCGAGGTAGACGCCGCCGGCCTTCACGGCCAGCGCATCCACCGCTTCCGCCAACATGACCGGGACGTGCCTGAGCGTGTCCTGCTTCACCCTGCTCCACCCCGATCCGTAAGTTCCGCTACAACTTCAGGTTCATCATCGCGTCGCTGATCTCTTCCTCGCCGATGGTCTGGCGGATCTTCGCGAGGTGCGCCTGCTCGCTCCACAATTCAAACTTCGTTCCCATTCCCAGCAGCACCGCCTTCTTCTCGATACCGGCCGCCATGCGCTGGCTCGCCGGTACGAGAATCCGCCCGGCCCCGTCGGGCTCGACGTGCGCGGCGGCACCGACCAGCTTCATCTGTAGCGCCCGGTGCACGGCCTTCACGCTGGGCAGCGCGTTGACCTGATCACGGACCGTCTCCCATTCATTCAGCGGAAACAGCCAGAGGCAGCCGGTCTCGAAGGGGTTGTAGGTGAACACGAGGCGCCCGGCCGACAGGCCGGCAATCAGTTCACGATAGACCGTCGGGACAGCGAGCCGCCCCTTGTCGTCGATCGTTATGGCGGTCTCGCCCTGAAACATGCCCGGCGCCTTTTCCCCACAATTTCCCACTAAATCACACCGGCGCCCACACTAGTCTCAGCCCCTGAGACTGTCAAGGAGAATTTCCGTTACAGATCAATGGGGTTGTCGCAGTTTGCACCAATTTCAGACGACTTCTAAGGAAATCAACACAATCGATTGAAAACGAAAGAAATTCGGCAATTCACAGTGTTGTTACATTGCTGAACGCCTGTAACGGGTCCGATCCCGGCCGCACGACCACTGAGAACTGCGTCGCAGTGCCGCCTCCCACCCGGTCCGACGGCATCGGCCGGTGCGCGGACCCGCCGCAGCACGTCCGGCGATTGGTCGCGACTGCGGCTCGCGCGCGCCGGGCCGACTGACAGGCGGCGGCCCCCTTTCGCGCTTTGCGATTGTCGCCACCACAAAATCCGCGCAATGTATCCAAATCACAGTTGCGCACTGTGATACCGGAGCCGAGTCCAGCCAAACCCGAGGGAGAATCGCCATGAGTGCCCGTATGCTGCGATGGTTGTGCGGCGCCGCCCTGATGCTGTCCGGCGGCGCGGCTTTCGCGCAGACCCCGTGCAATGCCAGTACCAGCTGGTTCACGAACCCGAGTTTTCCCGTTGACGTCGCCGGCGGCGGCGAGACCGACTGCCAGTTCCATCAGTTCGCGTGGCAGGCATTCATCGACGTCGTGCAGCCCGCCGACGGAGGCCGCGAGTTCGAGACCTGGATGCCCGAATACGGCATTTTCGTGCCTGCCGGCACACCGATCACGCCGTGGGGCCAGCAGCCGAGCGCCCCCTGCTCGGCGAAGGCCGCAACGGCCGCGGATGCCAAGAAATTGTTCCTGCGGCCACGCGTACCCAAGGGACCCGGCGTGGACGGCAGCTCCGACCAGCAGGCCACCGGCGATCCGCTGTACGACCAGAACAAGAACGTCGTGTACTACAGCATGTGGGTCAATCAGACCGAGTACGACTTCATCGCGAACTGCGACTTCAACAACACGACCTGCATCACCTCTGCGCCAGCAACGACGGCGCTGCCCGCCGGCTCGGTAGAACTGAAAGCTGCATGGCGCACGTTCGCGAACACGGTCCCGAAGGGCATGTACGCGATCAAGGGCGTGGTCGGCGACTCGTGCCAGCCGGTGGTGCTGGGCCTGGTCGGCTTTCATCTCGTCGTGAACACACCGACGCATCCGGAATTCATCTGGGCCACGTTCGAACACAACTCGAATGCACCCGACTGCACGAATCCCCAGAAACCGCCCGCCGGCGGCTGGTCGTTCAATGATCCGAGCTGCAGCACGGCTGATTGCCCGCCGAACAAGACCGGCGTCAATCCGACCCAGGTCTGCCGCGTCGCCCCGCAGGGCGGTGGTACGCAGGACAACACGAGCGCAATGATCGCCCTGAACGCCTCGGTGCAGTCGACCCTGCAGGGCCTGCTCAAGCAATCGCCCACCCAGTATGCCGACATGGCGGTATGGCTGAACTACCAGATGACCGGCAACCTCTGGACCGTCAACGGCGCGCTGCCACCGACCGCGAGCAACTTCGCCGGGTCGAAGGAAAACGCGAACACCACGCTCGAGACCTTTATCCAGGGCAATGGCAACAACTGCTTCACCTGCCACACGCAGGCGCAGTTCGTCAGCAAGACGCAGGGCCCCATGGGCTTTCCGAGCGGCGCACCGGCCAACTTCAGCCATCTCTGGGGTTTCGCGCAGCAGACAGGCGGCTGCGGCAATGGCAAGGGTCCGCTACCGGCGGCCTGCCCGATCAAGAACGGCAACACCGCAAGCCTGACGGATCAGGCAAAGCAGGCGGCAAGCGAGAAAACCTCGGGCAAGAAGTGACGACCGGTGCGGCGCACGTCCGGCGTCACACCTTTCCGCCGCAGTAGCGGGGAGGCGTGACGCCGGGGGAGCCCGACTCAGGCATCGACGCGGTAGTAAGCAACCACTTCACCCTTGAGCTTGATCGTCATCGGATTGCCGCGGCGGTCGCGCGCCCGGCCGGCCGGCACCCGGATCCAGCCCTCACTCACGCAGTATTCCTCGACGTCGAAACGCTCGGCACCGTTGAATCGGATACCGATGCCGCGCTCGAACGCGGCGGGGTCGTGAAATTTGCTGCGCGGATCCGCGTCGAGGCGATCGGGAGGCGTGTCGGTCATGGCAAGAACCCGGGCAAAACGCGGATGTTAACCGGGATGGCCTCTGTCGATCAGCAGGCGGGCCGGCGTGGACGCAGTACTGCACGTCAGCGCGCCCGGGCGCCACAACCGGCCGGCTAGCGGGCAGCCGCCAGCGCACTGAGCAGGTCCGTACCGGTCCATCGCCGCCGCCCACCCTGCTCCGCCGCATGCACTAGCGCAACGAGCGCAGCGTTGACGGGCGCGGCGCAGCCCAGGCGCCCGGCCAGCGTGACGATTTCGCCATTGATCCAGTCGACCTCGGTCGCGCGTTGCGCCTGCAGGTCCTCCCACATCGAGGAGCGCGCCAGCGGATCGATCGCGAGCATGCGGGCCGCGGCGACCCGGAACAGCGGGTCAGGCAAGGTGAGCACCCGCGGAATCCATCGCGGCGGCAAGGGAGTGAGTCGCGCCGGTCGAATGCCGGCTGCACCCAGCAACGCCAGCGCCTCACGTTGCGCGAGCGCAAGGCAACGCCGGTAGGGTCGCTGCGACAGCTGCGTCTTGAGCGGCAGGTCTGACAGCGCGTTGATGGGATTGTTGAGATTCAGCAGCAGCTTGCCCCACTGGACCGGTCGCAGGTCCTGGTGCTGCCGCAACGGCAGGCCGGCGCGTTCGAACAGCGGTGCAAACATGTCGAGCCGCACATGCCGTTCGACCTCGAGCTCGCCCTCGGTGCCCTGGTGAAACGCACCTTCGCCGCGCTGCACGACGTTGAACGGCACCATGCCGGCAAGCACTGTCTGCGACCCGAGCGCAGCGCGCAGCGTGTCGGCATTGCCGATGCCGTTCTGCAGGCTCATGACGATCGCATCCGGTCGCAGTATGCGGGCGAGTTCCTGCGCCGCGCCGCCCGTAGCGGCCGACTTCACCGTGACCAGGACGAGATCGGCGTCGGCTGCTACTGCGGCGTCGGTCGAATACACGAACCGATCCGGCGGCAATGCGGCCGATACACCGCGATAGTCGCTGACGCGCAGGCCATGCGCGGCGAGTTCGCGCGCGAGCCGCTCGCGTCCGATCAACACGACGTCGGCGCCGGCGGCGGCCAGACGCCCACCGACGTAGCACCCGATGCTGCCCGCACCCATCACCGCGATCGTGGCCATCCCGCTTCCGATCTCCGCTCAGCCGGCCCGGGCAGCCGGACCGGCATGGCCGAGCGCGCGCGCGTGGTGGTCGACATGCTCGCCGATGAAGCTGGCGACGAAGTAATAGCTGTGATCGTAGCCAGCGTGCCGGCGCAGTTGCAGCGGATGCCCGGTCGCCCGACAAGCCTGCTCCAGCAGCTCCGGCCGCAGCTGGGTCGCGAGAAACTCATCGGCTTCGCCCTGGTCGACGAGCAACGGCAACCGCTCCTCCGCACCGTCAATCAGCGCGCACGCGTCCCAGTCGCGCCAGGCGTCACGATCGTCGCCCAGGTAGGCCCGAAACGCTTTTTGACCCCAAGGCACGCGCGACGGCGCAACGATGGGCGAGAAGGCGGACACGCTGCGATACCGCCCCGGATGTCGCAGCGCGAGCACGAGCGCGCCGTGGCCGCCCATGGAATGGCCACTGACCGCGCGCGCCGCCGTCGCCGGAAAACGGGTTTCGATCAGCGCCGGCAGTTCGTTGGCGATGTAGTCGTGCATGCGGTAATGCCGAGCCCATGGCGCCTGCGTCGCATCGACATAGAAGCCGGCACCTTTGCCGAGGTCGTAACCATCGGCGTCCGCGACGGCATCGCCGCGGGGACTCGTATCGGGTGCCACGATGATCAGGCCGTGCCGCGCGGCATGGCACTGCGCGTTCGCCTTCGTGATGAAGTTCTGCTCGGTGCAGGTCAGGCCACTGAGCCAGTACAGCACCGGACAGGCATGCTCGCGCGCCTGCGGCGGCAGGTAGACGCCAAACCGCATCGCGCAGCCGAGCGTGACCGATTGGTGCTCCCAGACTTCCTGCGCGCCGCCGAAGCTGGCATGGGATTCGATTCGCTGCATGACACCGCCGTCAGTAGTGGATTACCGTACGAATGGACTTGCCTTCGTGCATCAGGTCGAATGCCTCGTTGATGCGCTCCAGGGGCAAGGTATGAGTGATGAACGGATCGAGCTGGATCTCGCCTTTCATCGCCTGCTCGACCATGCCGGGCAACTGCGTGCGGCCTTTGACCCCGCCGAAAGCCGTGCCGCGCCAGACGCGGCCGGTGACGAGCTGAAACGGCCGCGTGCGGATTTCCTGGCCTGCGCCAGCCACACCGATGATGACGCTCTCGCCCCAGCCCTTGTGGCAGCACTCCAGCGCCGCACGCATGACCTCGACATTGCCGATGCACTCGAAGCTGAAGTCGACGCCGCCGTCGGTCAGCGCAACGATGACGTCCTGGATCGGCCGGTCGTAGTCCTTCGGATTGACGCAATCGGTGGCGCCCATCGAGCGCGCCAGATCGAACTTGCCCGGATTCGTATCGACCGCGATGATGCGACCTGCCTTGGCCTGCACTGCCCCCTGGATCACCGCAAGCCCGATGCCGCCGAGACCGAATACGGCGACGGTATCGCCGGGCTTGACCTTCGCCGCGTTGTGCACGGCGCCGATGCCGGTGGTGACGCCGCAACCCAGCAGGCAGACTTTTTCCAGCGGAGCCGCCGGATCGACTTTCGCGAGGGAGATTTCCGGCACGACCGTGTATTCGCTGAAGGTGCTGCATCCCATGTAGTGGTAGATCGGTCGTCCCTGATAGGAGAACCGTGTCGTGCCGTCGGGCATCAGACCCTTGCCCTGCGTCGCACGCACCGCCTGGCAAAGATTGGTCTTTCCAGACTTGCAGAATTTGCATTCGCGGCATTCCGCGGTGTACAGCGGAATCACGTGATCGCCCGGCGCCAGGCCCGTCACGCCTTCACCGACCTCCACGACCACGCCACCGCCTTCATGGCCGAGCACGACCGGGAATATCCCCTCCGGATCGTCGCCGCTCAGCGTGAATGCATCGGTGTGGCAGACACCGGTCGCGTGGATCCTGACCAGCACTTCGCCCCTGCGCGGTGGTTCCACGTCGATTTCGACGATCTGCAGCGGCTGGCCCGCTTCGAAGGCGACTGCGGCACGACTCTTCATGGGTGATTCTCCGGTTGAGCAGGACATGTGGGGGGCACCACCGCGTATTCGCGGCGGCTCATTTCAGATAGGAGCGAACCAGCGCGACGACCTCGTCGACGCGCTCCTGGCGCTGTCGCGCCGTGGTGGCCGGCTGACCGAGTTCCTCACGCAGATGGCTTTCGAGCACCTGTGCCATGAGCCCGTTGACCGCACCGCGCAGCGCCGCGATCTGCTGCAGTACAGCGGCGCATTCAGCGCCCTGGTCCAGCGCGCGCTGCAAGCCATCGATCTGGCCACGGATGCGCCCGACACGGGCCAGCACGCGCTTCTTCTCGGCAGGGGAATGCGGCACGTCGTGGCTCCGTAGGATACTGGGGTACAGTATCTGATCCGGGAGCCTGTGAACAGCGGGCCAGCCGTCCCACCCCCGCCGCAGCAGGTCGAGCGCCGGCCCGATCGCTGCGGCGTCGGCGGCCCCAGAACCGAACACGAGGCAGGCAGGTCCGCCGCGGACGGCCTGGAAGCGACGCCGTGCCGCGATGCCGCCAGGATCCCCATCGCCGCGCGTGACCCAGGCCAGCGCCGGCGCATCACGCACCACGGAGGCCGCCAGATGCAGGTCGGCCAACGATGGCAGCACCTCCACCAGACCGCCGAACTGTCGCTGCGGCCCACGCATCAATGCGTCGCGCAGCAGGCCTGAACCCGGTGGCGGAAGCCGCAATGCGAACGCAAGAACTGGCTCCATGAGTGTTCCGGCTCCTGGCGCTGTGAGCATGCCGGATGCGCATCTATGCTGGGCGCTTCCCACACCGGAGCCGGCCATGATCGAGTTGTACTACTGGGGCACACCCAACGGACTCAAGCCCCGACTGATGCTGGAGGAGACCGGCCTCGACTACCGCATCGTGCCGGTCGACATCGGCAAGGGCGAGCAGTTCAGGCCCGAGTTCCTGGCGTTTGCACCGAACAATCGCATTCCCGCCCTGATCGACTACGCGCCGATCGGCGGCGGAGCGCCGCTGTGCCTGTTCGAGTCCGGCGCGCTGTTGCAGTACCTCGCCGAAAAGAGCGGTCGTTTCCTGCCGCAGGACGTTCGCGAGCGTTTCGAGGTGATGCAATGGCTGTACTGGCAGGTCGGCGGACTCGGCCCCATGGCCGGGCAGAACGGACATTTCCGCGTCTACGCACCAGAGTCCGTGCCCTATGCGATCGACCGCTACACCCGCGAGACGGCGCGGCTGTACGGCGTGCTCGACCGCCGGCTCGCCGGGCGCGCGTACATTGCCGGCGAATACAGCATCGCCGACATGGCGTGCTATCCGTGGATAGTGCCGCACGCCGCCCACGCGCAGAACCTGGCCGATTTTCCCAACCTGCGGCGCTGGTTCGAGGCCATACGCGCGCGGCCTGCGACGCAACGCGCCTACGCCGGCGTAACCGACGCGTATTCGCCCGCACACGCGATATCCGATACAGAGCGCGACGTGCTGTTCGGCAAGGCGCCGCGCTGACAGGTCCGCGAACGGAAACGAAAACGCGCAGCGCACGGAAGGAAAATGGTGAAAAGCACGGCGTACGCCATCGTGCCTTTCACCACTCTCCTCCCGCGCCTGCGCGTGTGTGGAGTCGGCCGGTAAGCCGGGTCCTGTACCCCTTGCGGGGCGACAGTCATTCCTCTAGGCCTGACGTCGCCGTCAGGCTCGAGCGACCAACCCGGGAACGACGCGGGCCGCGTCATGGTTCCCCTATTCGGTCTTGCTCCAGGTGGGGTTTACCGTGCCCTGCGGCGTTGGCCCCGCAGGCGGTGCGCTCTTACCGCACCGTTTCACCCTTACCACGCCTGCCGTTGCCGGCAGCGTTCGGCGGTTTGCTTTCTGTTGCACTGGCCGTCGGCTCGCGCCGCCCAGGCGTTACCTGGCACCTTGCCCTATGGAGCCCGGACTTTCCTCGGCGCATTGCTGCGACGCGACTGTCTGGCCGACTCCGCCGCCGATTGTAGTCGAGAAACGCCCGTCCGGCAGGTGTTCGCGGCCGAACCCTGCGTTCCGGCCGCCGTTCCCGCGGCTACTCACTTGTATAGAGCGCCTTGCGCGCCGCCCCGGTGATGGCAGCCGCCAGCTTGGCTGCGCGCGCCGGAGGCAGTTCCTCGCGCAGCAGCGCGAACACCCGCCGGCCTTCGGCGAGGCGGCCGTCCTCGTCAGCGGGCCGACCGCCGACGAGCAGCACGAATTCGCCACGTTCCTGATTCGGATCTGCCGCGATGCGTGCCGCCAAGGTCGCGAGATCACCGTCGATCACGGTCTCGAACAATTTGGTCAGTTCGCGCGCGAGCACCGCCGGGCGCGTCGCACCGAATATGGTGACCATATCGTCCACACAGTCACGCACCCGGTGACTGGACTCGTAGAACACGAGCGTGCGCGCTTCTGCGGCGAGCTCGGCCAGCCGTTCGCGACGGGCAGCTGCCTTGGCCGGCAGGAACCCTTCGAACACGAAACGATCGCTCGGCAGTCCGGCGACTGACAGCGCGGCGATCGCGGCACAGGCACCGGGCACCGGCGACACGGCGATGCCCGCAGCGCGCGCGGCGCGCACGAGCCGGAAGCCGGGATCGCTGACCAGCGGCGTCCCCGCATCCGAGATCAACGCGATGTCCTCGCCTTCGCACAGCCGTGCGACCAGCCGCTCGGCCTCGTCGCGCTCATTGTGCTCGTGCAATGCAACCAGACGTGTCGCGATGCCGTAGCGCGCGAGCAGCGGCGCACTGTGCCGGGTGTCTTCGGCCGCGATCAGCGCGACACGCCTCAATGTTTCCTGTGCGCGCAGCGAAAGGTCATCCAGATTTCCGATCGGTGTAGCGACCACCCAGAGCCTTCCTGCCCTTCCTTCCGTCATGCCGTCCTCCATCGCGGGCGCGGAGGCGCGCCGTCACTATCCGCTATGATCGCAGCATTGCCCGGTGTTACGGATGCGCTCATGCCTGTGAACTTGAGAGGAGTCCTGCTCTGTCTGCTGCTGTCGCTGCTCGGCGGTTGCGCGACCATGGATACGGCGCCATCCCGGGGCGATCAGGCAGCCACGGCGGACGCACTGTACGAGCGTGGCGACTTTCGCGCAGCGGCCGGCGCCTATCTGGAACTCGCCCGGTCCGATTCCGGTGCGCGCGGCCACTACCGGCTCCGCGCGGCCGAAGCACTGCGTGAAGAAGGCGATCTCACCGCCTCGGCCGAGGTTCTGTCCGAGGTACGGCGCAAGCGGCTCGCCGGCGAAGATGCCTATCGCTACGATCTCCTCAGCGCCGAGTTCGCGCTGAACCGGCGCGAACCCGAAGAGGCACTGGCCCTGCTCGCGCTGCCCGACGCGGCACTGCCGCCGGCGCTGGTGCTGCGGCGCCTCGAACTCACGGCGCGCGCCCAGCAGGCGGCCGGCGACCGTTTCGCCGCGGCACGCACCCGCGCCGTGCTGGATCGCTCGCTGACCGGCGCGGATCGCGACGGCAACCGCCGCGAGATCGTGGACACGCTGGCCGCGCTCGACGCCGCCGCACTGAAACAGCGCGGCATGGAGCTGCCACCCAACGATCTGCTGCGCCCCTGGATCGAGCGAGCCCTGCGCAAGCAGGGCCAGATGCTGCCGATTGCACTGCAGCGGCCGAGCCGTCCGGTCGGCACGCTGCAGCCGGACGGTAACGACCGGTGGACGCGCGAGGGGTATCGCGCGGCGCATCGCGTCGCGCTGCTGCTGCCGTCCAGCGGCGCACTCAAGAACGCCGCCGCGGCGATCCGGGACGGGTTCTTCGCCGCCTGGTTCAACGACCGCAACGCCAGCCCGGAACGCGGTGAAGTGCGGATCTTCGACAGCGGCCAGAGCGCCGAAGACGCGGTGAACGCCTACCGGCGCGCCGTCGAGGACGGCGCCGACCGTATCGTGGGCCCACTGACGCGCGAAGCGGTCGGCCTGCGGTTCGAGCAGGGCGAATTGCGCGTTCCCGTGCTGGCATTGAATCAGGCCGACAACGGCGCGACGCCGCCGCCCGGCAGCGTCGCATTCGGCCTGTTGCCCGATACCGAAGGCGCGCAGGCCGCGGAGCGCATGGCCTCGCTCGGTATCCGCGAAGCCGCGGTGATCGCGGCGACCGACGACTGGGCCGAGCGCGCCGCGCTCGCGTTCCGCGCCCAGTTCGAGAGCCTCGGCGGGGCCGTCGTCGGCGAAGCACGCCTCAAGGAGGGCGAAGTCAACTTCTCCGGCGCGATCCGTCAGGCGGTCGGTGCCTTCGCAACGGCTTCCAATGCAGCCGTGTTCGTCAGCATGCGCCCACAGCAGGCGCGACTGTTGATGCCGCAGCTCAAGCTCGCCGGAGTGACCGTACCCGTGCTCGCGAGTTCGCACGTCTACTCCGGTTCGTTGAACCCCGGTCTCGACCGCGACCTCGACGGCCTCGAATTCTGCGATGCGCCGTGGCTGTTCGACGCCAGTGCGGGCCTGCCGCCGCGCGACGCCATTGCCCGCGGAATCGACTCCGCGCGTGGCAGCGGCGCACGCCTGTTCGCGCTCGGACTCGACGCGTACGCGCTCATGCCCTACATGGACTGGCTCGGCACGCATCCGGACAGCTATCTGCCCGGTGCGACCGGCATGCTGGCGTCCGACACCTTCGGGCGGGTACACCGCCTGCTGACCTGGGCGCGCTTCGAAAATGGCGTCGCACGGCCAGTGTCCGGCCTGACGCTGGGCGACGGCCGGATGCCGTGATGCGCGCGGTCGGCGCGATCTGGGAGCAGGCGGCGCAAGCCGAACTCGAACGCGCCGGACTGCGCCTCGTGGCGCGCAACTGGCACTGCCGCTACGGCGAGCTCGACCTCGTCATGCGTGATGGCGCCGTGCTGGTTTTCATCGAAGTGCGCTACCGCAACGAGTCCGCTGCCGCCGACGGAACCGAGTCCATCGGCGCCGCCAAGCGTCGCCGCCTGATCCGCACCGCCGCCATGTTTCTGGCCGCGCACCCGTCTTTCGCACAGTCGACCTGCCGCTTCGACAGCATCGCGTTCAGTGGCACCGTCGACAATGCGGTCTGCACCTGGGAACGCGCCGCCTTTGACGCCCACTGAGAGAGACCGCATGAGACCGAACTCGTACCGCTGCCTGCCGCGTCTCGCCGCACTGGCCGTGTCCGCCGTGATGCTTTCCGGCTGCGTCGCTGCCGTGGTCGGAGGCACCGCCGCCGGTGTCGGCCACGACCGCCGCAGCTGGACCACGGTCCTCAGCGACCGCAACATCCAGGCGACCGCCTATGACAATTTCAACAAGGACAAGGAACTCGCGCTCAAGAACAACGTTTCCATCGTGGTCTACAACGGGGTGATGCTGCTCGCGGGCGAAGTGCGCACCGAGGAACTCCGGCAGCGCGCCGAGCGCCGCGTCAGCGGCTATGAGGGCGTGCGCCGCCTCGTCAACGAGATCGAAGTTCGCGAGCCCGAAGGCTTTCTCTCGCAGCGCCGCGACAACACCATCACGGCCCACGTGAAGACGGCGCTGCTCGACATCGTCGACCTGCCCGACTTCGATCCGACGCGCGTGAATGTCACGACGGTGCATCGCACGGTCTATCTCATGGGCCTGCTCACGCGTGCAGAAGCCGACCGCGTTGCGGAGATCGCACGCAACGTCGCCGGCGTCGAAAAGGTCGTGCGCGTGTTCGAATACCAGGACTGACCCGTGGCGCTCACGGACGCGCTGCTGGATTCGCTCGCGGGACTGTTTCCGGGTGCCATGAGCCTCGACCCGGCGGAATGCCTGGTCTACGGCTACGACAATTCGCGGCGCCAGGCACAGCCCGGCGCCGTGGTGTTCCCGACGACACACGAGCAGGTCGTCGCGCTGGTCCGCGCCTGCCGCGCCGCACGCGCTCCGCTGATCGCGCGCGGCCGCGGCACGAACACGACCGGGGCGACCGTGCCGACCGAGGGTGGCGTCATCGTGTCCTTCGAACGCATGAACCGTATCCTGCGCATTGATGCGGCGAACCGCTACGCGGTGGTCGAACCCGGCGTGCTCAACGGCGACCTGCAGGCGGCCCTCAGGCCGCAGGGCTTCTTCTGGCCGCCCGACCCGACCTCGAGCGCCTATTGCAGCATCGGCGGCAATCTCGCCTGCAATTCGGCCGGCCCGCGCACCGTGAAATACGGTGCACCGCGCGAGAACACGCTGGGCCTCCAGGCCGTGACCGGCAGCGGGGAAGCATTCCGCGCCGGCTACTACACGAGCAAGGGCGCGACGGGCTACGACCTCACACGCCTTCTGATCGGCTCCGAAGGCACGCTGGCGCTGATCACGCAAGCCACATTGAAACTGACACCGCTGCCCACCGCCAGGCGTGTGCTGCGCGCGACATACGCCGACATCGCCACCGCCGCCACGGCGGTATCGCGCATCATGGCGCAACCCGTGACACCCTGTGCGCTCGAATTTCTCGACGACGCCGCCTTGCGGCTCGCGCGCCGCCACGGTGGCGAGCACATCCCGGAAGCCGGTGCGATGCTGCTGATCGAGGTCGACGGCGAACCGGCCTACCTGCCCGCCGCGGTCGACGCCGTGGCCGCCGCGGCCCGCGGCGACGGTCTCATCGAATGGCGCACCGCGCACGATGCGGCCGAGGTCGACCGGCTCTGGGCGGCGCGCAAGGCACTGTCACCAGCGCTGCGCGCCATCGCGCCGATGAAGATCAACGAAGACGTGGTCGTGCCAGTCAGCCGTCTCCCCGAGCTGATCGCAGGTCTGCGGGAAATTTCACTGAAGCATGGAATCCCCATCGTCAACTTCGGGCATGCCGGCAACGGCAACATTCACGTGAACCTGCTGTACCGGCCCGAAGATCCGGCGCAGGCGGCCGCGGCACCGGACTGCCTTGCCGCCGTGTTCGATCTCGTGCTCGCCCTCGACGGC
Organism: Rhodanobacteraceae bacterium; assembly: GCA_045864815.1. GTDB lineage: Bacteria > Pseudomonadota > Gammaproteobacteria > Xanthomonadales > Rhodanobacteraceae > Tahibacter. The sequence continues at coordinate 114,885 of BTVG01000002.1, read as the reverse complement.
ACCTTGTCGGGCGAGCACGGCATAGGTCTGGTCAAGCGCGAGTTCCTGCCGCGCGCGCTCGATCCGGTGACGCTCACACTCATGCGCCGCATCAAGGCGCAGTTCGATCCCGATGGCATACTCAATCCGGGCAAGCTGCTGCCCGACTAGGACGGTTCCGATGCGCCGGAGATTCGCACTGCTTGCGCTGATGCTGGGGAGCGTCGCCCCGGCCGCCGCCGCGCAGGACGCGGCGGCGCGCGCGCAGGAATGGCTGGCGCTGCTCGACGCAACACAGTACGCCGAAGCCTGGGCACAGGCAGCCCCGCGCCTGCGCGAGGGCCTGGACACGCAGCCCTGGTCGCAGCGGATCCGCCATGGCCGGCGTGGCAACGGTGCAGTGGCCTGCCGCAAGCGCGTCGCCGTCGAGCACCTGATGCAGCCGCCGCGGGTGGCGGCGGTATTCGTGACCCAGTTCGCCGATGGCAACCGTATCGGCGAGCGGGTCACGCTGTCGCCGGACCTCACGCAGGTTCTCGACTACCGCGTCGGGCCAGCCGCCATCGATCATGGCGCCCCGTGCTCGGCCACGACGACGCCGGAGGCGCGCCGATGAGCTCGACCCCCCGTCGCCATTCCACGTGGCTGCTCGCATTCACCGCATTCGTCGCGGCGCTGTTGCCGCTGGCGGCGACCACGGCCTGGTTCGTCCATCGCGGGTGGCGACTCGCCGACGAGACCACCGCGCAGGAACATCGCCTCGCGGAACTCGATGCACGGCTTGCGCCGGTCGGCCATCTCGAACGGCTCCGCGGCGACATGCTGGCACGCAAGACGGTTGCCGACGTACTCCAGCAACCGCAGCACGGACTGCACGCCGCGCTCGCATTGCTGGCACCGACCCCAGCAAACACGCATCTCGTCGCGCTCGACATCGACGACGCCCGACTCTCGCTGCAGCTCGCGGGCGTCGATTCGACTACGGCAGCACACTGGATCGAACGGCTCGGACAGGCGGGCTTTTCGGATGCGACCGCAGGACCCGCCGACGACAGCGGAACGGTCACGCTGACCGCGCGGCTCGATCCCGCACGCCTGGCGGCGGCGACGCGGCTGGTGACGCCATGAACGCGTCCTCTACCGCCCCCCGGTCGCGGACGCGCGGGTTCATCATCGCCATCGCGCTCTGCGCTGGCGCCGGCGTGGGTTTCCAGCTGCTGTCCGACGCGCTCGATCACGCCGAACGCGGCGAAGCGGCAGTCCGCTGGACGCGCGACGCGGTCGCCACGCGTCAGAGATACCTTGCGGACCCCGACGCCTACGCCCAGGACGTCGGAGCCGTTCGCAAAGACCTGGCGCAGCTCGAGCAGCGCCTGCCGGCGCAGTTCGCGGATGCGGAGGTTGATGCCGGTCTCCAGGCGCTCGCCGAGCGTCACGGGCTTGCGCTGAACCGCATCGAACGCGGCAACGAACGCATGCGCGATTTCTACGCGAGCCGGGAACTCCACTTCGAACTGCGCGGCACGGCAGTCGCACTGCAGGCATTCTTTCGTGACTATGCGGACGTGGTGCCGATCCAGCGCGTCGGCCACATCCGCGTCACGCCGGCTGACAACGCTGCCGGTATGCTCGTTGCCGACGTCCAGGCCGAGGAATACCGCTATATCGAGAACGCGGCGAGCCGCTAGCGGTCAGGCCGGGAATCCCGTCGCAACCCAGGCGGCAGCGGCAAGCGCCGCTCCCGCGAGTGCACCGGCGAGCGCATCGTCGAGCATGACGCCGAGACCGCCGCCGACACGGCGGTCGGCCCAGGAAACCGGCCACGGCTTCCACACGTCAAATAGCCGAAACAGCAGGAAACCGACCACCAGCCAGAACCACCCGGGTGGCGCGAACGCAAGGGCGAGCCATTGGCCGACGAACTCGTCGATGACGATCCAGCCCGGATCCTCGACGCGCAGCCGGGCGACCAGTGTTCGCGAGACCCAGATGCCGAGCACAAACACCGCGAGCACGACGCCGAAATAGGCCGAAAGGGGCAGGTCTCGCAACCAGAGCCATGGCAGCAGGGCGACGGCGGAGCCCACCGTACCGGGCGCCACCGGGCTCAGGCCGGCGCCGAATCCGCTGGCGATCCAGCCAGCGGGGTGTCGGAGCAGAGTGCGGCGCTGCGCGGCGGTGAGGCTCATGCGGCGAAATGCTCCCAGCCCGCGGACGGCAGCGCGATGGTGGCGCCAGCGGCGTCGACCACGCGGACGGCGCCACCCGGGCCGAACTCGCCAATGTCGGTCAATGCGACACCACTGCGCATGGCCGCGGCCTGGGCGAGGGCAACACGCTCGGGGGGCACCGCACAGCAGAGCTCGTAGTCGTCGCCGCCCGTTAGCTGCCAACGCAGGCGCTGGTTGTCGTCGCCGGCGCGCCGCAGCGCCTCCGACGACGGCAGCCGGTCGGCGCGGATCGTCGCGCCGAGCCCGCTGTTGGCGGCGATATGCCCGAGATCCTGGCAGAGCCCGTCCGACACATCGATCGCCGCCGTCGCAATGCCGCGCAGCGCGAGACCGAGGGCGACGCGAGGCTGCGGCCGATTCAATCGCCCCAGCAGGTGTTCGCGATCGGCCGAAACGGCGATCGGCGCCGGCGCGCCGGCGGAAAGGCAGGCAAGGCCCGCGGCAGCCTCGCCGGGACAGCCACTGACGAGAATGCGATCGCCGGCGCGTGCGCCGTCGCGGCGCAACGCCTGTCCCTGCGGAACGAACCCGAACACCGTCAGGGTGATCGTCAGAGATCCCCGCGTCGTGTCGCCACCGACGAGCGCGACACCGTGCTCCCGGGCCAGGGCCGCGAAGCCGTCGCAGAACGCCGCGAGCCAGCCGGCGTCGGCGTCCGGCAACGCCAGCGCGAGCGTGGTCCAGGCTGGCTCCGCGCCCATCGCGGCGAGGTCGGACAGGTTGACCGCGAGCGATTTCCAGCCGACGTCGGATGGCGCCGTTGCGACCGGAAAATGCACGCCGGCGACCAGCGTATCCATGGAAACGGCGAGTTCGCTGCCGCTGCGCGGTCGCAGCAGGGCCGCGTCGTCACCGATGCCGAGCACGACATCCGCGCGATCGACGGCGCAGCGCCGCCGGATTTCCTCGATCAGCGCGAACTCGCCCACGTCCGGGTGCCGGGCTTGCGTGTTGCCGTTGAAAGAGTGCGACGATGACGCAGCGCCCGACGCATGCTCAGCGGCCGCGGTATTCGGCCTTGCGCCATTCGCCGGCGAGCTTGTCGAGCACGCCGTTGACGTAGGTGTGACCGTGATCGGCGCCGAAGCGCTTGGTCGTCTCGATCGCCTCGTTGATGACGACGCGGTACGGCACGTCGACGCGGAACCTGAGCTCGTAGGCGCCGACGCGCAGCGCAGCGCGTTCGATCGGGTCGACCTGGACGATCTCGCGGCCGAGGAACGGCAGCAGGCCGGCATCCAGTTCGGCGCAATGGCGCTCCACGCCGCGCACCAGGTCTTCGAAGTACTCGACGTCGGCCACTTCCATGTCCTGTTCATGCCGGAACTGGTCGATGACACTGCCGATCGCGCTGCCGGACAATTGCCACGCATAAAGGGCCTGCAGCGCGCGGCGCCGTGCGCGCGAGCGCGCCGCCAGATCCACACCTTCAGGTCGTCGCGAATTCGTCACAGCTTTCTCCCCAGATCGATCATTTCCAGCGCGGCCAACGCGATCTCTTCGCCCTTGTTGCCGCGTGCTCCGCCCGCGCGAGCGGCGGCGTCTTCGTAGCGCTCGACCGCGAGCACGCCGTTGAGCACGGGCAGGCGGAAGTCGATCGAGATGCGCATGAGTCCCTGCGCACAGCCATCCGCGACGTGTTCGTAGTGACGCGTGTCGCCGCGCACGACGCAACCGAAACACAGCACGGCTTCATGCCGGCCACCTGCGGCGAGGCGCGCGACGGCCATCGGAATCTCCCAGGCGCCGGGCACGCGGACGATGTCAATGGCCTCCAGAGCCACGCCATGAGCATGCAGCGCCTGCTCGGCGCCGGCCACGAGGGCATCCACGATAGTCGGATTCCAGCGGCTCGCTACGATCGCGATGCGGTTATCCGGGTCGACACGCAACTCGCCGGCAATCAACGACATGGGCGCTGGGAACTCGAAGGGGGATCGCCATTCTACCCGACGCCGCCTGCGGTCAGCTCAACCGGGCTCGTGGCCGACGACCTCGAGCCCGAAGCCGGCCAGGCCGACCAGCCGTCGCGCCGTGCCCAGCACGCGCAGGCGGCGTATGCCCAGATCGGCAAGGATCTGCGCACCGAGTCCATGACGGCGCCACTCCTGCACGGCTTCGGACTTGCCCTCGACGCGGCTGCGCCTGGTCAGGCGATCCAGCAGGGCTTCGTCTTCCCCCGGCTCCGACAGCACCAGCACGACACCGCGCTGCTCGGCGGCGATGCGCCGCAGGGCCGCGGTCACAGTCAGGCCGAGATCGTCCCTTACCAGATGCAGCACGTCCGACAGAGTGTTGCGCACGTGCACACGGGCCAGCACCGGTTCGCCGTCATCGACGACGCCGCGCACCAACGCAAAGTTCACCGACTTGTTCACCATGTCGCGATACGCCACCAGACGGAACGGACCGAACTCCGTCTCGACCGCCTCGTCATGCACGCGCTCGACGGTCTTTTCGGTCTCGAGCCGATAACGGATCAGATCGGCGATCGTACCGATGCGCAGCCCGTGCTTCCGCGCGAACGCCTCGAGTTCGGGCCGGCGCGCCATGCTGCCGTCATCGTGCAGGACTTCGACGAGCACGCCGGCGGGCTCCAGTCCCGCGAGCGCGGCGAGATCGCTTGCCGCTTCGGTATGGCCGGCACGCGTCAGCACGCCGCCTGGCTGTGCGGCGAGCGGAAAGATATGACCCGGCTGCGACAGATCCTGCGCACGCGCATCCGGCCGCACCGCGGTGCGCACGGTGTGGGCACGATCGTAGGCGGATATGCCCGTCGTGACGCCCTCGGCCGCCTCGATGGAGACGGTGAAATTGGTCTGGTACGGTGAGGTGTTGTCCACCACCATGGGCTTCAGCGCGAGCTGGCGGCAACGCGCCTGCGTCAGCGACAGGCAGACCAGCCCGCGCGCCTCCCGCACCATGAAGTTGATGTCTTCGGGCCGCACTTTTTCCGCTGCCATGATCACGTCGCCTTCGTTCTCGCGATCCTCGTCGTCGAGGATGACGACCATGCGTCCAGCGCGGATGTCGTCGATGATGTCGGGAATGGAGTCGAAAGCCATGGCGCGGTATCCGGGTTCTTGCGGTGAGCGAGGGGGAGAACGGTTGACAGCGGCGCCGACCGGCACCTAGCCGGACCGGGGCTCCTGGTCGGGTGCGTCCCGTGTGGCGAGCCGCTCTGCATAGCGCGCCATGAGGTCGACTTCGATGTTCACCGGCGAGCCGGGCGCGAGATCGCCGAACGTCGTGCAGTGCATCGTGTGCGGAATCAAATTGACGCCGAAGCGGCAGCCGTCCACGGCGTTGACGGTCAGGCTCACGCCATTGACCGCGACCGAGCCTTTCGCCGCAATGTAGCGCGCGAGCGATGCCGGCACGACGAACTCCCAGCGCAAGGAGCGCGCGTCCGGCGTGACCGCGACGACCTGGCCGACGCCGTCGACATGGCCCGAAACGAGATGGCCACCGAGCCGGTCCGCGAGGCGCAGCGCCTTCTCGAGGTTCACGCGGTCGCCGACAGCGAGCCCGGCGAGGGTCGTGCACTGCAGCGTTTCGACCGAGACGTCGGCGCTGAAGCGCGTGCCGTCCAGGGTGATCGCGGTCAGGCAGACGCCATTGACTGCAATGCTGTCGCCCAGGCGGACGTCGCCGAGGTCGAGGTCAGCAGCGTCGACGTCGATACGCAGATCGCCGCCGACCGGTTCTACCGCGGCGACACGGCCGATGGCCTGGATGATTCCGGTAAACATGGATGAGCGCTCTTTGGGGCAATGGGTGAAAGATCTCAGGCGAGCGCCGCGGGTCGCAGCAACACGCGCTCGTCATCGCCGACGGCGCGGCGCTCGACGACGCGCAGTGGCCAGCGATCGCTCATCCGCGTCAATCGCGGCAGCGCGAGCAGCGGCAGTCCCGCGTCGCCGAGCAGCAGCGGCGCCACGTAGAGCAGCAGTTCGTCGACGAAGCCGGCGGCGAACAGCGCTCCGCAAAAAACCGGACCAGCCTCGACCTGCACTTCATCGATGCCGCGCCGGGCCAGCATCTCGAGCAACGCACCGGGATCGATGCGCCCTTCCCGCAACGGCAGGGCCACATACTCGACGCCGTTCGTCCCGGAAGGTGCAGCGACACCCTCGCCATGCACGACCAGGGTCGGTGCCGTGCCGTCCAGTAGATGACAGCCCGGCCTCAGCGCATCCAGCCGCGTATCGACGACGACGCGCAGCGGCGCGACGAACGCGCTGGCGTCATCGAGACGCACGGTCAGGCGGGGGTTGTCGGCCCTTGCCGTGCCGGCGGCCGTGAGTATCGCGGCGCTACGGGCTCGCCAGCGCTGCACGTCCGCCCGCGCGGCGGTGCCCGTGATCCACTGCGACTGACCATCGTGCAATGCGGTGCGACCATCCAGGCTTTGGGCAAGCTTCACACGGACCCAGGGACGGCCCCGCTCGAAGCGGCTCATGAAACCCCGGTTGAGCTCGCGCGCAGCGTCGCGCAGCAGACCGCTGTCGACGCGGATGCCGGCAGCGCGCAGCCGCGCCAGGCCGTTGCCGGATACTGCGGGAAACGGGTCCTCGCACGCCGCGACGACGCGCGCGACGCCGGCGTCGACGAGCGCGTCGGCACAGGGCGGCGTGCGACCGTGATGTGCACAAGGTTCGAGGGTGACGTAGGCGGTCGCACCGCGCGCCCGTGCTCCCGCTTCACGCAGGGCGAGGACTTCGGCGTGCGGCCCACCGGCACGTTCGTGCCAGCCGCTGCCGACGACGACGCCCGCGTTGACCAGCACGCAGCCCACGCGGGGATTCGGGCGGGTCGTATAGGCGCCGAGTTCGGCCAGGCGCAGCGCCTGAGCCATGCAGGCGTGGTCGTCGGCGCTGAATGTCGTCACTGCATCGGCGCTGGCGTCAGGATTTCTTGCGCGCGACCGGCGCTTCGCCGAGCAGCGGCAGTTGCAGGCCCTCGATCCGCGGAAGTTCGCGCTCCAGGCGCTCGATTTCCTCCCGGAACGCCTGCACGTCCTCGAAGCGCCGATAGACCGACGCGAAACGTACGTAGGCCACGGAATCGATGCGCCGCAACTCTTCCATGACCCACTCGCCAATGCGGCGAGACGCGATTTCGCGCTCGTTGATCTGACGCAGGCTGCGCAGGATGTTGCGCACCACGTCGTCGACCGCATCGCTGGAGACCGGGCGCTTCTGCAGCGCGCGCTCGACGCCGACACGGAGCTTGTTTTCGTCGAAGGCTTCGCGCCGGCCATCGCTCTTGACGATGGCCGGCAGCTTGATTTCGGCGGTCTCGAAGGTATTGAAGCGCTCGCCGCATCCGGGGCATTCACGCCGCCGCCGCACGGTCGCGCCGTCTTCGGCGAGCCGCGAATCGATGACCCGGGTATCTTCGTGCTGGCAGAAGGGACAATGCATGGACGCGGATCGTACGGTGAAAACGGCAATTCGGTAAAACCGCAGCCGCTCCGGCCCGGCACTGACTCCCGGGCCTGCCGCGCCCGCGCGGCAGCGTTCACCGACACCTGTCAGCCGTAGACGGGCAGCCGCCTGCACTGCGCCGTGACGGCTTCGCGCACGCGCGCGAGTACGCCGTCGTCGCTCGGTGCATCGAGCACGTCGCAGATCCAGTTGGCCAGGTCGGTGCAGTCCTTCTCGTCGTACCCGCGCGTCGTCACGGCGGGCGTGCCGATGCGCAGGCCGGAGGTCACAAACGGCGAGCGCGGATCGTTTGGCACGGCGTTTTTGTTGACGGTGATGTGCGCCTTGCCCAGCGCGGCCTCGGCTTCCTTGCCGGTGACGTCACGGCCGATCAGATCGATCAGCATCAGGTGATTCTCGGTGCCGCCCGACACGATGCGATAACCACGCGCCATCATGGCCGCCGCCATCGCCTTGGCATTCCGCACGACCTGCTGCTGGTAGCTCTTGAACTCTGGTTCGAGCGCTTCCTTGAACGCGACCGCCTTGGCCGCGATGACATGCATGAGCGGCCCGCCCTGCGTGCCCGGGAACACCATCGACTGCAGTTTCTTTTCGATCTCCTCGTTGGCGCGGGCGAGGATGATGCCGCCGCGCGGGCCGCGCAGCGTCTTGTGCGTTGTCGAGGTCACGACATCGGCGTGGGGTACCGGGTTCGGATAGACGCCTGCGGCAACCAGACCCGCGACGTGCGCCATGTCGACGAAGAAATACGCGCCGACGGACTTGGCGATCTGCGCCATGCGCGCCCAGTCGACGATCTGCGAATACGCGCTGAAACCGCCGACGAGCATGCGCGGCCTGTGCTCGTCGGCCAGACGCTGCACCTCGTCGTAGTCGATCAGACCGGTGGCCGGATCGATGCCGTACTGCACTGCGTTGAAGATCTTGCCGCTGAAGTTGACCTTGGCCCCGTGCGTCAGATGGCCACCGTGCGCGAGGCTCATGCCGAGCAGGGTGTCGCCCGGGTTCAGCAGCGCGAAGTAGACGGCGGCGTTGGCCTGCGAACCCGAATGTGGCTGCACGTTCGCGTAGTCGGCGCCGAACAGCTGCTTGACGCGCTCGATGGCCAGCTTTTCCGCAATGTCCACATAGTCGCAACCGCCGTAGTAGCGCTTGCCCGGGTAGCCCTCCGCGTACTTGTTCGTGAGTACCGTGCCCTGGGCCTCGAGCACGCGGGGGCTGGCGTAGTTCTCTGAAGCGATGAGCTCGACATGATCTTCCTGGCGACGACGCTCGGCGGCAATGGCGTCGGCCAGGGCGTCGTCGTATCCGGCAATGCGCAGGTCTTTCGCAAACATGGGAGAATCGCCTTCGGGGCCAGAGAATCCGCCGATGTTAGCGGTTTAGTGCCCGCCATCCCACTGAATAAGCCCGTCCGGCACCGCCTTGTGTGCGACGGACGCGCGGCCGGAGCGCGCGTGTCGGATCCGTTGACGCCGAAAATCCAGGAAGCCCTGCGCCGCGGCGACGCGCAAGCGGCGGAAGCGCTGTGCCGGCGCGCGATCGCCAGGCGCCCGCGTGACCCGGCCGCACATCTGCACCTCGCCCGGCTGCTGCGTGCACGCGGCGACCGGGCCGGTGCAGAGGCCGCATTGCGCCAGGCCTTGGCGGTCGATCCACGCCTGGCCCCGGCCTGGCGCGAGCTCGCGACACTCGCGCTCGACGCGAACCGCGCCGACGCCGCGGAGCCCGCCTCGGCACGCTGGCGCGCACTGGAACCGCAGCAGCCGCAGGGCGCGTTCCTGCGGGGCCACGTGCTGGCATTGCTGCACCGTTTCGACGAATCCGAGCGCGAGTTCGCCGGTATCCGCCACGTGGCCGGCATGGCAACCTCGCGCATCGGCCTGGTCGGCGATGCGCTCGCGCGGGGCAACGTGGCCGCGGCGCGTTTCCATGCGGAATGTCTGGTCGAGTGGCTGCCACAGCAGGCAGCCGCGTGGGACGCACTGGGGCAGGCGGCAGCCGCTGCGCAGGACTGGGCCACGAGCACGGCCGCGCTGCGGCGTGCAACGGAACTGGCGCCGGACGAACTGCCGCTCTGGCAGCGTCGCGCCGCGGCACTCGATGCGGCACGGCGCGGCGGCGACGAGCCCGTCGAGGTGCGGGAGCGGCTACTCGCCCTGCAACCGGAATCCGGCCCGGCACTGGAACAGCTCGGCCTCGCCCTGATCGGCGCGCAGCGTACCGCTTCGGCGATTGCTTGCTTCGAACGCCTGCGCACACGCGAACCGCAGAACCGGCTCGCGCAGTGGATCGCATTCCACACGCCGGCCCTGCCCTGCTTCGCGAGCGAGGACGAGCGCGCGGCATGGCTGCACGATTTCGAGCGCGGCCTGGAGACGTTCGAAAACGAGGACATCGATACGGAGTCCGCGCAGCGCATCCTCGGCAGCGTGACGAGCTTCGCGCTCGCCTACCAGGACGGCGCGCTCGTCGATCTGCACCGGCGGCACGCGCGCGTCGTCCGGCGGCTGCTCGACCGCGCGACCCGCCATGCCCATGCCGATGCGCCGGTACGCGAGATCACGCGAACGCGGCGTCGCGTCGGCATCGTGTCGAGCTGCCTGTACCGGCATTCGGTCACGCGCGCCTGGAGCGAGGCGCTGCTCGCGTTGCCGCAGGAGTCCTTCGAGCTGCATGTGTTCCACACCGGCGCGCGCGAAGACGCGGTGACGCAGCGCTTCCGCACCCGCGCCGACCGCTACGCTGGCGGAGTCGCGCCGTTTTCGACCTGGGCCAGCCGGCTGCACGACGCCGACCTCGACGTCCTCGTATTTCTCGATCTCGGCCTCGACGTCGTGAATCAGTGCCTCGCGGCATTGCGCCACGCACCGGTGCAGGTGTCCACCTGGGCGCACCCCGTCACCAGCGGCGCGGATGTCATCGACTATTTCGTCTCGGCCGACGATGCCGAGCCCGCACGCGGGGAGACCCACTACAGCGAGGCGCTGGTGCGCCTGCCGCGGCTCGGCGGCTGCTTCGAAGCGCCGGCGGCGCGGCCGCTCGCGCCCGCCAGCGACCGCCGGGCCGCGCGGCTGGTCTGTGCGCAGAATCTGAACAAGCTCCATCCGCTGCACGACACGCTGTTCGCGCGCATCCTCGCCAGCGCGCCGGCCGCGACCCTGGACGTCCTGCCTGCAGCATCCGCCGAGCAGGTCACGGGCTTCGAGCGGCGTCTGCGCCCGACGCTCGATCGATACGACGTCGATCCGGCACGCGTACGCATCCGGGAAACCCTGTCACTCGAGGCCTACCAACAGACGCTCGCCAGCGCCGACCTGCTGCTCGACACCATCGGGTTCTCCGGCGGCATCACCACGCTGGACGCGCTGTGGCAGGAGCGGCCGTGGCTCACGCTGCCGGGGCCGTGCATGCGCGGACGACAAAGCGCGGCGATGCTGCAACGGCTCGATCTCGGCGAACTGGTCGCCGGGTCCGCCGACGACTACGTCGAGCGCGCCGTCGCGCTCGCGACCTCGCCGGAACGCCGCGCCGAACTCACGCAGGCGATTGCGGCCCGCAAACATCTACTGTTCGGCGACCGCGACGTGGCGGTGGCCTTCGCCGACTTCCTGCGCCAGGTCCAGCCGCGCGATGTCGATGTCTGAACTGGCCGCCTTCGATCCGGCGCGTGCCGCGGCCCTGCTGCAACGGGGCCTGTCGGCAGGCCGCATGGGCGACTGGACGGGCGCCGCACTGGCGCTGCGCGCCGCGTGGCGCGCGGATCCGCGCCAGCCGCTGGCCGCCCAGGGATTGCTGGAATGCGCAATGCAGCTGGTCGGCATGGGCCTTCATGCACCGCTGCGGCCGCCCGGGCGCGGCGCCGACGGCGCCATTTCCGTCGTGGTCTGCAGCATCGATCCGGTACGCCTGTCCGCACTGTCTGCCGATCTCGAGCGCGAACTCGCCGGCGAGGAGTGGGAACTCGTCCATGTCGGCGACGCCCGGTCGCTCAGCGACGGCTATGCGCGCGGACTCGCGCGCGCGCGCGGCGAGCTCGTCGTCCTGTGTCATGACGACATCGGCATTCTGAGCCGGCGCTTCGCCGGCCGCCTGCGCGAACGGCTCGCGATGCACGATCTTGTCGGCGTCGCCGGAAGCGACCGTCTCACGGGCCCGAAATGGTTCTGGGCCGGCCCCCCGCATACGGCCTCGTGGGTGTGCCAGCCGCAGGGCGCCGGCTGGTTGCTGGGTCTGCTTGGAACCCGCGGGCCGGTCATCGAAGGCGCACAGGCGCTCGACGGACTGTTTCTCGCCGGACGCCGCGCGACGTTGCTACAGCTCGGCTTCGATGCGCACACCTTCGACGGTTTCCATTTTTACGATCTCGACCTGAGCTGGCGCGCGCACCGCGCCGGACTGCGCTGCGCAATTGCGTTGGATCTGCTGCTCTGGCATGCCTCCGGCGGCAACTTCGCCGCGAGCTGGCAGCACTATGCCCAGCGGTTCCTGCGGAAATTCCCGGAGCTCGCCCCCGCATCGGAGCCTGCCGCGTTCCGGCCCGGCACCTCGTTCTGCAGCGATGCGGCACGCATTGAGCCGATCTACGACTGGATCGCGCACTGGCTCGGCGCCGAAGCACCGGAATGAGCCGGATGCTGGCCGGGGGGCGGGACGATCGAGGATAATCGAGGACTTTTCCGCCTCCGGAACGCACGTCCATGCAGTACGTCTACACCATGATCGGGGTCAGCAAGGTCGTCCCCCCGAAACGCGAGATCATCAAAGACATCTCGCTGTCGTTTTTCCCCGGCGCCAAGATCGGCCTGCTCGGCCTCAACGGCTCGGGCAAGTCCACCGTCCTGCGCATCATGGCCGGCGTCGACAAGGATTTCGTCGGCGAGGCGCGGGCACAGCCCGAGCTCAAGGTCGGCTATCTCCCGCAGGAGCCCGAGCTCGACCCGAACAAGACCGTGCGCGAGTGCGTCGAGGAAGGCGTCTCGGAAATCCTGCACGCGCAGCAGCGCCTCGACGAGGTCTATGCTGCGTACGGCGAAGAAGGCGCGGACTTCGACAAGCTCGCCGCAGAGCAGCAGCGGCTGGAGAACATCCTGGCCGCCAACGACGCGCACACCCTGGAACGCCAGCTCGAGGTCGCCGCCGACGCGCTGCGGCTGCCCGAGTGGGACGCGAAGATCGGCAACCTGTCGGGCGGCGAGAAGCGCCGCGTCGCCCTGTGCCGCCTGCTGCTGTCCAAGCCGGACATGCTGCTGCTCGACGAACCAACCAACCACCTCGACGCCGAATCGGTGGAGTGGCTGGAGCAGTTCCTGGCGGACTTCCCGGGCACCGTCGTCGCCGTCACGCATGATCGCTACTTCCTAGACAATGCTGCCGAATGGATCCTCGAACTCGATCGCGGCCGCGGCATTCCGTGGAAAGGCAACTACACGTCCTGGCTCGAGCAGAAGGACGAACGCCTGAAACAGGAAGCGCAGCAGGAAAAATCGCGCCAGAAAGCCATCCAGCGCGAACTCGAGTGGGTGCGCCAGAACGCGAAGGGACGCCAGTCGAAGGGCAAGGCTCGCCTGAACCGCTTCGAGGAGCTGAACTCCGTCGAGTATCAGGCACGCAACGAAACCAACGAAATCTATATCCCGCCGGGCGAGCGCCTCGGCGACATGGTCATCGAGTTCAAGGGAGTCTCCAAGGCTTTCGGCGATCGCCTGCTCATCGACGATCTTTCGTTCCGCGTGCCGCCGGGTGCGATCGTCGGCATCATCGGTCCGAATGGCGCGGGCAAGTCGACCTTCTTCAAGCTGCTGACCGGCATCGAGAAGCCCGACAAGGGTGAGATCGCCATCGGCCAGACGGTGCAGCTCGCCTACGTCGACCAGTCGCGCGACAGTCTCGGCGGCAACAACACGGTGTGGCAGGAAGTCTCTGGCGGGTCCGACATGATCACGGTCGGCAAGTACCAGACGCCCTCGCGGGCTTACATCGGCCGGTTCAATTTCAAGGGACAGGATCAGCAGAAGATCGTCGGCCAGCTCTCGGGCGGCGAACGCGGCCGCCTACACCTGGCCAAGACCCTGATGCAGGGCGGCAACGTGCTGCTGCTCGACGAACCCTCGAACGACCTGGACGTGGAAACCCTGCGCGCGCTCGAGGAAGCGCTGCTCGAGTTCCCGGGCTGCGCGATGGTCATTTCTCACGATCGCTGGTTCCTCGATCGCATCGCAACCCACATCCTCGCGTTCGAGGGCGATTCGCACGTCGAGTTCTTCACGGGCAACTACCGTGAGTACGAGGAAGACAAGAAGCGCCGCCTCGGCGAGGAAGCGGCCAAGCCTCACCGGGTGCGCTACAAGAAGCTGGCCTGATACGCTGCCTGCGAGGCAGCGGACGGGCTCGTCCGCTGCCTCGCGCAATCTCCAGTGCGCGTCAGCGTCCGCGCCGCTGTTTGCGCCACAGCAGCGGCGGAACCAGCAGGGCAAACCGCGTCCACAACCCCGCAAACACCAACATGGCCAGCAGCGGATTGCGCGCGGCGGGATCGAAACGCCGGAACCAGCGCCACATGCTGCGGTGCTTGTGCCAGGCGACGAATACCGGGCGATGGCGGCTCGATCCGCCCTTGCCATGCACCACACTGATTGAACCGGCGTAGCGGACCGCATAGCCGGCATCGCGCAGACGACGGCACAGGTCCAGATCTTCGCAATGCAGGAAGTACCCTTCGTCGAAACCGCCGACCGCAGCGAACGCGTCGCGCGGCAGGAACATGAGCGCACCCGACACCGCTTCGGCCGCCTGATCGGCGCCGCGGGCGAGCGCGTTCAGCTCGACGTCGACCCCCTCCGCGAGCCACCCGCGACTGTCGAATCCTGCCCGCCTGCTCAGGGTGGCGAGACTGCGGCGCAGCGTCGGGTCGCGCCGGATCGCGGCGGGCTCGTCGCTGCCGTCCGGATGCCGTATCCGCACGCCCACGACGCCCAGACGGGGCGTCGCCGCCGCCTGCAGGTGCAGACGAGCGATCGTGTCGGGATCGATCAGGCAATCCGGGTTCAGCACCAGCAGAAAGTCGCCGCGGGCGTGTCCGACGGCGCGGTTGACGCCGGCCCCGAAACCCAGATTTTTACCGTTGTGGATAATGACAACGCGCCGGTCGCCGGCGAATGCGCGCGCGGCGGCGTCGACGCTGCCGTCGCGGCTCGCGTTGTCGCTGATCAGGACCTGGACCGGTACGTCGCTCGCCAGCGCGCGTGCGACGGTGTCGACAAGGCCGGGACCGCTGTCCGCCGCGACGATGACGACGCTGGTCAGAGGCAGCGGCCGCACGGCACTGGCCGGGTCAGACGCCGGCCAGCAGCTTGTCGCCGGCCTCGCGTGCATGCCCCCAGAGACGCGGCCATGCGTCGTAGTCGTCAGCAAGATCGCCCAGTTCCGCGCGCAACGCCTGCGCGCACGCCGCCGGGTCGAATTCGTCGTTCCAGTCGGCCAGACGTGGCGGAGCCTTCGCGATCAGCGCGCGTCCGTTCGCATCGATGATGCTGCGCACGTCCGCCTGCCAGTACACCGGCGCGTCAGTGGCGGCCTCGAACTGCTGCTGCAGACGCTCGATGGCATCGGCACGCACGTAATTGAGGTACTCGCGCAGGTGCGTGATTCGCGCGGATTCGCTCGCGCCGGCGAGATCGCGAAATATGTCGGCGAGCAGGCCAAGACGCTGGGCCGCGTCGCTCGCCAGGAAGTTGCCGAACTGGCGCTGTATGTAGTCGGTCACGAAGTGGTTGACGCGCGGCGTGCTCGCCTGCAGCGACCGTGGCGACCGGCGGCGCGACTGTTCCTGCAGATGCCCGACGGCCACCGGCAGTTCGATCACCAGCGCATCGGGATGGCAGAAATGCGCCGCTGCCGAGAACAGTGCGTCCTCGCCGCGTCCGACGGCGTTGGTACACGGCAGCAGCATGCTGTTGTCGAACGCAAACGGCGTGAACCAGGATATCGACGCCAGACGCGCGCGGTTCGTACCCTGCCAGATGAACTGCGCTTCGATGTTCGACAGATAGGCGTCGCGGCTCGCACAGAGATCGGCGCGGCCGGCGGCATCGAGATGGTAGATCCAGGCGGCACTTTCCGAACGCGCGCTGCCGTAGGTGCCCTGCTGGGTCGCGAGCACGCGGGTGTCACTGCGCAGGTGCGCGAGCCGTGCGAGATTCAGCCCGCGCAGGGATTCGCGACTGAGTCCGTACTCGCCCCGCGCGATGAGATCGCCTATGCCGATGCCGCAGACATCCAGATGCAGGTTGAACGGGTCGTCCCCGAGTTCGTCGCCCGCAGCCAGCGCTTCCTCCATGTTGCGGTAGAAGCGTGCGAACGGCACCTGTGTCGGATTCAGGTCGAGCCCAGCCTGGGCGAGTTCGTGACGGCGCAGCGGCAGGCGCTGGTCGTCGTCGAACAGCACGAAACGCCCCCCAGCCGACAGCAGCAGTGCGAGGTTCCAGCTGCGCCCACCGCCGAAGCGCGTCGCACCAGCCTGCGGCAACAGCAGGCGCTGCAGCGCGACCTGACTCTGCGGTACGGACTTGGACAGACGCTCGACGAGCCGCTGACGTTCCGCGGGACCGACGTAGGTCACCTTGCAGCCGATCGTCCGCGCGAACTCGCGGAGCAGGTCGCGGTGGCGGTCGATATTGGCCGCGAGTACGGAATCGTCGAGAACGACATAGTGACGGCCCGCGCGATGGCGTCGTTCGTAATCACTGACCGAGGCGAGCAGCCGCTCGAGCTGCGCCGGACGGTCGCAGGCGCGCACGAAGATCGCGCGCAACGGTGCAGGCGCGCCCGTGGAAGCACTGGCCAGCCGTTCGGTGAAACGCGTGTCCGAGATCAGCAGGTCGCGTTCGATCAGGCTCTGCAATACGCGCGTGACCGCTTCCCGCTGGTGTTCCAGGCCAGGTATGGTGCTCTGGATGCGCGCCACGTGCTCGTCGAGGGTGCGGAATTCACGGCACTGATCCAGCGCCTGCAGCACCTGGAAGGTCATGACGTGCGTGTCGCCGGTGCGCTTGACCTGAAATACACATTCGCTGTTCGACAGCGACGCCACGACGGCGTCCTCGGAGGCAAACAGCGGCGCATTCGGGTCGGGTCGCACGGGCGCGGCCGGTGCCGGCGTCGCGTCGAAGGTGTACTGGTACTGCAGGTTGTTGCTCATGAAGCGGGTTGCCTTTGGCGAAGTCGGCGCGCGAGCGGTCTATCGCGCGCGATTCGGGATCGTGATGCCATGTCGCCGCGAACGACGGCGCCGTTAGTCCGCGCGGCTGCTCCAACGGCGCCACCAGGGACGCCCCGGCGCGGCGGCCGGGCGCGGCACCCCGACGGCAGCCGCGCGTTCGCGTTGCAGGGCGGCCTCGAGCTGCGCTTCCAGTTCGGCGATGCGCGCCCCGGCGGCCATGTTCTTGCGGATTTCGTGATTGTAGTGCCGATACACCGATTCGTCGCGATCGCCGAACCAGGAAGCCGCCGGCAGGGCCGGAAGCGGCTGTCGCGAACAGACGGCGATGTAGTACATGGGCGCATAGGCAAGGCCAGACTCCACCTCGCCGCCGCTCCCGGCGGTCGCATAGTGCGCCGGCGCGTCAGGAATCGGCGGATCCACCGACCAGATCGCCGACTGGAACAGCAGGCGCTGGGCGTAAAGGCGCACATGCGGAAAGCGTCGCCGCAGCATCGCCTCCAGTTCGCCCCGATAGAGCTCGCGCACGTGGTATTCGTTGCGAAATCCGGCCGCGTCACTGTAGGTCGCCTTGTCCGGCGAGGAAATCACGAGCAGCCCGTCATCGCGGAGCGCGTGGCTGAGCCCGTCCAACAGGTCATCCTGCGCCTGCACGTGCTCGAGCGTCTCGAACGACACGACGAGGTCGAAACTGCCGGCAGGCAGCTGCAGCCGCGTCGCGTCTGCCTGCTCGAAGCGCAGATTGGCGACGGTTCCGTAGCGCGCCCGGGCGTGCGCCACGGCCGCCGGATCCACGTCGAGACCGAGCACGGACTCGGCTGCCTGAGCAAGCAGAGCGCTGCCATAGCCTTCGCCGCACGCGGCATCCAGCACTCGCCGCCCGCCGGCCCAGGCATGCACCAGAGCGTACCGATGCCAGTGCTCGTACCAGATTTCTCGGACGCATTCGGGCGTGAAGCGTTCGCCGGTGAACTCGAGGGTTGCGCCAGCGCTCATTCGCTACGGCTCCTGCTCAGAGGGGCGGCATGTTCCCAGACGTGGGCCAGCCGCACCAGCCCCGATTCGGAGGAGCGCCCCTTGATCGTCAGCGTGCGCTCTACCGTGTCGAACAGGCGCAGTCCTTCACTGTCCAGCGGATGCACGCGGATCGTATAGCTGCCGGGCAACAGGGGAAGCTCGCTGAAGGACAACACGATACGGAAATCGCCGTCCTGTGCAGGAGCTGGCTGAATACCATCCATGTCGCTGCTGACCCCGTAAACCGGCGTACCATCGGCCCGCGCAATGCCGATGTGGACGACAGGGACGCGGCCGTCACGCGAGGCGATCGTCGCTTCGACCTGCAGCGCTGCACCCTGTTCCAGCGCCGGCAACGTCTCGGCGTCTTCGCCGTTGACCCGCATGCCGCGGACGTGGAATTCGAGTCCGCGGACCGCATCGAGATCGCGTGCACGCACGGACTCGCCGGAAGCCTTGCGTTCGTGATAGGCCAGATACGCCTGCGTCACGTCGAACACATCGCCACAGGCCTGCATGCGCCCGCCGCGCAACCACAGGGCCTGCCGGCAGAGTTTCTGGATGTGATACATGCTGTGCGAGACGAGGATCAGCGTGCCGCCCTGCTCCAGATAGTCCTCCATCCAGCGGATGCACTTCTTCTGGAACGACTCGTCGCCGACAGCCAGCACTTCGTCGGTGATGAGCAGATCGGGCCTCGTTGCCGCGACGATCGCGAATCCGAGCCGCACGACCATACCCGATGAATAGTGTTTTACCGGTTCGTCGATGTAACGGCCGATATCCGCGAACGCGATGATGTCGGCCAGACGCGCTTCCAGTTCCTCGGCCGAAAATCCCTGCAGCGTGGCGGCCATCGCAATATTGTCGCGACCGCTGTAATCGGGGTGGAACCCGGCGCCGAGTTCGAGGAGCGCACCTACGCGACCGTGTACACGGACCGAGCCCTGGGTAGGCGTGAGTACACCGGTCAGGAGTTTGAGCAGGGTGGACTTGCCGGCACCGTTGTCGCCGATCAGGCCCAGCGACTGGCCGCGCGCGACGCTCAGATCGACATCGTGCAGCACCGGGATGGTTTCGCCCGAGGCCCGGCCAGCCAGCAGCGCGAGCAACGCGCGCAGTCGGTCGCTGCGCCGAAACACGCGCGGATAGCTCTTTCCGAGTCCGCGCGCCTCGACGAGCACGCTCACAGGAAATCCTCGAAATGCCGTTGCAGGCGGCGGAACGCGAACAGCCCGGCACACAGGGTCAGCAGAACGGCGCCCCCGCTGCACGCGAGCGCAGTCCACTCCGGTGACGGTGTTCCAAGCAGTACGTGGCGCAGGTATTCGGCAAAACCCGTCATCGGATTGACGTCGAACCAGGGCCGGGCGGACTCAGGCATGACATAGCGACCGTAGAAGACGGGCGACAGGAACATCCAGAGCATGAGCAGCTGCGGCAGTGCAGGAGCGATGTCGCGCACGAAGACTTGCAGCGCAGACAGGAGCAGTGCGAGCCCGAGCGCAAACAGGAACAGCAACGCCAGTGCGGGCATCATCAGCGCAAGCCCGGATGGAAGTATTCCGCTTCCCGCGGACAGCATGACGATAAGCAGGCCGAGGTAGCCCACGCCGTGGATCGCGAACGACGCCATGACCGGCGCGAGCACGAGAGCCGCCCGGGGCAGCGCGACCTTGCCGATCAGGCTGGCGTTGTCCTGGATAGCCGTCGTCGCGCGGCTGACGGCCTCGGCAAAGGCGGTCCACGGCCACAGCACGACGACAAGGAAGGGGACGTATCCTGGCGCATCGGCACCGGGCAGGCGCTGCCTGAACACATAACCGAACACGAACGAGTAGACCGCGAGCTGCACCAGGGGCTGGAGAAACGCCCAGGCGCCGCCGCTGAAGCTTCCGAGGTATCGGTTACGCAGATCGCGCCGCGCCAGCTGCAGCGCCAGTCCGAGGATCGAGGCCAGGCGTCGGTGCAGCGTCGTGTCGATGGTACTCAAGGGTGACGATGTCCAGCAGCTGCCCCGCACGGCAGCTTACCGTGCGGGGCGCAGCATCACGGCTGCTTGGTCGGTTCCGCGGGTGTCGACTGGACGGACGACGCCTTCATGGCGCCGTAGCGCTCGCGCAACGTCGCCAGGACCTCAGGCTGGGGTTCCATTTTCTCGTTGCGAAGTCCGTCCAGCTTCTGGCGGATCTGCACTTCCATCCACTCGGCCTGCAGACGCGAAATGATGGACTCACGCACACGTTCGAACGGCTGCAGCTGCTCCGGCTCGGTCTTGATGAGCTTGAGGATGTGGTAGCCGAACACGGTGCGGACTGGCGGTGAAATGTCGCCGATCTTCTCGAGCCGCGCGGCGGTTTCACGGAACGGAGCGACGAAGCTGTCGGATGCGGCGTTCTCGATCAGGCCGTGGTTGTCTTTCTTGCTCGGGTCGTCGGACAGTTCCTCGACGAGACGGTCGAACTGCGTCGGATCGGCCGCAAGCTTCGCAGCGGCTTCGTTGGCGAGCGCCTCTGCCTGCTCGGGTGTGCGTGACTTGATGTCGAACAGGATGTGCTTGACGTCGTAGCGCTTGGGAATCGTGTACTTGATCTTGTTGGCCAGATAGTCCTCGTGGGCCAGCTCGGAAAAATCCGGCGCCTTCAGCGATGCCCGGAAAGCTTCCATGCGCGCGCGCGACAGGGCGTTCTCGACGGCCAGTGCAATCTGCCTTTGCACGACCGGATCGCTGTCGAGGCCGAGCTTTCGCGCTTCATCGGCGAGCTGCTTGTCGAGCAGCATGTTGCGGAGCATCGTCTCGATGCGCTCCGGCTTGACCATGAAACCCGCTCGATCCGACTCCGGAATCCGATGCACATAAGCGTCGACATCGGCGAGCGTGACGCGTGCAGCCCCCTGCGAGACGACGAGCGTGTCGCCGTCGTTGGTGCCGGCTACGGTCGCCGAAAGCAACCCGAGTGCAAGAACCATGGTACGCATTGAATACCCCAAAAAAGAAAGGGGGCGCGCAAAGCGCGCCCTCCGAAAGAAGGAGCTCACTAGACCGCTGGCTGACGCTTGAGTTCCGCTGGGCCGGATTATCCGGCCTCCGCCACCCGCCAGCCAGGGCCGAGGCTTATTCGATGTCGTCGACGACCAGAGGCCAACCGATCTGACTCTGCTTCGCGTTCTGGATGGTGTTGCCGCAGGTGCCGGAGCAGCCTGAATTGGTCAGATTGGAAAGCGGCGCCTGGATGATGTTGAAGTAGTAGGTCTCGCCCGGCACGAGTTGGCAAAGCTGAGCCTGACCAGGCCAGTAGCCCCACGCCAGTGAACTGTTCACCGGACCATTGTTCATGATACAGGCGCTCGTCATCGGCGGAGTCGCGGTAGCGGAGAAGTCGCCGCAGGTCTTGCTGATCGTGTACGACATGCGCAACGTGCCCGGCTGCGTTTCTTCGAAACGGTACTGCCCCCAGGTCTGCTGCGGCAAGGTCGTCGGCACCGTGAACTTCAGCGCCACGTATTTGTTGCGCTGGATCATGATGCGCTGATTGATGTTCGCCGTTCCCGGGAACGGACGATTGGTGCCGCCCGGGTTGTGACCGAACACGTTCTCGTAGAGAGTCAGGTCGGTATCGCGGGTGTCGAGATTGTTGTAGCGCACCTGTCCGAACGTCTGGCGCGATATGCCGGTGTTCTCGACACAGGTGTCGCCACCGCCACCGCCGCCGGTCGTTACCGTCACGGTCTGCGAAGACACCGCTGTGACGTTGGAACCGTCCTTTTTGCACGCCAGCCGGAACGTATATGTGCCGGCCGTACCCGGAATCGTGATCGGTACGCTCAACCCTGCAGCACACGAGGCAGCGGAGCTACAAACGTTGCCGGTCAGCGGCCAGTTCGAAATTCCCTCTGGCGTGACGCTGCCCGCATAGCTGCAACTGTCGGCGCTTGCGGCCCAGGTAATCGTGTGCGAGGCCCCAGTCGTCGTGCTGGCGGGAATATCGGTCGTGTCGATGCCGTTCGTTATCTGCGGGTCGGAGACCGGTGTGGCCGTCGGACAGTCGGTGCCCGAGAACGACCCCGTGGCCAGCAAGGCGCCCGTTGTCGGGTCCATGGTCACGCCGTTGGCGTCGGTCGTGTATTCACAGACTTTCGGCGATCCGCCCGACGGGGTCCAGGTGAGCCGCAGCGTCGTCTGGGCATTCGCAGAACCGGAGGCGGCCACGATCGTGAACAGCAACGCGGCGGCTGGCAGGCGCAATGCAGGCATTGACAAGTTCCAATTCAAATGAGAGCGATCGAATTTTAGCGCCTGATCCGCCCTCCCGTGCAAACCCTTCGTTAAATCAAGTTGCAAGTGAACGAAACGGGAAGACGTCTGGAGCCTGCTCCAAGCAGCACGCAAACCCAAGATGCGCGGAAAACGCCGCAGTAGCACGATATTTTGTGCAGGGCGTGCGAACTTTTTCCCTTTTTACATTCGGGAAGCGCCGACACCAGCAACCGCGAGCGCCGGACGGTGCCGCGACGGCACAGACCGTCGGGCCTGTCGCCCGCGAGCATGCGGGCCTTCCGACGAGATTGGCGGCAGCCCCTCTACGATTCTGGAGGCTCAAAAGTCGCTCCGGAACGGCCGAGGGACATGCGCGCCAGCAACTTGCACAGGCTATGGCAAGCGTGAGGCAAAAAAAGAGGGGCCCGAAGGCCCCTCCCACAACTATGCAACTACTACCTGATCGAGGATCAGGAGCAAGCCGCCGTGCCGTTCGTGCAAGCACGCGAAGCGCGGTGACGGAACAGGCCGCTGTAGTTCGACAGCACGCCCGGAGCCACGTTGGAGTTGATGTAGTTGACCGCTTCGAAGCCCGTCGCCGGCAGACCAGCGTAGACGTCGCCGTCGATCGAAGCGCGGCTGAAGTGCGGCTGAGCAGCCGGATTCATGCCGAGACGCATCCAACCAGCAGCCGCGAACGGCTTGACGTTCGTGACCAGCTTCGAACCCAGAACGCCCGACTCGGTCGGAGCCGTGCTGACGTTCAGGAAGCTGATGACGTTGACTTCCTTACACAGCGAGGAAGCCGGCTGACCCGGAGGCGGCGGCGAGAAGCCCGGAGCCGGACCGACCGGACGACCTTCTTCGCGATCGTACTGAGCCACTTCGATCTGCGTGCAGGACAGGCCGTCGCCGTTGCCCGCAGCGTCTTCACCGAAGGTGAAGCGGAACGGCTGGATGGCGCCCGGATCGCCCAGCGCAACGCCGAGGATTTCGTTGTCGACGTAGAAGCGCTTGGTCGGGAACGTCACGACCCAGTCGGTGTTCGAGCCGACCGACGAGTCAACGTTGTATTCGTTGAACACGTTGTTCGACATGAACACGGCCGAGACGGCGTCGATCGCGGCCGACGGCGTGCCGGTGGTCGCGTAGTCGGACTGGATCAGCTGACCCGACGAACCGAACACGTAGGCGGTCGCGATGCCCGGGCCGGTGTTGGCCTGAGCCAGCGACGGCGTCAGCGAGGACGTATCCGAGAACAGCACGACGGTGGTGAAGCCATCGATCGCGTCAGCGTTGTACGTGTAGAACGTACCCTGAGCGACATTGACGACGCCGCCAGCGCCGAACAGACCGCCGGTCGGCGGCAGCAGCTGGCTGTTGGACGGGTCGATGCTCTGCACGACGTTGCAGTTTGCCGGGGTGCCGGCCGACGTGTGGGTAACGGCGGTGCGGAGGGTGCCCGGGTTCAGCAGGTCGGCCATCGAGATCAGTTCGATGTGACCTTCGCGGGTACGCGAGATGTCGGTCGGACCGGTGTCTTCATGGTCGCCGGTGTAGGCGAACGGCAGGAATTCCTGGTACGGACGGCCGGTACCGAGCGAGCCGGTCCACGCATCCTTGTTCGGAGCGGTGCAGCTCTTGTCGGTCGTGGTGATGGCGGCGCCTTCACCAGCCAGACCGGCGTCGGACAGAGCGAACACGCTCGAGGTCCACACGTCGAATTCCGACAGGAACAGGTTGAAGTCGAGGACTTCGCGAGAGTTGTGACCCTCGAGGAAGCGGACCTTGACAGCCTTGGCGATGTTGGTGGTGTTGACCACCGACACGATGGTCTGCTGGTTCTTGTTGACCGTGTAGTACGGATAGACCAGGACCTGGCCGGTGCCATCCGGGTTCAGCTCAACGGCGTTCGCGGTGCTGGCGATGCCGGCAACTGCGGCAAGACCTGCGACAACCGAAGTCGTCAGATTGTTTCTTTTCATCACAACACTCCTAATGAACCACAGGGCTTTTGCATACAACCGACCATGCTCCTCAACAGCGGTTTTGGCCCGCCTTTTTTGGGCATGGTAGGGCAACAGCGCGCCAATGCTAGAACAAAGGTCATGGCAACGCAATCCCACGAAAACCGGCTTTTTGGGCCGGCTCACTGCGCCGGAAGGTGGTACCACTGCCCCTTGATACGGAGCCACTTTTCCTTCTGGACATCGGTACTTGAGACCGGGCCGGGTATGCCCGCCGCGATCCGGAGCTCAAAATCGACGATGAGGCGAACGGTGCAGGTGTCCTCGTCCGGACAGTCCTTGTCCATGAACTCGACCTTCTTCCAGACCACGGGGCGCGTGGACATGGACGCGGCGTACTGATCCTTGGGGCGCGCGGCACGGTAGCCGGGAGTCAGGTAGTCATAGGCCGCCGCCGCATCCCGCGCGATCAGCAGTTCCCAGCGCTTGACAGCGCGATCTTCCACCGTCTCGCCTTTCCTGGCGCCGCCGCTCCTGGCTCCCCCCGGGCCGGCCGCACAGCCGGCGAGCAGGCCAAGCAGCGACAACGACAGCAACAGGGTCTTGAGATTCTTCATGCACAGGCTCCGATTCATTTACTTCTGTTTCTTCCTGTCACCGGCCTTTTCGCCGGCCTTGTCGCCGAACGCGGCCTCCAGCGTGTCGCCGCCAGCGCCCTTCATCGGGGGCAGGGATTCGAAGCGACGCTGATACTCCTCGGTGATGCTCTGCGCGTCCACCGCGTTTCCGACGACACGGGGCGTGATCAGCACGATGAGTTCGGTACGCGTCCGATTCTTTTTCGTATGTCCGAACAGGTTGCCGATGACCGGAATGCGGCTCAGGCCGGGAACGCCGTCCTTGCCGGCCACTTCCGATTCGCCGATGAGTCCGCCGAGCAGCACGGTCTGCCCACTCTGCACGGCGATTTCCGTCTCGATCTCGCGCTTGGCGACGCTGTAGTTGCCGGTCACGTCCTGAGCACCGGGCTTGCTGACTTCCTGTGCCACTTCCATATAGACAAGGCCGCCCGGGTTCACGCGCGGCGTCACTGTCAGGATCACACCGACGTCGCGGAACTGGACCGACCCGTAGCTCGTACCGGTGTTCACATTGGTGCCCGTATTGATGCCGCTCAGGTAGTTCTGCACGACGGGAATCTGGTCGCCGACATTGATGCGTGCTTCCTTGTTGTTGAGCACGACCAGCGACGGCGCCGACAGCGTCTTGGTGTTCGAGCTCGTCTGCAACGCGTTGATCGCCACCTCGATCTCGCTGTTGATGAACGAGAAGAACACGTTCGAGTTGTTGGCGCCCGGGGTATTGGTGGCGCCGAACAGGCCGCGCTGCTGGTTGCCCGGCTGCGACTGCGTGAAGCGATTCTCGCCCTGGTTGTTCGTGCCGATCAGGCCTTCCAGAAACCAGCGCACGCCGTACTCGAGGTCGCCCACGAGCGATACTTCCAGAATCTTGGTCTCGATCTGCACCTGCAGCGGTTCCACGTCGAGGCGCTTGATCGCACTCTGGATGATGCCCCACTGGCTCTGCGTGCCCATCACGAGGATCTGGTTGTTCTCCTCGACGGCCGTGATGCGCACTTCGGCCTCGTCGTCGCCGATCGTGAACGAGGCCGCACCGCCTCCACCTCCGCCCGCCGCCGCAGCCTGCCGTTCACGCGTCGCTTCGGCGCGGCGGCTGTTGTCATTGGTGCCACGCACTTCGACCGACTGCAGCCCGGGCGCCACGCCGCCCCGGGAGCTCGTGCGCCGGGACGAACCGCCGCTGCTGCTGCGCTGCCCCGTGAACACTTCGTTGAGGCGGTCGGCAAGGTCGACGGATTTCACATTTTTTACATCGTACACATACAGCTGGGTACCGTTCTCGCTGCCACCCTGGTCGAGGCGACGCAGCCACTCCTCGGCCTGCGCGAGGTACTCCGGGTTCGGCGTGATGACGATGACCGAGTTGGTGCGCTCGATCGGCACGAAGCGGAACATTCCGGCCATCGGCGACTCGCCGGTGGCGCCGAACAGCTTGTCCAGCTCCGGCATGATCTTGGCGACTTCCACGTTGACCACCGCATACACGCCGATCGACATGCCCTTGAGCCAGTCAACGTCGAAGGTATCGATCGTGCGCTGGTAGTTGGCGAGCTCCGTGGCCGTTCCGGCGAGCACGAGCATGCTGCGCGCGGTATCGACCGAAATGAACGCATCTGCCTTGGCGTAGGGCTTCAGCAACTTTTCCATTTCCTTGGGCGACACGTAGCGCAGCGGGAACACGCGCACTTCATAGCCCTTCGATGCGCCCGGCGGCGCGATCCGCGGCACGAGCTTGCCCGGCAACGCATCCTTGGTCGGCAGCACCGTGTAGCGGCCCTCGCTGTAGACCAGCGAATTGTTGGTCCAGGACAGCAACATCTCGAGGATGGACATGGCCTGATCGGACTTGATCGGCTTGGACGTCGAGAAACTGACGTTGCCCTGCACCCCTGGTGCGATCACGTAATTGAGCTGAAGCAGGTCGCCGAGGATCGCCTTGGCGACCGCCTGGATCGGCTGATTCTCGAAGTTGAAGGTGAGCTGGCCATCACCGTCGGGAATGGTGGGTATCGGCGCCCGCGCGGCGGCCTCATTGATGAACGTCGACGTGCCCGTCTCGATTTCGGGCTTGGTCGCCTGCGCGGAAGGGTCTTTCTTGCCGCTCAGCGATATCGGGCCATCGTCGACCGGGATCTTGCCGGTCAACACTTTCTCCGCCTGCGTCTCCGACGGTGCCGACTGGGTCGGCCGGCCTTCGTCGTCCTGCAGGGAGCGCTTCGGGGCCGACGAGCAACCGCCCAGCGCGACCAGCAGCGCGACCAGGCAAAGGGGATACAGACGTAGACGCACTGGTGGCACTCCGTTCATTTGACCTGTTCCTGCTGCTCGCGCAGCTTCTCGGCCTGCTCGCGCATTTCGCGACGGCGCTCTTCGATTCGGCGTTGCAGCTCCGCTGCGCGGTCCGGCGGCGGCTGTCCCGGTACGTTGGCCGGCACATTGCCACCCGGCGGGGGTGACGGCGCGGCACCGGGCGGCGGTGGCGGCGGAACGGCGCGCGCGCTCGGCGGCACTGTGAGTCCTGGCGCGACTTCGAGTTCCACTTCCGAGGTTTCGTCCTGCGGATTCCTGAACACGACACTGCGGGCGCGGATCTCGGCCAGCGTCCAGCCCTGCTGCTCGCCGGGCAACGGCATACCCACGCGCAGCGATACCGATTCGTTCTTGGTGTTGTCGCGCACCATCGCGAGCTTGAGATCGGGCGTCATCACGATGCCGGTCAGCGTGATGTTCAAGGGCGCAGTCGGGGCATCGACAGGCTTGATTTCCTCCACGATCGGCGTCGGCTTGCGGTCCTCGTTGAAGATAGGACGCTGGCGCACCTCGGCGAATTCGGAATCCGGCGGCATCACGACGGCTTCGGTGTCGATGCGGCCGACGCCGGTGACCGGCGGTGCCTCGCCTTCCGGCAGCCATCCGTAGCCGCGACCGGCCCCCATCCAGGCCAACACACCGGCCAGCGCCATGACGCCACAGGTTCCGGCCAGACTCAGCGTGATCAGGCGTGCGGTGCGGGCGTTCATGCTTTCTCCGCTCCGCGCTTGCGCATGTAGCCCGACAGATTGAAGCGGATGTCGAGCGCACTCTGCTGCGGTTGTTTCTGGCCCGGCGCGACATAGCCGTAGTTCTGCTTGTAGATCATGAGTTGATCGACGAACAGGTAGGGCTTGCCGCTCTCGAGCTGGTAGATGATCGACGACAGGGGTTCGAGGTCGCAGCGCATGCGCACCTGGATCGTCACTTTCTCGTAGAGCTCGGGCTTGCCGCCGGTGAGTTGCTGGTGCGTGAGCACCTGGCAGCGGTTCTGGTCACCGCCGTGTTCGGTCACCGCCTGCTTCATGCGCTGGATCAGATCGGCCGCGGCGCCTGCCGCGTCGTTCTGGGCGAGGAAGGCCTGATTGCTCTGTTCGAAGCTGCGCACGTCCGCGAGACGCTTTTCGATCTCGGTGCGCTGCTTGCTCGTTTCCTGGAAACGCTGCTGCTGCTCGCGCAGATCGCTCATCTGCGACGCGATCTCCAGGTGCGGCGCAACGAACCACCAGTGCACGCCGAGGAGATAGCCCAGCAGCAGCACGATCAGGGTCAGCACCACCGCCATGAAACGGCCGTTATTCTTTTGCGGCAGCAGGCGCATTCGCGCTTCCCTCCTTGCTTTCTCCCGCAGCGGCGTCCTTTGACGCCGGCTCGACGGGTGCGTCCTTGGCGGCGTTCGCCGGCCTCGACGGCGTGCTCTCGCGCGGCTTGAGCTGGGCCACGAGGTTGAAGCGGTCCTTCTTCACGCGCGGATCGGGCTGCACGACCCCCTGGAACGCCGGATCGGCAAGCACCCGGGATTTCTGCAGCTCGGCAATGAGATTCTCGGAGCGGTCGCTGAGCCCCTGCAGCTCTACCCGGCCGTCCTCGGTCACGTTGAGGCGCTCGAGATATGTGCTGTCCGGCAAACGCTCGGTCAGATCCCGGAGCAGTTCTATCGCCGGCACGACGGTACGCTTCTTCTGCGTAAGGAAGTTGGCCGACTCGATCGTTTCTTCGAGCGTCTTGCGCAGTGCCGCGGCCTGCTTGGCATCCTGCTGCGATTTCTCGACCTCGGCCGTCATGTTCTCGAGCGCCACCTGACGGTTGGTCACGGTCCGCGCCATGACGCCGAGGGCGAGTATCACGGCCAGCGCCGCGAGGCCGAGATTGATCCAGAGACGCTGGTTGCTGCGACGCGCGCGCCGATCGGGCGGCAGCAGGTTGACGCCCATGCGCGTCCCGCTCGCCTCATCGACCCAGCAGTCCACGCCGTCCAGCGGAATGCCGAGCTGCACCGCCGGCGCGATCGCCTCGTCGAACGCTGCGCGCGGCATGACGACGAGATCCACCTGGAGCTGTCGCCCCACGGCGTCGCGGCCACGCACGACGTGATCGAAATAGACCTGATCGGCCTTGAAAGGCGTCTGCCGGTCCATCTCGAAACTGAGTACCTGACGCAGGTTGTCTTCCGCCGCGGCAGGCAGGTTCAGCGAGCGCCGCAGCATGCGCGTCGTCGGCACGCAGAAGAACTGGCGCAGCTGCGGTTCGTCGATGCGCGCACGCTGGCGCTGGAAATCGCCACGCTGGACCTCGACGTCCTGGCCGAGATCGATCTGGCCGAACTCGGTTGCGCCGCGGACTCCCTCACGACGCAGCACGAGCCGGTTGTCGGCCACGTGCAGCAGCAGCGATTCGCGCCCCTCGGCCAGCGCGGCGCGCCATGACGGGGGCAGGAAGGACAGCAGCTCGCCGCCCCACCACGCGAAGAAGCGTGGCAGGGGAGTCTTGGCGTAGCGCGCCCGCAAGCGGACGAGCTGAGGTTCGAGCACGTCTTGAATGGCCATTACTGATCTTCGCCGTCGCGCCAGCGCAGGACCACGAACGGCCTGCCGCCAACGCCTTGTCCGCCCAGCCGTATGGTGGCGTCCAGCCGAGTGCTGGCGCCGTTCGGGAGCGTGGCGCGGGACTCGATACTATACGTGAGCCCCCCCCCCTCCGCCATGACAGGGGTTCCATCGGGCATCGTGATGTTGTACGGCATGCCCGGCGGCACCGCCTGGCGCTGGGTCAGCAGCATTTGCGCTTGTTCCTCGGTCATTCCCGGCATCGCACGCAGGACTTCGAGCGGCGCGTAGGCGGGGCTGGGCTGGTTGCGGCCAGAGTAGAGCGTGATGGCCTTCTCGATCAGGTGGTAGGTGTCGTAATCCATCCCCAGCACCTGCTGGATCTCCGACACCGTTTCGAAAGGCGTGTTCCGCGGCGCGTACTTCAGACCGGCGGATTTGTACTCGGCCTCCTCGGCACCGTGCACGCCGGCGAGATCGTCCGGATCCCGCCAGTCGACGATGGCATCGGCGAGTTCCTCGGCGCGGAGCTCCTCGATGCCGGCGGACTGGAACAGGGCCTTCAACATCACCGCATCGGCCACGTTGATGTCGACCTTGCCGCTGTCGTCGGTCATGCGCAGTTCGATTTTCGCGCCGTCGAACTCGAATTCGTACGGCCGTCCGTCCGCGACCCAGCGCGTGAACGGGTCGGAATTGCGCAGCTCCAGCACCGCACGATGGATGCCTGCTTCGGCCATATAGCGCGCTGCGGTCGAATCGAACAGATGCCGGGCCTGCAGGTTCTCGGTGCGTGCGATCACGGCAAAGCTGCCGAGAAGAATGCTCATGAGCGCGATGACCCAGAGCACGAGGATGAATGCGACACCACGCTGCTTCGGCGACCGGTTCATTGTTTCTCCGACGCTCCGCCGGCCGAGGGATCCTGGGGCACGGCCCCGGGCCGGGGCATGCGCTGCTGGAACAGACGTACGCCGCCGCTGGTATCCAGGATCAGGGGGATCTCCATGGTTGGCCAGACCAGGCCGGATTCCGGTGTCATCTCCAGATCGATACGCACCATGACCGGCAGCATCGACGGGTTTTCCCACTCGTCCTTCCAGTCCTCGAGTTCGTTCTGATCGTCAAACTTGCGGTACTCGAAACGCCCGCGGCGGATGCCGTCGAGCAGCATGACCGGCTGACCGTCGTCGGGCTTGAGCTTGTCCAGGTCATAGCCATTGAGCATGTTGTGCGTGAACACGAGCTGCAGCCCCTTTCGGCCGCGCACGAGTTCCAGCGTCTGTACGTAAGGTCCGCCGCGACTCAGGTGCCCGGGCATCGGTGCGACGAAGCGCAGGAAATCGTTCTCGCCCTGGAACACGAAATTCGCGCCGCTGCCATGCTCCTGCCCGAACGCCAGCGGCAGGCTGCGACCGAGTTCACGCCGGATGAATTCCTGCGCGACGCGGAGCCGGTTCGTCCGCTCGATGGTCTGCTCGCCCGAGTGCATCGCGCGTGTCGCCGCCCGGATGCCACTCATGGCGCCGGCGAGCAGCAGTGCCAGCAATGTGATAGCGAGCAGGACTTCGAGCAGGCTGAAGCCGCCTGCACGGCGAGGCGAGCGCATCATTTGCCGCCCTGCCCCGGCTGCTGGACAGTCCCGTCGGCGCGACCGCCCCCCAGACCGCCGACCTCGGCATTCGCCGAGCGCAGCGACACGAAATGCGCGCTGCGCGGATTGCGCCGCTCACCCCAGAACACTTCGAGATCGACGCGGAACAGCTCGATGTTCTGGAAGCCCTCGGGCTTCGGCGCTGCGTTGGCGTCCGGCGGCGGCTCGTACTTCTGGATATCCAGTTCCCAGCGGTACTGGTCGTCGAAGCGGCCGCTCTTGCGTCCGGCCTCGAGTTTTTCTCCGATGCCCACGGTGTCGAGCTGCGACTGCGCCCAGAGCGCGGCCTGCGTGTACTCGGCCGCGAGGCGCGTGTTGCGGATCGAAGCCGACAGGATGCCCATGAGCACCGCAAAGCCGAGCGCGAACACGACGAATGCCGCGACGAGTTCGATCAGGCTGAAACCGCGCTGGCGTGCGGGAGGTCGCAGCGCACGGCGAGGGGCGGAGGCCCGGCTCATCGCTCTTTCAGCTCCTCGAGGTCGACTTCGCCGGTGAGCCAGCCAACGTTGACACGCCACTCGCGCGTGCCGGCAATGATCGAGACATGTCCGCCCGTCGAACTGCCATCGGGGTAGAAGCGGATGCGGCCGGCCTTGTCGTGAATCAGCTCGTTCTGCGCGGTCAGCAGCTTGACTTCGATCTTGTCGGGAAACTTGACCGCATCCCTGCCCGGCGCGGTATAGCTCATGGCCTCGAGATCGACATCGAGGGTCTTCTGCTCACCCTTGACGATGGCCTGACCGCGCGTGTAGCGCAGGGCGGCGACGAGATCCCGGCTAGCCGCCTGGATCTTCGCGCTGCCGAGGCTGTTGCTGATCGAGACCGAGGCGACGGTGACCGCGATCGCGACGAGCACCAGCACGGCCATGAGCTCCAGCAGGCTGAAGCCGCGTTGCATGCGCCCCCGCCTCGCTGCCCGACGATCGCGAGGTACGCCGGCGGCGCACGCGGACTCAGCGTCCGCAGGCGCACCACGAGCGGTCAGGCCGCCGCGCAACTCGCGATCCGCCGTACGCATCATCCATTACTGCCAGTTGCCGACGTCGGCGTTGTATTCCTCACCGCCCGGCTTGCCGTCCTTGCCGTAGAACACGATGTCGAAGTCACCGTGCTCACCGGGCTTCTTGTAGCCGAAGGCGCCGCCGAAAGGACTCTTCAGGTCGGATTCCTTGGCATAGCCGGACTTCCAGTTCGGCGCATTGGACGGCTTGTTGACGAGATCCTCGAGACGCTCGGGCGGGCCGCCGTTGTCGAGCGCATAGGACTCGATGCTCATCGCGAGCTTCTGCACCTGCGCCTTCCCGGCATTCCACTTGCCCTTGTCGACGTTCTTGCCCACCTGGTTCACCACGATGCCGGCGACGATGCCAATCAGCACGATCACGGCGAGCATTTCGAGCAGGCTGAAACCCGCCTGCCCGCGCAGGCCAACGCGATGATCAAATTTATACTTCATTGCATTCTCCCAAATTATTGCACTGAACCGGCCAGATTCATGATCGGCAGGATGATCGCCATCATGATCATCGCCACCAGCACCGTCATGACGATCGTCACCACCGGGACCAGCGCGGCCAGGAGCCGGTCCAGCGTGTTCTTCACTTCCTGATCGAACGTATCGGCGGTCTTGAGCAGCATGCCATCGAGTTCACCGGATTCCTCGCCGACGGCGACCATCTGCAGTGCGAGCTTGGGGAACCGCTTGCTCTGGCTCAGGGCGAAGCCCAGGCCGTTACCGCGTTTGACCTCTTCCGTCGCGGCCGAAACCGCCTCTGCCAGCGCCGCGTTGCTCATGACATTGCGCGCGATCGTCATCGCGCCCAACAACGGAACGCCATTCTTGAGCAAAGTTCCCAACGTACGCGTGAGCCGCGCCGTCTCGAGCTTGAGGATCACATCGCCGGCCACCTTCAGCGACAGCAGCCGCACGTCGAGCGCGAGCCGCGTTTCCGGCTGCGCGTACTGCCTGCGCAGCCAGCCGGCGCCGAGTACGGCGAGGACGAGCAACAGCCACCAGAACTTCTGCAGCACGGTACCGACGCCGAACACGATTTGCGTGATCAGCGGCATTTCCACGCCCATGTCGTTGAACATCGGCACGAACTGCGGGACGACGTAGATCAGCAGGATCATCAGTGACGCGAACACCATGCCGATCAGGAACGCGGGATAGATCATCGCGTTGATCACGTTGCCGCGCAGTTCCCGCGTGCGCTCCAGGTATTCGGCGAGACGCCGCAGCGTTTCGTCGAGCGAGCCGCCGGCTTCACCCGCACGCACCATGTTGACGTAGAGGCGCGAGAACACGCCATGCTCGGCTTCGAGCGCATCCGACAGCGGCGCACCACCGCGCACCGTGTCACGCACACGCTCCAGCATGCGGCGCGCCTTCTCGTCGCCGGGCAGGTCCAGCACGATCTGCAACGCACGGTCGAGCGGCTGACCCGCGCCGAGCATGGTTGCGAGCTGCTGCGTGAACTGCACGACCTGCGATGCGCTGAAACTCGAGCGTCGCGTCAGCATGCTCAGCAGGGTGCTGCCCTCACTGGCATCCGCGGCACGCGCGTCCAGCGGAATGTTGCCCGCATCCTGCAGCTTGGCGATGACCTCGTCGGCGGACGCGGCCTCCATCTGGCCTTCGAGCGTCTCGCCGGCGGGGGTTACGGCTTTGTAGCGGAACAGGGGCATTGGCTATCGGCGCGCAAGGTCGGGGATGGAGGGGGAGAAGGCATCAGCCTTCCTGAGTCACGCGCAGCACTTCCTCGATCGTGGTGACACCGGCGAGCGACTTCACGAGACCATCCTCGTACATGGTGCGCATGCCTTCGCTGCGCGCCTGCTGCTCGAGCTCGCCCATGCCCGCGTGCTGCATCACGAGTCGACGCAACGGGTCGGACATGACCATGAATTCCATGATCGTGGTGCGCCCGTAGTAGCCACTGGGGTAATTCGCACTCGGCATCGGCTTGTACAGCTGCAGCGGACCGGGTCCGCCCAGCTTGTCGAGATTGAATTCGCGCACAACCTCGGGCAGTGGCGTGTAGGCCTCTGCATGCGCCTTGTCGAGCCGGCGTACCAGACGCTGCGCGAGGATGCCGTTGACGGTCGAGGTCAGCAGATAGTCTTCGACGCCCATGTCCAGCAGGCGCGTGATGCCGCCGGCCGCGTTGTTCGTGTGCAACGT
This sequence comes from Rhodanobacteraceae bacterium, assembly GCA_045864815.1. GTDB lineage: Bacteria > Pseudomonadota > Gammaproteobacteria > Xanthomonadales > Rhodanobacteraceae > Tahibacter. Next base: position 80,422 of record BTVG01000002.1, on the reverse strand, counting down.
CGAGAGCACGAGATGGCCCGTGAGCGCCGACTGGATCGCAATGCGGCAGGTCTCCAGGTCGCGCATTTCCCCGATCATGATGATGTCCGGGTCCTGTCGCACGATCGAGCGCAGCGCATGGCTGAAATCCAGGCCGATCTGCGGTTTGGCCTGGATCTGGTTGATGCCTTCGATCTGGTATTCGACCGGGTCCTCGACCGTGATGATCTTGACGTCGGGCTGGTTGAGCCTGGACAGCGCGGTGTACAGCGTCGTGGTCTTGCCCGAACCGGTCGGACCGGTGACGAGCATGATGCCGTGGGGCAGCTCGAGCACCTTCATGAACTGCGGCAGGAATTCGTCGGTGAAGCCCAGGGTGTGGAAATCGAACACCACGCTTTCGCGGTCGAGGATACGCATGACCACCGACTCGCCCCAGGACGTCGGCACGGTCGACACACGCAGGTCGAGCTCCTTGCCTTGCACCCGCAGCATGATGCGACCGTCCTGCGGCAGGCGGCGTTCAGCGATGTTGAGCTTGGCCATGATCTTCACGCGCGAGATCACCGCCGCCGTCGAGGCCGCCGGCGGCGACTCGACTTCATGCAGCACGCCGTCGATGCGATAGCGCACCTTGAGTCGGCTCTCGAACGGTTCGATATGGATGTCTGACGCACGTTGCTCGACGGCGCGCTGGACGATGAGATTGACGAGCCGGATGACCGGTGCTTCCGACGCGAGGTCGCGCAGATGCTCGATGTCGTCCTCGCCGCGCGTAGCGTCCTCGGACAGAGTCTCGACGATGGTGCCCATCGCCGAACGGCCCTGGCCGTAGTAGCGCTCGATCAGGTCGTCGATCTCCGAGCGCATGCCGATCTGCAGCGTCACCTTCTTGGATGTCGCGAGTTCCACGGCCTTTGCCGGATACGGCTCCGCCGGGTCGGCGACGAGCAGACCCACCTCGGTCTCGCTCTCGCTGATCGGTACCACGTGATGCTGCTTGAGGAATCGCACCGACAGCGCCACGTTCGGCGGTGGCGATTCGGGAAAATCCTTGGCGCCGAGCAGCGGCAGACGGAGCAGCTCCGCCATCGATTCGGCCATGTCGCGCTCGGATACGAGGCCCAGGCGGGTCAGCAGGTTGACGAGCGATTCGCTGTCCGATTCCTCGTGCACGCGGCGCGCGCGGGCCAGGTCAGCCTCCTTGAGGCGGCCCTTCTTCACCAGGAACGTGCAGATCTGCTCGTCCAGGTTCGCGGCGACGGCGTCGAGAGCGGGCTCGACTTCCTGCAATTCGGCAGCAGACATGACTTCTTTCCTAGGAGGCCGCGTTTCGACCGGCACTGCCGCCGCCGGGTTCCCCGAAAGAGCGGCCGGTCAACCTTTCGATGAACGGGCGATTGAGCGCGAGCCAGAGCGCGGCCGGTACCACGGTCGGCAGGATCAGATAGCCGAACTGGTAGCAAAGGGCAATCACATTCACGTTGAGCCCAGCGGCGAGCACTGCTGCCGTGGCTTCGGCGCCCGATCCGAAGGCGAGCGTCTTGAGTGCGTCGGCGGCGACACCGAAGGCCTGGGCCAGCCAGATGGCCAGGCAGCCGATCGCGTACTGGCCCCAGCGCCGCTCCTCGTCCTGCGGTGTCGCGAGACAAAGCCCGAAGAACAGCGGCAGGGAATAGCCGTACAGCAACGGGCGCACCGTCGCCTCCAGATAGCCGGTCGCCATCCTGCCGTCAGGACCCGCTTCGCTGACCGCGATGCGGGTCAGCACATCCATGGTCGGCATGCCGCCGTTGTCGAAGCCCTGACTCACGCTCGCAACGAGGTCGGGCCAGAAATTCGTGAGCGCCAGGCCGGCAAGCCAGACCGGAACCTTCACGGTCAGCCCGGATACCCACCACCAGAGCGCAAAGCACGCGGGCAACCAGGCCAGGGCTGCCAGCAGGAACCGCTTGAGCGGACTGAGCTTCATCCCACCCAGACGCGCGCGTTGCGGAACATCCGCATCCACGGTGAGTCCTCGCCCCAGGTATCGGGACGCCAGCTCATCTGAACGCTGCGATGCACCCGTTCGGGATGCGGCATCATGATCGTGACGCGGCCCTCTGCCGCGGTCAGGCCAGTCAGGCCGCCGACGGAACCGTTGGAATTCAGCGGGAAGCTTTCGGTCGCCTTGCCGCGGTTGTCGACGAACCGAAGGCAGGGCTGCACGCGGCCATAATCGCTGCCCTGGGCGAACTCCGCATGACCTTCGCCGTGGGCGACGACGACCGGAATCCGCGATCCGGCCATGCCACGCAGCAGGATCGAGGGTGATTCCAGCACTTCGAGCGTGACGAAGCGCGCCTCGTATTGTTCTGACGCGTTGCGGCGGAACTTCGGCCAATAGTCCGCCCCCGGAATGATGTCCCGGAGACTCGCGATCATCTGGCAGCCGTTGCAGACACCGAGCGCGAACCGCGACGGATCGGCGAAGAACGCGGCGAATTGCGCGCGCAGCCCCGGATTGAACAGGATCGAGGTGGCCCAGCCACGGCCCGCACCCAGGACATCACCGTAGGAAAAGCCGCCGCACGCCGCCAGACCCTGGAATTCGTCGAGTCGGCGCCGGCCGCTCTGCAGGTCGGACATGTGCACGTCGACAGCGTCGAAACCGGCTCGCGTAAAAGCGGCAGCCATTTCGATCTGGCCATTGACGCCCTGGTCGCGCAGCACGGCGACACGCGGGCGGGCACCGCGCGCGATGAACGGCGCGGCCACGTCGTCGGCCGGATCGAACGTGAGCTTCGGTGTGATGCCGGGATCGTCGCTGTCGCAGCGCCAGTCCAGTTCGCTGTCGGCAAGCACCGGATTGTCGCGCAGACGCTGCATGGCATGGCTGGTCTGGGACCAGGTGCGCATGAGGTCGCTCCAGTCCCAGCGCGCGATCGACTCGTCGCCCAGACGCAGGCTGATCTGCGGCTTTTCCTTGGGGCGCCCGACCATGTGCGCGATGTCGGCGATACCGAATCGATCGAGCAGCGCCTTGAACGCGATCACGTCGTCTCGGCGCACCTGGACCACGGCACCGAGCTCCTCGCAGAACAATGCGCGCAGCGTGTTCTCGGCCCAGCCGTCCAGGCCGATCGACAGGCCGCAGTGTCCCGCGAACGCCATCTCGAGCAGCGTCACCAGCACGCCGCCATCGGCACGGTCGTGATAGGCCAGCAACAGGCCGTCGGTATTGGCCTGCTGGATGCAGGCGAAGAAATTCCTGAAACGGGCCGCGTCATCGAGATCGGGCGGCACGCCGCCGGACCGGTTGAATACCTGCATCAGCGCCGAGCCGCCGAGGCGATTGCGGCCGCCACCGAGATCGATGAGCCAGAGCTCGGTCTCGCCCTTGTCCAGGCGCAGCTGCGGCGTCAGCGCGCGGCGCACGTCGGGCACGCGCGCGAACGCCGACACGATCAGCGAGACCGGCGCGAAGGTCTTCTGTTCCCGCTCGCCGTCGTGCCAGACGGTCTGCATCGACAGCGAGTCCTTGCCCACCGGAATGGAAATGCCCAGGGCCGGGCACAGTTCCAGGCCGATCGCGCGCACCGCGTCGAACAGTGCCGCGTCCTGGTGCGGGAAATTCGCCGCAGCCATCCAGTTCGCGGACAGGCGCACCTCACTGATGTCAGCCACCGGCGCCGCCGCGAGATTCGTCAGCGCTTCGCCGACCGCCATGCGTGCGGCGTCAGCCGACGACAGGGCGGCCAGCGGGGTGCGTTCGCCCATGGACATGGCTTCGCCGGCATAGCCGTCGAAATCGGCGAGCGTCACCGCGCAATCGGCGACCGGCACCTGCCACGGACCGACCATCTGGTCGCGCGCGCACAGACCGCCGACGCTGCGATCGCCGATCGTGATCAGAAACGACTTGGATCCCACCGCGGGAAACTGCAGCACACGCTGCAGTGCTTCATTCAACGTGATGCCGAGGCAATCGGACACGAGATCGACGCGCGGCGCCTTGCGCCGGGCATCGCGATGCATTTTCGGCGCCTTGCCGAACAGCACGTCCATCGGCAGGTCGATAGCGACTCCCGCGCCTGCCGGTGCCGGTGCCGCCGTCTCCACGCCATAGCCGACTATCAGGTGCGGTTCGGCCGTCGCGGTGCCGACGACCGCGTAAGGACAGCGTTCGCGGGCGCAGATCGCCTCGAACCTCGCGAGGTCGGCCGGACGCACGCCGAGCACATAGCGCTCCTGCGACTCGTTGCACCAGAGCTGCATCGGCGACAGCGACGGGTCCGCGCACGGCACCTTCGCCAGATCGATGCGCCCGCCGACACGGGAATCGTTCAGCAATTCGGGAATCGCGTTGGACAGACCGCCGGCCCCGACGTCGTGAATGGTCACGATCGGATTGTCATCGCCGAGCTGCCAGCAGTGATCGATGACTTCCTGGCAGCGGCGTTCCATTTCCGGGTTGTCACGCTGCACCGAGGCGAAATCGAGCTCGGCCGAACTCGTGCCGGACGCAACCGACGAAGCCGCACCGCCGCCCAGACCGATGAGCATGGCCGGTCCGCCGAGCACGACCACCGCATCGCCGGCCTGCAGATTGTGCTTTTCCACGTGCTGCGAGCGCAGGTTGGCGAGGCCGCCGGCGATCATGATCGGCTTGTCGTAGCCACGGCGCACGCCCGGCAGGCCAGTTTCCTGTTCGTAGCTGCGGAAATAGCCGCCCAGCGCAGGGCGACCGAACTCGTTGTTGAACGAGGCCGCGCCGATCGGGCCGTCGCGCATGATCTCGAATGCGGTGGCCATGCGCGGCGGCAGCGGCCGCTCGCTTTCCCAGGGACGAGGGAGCCCTGGAATGCGCAGGTGCGACACGGAGAACCCGGTCAGTCCGGCCTTGGGCTTGCCGCCGCGGCCCGTCGCGCCTTCGTCGCGAATTTCGCCGCCCGATCCCGTCGATGCGCCGGGAAACGGCGCGATCGCCGTCGGATGGTTGTGCGTTTCCACCTTGATCGCGTAGTCGATGCGCTCGGCGTGCACGCGGTAGACGCCGTCGGCGTCGGCGAAGAAGCGGCGACCTTCGCTGCCCTGGATGACGGCCGCGTTGTCGGCATAGGCGGAAAGCGTGTGCGACGGCGAAACCGCATGGGTGTTCTTGATCATCGCGAACAAGGATTGCGGCTGCGCTTCGCCATCGACGGTCCAGCTCGCGTTGAATACCTTGTGCCGGCAATGCTCCGAATTGGCCTGCGCGAACATCATGAGTTCGGCATCGCTGGGATCGCGGCCGAGTTCGGCATATCGGGCGGCGAGATAGTCGATTTCGTCCGGGGCGAGCGCGAGTCCCAGGCGCACATTGGCGGCGCCTAGCGCGCCGTGCGGGTCTGCGCCGAGCGCCACGCGACCCAGATCGCCCGGTGCACCGGCAAGAAAAAGTCGCTCCGCGTCGGCCAGCGACGTCAGCATCGACTGCGTCATGGGGTCGTGCAGCGCGCCGGCCAGCGCGGTCCAGGCCACACTGCCGGCCGCGGGCAGGTTCGAGACCTCGAACGCAATGCCGCGTTCGACGCGCTCGACGGCAAATCCGCAGCCTTGCAGTATGTCGGTGGCCTTGCTCGACCACGGCGAGATCGTGCCGAGCCGTGGAACGACCCAGAGACTGGCAGGCCTCACCGCCGCGGTATTTGCCTCGAGCACCTGGGCCAGTCGCTGCCGCGTCGCCTCGTCAGGGGCGGTGGCGGACAACAGATAGATGTATCGCGCCGACATGACACGCGTGGCGCCCGCCGATTCGGCCAGCTGCCGATTCAGGCGATCGAGACGGAAGGCAGACAGGGCGCTTTGCCCGTCGAGGACGATCATGTAAAGGCCGTTCCGGAGCGGGGTTCTCAGAAGGGCGCGCATGATAACCGCTGCCGTCCGCCGGCCGCCATCGTCACCGGCCCCGGCCCCGGATGTGGAAACGGCGGCTGCGTCACCGCAGCCGCCGTCCGAAATCACTTGTACGACCGGGACTTACTTCGCCGAAACGAGGCTGTCGAGACGCTGGCGCATGGCTTCCGGGGCGAGATAGCCGCCGATCTGGGTGCCGTCCGGCGCGATCACCGTCGGCGTACCGTTGATGCCGACGCGACGCCCGAGCTCGAATTCCTCGGCGATGGGGTTCTCACACGTCGCGTTCTTCGGATCGGTCCCCGACTTGGCATCGGTAAAAGCCTTGTTGCGGTCGGTGGCACACCAGACCGAAACCGCCTTGTCGAACGACGGCGTGCCCGGCCCCGAGCGCGGGAACCAGAGATACTCGATCGCGATGCCCTGCTCGTTGTACTTCGCGATGTCGTGGTGCAGCTTGCGGCAGTAGCCGCAGTCGATGTCGGTAAACACCGTCACCGTGTACTTCGGATCCTTGGGCGCGAAGATGATGCGCTTGGACTTCGGCACCTGGTCGACGAGCTCCTTGCGGATGCCGCCGAGCCGGGCTTCGGTCAGGTCCTTCTTCGCCGTCATGTCGAACAGGCTGCCCTGCAGAAGGTACTTGCCGTCGGCACTGACATAGACGACCTGGCCGCCGGTCACCACCTCGTAGAAGCCGGGCAAGCTCGACTTGGTGACGGAATCGATCTTGGCCTGCGGCACCAGCGAAAGGATCGCGTCGCTGACGACCTTCGTTTCCTTCGCTTCGTCGGCAGCCAGCGTGGTGAAGGACGCCGCCGCGAGGGCGAGGGCCAGGGTGAGCTTCTTGAACATCGCGAATCCTCGGAATGGGGTCGTTGGCCACATCGTGACCGCGCCGGGACGCCAAAGTTCAGCGCGCGGACAGGTTTGAGGGCGCGCAAGAGTGCCAAGCGTCCGCCGCGGCCGCAAGAGCGCCGACCGCGACAGCGTTCACGCCCTGCCGAATCCGGTACCCGACACGGCCGTGCCCCTTTTCATCGCGTCCGGCTGCACCCGCTGATGGAATTGCCCGGCTAGAAGCACGGGACGGGCTGCTCCTTGAGGTCAACCAGATCCGGCATCTGGGCTCGCCAGCCGACCGGGCGCTGGGGGTCTTCCGCAAAATCGATCCAATACACCGGCAAGTCCTCGGTGCGCTGCAGCAGCTGCGGCGAAAAGCCCAGGGCGGCGATCTCGGCGCGTCGTCGCTCGGCATTGGCCTGCTCGCGGAACAGGCCCAGTGAGATCGTGTTCTGCTGGTCGCCCGCGGTGACGACGTAGTAGTCGCGAACCCCCTTCGCCGACAGCTGGCGCGCGACGCCGAGTGCCTGTTCGCGCGACGCCATGGCCGGTACGAACACCCAGTACCCGCGCGGCTGCGTCGTGCGCGCCTCGCGATACTGGATGCGGCGCACGCGCGGGGTCAGCGTGTTCATGGCGGCACGCATGTCGGCCTGGGTCGCGAACGGGCCTATGCTGCGGCATTGGTCCGGCGCGTCGCTGGCGGCCGGCGCTTCGGTCAGCTCGGCGCTGGCGGCGTCACCCGGACGCTCGCGCTCGGCCAGCAGTTCCAGCCGCGCGATGCCGACGTCGGTCGCCTCGATTTCGCGCGGTGCCGGCGGCGGCGAGAAGTACAGCCAGCTCGCGACACCGACGTTCATCGCGAGCAGCAGCAGGAACAACACGCGCAGGAACATGCAGGGACGCCGCTCAGGGATCGCCGGATTCTAGCGGCTGACCGTCCGCAGCGGCGACGCCGGCGAGCCGCGCAAGACCATGCAGCACGAGATCGGCTTCGATACGCGCGGGAACCTGCAGCAGCGGCGCGAGCTCCGCAGCTGCACCGCCGGCCAGCACGAGCGCGACCGGCGCGCCCAGCCGGACGCCGACCTGCGAGTGAAACCGCTCCACGAGCGCCGCCGCCGCGAGCCAGCAGCCCGAGCGCACCGCGTCTTCGGTATCGTCGGCGAGCTCGACGATGCGGGCCGTATCGGAGGCACTGACGCGCGCGGTAGCGCCGAGCAGTGCCTGCTGCATCAGGGCCGGGCTCGGCGCGATAAGCCCGCCGAGATGCCTGCCGTCCGCAGCCAGGGCATCGAGCACCAGCGCCGTGCCGACGCTGGCGAGCACGGCGTCACCCGGCAGCTGCGCACGCAGGGCGATCAGCGCAACGAAGCGGTCGACGCCGAGTTTCTGCGGCTGCGCGTACGCAATGCGCACGCCGCAGGCCTCCGCCGCGGTCGCGACGAATTCGGGCTCCATCCCGAAGCGCGTACGGACCGCCTGGATCAGCTCCGCCTCGAGCCGCGGCCGCCCTACCGACGCGACCAGCACGCGCGTGACCGGGGGTGCGTCGCGCCAGACTGCGTCGAGTTCGCGTGCGAGCGGGCGCGAGTGATCGACCGGCGCGCCGGCGCGCAGCCCCTGCGCATCGTGCAGCGCCCACTTGAGGCGCGTATTGCCCAGATCGACCAGCAGGTTCATGCCTGTCGCACCGTCACTTCCGCACTGTCGACACTCACGATGGTATCGCCCGCGCACAGGAGCAATGCGCCGCGCGCGTCGACGCCGGCACCGATGCCGTGCCGCACGCCGTCGGCGCCGCTCAGCGCGACAGGACGTCCGCGCAGCCGGTCACGCCGTTCGAACGCTGCACGCAACACGTCGAATCCTTCGGCCGCAAACGCATCGAGCGTGGTCGCGAGCTCGGTGAGCAGCGCGGCGACGACCGCGTTACGCGACGGCACCGGCACACAGAGACCGGCCAGGTCGGCGACTGGCTGGTCGATCGCTTCACGCACCGCCGCGGGCAGATACAGGTTCACGCCGATGCCAATGACCGCGTGACAGGGCCCGAGGAACTCACCGCCGAGTTCGACCAGGATACCGGCGAGCTTGGCATCCCCGGCCAGCACGTCGTTGGGCCACTTGAGGCCGAGCGGAGGCGCGCCGCAGCGCTCCAGCGCGCTCGCCACGGCGACGCCGACCGCAAGGCTGAGTCCGGCCAGGCTGCCCATGCCGCGATCGAAGCGCTTGAGCAGCGAAAGGTAGACGTTGCACAGCGGCGGCGACTGCCACTGCCGTCCGCGACGGCCGCGCCCCGCACTCTGCTGTTCGGCCAGACACACAGCGAGGTCGCGGTGGGCGGACGCGCCACGCAGCAGCTCGCTGCTGGTCGAGTCGATCTCCCAGTGCACCGCGATGTCCGCGAACCGCGGGCGAAGCAGCAGCGGCAGTGCGGCACGGATCGCGTCGGCGTCGAGCAGCGCAAGGGGCAGCTCGAGGCGGTAACCCTGACCCGGCACGGCAACGAGCGGCAGGCCGGCCTGGCGCAGTTCGTCGAGGCGTTTCCAGACCGCGGCGCGTGTCACGCCGAAGCGCCGCGCGAGTTCGCTGCCCGACCAGCTGCTGCCGTCGGCGAGCGCAGCGACGAGATCGCGTGCCTGCATCAGCGCCGCCCGTCGAACAGGCGCGCGAGCACTCGGGCGCGCTCGAAACGACGCTCGGTGCCGCGATAGAGGCGCCAGAGATTGCCCGCATGGGTAAGCAGCAGCAGGACGGCACAGGCTGCGCCATAGATATGGAGTGCGCCGATGTGAGGTGCGAGCCACCACAGCAGCGGCACGAGGCTCACGCCGGCCAGCACGGTCGCCAGACCGACGTAACCCGTACAGCCCAGCACCAGCAGCCAGACGAGCAGCAGCGGCGGCAGCGCGACCGGATACAGCACGGCGATGGTCCCTACGACGGTCGCCGCGCCCTTGCCACCGCGGAAGCCGTAGAACACCGGGAAAACGTGGCCGAGCACCGCGGCGAAGCCGCAGGCCAGCGCCTCGGCGTAGAGCCCCGGCGAAGCCGCCGTGGTCGGCACCCGCAGCGCCAGCCATACCGCCAGCGCCCCCTTGCCGATGTCGATCACGACCACAGCCAGCGCGAATCGCCAGCCGCGCGTGCGCAGCGCATTGGTCCCGCCGGCGTTGCCGCTGCCGGCCTCGCGAATATCGAATCCCAGGCGGCGACCCAGCAGCAGACTGCCGGATATCGAGCCGAGCGCGTAGGCGAAGACAGCCTTGGTGATCAGCACGAACATGGCGGCGACGGCACGGACAGGAGGCGCAAAGCCTAATCCAAGCCGGCCGCGACCGGCGCGGTCCGCCGCACGATTTGCAAACCAGGGGACGCACCGCTGTAATCCACGGTTTGCGTCCGCGCCCTGCCACCGGAGCTTCCATGTCCATCCTCCGCATGACCGACCTCGACCTGCGCGGCAAGCGCGTGCTGATCCGCGAGGATCTGAATGTGCCCATCAAGGATGGCCGCATCACCGCGACGCAGCGCCTCGACGCCGCGCTGCCGACCATACGCCATGCCCGCGACGCGGGTGCCGCGGTACTCGTGACCTCCCACCTGGGCCGGCCGACTGAAGGCGTGTTTTCCGAAGCCGACTCGCTCGCACCGGTGGCCGCGTGGCTCAGTCACGCACTCGGGACCGACGTGCGCCTCGTGCGTGACTATCTGGGCGGGGTCGAGGTGGCTCCCGGCGAGGTCGTGCTGCTCGAGAACTGCCGCATGAACGTCGGCGAAGGCAAGGATTCCGCGGAACTCAGCGAGAAGTACGCGGCACTCTGCGACATCTATGTCATGGACGCCTTCGGCACGGCGCACCGCGCGCAGGCTTCGACCCATGGCGCGATCCGGGCGGCCAAGGTGGCCTGCGGCGGTCCGCTGCTCATGGCCGAACTCGATGCGCTCGCCAAGGCACTCGAGAACCCGCGACGGCCGCTACTCGCCATCGTCGCCGGGTCGAAGGTCTCCACCAAGCTGGAGCTGCTGCAGACCCTGACCGGCAAGGTCGACCAGCTCATCGTGGGCGGCGGCATCGCCAACACCTTCATCGCCGCGTGCGGCTACGGCGTCGGCAAGTCGCTGGTCGAGACCGACCTGATCGATACCGCGAAGCGCATCATGGCCGACGCGAAAGCGCGCGGGGCCGAGGTACCGGTTCCCACCGACGTGGTCGTCGCCACCGCGCTTGCCGCCGATGCGCCGGCAACGATCAAGGCCGTCGATGCCGTGGGCGCCGACGACATGATCCTGGATATCGGCCCACAGACCGCTGCGAGCTACGCTGCCCTGATTGCCCGGGCCGGCAGCGTGGTCTGGAACGGCCCGGTCGGTGTGTTCGAGTTCGATGCGTTCGGCAAGGGCACCGAAACCCTGGCCAAGGCCATCGCGGCGTCGCCGGCGTTCTCCATCGCCGGCGGCGGCGACACGCTGGCCGCCGTGGAGAAATACGGTGTCCAGGCAGACATCGGCTATATCTCCACGGGCGGTGGCGCGTTCCTCGAGTTCCTCGAGGGCAAGGAGCTGCCGGCCGTCGCGGCACTCAGGGCCCGCGCCTGACGGCAATGACTCACCGTTCGTCGGCAAGTCCGCTCGCTGGCGGAACTGTTGCCTGAATTTACGCGCGGTTTAACAGTCGGCGATCGCCGAGGCCGGTAGGTTGCTGCATCTTCGCACCTGCCGGTCCCGTTCCATGCCGTCGCTCTCCCGCCTGTCGTTTCTCTGTTCCCTCCTGTTCTGCGCCACCGCCACGGGCGCACCGATGGAGGGGCGCCTCGAACTGATCTGGGGCGACTCCGACCCGGTCGCCGGCCTCGGCAGTCAGTTCCGCGTGACCCTCGTGGACGACGCCGGCTTGCGCTACTCGCTCGATCCAGCGCAGGCGCGCATCGGCGCGGGTGACATCTACGCACTGGCCGGAAAACGTGTCGCGGTCGAACTCGGCGCGCCGGCGACACCGCAGGGTCTGGCTGTCGACGCCATCGTCGCGACGGATACCGAACGCAGCGGCACGCTGCCGGCGGTCGCCGGCACCACCGTCTGGGCCACCCTGCTCTGCAAGTTCAGCGACATTCCGACGGAACAGAAACCGCTGAGTTTCTTCACGGGCCAGTACGGCAACAACCCGGGCCAGCTCGACCACTACTGGCGCGAGGTGTCGTACAACAAGATCAACCTCGTCGGCAGCGCCGCCTACGGCTGGTTCACGCTGCCACAGCCCCGCTCGTTCTATGTGCCGGAGGGCGGCAGCGCCAACCTCAACAAACTGTTCGACGACTGCACCGCGGCAGCGAATGCCTCGGTCAATTTCGCCGCCAACGGCGGACTGCAGGGCGTCAACATGATGTTCAACGGCGATCTCGACGGCTTCGCCTGGGGCGGCGGCCGCTGCGCAACGCTGGACGGCATCAACAAGTGCTGGAGTTCGACCTGGAATCCACCGTGGTCATTCAACAACTCGGCGCCGCTGAGCCACGAGATGGGACATGCCTACGGGCTGCCGCACGCGAACAATTCCGACGGCGACAGCGACCCTTATGACAATCCCTGGGACGTCATGAGCGACGCCTGGAGCAACGCAGCGAGCGACGCCACGTACGGCAAGATCGCCAAGCACATCAGTGTCTGGTCGCGCGACAAGCTCGTCTTCATCGATGCCGCGCGCAAGCGCACGATCGAGGCTGACGGGGTCTACCCGAACCTGCTGCTCGACCGTGCCAGCCTGATCGGATCGACGAACCTGCAGATGATCGTGGTCCGCGTTGCCGGCGCGGCGAGCACGCAGTTCTACACGATCGAAGCGCGCAAGCGCGGCGGCAAGTATGAATCCGCGCTGGCCGGCGACGCCGTGATCATCCACTCCGTCAATACGACGCGCAGCGAACCGGCCTGGAGCGTGGACGCGACGAACCCGCCGGCAACCGTCGCCAACAACGAGGGTTCGATGTTCAAGGTCGGCGAAACCTGGACCGCCCCGAACAACGGCTTCACGATTACCGTCAACGCCGCGACGGCCGAAGGCTTCAACGTCACGATCACGCGCGGCGCCGTCGGTAACGACCTGATCTTCCGCGGCGGTTTCCAGCCCTAGCCCCAGGTCCCGTGCGACGTGCGCCCGATTGCGACCATGGTCGCAATCGGGTGTTCCGCGGGTTGTCAGCGTCCGGTTCCGCCCCCACCCTGCGGTGCTCGTCGGTTCCGGAACCCCCGCATGCAGCTCGTCCTGTTCGACCTCGATGGCACCCTGATCCACTCCGAAGCCGGCATCGTCGGGTCGTTGCGCCATGCATTCGACCGGCTGGGACATGAAGCGCCGCCACTCGAAGAGCTGCGCCGCTGGATAGGTCCGCCGCTGCGCCAGAGCTTTCCAAAAGTCGTCGGCGACGATCCGGCGCGTGTCGAACTGGCCGTCGCCCACTATCGGGAACGTTTCGACGCGGTCGGCTGGAGCGAGCACGAGGTCTATGCGGGCATGGCGGAACTCGTCGATACGGTCGCAGCGCACGGACGCACGCTCGCGATCGTGACGACCAAGATGCAGGTTCAGGCGCGGCGCATCGTCGACCACCTGCCGTTCGGCCGCCATTTCCGCGCGGTCTATGGCCCGAACGGCGATGGCCAGCACTCGGAAAAGGCCAGCATGATCGCGCAGGCGCTATCGGATTTCGGCGCGACCCCGGCGCAGGCGGTCATGATCGGCGACCGCCATTTCGACATCGAGGGCGCCCGCAGCAACGGCGTGCGCGGCATCGGCGTGGCCTGGGGATTCGGCCATCGCGAGGAACTCGAGCAGGCCGGCGCCGATGCGATTGCGGCGACACCGCAGGAACTCGCGGCGCTGCTGCAGCTGCGGCACTCCGCCGCAGCCTGAGCCGCGATCAGGTCCGGGTCAGGGCGTCGCGGCGTCCTGCCGGTACTCGAAATAGAACCACCAGCCGCTCTCGCCATTCCAGGTGTCGATGCCGCCGGTCACGTTTGCCTGGCAACTACCGGCACCTCCGGGCAGCAGCGAGGCGAGGGTTCGCGGCGTTCCGTCGACGGGCACGGTGATCGCAGCGGCGTCGCTCGCGCGCAGGAAACCGCGCATCAAGCCGCCGCCGGTGGAGCCGGTCGCCGCCGGCAGCGGAGCGCCGAGCTTGGTGTCGAACAGCGGGATGTCGACCGTGCCCGTGCTCAGCACGACATCACCCAGCGTCGTCGCATAGCACTGCCCGCCCGGCTGCGGCAGCGGAATGCCGCCGCTCCACGCGCTCGTCGTGCCGGGGATCGCCTCGATGCAATGGTCACCGCCGCCCGGTGTGAACGCCTGATAGTAGCGCGGGCTCCCGGATGTCGCGGCCGGCGTGCACTGCAGCGGCGCAGCGACGCTGCAGTCCCCTTCACCCAGGCTGACGCGGGAACGCTTGCCGTCGGCACGCCAGGGCGCGAACACGAGCAATGGGCTCGTGTCATAGCGGCCGTTGGTGTCCGCATCGGCAGCGAGGCTGGCCGCGATCTGCGCGTTGAGGCCGACTTCGGCGGTATCGGTGGCGTCCCCGCAGAACGAGATTGGCCCTACGTCGATCGACACGAAGACGTGCGGATCGCGCAACTGCAACTGGCCGATACGGAACAGCGCCTGCGGTGAATTCTCGAAATCGTCGTAAAACGACGAGTCGACCAGCGCTTCTGCCGCCACGCAGGGCTGCACGACGGCCGCCGCAGCGATGGCGGAAAAGGTTACGAGCAAGTGCGAGGTGAGGTGACGCATGACGGCTCCGTGTGGGCGCGATACCAGAAAGCCTAAGCGAAACCCGGCCACGCCGCGCATCGTGGCGCGGCGGATGGGCGCCGCGGCCCGCTACTTCTCGACGAATGCGCGTTCGATCACATAGTCCCCCGGCGTGCCGATGCGCGGCGATACCACGAATCCGCGGCTGTCGAGCAGTTCCGACAGCGAAGCGAGCATGGCGGGGCTGCCGCAGATCATCGCGCGATCGTTGACCGGGTCGAGCGGCGGCAAGCCAATGTCGGCACAGAGCTTGCCGCTGGCCAGCAAGGCGTCCAGGCGTCCCTGGTTGTGGAACGGCTCCCGGGTGACGGTTGGGTAGTAGATCAGCTTCTCGCGCACCAGGTCGCCGAGGTACTCGTGCTGCGGCAGCTCCTGCTGGATGTAATCGCGATAGGCAAGGTCGTTCACCTGACGCACACCGTGCGTCAGCACCACCTTGTCGAATCGCTCATAGGCTTCCGGATCGCGGATCAGCGACAGGAACGGGGCCAGCCCCGTTCCCGTCGCCAGCAGATAGAGATGCCGCGCCGGCTTGAGATCGGACAGCAGCAGCGTGCCCGTGGGCTTGCGGCTGACCAGGATCTCGTCGCCCTGCTTCAGGTGCTGCAGGTGCGAGGTCAACGGGCCGTTCGGCACCTTGATGCTGAAGAACTCGAGATGCTCCTCGTAGTTCGCGCTCGCCACACTGTACGCACGCACGAGCGGACGGCCGTCGACCATCAGGCCGATCATCAGGAACTGTCCGTTCTCGAAGCGCAGTCCCGCATCACGCGTGCAGGTGAAGCTGAACAGGTGTTCGTTCCAGTGCCGGACGTCCAGCACGCGTTCGGTTTCAAAAGCCGCCATTTCAGATGCGCGCCTTCACCGCGTCGACGATACGCTCGACCGTGAAGCCGAAATGCGCGAACAGACGGTCCGCCGGCGCCGAGGCGCCGAACGTCGCGATGCCGATCACCTCGCCATCGAACCCGACATACTTGCGCCAGAAGTCCGGATGCGCCGCCTCGATCGCGACGCGCGCGCGGCACCACGACGGCAGCACGCCTTCGCGATACTCCAGCGGCTGCGCATCGAACTGCTCGGTGCACGGCATCGACACCACGCGCACGTGCACGCCCTGCTGTTCCAGCGTGCGCATCGCATCCATGGCCAGGCCGACTTCCGACCCGGTCGCGATCAGGATGGCCTGGAACGTGGCATCACCCGGATCGCTGAGCACATAGCCGCCGCGCGCGATGTCGGCAACCTGCTCGCTGGTGCGCAGCTGATGCTGCAGGTTCTGGCGCGAGAACACGAGGCAGGACGGGCCGTCGCTGCGCTCGATCGCCGACCGCCAGCTGACCGCGGATTCGACCGCGTCGCAGGGACGCCAGACGCGGTTGTTCGGGATGTAGCGCAGGCTCGGGAGGTGCTCGATGGGCTGATGCGTAGGACCGTCCTCGCCGAGGCCGATGGAATCGTGGGTATAGACGTGAATCGCATGTGCCGGTATCAGTGCAGACATGCGTACCGCATTGCGGGCGTAGTCGGAAAACACGAGGAAGGTCGCGTCATACGGAATGAAACCGCCGTGCAGCGCCAGGCCGTTCGCGATTGCGGTCATGCCGAATTCGCGCACGCCGTAGTAGACGTAGTTCGCGCCCGCATCGCCCGAATTGACGTCCTTGGAACCTTTCCACAATGTCAGATTGGAATGCGCGAGATCCGCCGAGCCGCCGATCAGCTCGGGCAGCCTGGGGCCGAACGCGTCGAGCGCCATCTGCGAGGCCTTGCGCGACGCGACGACCGGCCCTTCCGCCTGCAATTTCGCGATGTAAGCATCCGCGTGTGAAGCCCAGTCGGCCGGCAACTCGCCGTTGACGCGGCGCTCGAACTCGGCGGCGAGTTCGGGATGCACGTTGCGATAGCGATCGAACAGCGCATTCCAGCGCGTCTCGCGTTCCGCTCCCTGGGCTTCGGCATTCCAGGCATCGTAGACGTGGTCGGGAATGACGAACGGTGCGTAGGTCCAGCCAAGCTTTTCACGGGCCAGCGCAATCTCGTCCTTGCCCAGGGGGGCACCATGCGCCCCTTCGGTGTTCTGCTTGTTCGGCGCGCCGTAGCCGATGACGGTCTTGCAGCAGATCAGGGTCGGCTTGTCGGCATCCAGGCCGGCAGACACGATCGCCGCCTTGATCGCTTCGGGGTTGTGACCATCGACGTCGCGGATGACTTCCCAGCCATAGGCCTCGAAGCGCCTGGCGGTGTCGTCCGTGAACCAGCCGCCGACCTTGCCGTCGATCGAGATGTTGTTGTCGTCGTAGAGCGCGATCAGCTTGCCGAGCTTCAGCGTACCGGCCAGCGAGCAGGCCTCGTGCGAGATGCCTTCCATGAGGCAGCCGTCGCCGAGGAATACATAGGTGTAATGGTCGACGATCGTGAAATCGGCACGGTTGAAGCGGGCGGCGAGCACTTTCTCGGCGAGCGCCATTCCGACGGCGTTGGCGAGCCCCTGCCCCAGCGGCCCGGTCGTCGTCTCAACGCCCGGCGTTTCGTGGCGTTCCGGATGACCGGCCGTGCGCGAATGCAGCTGGCGGAAATTCTTCAATTCGGTGATCGGCAGGTCATAGCCGGTCAGGTGCAGCAGCGAATACAGCAGCATCGAGCCGTGGCCGTTCGAGAGCACGAAGCGGTCGCGGTTGAACCATTGCGGATTCTTGGGATTGTGGCTCAGGAAATCGTTCCAGAGCACTTCGGCGATGTCGGCCATGCCCATGGGCATGCCCGGATGGCCGGACTTGGCGGCTTCGACCGCATCCATGGACAGCGCACGGATGGCGTTGGCGAGTTCGAGACGACTGGACATTGGACAGACCCGGCGGAAAGAAAGCGGCGGCGGCAGCCAGGATCAGACCCGCGACGGGCCGGGCTGCCGCAAAGGGCCGGTATTGTCGCCGAAGCGGTGCGGAATGTCGCCACGACACGGTGCCGCAGGGCGCGCGGATCTACCGCAGAATCGCCGGCCGACGGATTCAGGCCGCGGCTTCGTCGCTGCCATGCCGCGGCACGGCCCGCAGGCGCGGTGGCGACCGCGGCGGCGGACGGGCCGGAGCGACACGCGCCAGCAGTTCGGCGATCGCACTGGCCGGCAGCGCGGCAAAGATGCGCGCGAGCGGCCGCGTGTCGGCCAGCATCAGGCCGACCATGCGCGGTGTTTCCAGTACGACCTCGGCGCCGAATCCCAGCGACATGCCCTGCAGCGCGCTTCCGCGCGGCGTCCACCAGATCGCCCGCGTCGCGCCGTGCTGCAGGCCGAGTTCGATCAGTGGCTTGAGCAGCAGCTTCAGCGGCGTGAAGCCCTTGCGATAGCGTGGCGCCAGCCCGATGCCGCAGACCGCCAGCACGGCGGCACTGCCAGTGCGCGCACCGGCGCGGCGTTCGAAGTCGGCCCACTCCTGGCTGCGCAGGTGACCCAGCGCCGGGACATGCTGGTAATGCTGCATGGCCTCCGACAGCGAGCCGCTGCGCGCCCAGGCATAGCCGACGGGGCTGCCGTCCGGCGCGCCCAGCAACGCCATCACGCAGCTGCCGTGGAGTTCTCGGCCGAGTCGCCGCGCGAGCGCGGCCGGAGTCTCGGAACCCAGCAGCGGCGATTCGCGCATGAGCTGCAGATAGAGCGCGCAGAAATCGTCGATGAAGCCGAGCTGGTCAAGCGCATGCACGCTGTCGTAGAGCGCAACCCCGTGGCTCGCCTCGTGGCTGCGGGCCTTGCGCAGGCGCCAGGCCTGCCAGCGCCAGAACCAGCGGATACGCCAGTTCGGCGGGTATTTCGCGCTACCGCCAGGAATCGCTGACGCGATTCCGTCCGTGGGACCGACCGGACTGGCTGCCATGACTTGTCTCCCCTGTGAGACGTCATCAACGAGCGGAATCTGGGCAACCCGACTATCGCCCCGCTGCACGGGCGCGACAAGTAAAAAACCATGACGGAAAACGGCAGCGGTCCGGTCCGGCATCGCGCGCCGGGCGCCGGCTCAGTGCAGCGAGGCCTGCAGCGCCTGCAGCTCCCGGCGCTCGGCCGAGGCCGGCGCAAAATTGGCCTCGATCGCGCCCGCGCTCGCCAGCATCAGCGTGCGCGCCTCCGCGCCCTGCGCGGCGCCGTCGAGCGCCCGGGCGAGCTCGAGCGCGACGGCTGCCGTGAGCGGATGTGATTCACCGAAATGGTCGACGTAGCGCGCGTGTGCCCGCCGCAGGGCCGCGATCGCCGCAGCGGAATCCTTGCGCGCGAGCGCCAGCAGGCCGCGCTCACGCTCGCGCTGCCCCCGCAGGGCGCCGTTGGTCTGCACCGGCGCGGCATCGAGCTCCGCCAGCGCCGCGACGGCCTCGTCAGTGAGTCGCCGGCGCCGCAGGTACTCCACACGCAGCAGCAGCGTCCGGCCGAGGTCGATGTGCGTCGCACTGAGCAACCGGCGCCGCTGCGCGAGCGAATGCTCGACCAGAGGACCGGCCTCCTCGAGGCGCCCCGACCGCAGCAGAAGCCGCGCGAGATTGTGTTCGGCGCGCAGCGTCGCCGGATCGTCCTTGCCGAGACTGTTCCGGCGCAACGCGAGCGACTCGCGATACAGCGGCTCGGCCGCGGCGTAGTCGCCGATCTCTTCCAGCGCCACCGCGAGGTTGTTGATCGGCATGGCCAGGGCCCCCGGCAATGCGTTGCGATCGGCTCGACGGATGCGCAGGGCCTCGCGGTAGGCATCCATCGCTTCCGCGTAGCGGCCGGCATCCTGCAGCGCCGAGCCCAGCTCGTTGTAGCCGCTCGCGACATGTTCGCCTTCGCCGGTCAGGCGCTGCTGCAGCGCGATGGCTTCGCGAAACATCCGCACGCCGTCGTCATAGCGTTTGCTCTTGACGAGCGCCTCGGCGTAGCCATTCAGGCTGATGACCACCGATGGGTGCGCGTCGCCGCCGTGCAGCTTGCGCTTCGCTGCGAGGGTCTCCTCGTACAGCGCGATGGCCTTGTCGTACCGTTCCTGGTCGACATAGAGCCCGGCGAGGTTGTGCATCACGGCCAGGGCGCCGGGCGAGTGCTCGCGGCGGCGGACCGTGAGCGCGCGCTGCAGATAGTCCTCGGCCTCGGCGTCGCGGCCGCCGATGTCGCGCAGTACCAGCCCCAGGGTGTTCCAGGCATCGGCGAGCTCGGATTCATTGCGCGGCACGGCCGCCTCGCGCAGCGCCAGCGAGGCCAGGGCCGACTTCTCGGCTTCGCTCTTGAACCCGTTGTTGTTCTCGACCACAGCGAGATCCGCGAGACTGCGTGCGCGCTGCCGGTCGTAGGCGGCGCCGGCCCCCTGCCAGCGATCGATGCTCGCCCGGTAGAGATCGATCGCACGGCGGGGCTGTCCGAGCTTGTCCCAGGCCCGCGCCAGCACGTCTAGGAGCTTGGCCTTTACGCCCGGCTTGTCCAGCAGCGTGCCGTCCAGGCGCCGCGTGCTCTCGTCGAGCATCTCCCGGGCGCTGATGTCGCGCCGCGACGGATTCTTCTCCGGGTTCGCGAATTCGAACACCGAGATCAGGAATTCGCTGACCTGCTCCGCCGTCTCCGCCTGCAGCCGTGCCTCGCGCTCGGCGGCCCGCGCACGGTCGCGTTCGTTGACCAGACGCCAGCTGAAGCCCACCGCCATCAGCGCAACAAGAAAAGCCGCGGCGAACAACGGCCAACGCCGCCGGACCAGCCGGCCGATGCGGTACCGCGCCGACGGCGCGCGTGCATCGATGGGCTTGAGATCCAGATGCCGTTCGATGTCCACCGCCAGCGCATCCGCCGAGGCATAGCGCAGCCCCGGATGCTGCGCGGTGGCGCGCTGGATGATCGCATCGATGTCGCCGCGCAGTTCGCGGCGCCACGGGCATTGGTCACCGGCGATCTCGCTCGCGCGCCGCAGCCCTTTCGACAGCTGCGTGACCGTACGGTCGTCGGCGTCGAGGCGCGCCTTGCGACCGCTGACGAGCTCGAACAGGATCAGCCCCAGCGAATAGACGTCGCTGGCCACACTGACCGGCGCGCCGGCCATCTGCTCGGGACTCGCATACCCCGGGGTGTAATAGGCATCCGGCGAGCGCTCGATGGTCCGGTCCAACGCCCGCGCGATGCCGAAATCGAGCAGCACGGGCGAACCGTCGGCGCGCACGAGCACATTCGACGGCTTCAGGTCGCAATGCACCACGAGGCGCTGATGCGCGAACGCGACCGCACGGCAGACATTGCGGAACAGCCGCAGCCGCGCCTTCAGGCGCAGGCGCCGCTCGGCGCACCAGCGATCGATCGCGATGCCTTCGACAAATTCCATGACGAGATACGGCTGCCCGCCCGGCGTGGCACCGCCGTCGAGCAGACGCGCGATGTGCGGATGCTGCAGTCCGGCGAGAATCTGGCGCTCCGCCGTCAGCAGGGCGAGCGTGTCCTCGGTCGGCACGCCGCGCAGCAGCTTGATCGCGGCCTGCTGCTCGAAGTGGCCGTCCGCGCGCTCGGCACGATACACCGCCCCCATGCCGCCGCTCGCGAGTTTCTCCGCCAGCCGCCAGGAACCGATGCGGTCGCCCACGTCGAGTTCGGTCTCGGGCAACTGCGCGAGCAGCGCCGCGACCGGCGTCGCCACGCGGCGCAGGCCACGGGTCTCGGCGGCGACCAGCGCCTCGACCTCGGCCACCACGTCGAGACTGGCCCCGCTGCCGCGCAGGTGCGCCGCCCGCGCCGCGGGCGCGAGATCGCAGACCTCTTCGAACAACCGCCGCATCTGCGCGAAGCGCGAACCGGTGGCCACGCCTGCTGCCTCAGCTCAGGACGCGGTTGAGCCAGGCGCGCGCAAACCGCAGGTCGCGGTCCACCGTCGGCACCGAGATGCCGACCACGGCCGCGATCTCCTCGCGCTCCATGCCGGCGAAGTAGCTCATCTCGACGATGCGGGCAACGCGCTGGTCCTCGTCGTGCAGCCGCGTCAGCGCCTGGTCGAGGGCGATCAGGTCGAGCTCGATGCGCTGCCCCTCCGACGCCTCGGCGTGACTCAGGGTGACCACCACGATATCGCCGCCGCGCTTGGCCGACAGCCGCGCCCGCGCCTGGTCGACCAGCACCGAGCGCATGTGCATCGCGGCCAGCGCCAGGAAGTGCGCACGGTTCTGCCAGTCCGTCTCGGCTCCCAGCAGGCGTACCAGGGCCTCGTGCACGAGCGCGGTCGGCTCCAGGGTCTGCTGCGCCCCTTCGCGCCTAAGGCGGACCGCCGCCATCTCGCGCAAGGTGTCATAGAGCCGCGGCATCAGCCGCTCGAGCGCGAGGCGGTCGCCACCCCGCCAGGCATGCAGCAGTTGGGTTACATCACCGACGTCGGACATGAGGAAACCGGAGGCTGGACACCGGGATTGTGCCCGAACGTTACAGGTTGTGTCGCCGGGTATGGTTGGGGCTGGCACTGATGGAGCCCCTCGGGCGACGACTCGAGTCCGCACCCGAGCCGTCGCTTCAGAACTTCCTGGACGCCGTTCGCTCGCTGGCCGATCGTCGATGTGAGTCGCTGCAGGTTGTCGTAACCGAGTGTCTCACGCAGGAACCCGACGCCCGAGCGATCCTCGCGCCAGGTCATGTTGCCGAGCGGATCGTAGCCATAGGAAAGCTGCTGCACGGCGCCGCCCGTCGTGATCAATCAGCAATAGGGTCGCCGCGACGCGGATCTATGAGGTCCCGCAATCACCAATCCACAGAGCGCATCACGACGCCAAAATTCCGATCGCATACCTGCCGCTACGGATACCGAGCGAGCGACGCCGTCGGTCATCCGCCCTTCGGCGCGCGCTTGCGATATTCAGCGCAAGCATGACCGGAAAACGAAGCTTCGGCCGCTTCGCTATGCCGGAGCATGGTCGGAGTCATGAGCTTTTCGAGAGATCTCAGCCAGCCGCTGAAGTAAGTCACGTTCCCACCGGAATTGCGCAAACCGTCGAGATGCTTTTTCAACCGGACATGCGCAGCAATCAGCGCAGGCGGATATACCGACTTCTCCGCGTATTCCACCAGCGCCGCCCCGCCTTCCCATTCGCAACCCTCGGTTGCCGTGGCGAGCATGTTCAACGCAATCAACCGCTGTCGTTCGGAGGAAGCCTGTTTGAGCAACATGATCCCTGCCATCTCCTGAGCGCGCCGATTGCCCAACAGCGCGCTGGCCAGTAGATAGTCGAGTGCCCTCGGATCACCGATTTCGCGTAGCCGACCGCCAAGATTGAACATGGCCGTCGATCCGCCGAGCTGTACTGCGCAAGCCGCATAGCGTTCTGCAAGCGAACGGTCTCCGGCCTGCCGAGCCTTATCCGACGCAACGTAAGCTTCATAGGCATCCGGCATCGGAGTCAGCTTCGGGTCGGCACAGGCATTTTCTTTGTAGGCCTCTACGACCGGACTCAGCCCTCTAGGGCCAGTCTGGGCCGTAGTGTTCTCTGCCCTGGCGCCGTTGACGAGCACCGCCACGCACACCGCCATCCTGACAATTGTTTTCATTTCCTTGCGCACCGCTCGCTGATCTGCACCGACATACCCGGCGTCGCCGTGGGCCACTCCCTCCATTGGTCCTCAATCACCGAGAACTAGTTACAAACGACGGGGTGTGGGTGCTCGTCACATGGGATATCGCGCCGCAAAGTAACACTGCCTGACGCGTCGACGTGGTAGACACGCCCATGCTCTCGTTTCATGTCCGAAGGCCGCGACAGGTAGACAAACGTGTTCTCCGGATACTTGCGCGACTGCAGACACATCGCGACCTCATAGAGTTTATTCGGATCTACATCAGCCGCCCCTCGATCCGAGGCCGAGTGCTGCATGTAGTCAAGGACCTTGGAGGCCGCATCGAAGCACTGCATCGAAACTTGTTCGTAGTGCTGGCCAGATGCAATGGCGATAGCGGCCACTAGAAAGTGCGCTGAAAGAATCATTGACCTGGCTTCGATCTGCTACCGGATCGGCGATGCTCGACTATCCGGCGTCGGAGTCAGATTCAGGTTCGTCACTCCAACGTTTTACCAACGAAGTGGTCCATAGGACCCGGGATTCTGGCGAGTTCCCGGAACGTTTGGCAAAAAATGCGCGGAGCCGAATTCGTCCGTCAGCGATTCGGTTACCGCAGCGCACCGGATCGTGCTCGACGCGCCGCGACAAGAATCGCGAGAACGACATTCAGAGGGTCCGGCCTCGGATCACTCGTCTGCCTCGAGCATCGGCCAGCCGGGCTCAGCCAGCGGGTGGCGCGTCGGGCTCGCCCCTGGATACGACCACTGCTGCAGCCAGGTCGCCGGTGACGTTCAGCGTCGTGCGCGACATGTCGAGCAGGTGGTTGACGCCGAGGATCAGGCCTATGCCTTCCGGCGGGACATTGACCATGGCGAGGATCATCATGATCACCGGGATGGATCCGGCTGGCACGCCGGCCGTACCGACGCCGCCGAGCACGCAGACGCCGAGCACGAACAGTTGCTGCGTCAGGGTGAGATCGACGCCGAAGAACTGCGCGAGGAACAGTACGGTGACGCCTTCGAACAGCGCCGTGCCGTTCTGATTCGCGGTCGCACCGACGGTCAACACGAAGCGTGCGATGCGCGGCGGCAGATGCAGATTTTCCTCAGCCACCTTGAGCGAGGTCGGCAGGGTCGCCGATGACGAGGCGGTCGAGAATGCCGTCAGCATGGCCGCATCGATGCTGCGGAAGAAGCGCAGCGGACTCATGCCGCCGAAAAATTTCACCACCGCCGAATAGACGACGAACTGATGAATCGCAAGGGCGAGCAGCACCACACCGACATACTTGCCGAGCAGGAACAGGACTTGATAGCCGAGTTTCGCCGTCAACGTGAACAGCAGGCAGGCGACCGCGTACGGCGCCAGCCGGATCACGCGGTCGATCAATGTCATCGAAATATCGTAGATGCCCTGGATGAACTCCTTGACCCGCGTAACGCCCGGCGTCGGTGTCAGCACCATGGCGATGCCGAACATCAGCGCGAAAAACATGATGCCGATCATGTCGCCGCCCGAAGCGGCACGCACGATGTTGTCCGGCACGATCTGCACGAGCATGTCGATGCCTGATGCGGGCGCACTCTGCGCGGTCAGGCTCTGGGCCTTGCCGGCGCTTTGCTCCAGCAGCGTGGCGCGCGCCGCCGGATCGATACCCGCGCCCGGCTGCAGCAGGTTGACCAGCACCAGGCCGATGATCACCGCGATGCCAGAAACGAACACCGTGTACAACAGCGTTTTCCAGCCGACCCGGCCCAGCGCCCGCAGGTCGCCCATTTCGGCGACGCCGAGTACCAGTGCCGAGAACAGCAGCGGGATCACGAGCATCAGCAACAGGCGCAGGAAGATCTGACCGATCGGCTGCGTGACGTAGGTGACGGTGTTGGCGAGCCAGGTACTGTCGCTGCCGGCAAAGCGGTAGCAGAGCACACCGGCGATCACGCCGACGAGAAATCCGATCAGGATCCGTACGTGCAACGGCAGGCCGCGCGGGCCAGTTCCGGATATCGTGTCGACGGCATGGCTCATGCGAGGGTCCGGGGCGCTGGTCGAAAGCGTCGACCCTACCGGAGAACCGCGCGCCGGGGCAATTGCAGGCCCGTCGGAAAAGACCGAGCCCGATGCGACAGGGGGGACGCATCGGGCTCGCGCGGTCATCCCGGACCAGAGCACCCTGCCCTTCCTACGACTCCATTGAATGCGTGACCAACGCTGTGACGCATGCGTTACGACTGCGTGCACGCGGCACCGGCTCGCGCCGGAAAACCGGCGCCGAGGCTATGCGCGACGCCGCATCCATACTGCCCACCGGTTCGCAGTTCGGCCGCAATGGGCGTTTTCCACCCTACGAGACCGGGGTTTTCGCAGACGGACGGTGCTCCGCCAGGAGCGACCGAGCCGCCACGGAGTAGACGAAGCGCCCAAGACATTCCCCCAAGCGCGCCGATCCGTGCCGGCGCGCGCATGGCCCGCCGTGCCGGCGCGTCGGCAGGGCAGGAGCCGCCGAGTCCAGGCCCGGCACGCTTGCCCCCCGGCCAGCGCAAACCCACGGCACTCCGGTCCGTGTAAGCTAGATCGCTTCGCCGCGGCGGCCCGCAAGGCCGGCGGCAAAACCACCGTCATTGGGCTCGTACGGATGTCCGTTCAACCGATACCGCTGTGCGTCGATCTCGACGGCACGCTGATCCGCTCCGATCTGCTGTTCGAGTCCGCATTGAGTCTGTTGCGGCGCAATCCGTTCTATCTGTTCGCGTTCCTGCTCTGGCTGCTGCGCGGACGTGCGCGCCTCAAGCACGAAATCGCCCGCCGTGCCGAAGTCGATCCAGCGACATTGCCCTACGACGAGCGTGTCGTCGACTGGCTGCGCGAGCAGCAAGGCCAGCGTCCACGCGTACTCTGCACCGCGTCCGATGCGGCGCTCGCTCACGGCGTGGCGACGCACCTCGGGCTGTTCGACGCGGTACTCGCCAGTGACGGTGCACGCAATCTGGCCGGGCGCCACAAGGGTGAAGCATTGCGCGAGCGCTACGGCGACAGGGGTTTCGACTACGTCGGCAACGAGTACCGCGACCTTCACATCTGGAAGCACGCGCGGCGCGCCATCGTCGTCAACGGCGGCTCCGGGCTCGCCCGGGCCGCCGGCGATTGCTGCGAGGTGGAGCGCGTGTTCGAGGCGCGCCGAAGCGGCCTGCGCACCTGGATCAAGGCCCTGCGCGTGCACCAGTGGCTCAAGAATCTGCTGGTGTTCCTGCCCCTGTTCACGTCGCACCGCGTGCTTGAGACAGCGACCACACTGAACTGCATCCTTGCGTTCCTGGCGTTCGGCCTCTGTGCCTCGGGCGTCTATCTGCTCAACGACCTGTTCGACCTCGACGCCGACCGGCGCCATCCGCGCAAACGCCTGCGTCCGTTCGCGGCCGGCACGCTGCCGCTCGCGGCCGGCATCATCGCCGCGCCGCTGCTCGCACTGGCCGGGCTCGCACTAGCGGCCTGGCTGTCACTGCCGTTCGCCGGGGTGCTCGCCTGCTACTACGCGCTGACCCTGGCCTACTCCCTGCGCCTCAAGCGCATCGTCATGCTCGACGTGATCGTGCTGGCCGCGCTGTATACCGTGCGCATCATCGGCGGCGCCGTCGTCATCGGCGGCGGGCTGTCGTTCTGGCTGCTCGCGTTCTCGATGTTCCTGTTCCTGAGCCTCGCGATGCTCAAGCGCTATACCGAGCTGCGCGCGTTGCTCGGCAGCGGCAAGTCCGAAGCCAGCGGTCGCGGCTATGCGGTCGAGGACATCGCGCTGATCCAGTCCCTGGGTGGCGCGAGCGGATACATGAGCGTGCTGGTGCTCGCGCTCTATATCAACAGCACCGCCAGCGAAGCGCTGTATCGCAACCAGCAGGTGCTCTGGCTGCTGTGTCCCCTGCTGCTGTACTGGATCAGCCGCGTCTGGCTGATTGCGCACCGTGGCCACATGCATGACGACCCGGTCGTGTTCGCGCTCGTCGACCGCGTCAGCCGCGTCATCCTCGCGCTGTGCGCGATCGTTGTCGCCGGAGCGATCTGAGATGAGCGGCGAGTCCTGGGGCCGCTATCCACCGGCACGCGATCAGCGCGTGCTGGTCGTGCGCGACCGGCATGCGCCCCTGCCAAGGTTCGACGGCACGGCGCTGCCGCGCGGCAACGGCCGCAGCTACGGCGATTCGTGCCTGAATGACGGTGGCACCCTGCTCTGTGCCCGCGGCCTCGACCGGTTCATTGCGTTCGATCCGGCCACCGGCATACTGCGCTGCGAAGCCGGCGTGCTGCTCGCCGAGATTCTCGATCTCGTCGTCGGCCAGGGCTGGTTCCTGCCGGTCACGCCGGGCACCAAGTTCGTCACCGTGGGCGGCGCGATCGCAAACGACGTGCATGGCAAGAATCATCACGTCGCCGGCTGCTTCAGCGAGCACGTCACCGGCTTCGAGCTGCTGCGCAGCGACGGCAGCCGGCGCTGGTGCAGTCGCGAGGAGAATGCCGACTGGTTCGCCGCCACGGTGGCCGGACTGGGACTGACCGGCCTGATCACCTGGACCGAACTGCAGTTGCGCCGCGTACGCGGCCCCTGGTTGTCGGTCGAGACCCACCGCTTCGACGGCCTCGCCGACTTCTTCCCGCTCGCGGCCGCGTCCGAACGGGACTACGAGTACACCGTCGCCTGGATCGACTGCGCGGCGCGCGGCAGCGCGCTGGGCCGCGGACATTTCATCCGTGCCAATCACGCCGCCGCCATCGACGGGCCACGCGCGCCAGGGCGCCGCCTCAGTGTGCCGCTGACCCCGCCAGTCTCGCTGATCAACCGTCTGAGCCTGCGTGCCTTCAACGCCGCGTACTATCACCGACAGCGCGCGCGCGTGCGTCACGCGCTGTCGCACTACGAGCCCTACTTCTATCCGCTCGACACGATCGGGCAGTGGAACCGCATCTACGGGCCGCGCGGGTTTCTGCAGTACCAATGCGTGATCCCGACCGCCCAGGCGCAGGCGGGCATGGCCGAGCTGCTGCGGCTCATCGCCGGAAGCGGCACCGGCTCGTTCCTGGTCGTGCTCAAGTTGTTCGGCGAGCGCAGATCCGCTGGTATCCTCTCGTTCCCGCGCCCCGGCGCGACGCTCGCCCTGGATTTTCCCAACCACGGCCCCGCCACGTTCGCGCTGCTCGACCAGCTCGACGAGGTCGTCGCGGCGGCGGGCGGCGCGGTGTATCCCGCGAAGGACGCGCGGCTCGCGGGCGCGCGTTTCCGCGACTATTTTCCGAACTGGCAGACGCTGCAGCCATTCCTGGACCCGAAGCTGTCGTCGGGTTTCTGGCGCCGCGTCACGGAGTAGCCCATGCGCAGAATCCTCATCATCGGCGCGACCTCGGCGATCGCCGAAGCCACTGCCCGCCTGTTCGCCGCACGCGGCGACGCGCTGTGCCTCGTCGGCCGCGACGCCGGCCGTCTCGCGACGATCGCCGCCGATCTCGGCGTGCGCGGCGCAGTCCGGACCGCCACGGCAACGCTCGACGTCACCGATTTCGCCGCGCACCGCGCCATGATCGACGAAGCCGAACGCGAACTCGGCGGCCTGGATCTGGCGCTGATTGCGCACGGCACCTTGTCGAACCAGGGCGAATGCGAGGAATCCGTCGACGCGCTACGCCGCGAATATGACATCAACGCACTCAGCGTCATGGCACTGCTGACGCCGATCGCGAACCGGTTCGCGAAACAGGGCTTCGGCGACATCGCGGTGATTTCCTCGGTCGCGGGCGACCGCGGCCGCATGTCGAACTACGTGTACGGATCGGCCAAGGCCGCCGTGACAGCCTTTCTTTCCGGCCTGCGCCAGCGCCTGCAGAAGTCCGGCGTCAACGTGCTCACGATCAAGCCCGGTTTCGTCGACACGCCGATGACGAAGGATTTCCCCAAGGGTGCGCTCTGGGCGCAACCCGGCGACATCGCCGCCGGTATCGTCAAGGCGATCGACAAACGGCGCAGCGTCGTTTACCTGCCGTGGTTCTGGTCGCTGATCATGTGCGTGATCCGCAGCGTGCCGGAGTTCGTGTTCAAGCGAGTAAAACTGTGAAGGTCGCCAGGACCGACAAGCTCGTGCTGACCGGCGCGGCCGGCCTCGTCGGGCAGAATCTCGTCGTCGAACTCAAGGCGCAGGGCTATACCAATCTCGTCGCGATCGACAAGCACGCGCACAATCTGGCGATCCTGCGCGAGCTGCACCCGGACGTGACGGTCGTCGCGGCCGATCTCGCCGAGCCCGGCGCCTGGGGCGACAGCTTCGCCGGCGCGGCCGTCGTGATTCAGCTGCATGCGCAGATCACCGGCAAGTTTCCCGAGGAATTCGTACGCAACAACGAACAGGCGACGCGGCGCGTGCTCGACGCCTGCCGTGCGCACGGCGTGCCCTATCTCGTGCACATCAGCTCTTCGGTGGTGAACTCGGTCGCGAACGACGACTACACGAACACGAAGAAGGCGCAGGAGAAGCTCGTCGTCGACAGCGGCCTCGCACACTGCGTGCTGCGCCCGACGCTGATGTTTGGCTGGTTCGACCCCAAGCACCTCGGCTGGCTGTCACGTTTCATGGCCAAGGTGCCGGTATTCCCCATTCCGGGACACGGCCGCTACATGCGGCAGCCGCTGTATGAACGCGATTTCTGCCGCTGCATCGTCAAGTGCATCGAGACACAACCGGCCGGCGCGATCTACGACGTCTGCGGCGACACGCGCATCGATTACGTCGACATCATCCATACGATCAAGCGTGCGAAAGGTCTGCGGACGCCGATCGTGCATATCCCGTACTGGCTGTTCAAGGCATTGCTCAAGGTCTACGCGCTGTTCAGCGACAAGCCGCCTTTCACGGCGGCACAGCTCGACGCGCTGACGGCAGGCGACGAGTTCACGGGCGTGGATACGCGCGCCGTGTTCGGCGTGGAGCAGACCCCGTTCGCCGATGCCGTGCGCGAGAGCTACTGCGATCCGCGCTATGCGCATGTCGTGCTGGAGCGGTGACGTGAGTCCGGGCCGTCCATCGCACCGTAGCGTGCCGTATTTCCACAAGGTTCATTCGTGAGCAGCAAGAAGCGTTTTGCCATCGTCGGCGCAGGCCCCATGGGCCTCATGGCCGCCATGGAAATCCTCCGGGTCGGCCATGAGGTCGATGTCTATGAACGCGACGACCGCATCGGCGGCATGTCCGCTGCGTTCGATTTCGACGGGCTCCTGATCGAGCGGTACTACCACTTCGTCTGCAAGACCGACGATCCGCTGTTCGAGCTCATGGCCGAACTCGGCATCGGCCACAAGCTGAAGTGGACCGACACGAAGATGGGTTTCTACTGTCAGGGCAAGCTCTACAAGTGGGGCACGCCGCTCGCGCTGCTCGGCTTCGACAAGCTCGGCTGGCTCGACAAGTTCCGCTATGCGCTGCACGTGATGCGCACCAAGAGCATCAGCGACTGGCGCGCACTCGACAGGGTCGGCGTGACCGACTGGCTCGTACGCAATCTCGGAGAGCGCACCTACAAGGTGCTCTGGGAGCGCCTGTTTCATCTGAAGTTCTACGAATACAAGGACAAGCTGTCGGCCGCCTGGCTCGGCACACGTATCAAGCGCGTCGCACTGTCGCGCAGGAACCTGTTCCAGGAATCGCTCGGCTTCATCGAGGGCGGCTCTGAAACACTGCTGCAAAAGATGCAGGAATTCATCGAGTCGCGCGGCGGACGGATCCATCTGTCGGCCGGCATCGAGCGCGTGAACGCACCAACCGGGAAAGTCGAGAGCATCACCGTGCGCGGCGAAACGACACGGGTCGACGGCGTGATCAGCACTGCGCCCATTCAGTATGTGCCGCGCCTCGTCCCGGAGCTGCCCGAATCCTTCGTCGCACGCATCCGTGCACTCGAGAACATCCCGGTCGTCTGCGTCATCCTGAAGCTGAAGCAGCCGCTCAGCGAGAATTTCTGGATGAATATCTGCGACGACGCCATCGACATCCCGGGGGTCATCGAGTATTCGAACCTGAATCCGGGCGCCGGTCCGGCCATCGTCTACGCACCGTTCTACATGCCCAGGACGCATCCGAAATACGCGCGCGACAACGCGGCCTTCATCGAAGAGACGCTCGCGTACCTGCCCAGGCTCAATCCCGCGTTCTCCCGCGATTGGGTACTGGCCAGCCACTGCCATCGGTACGAGTACGCCCAGGCGGTCTGCCCGCCGGGTTACTATGACCTGCTGCCGCCGATGCAGACGCCGATCCAGGGCTTCTGCATGGCCGATACCGCGTACTACTACCCGGAAGACCGTTCCATCTGCGAGAGCGTCAAGGTCGCCAAGGCCCTGGCGCGCACCGCGCTAGCGTGAGCGCCGCCATGTCCGAATCCAAGGTCGAACTCGACAAGCTATACAACCAGCGCTTTCCCGAAGCCGCACTCGCGCAGAAGCACGCGATCTGGAAAGTGCTCTGCAGCGACTTCTTCAGCCGCTACGTGAAGCCCACGGATACGGTCGTCGACATCGGCGCCGGCTACTGCGAGTTCATCAACAACGTCCGGGCCGGCAGCAAGATCGCAGTGGATCTGAATCCGGACGTGCGCCGCTTCGCCGCGCCGGACGTGCGCGTGATCAACGAATCCTGCACGGCGATCCGCGAACTCGCCAGTGACAGCGTCGACGTCGTGTTCATGAGCAACTTCCTCGAGCACCTGCCGAGCAAGGATCTGGTACTCGACACCTTCCGCGAGTCACAGCGCATCCTGCGCAAGGGCGGTCGCGTGATGATCCTGCAGCCCAATATCCGCTACCTTCCCGGCGAATACTGGGACTATTTCGATCACCACACACCGCTGACCGAACGCAGCCTCGTCGAAGGACTGCAGTTGGCCGGGCTCGAGCCCACCACGGTCATCGCGCGCTTCCTGCCGTATACGACCAAGAGCCGGCTGCCGCAGGCGCCGTGGCTGGTGCAGCTGTACCTCAAGGTGCCGCTCGCCTGGCGTGTGCTGGGCAAGCAGGCGTTTGTCGTGGCGGAGAAGCGGTGACGCCGTTCACGAATTCGGGGAATCTATCGGTAATGGCCTCGTGATTTCTCGACGTTTCCTGGCTTTCATCGCTGTAGGCGGTCTCGCGGCCGGCGCAAATTTCGGTTCGCGCATCGCGTTCGGGTGGGTACTTCCTTTTCTTCCGGCCGTTTGCGCCGCATACGGCATCGGCCTGATTACGGCGTTCGTGCTGAATCGTCACTTGGTTTTTCGCGAGTCCACGCGCCCCTTGTACACGCAGGCCATGTGGTTCTTTCTGGTGAACGTGTTCGCGCTTGCGCAGACCGTGATCGTCAGTCTGTTCGTCTTGCACTATGTCCTGCCTGAACTTGGCGTTCGCAACTACACAGAGACAATTGCGCATGCGGTCGGTATCGCGACTCCGATTTTCACGAGCTATGTAGCGCACAAGCATCTCTCGTTTCGCTGACCAACTAACGCCGGTTGCGTCTGCTCCAGTAGGGACTCACGTTGCAGGCGCCTCGTACTCCTGCTGCAAGGTTTACGCTAGGATCGTGACTTTGGCTGACCACCCGCTACGATGAATAATTCGCCAGATCATGCGGATGAACGCTGGCAAGCCGGAAGCGTCAGCGCCCCGAGGCGCTCGGCAGCAGGTGCTGTTCTGGCGGGAATCGCGGCCTTCATTTCTTTGTTCCGGGTCGGAATCCCCGCCGCGACAGACTCACTCGACGGTTCCTGGACATCTGTACTGAGCTGGGCATTTTCCAAAGGGCTGCAGTTCGGAAGCGACATCGTTTTCACGTACGGCCCGCTGGGCTTCCTGATTCCGATTGCCAACTACCACCCCGAGACATTCTTCCTGTTCTTCGTCGCGCAGCTACTCCTGGCCGGGTGCTGGGCACTGTTGGTCGCACGATTCGCCTGGCAACTCCCGTTTGCCGCCCAGTTGTCGCTGGGGCTGCTGCTGTTGAGCTGGTCTCCGCTGATCATTATCGATGTGGGCTGGTACCTGATGTTCGCACTCGCAGCGATATTCGTGCAGCGGGACGTGAAGGGTTCGCTACTCGGAGATTTTCTGACCACAGCGACTCTGCTGGTACTGACGGTAATCGCGCTGACGAAATTCACTTTCCTACTGATCTGGCTTGCTTTCGTATGCCACCTGTCGTTGCAGCTGATCCTGGTTCGCCGCTGGATCGCCACCGCGGTCTTCGTCCTGGCGGCCGCTGCAATGCTCCTGGTGCTATGGCATGCAACTGGCCAGCAGATTCAGTCGCTGCCGCTGTTCTTCACGCGAGGTCTGCAGATCAGTAGCGGCTACAACGCAAGCATGGGTATCGTTCCGGCGATTGAGCTGGATCTGGGCGGATTGGCCATACTCATTGCAAGCGCTGCCTGTCTTGCAGCCGGCTTCTTTTTCCGGAGTTCGGACTGGCGGCAGCGCTCGGTCGGCGCATTCCTCATGCTGCTATTGGCTCTGACCTGGAAAGCAGGTTTCATTCGCGCCGATGCACATATGTGCATCTTTTTTGGCACCGCCTCGCTTCTCAGCATACTATCGCTCTGTGTTGTTCAAAGCCCGTCAGCCGTAGTCAGCAGACTGCACTGGAGTTCTGCGATCGCAGTTTCTGTATCCGGGCTGGCGCTGACCTATCTGCTGCTCGGCGGGCCGAGCACGGCATTGCGCAATACCTGGGAGTTCGCAAGTTTCTCCCTGAAGAACGTGGCGACCCCCTCCAGAGTGCGTGACGCCTTTCAGCAAAGTTGGGACGCGGGGCTTACGCGGTTCGACCTGCCGTTGTCACGTGGGCTCGTCGGTTCGGGCACCGTTGACATGCTGATGCATGAGCAAGGCGTCGTTCTGCTCAATCGATTCAACTACAGACCGCGACCGGCGTTCCAGGGTTATGGGGCTTATTCCACTCAGCTCGCCCGGTTGAACGAGGATGCGTTGCTCAGCGCGAGCGCGCCAGATTTTCTTCTTTTCAAGCTGCAGGCCATCGATTCGCATTTACCCGGCAATGAGGACCCGCTGTCGCAGCTGGCAGCGCTGCGTGCGTATGCACTGGTCGGGTTCGAGAAGGGCTACGCGCTGCTGCAGCGTACAACCTCAGCGGACCCGCTGCGACCGCCGTTGGAGCAACTATGGCGGCAGACTGAACTCGGCCACGAGATCCCCATGCCCCACGGTGCGCATGCACTGTTCTATCGCGTCGAGCTGAGCCTACTCGGAAAGGTTTACGCGTCCGTATTTCGAGAACCGGCAATCGGACTGGAGATTTTGGACGGCAATGGTGTGACACGACAGTATCGAATCGCCCGCACACTCGGCGACGCCGGCACGCTGGTCTCACCACTGCTGGCGGACAACACCGCCTACATGAACTGGTACGCGAGAGGTGCTGAATTCAGCCCTATGTCCATTCGCTTCGTCGCGCGTGCGCCTGCCGCCGCAACCCTGTTCATGCAGCAAATAGACTATGCACTGCAACCACTTTCCCTGCCGCGCCGAGATTTCGCAGAGCTGCCGGAGTTCGCGAGAAGGGGTTTCTATTCGGGCTTTAGTCATCTGCCCCGCCGCGAGTACAGTCCCGCTCCGATAGAATTCATCCGCAACCTCGGTGAAGATGTGCTGTTCATGCACGCCCCATCACATCTCGAGTTCGTACTGCCAGCAGGTCAGTGGCGGGCCGACGGAAAGTTCGGACTGCGCGCCGACAGCTACGCACCGGGCGTCTGCCCGCAATCCGATGGCACCATGTTACGGGCCTTCATTGGTACTGCGCCGGCGGCCGCGGAAACGCCGCTGCTTTTTTCACGCCAGATCGATCCGCAGCGCGTAGAGACTGATCGTGGCGGGCTGGCGTTTTCCATACCAGCGTTCACGAGCGATGGCGTTACGCCTATCACGTTTGAGTTTTCAGGCGGAGCAACACCTGATGCAACAACCGCCTGCGACTGGACCTTCATTGGCCCGCTGCAATTTCTCCCGGCGAAGGCGGCGTCGCCCGAAAGGTGAGTGCCTCGCTGAGATCCGCCGCGGAATATTGTTCCGCTGAGTTTTGTTGCATGAGGCAACTGTCCGTCGTAGTCGGCACACGCCTGCGCTCAGTGCGATATTGCTGCGCGTCTAGTAACGCTTCCTCCCATGACCATGCCTTTCAGCACACCGGCAGCTGGCGAACACACGAGCTCCCCATGAACAGAATCGAAAAGATACTTCGTGACCTGGATCGCAATGGCCGAGGACTGGAGTTCGGCCCCAGCCACAATCCTGTGGCGCCCAAGAGTGCTGGATTCCGCGTGGAAACGGTGGATCATCTGAATCGCGAAGGGCTGGTCGAAAAGTACCGTGATCACGGTGTCGATCTCGACCGGATCGAAACGGTGGACCACGTATGGACCGGTCAGCCGTTGACCGAACTGATTCGTGATCATGGCCAGTACGACTGGATCATCGCATCACATGTCATAGAGCATGTGCCCAACTTCATTGGTTTCGTCAACCAATGCGCAATACTGCTGAAACCGTATGGCGTGCTGTCGCTGGCTGTCCCCGACCTTCGTTTTTCGTTCGATTGCCTGCGCTGGCCGACGACCACGGGTGAGCTTATCCAGGCGAATCTTGATCAGCGGCGGCGCCATGCCCCCGGAAAGGTGTTCGACTATTTCACCACGGTAGTGAAGCGCAACGGAAACATTGTCTGGGCCGATCCTGGTCCGGGCGATTACGTGTCTGTGCATACGTTCGAGCAAGCTGCACAGCTCATGCGCAGTGCCATCGAAACGGAGGTCTACTGCGATTTCCACACGTGGGTGTTTACCCCCACGAGCTTCAGAATGGCGGTTGCAGATCTGCGCCAACTCGGCCTGCTCGATCTCGGCGAGAAGAGTTTCCTCGACACGGTGAGCGGCGAATTCCACGTCACACTGAGCCGTGATGCGCCTATCCCGACATTTGATCGCGTCAACGAACTCAAGCGTATCCGCGCGGAGATCGCACAAGTCGACGATCAGGCGAAGCAGTAGCAGATCACCAAGCCTGCGCAACCCACTCCTGAATTTGCGCGGCAGCAGCGTGAAATCCGAGGTCGTCCCCCAGAAACGGGTGTTGGCTGGGAATCTGCCAGCGCTGCGCCATAGCTGCTGACTCCCAGCGGTCGACTTCGATTTTCAGCGCGTCCGCGATTGACGCGGGTGACAATCGCTCGACGGAGTACACGTTGGGTAACGAATTCGACAGGTTCTTGTTGGCAAACCTGTTGGTAATCGTCGACATCGCGTAGGCGGCCATTTCGAGCGGTGGATAGCTCGGATGCGGCGAAAGCATCAGCGAGACTCCGATCGCTGAGCGACGTAGACGGTCGCGGTAATCTGCAAGGCTCAACTTGCCTAGACCGCGCAGGACAAATGGCCCCAGATCAAGGTCACGATCAAGCTCGCCGATGCCGAGCACCTGCCAGTGTTTGCAACGCGCATCGGTCCAGCCCCAGGCGCGCAGACCTTCACATATCAGCGGCAATGCATTGCGCGGCACTGAGGGTCGCGCGTATACGAGAATCGAACGCTCTCGTTGCGAACCACTCAGTTCGGCCGGACGCAGCGATGCATTGAGCGTCGGCTCTATGACAACCTGACGCGAGTAGGCGATACCCTGTTCCACGAAATAGTCGCGTAGCAAGCCCGTATTGAAAACCCCAAGATCGACGTCAGGCCGATATGTGCTCGCCGCAACGGCAGACTGGCTCGACCAGGGATAGAAACCAGGCTCGAAGTCTTGAATGAAATAGAGAATTGGCGATATCGCGTTTCCACGTGATTCCTGCCAAGCCGCTGCGTTCTGCGCCGCGAATGCCGTCCACCAGGCTGTTGCCATCCACCGATCTGCCGGACAGACGGGCAGCGTACGGCCATATCTGTCGTTGAACCCGACAATCTGTCGCGGCGCATCCGATTCCTCACGGCAATCCACAGCAACGTGATCGGGAAAGCGTGCGAACGCCTCATCGCGCGGGTGGCTGTCCAGCAGCACGATTCGTGATCTCGGAAAACGGTCGAGCAACGCCCTGTAGAGTTTTACCGCCGTATCAGCGCCTCCGAAATAGTGTTCGGGATTGATCGACGGCAAGAGCAGATTCAGGCGTGGCGGTCCGTCCGCCTCGTCGCGCAACGTGAATGGTGAGATCTCCGGGATCGTGGTAGCAACTTGTGGCTCAAGCACCGCAGCAACGCCGCGCTCACGCAGCATCGCGAAGCCGGATTTCAGTAGTCTCAGCATGTTCGTCGGCACAGGGCAGGGGATTTTGGAGCCGTGGAACCGTTCGCAGCGTAGCGGCGGCAGACGCGGCCAATGCATCGAGATGAGCTCACGAAAGCGGCTGCGTCATACTCGTAAACTCGGTGTACACCGCATGGGATCCAGGTTCGTGTTGTACATCGGATCGCCGACGGTGCGGAACTCGCCGTAGCTCTGCGCGGAGCGTACGAAATCGATTTCCGGAATGGCCCGGGGATCGCGCGTCTTCGATTCGTAGTGGTACAGCCGCGCCTCGGGCAAATAGACATTGCGCAGGCCAGCACGGTGCGCGCGCAGGCACAGGTCGACATCGCTGCCGCAGACGATGAACTCTTCGTCGAAGCCCGTAAGGGCACGGAACTTTCCTGCAGCGATAGCCATGCAGGCGCCGGTCACTGCAAGCACGTCGCGCCGCAGCATGGGCGACACGAACAGATCTTGCCGATGCTGCGGTGGCTCGCCCTTGTAGACATGATCTGCCCAGCCGCCCATGCCAACGACCACGCCGGCGTGCTGGATACTGCCATCCTCATAGAGCAGCAACGGCGCGCAGACGCCTATGTCCGGCCGCAGTGCATTTTCCGCGAGTCTGAGCAGCCAATCACGCGAAATCACGACCGTGTCGTTGTTGAGGAACACCAGCACTTCGGCATCCGCAGACGCTGCCGCGATATTGTTCAGGCGCGACCAGTTGAATGGAATGGAGGCGGGCAGAATGCGAAGGTTCGGATGCTCGCGGCAGGCATTGGCAAAGTAGTCCCGGGTTGCGGCCTCCACCGAACCGTTGTCGACGACGATGACTTCGAAATTGGCGTAGTCGGTCTGTGTAAAGATCGACGCCAGACATGGCGCCAGCAGATCAATACGATCGCGCGTGGGAATCACGATTGCGGCGCGCGGCGGTGGCGAGGCAAGCGGGTAGCGCACGTCGTAGGTGAAAAGGAATTCCCCGCTATCGACACGCGCCCCCGGACTGGCCTGATCCAGATAACCCTGTATGGCCTTGCGGCCAGCCTCGTGCGCATAGGGCTTGGACTGGGGATTTGCCGCCGTCGAGCCCTGATGCTGGCGCCAGTGGTAAAGGATTTTCGGAATGTGGCTCGGCTTTGCCCCGAGAGCAATGCAACGCAGCACGAGGTCGTAATCCTGGGAGCCGTCGCAACCGGTACGCAGTCCGCCAGCGCGGACAACCAATTCGCGACGAATGGCGACGAAATGGCCTAGGTACATCTGCGCCAGGAACAGATCGGGATTCCAGTCGGGCTTGAAGAACGGATTGCGCCGCCTGCCATCGGGGCCCAGGCAGTCATGATCGGAGTAAACGATGTCCCCGGCAGTACCGGCAGTGACTGTCATCGCGAGGCAAGCCAGCGCGTCGCGGTGCAGAAGGTCATCATGATCGAGAAACACGACGTAGTCGCCGGTGGCAAGATCCAGCGCCGAGTTCGTGTTTGCCGCAATCCCACCTTGTTCCGCGCGGATGGCATAGCGCACGCGTGAATCGCGCGCGGCGTATTCCTCGAGCATGGCGGCGACCGCGGAGTCGGCGGACGCGTCATCAGCAACGCATAACTCGTAGCTGGCGTAGGTCTGCCCCAGCACGCTGTCCAGCGCCGCGCGCAGGAACTCCAGCGGTGGCTGGTAAGTCGGTACGATCACGCTGAAGGTCGGACCGTAGTGCGGACCTGGCCCGACGGCGTCGTGCGGCGCACTGTTCGCCATGATCCAGCGTTCGTAGTCCGACTCGCCGTCGCCCCCCGCAATGCTCGGCGAATTGACGAAACGCTCGAGACGGCGGCGAAAGCCACTGGGCCCGTCCTTGCCGAGCGAACGTAGCGCATTGCCGACGATGGTGCGCCAGCTTTCGCCCTGCGCACGGGCCGCCGCGATGCCGCCCAGCATGTTGCGCAGTACGCCTCGCGGCGGCGTTGCCGGCGGCGAGTTTTCAATCTGTCGACACTCGCGAACGAGCGAAACCGCCAGTTTCTGGTGGTCTCCCCCGCTCTCCCTCCGCAATCTTGCCCAGATATCCCAGGCGGGCAGCCCGCTCACCAGCAGCCAGCGAAACCGATCGCGAGCAGCGTGGGCTGGCGTCAGAGGTTGCAGCGAAAGCGCGTCGATGGCAAAGCCGACCGCGCACGTCGAAGGATCGAACCGCAAGGCCCGCACCGGAGCGTCGAAATGGATCAGGATGTCGTGTCCCTTTCCTTGGCTGCGTAGCCCGAGATCAATCACGTTCGCCTCCGAGAAACCGGCGCCGTAGTCCGGATAGAGCACCGGAGCTTCGACGCGGCCCTCGAGGACACGCCAACGGAGACTGAAACGGTACCAGCCCGACGCGAGCACATCGCCGTCGGCCAGAAGGCTCAACTGAGGATCGTCGCCCATGCTGCGCCAACGGCCGGCCGTGAGATTCGCGTCGGTTTCGCCTTGCAGATCATTCAATGCTCGCAACTGTACACGCATCGCCCACTCCCCCCAGCGGCG
This sequence comes from Rhodanobacteraceae bacterium, assembly GCA_045864815.1. Lineage (GTDB taxonomy): Bacteria > Pseudomonadota > Gammaproteobacteria > Xanthomonadales > Rhodanobacteraceae > Tahibacter. The sequence continues at coordinate 40,558 of BTVG01000002.1, read as the reverse complement.
GGTCAGCCGCCGCTCCAACGCCGCCAGCGCGCTGCGAACCCTTGCTGGCTGAGCGCATCGAGCCGCCGCACGAGCTCGGACAGCCCATCGCCCAGGACCTGCAGATCGATCTGCCTGGCGGTCTCTCCGAGCACGCCATCCCTTACCGCATTTTCCTGCTCACGCCGATCGATGTCCCGCTCCAGGAGCGCGCGCAGCGCATCGATTTCGGCGCATCGCGCCGCATCGGCCGACGCCTGCTGAACAGCACATTCCTCGACGCGTTGCGTCAGTTGCTGAATCCTGTCGCTCAGCTGCACCACAGCGCCACGTGTTTCCGCAAGGCCCTGTTCCGCGGCGAGGGCGCGGCGCGCGAAGTCCAGCTCGGCTACACCATTGCCGTGCAGGGTCTGGAAGTAATGGCGCAATTCGTCCATTTCCCGCAGCTGACGCGTCAGCTGGTCCAGACAGGGCGCAAATGTCGACGCCGCGGCCAAATACGCGTCGCCGATCCGGGCGATGTCCTCCCACGCTTCAGGTACGTCGCGAGCCCGCAGGAACGCCGCGTGCAACTGCTCCGGCCAAGACGAGTCCTCCGCAGTTGCCGCACGTGCGCTGCGATGATGGCGCGCCGAAGGATTGATGAACGCATGCACATCGTCCGCCGCTACCGATGGCGCTACGGGCCAGCTCAGCGAAAGCTCGGCGGCGAGGCGTTGCACCGTCGCGGACCAATCCGCCATCACTTCATCGAACGTCACTATGCTGCGCCGATAGCCCCGAGATGCAAGCTCGGCTTCGCGCATGTGCTGGACCCACATGAGGTGCGCGACCTCCTCACTCCAGTTGTCGCGCGCACGCAGCGACGCAGCAACCTCGACCGGCGCGCGCAGCGCCAGCACGATACGAACGTCAACGCGATATTCACCCAGGACATCCAGCCAGAGTGGCGCCAAGCGGCATAGCCGCGGATCCTTCAGTGCCCACAAAGGGGCATCGGCGAAATCGGAGTCGATCAGGCGCCGAATGGCACCTCTGGCACGCAACGCGGCTTCGGAGCGAAACCACCCGACCGGCATCTCACGAATGTCGTGCCAGTTACGCCCCAGTTCAGTAAGCAGGGCCTCATTGATGTCAACCGCCGTCTGGTTTTCCCAGAATCCGCTCTCGTTGTTATTGCTTGCCGCCGGCATGAGGCGCGAGCCGAGTTGGGCACCCAGCAGGTTCAGCACGCGTGTGATCGCCGAGGTACCGCTGCGATGCATGCCGAGTATCAGGACTGCGCAGCTACGCTTGCTCATGGACGACCTCCGCGCTTTCGCACATCTCCACTTCGCTGCTCGTTTCCAGGTCGACATATCCCGTCGCGAGTCGGCCCGCGTCTGGCATGACACGGAGCATGACCACATCGATGCGGCGATCGAGGTAGTGTTCGCCTTCACCATCGGTGCCGAGCACCCCGGCATTGGCAAAGTAAGCACCCGGCGCCAGCAGGCAGCGGAAACGAAAACGGACACGTAGCTCCTGACCCGCAGCAACCACGGCTATCGAGTCGGCCGGCAGCGCGGTGACAGCACCAGCCAGTTCAAGACCCGTCGCATTCTTGAACAGCATGCCGCAACGCACGCTCGTCGAGGCGCGCTCGAACACGACACGATACGTATACATATAAACCATGCCCGGCCGAAGCACGTTGACGCGGCGCCCCGAAAGCGTGGTGAGGTGAGGATCGACGATCTTCGCGCCGCGCGCCGGGTACTCCAGCGTGCTCTGAGGCTTCAGGTTGGGGTCGAACAAGCCATCGTCGTCGTCATCCTCGGGCTCGCCTTTGACCCCGTCAGCGTCGGCAACATCACTGGATTCGCTGAGCAGCGTGTCACCGCGCAGTTGCGCCCGCAGCTCATGCACTTTGTCCGCAGGAGCGTACAGCAGGCGCTGGTAGCGCGAGACCACATGCCTGGGCACACCGCGCATCAGCAATTCGCCGCGGTCGAGCAGGATCGCGCGGTTGCACAGCTCAACGACCATGCCCGCCGAGTGCGACACGAAAAGGATGGTCGCGCCATCGTCACGCATACGCTCGATGCGGGCATGGCACTTGCGCTGAAATGCTTCATCACCGACAGAAAGCGCCTCGTCGACGACCAGGATATCCGGAGTCACATTGATCGCGACAGCGAAAGCCAGCCGCACATACATGCCGCTGGAGTAGGTCTTTACCGGCTGGTCGATGAATTCGCCGATGTCGGCGAATGCGGCGATGGCATCGAAACGCTGCTCGATCTCCGCGTGGGACAGACCGAGCACCGTTGCATTGAGGAAGACGTTCTCGCGCCCGCTGAATTCGGGATTGAAGCCGGCCCCCAGTTCCAGCAGCGCGGCGATGCGCCCGTTGACCGTGACGGAGCCGGCACTCGGGGAAAGTGTGCCGCAGATGATCTGCAACAGGGTCGACTTGCCCGAGCCGTTCCTGCCCACGATGCCGACCGTCTCGCCGCGGTGAACATCGAAACTGATGCCGCGCAGCGCGTGAAATTCACGATGCCAGCTGCGCCCTGACCGCGGAAACAACTGCTGCAGCAGGCGATGGTGCGGCTTGTCGTAGACCGCAAACGCCTTGCTCACGCCGTCTACGCGAATCGCCAGCTCAGAGGACATCGGCGAATCCGGACCGCGTTGCACGGAACCATGCATAGGCGACATAGCAGAACAGCAAGGAGGCGAGCGCGTAGAGACCCAAACCCTGCCAATCGGGCTGCAGCCCCCACAACGCGACATTGCGCGCCTGGTCAATGATGAAGGTCAGGGGATTCAGTCGAAACACGAACTGGTACTGGGGCGGCAGCGAGTCGACGGGCACCACAGCCGAAGAAATGAAGAGCAGCGCTGCGGACAGAACCCCGGTGACCTGGCTGATGTCGCGCAAATAGACGCCCAGCGAGGCGAAAAGCCAGCCTATCCCGGCGCCGAGCAGAGCCAGCGGCAGCAGCACGACCGGGAACAGCACAACGCTCAGGGGTGGCGGGCCAAATCGGACGATATGGATCAGTACGAGTACCACGGTATTCATCAGCAGATGAAAAAAGGCCGAAATCAGCATCGGCCACGGGAGTACCTCGAGAGGAAACACCACCCGCTTGACATAGCTCGGATTGCCGACGACGAGCCCTGGCGCACGCGTCAGGCATTCGGTGAAGAAGCCATGCACGATGAGACCAACGAAGAGGATCAACGTGTAGTCGACGCCACCTTCCACCTGCTGCGGCCAGCGGCTCTTGAAGATCGAGCCGAAGGCGACCGTGTAGACGATCAGCATCAGGAACGGGCTCAGCGCCGACCACAGCAGTCCGAAGCTCGCGCCGCGGTAGCGGCCGAGCACGTCGCGCTTGGTCAGCTCGCGCGTCAGCGACCAGTGCCGTCCGAACGCGGAGAACGGTTCGGCCAGAAACGCGGCCACGCCGGTTCTGGCCCTCATCGTGGCGGCACCGTCGATCGCATGGTCAGGCCGCAGCCAGCGCCGCGTCGAGTTCGGCGCGCAGATCGGCCACGTCCTCGACGCCGACCGACAGTCGCACGAGATTGTCGTGGATGCCCAGGCGCGCGCGGTTCTCGGCGGGCACCGAGGCATGCGTCATGACGGCGGGATGGTTGACGAGGCTCTCGACGCCGCCCAGCGATTCGGCGACGGCAAACAGGTGGCACTGTTCCATCATGCGGCGTGCGCCGTCGAAGCCACCCTTGACATAGATGCTGACCATGCCGCCGAAGCCGTTCATCTGCCGCTTGGCGAGGGTGTGCTGCGGGTGGTCCGGCAGGCCCGGATAGATAACTTTTTCCACTTTGGGATGCCGTGCCAGCCAGCCGGCGAGTTCGAACGCGGCATCGCAGTGGGCGCGCATGCGCAGGTGCAGGGTCTTCAGGCCGCGCAGCGCGAGGAAGGAGTCGAAGGGTCCCTGCACGCCGCCGACGGCGTTCTGCAGGAAAGTCATCTTCTCGGCCAGTTCCGCATCGTCACCGACGACGACCATGCCGCCGACGATGTCCGAGTGACCATTTAGGTACTTGGTGGCCGAGTGCATGACGAGGTGCGCACCGAGTTCGAGCGGACGCTGCAGCATCGGCGTGGCGAAGGTGTTGTCGACACCGACCAGAATGCCGCGCGCACGCGCGAATTCCGCGATGGCGGCGATGTCGACAATCTTCAGCAACGGATTGGTCGGCGTCTCGATCCAGATGAGCCGCGTGTTCGGCCGCACCGCCGCCTCGAGCGCCGCGCGGTCGTTGAGGTCGACCCAGCTGAAATCGAGCCCGGCAGAGCGCCGGCGCACACGCTCGAACAGGCGGTACGTGCCGCCGTAGACGTCGTCCATCGCGATGACGTGACTGCCGCTGTCGAGCATGTCGAGCACGGTCGCGGTCGCGGCGAGTCCGGACGCGAACGCGTAGCCGTTGCGGCCACCCTCCAGATCGGCCACGCAACGCTCGTAGGCAAAGCGCGTCGGATTGTGCGAGCGCGAATATTCGAAACCCTGGTGTACCCCGGGGCTGGACTGCGCGTAGGTCGAGGTCGCATAGATCGGCGTCATCACGGCGCCGGTGGTCGGATCGGGCGACTGACCCGCGTGGATCGCACGCGTGCCGAGGCCATGGGATTTGCTGGAATGACTCATGCTGGTTCGCCGATGAGCGCCGGGGCGCGACGGAAGGAGGGTTGCGTCACTGAACGCGGCGACGCAGGTAATTGAGATGATCGATGCGCGTGATCAGGCCGAGGAAACGCTCGCCATCCATGACGATGGCGACATGGCCGCGATCGAAAACCGGCAGCAGGTCCTCGATCGGCGCGCGCACATCGAGCACGTCGAGCTTGGAGACCATCGCCGTCGACACCGGATCGCGGAAGCGTGCTTCGTCCGCATGCACGTGCATGAGCACATCGGACTCATCGACCATGCCGACGATCTTCTCGCCATCCATGACCGGCAGCTGCGAGATCTCGTAGAGCTTCATGCGCTGGTAGGCCATAGTCAGCGGATCGTTCGGCCCGATCACGACGGTGTCGTGCGCCGCGTACGGGCGCATGATCAGATCACGCAGGTCGCCGACGTGCTCGCGTTCGAGGAACCCGTTGTCGAGCATCCAGTAGTCGTTGTACATCTTCGACAGGTACTTGTTGCCCGTATCGCAGACGAACACGACGACGCGCTTGGGCGTGGTCTGCTCGCGGCAATAGCGCAATGCGGCGGCGACCAGCGTGCCGCTCGACGAGCCGCCGAGGATGCCTTCCTTGCGCAGCAGCTCGCGGCCGGTCAGAAAGCTCTCCTTGTCACTGATCGCGTAGGCTTTCTTCACGCGGCTGAAATCGCTGATCGGCGGCAGGAAATCCTCACCGATGCCTTCGACCATCCACGAGGCGCTCTTGGTCGACAGCGTGCCTTCGTTGATGTACTGCGTGAGGATCGAACCGACCGGATCGGCCAGGATGAACTCGACGTTCGGCGCCTTCGTGGCGAAACAGCGCGAGAGGCCTGTCATGGTCCCCGACGAGCCGCAGCCGAAAACGATCGCGTCGAAGTTGCCGTCCATCTGCGCGATGATTTCCGGACCGGTGCCAAATTCGTGTGCGAGCGGATTGTCGGGATTGCCGAACTGGTTGATGAAGTAGGCGCCCGGCGTTTCCTTCGCCAGGCGCTCGGCCATGTCCTGGTAATACTGTGGATGCCCCTTGGCGACGTCCGAGCGGGTCAGCACGACCTCGGCGCCCATGGCCTTCAGATTGAAGATCTTCTCGCGGCTCATCTTGTCAGGCACGACGAGAATCAACTTGTAACCCTTCTGCTGCGCCACCAGCGCGAGACCGATGCCGGTATTGCCGGCGGTACCTTCTACCAGTGTGTCGCCGGGCCGGATGTGACCGGCGCGTTCGGCGGCTTCGATCATGCTGAGGCCGATACGGTCCTTGATCGAACCGCCCGGATTCATGTTTTCGAGTTTGAAGAACAGCTCGCAGCAGCCCGTATCGAGGCGTTGCGCCTTCACCATCGGAGTCTGCCCGATGAGTTCCAGCACGCTTTGATGAATGGTCATGAGGCTCTCGTCGGTACCGCGCGCAATGCCGGCACGGGGTGGTTTCGGGGGCGCGATCATAACCGACCGGCCTGCGGCACCGCGACGCGGAACGTGACGCGCACGACGGGTCCGCAGAAAGAAACGCACGCGCCAGCCGCGGCCGGACAGACAGACGGCGGCATCATGCGATGCCGCCGTCGGATTTCAGGGGGAGTGCCGGACACACTGGGCATCCGGCCGGTATGGGGCTCCGCGGGGACCGGGAGGCGCCCGGGCTGGGCTCGCGTCGGGCTCAATGCGTACCGGTATGGCGTTCCCACAGATGGACCAGGCGATCCTTGGCGCGCAGCTTTTCTTTCTTGAGCGAATGCAGCGTCGTGTCGTCCATCGGCAGCACTCCGAGATCGGCGTCGCGCAACTTGCTGTCCAGTTCCTGGTGTCGCTGGTACAGGCTGCGGAATTCGGTGCTCGACTTGAGCAATGCGTCGATCTCGGATTTCTGGTGATTCTCGAACATCAGCCATTCTCCTCTCGTTGTGAATGACGCACCCCGACGCGCCCGTGCGAGCCGGAGCCCGGGCGCGTTCGGATGCGGGAAATCGAAGTGAAGCGGAAGGCGTTCTGTCGCGCGCGTCGCCGCCATCGGGCGATGGTGGTGTGAAGCGGAATCGGACGTCGGCGATGCGTTGCTCTGCATGGATTCGGCAGCCGTGCCGCATAGTCCGGGCGGCTGCGTGGTCACCCTACTCCTTTGCCGGAGCCTGCGCAAACCGCCTGTGCGCGCAGACATTAGCATTTCGTTACGGCCGGCTCGCGAGCGTTCAGGTGCGATCCAGAGCGAATGGAAACAGGCCAGTTCAACCGCCGTCCAGTCGCACGATCACGCGCCGGTTGCGCGCGCGTCCGGCCGGATCGTCGTTGGACGCGACGGGCTGGGCACCGCCCTCGCCGGACACCGTAATGCGACCGGCGGCCACTCCCAGGGCGATCAAGGCATTGCGCACAGCTTCCGCGCGGCGCAGTGACAGGCTGCGATTCGCGTCCGGACTGCCCGTGGCATCCGTATGACCTTCGACACGCAGCGGCGCAGCGGGCTGGGTCGCGGCCCAGGCCGCGATGCGGGCCAGCCCCGTAGCGGCCTCGGCCACGAACGTCGCCGTGCCGGGTTCGAACACGAGGTCTTCCAGTGTGATCTGGCGGCCCTCGCTACCCGCATCCGGCGCGAGCGCCGCCAGACGCTGCACGAGCGTGGATTCGGCAGGCACCGGCGGAGCGTCAGGGGCTGGAGGAGCAGCTTCCGCGCCCGCTCGCGACGGGCCTTCCGCCGGCGTAGTAATCACAGCGGGCGGGGGCGCGACGCCATCACCGCCGGGAGTCGCCGATTCGGGGAACTGGATTGGCGATGAAGCCGAGTCCCGGGTGACGGCAGCGGGGGGAACCGCGGATCCGGCGGCGGGTGGCGCCGCTGCCACCGGCGCGGCAGAGTCCGCAACGACAGGAGCAGCAGGCATCGTCACCGGCGCAGATGCGGGCGGCGGCGGGGTTACCGGCCCGCGAGCCGCGTCCTCTTGCTGCACCAGTTCGCGCTGGCGCTGGCGGTCCAGCTCCGCACGCACAGCTTCCGTCTCACGCCGGCTCGCAGCCAGCAGCAGGCTCGCATGTTCACGCTGCAGTTCGGTGAGGCGCGCGGCTTCGCGCTCGGTCTGGGCGGCGACGTAGGCAATGTCGACGCGCCGCTCAGCCACGTACGCCAGCTGCGCGTGTTCGGCCGCATTGACGCTGCTCGCGTCGAGCCGCCGCACCGCAGCCTCGGCCAGTGCGCGCTCGGCCAGCGCGAATCCGGCCAGTTCGGGATCGGTCGCAAGCGCCTCGAGACTCGCATGCAGGCGATCGACGTCGAGATCGCGGCGCGGTGTCGAGCCGCACGCGGCGAGCACGGCGGCGAGCAGCAGCAGCAGCGCGCGCCTCACGGCGTATCCGTCGCGGGCAGCGGCGCTTCGCTGCGCAGTCGCGCGTTCGCAGCGGCCTGCACCTGTACGGCTTCGCGCGTGCGGCCCAGCTGCGATTTGGCCGCGGCGAGATCGCTGTTGACCAGCGACTGTTCGAGCAGCCGGCGCGCCTCGGCGACATCACCGCTGTCGTGCAGCTGTCGCGCCTGCTCCAGCTGCTCGCCGGCATAACGCAGGTCCAGCGGCGCATAGGTCGCGGCACCGGCTTCCTCGGCGCGAACGAGCGCCTCAGCAGCGCGCTGCAGCTCCGGCAACGGCGCGCGCGGGCGCGCCGCGAGGCAGGTCGCGGTCGCGAGCAAAAGCACGGCCAGCACATGGATTTTTGCAACCGTTGGTGTCATAACTCCCGCCGAAATCAGGGTGGGGAATCCGATCATTTTCGTCATGCGGGCACGATCGTTGCAACAAAACGCCGTCCGGTCCGCAACCGGGTCCTCAGCATAACGACGGCGGCGGCCGTCACGCATCTCGCAGTGAGGCGAGCATGGATATTGGCTATTTCCTCAAGCTCATGACCGAAAAGGGCGCGTCGGATATGTTCCTGACGACCGGCGCCCCGGTGAACATCAAGGTCGAGGGCAAGCTCTACCCGCTCGGCAACACCGGTCTGCCGGGCGGCATGGTCAAGAAGATCGCCTACTCGCTGATGGACGAGGGACAGGTACCGCAGTTCGAACGCGACCTCGAGCTCAACATGGCGATCGCCGTGAAGGACGCCGGCCGCTTCCGCATCAACGTGTTCAAGCAGCGCGGCGAAGTCGGCATGGTGATCCGCGCGATCAAGAGCGAGATCCCTACGGTCGACGCGCTGAAGCTGCCGCAGATCTTCAAGGACATCATCATGGAGCCGCGCGGGCTGATCCTCGTCGTCGGCGCGACCGGATCCGGCAAGTCGACCACGCTCGCCGCCATGATCGACCACCGCAATTCGAGCCAGTCGGGCCACATCCTCACGATCGAGGATCCGATCGAGTACCTGCACCGGCACAAGAAGTCGATCGTCAACCAGCGCGAAGTCGGCCTCGATACACACAGCTATCACGAGGCGCTGAAGAACGCGATGCGCGAAGCGCCCGACGTGATCATGATCGGCGAGATCCGCGATGTCGAGACGATGGAAGCGGCGATCGCGTTCTCCGAGACCGGCCACATCTGTCTGGCGACACTGCACTCGAACAACGCCGACCAGACGATCGAGCGCATCCTCAACTTCTTCCCCGAGGCGTCGCACAAAAACATCCTGATGAACCTGGCCTTGAACCTGAAGGCTGTCATCTCGCAGCGTCTCGTGATCGGCAAGGACGGCCGCCGCCTGCCCGCGGTGGAGATCCTCATCAACACGCCGCACATCCGGGATCTGATGCGCCGCGGTCAGGTGCACGAAATCAAGGAAGCAATGGACCGTAGCCTGCAGGAAGGCATGCAGACCTTCGATCGTGCGCTGTACACCCTTTACAAGGAAGGCCGCATCGAGCTCGAGGAAGCGCTGGCCAAGGCCGATTCGCGCGACGGCCTCGCGCTGAAGATCCGCCTCGCCGAAGGCGGCGGGGACAACACGAACGCCGAGCACGATCCGTTCAATCTGTCGGCGTTCTGAGCACTTCCGCGGCAAGGCGCCACGCCGCCGCGCTGCGTGGCCGCCGCCGCGCCGCGCTGCAGACACCTGACCGACCGCCTCGCGGCGATGCTTGAGACGGCGCCGCGAGCGCAGCGCCCCATCGACGGCGGCAAGCGCCCCTGTCGCACCGCGCCAACCGGCGTTCAAGGTCGAAGACCCGGACCATGCAGCCGATTATTGCCGCTGGCCGGCGCCGCGCGAGAGCCCGGGCCGGGCCTCAGGTCTTCGGCGCGTCGATCTGGTTCTCGGGCCGCGCGCGGTCGAAGGCCGGCAGCTTCAGGCACTCGTCGGCGATGCGCGCGATGGTGGGGAATTCCTCCATGGGCAGCCCCCAGCGATGCGCGTTGTACACCTGTGGAACAAGGCATACGTCGGCGAGACTCGGGTCGTCGCCTTCGCAGAACTGGCCAGTGGACGGGCTTTCCGCGAGCAGATCCTCGAGCGCGCCGAATCCTTCACGGATCCAGTGCCGGGCCCAGCGCTCGCGCTCTTCGGCCGGTGTGTTGAACTCGCGCTCGAGGTACTGCAGTACACGCAGATTGTTGAGCGGGTGGATGTCGCAGGCCACGAGCTGGGCGAGTCCGCGCACGCGCGCGCGGTCGCGTGCCGTCGGCGGCAGCAGCTTGATCTCGCCGTCATAGGACTCATCGAGGTATTCGATGATCGCCATCGACTGGCGGATCACGCGCCCGCCGTCGAGCAGGGTTGGCACGAATTCCTGCGGATTCAGCTGTGCGTATTCGGCCGAGTGCTGCTCGCCACCGTTCGCGGTCAGGTGTACCGGAATGATCTCGTGCGGCAGCCCCTTGAGATTCAGCGCGATGCGTACGCGATACGCCGCACTCGACCGCCAATAACTGTACAGCCGCAAGCCGTCTGCCGACATCGCCGCATCTCCCTCTGGCAAGGTCCGAATTGTTCGCGTGAACCCGACAGCCGTTCCGCCGCAGACGGCCGGTCGCCGATCCCCGCGTCCGCTGCACGCGCCGTTCCACGCCGACGGCACGGCTGCACCGGGCCTGCCGCGAATCTACTCCGATGCCGCGAGCGCGCCAATCACCGGCCCGCGGCGCAGACTCAGGGGGCGCGCATGGTCTGCTCGATCGCGCCGAAGATGCTATGACCGGCGCGGTCGAACATTTCGATACGGATGCGATCGCCGAAGCGCATGAACGGGGTCGCCGGCTTGCCGTCGCGCAGGGTCTCGACAACGCGCTGTTCGGCCAGACAGGAGGCCCCGGTCGACGTGTCCTGGTTCGCGATCGTGCCGGAACCGACGAGCGTGCCGGCGGAGAGCGGACGCGTCTTGGCCGCATGCGCCACGAGCTGGGCGAAATTGAACTGCATGTCGACACCGGCTTCCGGGGCGCCGAACCATTCGCCGTTCAGGTGCGTCGTCAATGCCAGGTGCACCTTGCTGTCCTGCCACGCGTCGCCGAGTTCATCCGGCGTCACGAACACGGGCGACAGCGCGGAGCGCGGCTTGGACTGCAGGAAACCGAAGCCCTTTGCGAGCTCGTCCGGAATCAGGTTGCGCAGGCTGACGTCGTTGATGAGGCCGATCAGCTGGATGTGGCCCGCCGCGTCGGCGGGACTGACGGCCATGGGTACGTCGTCGGTGACGACGACGATCTCGGCCTCGAGATCGATGCCGTAGGCCTCGCTCGGCACGATAACGGGGTCGCGCGGCCCGTAGAAACCGGCACTGGTCGCCTGATACATCAGCGGATCGACGTAGAACGAGGCCGGCACTTCGGCGTTGCGCGCCTTGCGCACGCGTTCCACGTGCGGCAGGTAGGCGCTGCCGTCGACGAATTCGTAGGCGCGCGGCAGCGGTGCGGCCAGCATCGCCGGATCGAGCGCGAACATGCCTTCGGGCGTCGCCGCGGCATCGCCGGCAACGGCAGCATTGAGCCGCTCTGACACCGCGTTCAGACGCGGCGCTGCCTGGCTCCAGTCTTCGAGCGCACGCTGCAGCGTCGGCGCAATGCCGTCGGCGCGCACGGCGTGCGACAGATCGCGGCTGACGACGATCAGGGTGCCGTCGCGACCACCTTCCTTGAGGCTTCCGAGTTTCATGGACTGCTCTGCTCCGCTCGCGCCGATTCAGCGCCGCTCAGGATGGAATTGTTTCGTCAGGCCCTGCCAGCAGTCGTAATAGTCCTGCTGCAGCTGTGGCGATGCGAGGGCCTGCGCCGTCGGCCGCAGGACCGCCCGCGCCTCGAACATGAACGCCATCGTGTCGACGATGTGATCGGGTCGGGTCAGATCGGCACTGCTGGCTTTCTCGAACGTGGCCGCATCCGGGCCATGTCCGGTCATGCAATTGTGCAGGCTCGCGCCGCCCGGCGCGAAGCCGCCGGCCTTGGCATCGTAGACACCGTGAATCAGGCCCATGAACTCGCTCGCGATGTTGCGATGGAACCAGGGCGGACGGAACGTGTCCTCGGCGACGAGCCAGCGCGGCGGGAAGATCACGAAATCCATGTTGCCCACGCCCGGCGTGTCGCTGGGCGAGGTCAGCACCAGGAAGATCGACGGATCCGGATGGTCGTAGCTGATCGAACCGATGGTGTTGAAGCGGCGCAGGTCGTACTTGTACGGCACGTGATTGCCGTGCCAGGCCACCACGTCGAGCGGGGAATGCCCGATCGCCGCGCGCCAGAGCAGCCCCTGGAACTTGGCGATGAGTTCGAAATCACCTTCCACGTCTTCCCAGGCTGCGACCGGCGCCAGGAAATCGCGTGGATTCGCCAGCCCGTTCGAACCGATCGGCCCGAGATCCGGCAGGCGCAGGTGCGCGCCGAAATTCTCGCAGACATAGCCGCGCGAGGGACCGTCGGGCAGATCGACGCGGAAGCGCACGCCGCGCGGAATCAGCGCGATTTCCTGCGGCTCGACCTCGAGCACGCCGAATTCAGTCGCGATGTGCAGACGGCCCTGCTGCGGCACGATCAGCAGCTCGCCGTCGGCCGAATAGAAATAGCGGCCCTGCATGGAGCGGCTCGCCGCATACAGGTGAATGCCGATGCCACTGTTGGCCGCCGCCGAGCCGTTGCCCGCATACGTCACGAGGCCGTCGATGAAATCCACGCCATCGGCAGGCAGCGGCAGCGGATCCCAGCGCAGCTGGTTCGGCGTCGGCGGCGCTTCCTCGAAGCGGTTGTGGAACCGCGCCTGCGCATAGGCGGTAAAGGGCCTGTGCATCGCCGAGGGACGCAGCCGGTACTGCCAGCTGCGCCGATTCTGATGGCGCGGCGCCGTGAACGCCGTGCCCGAGATCTGTTCGGCATACAGGCCATACGGCGCGCGCTGCGGCGAATTGCGGCCCTGCGGCAACGCGCCCGGCAGCGCTTCGCTCGCGTGTTCGTTGCCGAATCCGGAGAGGTAGTTCGGAGCCATCGTTTCCCGGGGGTGGGCACAGCCCACAGTCACTGTACGGACCGCCGCCGCTCGCGGCGGCGCGCGATTACAGCACGCCGCGACGGATCTGGTCGCGTTCTATCGATTCGAACAGGGCCTGGAAATTGCCCTCGCCGAATCCTTCGTTGCCCTTGCGCTGGATGATCTCGAAGAAGATCGGTCCGATCGCGTTCTGCGTGAAGATCTGCAGCAGCTTGCGCTGCTTGGTTTCCGCGTCGGCGTCGATGAGGATCTTGTTCCTCGCCAGGCGCGGCACGTCCTCGCCATGATTCGGCACGCGCTGGTCGATGACGTCGAAATAGGTGTCCGGCGTATCGAGGAACTCCACACCGGCATCGCGCATCGCTTCCACCGTCGCATAGATGTCGTCAGTGAAGCAGGCGATGTGCTGGATGCCCTCGCCGTGATACTGGTCGAGGTATTCGTTGATCTGGCTTTTGGGATCCGACGACTCGTTGAGCGGAATGCGCACGATGCCGTCGGGCGCCGTCATTGCCTTCGACACGAGGCCGGTCTTGCTGCCCTTGATGTCGAAATAACGGATCTCGCGGAAGTTGAACAGGCGCTCGTAATAGTCGGACCACTTCTGCATGTTGCCGAAGTAGAGGTTGTGCGTCAGGTGATCGATGAAGGTCAGGCCGAACCCCTTCGGATTCGGGTCGGCGCCCGGGATCGGCTCGAACTCGCCGTAGACCGAGCCCTTGTCACCGTAGCGGTCGACGAGATAGAGCATGCAGTCGCCGATGCCCTTGATGACCGGCGTATCGACGGCGCGCGTGTCGCCCTTGTGATCGACGTAGGCGCCCCCGTTAGCGACCGCCTGCCCGGCAACCCACTGCGCCGGCTTCTGCACACGGATCGCGAAGCCGCAGGCACAGGGACCGTGCGCCTTGACGAAATCCGCCGCGAACGAATCCGGATCTTCGTTGACGAGGAAATTCACCCCGCCCTGGCGGTACAGCGTGATCGGACGACGGCGGTGGCGCGCGACCGCGGTGAAGCCCATGCGGGCGAACAGCGCGTGCAGCAAAGCGCCGTCGGCTGCGGCAAACTCGACGAACTCGAAACCGTCGATGCCCATGGGATTCTCGAACTGGGTCGGCTTCATACCGAGATTGGGCTGCGCGCTCATGGCTGGCTCCGGTAGCGGGTACGAGGTCGGTGAGACCGCCGTTATAGTTTCACCTGAAACCATTTGCAAGGGACGCCGCCGCATGGCCGGTAACACGCCACTGGAACTCGAGAAATTCCTGCCCTACCGCCTGTCCGTGCTGTCCAACACGGTCAGCCAGGCGATCGCGCGCGAGTACGAGACCCGCTTCCAGCTTTCCATCACCGAATGGCGCGTCGTCGCCGTGCTCGGCCGCTACGACGGACTCTCGGCGCGCGAAGTCGCCGAACGCACGGCCATGGACAAGGTCGCGGTCAGCCGCGCCGTGGCCGAACTCATGAAGGACGGCCGCGTGAAGCGTTCCACCGCAGACCACGACAAGCGCCAATCCGTACTGAGCCTCACCGCGAAGGGCCGCAAGGTTTACGCCGACGTGGCGCCGCTGGCGCTCGAGCACGAGCGCCGGCTGCTCGCGCATCTCGATGCCGAGGAACAGCGCTGGCTGGGCCGGATCATCGACAAGCTGCTGAAGGCCGAGCAGTCGCTGGCCTGAGTGACGCGGGGCCGCCCGGGCACGGGAGCCGCGCAGCGAGCGCGGCTCCCGAACGGAAACGCCGGTCTCGCGGCGCGCGCCGCCGACGCGTCAGACCCCGCAGGTCGTCGCCCAGTCGGGGTCGAAGCCCTTGCCCTCGGCGGCGAGCTGGCGCAGGTCCTGGTAGCACTCCGACAGCAACAGGCCTGGAATCTGGTCGAGCGTCAGGCTTTCCGTATAGCCGTCCTGCTGGCGTTCGAACTTCAGGCTCAGCAGCGCAACCGGTTTGTTTTCCTCCGGGAAACTGCTGCCACTGAACTCGATGACGGCCGCGATGCCGAGTGCGCGATAGGTCTTCTGATACTCGCTGAACCAGCTTTCGCCGTTGTTGGCGCGGGCATAACCGAGTTTCTGCACGCGGCTGCGCAAGGTGAAGTTCGGCAGCACGTAGCCTTCGAAATCCTTGATCGCCTCGGCCTGCGACAGCGCCTCCGGCAAGCGGTAGACGCCGCGACCGAACAGGGAGAACAGCGGAATGACCTTGTAGTCGCCCAGGTGCTGCTGCCAGCGCGCGGCCAGTTCCGCGGGCACGGTGAATTCGTGGGCAACGCGGATCCGGGCCACATCCGGCACGGTCACGGCATTGTCGTCGACGTCCGTCAGGGAACCGTCGTCGAGCGGCCGGAAGGTCGCGCGTGTCTCGCCGCGTTCGACTACGGCCCAGACCAGGCGCTGCACGAGGTGGCGCGCGATCGGGTGCTGCCCCAGGTAGCAGTTCCAATCCTCGAACGACCATTCGCGCTGCGTGCAGAGAGCCTCGTAGAGACGGTCGGTCTGCTGCGCGAGCACGGTCTTGATGGTCTTCTTCGCATCGGACCAGGCCTTCTTCGATTCCTTGGCCAGCGCTTCGTCATCGTCCTTGCGCGGATCGGGCAAGGCGGCGAGCTTCTTGCCGTGTTCGTCCTGCAACTGGATGGTCAGGTCTGGCATCAGGCGCGCGACGAAATCGCGGTCGCCGTAGCTCAGGACCAGGGTGCCGGTTTCGTCGAAGCCGGCCGCCGGAATCGTGCGGTCGGCGAGTTCAGCCACGGTCCAGCCCCGGCGCTCGGCCAGCGCCTCGACCTGGTGTGCGGCTTCTTCCTGGATGCCCTTGGTGCGGAAGCGATTGCCGACCGCGAGCAGCAGCTGCACCGCGGCCGGATCGGGAATCCACGCGAGCATCGCGACCAGCGCCTTGCAGTGCGCCGCGCGCGTGCCGTAGTAGTCCTTGAGATAGCGCGCGACGACCGGCACCGCACCCGCGCCAGCACAGGCCGCCGCCAGCGCGAGGATGCCCTTGCTCGCGATCGCGGTGCCCACCGGCTGCTTGAGGTATTTCGGCAGCAGCGCCTCGTACAGTTGTTCGACGGTGTAGTTCCTGTGCGGACTGCCGGCGTAGTACTGCGGGTACTGCGTCATGAACTGGTGCGTGCTGCGCGCGCTGTCCTGCGCAGCCTTGCGCGCCGCGTCCGCGCCGACCGGGCGCGTGTCGGCGGCGACCCAGGCTTCCAGCAGATGCTGGCCGAGCGCCTCGCGGCTGCGCGGCTCGAACATCGCGCAGTACTGGCGCAGCAGCGCATGCGGCTCCGGCGCCTTCTGCTTGACCGCCTGGATCACCATGCCGCGGATCAGCACAGGCTCCACGGCCAGGGCCGTGTCCGCCCAGAACACCGGCGGCAGCGCATCCCAATCGAACCCGTCGAGATCCTTGCCGGCGCCCTTGGCCCAGGCTTTCTCAGCCTCCTTGGCCAGGGCCTTGCGATCGACGAACGAAGCCGTGCTGCGGCCCAGCCCGATCAGCGCTTCGAGCAATGCGCCCTTGGCCGCTTCCTGCTTTTCCACTTTCGCAGCTTTCTCGAGCGCCGGTACTGCAGCTTCCAGTCCGAGGTCGCGCACCCAACCCGCCGCCGCGGCCCGGACCTCGGCCTTGCCATCGGACAGCGCGGCGATGATGTAGCCGTCGCGCTGCGGCAAGCGCGCGAGCACCTCGCGCGCCGGACCGCGCTGGGCCTTGGGACCGGTCAGGGCCAGCTCCAGCAGCCATCCCACCAGCTCCGGCGGCACCTGCGGCAGCAGGCCCAGGGCACGGAAGCGCGCGCTGTAATCCTCGGTCGGATGGTTCTGCACCTTCCACTTGAGGTCGTGCGTGATCGCGTCCAGATAGTGCGCGAAGAACGGCCACAGGTCGTCGGCGCTGCGATCGCCGGCGCGCGGTCGTTCGCGCACGTTGCCAAAGGCGTACAGCAGCTTGTCGGTGGTCACCCCCAGCCCGCTCAACATGATTGCGTATTCCAGCATGGCTGGCTGGCCCGTCCGCCGGCGCAGCTTCTCGATGGCCCCCGTCGCCGGGTACATCAGCCAGCCTGCGGCGTTGAACAGCAACCCGAAATAGCGATACAGCTTGAGCAGCAGCACCGGCGTCATGCCTTCGCGCTCCGCCAGCCGGTCGAGGGCCGCGGCGACGACTCGCTCCGCCACGTGGTGCAGACACACGGCCGACGCCGGCATGGGCTCATCCGCCAGAAGGTAGTCACGCAGCCGTTCGCGCGTCGCCGTCGACATGGCCGGCGCCCGATGGTTCTCATTCGCGATGCGCGCATTGGCCTGCTCGATGCCTGCGCCGACCTCGGACCAGAACGCGTCCAGCAGCGCATCCAGCCAGGCCTCGCCCGGCACGGACCAGCTGATGACCGGGACGGCGTAGGCGTTGACCGGACCGTGCTGCGCCGTCGCTTCGCGCGCATCCCATTCCACCAGCAGCGCCTGCACCGACGCGGCCTTGTCGGCGCCCGCGGTAGCGCGCGCGAACTCGCGCAGGGATGCGTCGTCGCGCCGGCGCGCGATGTCGTCCAGGAAACGCAGGGCCTGCAGGCGCTGTTCCGGCTTCGCGCGGCACGCAAGGGTGCGCAGTTCGGGCAATGTCTCGTCGATGATGCGCCAGGCCAGTCCCTGCGCCTGACTGCTGACCTGCTTGCTCGACGCACACGCCAGTTCGGCCAACGGCGCGGCAAACGGTTTCAACACGTCGGCGCTCAACGGCGCCAGCAAGGCCAGCACGTGCAGACGCTGCGCCGCATCGGCCGGCGCCAGATGCGGCAGCACGCGATCCGCATAGCGCAGCAGCGCGTCGCCGATATCGCAGAGCGCGCCGACCGACCGCGCGCAAGTCTCCGCGTGCCGGTGGCGCTCCAGCGGCGTGGCGACCGCGGCCACGACCAGGGTCGCCGGGTCCAGGCCGTCGACCGTGAGCGCGCGCTCGAACATCGCCGAGCTGATCCGCTTGAACAGTGAACGCTCCGGCCACAGGCGCGACCAGCCCAGCATCTGGTAGACCAGCGCCTCGGCCCAGCTCGCCCGCGCCGGCACCTGCAACGCGCCCCGCCAGTAGTACGGGTTGTCCAGCACGGCAGCGACGACCTCGCCCCAGCGCACCAGCGCCGCCGGATCCACCGCCTCGGCGTTCGCATAGACCGGGTCCAGCGCGCGCGGCTGGTTCGTGGCGCTGTTGGCGAGCAACAGTTTCGTCAGCTCCGCATGCCGCACCAGCCGGTCCGGCAACCCCGCCGGCTCGCCGCCGGCGACATAGCGCGCAATATCCGCGAGCGAGACCGCCGCACTCAGCCGCCCCTCCGCATCGGCGGCCGGCGCCAACGCCTCCACCAACGTCGCCGCCCAGTCGGCTGGTGCCATGGCCGGCGCACTGGCCGGCACTTCCGCTGCTGCTGTCGTCATGTATCCCCCGAGGCTCGCCCCTGCGAGCCGATCGCGGGACTGTAAGTCGAAAGGATTACCGGAGGAATGGCGGCCCCATAGAGACGAGATCGCGCTCGGCAGCGCAGGGCTTGCCGCCGCCGAGCGGACAAGGTCACCCAGAAACGTTCCGTGGGAGGGCCTCCCCTCTTGCGACACAGATCAGCGGGCAATGAATGCAGACAGCCATCTCATGAACGAGCGCGGCGGGCGCCAAACCCGAGCCGTTGGCCCTCACCCCAAACATTCGCTACAGCGAAACCGCGCTGCGAGGCGAACGAAAATTCCGGAGAAGAACAATGGTCGAACAAATAACAGTCATTCGGGTTTTTCTCGCATCTCCCGGCGATCTCCAAGTTGAGCGCGAAATCATCGATGCCATGATCGAGGATCTGAACAAGACATGGTGCTTCTCGCTCGGAATCATTCTGCGCCTTGTCCGATGGGAGCATGACGTCAGGCCGGGCATTTCAACGGACCCTCAAGCGGTGGTGAACGCCCAGGTTCGCGACGACTATGATGTTTTTATCGGAATGCTCTGGGGGCGAATGGGCACGCCAACCCCCCGCCATTCATCGGGGACCCACGAAGAATTCGAACGGGCCATAAGTCGCTGGAACAGCACTGGCTCACCGGAAATAATGATCTATTTCAAAGATGCGCCCCTGCGACCCTCCGAGCAAGACACGCACCAAGTCGAGTTGGTTCAAGCATTTCGCCAATCATTGAAACAGCGCGGAGTTCTGCACTCAACATTCGACGACGAAAAAGGGTTCCAGAACTCGTTGCGTGCGCACCTGTCCTCATTGGCACAGAATTTCTCCAGACGCTTCGGAACTTTGTCCAACGGATTCGGAGCACCAACAGCCAGGCATGCGGAAACGCGAAAAGATGATGAAGATGTTGGATTTTTTGACTATCTTGGAACTTATAACAGCAAGATGGCCGATATGTCTGAGTCCATGGACAAGATCACAGCCGCAACGGCCCTGATAGGCGAACAAATGTCGTCGTCCGCAAAAGAAATGACCGCGCAGAACGACAAAGGCGATCCCGTTGCAGCCGTCCGCTTCATCGCGAGATCAGCAGCAGACCTCACTGACTACAGCGAAGTAGTGCGCGCGCAAGTTTCGGAATTTTCGTCGTCGAGCAATCAAGCACTTGAGAGCCTCACGAAAGCCCTGTCACTCTACAGTGGCTTTGAAAATACCGACGAAGGTCAACTCGCCGATCTCGAAGACAGTCTGACACGCATGCTCATCTCGGCGAGGGAGGCAAGAGGCAGCATGTATGGAATGCGGACGATGATCGACAGCTTCCCAAAGCTGACGACAGAGATGAATCGCGCAAAACGCCTCGTATGTGGCGAGCTCGACGCTCTGATCGGCTCCATCGACAACACCATAAAGACGACCGGCAATATCGTGGAATCAATCCAATCGATGCGCGGCCGGCGACGCGGACTGTCTGAGGACTGAGCCTTTCCGAATCTCGGGGACAGCGATGCTCTCGACATGCCCGACTGCCCGTGAAGGTCCGCTCGGAGCTTCCAGCTGCGGTGTCAGCGGCGCACAGCGCCGCCGTTTACAGGCACCCGCCTCGCAGGGGAGATCCCAGGCGCCCCCACAATCGTGAACTTTCTTGCTGCCGCGCGTCGCTGCGCCGGCGGCAGGCACAATGAAGCGGGGATCCAGAAGACGACCTGTTCGTGCCAGTCAATCTATCGAGTCAAACTTCCGTGGCAGCAGGCGCAGTCGCCGCACCCAGGAAGTCCGTGGACAGCACAAGTTCCTGGGAAGCCGGTCCGGCGGCCCGCGCCGGCAAGTCGCCGCCCGTCGTCATGGTGCTGTCGACGGAACAGGAGCTGGTCGAGTACCTCAAGTCCTATTCGTGCGGTCGGAGCCTGAGCCTTACCGCCGACCAGCATTGGAGCGAATCGCGCTGGCGTGACGCGCATGTGGCGGGCGCGGATCTGGCCGCTTTCCGGCGCGCCCACAATCTGGGCTTGCCCATCGTGCGGCTCGAATCGATCACGCTCGATCCGGCCGCGGCGGGTCTGGTGCCGCCTGCCGTCGCGCGCCGCTTTCACTTCGTGCCGGTGTCGCTGCACACCGATGTACTCGGCGTGGCGGTCGTCGATCCGGCCGACAGCCAGCTCCTTCCCACGCTGAACCTGCTCACGGACCGGCGCATCGCGTTGCTCGTTGCCGAGCCGCAGCAGGTACAGGCAGCGATAGCCGCCGCGTACGACCATGTCGAGGACGCGGCCATTGCGCGCCAGCTCGGCCTGAGCGGCGCACGGCTGGAGGGCGAGAGCCTCGAACGGGAGGCCCAGCGCCTGGCGCAGGAGCAGCCGATCGTGCGTCTGGTCGCCGAGATGTTTCTCGATGCGGCGCGCCGGCGCGCATCGGACATTCATCTGCGGCCAACCGCAGACGGGCTGGAGCTGCTGTATCGCATCGACGGCGAGCTGGTTCCCGTGCGCTGCTTCCTGAGTGCGCTGCGACCGGCACTGATCAGCCGGATCAAGGTGCTCGGCAACATGAACGTCGCGGAGCACCGCCTGCCGCAGGACGGTCGCGCCAGCTATGAGGCCGGCGAGAACCGCACCATCGATCTGCGCATCTCGGTACTGCCCACCATTCACGGTGAGAGCGCGGTGATACGCCTGCTCGACACGTCGCAGGGGCTGCGCAGCATCGGTCAACTCGGTTTCTCGGCGTCGGACGAGGCCCGCTTCGTCGACCTGATGGCGCGCAGCCACGGGATGATCCTGGCAACGGGACCCACTGGCTCAGGCAAGTCCACGACGCTGTACGCGGCGTTGCTGGAAGCGCGCAAGCAGCGGGTGAACATCCTGACGGTCGAAGACCCGGTGGAATATCACATCGACGGCGTGCAACAGATGCAGGTCAACCGCGCGGCTGGCTTCACCTTCGCCAGCGCGCTGCGCAATATTCTGCGGCACGACCCCGATGTGATCATGGTCGGCGAGATTCGCGATCGTGAGACGGCCCAGATCGCCGCGGAAAGCGCGCTGACCGGCCATCTGCTGCTGAGTACCCTGCATACCAACACCGCCGCGACCACCATCACGCGCCTGCTCGATCTCGGCGTGGAGGCGTTCCTCCTGCGCTCGACCCTGCTCGGCGTGCTGTCGCAGCGACTGACCCGCCGCATCTGCCCGCAGTGCCGCGAACCCGAAGCCGTGCCCGCACATTGGCGCGACGCACTGCAGATCGCGCCGGATGAAGTCTTCTATCACGGTGCCGGCTGCCACCACTGCGAAGGGCTGGGCATACACGGACGCGTGGCGGTCTATGAACTGATGACGATCTCGCCCGCCATCCGCGAGCTGATCGTTCCGCACTGCGCCGCTGACGCTATCCAGGCAGTCGCCCTGCGCGAAGGCATGGTATCGATCGCCCAGAACGCGCTGACGCTGGCGCGGGCCGGAACGATTCCGCTGAGCGAAGTGTTCAGCTTGCGCGCAGATTGAGGCGGCTCACCCGCGCTGGCATGGTTCCGGCGTCCGCTTCGACCGGAATGCTGCGACAGCGCGCCGCCGCGCGCGCGGCGGGCGCGCCATCCTCAGGTCCTGGCGACGGCGCCAGCGGCCACGACTCCCTTCACCGCACGCCATGCATCAGGCGGTTGATGAACGGTGCAAAAATCAGGAATGCCGCCCCCATGCCAAAGCCCGCGTACGCGATGAACGTGTACGTGCCGACATAGCCACTGATGCCGGCATCGGCAGCGACTGCAATCGATGCGGCCTTGCCGGCGACCCAGTTACCCATCGCGGAACACAGGAACCAGGCGCCCATGGCCATGCCGGTTTCCTTCGGCGCCGCGAGCTTGGACACCATCGACAGGCCGATCGGCGACAGGCACAGCTCGCCCATGGTGTTGAACGCGTACACGAGGGTCAGCATCAGCCACGGAATGCGCTGGTTCGCGTCTGCCATGAACTTGATGCTCAGCACCAGCGTGGTGAAGCCGATCGCGACGAAGACCAGCGCGATTGCGAACTTGCGCGGCACCGACGGATTGAGATTGCTCGTCTCCAGCCGTGGCCACAGCCACGCGAAGACCGGCCCCAGGAGAATGATGAACACCGGATTGAAAGACTGGAACAAGGTGAAGTTGAACGGTGCGTCGACGTGGTCCTTGGCGAAGAAGTTCAGGCTCGACCCGGCCTGCTCGAACATGCCCCAGAACAGGATCTTGGCCAGGAACAGCAGCAGCATGGCGGTGTAGCGATGCAACTGCACGCGATCGCCGCTCTGGATGCTGCCGCCGATGAAATAGACGGTGAGCACCGCGAACATCAACAGCAGGATGTAGCCGACGAGATCGGCCTGGCTCAGCAGCAGGTAGGCCAGCGGTATGCAGGCGATGCAGCCGATCGCGACCTTGATGGTGCGCACCGCATTCTGCGGCGGCACCGGCGCCTCGCCGATGTGCCCCAGCCAGCCACGCAGCCACTGGAACATCATGAGTCCGAAGATCATGCCGATCGCGGCACAGAAGAAGCCCCAGCGGAAACCGAAGTAGTGGCCGATGATGGCGCCGCAGATCAGCGGCGCCAGCGCGCCGCCGGCGTTGATACCCATGTAGAAGATGGTGAAGCCGGAGTCGCGCCGCGCGTCGCCGGGGGCGTAGAGCTTGCCGACCATCGTGGAAATGTTCGGCTTGAACAGACCGTTGCCGACAACGATGGTGGCGAGCCCGACGAGGAACCAGGACAGTTCCGGAATCATCAGCAGGAAAAGACCGGCGGCCATGATGGCCCCGCCGAGCATGATCGACGGCCGGTAGCCGAGATAGCGATCGGCCACGAAACCGCCGAACAAGCCGGTCGCATAGATCAGCGCCGTGTAGGCGCCATAGGTCAGGCTCGCTGTCGATTTCGCCTCACCCGGCGGCAGGTGGCTGAAGAAGGTGGCGGCCACATAGGCCGCGAGCAGCGCGCGCATGCCGTAGTAGGCGAAGCGCTCCCAGAACTCGGCCCCGAACAACATCCAGAGCGGGCGCGGATGGCCGAGGAATTCGCCAGGCGGCGGCGGTACGAAGGCGTCGGTCGGGTGCGGGGTTGCAGTCATGCGCTTCTGGCCCTGTAAACGCAACGGCCCGGGTGCGCCGGGCCGTTGCCTGTTGCGATGTGCGCGGCGATCCGACGCCGCGGTGTTTCAGGCGGCGTTGATGGCTGCCTGTCCGGCCACGGCCGTCTTCTGCGGTTTTTCCGCGCCGTGCATCCAGTCGACCAGCATGCCCGAGAGCAGCCAGAGCACGACCGAGAACAGCACGAGCGTGAGACCGATGCCGCCGAACACGGCGAACAGACCGGCGTATTCGGTGGAGATGCCGACCCCGCCCGCGGCGCTGCGCACGACCGCGTATTCGCCGGCGTGCTCGGAGAACGCGCCGACGAGACCACCGAGGTACTGCGCGACCGCCGGCATCAGGAACCAGATGCCCATGACCAGCGAGGCCAGGCGCAGCGGCGCGAGCTTGGTCATGAGGCTGAGGCCTACCGGCGAAATGCACAGCTCGCCGAGCGTATGGAACAGATAGGCCAGGCTGAGCCAGATCATGCTCGACTTGTGATCGCCGCTGTGCTGGATCTGGAAGATGCCGATCACGAGGAAACCGAAGCCGATGGCCGTCAGCACCATGCCCAGCACGATCTTGATCGGCGCCGAGGGATTGCTGCCGATCTTGTTGAGCCGCACCCAGAGCCAGGCGAATACCGGCGCGAAGATCAGGATGTAGAGCGGATTCAGCGACTGGAACCAGCCGGCCGGAACCTCGAACGTGCCCAGCATGCGGTTGGTGTAATCCGCGGCGAAGATGTTCATGAGGCCGCCGGCCTGCTCGAATGCGAGCCAGAACATGGTCACGAACACGAACAGGAAGGTGACGACGCGCAGGCGGTCGCGTTCTTCCTTCGTCAGCGGCTGCTTCACGCCGCCACTGGCGGCCAGGGACCGCTTGGCGCCGGGCTCACGGCCTACGTCGCCGACGAAACGCTGGGCGAACAGGAGCTGGATCACGACCGACAGCGCCATGCCGCAGCCGGCGGCGAAATAACCCCAGCGCCAGCCGTAGTTCGGACTTTCGCCGAGGCTCGAGGTCACGAGCGGCGCGATGAACGCGCCGAGATTGATACCCATGTAGAAAATGGAAAACGCCGCGTCGCGGCGCGCGTCGCCCTGGGGATAGAGATCGCCGACCATCGTGGAAATGTTCGGCTTGAAGAATCCGTTGCCGGCGATGAGCAGACCCAGGCCGACGTAGAACAGCGTCATGCTGTGCGGTGTCGCCGCGAACAGCGTGAACTGCCCCGCAGCCATGAGCACGCCGCCGAGGATGACGGCCATGCGTTGGCCCATGTAGTTGTCGGCAATCCAGCCGCCGATGATGGGCGTGAAATACACGAGACCGGTATAGATGCCGTAGAGGCTCAGCGCGTCGGCGCGCGTCATGCCGAAACCGGGATTCGCCGCGTCAGTGGCGGCGACGAGCGTCAGCACCAGGAGCGCACGCATGCCGTAATAGCTGAAGCGCTCCCACATTTCGGTGGCGAAGAGCAGGAACAACCCTTTCGGGTGCCCCAGGACTTCGCCCTGCGGGATATTGAGACCGTTGGACATCAGGTTCCCCTCGGGACGTGACCAGGATGCGGATGAAATGCCACTGCACGTCCGCAGGGGACAGGACCACCAAAACGCCGTGCAAAGCGGCGCAGGTGTAACCTCAGCCCGGGGCCGGAGTCAAACCCCCACCGTTGCTGCACTGCGGAATCGGCGCCGCCGCAGACGAATACGCCGGATCAGGTACCGATGACGGTGCGGACCTCGAACAATTCCGGGAAGAACGTCAGCTCCAGCGCGCGCTTGAGGAAGGCCACGCCCGACGAGCCGCCGGTACCGCGACGGAAGCCGATGATGCGCTCGACGGTTTTCATGTGGCGGAAACGCCAGAGCTGGAAGCTCTCCTCCACGTCGACGAGCTGCTCGCACAGGTGGTAGGCCGACCAGTGCTGCTCGGTGTTCTCGTAGATGCGCCGGAACACCTCCACGAGTTCCGGATGACGCTCGTACGGCTGCGACCAGTCGCGTTCGATGCAGGACTGCGGCACCGCATGGCCCTGGCGCGCGAGATAGCGCAGGAATTCGTCGTAGAGGCCCGGCGCCTGCAGGACCGCGAGCAGTCCCGCCTGCAGCACGGGCGCATGCGCGAACACCGCAATCATGTCAGCGTTTTTGTTGCCGAGCAGGAACTCGATGGTGCGGTACTGGTGTGACTGGAAACCCGATGCCGGGCCGAGCACGTGGCGGAATTGCAGGTATTCCGACGGCGTCAGGGTTTCCAGCACGGCCCATTGTTCGAACAGCTGGCGCTGGATCTGCTTGACGCGCGCAAGGATCTTGAGGCAAGGCCCGACATCGTCGACGGCCAGGTGCGCGATCGCGGACTTCAGCTCGTGAATGATGAGCTTCATCCAGAGCTCGGAAGTCTGGTGCTGGATGATGAACAGCATCTCGTCGTGGTGCGCCGGCTGCGACAGCGGCTGCTGCGCCGACAGCAACGTGTCGAGCTGCAGGTAGCCGCCGTAGCTCACGCGGTCTTTGAGATCGGTAGTGATGCCGGCTTCGAGGTCGCGCTTGATCGTCTCGGTCACGGTCGTGAAGCCCTCAGGAAATCCGTGAAGCATACGCGATCGTAACGAAGGGGCCCGCTATCATGCCGCCGTGTCGTATACGGCAAGCGGCTGGATTTGCTGCGCCCGATCTTGCCTCGGCGACTCCGCCTTGCTATCAAGGCGGCCCCTCGACCGGCGCGGTCCGCTGCAGCACTGGATCTGCGCACGCACCGGTCATCGGCGCCCTAACCCGGCGCCGCCGCTGTCCGCGCCGGCCTCGCCTGGCCGTGCGCCCGTTTTTCGGCATCATTCTGCGGAGGCTTTCGTGTCCATCGCCGCCAGCTTCGAAATCGAGTACCTGCAATACCTCGACCCGGAAGGCAAGCTCGTTCGCAACGACCTGCCGGAGTTCGCGCGCGACGCGAAGCAGCTCGTCGAGCTCTACAAGACCATGAGCTTCGTGCGCGTGTTCGACAGCAAGGCGGTCGCGCTGCAGCGCACCGGCAAGCTGGGCACCTACGCCTCCTGCCTGGGCCACGAGGCCGCGCACGTGGCGATTGGTTCGGCCATGCATGTCGACGACGTGTTCGCGCCCATGTACCGCGAGTACGGCGCCCAGTTCGTCCGCGGCGTGAAGCCGCGCGAAGTGCTGATGTACTGGGGCGGCGACGAACGCGGCAACGATTTTTCAGGCCCCGCACACGATTTCCCGTGGTGCGTGCCGATCGCGACGCAATGCCTGCACGCGGCCGGCGCCGCGATGGCCTTCAAGATCCGCAAGGAGCCGCGCGTCGCGGTCAGCGTGGTCGGCGACGGCGGCTCGTCCAAGGCCGACTTTTATTCGGCGATCAACATGGCCGGCGCACAGACGCTGCCGTACGTGAGTGTGATCGTGAACAACCAGTGGGCGATCTCAGTGCCGCGCTCCAGCCAGACCGGTGCGAAGACGCTCGCCCAGAAAGGCATCGCCGCGGGCCTCGAATGTCTGCAGGTGGACGGCAACGACCTGATCGCGATGCGCACCGCCATGGACTACGCGATCAAGCGCGCACGCCACGGTCACGGCGGCATGGTCATCGAAGCGGTGACCTATCGGCTGTCCGACCACACCACGGCCGATGACGCTCGCCGCTATCGCCCCGACGACGAGGTTAAGGCCGCCTGGCAGCGGGAGCCGCTGAAGCGGCTGCGCAACTATCTGGTCGCGCAGAAAGCCTGGAGCGACAAGCACGAGGACGCCTGGAAGGCCGAGTGCGAGAAGATCGTCGACGTCGAAGTCAATGCGTATCTCGAGACCAAGGTGCAGCCGGTCGAGGCGATGTTCGACTACGTCTACGCGGAACTGCCGCCCGACCTGCAGGAACAGCGCGCCCAGGTGCTCGCCATCGAGCAGGCGCGCAAGCACTGATGCGGCGTCCCCCACCCGGCGCCGGTGCGCGCCAGCGGCGGGATTACACACTTGAATTTTTGGCGGAGCGTTTTTCATGGCGCAAGTCACCCTGATCGAAGCCCTGACCCTGGCCATGGCCCATGAGATGGCCAAGGATCCGTCCGTCGTCGTGCTCGGCGAGGACGTGGGCATCAACGGCGGCGTGTTCCGCGCGACCGCGGGGCTCAGCGAGAAGTTCGGCCCGGTCCGCGTGCTCGACACGCCGCTGGACGAAACCACCATCGCGGGCGTCGCGGTCGGCATGGCGGCACAGGGCATGAAGCCGATCGCCGAGGCTCAGTTCGACGGCTTCGTCTATCCGATGGTCGATCACATCGTCTGCCACGCCGCGCGCTTCCGCACGCGCACGCGCGGTCGCCTCACCTGCCCGCTGGTACTGCGCGTGCCCTGGGGCGGCGGCATCCGCGCGCCCGAGCATCATTCGGAAGCCAACGAGTCCACGTTTACCAATGTGCCCGGCCTGCGCGTCGTCATGCCTTCGTCGCCGTCGCGCGCCTACGGCCTGCTGCTCGCCGCGATCCGCGATCCGGACCCGGTCATCTTCTTCGAGCCCAAGCGCATCTATCGCCAGTACAAGGAAGACGTCGCCGACGACGGCGAAGCGCTGCCCCTCGACGTCTGCTTCGTGCTGCGTGACGGCAGCGACGTGACCCTGGTCACCTGGGGCGCACAGGTCAAGGAAACGCTGGAGGCAGCCGACGCGCTCGCGAAGGACGGCATCAGCGCCGAAGTCATCGATGTCGCGACGCTGAAGCCGCTCGACTTCGACACCATCCACGAGTCGGTAAAAAAGACCGGCCGCTGCGTGATCGTGCACGAGGCGCCGCGCACGGCGGGCTTCGGCGCCGAAGTGGCCGCGCGGCTGGCCGAGCACGCGATGTACGACCTCGTCGCGCCGGTCGAGCGCGTGACCGGCTACGACACTCACATTCCCCTGTTCCGCCTGGAAATGAAGTACCTGCCCAGCGTCGAGCGCATCGTCGCCGCGGCGAAGCGCACCCTGGCGGCGAGCTGACATGTTTGCGGTAGTGCTGCGCGACTATCGCACGCAGTACCACGATCCCGTGCGCTTTCAGCGCGGCGATCGGATCGTGGCCGGCGCGCGCGACACCGAATGGCCCGAATTCATCTGGGCCACCGACCCGGCCGGTCGCGGCGGCTGGGTCCATCAGAGCTACCTGGCCGGCGACAGCGGTACGGTCGCCGCGACGCGCGACTACACCGCGCGGGAACTCGACGCCGATGCGGGCGAGCGCGTGCGCCTGATCGAACAGGCCGGCGGCTGGTGGTGGGCCGAGAACGAGCGTGGCGCGCAGGGCTGGCTGCCCGCGCGCAATCTGTCTATGGAACACGAACGAGGCGACGCATGAGCACGATCAAGACATTTTTCCTGCCCGATCTCGGCGAAGGCCTGCCGGACGCGACCGTCGTCGAGTGGGCGGTCAAGGAAGGCGACGTCGTGCGGCTCGATGCGCCGCTCGTGTCCATGGAAACGGCCAAGGCCGTCGTCGAGGTGCCCTCGCCTTTCTCGGGCAAGGTCCTCAAGCTGTACGGCCGCAACGGCGACGTGATCGTGACCGGGGCAGCCCTCGTCGACATCGACCTCGATCCCAGCCTGCCGCAGCGCGCCGAAGCACAGGACACCGGCCATCATCACGGCGCACCGAAATCGCCGGAACCGGCCTTGCCCAAGGGTGCGGGCGCACCGACACCGCAACCGGGCGATGCGAACGTGGTCGCCTCTGACGAGGGCGGCGAGCTCAGGTCCGGCGAGGCCAAGCCGCGCAGCGATGCGGGCACCGTCGTCGGCGCCATGGAAGCCAGCGATCGCGTGGTGGCCGAACAGGCCGTATCGGTCGGCGGCGTCCGCGCAATGCCTGCCGTGCGCGCGCTGGCCAAGAAGCTCGGCGTCGATCTCGCCCGCGTCACCGCCAGTGGTGCCGGCGGCGTGGTCACCATGAACGACGTCAAGGACGCCGCCAGCAAGGGCATGACACGCGCCGGTGCGGCGCCTGCCACGCCAGCGGCGGCACCGGCTGCAGCAGCGGCGCCTGTCGCGGCGCCGGCGCCGGCCATGCCCGCGCCGGCACGCACGGCCGTGTCCGCCTCGGGCCAGCCGATGCGTACCGCACCACCGGGGGCACCGGCCGCACTGGGCCAGCCCGAACAGCTCAAGGGCGTGCGCCGCAACATGGCACGCGTGATGGCCGATGCCCACGCCAAGGTCGTGCCCACCACACTCTGCGACGACGCCGACCTGCACGCCTGGCTACCCGGCAACGACATCACCGTGCGCCTGATCCGTGCCCTGGTGCGCGCCTGCAAGGCCGTGCCGGCGCTCAATGCCTGGTTCGACGGCGAACATCTCACGCGCACCCTGCATCCGCACGTCGATGTCGGCATCGCGGTCGATACCGACGACGGTCTGTTCGTCCCGGCCCTGCGCAACGCCGATGTGCTCGACGCGGCGGGCCTGCGTCAGGCGATCAACCGCCTGCGCGACGCCGTCCGCAACCGCTCGATTCCGCCCGATGAGTTGAAGGGCTACACGATTTCCCTGTCCAACTTCGGCGTGTTCGCCGGGCGCTACGCGACCCCGGTCGTGGTGCCGCCCTGCGTCGCGATCGTCGCCGCGGGCAAGCTGCGGCATGAGCTCGTACCCGTCATGGGCGGCGTGGAAACGCACCGCCTGATGCCGCTGTCGCTGACCTTCGACCACCGCGCAGCGACCGGTGGCGAAGCCGCGCGCTTCCTCAAGGCCATGCTCGACGATCTGGCGCTGGGGTCCTAGCCCGCGGCACGACGCCGGAGCCGCGGCGGGAGGCGCGCTCACGCGGCAACCCGTGCGCCCGACGCCGCCGTACCGGCGGTCCGGTGGCGCCGTCGGCCGGTCGGCAGGTGCACCAGCCCGCATCGGCCCTGGGTCCGCCCTCTGCTAAGCTCCACCCTCGAACCGATCGGGGGACTCGGCATGCAGCACAATCCGTATGCGCCGCCACAGGCGCGCATCACCGTGCGCGGATCGACGCTCGACGAGGGGGCGCAGGTCTGGCGCGAGGGCGATCTCGTGGTGCTCACGCCCTCGGGCGAATTGCCGCCGCGGTGCGTCAAGTGCAACGCCGACGCAGAGCAGCCCGTCAAGGAACGCACGGTCTACTGGCATACGCCATGGCTGTACGTACTGATTCTGGTCAGCGTGCTGATCTACCTGATCGTCGCATTGATCGCGCGCAAGAGCGCCCGCGTCAGTCCGGGCCTCTGCACCGAGCATCGCAAGCAGCGCAACGCCGTGATCGCCGGCAGCCTGCTCGCATCGCTGATCGGCATCGGGCTCATCGCCGCCGGCATTTCCCAATCCAGCAGCGGCATCGGCCTGTCGGGCGGCTTCCTGCTGCTGGCGGCCATCATCTTCGGCATGATCAGAGGCCGCCTTGTCTACGCCACGCGCATCGATGCGAACCGCATAGCGCTCAAGGGCTGTGGTGAAGCGTTTCTTGCCTCGCTGCCACGACGGCGCTGACCCCGTTCCGCACCAGCCACTATCCCTTTCCCACCCGGAGCACGACCATGGAAGCCCGTCTCCTCGCTCCCCTGCTGGCTGCTGGCTCGGCAATCCTGGCACCTGCGGCGCACGCGCTGGACGTCGAACTCGTCAATCGCACGACCATCGTCGCGCCGCTCGACAGTAATGGTCCCACCTACCGAGCTGTCGTCACCCCCGACGGCCGGTTCAGCCTGTTCACCTCGCTCGCGAGCAATCTGGTTGCGGGCGACACTAATCGCAACGCCGACCTGTTCCTGCACGATGCGACCACGGGCCTGGTCGAGCGCGTCAACGTCGGCACGGGCGGCAACCAGGCCGAGGGCTCGGCTGGCTCCATCGCCGGCCTCAGTGACGACGGCCGCTACGTGGTGTTTGACAGTGCCGCGCAGAACCTGGTCTCCACCGCGACATCCGGCTACCAGCAGGTCTACCTGCGCGATCGCGCCGCCGGCACGACGACGTTGCTGTCGCGCGTCGGCGGCAACGCCGCCCAGTCCGACAGCGCCAATGCGCAGATCAGCAGCGATGGACGCTATGTGGTGTTCGACACGGCGGCCGCATTCGACGGC
This sequence comes from Rhodanobacteraceae bacterium, assembly GCA_045864815.1. GTDB lineage: Bacteria > Pseudomonadota > Gammaproteobacteria > Xanthomonadales > Rhodanobacteraceae > Tahibacter. The sequence goes on along the minus strand of BTVG01000002.1, from coordinate 8,817 downwards.
AAGGACACCAACGGTGTACGGGACATCTATCGGCTCGACCGGCAGACCGGCCAGTTCCTGCTGATTTCCGTGTCGGCCGAAGGCCGCATCGGCAACGGCGAGAGCTACGAGGCGCAGATTTCCGCCGATGGCGGCAGCGTCGCGTTCTACACCCGGGCGACGAACCTGGTGCCGGATGACACCAACAACGCTCACGATCTGGTGTTGCGCAAACCGGCGGCAGGCTCGACGCAGCGCATCAGCGTCCGGACCGACGGCAGTCCGCTGTCCACTTACCCGAATCTGTCGGACAGCGATGCGCTCAGCGCCGACGGTCGCTTCGTGCTCATGAATGTCTACGAAGCCGCGGACCCCGCCGACACCAACGGCCAACCCGATGGCTATCTCTTCGACAGCCAGGACGGCAGCGTCCGGCGCGTGACGCTCGGCATCGGCAACGCACAGATCGCCGGCTTCTCACTGGCAGCCGGCCTGTCGCGTGATGCGGCACGCGTGATCTACCAGGCCCACGCAGCGGACGTGATCCCGGGACAGCCCATGGGCAATCCCCGCGCCTACGTGCGAGAACTTGCCACGGACATCGTGACCCATGTGACCTTCCGCGATGGTGCCGAAGTCGCCGGCGACAGTATTTCCGCGCCGGTCATGGCGAGCAACGGCAGCGTCGTCGTCGCGGCCACGCTCAATGGCAACTTCGTCACCGGCGACCGCAACGACATGAGCGATATCATCCGCCAGGATGGCCTCACCAGCGCGTCGCAGCGGCTGACGGCGCCGATGGCGGGATCGGCGGTGGCCGCGGGCAATCACGACAGCGGCTCCTATGTCCAGGGCGTTGCGGCGAGTGCCGATGCACGCTTCGTCGCGTTCGGCTCGCTGGCCAGCAATCTGGTGCCCGGCGATCTCAACGGCGTCAACGACATTTTCGTGCGCGACCGCCTGCTGGGCACGACCGAGCGCGTCAGCGTGTATTCCAACGGCAGCGAAGGCTTCTGCGGCAGCTTTGGCGCCAACATCAGCGACGACGGCCGCTACGTGGTGTTCTACAGCTGCACGCCGTTCGATCTCGCAACGCCGTCCCTGCGGATGGACGTGTACCGGCACGACCGACTGACACACACCACGTCGCTGATCAGCCGGGCGCTCGGCGATACCGCCGCCAACGGCTTCAGCACCCATCCCGCGCTGTCGGCCGACGGCCGCATCGTCGCATTCGCGTCCTGCGCCTCCGATCTCGTAGCGATCGATCTGAACGGCCTCTGCGACATTTTCGTGCGCGACCTAGACACGGGCGTGACGGTGCTTGCGACGCCGTCCGTCGGCGCGGGCGGTGCGAACCAGAACACGAGCTCCCCGGGGATCTCGCGCAACGGCCAACGGGTGTTCTACGCGTCGGACGCGACTAACCTGATTGCCAGCGACACCAATGCCTCGACGGACGTGTTCGTGTTCGATCGTGGCACGCAGACGGTGGAGCTCGTCAGCGCGAGTTCGCAAGGGGAACAAGGAAACAATTACAGTTTCTTTTCCGGCGCGTCGGCGGACGGCAGCCAGGTGCTGTTCCTCAGCGCGGCGACGAATCTCGTCGACAATGCGCTGTTCTCCGCGGTCTACGTGCGCCATATCGACACCGACACCACCGAGCTCGTCAGCCGAACCAGCGACGGCAGCATCCTCACCGGCGCCTGGGGACCGTCGGCCATTTCCACCGACGGCGCCCGCGTCGCTTTCGTATCGTCAGCCCTGAATTCCGGCCCGCCCGCGGGATTCAAGCTGATGCTGTACGAGCGCACCCCGGCGCGACTCGGCCTGGTGCGCACGATGGATGCGCAGTTCCCGATCAGCGTCCTGTATTTCGTCGGCGGTGGCAGCCAGTTGCTGCTGTCCAGCGCCGAAAACACTTTCGTGCCGGACGATGCGAACAACTATTTCATGGATGTGTTCCTGCTCGACCGGATCGAGGACCACCTGTTCGCCGACGGATTCGAGCCGAAGCAATCGGCGCAGTAGTGCAGTAATCAGGACAGCGCGACGCCCCGGCGACGGGGCGCCGGCGTACAGTGGCGGCTTTCCGCAACGGAGGCCGCCATGCATCACAGTCGCTTGTGCACTCTGGTACTCGACTGCAAGGTCGACGATCTGGCCGAGTCCGCCGCGTTCTGGAGCCGCGCGCTCGGCAAGCCCATCGCGACGCTCGATTCCGATGGCGACGGCCGCTACGCCGAGCTCGAGACCGCCGCCGACGAACCGCTGATACTGCTCCAACGCGTCGACCACGACAGCCGCGTGCATCTGGACATCGAAACCGACGACGTCCAGGCCGAAGCCGAGCGCCTTGAAGCGCTCGGCGCGAAGAAGATCGCATTCCGCCACGGCCGCTGGTGGGTCATGGAAGCGCCGAGCGGCCATCGCTTCTGCGTGGTGCGCCAGCAGCGCAAGGCCTTCGGGCCGCACCTGAACCGCTGGGACTAGTCGAATTCGTCCCAGGTTGCGCCGCGGCAGAATGCGTCGCGGTGCCGTTCGTAGTCGCGCAGGTCACGGGCGTCGGCCCTGTCGCGGCGCGCCTCCGCGACGATGCGCCGCTGTAGCGCACAGGCCTCGTCATGCCGGCCGGCACGCGCGAGCAGCGCGGCCCAGGTGTCACGGTCGCCCGATTCGTCGCGCAGCCCATGGCGCAACTGCGGCACGAGCGCGACCAGGCGCCGGGCCTCGGCTGCCGTGGCCAGGGGATCGGTCGCCATCGCCCAGGCGACTTCGTTGAGCAGCTGGCTCGCGCGCGGCGCGCCGCGACGATCGAGATTCGCCAGCCACGCCGCATCCGTCGGCGCGTCACTGCCGCAGTCCGCACCGGGCCGACCGCACAGGTCGATCAGCACCAGCATCGCGTAGGCGTTGCCGGCTTGCACGGCACGCATCAGCCGGTCTTTCGCGAGCGCGATGTCGCCCGCCGCCAGATCGAGCCGGGCGAGCAACGCGCCGTCCAGGCCCAGGGAGTCGGCCTGGGTCAGCCAGCGGCGTGCTGTCGCTGAATCGCGCGAGCGACCGTAGCCGTAGTAGGCCGCATAGCCGAGCACGCGCGCGGTTGCCTTGTCGCCGCGGCTCGCTGCCGCCTCGAGCCAGGCGAGGCCGCGTGCGTTTTCCTGCGGATCCGCGCGGCGCAGCAGCACGCCGCCCGCGGCAGCGACGCAGACGTAAGCACCCTCACTGAGGCAGCGCTCGGCATAGGCGATGCCGGCGGCCTCATCATGCAGCGAGGACTCGGGCTGCAGCAGCGCGGCGGCGATCTCCGCCCGCGCCTGCAGGTCGCCCGCCGCGTCGGCCTTCTTTAGCCAGTCCAACGCCGATGCAGCCTGCGTCGCGTCGCCATCCAGCAGCGTGCCGGCGTACTTGCGCATGCAATGCGCGCTGCCGGCTTCGGCGGACTCCCGGTAGTGCCGCTGCGCGTCGGCGTCATTGCCTGCTTCCAGCGCGATGTCGCCGAGCACACAGCTGGCGTCGGACGAGCCCAGCGCGCGGCCGCGCTCGAGCACGGTGACCGCGCGTGCGCGGTCCACCGCCACGCCCCAGCCGAAGCGATAGGCTGCACCGAGCCGCGCGAGGCAGTTGCCGGCGTCCGGGCCGTCGAGCGCGGCACAGCGCTCGAAGTAGCCGAACGAGCGTTCGCGGTCGATCGCGACCCCACTGCCGTCCAGATAGATCTCGCCGAGCGTGGTCAGCGCACGGGCGTCGCCGGCGTCAGCAGACTGTTCCAGCAGCGCGAGCGCGCGTGGAATGTCTCGCAGCGGCGGCGGCGCCGTCATCAGCGCCGCGACGAGCGCGAACCGGCAGGCGGGCGCCGTTTCGGCGCAGGCGACCAGCCGTGCGATACCGGCGTCGGGCGTAGCACCCGCGAGTTCCGCACGCGCGAGCGCGACCTTCGCATCGGCGTTGCCCTGCGCCGCAGCGCGCTCGTACCAGTCGCGGGCGGCCGCGGCGTCCTGCGCGATGCCGTCGCCGAGCTCGAGCGCGAGCGCATAGAGATACTGACTGCGCGCATCCCCCGCGCGCGCCGCGGCGGCGTAGAAGTGCACGGCCCGGCGCGTATCGAGAGCGACGCTGCGTCCGTTCGCATAGAGATCGCCGAGCGCGCGCAAGCTGCGTACCTGCCCCTGCATCGCGCTGCGCAGGTACCACTGACGCGCGGCCGCCGCATCGGCGGCGACACCGATGCCGTTGAGCAGCACAGTTGCGTAGTTGTATTCGCCGAGCGCATCGCCGCGTTCAGCCGCGAGCCGGTGCCAGTGCAAGGCTCGCGCAGGATCATCGTCCTCGCCGCCGGCGAAACTCGCGCCGAGCTGGGTCGCCGCGATGCCGCTGCCGAGCTGCGCCGCGCGCTCCAGTGTCGCGCGTGCCGCGGCGCGGGCTTCAGGCGTCCTGGCTTCCGCGTACGCGGCGAGCCCCTGCACTTCCAGCGCATAGGTCAGGTCGGCGTCCGCACCCCGCACCATCAGCGCGGCCCGTTCGCGCGCCGCGCGCTTGTCCGACGATTCCGCCGCCGCGAGCTGATGGATGCGCACCGCCATCGCCCGCGCGCTGCCGCGATCCAGCGCGCGCTGCAGATCGCGCCGGCCGTCGCCGAGTGCGAGCCGGCGCGCCGCCTCGTAGCGCAGCAGCGCGACTTCGGCCTCGCCATACGCGGCCACGGCCGCAGCCTGCGCCGTCGCTGCCTCGCGCCGCGCGCAGTCCTTGTGGGTCTCGCACCAGAGCGCGAGCAGTACCTGCGCTTCGGGCAACCGCTGCTCGCTGGCGCGGCGCAGCAGCGCCAGCGCCTGCGCGCGGGCGCCACCCTTGTCGGCGAGCAACCATTCGGCATGTGTGTAGCGCGCGAACGCGTCGTCCTGCGCGACTGCCCGCTCCAGATCCTTGCGCGCCTGCGCCTCGCCGCCGAACAGTCCCGTGCGCAGCGCGATGCGCGCACGGCCCACCAGCGCCTGCGATTCCGCGGCAAGCTGACCGGCGCGCACATTGACGCTCATGGCCCCGGCCAGGGCCGCATGCACATCCCGCGTCGCGGGATCGGCGATCGTGCCGGCGAGATAACGCATGACCCGCTCGGCGCTCGGCGTGACATCGACGCGGATGCGGCGCACGCGCGCGTCCGGGCCACGCAGCCAGAACACCTCGTGCACGCGGTACCCGTCGTTCGAGACGTCGATTGCGGACGCGATCACCGTCGAATCCGCGTCCGGATCGAGTGCGGCGGCGACCGCCGCCACGTCGAGCGTGCCGACACCGTAATAGTAGGCGTCGCCCTGCCACACGCCCGGGGGCGCCAGGCTCGCCGCGACGCGCTCGCGCATGCGGGTGAACGCTTCCGCCGCCCCCACGCTGTCGCCGGAGGCTCGCGCGCACAGGCCGACGACGAGCAGCGGGCCGGGCCGCTGCGGTTCATCCTGCGCCGCGGCACGTGCGAGCGGCGCGAGCTCGCCGCAACGCCGCGCCACGTCGTCGACGCGCGACAACAGGCCGTCGAGGCGCAGCGAGCCGAGCTCCTGCGGCAAGGTGGAAAGATCCAGCTTTTCTGGCTCAACCAGCGGCACCAGTGCATTGCCGCTGACCGGTGCGGGCGCACTGCCGATGGCCATGGCCGCAGTGGGCAGCAGGCCCAGCAGCACCGTACCGACCTGCTGCCACATCGGATACTTCGTCATTTCCGGTGCTCCACGGCCACCGCGTTCCGCCGGCCGTCGCCGGGCCTGGTTCATTCGGCGATCGAGGCCAGCGCCTGCTCGACGTCCGCCGCACTCACGCCCTCGCCCAGTGCACAGCCGTCGCCACCGTCGAACGTCGCATCCGCACGCAGCGCCGCGATGCGCTGCCCTGCGAGTTTCGGCGAATCGAACGCACCGCTTTGCAGCAGCACGCGCTGCGATGCATCGACGAGCTTGAAGTAGAACTTGCCGTCGGTCTCGCGGTATTGCTTGAACTGCGGCTTGCCAGCCTTGCCGGCGTCGGCTCCCCTGGGCTTGACGGCCTGGGCGCGGAAATCGCGCAACCCGACGGCCGCGCGCAGGTCGGCGAGAAAGGGCCCGGCGATGGCACGCGCCCGCGCGGCGCCGGCCTGCAGGATTTCCTCGATGCGAGCCGGCTGCCCGATCAGTTCCTCGTACTTTGCGCGCATCGGCGCAATGTCACGCTCCAGGCGCTCGAACACACGCTGCTTGGCCTCGCCCCAGCCGAGACCGCCGGCGAGCGCGGCGCGGAATTCTTTCGTTTCCTCGGCCGTCGCGAACGCGGTGAAGATCGGCATCAGCGCCGTGCTGTCCGGGTCCTTGGCTTCGCCTGGCAGGCGCGAGTCCGTCACTATGCGCGCGATGGTGTCCTTGAGCTTCTTCGCCCCCCCCTCGAACAGGGGCACGGTGTTGTCATAGCTCTTGGACATCTTGCGGCCATCGAGACCCGGCAATGTCGCCACGCTTTCCTCGATCACCGCCTCGGGCAAGGTGAAGTACTCGCGCCCGGCACCGAACAGGTGATTGAAGCGTGCGCCCACGTCGCGCGCCATCTCGATGTGCTGGATCTGGTCGCGGCCGACCGGCACCTTGTGCGCGTTGAACATCAGGATGTCGGCGGCCATCAGGATGGGATAGCTGTACAGCCCCATGGTGATGCCGGCGTCGGGATCCTCGCCGGCGGCGACATTCGCGTCGACCGAGGCCTTGTAGGCGTGCGCACGGTTCATGAGTCCCTTGGCCGTCACGCAGGTCAGCAGCCAGGTGAGCTCGGGGATCTCGGGAATGTCCGACTGACGGTAGAAATACACCGTCTCGGGATCGAGACCACAGGCGAGCCACGTCGCCGCGATCTCCAGGCGCGAGCGCGCAATGCGGGCCGGATCGTCGCACTTGATCAGCGCGTGGTAATCGGCCATGAAATAGTACGATTCCACATTATCACCGCGACTAGCGGCGATGGCCGGCCGGATCGCTCCGACGTAGTTGCCCAGATGCGGGGTGCCCGTGGTGGTGATGCCGGTGAGGACGCGGGTCTTGCTCATGGCGATGCTGCAGCGATAGGGCCGGCCAGTTTACGGCAAGGCCGCTACGCGCGGGAAAATGCCGGCCGGAATGAGCCGCCGCGCGCCGGGAGCTGGCGAGCGCGGCGACGCAGCGGGATACTCCGCGGCACAGGGGACCCAGCAACGAGCGAGGAGCTTCCAATGGCAGGCAAGTTCACGATCTTCAGCGGCAAGGGCGGCAAGACCTACTTCAATCTCAAGGCCGGCAATGGCGAAATCATCCTGGCGAGCCAGGGCTACGTCGACAAGGGCGGCGCGCGCAACGGGGTCGAATCGGTCAAGTCCAACGCGGCCAATCCGGCGCGGTTCGAAAAGAAGACGGCCGCCAACGGCAAGTTCCATTTCAGCCTGAAGGCCGGCAACGGCCAGATCATCGGCAACAGCGAGATGTACGACACCGAGAAGGCACGCGATGCGGGCATCGCCTCGGTCGCGAACCACGCCCCGGGGGCCTCGCTGACCGAAGAGTGAGACCGTAGCGAAACTGACCCGCGCCGGAATGCGTCCGTCGCGCCGCGCTCCCGCGCCGCGCGACGCTAACCCCGCCGCCGCGGCGCTCGCGTTTGACCCGGCGCCTTCCCACTGGAGATCCGCCATGTCCCTGCGCCACCGGTTCCTTGCCGTCGTACCGCTGATCCTTGCCGCCACGGCGGCCCAGGCCGGGCGCCTCGTCGATCTCCAGGTCGTCGACCGCGAATCCGGCTCGACCCTGCAGCAATACCCTCACCGCGGCGACACCTATGTCGCCGGCGCACCCGGCCACCGCTACGCGGTGCGCATCGTCAACCGCACCAATGAACGCGTGCTCGCCGTGCTCTCCGTCGACGGCGTCAACGCGATCAGCGGCGAAACCGCCGCCACCGAACAGACCGGCTATGTGCTCGATCCCTACGAAAGCACCGAAGTCGCCGGCTGGCGCAAGAACATGAACGAGATCGCCGCGTTCGAGTTCACGACCCTGAGCGAATCCTATGCCGCACAGACCGGCCGACTTGGCAACGTCGGCGTCATCGGCGTCGCCGTATTCCGCGAACGCGCGCCGCGGCCCATCTATCGCAACAAAGTGGACAAGGCCGGCCGTGCTGCGGAAGGCGAAGCCAAGCGCGCACCGGAAATGCCGGCGGCCGCACCGCCGGCCGCTACCGCCGGCGCAGCGCAGGACTCGATGGCACGCCGCGAAGCCGCGCCGGTACAGGAATCGCTGGGCACCGGCCATGGCGACCGCGAACACAGCAGCGCGACCTACACCGCCTTCCAGCGCGCGAGCCGCAACCCCTACGAGGTCACGACGGTGCGTTACGACAGCTACCGCAACCTCGTCGCGATGGGCGTGATCCCGCGCCATCGCCCGCATCCGGACCGCCCGAACCCGTTCCCGGGCGAATTCGTGCCGGATCCGCCGTCGCGCTGAGTGCTGAGTCGGCGCAAACAGAAATGCACTTTTTGATGTTTTTGAAAAACCCATCCCCACCCAACCCTCCCCTTGAAGGGGAGGGCTTGAAGCGTGCCTCCATTAGTCTTTCGGAGGGGATGGCTTCAAGCGCACTCCGATAAACCCTCCCCTTGAAGGGGAGGGCTTGAAGCGTGCCTCCACTAGTCTTTCGGAGGGGATGGCTTCAAGCGCACTCCGATAAACCCTCCCCTTGAAGGGGAGGGCTTGAAGCGTGCCTCCATTAGTCTTTCGGAGGGGATGGCTTCAAGCGCACTCCGATAAACCCTCACCTTCAAGGGGAGGGCATGGGTGGGGATGGGTTTCGACC
>BTVG01000001.1:0-501052 GCA_045864815.1 Rhodanobacteraceae bacterium | reverse complement strand
GGAAACAGACCGGATCGCATCGAGCCACGTGCGGTAAAACGACGACCAAAACCCTACCCAAGACTCATGCTGCCACGGCCTGCAGCGCGCGAAATCGTGCGTCTACACGGCCACGAGCCGCGCCTAAAGTAAGTGCCATTCGTACGACAACCGGACGTATCGGAAGGGGCTCATTGCGAGAGGTGCGCAACGACCTCCGCATGGGTCATCGGACGCGTAGCTGTTGAACGAACTTGGGGCCCAACTCGACTCGGAGCCGACCCGGGGCCACGCACATTTCGGAATTTTCCCACTTCCTACCGGAACGCCTGGGCGCGCCGTACTACGACGCAGCCTTGAGTTGCGGTGCAGCGACGCTCAATCGAGAAGCGACCGCTGACCCACCGAAAGGAGCCGACCGGCGAACGCCAGCGACGGATAACCCCTTGTCATCCAACCTTGACGCGGTCGTCGTGAGCGCAGTGGGGCAGATCTTTGCCGACGCGCCGCGCACAGTCGTCAAGGCTGTTGGGCTGTCGGGCTGAGGCAGCGGGTCTGGCGGCCCTGCGCGAGTCGGTCCGTTCGGCACACTGCCAGACACGGCCGAGATGGTAAACGCGGCATCTGATGCTTTTGCGGTTGGTTTCGCGCTATTTTCACAATGCACGGTAACACCGGGGCCCGTGCCAGAAATCCGGCTACTCGCAACACTGCTGCAAAGTCAAGCCAGGCGAGCTGGTTCGACTGCGCCTCCTGCCAGCCTTTCAACAGAGGAAACTTCATGAGATCGCCATTGCGTCAGTGGACCGCCTTGATCGGGCTAGTCGCGATCAGCTGCACTCAATCCACGGCCTTCGCCGACAAGGTTTGCGAGGCCCGTTGGGAAAAGGTCGACAGCTGCACCAGCCCGAAAGACGAGGCGTGCTTGCCGCCCTTGCCCCGCAATGAAGATCCCGAGGCGCAGAAGTGGGCCATTGGCTTCGATTACCTGCTCGACGGCTGCCTGCCTTCGGCTGGCGTCAGTTTCAACGGACGACCGAATCCGGGAATCAGACTGGGGGGCGCGACCGACGGGCATTGCGCCTGGAAGAATCAGCTTGAGTATTCGAATACGTACTATCGCGCGAAATGCGTCGTGTGGTCGCCACCCGGCGAACCGCGCAACAGAACCTACTGCGCCCACATGTACGCGCAGTATTTCGTCAAGGACCAGACCAGCGGTGCATGCCGATCGCCCCCTGCCTGTGGGCATACCAACGACTGGGAATTCGGAATGGTCTGGACCACCGACGATACCCTCACGCATGCCAGCATCAGCGTGCACAGCAACGTCGAGACCAAGCGTGTCGAGAACGTAGTCCACGACGGCAACACGGTTTACATGGTCTATCGAAAGAAGTCCTCGACCCACACCATGACGTTTGCCGAGCCAGGCGAGAAGCCTGTCAACCCTAGCTGCTCCTGGTTCACGCCGCCCATCGTCACCTGGGACCTCATGCATGGCAGCGAACGCGCAGATAACAGCTATCTCAAGGGTGTCCTCAATACGAATGACTACGGCAGGGCAATCGTGCCGTTCAACGACAAGACGTTCGTGAAGAACATTCGCAAAGGCCTGCCCAAGAGCTATCCGCCGGCAGATCTGTGGTGATGCCAGTCCGCGACCGCCGGCTGCCAGCCCGGGACTGCCAGCCCGGGCCACCCACAGATCCGAAACTTCCTAATCTTTAGCAAGCCAATCCCGCATGCGCGGGGGGCGTCCACGGACGGACACTCCCCACATGGCACAGCCCCGATCCCAATTGGTCTCCACCGAAGAGCGCGGCACCTTTCACTGCGTGCAGCGCTGCGTGCGCCGAGCGTGGCTATGCGGCCTCGATGAATACTCCGGCATTTCCTATGAGCATCGGAAACACTGGGTCGAGGAGCGAGTCCTACTCGTTGGCAGCTGCTTCGCCGTTGCGATCCATGCCTACGCAGTGATGAGCAACCACCTGCACCTAGTGCTGGAAGTCGATCCGCTGGCGCCGCGGGACTGGAGTGACGACGATACGGCCCGTCGCTGGGTTCGGCTGTTTCCGCCGCGCGAGCCCGACGCGGCGGCATTCGAGTCTAAATGCCAGGCCGTGATGAGCGATCCGATTCACCTCAACGAGATACGCCGGCGGCTGGGAGACTTGTCCTGGTTGATGAAATGTCTGGCCGAGCCGATTGCGCGCCGCGCGAATGCCGAGGACGCATGCAAAGGCCGATTCTGGGAGGGGCGCTTCAAGTCCCAGGTTCTGCGTGATGAGAAGGCGCTCCTGGCAGCGATGACCTACGTAGATCTCAACCCGGTCCGGGCCGGAGCGGTGGATGAACTGGAGCTGCAGCAGCACACCAGCGTGAGCGCGCGCATTGGCGAAGCTCGCATTCGCCCCGAACTACTTACGGAACGGATGATGCCCCGAGCAGCGACGATTGCCCCTGGTTCCCCGAGCTTGCGGTTACAGGACTATCTCACGCTGCTCGAATGGACCGGCAGGCAGCAGCGGAGCGATACACGCGCGGCCCAATCTCTTGCGGCACAGGCCATCGTGGCGCGTTGGGAGGTGCACCCTGATCGCTGGCTGGTGCGTGTCAGTGCCATTGGCTCGCGATACTGGCGTGTCGTCGGCGACGCGCAGGATTTGATCGAAACGGCCGCACAACTGGGACAGCGATGGTTACGAGGAATTGGACTGGCGCGGTATGTGGAACGAACCCGGTGACCCGCCCCCGAACCTCTCGAAGCGCTAAAGACACGAATTGGTGCGGGCGACAATCCTCGTCGGGACAACAGTAGTGCGGCAGGCGGAGCCGCAGAAGATAAATGCTGCACTCCGAGCGGTGGCGCACAACCTAAACGGTTGGGTTGCGTGAAATGGTGCGCTGTGCGCATGAGTGATCAGACTACTGTGCTTGTCCTCGCTTTGCTTGGCCGAGCTTCGCTGGCTTCATGCTTCGACTTCCGAACCCTGTGCGTGTACGGTTTACGCTCCCGGTGCGTGTCCCCAGCTCGTAGATTGCGCGGAATGACCTCACCGCACAGCTGGTGCGTGACCTGCTTGCTCTGTACTGCTTTGTCGTCGACTTCCGAGTCTTGTGCGTGTCCGGTTTAAGCCCTGTCCGGTTTAAGCCCTGCTCCATACGCAGTTGGTGCGTGTCCCGCTCCAGTCGTCCCGCTCCAGTCGGCTCCAGTCTCGCGCAGTTGGTGCGTGTCCTGCTCCAGTCTCCATGTCCTGACCCAGTCTCTGCTCCGTGCTTGTGCTCCATGCCGCTCCATGCCTAGTCCTGCTCGGTCCCTTTGACTCGCCGGCCAGATACACGTGTGTCGGCGAAATATTGCCGATACCATCCAACGACGAAGCATGCAGCCGGAGGCCCGGAATGAAGCTGTCACTGCTGATCGCGCTGAGCACGGGAATTGCTGCTGCATGCAGTCTTTACGCCGCTGAGACGGCGGATGAAGGGAAGCGCGAGACGGTACGCTGGATGACCGAACAGGCCAGGGCATGGGCTGATCAGGCCTGCGGCGGAAAGTGGGTGGTTTCCGAACTCTTCGCCGACGACTTTCGCGGTACGTCGCCCAAAGGCACTCGGTATTCGAAGCCCGCGGGGGAGCCGGTTTTCGACGGGAAGACGCGGTGGTCCTCGGACTGCCGGCTCGACGAGGCGGATGTGCGCTTCTTCGGCGACGACGTCGCGGTGATGTACGGGGCGGAATCAAAGACGGTTCCACTGCCTGACGGGAAGACGGAACGCCGCTGCCTGGCGTGGACGGACACGTGGATGAAGCGCAACGGCAGATGGCAGATCATCGCGGTGCAGGACAATCGCGTGATGTGTCCGATCCCGTGAGAACGTGTGGGACATCGTGGCGCGCGTTTTGCCACTGAATCGGCCTGTCGGGAAATCGGGACGTGGCGCGCGGGCAGAAGTGACCTCTTGTCGCAGACATCCACAATCTGCGCGCCTGCACCTTCCCGGTGACCGCCGCGCAAGTCAGGGGGCGCGCCCAAGGACAGGTTCTTCCATCGGATGCGATCTTCCAGCAAGCTTGCGACGCATCACTCCGCAGCAACGATCCGGCGCTCTGCGGCTGAGTCCGGGCGCCGCGGTATCCATTGGCGAGGAAATCACCATGCTACTGGGCGCATTCTCGATCAGCCTCACCGTCAAGGACATCGCCGTGTCGCGTGCGTTCTACGAGAACCTCGGCTTCACCGTGTTCGGCGGCAACCAGGAGCAACGCTGGCTGATCATGAAGAGCGGGACCACCTTGATCGGCCTTTTCCAGGGGATGTTCGAGAAGAACATGCTGACCTTCAACCCGGGCTGGGACAGCGACGCCAAGGAGATTCCCGGGTTCGAGGACGTCCGGAGCATCCAGGCCGCACTGAAAGCACTGGGCGTAACGCTGGACAAGGAGGCCGATGCATCCAAAAAAGGGCCGGCCTACATCACGCTCACGGACCCGGACGGAAACCCGATCCTGATTGATCAGCACGTGTAGTGACCCTGCCCCATTTCGAAAACCGAATGTGCATTCCCTGTGCGGTTGACGCGGGGTTGGAATCTCACGCTGCGACGCGTTCTCACCAGATTCCGACATCAGGTAGCAGATGGACCGGTTCCGACCGTTCGAGATGCGCGTGCTTCGCACCCTCGGCACCTCGCTGCTATCCGAGGACGAATTCGCTGTTCTTGCCGAGGTACCGCTGGCGTCCCTCGAATGGACAGGCGCGGGATACTTCGCTACCTCGGCCGACCCGCGCTTGCCGCTGTATGGAAACGCGCAGTCGGCGCCCATGATCGTCGGAACCGCAGGCGATCTGTGTGTCGGGTTCATCGCCTACGTCGGCAACTACGGGGTCACACTGGAGTGCCACGTCTGGGGCGAGCAGCCCATGCCGCCGGGCTTTCGTGACCAGGACGTCCAGCTCTCCATCCTCGACCCGGTGATCTGAATCAGACGCATGGACTGACTGCGGCGCTGACAATTGCCCCGCCAGGAACTCTGGTGGCCTCAAGTACATCGATCCGCAGTGCGCTGGCCTCGAGCAGCCTCACGATCAGGCCAGCGCGCCGGCACACCCATCGCGATCAATTGACCGAACGCCGCGAAGTGCACTCCGGCGGCCGGTGGTGGAATGCAGCGTTTGCCGCGTGGCGGTGACCGGCTCGCGCGTCGTGCTGCATTGCGGCGTGCACCCGTCCGCGCAGTCCGTAGAGTGGCGCGGCCTTCGGCCATTGCCGGGGCGCGGTTGCGGGGGCGCCGCTCAATCATTTCGGGAGGAAGGTCGTACATGATTCGCACACATCGTCTTGCGGCTGCGGTCGCGGTACTGCTGTCGCTGTCGGTTGCGCCGGCCATCGCGCAGAATGCGCGCGGCGGCGCGGAAATGGATTCGGCACCCGTCACAGAGGCCGCGAGCGAGGCTTCGACCGGAGCCGCCGCATTCCAGACCGTCGCCAATCCGGTGACCGTCGCAGCACTCGGACTGCCCGACCCGTCCGAGCTGAGCCTGCTCGCCGAGCGCCGCCGCCTGCAGGACAAGCATGGCGAGCCGCTCGAAGTGGCATTCGGGCGCGAAACCGGCGCTGCCGTGATGCCGCTCGCCAAGATGCAATGGCAGCCGCTCGCCGGCGGCTCCGTGGGCACCCAGCTGCGCGTGCAGTCCGAGGGTGCGGTGTCGTTGCGTGCAGCGCTCGAGTTCGTCGCACCGTCCAACGGCGCACGGATCAACTATGACGACATCACGCTGCGTTTCCGAGGTGACGACGGCCAGACCTTCGAAATGGCCGGCAAGGATATCGTTGCCGGTGAGGCGACATGGTCGCCGGTCGTCAACGGGCAGGCGCTGACGATCGAGATCGTGCTCGCCGCCGGTTCGCGCGCGCAGGCGCTCGGACTGCGCATTCCGCAGCTGTCGCATTTCGATCTGAACCCCGCATCGAGCGATCACGCGATCGGCCTCAAGATCGGTGAGAGCGACTATTGCGAGCGCGACATCGTCTGCCGCACGAGCCCGCCGTCGGGCTTCACGAGCACGGCTAACGCCGTCGCGCGCATGGTATTCACCAAGGGCAGCAGCTCATACCTGTGCACGGGCACGTTGCTCAACAATGGCCACAGCCCCAAGAAACGACTGTTCTGGACGGCGAACCATTGCATCAGCACGCAGTCGGTCGCCAACACGCTGCAGACGTATTGGTTCTACCAGGCGACGACCTGCAACGGTTCGACGGTGAGCTCGTCGGCGCGCACGCTGACCGGCGGCGCCTATCTGCGCCACAACAACCGCGCGCGCGATACCGCACTGCTCGAGCTCAAGACGGCGCCGCCGTCCGGCGCGATCTATGCGGGCTGGAACAGCGCCGCGATCGGCGCGACGAATACCGCGATCGAAGGCATCCACCATCCGGCCGGCGACGTGAAGAAGTATTCGCTCGGCACGGTGACGCTGCTGTCGGGCAACATCGACGGCCTGGGTCCGTTCTACCGCGTCCGCTGGAGCACCGGCGTGACCGAAGGCGGCTCGTCGGGCTCCGGCCTGTTCACGGTCAGCGGCACCGGCAGCTACCAGCTGCGTGGCGGCCTGTACGGCGGCACCTCGTACTGCAGCGCGCCGAGCGATCCGGATTACTACTCGCGCCTCGCCGACGTCTACTCGAGCATCTCGAGCTACCTGACGCCGTAACGTTCCACCGTGCCGGCCGGGCACACCGGCCGGCACGTTCCACGCTCGCGCACTGTGTCGGCACGCAGGAACTGCGCGCTTGCTCACGGCGGCGCCGTGCGGCGCTGTGGACAATGCGCCGCGGCGGGCCGTGCCGGCTTATGCCATTGCGACACGGGCGCGTGCGCGCAACGATACTGAAAATTCCGCAGTACACCACGAACGGCAGCGTTGCGACCGACGCTGCCGATAACGACTAACGGCACGACCGCGCAATTGCGCCTTGCACGCCTTGCGTGCGCTGCCATCATCGCCGTCATCCACCTCCGGACGGCGAACTGTTCCGTCTCGCGCGCCCCGCCCTGAACGCGTCGCGCAGGGGCGGCGCGTCCACAACCGGAGGAGAATTCGCGTGTCTCATTCGTTCGCTTCGCGCAGCGCGTTCGCGCTGCTCATGCTCGCTACTGTGTCGATGCCCCGAACCGGCCATGCGCATGGCTCGATGGTCGTGCCGGAAAGCCGCATCTATCACTGCTTCCTCAACAACCCGGAAAACCCGAGCGATCCCGCGTGCCGCGCGCTGAAGGACGCCGGCGGAACCCAGGCGTTCTACGACTGGACCGGCGTCAACCAGGCCAATGCAAACGGCAACCATCAGGCCGTGGTGCCCGACGGCAAGCTCTGCAGCGGCAACAATCCCACCTTCCGCGGCCTCGATCTTGCGCGCAGCGACTGGTACGCGACCCCGATCGCGCCGGGCGCCGACGGCACGTTTGAATTCGTCTTCCGCGCCACCGCACCGCATGCAAGCCGCGACTGGATTTTCTATGTCACGCGCAGCGGCTGGTCGCCGACGCAGCCGCTACGTTGGTCGGACCTGTTCGAATTCTGCCGCTTCGGTGCGGTGCCGCTGGAGAATGGCAACTACCGCTTCCGCTGCACGCTGCCGGCGCTGACCGGAAAGCACACGATCTACACCGTCTGGCAGCGCTCCGACAGCACGGAGGCTTTCTATACGTGTACTGATGTGGAGTTCGGCGGATCACCGAACCCGACCTGGACGGACGAGGGCGCACTCACCGCGCAGAACGCGTTGCCCGCTGGCACGACGGTGACCCTGCGCCTGTTTGATGCCAATGGCGGCGACGTCGAATCGATCCCGTTCACGGTCGCCGCTGGCCAGGGAGCCGCCACCGAGTGGCCGTACCGCTTCGGGCTTGCGGTCAATGCGCAGTCGTCAAGCGCCCGCATCGGCCTGCTCGGTGCGGGCGGCGGCATCGTGCCACAGCAGAGTGCGAGTGCCAATCGCGTCTACACCCTGACGAGCCGCAACCTAAGTCACCAGGTCGACATTCGTCTGCCGAACAGCAACCAGCCCCCGCTCGCCGTGATCGGTGCGAGCGCAGCGACGGTCACGGGCGCCGGCAGCTTAACCTTGTCGGGCGCGGCATCCAGCGATCCCGACGGTCAGGCGCTGACCTACCAATGGTCCGTCGTCGCCGGAGCCGGCGCCACGCTGAGTACGGCGGACGGGGTGCAGACCACGCTGAACCTGACATCACCGGCGCAGGACCAGACCGTCACGGTACGGCTCAGCGTCAGCGACGGTTCGGCGTCGAACGCCACGACGGTCTCGATCACACACAGGAAACCGACCAGCGGCGGCACCTACGACTACGTCTATCCGGAAGGCATCGGCAGCTACGTCGCCGGCCAGACCGTCGTACTCGGCAGCGACGGCAATCGCTACCGCTGCCGCCCGTATCCCGAAGGTGGCTGGTGCAACATCAACAGCGCCTACCACTACGGCCCAGGCACCGGAACGAACTGGCAGGATGCGTGGACGCGGCTCTAGCGTGAACAGGGATCCGTCTTCGCCGAGCTGGCGTTGAATGAATCCGCGTTCAGCGCGCCGGGCGAGACCCATTCTCGCCGTCGGCCGATGCGATTGCAGCTGTCCCGCATGAGCGAGCTATCGTCAGCGGAACCGCCCCCCATCCCCACCCAACCCTCCCCTTGAAGGGGAGGGTTTTCACCGTTGTCGCGAAAATCCTGCGGAATACCTGGGAAAACGGGCCGGATCACGGCGAGTCTGGCGTGGCCCAGCCACCTTTCGGCCGATGCGATTGCAGCTGTCCCGCATGAACGAGCTATCGTCAGCAGAACCAACACCCATCCCCACCCATGCCCGTCCGGCCAGCTGGGTGTGAAAGGCAGTCAGAACCCGTGGTTCTTGACGACCGTCTTTCACCCCTTGAAGGGGATGGTTTTCGCTGCCGTCGCTGAATCCCAGGGCATACCAGGGAAAATGGGCCACACCGCTGCGACTCCGCCTGAACCAACCCGCCCCTTCAAGGGGAGGGTTGGGTGGGGATGGGTTTCGCCACGCACCCGGCGCATGCCGCCTCATTTTCCGCTGCCGCGCGTTTCGTCTACGCCGCGGGCTCCCGCATACTTGCGCAATGTCCGATATCGTCCTCGCCACACTCAACGCGCGCTATGCGCATGCTTCGCTCGGTCTGCGCTGCCTGCGCGCCAATCTCGGCGCACTGCGCGAGCGCAGCGTCATCCGTGAATTCATCATCGGTCAGAAGACCGAAGACATCGCGGAAAAGATCCTGGCAGAGTCCCCGCGCCTCCTCGGACTCGGTGTATACATATGGAACATTGAAGAGAGCACGCGACTCGTCGCGCTGCTGAAAGCCGTGTGTCCCGATCTGATCATCATGCTCGGCGGACCGGAGGTCAGTCATGAAACCGAGCAACAGCGCATCACGGCGATGGCCGATTACGTGGTGACAGGCTGGGGTGAGGTCAGTTTCGCCGCGCTGGCCGCTCAGTTGCTCGCGGGCGAACGGCCCGAACAGCGTATCGTCGCCGGCACACAGCCGCCACTGGCCACACTCGCCTCGCCCTACGCCGAATACACCGACGAAGACGTGCGGCAGCGCTATCTCTATGTCGAAGCGTCGCGGGGCTGTCCGTTCAAGTGCGAATTCTGCCTGTCGGCCCTGGACAAGACCGCGTGGCCGTTTCCGCTCGAGCCGTTCCTTGCCGATCTGCAGACGCTGTACACACGCGGCGCACGCCAGTTCAAGTTCGTCGACCGGACCTTCAATCTCAAGGTCGACACGTCGCTCGCGATTCTCGACTTCTTCCTGGCCAAGCTCGAGGCCGCGCCGGACGATCCGGTCTTCGTGCATTTCGAGCTGATTCCGGATCATCTGCCCGAACGCCTCAAGGCCGCGATCCAGCGCTTTCCGCCGGGCACGCTGCAGTTCGAGATTGGCATTCAGACCTTCGATCCCGAGGTGCAGACGCGCATCTCGCGGCGACAGGACAACGCGCGCGCCGCGGCCAACCTGCGCTGGCTGCGTGACCATTGCCACGCGCACCTGCACGTGGACCTGATCGCCGGACTGCCCGGCGAGGACGTGACCACGTTCGCCCGCGGCTTCGATACGCTGGTGGCGCTCGCGCCGCACGAGATCCAGTTCGGGATTCTCAAGCGCCTGCGTGGCGCGCCAATCGCGCGGCACACGCAGGGCTTCGGTCTGCAGTTCAACCCGGAGCCGCCGTACAACATCCTGGCGACGAACGTGATCGACTTCGCGACCATGCAGCGGCTGTCACGCTTCGCCCGCTACTGGGACCTCGTCGCCAACTCCGGCCGCTACCCGCGCACGTTGCCGCGCCTGCTCGGCGACAGTCCGTTCGCGCATTTCCTCGCCTTCAGCGACTGGCTCTACGCGCGCACGGGACAGACCCACGCGCTGGCCCAGGAGCGCATCGTGCGGGCGCTCTACGATTTCCTGACCGGCGAGCGCGCACTGGATGCGGATGCAACCGGCACCGACCTCGCGGCCGACTATCACGCCGCCGGCGGCCGCAGTCGCCTGCCGTTCGAACCCGCCGACGCCGCCCTGCCCGCACCACGCGAGCGCAAGGGTGCCGGCGCCACGCCGGCGCGGCAGGCGCGGCATTTGCGGCCGGGCTAACCTGATCCTGCGCCATGCGCGAAGAGTCGCGACGATCGACTGCCCTTGCATTGCTGACTGAGTCTGTCGATTCACGACTGCGCATACCGGCACACGCACTCAGCAGCGCTGAGTGCCATGCCGCCGCGCTGCTGCAATTGCTCGGCATACTGCAGCGTTGTCGATTCGAGGATGACGAATTCAGCGTTGCCGATTGCCTCGCGTCGGTCGACGCCGGCGAGATGGCACGCTACGACGCCGCGCTCGCGGCTGCGACCATCACACGCTGGCGTCGATCACTGGGTATCGTAGCCCGCGTGCTGCTGCGTGAACTCGATACCGCATCGCCCGATACTCGTGTGCTTCAGATCGCCGAACGTAGCGAGCGCTACGGCCGGTTTGCGCACCGACTGCTGTTCTGGCACGGAGACATCATCGACGACATCGAGGCCGCGCTCGCGAGTTTCCTTACTCGATCGGCCGTTCGGGGATGGATTCACCCGGATCGTTTGCGGCTACATTCGCCGCGCCAGGGATCAAACACGACAATCCCGTGTGTCATCGGAGACGGCAGGCTGCACGTCGTTCTGCTGTTGGATACCGACGCGCTGACAGCGGTGCTCGACGACTGGCTGACGACGTTTCCGGGTGCCAAGCTGTACGGGAAACAGAGCGAGAAGCGACTGACTCGAATCGCTCAGGCATGGCAGGGCGACAAGCCTACTCGCTGGTTTCACGGTCTACCGGACGATCTCGTCATTGGCTCGCTATTGCCCGGTCGTGCTCCAAGGCTGCCGTCGTTCACCGCACTGCGTGGTACTTCGCTCGACGCCGAACTGCAGCAGATCGGCGACACCTACGCGTGGTCCTTATTCAAGTGGCCCAACACGATGCAGGAGTCCGTGCTCGCCTTCGTGTGCGCCGACGAATCGATAGCGGAAGCCTGGACCAGCGCCTTGCAGCGAAAAGGACGACTGCAGGACCGGGTCGCGGTGTATCGCAATGTTCACTCTTTGCAGCGACACGCTGGCGGTGCACAGTTCGGAGAGTCGCGCGACTACGGCGCAGCCGCGCTGGTCGCCGCCGCGAACGATGCGACACCGCCATGGCTGATCGTAGAAGTGATGCATTGCAGCGGGCATGCCTGGCGTCGTCACGCGTCACGGCTCACCGTCGGTGCGGTGGCTGTCGGAAACTTCGCGGACCTGACTTCCTTCGTTGGTGTCTACCGCGTCGACAATCTCGATGCTTACCATGCCCTTTGGCAACGGCTGGACCACGAAGACGGCATCGCGTGCGCAGTGGTCAGCGGGCTGGAACAGCCAAGCTATGTGCTCGACGCCTACCTCAAGTCGCCACACCAACGGGGGTTCCACCACTGCAATACCTTGTCGCGGCAACTCGGCTGGATCTACACACATGTGCACGGCGGCGGCAGCGGAGAACACCATGCGATGTTTCACGCGCAAGACCCTGCCATAACGCAGCGCGTCGTCGCGTTTGCAGCGAGTCGGCCGGATTGGTATCTGTCAGGACGATGGTGACGCGAGAAATGGCTGAATCCGCGTCGAGGACGCTCGCGGAGGACGCTGTACCGCTGCCTGGAACTGACCAGTCCCGGTGAGGCTGGCAGCTCGCTTGCTCGTGGCCGCACGGTGTTCTGTCCATCGCCTCCGTTGGTCACCCCTACTGTTCAGGTATGCTGCGAGCGCACCGGGTCGGGGGAGCCGCATGTGCGATTCGCTGGGGTGATACTGAGGCTGGTCCTGTTCGCGCTCATGGCGCAGCTGTCGCAGGCGGCAGCTGGCGCCGGCGACCAGCGTCCGCTCAACGAATATTTCCGCGAGACCTGGACCACGCGCCAGGGGCTGCCGCACAACCTCGTGCAGGGAGTCGCGCAGACCGCCGACGGCTATCTGTGGTTCGCCACCTGGGAAGGGGTCGCGCGCTACAACGGCGTGGAGTTTCTTGCGCTGGACCGCTCCAACGTGACGGCTCTCGCCGACAACGGTATCCGCGCGCTGCAGGTGATGCGCGATGGCACGCTGATACTCGGCACCTCGCGGGGCGGCGTGACACGGTACAAGGACGGCATCTGGTCGCGCCTGAGCATGCGCGACGGCCTGGCGCAGGACGAGATCATGGACGTCGCCGAGGATGCGCGCGGCCGGCTCTGGATCGCGACCGAAAGCGCGGGGCTCGATCGCGTCGACGGCAGCGCGGTGCGGCATTTCGGCCGTGAGCAGGGCATGCCCAGCCTGTCGCTGTACCTGCTGGGCCGCGCGCCCGACGGCAGCATGTGGGCCGGCACCACCGAAGGTGTGGTGCGGGTGAACGAGGACAACCTGCAGGCATTCGGCGAGGCCGACGGCCTGCCGCCGGGTCCGGTGTTCGACATCGCGTTCCGCGGCGACACGATGTTCGTCGGCACCGAGCGCGGCGTCTATCGCCGCGACGGCGATCGCTTCGTGCTCGCGGCGGGCGACCTTCCGATGGACGCGGTGCAGCGCCTGCTCGTCGACCGCGCCGGCAACCTGTGGATAGGCACGGTCAACCACGGCGTGCTGCGCCTGCGCGACGGTCGTGTCGAAGCGCTGAGCAGCGAAGTCGGCTTGCCGAACGACCGCGTATCGGCACTGTTCGAAGACCGCGAAGGCAGCATCTGGGTCGGCACCAACGGCGGGCTGCTGCGCCTGCGTGACGCGCCGTTCGTGAGCTACACGACGGAACATGGCCTCGCCGACAACTACGTGCGCAGCGTGCTGGAAAGCGCAGACGGTACGCTCTGGGTGGGCACCAGCCGCGGACTGTCCCGCTGGCGTGACGGCCGGTTCGAGTCGATGGCCGCGACCGCCGCGGTGCTGGGAGACTCGGTACTGAGCCTCGCCGACGACGGTGCCGGCGGCCTCTGGATCGGCACTTATGCGAACGGACTGGCGCATTGGCGGCCCGACGGGCTGCAGCGGCTCAGTGCCGCCGACGGGCTCGCCGGGAACCAGGTGCGTGCGATCGCGACCGCGCGCGACGGCGCGGTCTGGGTTGGCACCGCACGCGGACTGTCCCGACGGCGCGACGGCGTCTGGCGCAGCTTCGGTCCAGCCGACGGCCTGCCGCGCGAGTTCATCATCGCGCTGCATGCGGCGGCCGACGGGCGTGTCTGGATCGGCACCGCCAACGGCGTCGCGGTCGCCGAGGGCGACCTCATCCGGTCCCTCGACCTGTCGGTACTGGATGACATCGAGGATGTGTTCGGCTTTCACGAAGACCCCGACGGCACCCTGTGGATGGCCACCGACCGCGGTCTGGTGCGCTCGCGCGGCGGCCACCTGGCGGCCGTCGGCCGGCGCCACGGGCTGCCGGTGGATACCGTGTTCCAGGTCGTCGCCGACGACGAGCAGCGCTTCTGGCTGACCACCAACCGCGGCGTGCTGCGGATCGCGCGCGGCGATGCAGATGCGGTCGCCGACGGTACCCTGGCGCAGCTCGTGGCCGAGGTCTATGGCGAAGCCGACGGCATGGCCAGCGCGCAGTGCAACGGCGGTTCGGGACCGGCCGCGTGGCGCAGTGGCGACGGACGCATCTGGGTCGCGACCGCGATGGGGTTGTCCAGCGTCGACCCGCCGCGACTCCAGCGTTTCGTGCGCGCCGCCCCGCCGGTGGTCGTCGAGGAGGTTCGCGTCGACGACCGCAAGGTGCGACTCGGCGACCGTCTCGAGCTCGCGCCGGGCACGCGCAAGATCGAGCTGCACTTCGCCGGGCTCAGCTATCTGATGCCGCAGAAGATCCGCTATCGCTATCGTCTCGACGGTTTCGACCCGGACTGGGTCGAGCGCGGCAATCAGCGCTTCGCACAGTTCACCAACCTCACGCCGGGTGACTACCGTTTCCGGGTAACGGCAGCCAATGCCGGCGGCGACTGGAACAGCGACGGGGCCATACTCGACCTGCACGTCGCGCCGCACCTATGGCAGCGCAGCAGCTTCTGGGCCGCGGCGGCGCTGCTGGCCATCCTCGCGCTGTACCTGCTCTACGCAGCACGCGTGCAGCAGCTGCACCGCAACGAGCGCCGCCTGCGCGAACTCATCGACCAGCGCACCCAGGACCTGCGCGCGCAGACCGAACGCCTGACCGCCGCCGATGCGGAAAAGAGCGCACTGCTCGAACGGCTGCGCGAACATGCCGATGCGTTCGAACGTCAGGCGCGCGAGGACAGCCTGACCGGGCTGGCGAACCGGCGCTGGTTCGACGAGCAGTTCGCCGCCGAGTTCGAGCGCGCGACGCAGGAGGGCCGGCCGCTGACGCTGGCCCTCGTGGACATCGACCACTTCAAGCGCATCAACGACCAGTATTCGCACGCGGCCGGCGATGCGGCGCTGCGTCAGGTCGCCGACACCATGCGCGCGCAACTGCGCGCAGAGGACCGGCTGGCGCGCTATGGCGGCGAGGAATTCGCACTGCTGTTCGCCGATACCCCGCTCGAGCAGGCGCGTGGGCTTGCGGAACGCCTGCGCGCCGCGGTCGAGCACGCCGACTGCTCGGCCTTCGCTCCAGGACTGCAGGTCACGGTCAGCATAGGCCTTGCCGCGCGCGGCGAGGAATCCCACCACGAACGGATGGTGTCGCAGGCCGACACGCGTCTGTACGAAGCGAAACGCAGTGGACGCAACCGGGTCTGCGGGTGAGCAAATCTCGGGATTGACTTTGCCGAAGCGGTTTTACCCTAGCCAACGCAACAAAGCGGCTCGCCTTGCAGGCAGCTACTTATCTTTAGATGACGGCTGCGACGAGCTACCACGCTTGCGAAACAGGAACGCTGAAACCAAGCCAACTACGGTGGTACCACCTACTACACAGGCGGCCGTTTCTGCGCCGTTCACCGCCATATAAGTCGCGGCAGCCAGCCCTCCCATTCCGATTAGGAACCCGAACAGTTGCCCGAGAGTTCTTTCGAGGTAGACAAGCGTGTTGATCCGCCTGTTTTCCCCGCGCCTAAAATTTCCTTCTTTGGAAGTTTCGTCGAATAACCAGTCGACTCTATCGGGAGCTATTTCTTTAAGTCTTTCAATTTGCGCAATGGGAAGAATCGGCGCGTCGGTCGATGTCTGCGAAACGGTCAGTTCGCTGTTTTGATGTTTCAGGTTTACATTGGTCTGCTTCCCCATACCCCTCCTCCTTAAGAGCAGCGACTACACCTGTCGTTAGGTACTCGCCGACGCGTACCCAAGAGCGACCAATCGCGGCAGCGTCTCTTTGGCGATCTCCTTTCTTCGGACGAATGTATACGGGCTCTGTACCGAACACATTCATGACCGAACCGATCGAGTGTATGAACCTCTGGATTCGGCTCATGATTCGCTCCAAAAAATAATCCATGAAAACAAAGCGTTACCCAAATCGCACAGCGTCAATTCATAACACAATGGGGCCAGACTATCAGCAGAACAATGAACCTCTGAAGTTTACGTCGTTAATTTTTCGTGAATTACGCAGGCGAATTGCAACCCGCGTTGCGCCATGGTCATCCGACTCTTGCGCCATTGCCACTTCTGGACAGCATACGGGGTGGCTACGTGACTTCCGTAGACGCCACCGACACTGTGTGCCGGATGGTCCCAAATTGAGCGGGCGAGGCGCCAGCATCTTCCTCAATGCACAGCCGTGCAAGGCTTTTAACCCGTATTGTGTCGAACAGCAGGGTAGCTCATCGCATCAGATCGAAATCCCCGGCGAGCACGCGATCCAGCCGTCCGCTGCGCCAGCCGCGCACGGCGTCGCGGACCAGCGGCGTAGGGTGTTCCTGATAGCGGCGGCACAGGCGCGAGTCGACGTCGGATTCGGCAACGAACCCCGCCACGCCGTCGGGCACCACGCGCACGCGTACACGCTGGCGCTCCGCCGGCGAGGTATCGCCGCGTTCCAGCATGTGCAGACCGCGTTCGTCACGCAGGATCTGCCAGGCACCGAAGCCGGCGATGATCAGACGCAGGCTGACCTGATCGCGATTCTGCTCGATGGTGCGTACCCGCATGCCGCGCGTATCGGCCCAATCGCGGTACATTTGCGCGACGCGCTCGGCCCAGGTGCGGGTCGCCGCATTGACGCGATCGGCACTGACCAGATCGAGCTGCGCGTCCTCGGGTTCGTCGGCCAGCACTGCGCCAATGGCGAGATCGAGCAGGTGCAGCCGCAACGCCACGTGACGCACCACGTCGAGCACGCCGCGGCCGCCGCCGGTCAGGCGCGCGAGCAGCGAATGCGCGCCGCGCACGCCGTCCTCGACCCGGTCCATGCGTTCGAGCCGGTCCAGCACGTGCTGACGATCGGCGCTGTTCCAGAAATCGCGCGCCTGCATCGCAGCGGCGGCCTGATCCTTCAGCGCGAGCCAGGCGGCGTCACCCAGGCGCGCCTGGCTGGCGGCGAGCGCGGCCTGCAGCGTCGCGCGGGCATTCGCGTCGGCGGATGGATCGAGCGCGAGCGCGCGCAGGTCGTCGTGTTCCGGCAGTGCCACGGCGGCCGGCGCCGGCACTCCCGCGTCGGGATCGACGAAGCGTACCTGCAGGGCGTCGTGCGCACCGGTCACGAACAGGAACTGTCCACCGCTCGGCGCGCGGTTCTCGACAATGGTGCGCGACAGCGGCGCAAGCAGGTACTGGTCGATCGCACGACGCAGCGGCCGTGCACCGAGATCCGTCGTGAAGCCGCGCTCAAGCAGAAAATCGACCGCGGACGGCTCCCACTCCACCGCCCAGTCACGCACGCGGAACCCGCGCCGTGCCAGCACCAGATCAAGTTCCTTGTGCAGGATGTCGCGCATGACGGCGCGCGACAGCGGCTGGAAGATCACGATACGGTCGAGGCGGTTGAGGAACTCGCGCCGGAACGTGGCGAACAGTGCACGCTCCGCATCGCCGCGCGTGGATGCGTCGCTTGCCGCGACGAAGCCGGGACCGCTGCGGCGCGTGACGGTCGAGCCGACGTTGCTCGTCAGGATGATCAGACTGTGGCGGAAATCCGCCGTGTTCCCCTGCCGGTCAGTCAGGCGCCCATCGTCGAACAGCTGCAAGAAAAGGTCCCAGATGCGCGCATGGGATTTCTCGAACTCGTCGAGCAGCACGACCGCGAACGGCGTCTGCCGGATGCGCGCCGTCAGCGAGGTCGCGCGCTCACCACTGCCCTCGTCGATGAGCCGCCAGTACGCGTCCTCGGACTGGTATTCGCTCATGTCGAAGCGCAACAGCTTCTCACGCGAGCCAAACAGGTACTCGGCAAGCGCCTTGGCTAGCTCGGTCTTGCCCGTGCCGGTGGGGCCGGCGAACAGGAATACGCCGAGCGGCCGCTGCGGGTCGGTGAGTCCGGCCTTGAGCATGCTGATGCGGTCGACGAGCGCGTCGACCGCTTCGTCCTGACCGATCACGCGGCGCGTGAAAAACGCACGCACGGCGTCGAGATCGAGACGCGCACCGCCGTCGAGGATATCCAGCGGCAGGCCGGACTGCAGCGACAGGGTCGCCAGCACCTGTTCGCGGGTCAGCGGCAGCGCCGGCGGATCAGACTGCATTGCCATGCGCAGGGTTTCCTGCAGTAGGCGAAGGCTGCGGCCGGGCTCGGCACGGTCCGGGAACTGCTGCGCGGCCAGCGTCATGGCTTCCGCGATGAGTTCGGCCGACGCCACCGGCTGTCCCGCGCGCGCCTGTGCGCCCAGCGCCCAGGCCTCGGCGAGTTCGCGCGTGCCCGCCGTGTCGAGCGCGTCGACATCATAGCCAACGATGAGATGACGGATGCGCGGCCGCTGCGTAAGCACGCGGCTCCAGGCGTCGCGCGGACTTTCGCCGATCAGCTGGATGTCATGTTTCTCCAGGTGTGGCAGCAACAGATCGAGTATGCCGGTGGGGTCGCTGGTCGTGCGCCCCTTTTCCAGCAGCTGATGTGCCTCGGGCACGTACCAGAGCGTGCGTGGCACCGACAGCGCGCGCACCAGCGTCGCGATGCGTCCTTCGAGTTCGCCGATGTATTTCTGGCCAGCCAGCACCTGCGCCGGCGTCGCTTCCACGATGCGCCAGCCCTGTGCGGCGAGTTCGCGCAGGCATTGCCGTATCAGGGTGCTCTTGCCGCTGCCTTCGGGACCCACCAGCACGGCGCTGGTGCGGGGCTCGCGCGCGAGCAGCGCGAGCACGCGCCGGCGCGCCTCCTCGTCGGCCGGCGCGACCACGTCGTCGTCGCCCTCGTCGGCACCGACCAGGCGGCCGACCTGCAGCAGCGCGCCCAGGTCTTCGCGCGCGCGCAGCTGCTGGGCGATCTGCGCCGCAAACGCGTCGCCGCGCGCATGACCGCAATGACGCAGCCAGCCCTGCAGTGCGTGCAGGCGCTCGGGATCGGCAGCGGCAATGTCTTCCCCGAGCACGGCACTGCCGGGCAGCGCGTCGAAATAGCGCTGCAGTCCCGCGCGCACCACCGGATGATCGATCCACCATTCGCTCATGCGCAGCAGCACACCCTCCAGCGACAGCGGGTGCGGATGCGCGGCGAGATAACCCAGCGCGTAGTGCAGCGTGAAATAGCCCATGCGATCGAGCGTGCGCACGATGTCGAGCGCAACCACGTCGCCGGCGCGATGCAGGGCGACGAAAGCGGCGCTGCTCAGCGGTACGCTGCGCGAGGCCGCGGCCTCGATCCGCTCCTGCGTCGTGAAGGCCGCGCTGGCGAGCAGTTCGACTGCCGCACCGAACTCGGCCATGGCGGCGAGCTCGTCCGGATGATCGAAGCTGTCCAGCCGCTCCTGGCAGGGGCGCAGCAGTGCGCCCACATGGTCGCGCGGCGAGGCCGACAGCGACGTGGACGGAGCCGCCTCGTCCGCTGGCTGCGACGTCCCGGGCGCGGTGTTCTCCGGCACGGATACGATCGGCTCCGCAGCGGGAGGCGATGCCGCGAGCCGCTTGCTCGCGTCACGCGAGGAAGCCATGAACCACCATGCCGCCGCAAACCCCAACACGATGCCAATGACGAAACCGACGCCCATGTGCCCTGCGCTCCTGTTATCCGCAACGGACGAGTTTCCCACAGCCACGGTCGCGCACAACGGTGTCCCGGCCGCGCTTTCCGCAGCCTGCGACGGCGCCAGGGTCGCCACGCGCGCATATGTCGAAAACGGCATGAACCCAGGGCTTGTGCAATGCAACGGCATGCAGGCGTCACGAGCTCGTTTCCTCGTCGCTCTTGGCATTGACACCGGGGAACACGCTCGCGAATCGCAAACTATCGGCGCGATGGTGCGTTGTTGCGCCGCGGTCGCACAAACGCACGTTGGCGACGGCTGCGTCCGCTGGGACGGCGAAATCGCTAAGTGAACGACGTCACATATGCAAAAACATTCGCACGCGAAGGTTGCGATCGTTGTCCGGGTCGTGTACATCGTCGGCCCGGGAGAGGTGCTCGGCAACGAGCTGACGACGCTTCCGCCCGCGGCAATCGCACGATCCGGGACAGCACGACGCGAACCTGCGCACACTCGATGACGCAGTCGCGAGACCCGGAATCCGCCGCAGCGAATGCGTCGACGTGGAACAGGGGTGGTCCACGACGTTGTAGCGATGGAATCGCGCCGTACGAGTACGCACTGCACGACAGGGCCGGCACGACCGCTTCGCGGTCGCGATGGATCTCGCGTGTCGCGCGTACGGGCCGGCGTGCGACCGCGCCACACGGCTCGCCGTGCGCCAGTGACACGGAGGTCTGCATGCCGCGTAGCGGCCATTCGTACACCGGGAGGGAGTCAGTCGAATGAATGTTTCTCGCAAGACCTTCAAGACGCGTCTCTGGCAGGCCATGCTGCCGGCCTGTCTGCTGTTTGCGCTCGGAGGCGGCATCGCCGGCGCCGCCGACGATGCAACGGGCGCCAGGCCCAGCACCATGTCGCTGCAGGTCGACACCTATCGCGGCAAGGCCGACGCGTTTCGCGCCGTCGAGCTGTTCGCGGGCGCAACCTCACGCTCTGCCGCCAGTGACGCCATCACAAGGCTCGCGGTCAGCAGCGGCACGCTGCTCGATCTCGACAAAGATGCCGTCGCCGATCTGCAGCGCAATCGCCCGAGCACGCTGACCCTGCGCCTGCCCACGCGCGAGCGCGGCCAGGTGGAGCTCGAGCTGTTCGAGAGCGACATCTTCGCGCCCGATTTCCAGATCACCGCGAGCGGCGGTGAGGACACCAGCAAGATCAGCCGCGGCCTGCACTACCGCGGCGTCGTCAAGGACGATCCGACGTCGTTTGCGGCCGTCAGCGTATTCAACGGCGAGGTGATCGGTACATTCTCGACCGTGACCGACGGCAACTGGGTCATCGGCAAGCTCGAAGGCGACAATCCGACGAACCGCCACATCATTTACGCCGAGTCGGCGATTCTCGACAAGAGCGGCGCGCCGGGCTGCGCCATGGGCGCCGACGGCGCTCGCGAGAACTTCGCGAAGTTCTGGGACGAGTCATCCACCGGCAAGGACGCCACCGTCCACCGGCCCGACATGACCCCGGTCACCAACGACGGCCGCGGCGCCGGCACCGATGCCCTGCAGACGGTCAAATGCGCGACGGAGTGGATGGAAGCGGAATACGACATCTACCAGAACCGCGGCAGCCTGCAGGCGGCGACCGACTACGTCACCGCCGTGTTCAACAATTCCTCGACCCTCTACGCCAACGACGGCATTTCGCTGAAGCTGCAGCAGGCCTACATCTGGACTACGGCCGATCCGTACAACGGCTCCAGCTCGACCAGCAATCTGTCGAGCTTCCAGAGCAACCGGGCGAGCAGTTTCACCGGCACGATCGCGCAGCTGCTGACGTTCCGTTCGCTCGGCGGCGGCGTTGCTGCGGGTTTCAGCGGCATCTGCAATGCGTCGCGCTCGGCAAGCATGTGCACCAGCGGCGTGTCCGCGGCCTACAACACGGTACCGACGTATTCGTGGACCGTCAGCGTGGTCACGCACGAGGCCGGCCATCTGCTTGGCTCGCGCCACACCCATGCCTGCGTCTGGAACGGCAACAACACCGCCATCGACGGCTGCTCGGGCCAGACGGAAGGCGGCTGTGCGCTGCCGGGCAACCCGTCGGGCGGCGGCACGATCATGAGCTACTGCCACCTGACCAATGTCGGGATCAACTTCAACCGCGGCTTCGGCTCGCAGCCGGCGACGGTGATCCGCAATCGCGTCGAAGGCGGCGGCTGCCTCTCCAACTGCGACGGCGGCGGCGGTGGCGGCGGCACGCTCACGCGCGGCACGCCGTTGACCAACCAGTCGGCTGCCACGGGCTCCTCGCTGGCCTACACCATGGCCGTACCGTCGGGCGCCACCAACCTGACCTTCACGACGTCGGGCGGCACCGGCGACGCCGACCTGTTCGTACGCTTTGGCAGCGCGCCGACCGACACGGTCTATGACTGCAAGTCCGAGGGCTCGACCAATGCCGAGACCTGCACGATCCCGGCGCCGAGCGCCGGCACCTATCACGTGCGGCTCAAGGCCTATGCGGCGTTCTCTGGCCTCAGCATCGTCGGCAACTACACGACGGGCGGTGGCGGCGGTACGCAGACCTACAGCAACACCACCGACTACGCGATCAACGACAACGCGACGGTCGACAGCCCGATCACCGTATCGGGCCGCACCGGCAACGCGCCGACCAACGCCTCGGTCACCGTGGCCATCGTGCATACCTACCAGGGCGACCTGAAGGTCGATCTCGTGGCACCGGATGGCTCGCTGTACAACATCCACAACCGCAGCGGCGGCAGCGCCGACAACATCAACAAGACCGTCCAGTTCAACCTGTCGAGCGAACCGCTCAACGGCACCTGGCGCCTGCGCGTGAACGACAACGCGACCAACGACATCGGCCGTATCGACAGCTGGTCAATCACGTTCTGAACCCGTGGGAGGGCGTCGCGGCGTGAGCCGCGGCGTAAACGGGGCGCCGGGCGGGAGACCGCCCGGCGTTTTTTGTTCGGGACACGCACTTTTTCGCGATTCATCGGGACACTCACTGCATCGGGACACACTGCATCAGGACACGCACTTCTTCCGGACACGCACTCGCAGTTCGCTATGCCTCGCGTGCGGAGGCGTCGACTGCACGCACCGATCGTCGCAGGAGGTGCCTGAGTCACCGGTTTTTTCGGGACACGCACTTTTTCCCGATTCATCGGGACACGCACTTCTTCTGGACACGCACTCGCAGTTCGCTCTGCCTCGCGTGCTGAGGCGTCGACTGCACGCACCGCTCGTCGCACGAGGTGCCCGGGTCACCGCATTGCGCTGCCCGGACGCCGGCATGGGCGGCGGCCGTCGCCTACGCTCGGCAGCCCACGATGACGGAGGCGACATGAGGCTACCGGCACTGCTGTGCGCGATGCTCGCGCTTTCCCCAACGGCTGCGCGCGCGAACGATGCGGCAGCGCACGCGGTGTTCGACGCGCTCAAGCGACTCGCGGGCGACTGGAAGAGCACCCGGCCCGACAGCAACACCGTCGTGCACTATGCCGTGATCGCCGATGGCAGCGCGCTGGTGGAATCCTGGACCATGAGCCCGACGCGACAGTCGATGACGGTCTATACGCTCGACGGAGACCGCCTCATCGCCACGCACTATTGCCCACAAGGCAATGCGCCGCGCCTGCAGTTCTCGCGGACCGACGAGGCCGGCAACCATCACTTCCTGTTCTTCGACGGCGCTAACCTGCAGGATACGGCGGGATCGCACGAACACGCCTTTCGCCTGCGCATCGATGAATCCGGCACCCTGACGCGCA
The DNA here is from genome assembly GCA_045864815.1 of Rhodanobacteraceae bacterium. Taxonomy (GTDB): domain Bacteria; phylum Pseudomonadota; class Gammaproteobacteria; order Xanthomonadales; family Rhodanobacteraceae; genus Tahibacter. Next base: position 477,598 of record BTVG01000001.1, on the reverse strand, counting down.
GCGAGGTGTATATCCGCAACGGAGCGACCTACGATCCGGACACGGACGTCGCCGACGACGCGTCGTTCGTGCGCAGCCAGGCGCATCCCTAGCGCCGGTTGCAGAGCGTCGCAGCGCCCAGGTTCACGCCGCGACGTCGCGGTGCCGGTACGGCGGGACGGCGATGCATCGCTGGGATGTCGCCGTCGCGCCGGTCGACCGATGCCTATTCGAATCCGGCCCGGAAGACGATGTCGCTGTCGCCGAATACGGTGATCCGAAATGCCTGAGTGATGGCGATGCCGGCTGCCGCGCCCGGGTCCGCGATATAGAAGCGCCCATACAACGTCTGACCCAGCAGGGCGGGATCGTTGCCCAGATCCACATTCACTGCCCCCGAGCCCGCGCCGCTTCCGACACCAGCCAGTGCGAGCGCGTGGCTGGCAAAGTCACCGGTGGGCACTGCCGCTTGCAGGCCGGGATCGCTGCGCGAAATCACCAGCGTCGCGGCGGTGCCACCGAGCGCACCGGATACGGAAACCGTGAAGTTGGCGTTGCCGAGCAATGGCGGCTCGAGCGCACCGATTTGCGGGGTGACGTTGCCCGAACCCGCCCGCGCGGTGCCGACGAGCTGCGGGATCCGATCGCTCTCGGTGTACAAGGTCGGGCGCTCGAACGGCCCCGTTTCCGTGGCTGCGCGCGGGTCGGTCAGCGGTCGCTTGAGGAACGCCACCAGATTGGCTTTCTGTTGCGCCGTGAGATTTCTCGGGCGCACCCGCGGATCCTTGTTCGGCGCCGTGAAGTCGCCTCCGCGATCGTAGAAGTCCACCACCTGCTCCAGCGTGGCGAAACGGCCATTGCTCATGTAGGGCGCGCGCAGCTCTACATTGCGCAGACTCGGGGTGCGGAACGCGCCGCGGTCGGCCGGATCGCTGGTCTGCACGAAACGGCCGAGGTCATCGTTGACGGGCCGCACGCCGATGTAGTGAAACTGATTGTCGCTGACCAGCGGGCCCGCGTGACAGGCCGCACAATCGTTGGCCACAAACACCTGCTGACCGGCACGCTCGGCGTTGGTCAGCGACGGCGTGCCACCGCGCTCGGCGTCGAGCGGCGTCTGGTTGGCGTTCAAGGTGCGTTCGTAGCTGGCGATCGCCATGGCGATACGCGCGGCCGTGATGCCCTCGTCGCCGAAGGCTTCGGCGAACAGGGCCGGATAATCGCGGCCCGCGATCCAGTTACGCAGCGCCTCGGGGACGTTTACCGCCAGCGCCAGTGGTCGGACTGCGGTCAGACGGTTGCCGATGGTGTTCACGGTGGCGCCGCTGAAGGCCATTTCCACGGTGTTCACGAGCGGACCCAGCGCCTGATTTTCAAGCGCGCCGCCCTGCGGGATGAGGACCTGCGACGTGAGCGGGTCGACGAACGTGCCGCCGGCGCGACCATCCCAGAACAGCAGCGGCGCGTAGGCGGCGTTCACCGCCGACGGCGCACGGCGCGTGCCGACCTGCGCCGCCATGCCGAACGGCGCAACGGACTGATAGAGCCCGTCCGCGCCGTGCGCGGGCACACCGGCCGAGGCGTGCAGATCGTCGCCGGTACCCAATACGCCGTCACGCCCCGGGTTCGTGCTGTCGGTGCCGGCCAGCGCGGTCCGCGGATCGCCGCCGCCGCCGAACGGACGATGGCAGGTGCCACAGGCGACGGTTCCGGTCAGCGACAGCTGTTCTTCCCAGAACAGCGCCTTACCCAGCTGGATCTTCGCCGCCGACTGCGGATTGCCGGCGGGAATCGGCGGCGGGCCGAGCGGCGGTGGACCGCCCTGGGCGTGCACCAGCGTGGCACATGCGAGCGCCAGACAGCCGACGCCGGCAGCAAGAAGTGTCGTCTTCATCGCTTTGTTCCCCGAACCGGCCCCCCTGTGGGCCACCCGGACGACACGATGGCGGGCGATTGTGCAGAAACGATGGAGGGCACCGCACCCGACGCGGCATGCCCCCTTCGCCGCCGAGCTATTTCCTGCGCCGCCGCGGCTTCGGCGCGATCACGTCGAGCATGGCACGCGCCTGCTTACGCTCTGCCGGCTTCAGGTGACGCAACCGCACGATCCAGTTGACCTCATCAGGCGTATAGGCCTCGGGCATTTCGCGCACGCCGCGCCCGCGCGCACCGGTCTTGCGATTCACACTGCGATGGCCCGTACAGACGTATTGCGCGTCATAGCCGGACGCCGTGAGCGCGATCAGCGCATCGAGAGGCATCGGGATCTCGGTTTCCCAGCGCTGCACCGTACGCGTGCTGGCCCCAGTGATTTCGGCCACGCGCTCGCGGCTCAGCTCCAGGCGCAGCCGCTCCTCGAGCAATCGTCCATAAAAATCGGTATCTGCCATACCTGCAATCCATTCGCATACGGCGATGCGCCGCCCAGTGAATTTCACTCACTGCAAGACTATTGCGCAATGGAAAAATAGCGGTAACAGCGAAGGCCGGTCGCTCACCGCTCGATACGCCGCCGCGATCGCATCGCGCGGACGGGCGGGCACGCATGGCCCACCGCGCGTCCGGCCCGCACGGACGCGGTCGGATCCGCCATCCGTCCCGTGCTGCGGCTCGACGCCGCACGCCGCTCGAGGCCTTGGTACGCCATCGAGCAGCAGAGACCTCCGGACCTGTGCGCCACCAAGAGAAATCGCGTCAATCGCCGTCGTGCTCCAGCTGCGCGGGGGCGCTCGCAGGCGGCGGCAATCCGCCAGCCGCGGCACGCGCCCGCTTTCGCGCTTTCGCCGCAGCAGCCAGAGCACGGGATCCACGCGCGAACGTCGGTGCATCGAGCGCAAGCACGGCCAGTATCGCGTGGGCCTGCTCGCGCTGCTGCACGGTCAACAGGCGATAGCGGCGCATCAGCACGATCTCGTCGCCGGCATATCCCGGGTGAACATCGTAGTCGACACCCTTCTCGCGCACTTCGTGCACGTTCTTGCTGCGCACGCCGCTGGCGACGTACTGCACGTCGTACCCGATCGCCAGCAATGGCACCATCGCATCGAGCGGAATCGCGATGTGTGATTCCCAGCGCCGCACCGTCTTGACGTGAACGCGCGCCACATCAGCTACTTGCTGCAGCGACAACCCCAGCCTTTCGCGCTCTTCCCTGAGCCGTGCAAAAAAATCCATGTGATCACCTCTTGACTGTCAACAAAGGCTGACCCACACTTTTTTGACTAGGACAGTTATGTCCAAACGGTCCCGTCCCGCTTTCTCATGTCGCCGCAGTTCCGCGTTTCGTTCATTCCGCCGCCGTCGGCCTGCGCTGCACCGACGCTCGTCTTCACGCCTGCCGCCGGGCTCCGTCCTGGGGACGGACCGTGCCTCGTGGTTGCGTGAGGACCCAGCGGACAGATACGGCACTACACACACGACGACATAGAAACTGCTTCCGCTGCATTTCACTGACTGCAAGCGGCTTGCACAATCGGAAAATCCCGCGCGGTCGCGTCGGAATAAGCGCAGGGGTCAATTTGGTACAAGAGGCCGTGCCGCCGCGCCGCGGTTGCGCGCTTCTGCCAAACCAAAACGCCGGGATTTCGAGGTACCCGCACGCGCATCCCGTGCGGCAGGAGCCCCCGCGCACACCGCAGCTCACGCGGTCCGCACGCGCGGACCTTCCACGGACGGAAGGTCCGGAATTCCGTGCTGCGCGTACCGCGCGCAGCACCCCCACAGGGACGAGGGGTGCGCTGGCCCATGGCTGACGAGAAGTATCTCAACGCGGCACAACAGCGGGCGCTGCGCACGTTGCTGATGCTGGCCGAACACGACCTCGACGGCATCGCGCCCGGCGAAATCGCGCGCCATCTGAATACCTTGCCGAGCAACACCACGCGCGACCTCGCGAACCTGCGCCTCGCCGGGCTGGCGGAAGCGCTCTCGAACGGCCGCTGGCGCGTATCACCGCGACTGGCGGAACTCGCCATCACGCTGCAGCGCAACGTCGAAAGTGCACGACGCCGGTTCGAAGACGCGCGGCAGCGCTACAAGCGCGACTGACCCGGTCCTCGCGCCCACCGGGATGCTTCAGTCTGCCGCGGCCGGCTGCCCAGAGCGAATCCACTGCGCTGGCCCGCATTTCTCCCACACCTTCTACTGTGGCCGCCGATGCGCTCGCTCCGACGCGAGCTGTTCCCTCGTATCGGCTCCACGCCGTGTCGGCTACACCTTCACCGCCATTCAGTCCGCGGCGCGCATCCGGACGGCGTCTCGACGGCCTCGCTACGAACGGATCTGAGAAATGTAGGCTAGGCTTGGCGGGTCACGTCTCACGGGAGGCAATCCGCGCATGCCGACACTCGTGCTCGCTTCATCGCTGGCCCGCTGGCTGCCCGCAGTTGCAACCGCCGGCACGGAGTACCGCGTCGATGTCGACGCGACGACGTTGCGCGACGCGCTCGACGCCGCGTTTGCAAGCTGTCCGCCGCTGCGCGGCTATGTCGTCGACGAACAGGGCAGCCTGCGCCAGCATGTCGCCGTCTTCATCGACGGGCAGGTTCTCAGGGACAAGTCCGATCTGACCAGGGCCGTGCTCGGCGCGCGCTCGGAAATCTATGTGCTGCAGGCGCTTTCGGGAGGCTAGCCATGGGCGAACGGCTACTGGTGTCCACGCGCAAGGGGCTATTCATTCTGCGGGAAGACGATGAGGGCTGGCACATCGAACATCACGCGTTTCGTGGCGACAACGTCACGCTCGCCCTCGCCGACGCTCGCGACGGGCGCTGGTATGCGGCGCTGAATCTCGGCCATTTCGGCGTGAAGCTACAGCGATCCGACGATCGCGGTACGAGCTGGCACGAGGTCGCCGTGCCGACCTACCCGGCCGGGGAAATGCTCGCGACCGGCGATGGCAAGCCGCCCGTGCCGGCAAGCCTCAAGCTCCTCTGGTCGCTGGAGGCCGGCGGCGCGGACGAACCCGGCCGGCTCTGGGCCGGCACCATCCCCGGCGGGCTGTTCCGCTCCGACGACGCAGCCGAATCGTGGCATCGCGTCGAATCATTGTGGAATATGCCGCATCGTGAAAAATGGTTCGGCGGCGGCTACGACCAGCCCGGCATCCACTCGATCTGCGTCGATCCGCGCGACCCGCGCCGGCTGCACATCGCGGTGTCCTGCGGCGGCGTCTGGCAGAGCGTCGACGGCGGCGAGAGCTGGACGCTGGCCGCCGACGGCATGTACGCGGCCTACATGCCGCCAGAACTGCGCGACGACCCGAACATCCAGGATCCGCACCGCATGGTGCAATGTGCGGCAACGCCCGACACGCTCTGGGTGCAGCACCACAACGGCGTATTCGTGAGCCGGGACGGCGCGCGCCGCTGGCACGACGTACCGGACGTACCTCCCTCCGTCTTCGGCTTTGCAGTCGCGGTTCATCCGCACGATCCCGACACCGCGTGGTTCGTACCCGCGGTCAAGGACGAGTGCCGCATTCCGGTCGATGCCCGGCTGTCGGTCGCGCGCACGCGCGACGGCGGCCGCAGCTTCGACAGTCTGCGCGAGGGACTGCCGGCACAGGCCTACGATCTGGTTTACCGTCACGGACTGGCCGTCAATCGCGACGGAACCCTGCTGGCGATGGGGTCGACGACAGGCGGCCTGTGGCTCAGCGACGATCAGGGTGACAGCTGGCGCGCCCTGTCGATGAATCTGCCGCCGATCCATGCGCTGACGTTCACCTGATGCCACATCGCCGCTGCTGCCGTGGTTGAAACCCACGACGCCGTTTCAACGCGGTGCCGTCAGCCGGCTGCCATCGGCGAACACGACCTCCGCGGGCTCCCATCGCAGGCGGATCTGCTCGACCGGCAGATCGACCAGCGCCCGTTCGCCCGCACCGGCCGTGCGCATGGCGTTGCCGCAGCGCACGTCGACCCGGCCGAACGGTTCGATCCGGTCCATCTGCTCGATCCAGCACTGCGTGCGGCGCTCGCCCTGCTCATCGCGGATCTCCGCAGCGCCCTTGGCGGAGACGATCTCGCGACCTGAGGTGTTGACGAGACGCCAGGTCACGACGAGCACGCGCTGGCCATTGTCGGCCTGCTTCGCACCACCGGCCGCAGCGGCACCAATGATTTCGTCCTGGGTCAGCAGTTCGCGCTTGACCAGACGCAGCTCCAGCGCCTCGCGCAGCGGTTCGAAGGCATGATCGCGTTCGATCTCGCGCCGTGCCTGCACGGCCTCGCGCTCGCCCTGCTCGCGCAGGAACTTCGTCTGCAATTCGATGGCTTCACCGAAGGTACGCGCGGTCAGCGGTGCATCGGGATCGGCCATGGACGCGGGCAGCACGTCGCCGTCGCTGCGCCGGAGATACCCCAGCACGAGTTCGCGCTCGTTCGCGCTCAGACGGTCGAGCTGCGGCTGGATTTCAGTCAGATCGTCGACATCGAGCGGCAGCACGGTGCCATACGGCTTGCGCAGCGCGCCGTACAGGCCCAGCGCAACCATCAGGGCGGCGACGATCAGCAGCCGCGTCGACAGGCTCATGCGCTGGGGTTCTCCAGTAGCGAAGCTGCACGCACGATGCGTGCGCACAGGACGATGACCCAAGCCGGATGCGCACACAAGGCCCGCGCGGCACGGCACCACCGGGTAAATCTCCAGACACACCGGCGTCGCGCGAGCCTGCCGTTCCGGCCGGCGCCGCCACATGAGTCGCCGGGATCGCACGCCGGTGTCAGGCGGCCGGCGGTACGGAGCGTCGTCCCACGCGCTGCACGAGGAGTGCGAGTGTGCCAGCCACGAGCCCCCAGAACGCCGACTTGATGCCGAACAGGCTGATTCCGGACGCGGTCACGAGAAAGGTCAGCAGCGCCGCCTCGCGCTCGCGCTCGTCGGCCAGTGCTGCGGCCAGACCGCTGCCGATCGTGCCGAGCAATGCCAGGCCCGCAATCACGACGACGAGTTCTTTCGGAAAGGCGGCGAACACTGCCGCGACAGTCGCACCAAACACGCCGACGACGACATAGAAAACCCCGGCCGCGACGGCGGCGACGTAGCGGCGTGCGGGGTCGTCGTGCGCTTCGCGCCCCATGCAGATGGCCGCTGTGATCGCTGCCAGGTTCAGCGCAAATGCACCGAAGGGTGCAAGCAGCAGATTGGCTGCGCCGGTCCATCCGACGACCGGAGAAATGGGCACCGCATAGCCGGACCCGCGCATCACCGCGACGCCGGGCACGTTCTGCGACGCCATCGTCACGAGAAACAGCGGGATTGCGACGCTGACGATCGCGTTCACGCTGAACGCCGGCGCGACCCAGACCGGCCGCGCGATCTCGATCTGCACCGCCTGCCAGGCGAGCAGACCACGCGCCGCCGCGATCGCGATGCCGATCGCGAGCGTCGCGACCACTGCATACCGTGGCTGCCAGCGGCGCAACACGACATAGGCCGCGATCATCGGCAGCGCGAGGCCGAACTGAGTTTCCAGCGCACCGAACGCATCGAGCCCAAAGCGCAACAGCACGCCGGCGAGCATGCCGGAGGCAATCGCAACAGGCACGCGGCTGATGAGCCGCTCGAACACGCCGGAAAATCCAGCCAGCGTGATCAGCACCGCAGACACGACGAACGCGCCCGTCGCTTGCTCGATGCCGAGCCCTGCGGCGCCGGTGGCCAGCATGGCGGCCCCGGGCGTCGACCAGGCCGTGACCACGGGCACGCGGTAGCGCAGCGACAGCACGATGCAGGTGAGCCCCATGCCCAGGCCCAGCGCCCACATCCACGAGGCCACCTGCGCCGGCGTCGCGCCGGCGGCCTGGGCTGCCTGGAACACGATGGCGGCGGAACTGGTGAAGCCGACGAGGACCGTGACGAAGCCGGCGACGACGGCCGGCAGAGACAGGTCGCGCCACACCGAGCGCGGCGCGGCGAGGGAGGTTTCGGGGACCGACATGCGGGTGAGGGAGCTGGGTGGAACCCACAGCCTAGGCGCGAACGCGCCTGCGCGAAAGGGCCATTCCTTGGTCGGCGCGGTGGACGCGGCAATACAAAGGTATTGACCTATGTATCGATCGCGCCAATAGTAAGGTATATGCCTAATCAATCGACCCAGCTCGACGAAGTGTTCCGGGCGCTCGCCGATCCCACGCGGCGGGCGGTGCTCGAACGTCTGGTCGACGGACCGGCGACGACGAGTGAACTCGCACAGCCGTTCAAGATGGCGCTGCCCTCATTTTCCCAGCATCTGGCTGTGCTCGAGCACTGTGGACTGGTGCACTCCCGCAAACACGGCCGCACGCGCACCTATCGCCTCGTGCCGCGTCAGCTCAAGGCAGCAGAGTCCTGGATGACGCGACAACGCGCGCTCTGGGAACAGCGCCTGGATCAGCTCGACAACTACCTCAAGGAGACTTCGCGATGACCACCACCGCATTCGACCCGCGTCGCGATCTGATGCTCGAGCGGGATATCGCGGTACCACGCGCTCAGGTCTGGGCCGCCTGGACTGAACCCGAGCGACTCAAGCGCTGGTTCACGCCCGCCCCCTGGCAGACGGTCGACTGCGAGATCGACCTGCGTCCCGGCGGCATCTTCCGCACCGTCATGCGCTCGCCCGAGGGCGTGGACCAGCCGCCCAACGTCGGCTGCTATCTCGAGGTGGTCAAGAATGAACGGCTGGCCTGGACGTCAATGCTGGAGGCGGGCTTTCGTCCTGCGCCCCCGGCGCCGGCAGACGATGCCGGGTGCCACGGCCTGCAGTTCACGGCAGTGATCACCCTGCAGGACCACGCCGGCGGCACACGCTACCGCGCGCTCGTGATGCATCCCGACGCAGCGAGCGCGCGGCGCCACGATGAACTGGGTTTCGCCGACGGCTGGGGCGCGGCGCTCGACCAGCTCGTGGCGATGATCCGCGGCACCTGAAAGAACACTGGCTCGCCCCTGCCCTGGGTCTCGCGCCGCAGTGCGGGCGGTGTGCCGGGTCGAGCGGCCGTCGGTGTCGGCAACGGCTATGCGCGAACGTTCTCTCGAATGGTGATCCCTTGCGACCACGATTTCCGTACGTGCCAGCAAGCCCGACCCGAGGAAGCTCACCATGAAGATGCCGACCCTGCTGTCCGCCCTGATGCTCGCGCTGGCCGCCACCCCTGCGGCAGCGCAGACCGCTCCGGGAGGCGCCGCAGCTCCGGAATACACCTACCGCATCCACAGCACGCCCGGCGCCGGCTATCTGGCCACGATCACGAGCTTCAACGGCCCGTTCCACTACCGGAACATGCCCTTGACCCCGCAGGGCTGTGGCGCCAGCCCCGGCACGCCGGTCTCAAGTGCTGCCGTGCTCTGGCTGTTCGTGCAACCGACCGGACCGATCCACGCGGTATTCCGCGTGCCGGCATCGAGCGGTGGTGCTTGCGAATTCGTGACCGAGTTCGACCTCAAGGCTGAGGACCGGCCGCCGTCGACGAATGAGGTCGATCCGGAAATGCCCGGCCAGGGCCAGAAGCCGCGCATGAAGGAAGTGCCTGAGATCACCGACCTCAGCGCCGCCGACCCGGTGCGGATCGGCCGGACGATGACGCAGTGGGGCGGCTACGTGACCGTACCTGCAGTGCAGGCGGTCGCACGTCGCAATGGTGTCTGCTATTTCCCCTACAGCTATCTCAGCATCAACGCCGGCCCGGGCCACGCCGAAGGCAGCTCGAATGCGCTGACGCTCACGCAGCCGGACGGCCCGCTGCTCGCGCTCGACGATCTTCCGGCGCAGCTGCCGATGTCCGCGGCGACCGTGCAGGGGCGCATCGGTCTGCCGCCGGGTCTCTCGCTGGTCGTGCTCGAGATCGACGCACCGGGCTACGTGCCGGAGACCAACGGGTTCAACAACGTGCGCCACGTCTTCGTCGACGTGCAGGGAAGCTGCAACTGAACCCGCTCGCGGGTTGCGGGTACTGCGAAACGCAGCGCCAGATGACCGCCCCAAGGGCGGCACGCCAGTGCTGCGATTCGTCGCCCGACCCATCGCACCGGTGAAACGCACCCGCCCGCTTGCCCCTCGCGTGCTGCATGGACCGTGATCGCAAGCGGGTCGCAAACCAGGGAAACGGCTACGGCGGCATTCGCCGCTGAAACACCCCTTCTCTGGAGGCTCCGCGCGTCCCGTCCGCATGCGCGCTGTCCGGCACCTCGCTACCGGCACCTCGCTACCGGCGCCCGACACGCACCGCCTCGATGCGCGCCTGCACCTCCTGCGTGCGCTTGTCATCGGCGCCGAACGCTTTCAGGCGCAATGCGAGCGCGCGCTGGAGCAGCGCATCGGCTTCGGCTGCCTGCGCCGGGCGGCGCAGGTTCCGTTCCAGGGCAAGCACGATGGGCGCCAGCTGCTCGTCATCGGGCGCAAGGCGCGCCTGGTAATTCGCGAATGCCTCGCGCAGCAGCTTCTGCGCCTCGTCGAGGCGGCCCTGCTTGCCGACGACACGGCCGAGGTAGTACAGATCGGTGCCGACGACTTCGTGGCTGTCGCCGTATTTCACGCGCTGCGTTTCCAGCGCCTCGCGGTACTGCCGCTCTGCCGCGGCCAGATCGCCGCGCGCTTCGAGCACGCTGCCCAGGTTGAACACGGCGGACGAACGCCACGGATGCGTCGGCTCATAGAGCGCGAGCGCCTGTCGGTAATAGTTCTCGGCCGCGTCGATCTTGCCGGCACCCTCGGCAACCCAGCCCAGATCGCTGAGATTCATCGCGACCGTGGCGTGCCTTTCACCCAGATGCCGGCGCCGGATCGCCAGTGCCTGCAGCAGCAGCGCCTCGGCTTCGTCGTTCTTGTCCTGTGCCTTCAGCGCACGCGCGAGGTTGTTCATGATCGCGGCCACGAACGGATGATCGTCGCCGCGCGTCCGGGTCATGGCCGCGAGCGCCTCGCGGTAATGCGCTTCGGCCTGGTCGAAGCGGCCGAGATTGCGTTCGACGGCGGCCAGGCTGGACAGGTCGGTCGCGATGTGCGGATGGCTGGCCGGCAGCAGTTCGCGGTGCACCGTGAGCGCCTGCCGCAGCAGCGGCTCGGCTCCCGCATAGTCGCCGCGCGCACGCAGCGCCATGCCCACGCGGCCGATGCTGTCGGCGACGTCGAGGTTGTGCTCGCCGAACAAGCGCCGCCGCATCGCCAGCGAGGCACGGAACAGGGTCTCGGCACCAGCGTAATCCGCCCGCTCGTACCTGACCTGGCCACGGTCGCGCAGCGTCGTCGCCACGCCGGCGTCGTCACTGTCACGTCCGTCGCCATACAGCGCCTCAGCCTCCTGCAGCCGCTGCTCGGCCTCGTCGAAGCGCTCCTGCGCACCCAGCAACACACCCAGCGCGCGTAATGCCGCGGCACGGACCGCGGTCGGCAGTTCCGGATGCGCGGTCACGACATCGTGGGCGCGCAGCAGCAGCTTCTGCGCCTCGTCGTACTGGCCGAGCTGATAGTAGGTCGCCCCGACTGTCGTCAGCAGTTCGACCTGCACGTCTGGTTGGTCGCCGAGCTCCCGCTCGATCGACTGCCAGCCCGTATCCAGCAGCTCGCGCGCGGTCAGCTCCTTGCCGAGGCTGTGGGTCGGATCGGCGCCTTCGAACAGGCGCAGGATCAGCGACTTGACGCGGTCGGCCTTCTGCGCCTCGGCCTGGGCGCGATCGCGCTGCTGCGCGATCGCGCGCGCCTGGATACTGACGGTCAGCGCATAGGCCGCCGTGAGCAGGAAGATCACGGATACGCCCGCGACGGCCCAGGCGTGCCGGCGCACGAAGCGCGACGCGCGATAGCTCCAGGTCTCCGGTCGTGCGCGCACCGGCATGTGGTGCTGCCAATTGCGCAGATCGGCGATGAAATCGCGCACGCTCGCGTAGCGGCGCGCGGGATCCTTGCGCAGCGCCTTCAGCACGATCAGGTCGAGATCGCCGCGCAGGCGGCGCGCGAGTGCCGCCGGGGTAAGGCCGCCGATGCGCGCCGTGACCGGCGGCGGCGCGGCAGCGGCCGCCGCGCTCGGCGGCGGCGGATCGTCGCGGCACACGGCGCGCTCGAGCGAGGCCTGCGTGACGTCCGCAGGCTCTTGCGCGTGCCGGCCGCAGACGAGTTCGTAGAGCAACAGGCCGAGCTGGTAGATGTCCGACGGCATGCCCGCCGGCCGGCCGCTGACCTGCTCGGGGGTCGCGTAGTCCGGCGTGAACAACCGCGTCGCGGTGCGTTCTCGGCGCTCCTGCGTGTCGTCGCTGTCGAGCACCTTGCCAATGCCGAAGTCCAGCAGCTTGACGGTTCCTTCGGTGGTGACCGCAATGTTCGACGGCTTGAGGTCGCGATGCACCACGCGCCGCGCATGCGCGTGATCGACGGCTTCGGCGACTTGCAGGAACAGCGCCAGGCGCGCATCGAGATCGAGATGGCGCTCGTCGCACCAGGCGTCGATGCGCACGCCGTCGACGAACTCCATGACGAGGTACGGATGACCGTCTGCCGTCTCGCCGCCGTCGAGCAGGTGCGCGATGCCCGGATGATTCAGGGTCGCGAGGATCTGGCGTTCCTGGCTGAAGCGCTCGAGAAAATCCGGCGCGGCGTAGTCGCCGCGGATCAGCTTCAATGCCGCGCGCTGGACGAACGCGCCGTCTTCGCGCGCGACCTCGTAGACGCTGCCCATGCCACCGCGGCCCACCTGGCGCAGCAGACGCCAGGTGCCGATGCGCTGACCGCTGTGTTCGTCCTTTTCCGCCGCATGCTCGCTCAGCGCGGCCAGCGCTGCATCGCGGTCGACCTTCGCGGTCTGCAGCAGTGCGACCGGTCGTTCGGCGAGTTCGAGCAGGTGCAGCAGATGTGCGTGCGTGGCTGGCTGCGTGGCGAGAAGATCCGCAAGAAACTCGTCGCGCTCCGCGCCTTCGAGCATCAGCGCCCGCAGCAGCAGCGCATCGAGCCGGGCATCCTGCGTGGGATAGTCGCTCATGGCCCCGCGGCCCGCGGCCGGCGCCGTGCCGTGTTGTCTGCCCGTACTCGACCTGCCGCTGCTGCAACCATGCGCGCCCCCGCCGATGCGCCGCGATTGTGGCGGGATTGCGCGGCAGCGGCAATTTACCTGCGCACTCAGGTGGCCGGTGCGTCGTGACAGACGAACTCGATGTTGTGGCCGTCCGGATCGCGCACGAATGCGGCGTAGTAGTTCGGGTGAATGCGCGCGAGCACCGCCGGCGCGCCGTTGTCGCGGCCGCCGCCGGCGAGTGCCGCCGCATGCGCCGCGTCCACGGTCGCACGGTCCACGCAGTTGAACGCCACGTGCGGCCGGGGTTCCGACGGCCCGCCGGACTTGAGCCAGAAATCCAGCGCCGCGAGGGACGTGCCGAAGCCATTGCTCGGCCCCCGCACGTGCAAGGCATAGCCGAGCGGCGCCAGTGCCCTGGCAAAGAAGCGCAGCGAAGCCTCTGCGTCGGCAACCTGCAGTTCCACATGGTCAATCATCATTCGTCTCCTTCGTTGTCGTTGAGCCACTGTCGAATCCGTTGCGGCGTGAGGTTTCCGCCGCAGAGCACGCTGGCCACTCGCCGGCCGCCCCAGGTGTCGCGCTGCGCGATCAGCGCCGCGATGCCCGCGGCACCAGCAGGCTCGACGACGACGCCGGCGTGCCGGTGCAGGCGCCGCATCGCTTCGATGATCGCGTCGTCGTCAACCTCGACCACGTCGTCGACGAGTGCGCGCATGTCGGCCAACGCTTCGTCCACGGGCACGCGCACCGCGATGCCGTCGGCAATCGTGGCCACCTGCTGGCTGCAGACGCGGCGTCCGGCGCGCCAGCTCAGCGCCATGGCCGGTGCGCCGCGACTCACGACACCGACGACACGTGTCGCCGGCGCACGCGCCTTCGACCAGCGCGCGATTCCGGTGAGCAGCGCACCGTTACCGAGTGGGATCAGCCAAGCATCGAGTGCCGGATCGTCGCGCAGCAGTTCGACGGCGATGCTGCCGGCGCCTTCGCTGATCGCCGCCTCGCGACCGTCCTCGACGAAATCCGCACCGATGAGAGCCGCATGCTCGCGCGCGGCCTGTTTCGCGCTGTCAAAATCGATGCCGCGCAGGCGCACCTGGGCGCCTAGCGCGCGCATGCGCTCGAGCTTGAGCGGGTTGGCATTCTCGGCCGCAAATACGGTCAACGCGATCCCACGCGCACGGCAGGCGTAGGCCAGCGCCTGGCCGAAGTTGCCGGCGCTCGCGCAGACCAGCGCGTCACGGCGGCCTTCGGCGAGACGTTGCTGCAGATACCAGTCGGCACCGCGCCCCTTGAAACTGCGGATTGGATTGAGCAGCTCGAATTTCAGCAGCGCGGAACAGCCCAGCGAGTCCGACAGCGCCTCGCAGTCGTACTGCGGCGTACGCGTGAAGACCGGATCGATCCCGTCGGCCGCAGCGGCGATCGACGCGAGCGACAGCCGATGCGACGGTCTCATCGCATCGACGAGCGCAGCGCGCTCGTCGCTATCGCGGACGGCGCCGTCGCCGTCGGCCCGGTCGACCATGAGCACGCCGTCGAGATGGTCGAGCTCGTGCTGCACGAGCTCGGCCAGACTCGGCGTGAGTCGTTCCCAGTGCCGTACGCGGCCGGCGAGATCGCGGTAGCGCAGGGACACCGAGCGGTGGCGCCGTACCCGCACCAGCCGACCTGGCAGACTGAAGCAATCGTCCCAGAACTCCATCATTTCCGGGTCGCGCCAGACGACTTCCGGATCGAGCAGCGCGATTGGCCCCGCGCCGAGATCCAGTAACACGATGCGCCGCGCGATCCCGAGCTGTGGCGCGGCAATGCCACGTCCGTAGCCGTGGACGTCGCGATAGCCGCGCAGACAGGCGGCGAGCGCGTCGACCGCAGCGACGATCTCGCGGTCGATCATGCCGACGGGCTCCGCGCGACGGCGCAGGCGCGGGTCGGGTTCGGTCAGTAGCGGCAGGAGCGCGGGGTCGATGGCAGCCATGTCCAGTCCTGGGTCGGGATGCCGTAGGCTAGCCGCCTGCCCGCGTCGCGAGGCCGCGTTCGAGGCGGCCTCGCTGCGCCCAAACCGCATCCGCCACGGCTGTCATGCACAACGACGACACTTCGGCGCTCGACGCCTTCGATTACCGCATCCTCGAGCGCTGGCAGCACGACACGCGCATGCCGGCGAAGACCATCGCCGACGACATCGGCCTTTCGACCGCGGCCGTGCAGCGCCGTCTCAAGCGCCTGCGTGAACTCGGGGTCATCCGCCGCGAGATCGCTGAACTCGATCCGCGCAAGGTCGGGTGCCCCGTCACCTGCCTCGTCGGCGTCGACCTCGACCGCGAAGGCGCCGAGGACCTCGCCCGCTTCCGGAAGAAGATGCTCGCAACTCCCGAAGTGCAGCAGTGCTACTACGTCACCGGCCAGAACGACTTCGTGCTCGTGGTGCTCGCCGCCGACATGGACGCCTATGAGGCCTTCACACGCCGCGCACTGCTCGACGACGGCAACGTCAAGAGCTTCACGACGCAGGTGGTGCTGGAGCGCGTGAAGACCGGCGTGGCGGTAATGGTGCCCGGATGATTCCCGGCATCCGGTTCGGCAGGATCGCGCAGGGACCGTCCGCCACGGAGCGTGTTCGATGCCGTCGTTGATCCTTTGCCTGGGAATTTTGTCCGCTCCCGCAGCCATGCCGGCGCGCGACCAGCCGCCGCCGTTGCTAATCACGGAAGTCACGGTGATACCGGCCGATACGGACGACGTTCTGGACGCCCGGTACGTGCTGATTCGCGACGGCCGCATCGCGACGATAGCCACGCGTCGTCCGCGGCACGTGAGGCCAGACACCGTCACCATCGACGGTCGCGGCAAATTTCTGGTGCCCGGCTTCATCGACGCACATGTGCACATAGCAACCGAAGGCGCGATACGCGGCAGCAAGGATACGGCCATCGCCGGCCTCGATCTCGGCGACGACCATGCCTACGACGAGCAGGTGCTGCTGACCCTTCTCCGTGCCGGCGTCACGGGCGCAGCGAACCTCGGCGGCAGCGTCGCGAGCGACGACGATCTGCTGTGGCTGCGCGACGAAATCAAAGCCGGTCGCGTGCAGGGTCCGCGGCTGTTCGTCGGCAAGTACATCAATGGACCGCGCGCCGCGGTCGTGGCTCCGCGCGGCACCGACGTGCCACCGTCCAGTCCGGGTGCGCCGACCAATGCCGCCGACGGCGTCGCTGCGGTCAAGGCAGCCCGGGAGCGCGGCTATGATTTCATCAAGCCATACCAGTTCCTCAATCGCGAGACCTACGCCGCGATCGTGGACGAGGCACGCCGGCTGGGCGTGCCGACCAGCGGCCATCTGCCCGAGCTCGGTTGTGCATCCTGCGCGGACCGCGCATTCGCGTTCTCACACAAGCTCGACAACATCGCCCACGCGGAAGAACTGGCACGCTACGGCCGCGAATCGGATTTCGCGCCGGCGGACATCGACACACTGGCTGATCTCGTTGCGCAGCGTGAGGTAGCCGTCACACCGACCTTGATCACGCTGAAGACCATCATTCACATGTACACACAGCGCGACGTACCTGCGGTGCCCGCGCCGTGGGACGACTGGGTCGACCCGATCACCCGCCTCGACTGGGACGGGCCACAGAACCGCTACCTCAGCGAGGCATTTCGCCGTCAACCCGAAGCCGGGACGTTTTCCGCCGGCTACGACTTCGCGCGCCTGCTGACCCGGCAACTGTGGAAACGCGGCGTGACGCTGACCGTCGGCACCGACGCCCCCATGCCCGGACTGCCGTTCGGCGTTTCCGTGCACCAGGAAATGGCCGAACTGCGCGAAATCGGCCTCAGCCCGTTGCTGGTGCTACGCGCCGCGTCACTCAACGCACGAAAGCTGTTCGCCCCGGCACTGGGCAACGGCGCCGTGCGCCCCGGCCAACTCGCCGACCTCGTACTGCTCGACGCGAACCCGCTCGATGACATTCGCAACGTTTCCCGGATAGCCGGTGTCGTCACACACGGTCGCTGGCTGTCCCGCGACGACATGGACAGGCATCTCGCCGAACTTGCGCAGCGCAGTCGCGCGCTGGAGAGGCAGTTGCAGCTGCGGCGAACGTCGGGTGTGGACGACCGCTGAAACTGTCGCGAAGGGAGACCGATCTGTCGCGATCACGAAGCGTCGAACGCGCTGGACAATGAACGAAGCCTACGGTGGCGCGAGCCGATTCGAGCGACGCAGCAACCGAACCGGTCCGCCGTTGCCAAGCCGAACATTGAATGGTGGGCCCACACGGATTCGAACCGTGAACCAAAGGATTATGAGTCCTCTGCTCTAACCGTTGAGCTATAGGCCCGAAATTGACTTGGCGGGACTTCCGCGGGGTTGCACGTCGTTCTGCGTGGTCGTGCCCGGCAATGGCCATTCAAGCATTCATGGCTATCGGCGGGCTCGCGACACGTGCCACGGCGCTGTCTCTTGCGGGCCCCCGGCCGCGCTGACCGGCGCGATTGTAGCCGCATCGGGCGGGGCATGGCAGGGTCCGCGCCGCGATCTGCCGCCGCCAGCTTGGGGGCACAGGGTGCAGACCGCTCGCGTCTCCTAACCCGCTGACTTGCGCCCCGTGGAGATGTCGAGGCCGCCGCGCAAGGCGCCGGTCCAACCAGCCATCACGGAGCGTGCCCAGTTCATGCATTCGGCCACCGCGTCGCGCATCAGTCGCTCGGGTTTGGGGCCTACTTCGTCGTCGAAGGTGCGAAGAATGAGCTCGCCGCTGCGCGAGTCACGCAGGTTGGCCACGAGCGTCATGCGACCGACCGAGCGACCATCCATGCCGTCGCCGCGCTTCACGGCGTTTTCCGTCGCGATCAGGAACAGGTTCAGTATGGCCAGTTCGACTTCGACGACACCGTCGCCCGGTGCCTGCACGAGTTCGTAACCGCCTTCCGACAGCGCCTTCTGCACTTCCCCCTGCAGCATCGCACCGATCTGATCAATGACCGGCTGGACTTTCACGGGCGTCGTACTGACGCCCATGCCCGACTTGCGCCGCCAGTCGGGATTGACTTCGATCATCGGCTGCTTGAGCAGCACCTTGGAATATCCGTCGAGCCTGGCGTCCTTGCGTACGAAGAGGAGGTCTAGACCCGGGGCCTTGACCGGCTGCAAGCCTTCCTTCTTCCAGCTGTCGCTGGCCTGCTTGAACGTGACCGGGCGTGCTGATCCAGCATCAGCCTGCACGTCGCAAACCCAGGTAAACACCATTGCGGTCACACACAGCAGCCATTGTGCCAGCTTCATTCGCTTTGCCTTTGCCGGGACCCGTTCCGACCGCAAAGCATACCTTGTGACCGTGCATGAGGCGTCACCGCAACGGCTGCAGCAGCAACCGATCCTGATCGTCGTCGTGACGGTACCTCAAGTACCCGGACAAACCGACTGTCAGGCAATGCGACGAGCACAGCGTTTGCGACACTCGCGCTGTTTATCCTCGGTCACGAATCAGTGCGCGCGGCGCCCTCGATTGTGGCCAGCTGCTCTGCTCCGTATGCTGACCGCGGCATTACGCCAAATCAGGGGAAATTTCATGCGAATCGCGATCATCGCCGCTGCGGCGATGCTGGGACTGTGTTCGACCGTCGCCAGCGCACGCGACATCGAGTTCTCGGTCGTCAACAAGACCGGGAGCACGATGAAGGCGTTGTACGGTGGCCCGTCGTCGAGCGGTGAGTGGGGCAGCAATATTCTCGAGGGGACGATTCCGAGTGGCGGAACGCTCAGCGTGACGATTGCGGGGACTTCCGTCTGCAAATACGACTTCCGCTACGAAGTCGCCGGCCACGAGCCGCTCGAGGAATACGGCGTCGATATCTGCGCGATCGACGGCGAGGAATTCGTCATCGAATAGCCTGCCGCTGCGGGTTTCGCAACGACTCCGCCTCGGTGGTAGCCGAGGCGTTGTTCGCTGCATGCGATAAACGACTGGTTGTTCCGGTGCCACGTGCTGCTGCGCTGTGTGGTTGCGCCCGCGCGCCGCAGAGGACTTTGTCCGAACCGTCGAGTCCCTGTGGGCATGACAAGGCGGGGCATGTGCCGCGGGCACAAGCGCTGCACGCGACACCTTTCGCGTCGGCGGCAGCGACGATCGCCAGACCGCGTCAGGCACACCCGCTTACTGGGACGCGCGAGTGCACACCGCCATCGTCATGGGTGCGCGCGGTCGCGCTCGTCTTCGCATCAGCCCAACCTAAACATTTCTTCATCCGCTGGCGCCCCCTACTGAACTATCGTCACATGCGCTGAGATGCCAGTTGCGCCAACCATTGCCGATGCGACACGAACGGGAAACCAGGGAGCTTTGCGTGCAGCGATGGCACGGCCGCGCGGGCGAATCGACGACTTCGGCACGCGGCGCGCTGGCGCGCTATCGCGTGGTGCTGCGTGGCACGTCGCTGGACAGCGACGACTTCCCCGCCGTGCATGCGCGTCTCGCCGATGCGGAATGGGCCGCGGAGCGCGTGCGCTCTGTCGTGGTCTACGGACTCTGGCCGGGCGACGGACAGCTGTGGTCACCGGATCCGCAGGGCAACGTGGTTGCGCTCGAGGCCGCTTTCGGCACGCATGATCGCTACCTGCAGGAACGCGCGGTGCTCGTGGAGACCACGCTGACGCGCGACGCGCTGGCCCAGCGCCTGTTGCTGGCCTTCTCCCGCGACCGGCTCATCGACGCCGAGGTCGACGACGCCCCGCCCTGAGCGGCGCGCTTGGTACCGAAGGCGTTCCTCCCGCATGTCTACCGACGACGTCAACACCCTTGGCAGGGCTTGAGCGCGGCGTCGTAACCCGCGACCCTACGCAGGGAGATCCGCGGCAGACCTGCCGTGGAGCAATCAGGGGACATCGCAGGATGGCACTTTCACGCTGGAGCTGGGCAGCGTTCAACGCGCTGCAGCTCGTGTTTACGCTCGCCTGGACGGCCGGATGGATCATGCTCGCCCTGCTCGTGCTACTGGTCAGCCGCCGACGCCGACTGCCGCTGCGCATGGCGGCACGCTGCTGGGCACCGGGGCTGCTGCGCGGATCGGGGGCGCGGCTGGTGGTACGCGGCCTCGACCGCGTGGACTGGTCCCGACCGCACGTGCTCGTGGCCAATCATCAGTCGATGATCGACATTTGCGCGCTGTTTCGCGCGGTTCCCGTACCGCTGCAGTTTCTGTTGAAGCAGGAGCTGTCGAAGGTGCCGTTCGTGGGCGCCTACGCGCGCGCCATGGGCATGATCTTCGTCGATCGCAGCAGCGCGCGTGACGCGACGCGGCGTATGCGCGAAGCGGCCGGCCTGGTGCGCGAAGGGGCGACCCTGTGCGTGTTTCCGGAGGGTACGCGCAGCCGCAATGGTGAAGTGCTGCCCTTCAAGAGCGGCGCATTCCAGGTGGCACTCGATGCCGGCGCCGACGTGGTGCCGGTCGCCATCGAAGGATCCGGCAAGGTACTGAGCCTGAGCGGCGTGTTCCGCGTGCGCCCGGGCACGATCACGCTGACCTTCGGCACGCCGCTGCGGGTGGGCGACATCGCCGACCGGCAGGCGCTGGCGCAGCAGGCGCGGGATAGCGTGATTGCGTTGAAGCGCGAGGCGGCTTGAGGCGGAGCGGCTCCTGAGCGCAAGGGGGCGCAAACCGGCGAGCCGTTTGCGGATCGACAGAAGCCGCCGTACGAACTCCATACCGCCGCACGGGCTCGTGCGGCACTCACCCAAACCGGACGAGCAACCGCCTCTCACGGCTTCGCGGCGAGAGGTTTCTCCGGTTTTTGCATGCGCGGATGCGGATTCGCTGCACGCGGCTGACGGCACGAAAAAGCCCGCTTTCGCGGGCCTTTTCGTGTACTCGTGACAGCGAAATTCACTCGAGATCGAGGAACGACCGCAGCTGCTCCGAACGGCTCGGGTGGCGCAGCTTGCGCAGCGCCTTGGCTTCGATCTGGCGGATGCGCTCACGCGTGACGTCGAACTGCTTGCCGACCTCTTCCAGCGTGTGATCGGTGTTCATGTCGATGCCGAAGCGCATGCGCAGCACCTTCGCCTCGCGCGGGGTCAGGCCGGCGAGCACGTCACGCACGGTTTCCGACAGGCCGGTGCTGGTCGCCGAATCGACCGGCGAGTCGACGTTCGTGTCTTCGATGAAGTCGCCGAGGTGCGAATCCTCGTCGTCGCCGATCGGCGTTTCCATGGAGATCGGTTCCTTCGCGATCTTCATGACCTTGCGGATCTTGTCTTCCGGCATCTCCATCTTCTTCGCGAGCTCTTCGGGCGTGGGCTCGCGGCCCATTTCCTGGAGCATCTGACGGCTGATGCGGTTGAGCTTGTTGATCGTTTCGATCATGTGCACAGGAATGCGGATCGTGCGGGCCTGATCGGCGATCGAGCGCGTGATGGCCTGGCGGATCCACCAGGTCGCATAGGTCGAGAACTTGTAGCCGCGGCGGTATTCGAACTTGTCGACCGCCTTCATCAGGCCGATGTTGCCTTCCTGGATCAGGTCGAGGAACTGCAGACCGCGATTCGTATACTTCTTCGCAATCGAGATGACGAGTCGCAGGTTCGCCTCGACCATTTCCTTCTTCGCGCGGCGGGCCTTGGCCTCGCCGATCGACATCGCGCGATTGATTTCCTTGATGTCGGGCAGCGACAGGAACAGACCCTTCTCGGTCGAGACCAGCTTTTCCTGCTCGGCGACGATCTCGTCCTTGTGGGCGCGGATGCCCGAGGACCATTTCTGCTTCTTGCGGATCAGCTCCTCGGTCCAGTCGAGGTCGATCTCGTGGCCCGGGAACGCGCGCAGGAAGTCCTTGCGCGGCATCTTCGCGAACTTCACGCAGAGGTCCATGATGATGCGTTCGTGATTGCGGATGTTGCCGACGACGTCGCGCAGCTTCTTGACGAAGCTGTCGATCATGACGGCCGGCAGCTTGAGCTTGAGGAACTCCTCGGCCATCTGCTCGCGCAGCTTCTGCGCCTTCTTGTCGGCCAGGCCGTATTTCTCCGCGGTCTTCTGGAACTTCGCGTAGAACTGGCGCAGTTCGTCCATGCGGCGTGCGACTTCGACCGGATCGGGGCCGGTTTCGCCCGGACCGGCTTCCTCGCCGCCCTCGCCGGACTCGTCTTCCTCGTCCTTCGCGGCCGGCGCGCCGGCGGCGTCGTCGGACTCCAGCATTTCTTCGCTGATCGCCGGCTGCGGTTCTTCGACATCGGCGAAGCCGGCGATCACTTCGGACAGCCGGCGCTTGCCTTCGAGGTGCTGGTCGTATTCCTCGATGAGCAGCTGGATCGACCACGGGAAGCTGGCCAGCGCGGTCTGTACCGCGTTGAGGCCTTCCTCGATGCGCTTGGCGATGGCGATTTCGCCTTCGCGCGTCAGCAGTTCGACCGTGCCCATCTCGCGCATGTACATGCGCACGGGATCGGTAGTGCGGCCGACTTCGGCGTCGACCGCGGCAAGGATGGCAACGGCTTCCTCGGTGGCGGTCTCGTCGTCGGCGACCGCCGACGGTGCGTCCTGCGGAAGCATTTCGCCTTCGGGTGCAGTCTCGTGCACCTCGATGCCCATGCCGTTGATCATGCCGATGATGTCTTCGATCTGTTCAGGATCGACGATATCGTCCGGCAGATGGTCGTTGACTTCGGCGTAGGTCAGATAGCCCTGCTCGCGCCCCTTCACGATGAGGAGCTTCAGGTCGGACTGCTGGTCCTGGTTGGTGTTCTCGATGGCCATGGGGGCTCGGCTGGGGGCAAGACTTTGGATTATAGGAAGCCTGTCAAGGGTGGCCGGAATCCGGCCCTGACAGGACATAGCGTTCTCTGGCGTGCCGACCTCTCACCGGTACTGACCAGTACTAACGAACTTCGAGGCGAAACGTGACAGGCCCGTCGTTGACGAGGTGAACCTGCATATGGGCACCGAAACGCCCGGTTTCCACCCTGGCATGGCTGCCCCGTGCGAGTTCGACCAGCCGGTCGAACCAGCGCCGGGCTTCCGTCGGGGCCGCGGCGCTCGTGAAGCTGGGCCGCATGCCCGAATCCGTGTCGGCGGCCAGCGTGAACTGGGACACCAGCAACAGGCCGCCACCGGTGTCGGCCAGAGAACGGTTCATGCGCCCTGCCTCGTCGCTGAAGACCCGGTAGCCCAGCAGACGCTGCAGCATCCTCGCCGTCTGCGCCTCGCCATCGCCCGGCTGGACGGCGACCAGGGCCAGCAGGCCCGGCCCTATCGCCCCCACGACCGCGCCATCGACGTCGACGCGCGCCGAGACGACACGCTGGATCAGGGCGATCATGGCTCTCCTCGGTTTTCGGGGGGACGCGATGGTGCGCAAGCATGGCCAGCGGGTCAATCGGCCCGGTACCATCTGCGGTTCGCATGCGCCTTTCCCTCGCCATCCTGTTTTTCCTGCTGCGTCTGGCCGGCCGGCTGCCTTTGCGCGTGCTGCACGGGATCGGCGCGGGGCTGGGACGGGTGCTGTGGTGGTCCGGCGGCAAGCTGCGCCACCACACCGAAGTGAACCTGGCATTCGTACATACGCAATACGGTGAAAAGGAGCGTCAGCGGACGGCCCGGCGCACCTTGCGCGAAACCGGCAAATCGGTAACCGAGATCGCGAAGGTCTGGGGTGCCGGGCCAGAGAAGGCGCTGGCGCTCGTTCGCGAGGTGGACGGTGAAGCACTGTTCCGCGAGGCGCTGTCCTCTCAGCGTGGCCTCATCGTCGCCGCGCCGCACCTGGGCTGCTGGGAGCTGCTGAACTTCTGGCTCTGCAGCCGCACCGACCTCGCCATCGTCTATCGGCCGCCACGCCATGCGGCGCTGGAACCGTTGCTGCTCAAGGCGCGCGGCGCGCTCAGGCCCGAACAGGTCCGCGCCGAGGGCGCCGGCGTACGCACGCTGTACAAGCGCCTGCAGGCCGGCGGTGTCGTCGGCATCCTGCCGGACCAGCAGCCCAAGCAGGGCGAGGGCGTTTTCGCACCGTTCTTCGGCGTACCGGCATTGACCATGGTGCTGGTCTCGCGCCTGGCCCAGCGCACCGGCGCGACCGTGCTGTTCGCGTTCGCCGAGCGCCTGCCACGCGGGCAGGGCTTCCGCATCCGCTTCCGGGCTGCGCCGCCCGACATCGGTTCCGACGATCTCGATCGCGCCGTGACCGCGCTGAACCGCGGCGTAGAAGACTGTGTGAACCTGGCGTTCGAGCAATACCAGTGGCACTACAAGCGATTCCAGTTCCGGCCGGACCCGGGCGAACCCAATCCATACTGGCGCAGCTGAGTTCGCCAGTACTGCCCTCCCCCTGAACGCGGGGTACGGAACCGCGTCACGAATTCTTACGATCCCTGCATACGGCGGCGCCCATCTCGCTGCCCGGCAACAGGGGACATCCATGAACGAGCCATTGAGCCTGCCGGTCTGCCGGCCGGCACGGGCGCGGTTGCATCGGCCGCGGGTTCCGCCGCGTCGCGCGGCGGCGCTGGTGCTCTTTGCGCTGGCGGCGCTGCTCGCGCTGTACGCCTGGCGCGGCACGCCGGATCGTGCCGGCGAGGCGCGGGTGGATGCGGCTACCCGTTTCGATTACGTCGCGGTGTTTCCGCCGGGGACCGACGCCGCCGCCGTCGAGCGCTGGCGCGGGCTCGTGCTGCGGGTGCACGAGACCGGCTGTTTTCGCGGCAACCCCTGTATCGCACGCAGTCTGCGTGGTGCCGAGCTCGGCAGCGCGCGCCAGTTCGCGATCGGTTTCGACCTGATGCGCGATGCGCCGCCGACAGAGCGCGCTGCCGTACTGGCGGCCGCACAGCAGGCACTGCCGGGCGTGCGTGTCGCGGCCGGCAGCAGTCTGCAGCAAGCCGTCGAATGAACCCGTTCGTCCTCATGCCGCCGAACGCGGCCCTTTTCGCACTGGAGTCCTCATGCGCCATCCGATTCGCCTGATCGCTGCCGTTTCCCTGCTGGCCTGTGCCGGCGCCAGCCACGCCGTGTTCGTCAATGGTGGCTTCGAGCAGAACAGTCTTGCCGGCTGGACCGTCGGCGGTGGCACCAATCCCGGCCTGGCCGGCGCACCGCCCTTTACCGGGGCCAGCGTGCAGATCACACCGGGCGCTGCCGGCCCGGCCAGCGTGGTCGGCGCCGGGGCCGATCCGCGCGCCCCCGGCATCACGTTGCCACGCGTGGGTAACTTCACCGCCAAGATCAACGACGAAAGCACGGGCGCCCGGCTGACCACGATGAGCCAGACCGACACGGTGACGGCAGCTGACGTCGACCCGTCCGACGGCCTGCCGCATCTGCGCTTCGCGTTCGCACCGGTGCTCGACGATCCGGCACATTCGCCCGAGCAGCAGCCCTATTTCTACGTGGTCGTGCGCAACGCCGCCGACAACAGCGTGCTGTTCGAGCAGTTCGCGTACTCGGGCCAGCCCGGCGTGACGTTCCAGCAGGGCACCGGCAGCTGGAAATACCTGCCGTTCCAGAACGTGGACGCGGTGCTGCCGGCCAGCGCGGTGGGGCAGCAGATTTCGCTGACGGTGATCGGCGCAGACTGCTCCCTGAGCGGACACGCCGGCTACGTCTATGTCGACGGCTTCGGCTCTGCGCCGGTCGGCGGTGGCGGTGGCGCACCACCGGCGCGTGTACCGGTACCTGCGCTCGATCGTGTCGGCATGCTGTTGATGGCGCTGCTGCTCGCCGCCTGCGGCATGCTCGCCTGGCGCCGCGGCGCGTGAGACCGGCGGCGGCACGCCGCGCGCGGCGTGCCGCTGCCCCCGCGTTCAGTAGCGGCCGACGAGTCCGCGCCGCGTGGCTTCGAGCGCGGCCTCGGCGCGGGAACTCACGCTGAGCTTGCGGTAGATCGCCTTGAGATAACCGGCGACGGTGTGCCGCGAGAGATCCAGCATGGCCGCGACCTCGGCGACGGTCAGTCCCTTGGCGACCAGACGCAGCACGTCGGTCTCGCGCACGGTCAATGCCTCGTCGTCGGTAGCGGGGGCCGGTTCAGGCTGGAAATGACGCAACAGCCGCCGCGCGATCGACGGCGACAGGGGCGGCTGGCCCGCGGCAATGCCACGCAGCATCCCGGCCAGCGCCTCGGGTGACTGATCCTTGAGCACATAACCGTCGGCACCCGCCCTCAGCGCCGGAAACAGATGCGCGTCGTCGTCGAACACGGTCGCGACGATGCACAAGGTATGGCCGGGTTGCGTGCGCAAGGCTTCGATCAGGCGTACACCGCTGCCATCGGGAAGTCCGAGGTCGATCAACGCGAGCGGCGGCGGCGGTTCGATCAGTGCCATCGCCTCGGCCAGCGTCGCGGCCTGCTGCACCACGATGCCCTCGAACGCGAGCGTGAGCGCGCGCGACAGCCATTCGCGGCTGCCGGCGAGATCATCAACGACCAGTGCGCGCTGCATCTCCATCGCCCTATCCTGCCGTGACCGGCAGCGGGAATACCAGCACGACCTTGGTGCCGCCGGCCGTGCCTTCGGTCCAGCGGATGTCGCCGGCCAGTTCCTGGGCTCGCTGACGCATGCCGCGCGTGCCGCTGCCTTCGGCATCGACGCGATGGCCGTCGTCGGTCAGTTCGAGCAGGAGCTCGTTGCCCCTACAGGCGACGCGCACGCGCAGGGACGCGGCCTGGGCGTGGCGAATGGTGTTGCTGATCGCTTCGCGCACGATGCGGTGCAGGTGCAGCGACTGCTCGCTGCGCAGCGGCGGATCGGGCAGTTCGCCGGCTTCGTTCCAGACCAGCTCGATCTGCGCGGCGGCGAGCCGCTGACGGGCTTCGCTGCGGATGTCCGCGAGCACGTCGGCCAGCGTGCCCGGGGTTCCGCGCGAACGGCTCACGGTGTCGCGCAGATCCTGCAGCACCGCGCGCGCCTGGTCGGCCTGCTGCGGCGTGGCCGCGCAATGGATGAGTCCCAGCAGTTTGGCGCCGAGGTCGTCGTGGAGGTCGTGGTAGATGCGTTCGCGCTCCTGGGCCGCGGCACGCTCGCCAATCTCGCGCTCACGCGCGGCGCGCTCCTGTTCGAGCGCGGCCAGTGTGCGCGCGTGCGCGCGGCGCTCCCGCTGCCAGCATCCGGCGAACAGCAGCAGCAGCGTGCCGAACAGCGCCAGCAGTGCCGGCGTCACGGCTTGCCGCCCACGTTCAGCGCGTCGGCGGCGGCGCTGTCACCGAAGTGCCGGTATACGGCCGCGAGCCGCGTCGCCGCGGTGCGCGTGCGCTCGTGCGTGGCGCCGAACTTCGTGGCCAGGTCGCGGTGCGCACCGGTGAGCGTGGTCCGCGCGTCGTCCCAGCGGCCCAGCTGCATCAGGCACTCGCCGCGATTGCTCGCGAGTATCGCGAGGTAGGGGTGCCCGGCGGGCAGGTTCGCGCGCATCCAGCCGTCGAGCGCGTCGAATTCGACCATCGCGTCGCGCGGGCGCTTCTGCTTGAGCAGCAGCATCGCCAGATTGTTGCGCGGGCCTATCGCATCGGCGTTCGCAGGCCCGCCATCGCGGCTCTGCGCGGCGACGACGCGGCGCAATTCCGCTTCTGCTTCGGTCAACCGACCCAGATCTTCGAGCGCATAGGCGAGCACATTGCGCGCCAGCAGGTTGTTCGGCGTATCGTCCTCGCCGCGCAGCCGTCGCGCCTCCAGCACGTCGCGGATCAGTGCGATGCCGCTTTCGGATTCGCCGCGGCGCACAAGGAACGACGCAAGCGCCTGCTGCGCATTCACAGTCTCCGGATGCGCCGCACCCAGGACGCGGGTGCGCACCGCGATGACTTTGCGAAACTCGGCTTCTGCCGCCGCGTCGTCGTTCTTCAGTTCGTACAGCGCGCCGAGCAGGCTGCGCACCTTGACGGTGCGCGGGTGGTCGGCGCCGACATTGGCCAGGTGCACGGCGAGCGAGGCGCGGGCCAGCTCGATCGCTTCGTCGTAGCGACCCGCGAGCCGCAGGGTGGAACCGAGATTCTGACTCACGGCCAGGCTGAGTGCGTGGCTGTCGCCGAGCTCGCGCCGTGCATCCCGCAGCAGCGGCCGCAGCCGCTGTTCGGCAGCATCCGACTTGCCCTGCGCGAGCAGTCCTTCGGCCAGGGCGAGCTGTGCGTCGATGCGGATCGCCGGCTGCGCAGCCGGCGCCGCGCGCGCGAGTAGCGGCGCCAGCAGTGCATCGGCCTCAGCGTGTTTCTGCTGTGCATAGAGCGCGCGCGCTTCGCCGACCTGCAGCGCGTCGCGCAGGTCGATGGGGGCGCTGGCGTCGAGGGAGGCCAGTGCCTGTGCGAAGAGGCTCTGCGCACGCGTGGCTTCGCCGAGCTTGAGCAGGCTCGTCGCGAGCGTGAGATTGACGCGCGCGGCCGCGAGCGGCGCGAGCCCGGCCTGCGGCAGCTCCGCCTGCGCCGCATCGAGCACGCTGCGCACGGTCAGGTCGCCGCCCTGGCTGCGGTCGGGATCGGCCGAGACCAGCATGCGCTCGAGGAACCCGTTGACGGCGCTGGCTTCCGCCGCGCGGATTTCGGCTTCGCGCCGCGCGGCGGCCTCCGACCAGGCCAGTCGCAGCGACACCACGCTGGCGGCGATCAGTGCGGACACCGCGAGCGCCGCGGCGGCACTGGCCAGGCGGTGCCGCCGCACGAAACGCGCGAGCAGATAGCCCAGCGTCGGCGGCCGTGCATCGACCGGACGGTGCTCCCGCACACGCTGCAGATCGGCGGCGAATTCGGCAGCGGAGCTGTAGCGCTGCCCGGGCTCGCTCGCCAGCGCCTTCATGACCACGGTGTCGAGATCACCGCGCGCCGCGGGCGCGAGCCTCCCCAGCGGCAGCGGCGCACGGTGCCGCACGATGTCGATGGCCTCGAACAGGGTCGAGGTCGACAGCTGCGGATGCGGCAGGCTGCCGCCGATGAGTTCGTAGGCGATGCAGCCCAGGGCGTAGACGTCGCTGCGCACATCGACCTGGGCACCGTTGCCCGACAGCTGCTCCGGACTCATGTAGGGCACGGTGCCCAGCACCTGCCCCAGCTGCGTGACCTCGCGCGACAGTCCGTCGGCAAGGCGCGCGATACCGAAATCGAGCACCTTGGGCTGGCCGTTCTCGTCGACGAGGATGTTGCCCGGCTTGAGGTCGCGATGGATCACGCCGCGGCCGTGCGCGTAGTGCACGGCGCGGCAGATCTCGACCAGAAGCTGCAGGCGCGCATCGAGCCCGAGTTCGCCCCGGCGCGCATGCGTGATCAGGTCGTGGCCACGCACGTATTCGAGCGCGAGCCACGGCGGCGCCTCCTGCTCGGCCGCGGGATCGCTCGCAGCGTAGAGACGCGCAATACCCGGATGTTCCAGCTGAGCGAGCAGTTCGACCTCGCGCCGGAAGCGCGTCAGCGCGGTACGTCCGAGCGCCTGCATGACCTTGAGCGCCACATCGCGCGGCGGCTGGAACTCGTGCGCCAGGAACACGCGACCCATGGCGCCTTCGCCGAGCAGGCCGAGGATCTGGTACGGACCTATGCGTTCCGGCAGCGGTCCCCCGGCGGCCGCGCCTGCAGCATCGGCTATCGTCGGTGCTTCACTCTCGTCCACGCGCTCCCCCGCCCCCGCAGCCACCTGTCAATCCTCGCGCGAACTCGCTTTCACATCGACCCCCAGGTCGCGGAGCTTGCGGTAAAGATGAGTTCGTTCCATGCCGACGAGCTTGGCGAGCTTGCCGACGCTGCCGCCAGTTTCCTGCAGCTGACGCAGCAGGTAGGCGCGTTCGAACTGCTCGCGTGCCTCGCGCAGCGAGAGGCCGAAATCGATGTCGAAACCGTCACCGCCGCGCGCGGACGCGCGTGCCGCCGGCGGGCTTCCGCTGAGCGCCTGTTCGACCTCGGCAAGTTCGACCTCGGGCGCCGCACCGAGGATGAGCAGGCGCTGGACCAGATTGCGCAGTTCGCGCAGGTTGCCGGGCCAGGCGTAGTTGCGCAGGCGGTTCTGCACCGCAACCGGAAAGATGCGGTACGGCAGCTTGTCACGGTTGGAAAAGAAGTCGGCGTAGTACTGCAGCAGTTCGGGCACGTCCTCGATGCGCTCGCGCAACGCCGGCACCGCCAGCGGCACCACCTTGAGCTGGTAGTAGAGCTCCTCGCGGAAACGCCCTGCGGCAACGAGCTGGTCCAGATCCTGGGCCGTCGCTGCAATCACGCGCAGATCCAGCCCGACAGGTTCGCGGCCACCGCAGCGGATCAGTGCACGGCGCTCCAGGGTCGACGACAGGCGCAGCTGCATTTCCGGATCGAGTTCAGCGACCTCATCGAGATAGAGCGTGCCGCCGTTGGCCTGTTCCAGCAGGCCCAGCTGGACGCTGCCGCCATCCTCGGCACCGAACAGCGTCTGGGCGGCATGGTCGCGGGCGATCGAACCCGATGCGACCGTGACGAAGGGGCCGCTGCGCCGCGCGCTTTTTTCGTGGAGCCAGCGCGCGAGCGACTCCTTGCCGCTGCCGGCCTCGCCGCTGAGCAGCAGCCAGGTATCGTGACCGGCCATGCGTTCGAGCTGCCCGCGCAGCGCCTGCATGACGCGCGAGGCACCTACCGGTTCCAGCGGCACCGGCACCTGGCGCTTAAGCCCTTCGTTCTCGCGCTTGAGGCGGCTCGCCTCCAGCGCCCGCTCGACGGTCAGCAGCAGTTTTGCGAGCGACAGCGGTTTCTCGACGAAGTCGTAGGCCCCCAGGCGTGTGGCCTCGACGGCAGTCTCGACCGTGCCGTGGCCGGAAATCATGATCACGGGGCAGTTGAGCCCACCCCGCTCGGACCACTCGCGCAGCAGGGTGATGCCATCCGTATCGGGCATCCAGATGTCCAGAAGTATGGCGTCGGGACGGATCTGGCGGCGCAGCTCGCGCGCGGCTGCGGCATTTTCCGCCACGCTGACCTGATACCCCTCGTCCTGCAGGATGTCCTGCACGAGGCCGCGGATATCGGGCTCGTCGTCGACGACGAGAATGTGTCCGGATGCCATGAGCCCCCCTGTGGCGAAAAAGCGACGCCCAGCATAGCGCCTTTTCCCATTGCGGCCACGCCGCGCGCATGACGCTCACGCGTATACCGATGCTGCGCGGCAGCATTGACGCACTCAATGGGATTCATCGGATCGGTTGATTGGTATACAAGCGTGCACGCGTCCATGCTCACCGGGCCGCCTCATCGCGGCACATCAGGGGACCCGCCTCAGCCATACCGAATCCGGAGGCTCCATGAACAGGTCCAAGCAATTCCCCGCAATAGCCAGCCTGACCCTGGCCTGCATGCTGTCAGGCGGTGCATCGTACGCCGCCGAACCCAGCGCTCCGCCGCCCGGGCCGACGAGCTACACCAGCGTCATCGAAGACGATTTCGGCCGCGTCATGGCGCGCATGAAGGCGCAGAAAGCGCAGATGGAGCAGCGTCACGCCGCGCTGCTGGCCGAGCGTTACGATCTCGCCGATCGCCCGGCGAGCGGCGCGGCCATGTCGCGCGGCAAACCCGTGCAGGAAGGTGTGCGTGTCAAGCTCAAGGCCGGCCAGAGCTGGGACGCGCTCGCCGCGATGACACCCGAGGAGATCCGCAACCGGGATCTCTGGCCCGCCGGCTTCTATCCACTGCCGCATCCGAACCACGCCGAAGGCGGCATGCTGTTTCCGAAATTCCAGATCAATGAAGTGAATCGGCAGGCACGCCGCGACCTGACCCGCTTCGACCTCGATTTCGATCTGCCCGATCATCTGCTGCCGGAGTTTCCGGCGCCGATCTACCTGACGACCCGCCCCGATCTCGGCGACGTGTCCAAGGGCAGGCTCGTGACTTCGGACAACTACTACGAACTGTTCAATGGCGTGCTCAACCCGAAACAGCTGGAAGGGCTGCGCCTGCTGGTCGTACCGTTTCCGCAGCAGCAGTTCAACCTGACCGCCGACCGCCGCTCGGAGCGGCCCAGCCTCGGCGTCGCGTGCTTCGACTGCCACGC
Source organism: Rhodanobacteraceae bacterium (assembly GCA_045864815.1). Classification (GTDB taxonomy): domain Bacteria; phylum Pseudomonadota; class Gammaproteobacteria; order Xanthomonadales; family Rhodanobacteraceae; genus Tahibacter. Next base: position 445,656 of record BTVG01000001.1, on the reverse strand, counting down.
CAACGGTCACACCAACGCAGCCACTCACCTCGTCGGCGACATCCGTCCGCAGGAACACCGGCACCGCATCGATACGCCGAGCCTGCGCGGCAACAATATCCAGCGTCTGTTCGGCTCGCAGCGCGCACTGAAGACGATCGAGGACTTTACCGAGTTCGAGCAGCGCGCGGCCTATTTCGACGGCGACCCGGTCATTGCGACGAAAAAGGGCGTGAACGTGCTCGAACGCGGCAGCCAGGTGCATTTCATGGCCGAATTCCAGGCGCTGCTGGATTTCCCGCCAGCGCCGAAACTCGCCTGGGACGGCCGGCTCGACCCGAGCAAGGCCAGCGAAGCAGAACTGCGTGGCCAGGAGGTATTTTTCGGCAAAGGGAAATGTTCCACCTGCCATGTGCCGCCGTATTACACCGACAACCTCATGCACAACCTGCGCGTCGAGCGTTTCTTCAAGGAGAAGAACATCAACGGGCGACTCGCGAGTGCGGACGGGCCGATCAAGACCTTCCCGCTTCGCGGCATCAAGGATTCGCCGCCGTACCTGCACGACGACCGGCTGCTGACGCTCGATGACACGGTCGAGTTCTTCAACCTCGTGCTCGAAACCCGGCTGAGTGCCGGCGAGAAGAAGGACCTGGTCGCTTTCCTGCGGCAGCTGTGAGCTGCGCCACCGGCGCGCGCCGGTAAGCGTCTCCGTGGCGACGGCAAGCCCGCACTTCTCACATCCGTTCGTAGCGGGGCCGGCGAGACACCGTCCTGATGCGCGTCGAGGACGGAGTCGCAGCGAGGGCGTAGCCGACGCTACGTCGAGCCGGCACGCGGGAGCAGCTCGCGTCGGGGCGAGCGTACCGTGGCGGCAGTAGAAGGGGTGTGAGAAGAGCGGGTCAGGACCGCCCAGCTACGGAAATGATGGAGGGTCACGCACTCCGGCGCCGGCTTCAGGCTTCAGCCGGCGCTGCTGCCGACTTCGCTACGCATCAGTCACCGTCGCGCTCGACGGGCTCGCCGTAGCGCCAGTAGTCCGGCGGAAAGAGTGCCGTGCGCTGCGGCGGTTCGGCCGGTGTCTGGCCCGATTCGATCGCGGCCAGCGTCGGTGCATGCCAGATTTCGAGCCAGCGCGAGCGGAACGGCTGAATCAACAGTGCATAGCGGCGCGCACGCGGATCGAGTCTGGCCGGATAACGCACGATGAGTCCGCGCGGATGCGCCCGTGCCCAGTCGACGATTTCGCCGATGCGGATCTCGTCGATGCTGCCGCGCAGGCGTGCGCGGTAATGGAACTGCCCTTCGTACTGGCCGACGTTGGCGATCGGTCGGTGCTCGCGTTGAGCTCTGCCCAGCACGGCCGCCGCCGGATCGAGATCGAAGTTGTGGAACAGCGCGTGAGCGAACAGCGCGTGGGCCAGCGCGACGCCGAGCAGCGACACGCCAGCGATCCGGTGCAGTTCGCCGTCGCCTTCGCCGGGCAACAGCAGCAACAGGCCGAGTACCGTGAATCCGACGGCAAACCAGGGGCTCAGCCGCGCGGCGTCGTGCAGCCAGTGCGAGTGCAGATGGCCGTTCGCGAGCCAGACCGGCAGCAGCGCGAGCACCGCGGCAAAGACGAATGCCGCCAGCGCCAGCGGCCAGGCGCCCCAGACCCGGCCGCTGCCGGCTTCACGCGCCTGTTGTCGCGCGAGCACGCAGGCCAGGGCCATCGCGGCACCGGGCAGCAACGGCAGCAGGTAATACACCTGCTTGCCGGAGACGAGGCAGAACACGAGAAACGCCGGCACGATCCAGCTGATCAGGAACCGTTCGCCATCACCTATCGGCCGCCCGAACGTGAGTGCCGCGCGCCAGAGCCGGGGCCATCCGATCCAGGGAAACAGCAGTACCGCGAGCATGGGCAGATACCACCAGAGGGGCCGCGCATGATCGAAGCTGTCGACGACGCGTCCGGCCGTCTGCATGAAAAACAGCTCGTGTCGATACGCATCACCCCCGGCATAGCCGGCCGGCACGGCCCAGGCGAGCAGGATCGCGATGCCGCCCGTGAAGGCGAGCGCGCCGCGCCGGTACCAGCCGCGCCGGTCGGCGCGCGCGTGCTCGCTCCACCAGGGCCCCAGCAGGAACGGAAATGCGACGTGCAGCAGCATCACGGGCCCCTTGGTCATCAGCCCCGCACCCACGGCCAGCGCGAACCAGCCCCAGCGCGGCTTGCCGCTGAGCGCGCACAGGGCCAGGGCCACGGACGCGGCGAGCGGCACCTCGTACATGATCTGCAGGCCGAACAGGAACGCGTAGGCATGCGCAATCAGGAACCACGGCGTGAGCCGCGCGACCGCCGGCCGCAGCGCGAACACGCGCCGCGCGAGCGCCGCCGCCGCCACCAGCCAGGTCGCACCGATCAGGACTTCGAGAATGCGGGGCCAGACATCATTGACGCCGCTCACGGCCCACCCGGCGTGGATCAGCCAGAACAGCAACGGGACCTTGTGGCTGTACGGATGCCCGTTGATCTGCGGCACGAGAAACTGATTCTGGTCCCACATTTCCCAGGCGACGGCGAGCGTGCGCGTGGAATACAGCGGCATGGGACCGTGCTGGAAGATCGCGAACAACGCGACGGCGAACCACAGCACGAGCCAACTCGGCGGAACCAGACGGAAACGTGACGTTGGCGACATGGGCTGGTGCGAACGGGAACCGACGCGAAGTGTAGTGCCTGCATGGTGGCTGTGGTGCGGTCGTCGCTTCGCCGCCGACCGGTACCTATCTGGGATTCGCCTCCCCGGTGCCACACAGCCGGCACCCACCCCGACAGCGGGCGCGCTGCCGCGCGACGCGCCTGCAGTGGCGGCGGCGACCTTCCGCCGGGCCGCGCAGGGACGACCTGAGGTTCCCTTGTGCCGTCGCACGCGGCTGTTACGCTTCGCCAATGCCTACCGCAGCGCGCCCCGGCCTTTCGGCCTGCATCATCACGTTCAACGAAATCGACCGCATCGACGATTGCATCGCGTCGCTGGCCTTCTGCGACGAGATCGTCGTCGTCGATTCCGGCTCGGCGGACGGCACCGCCGAGCGCGCGGCCGCTCTGGGCGCGCGCGTGGTTCGCCGCGCGTTCGACGGCTATCGGCGGCAGAAGGATTTCGCCGTGACGCAGGCACAGCACGACTGGGTGCTATGCCTGGATGCCGACGAGCGTGTAACGCCCCGGTTGCGGGACGCGATTGAAACCGCACGCAATGCGGGGTTCGCTGCAGCCGGCTACCGCTTCGCCCGCGCGACCGACTATTTCGGTGCTTTCCTGCGCCATGGCAATGCGTACCCCGACCGGGTGCTGCGGCTGTTCGACCGCCGTCGCGGCGGCTGGCGCGGCGATCGCGAGATTCACGAGCACGTCAGCGTCGACGGCCCCGTAACGCGTCTCAGCGGCGACCTGGAACACCGTGCCTATCGCTCCCTCGCCGATCAGCTGCGCCGCCTCGAGCGATATGCGCAGCTCATGGCCGAGCACGAGCACGCGCGCGGCCGCCGCGCGCGTCTCGTGAATCTTGTCGTGAATCCCCTCTGGCGCTTCCTGCGCGGATATCTGCTGCGTGCCGGATTCCTCGACGGCTGGCGCGGTTTGATCTACGCCTGGGTCGAAGCCAACTATGTGCGGCAGAAATTCATCAAGCTCTGGCTGCTCGAACGCGGCCAGCGCATTGCCTGACGTCCGCGGCGCCCCCACTCAGGCGCGGCGAAGTATGTCCTCGACCCGCATCGCCATGGCCACCGCGAATTCTTCGCCTTTGGCCTTGGAGAGCACGCGGTGGTACTCGGGCAGCAGCTCGGTCAATTCGGCCTTGGTGTAGCAGCGCTCGAGCTTCAGCGTGAACAGGAATGCCCGCAATCCAAGCGCGGCCACCGCGGTTTCGTTGATGAAGGCCCGGGCGAGCTGCAGCGGCGGCAGTTCGGCCTCAGGCGAGGGCGCCGCCGCTGCGGCGGCATTGGCCGCACCGGCAATGGGCTTGCCGTCGACGGCGATCAGGCCCAGCGCGCTGAGCTCATCAAGGATGCTGCCGATGTCCCCCAGCGCCGCGAACTGGCGCTTGAGCTCGGCAACGGAATGCGCCCCGTGTACGGCAATCAGCAGCGAGCGCGATCGGGCGTGGAGTTTCTGGCGGCGATCGACGAGTTCCCGCTGCCCCTGCAGCGTCTTGCGTGGCACGGCCGAATCTAGCATGACTATCCTCCCCTGGGCGGTTGGACACAGAATAGGCGTCCATTTCGCACAGGTGAATACATTCGCCGGCCTGATGCGCGTAATTCACATCATTCGACATCTGAGCTGTCCTCCGTGGCGGCCTTCTGCAGCGCCGGATCGCAACCGGACCGAAACGCGTCAGCACGCAACAAGAACCATTCGCGACGGTTCGCATGCCCTACGTACTGCGCCTTGTCCGGATCGACGCAGGCGCCGAATGCGGTGCTCAGGACGAACAGCCAGCGTCTTTCGGGCGCCTCGGCCTGCCAGCGCTGTGCCTCGGCGAGCTGCAGATGCCAGGGCTTCACGAAGCCGAAGTCGCGTACCGGCCGGTCCGCATGCAACAGGTTCTGCTCTTTCCAGGCGACCAGCCCCAGTTCCGCGTCCTTGCCGATCAGCTCGCCGGTCCGGCGCATGACCGCGGCCGCGGAGGTCGAATCATTGAGCACGGGGTAGGCCCAGAAGCTATAGCCGAGCCACAGGGTCGCGAGGGTGAGCGCGAGCGCGAGCAGGCTACGCCGCGCGCGGAACCACAGCGATGTGGCGAGCGCGACCATGCCGACGGCCATCAGGAACAGCCAGAGCATCTGCCCGCCGCCCTCCAGGCCGCGCTGCTCCACGAGCCGGTTGGCTCGCTCCAGATGGCCGCTCCAGGCCAGCGCGCCCACGACGGCGAACAATGTCCCCAGGACAGCCACGAAACCCAGCAGAAGCCGGCGGAACGCCGGCTTCGCCGCAACCGCCTGCAACTGGGCGCCGACGAGCAGCGCGAGCAACGGCAGCGCCGGCATGATGTAGACGTCGCGCTTGCCTTTGGGGAAGGTGAAAAAGATGACGACCAGAACGATCCAGGCCAGCGGCAGCAGCACGCGCGCATCGCGCTGCCGCAGCGCGTCGCGCCAGCGCGGCACCGCCCACGGCAGTACGAGCACCGTAGGCAACCAGGAAAACGCGATGACGCCGAGGTAGTACCAGGGGGGCTGATGATGATCCCAGGACTCGGTGTAGCGCCCCGCCGTCTGGCGGAACAGGATGTCGTTCATGTAGGCGCGGTATTCCGGCCCCGACTCCGTGGCGACGGCATACAGCATGGGGCCGAGCCATAGCGCCGTCGCTGCCGCGAAACAGACCGCGCCAAGCAACCAGCGCCATGCCGCGCGCTCTGGCCGGACCACGCCCGGCCACCCGCTCAGACGCGCGAACAGGTACGGCACGAACATCAGCAGTGCGAGCACGCCCACACCCTTCGTTATAACGCCCAGGCCGGCGGCGAAGCAGCCGAGCCAGTACGCGCGCCAATCGGGGCCGAGCAGGAAATGGCGCAACAGTCCGTAGTTCGCGAGTGTCAGGAAGAAGCAGACCGTGGGATCGATCTGAGCACGCTTGACCTGATAGACGAACTGAAACGTACACAGTAGCGCTGCCGCGGCGTAGGTACCGACGCGGTGATCCCAAAGGCGGCGGCCGAGATCGTAAACCAGCGCCAGCATTCCCAGTCCGGCCAGTAGCGACGGCAGCAGAAACGCGACGCGCCAGCTGCCGAACAGGGTGAAGAACAGCGCCTGGGCCGCCATGAACAGCGGCGGCTTGTCGGAATACAGTTCACTGCCGCGGTGTGGAATCAGCCAGTTGCCCGATTCGACCATTTGCTTGGCGACCAGTGCGAAGCGCGGTTCGTCGGCGGGCCATGGGTCGCGCAGGCCGATGCCAGCCGCGAGAATGACGATGGCGACACCCGCAAGCAGCCAGAGTTCCTGGCGCTGACTCAGGCGCCAGCCGAAAGCGCTATTGTAGAAATTCGTCATTGCCACCAATCCATTTGTTGTCTTTCGTTACACATGCCACTGCAACGAATGCCGACTGCCCCCTCACGCACGGCGGGCAGCACCGGATCGTTCAATCCAGCGGCAGCCTCAGGCGGAAACTGGCGCCGCTTTCGGGCCGGTTGTCCGCACGGATGCTGCCACCATGTTCCTCCACGATCTTCTTCACGACCGCGAGCCCGAGACCGGTGCCGCGCGACTTGCTGCTCGTGTACGGCTCGTACCAGCGATCACCGAAGCCCTCGGGCAGCCCCGGACCGTTGTCCGCGATCACGAGCTCCGCCCACTGGCGGCCGCCGTCCTCGATCCGCGCGGTCGCGACCTCGATGCGGGGCTTGGCCTGATCGCCGATCGCCTCGAGGGCGTTCTTGAGCAGATTGTGCAGCAGCTGGCGCAGGCGTCCCGCGTCGGCGCGCAGGTGGAGCTCCTCGTCGGCGAAACGGCGGCTGATCTGCAGACGCTGGTCGTTCTCGTACAGATCGAGCACCTCGCCGATCAGTGCATGCAGGGCCAGCGGCCGCGGCGACAGCTGTGGCGGACGCGCATAGTCGCCGAAGGCGTTCACGAGCGCTTTCAGCGCTTCGACCTGATTCACGATGGTCCGCGTCGCACGATCCAGCACTTCCGTATCGTCGGCCGCGAGGCGACCGATGAAGCGGCGCCGCAAGCGCTCGGCCGCGAGCTGGATCGGCGTCAGCGGATTTTTCACTTCGTGCGCGAGACGGCGCGCGACCTCGGCCCAGGCCGCGTCGCGCTGTGCGCGATTGAGCAGGGTCAGGTCGTCGAACACGGCGACGTAACCGGCATGCTCCGGACCCCCGCCAACCAGTTCGGTACCGTGCAGCAGCAGAATGCGGCGCTCGCCCTCTCCTTCATCGATGACGACTTCCTCACGCCATTCGCGCGCGTTCTCGCGGAGGTGGCGCAGCAGTGGATCGATGAGCGGCGCGAGCGCCGGGTTCGTGTGGCGCACGCTGGCAAGCGGCTGGCCGAGCTGGCGCGACAGGGCGACCCCGAGAATCGTGTCCGCCGCGCGGTTGGCGGTGCGCAGCACGCCGTCGCGATCGACGCCGAGCACGCCCGCCGACAGATGCTCGAGTACCGCGCGCAGGTAAGCGCGCTGGGCTTCGGATTCGGCATTGCTGCGTTGCGCGCGCGCACCAGCCCGCTCGAGCTCGCGCTGCATCTGATTGAACGAATTCAGAAGGAAGCCGAGCTCGTCGCGGCTCGCCACCGGAAGCGGTGTGTCGTAGCGCCCGGCACTGACCGCGCGCGTCGCCGCAGCCAGCCGGCCGATCGGCGCCACGAGCCGGCGAGCGACGCCGAACGCGGTGAGCAGCGCGAACAGCACCGACAGCAGCAACACGAAGGTCAGCACGAGGCTGAACGTCAGTTTGAGCGAGCCGCGCAGGAACTTCAGGCGGCGAAAATCGAAGCTGGCGGCCTCGACCCTCTGCGTCAGCGGGCGCAGTTTCGGGGGCAGCGGAAACAAGGTCTGCAGCAGCCGCGGCGAACCGCTCGCCAGATTGCTGCGCACGAGCACGCGCAGCATGAGCTCGTCGCCGACCGGCTCGGCCGCGGCATAGCTGCCGCCACCGGACAGCCGCATCAGGGTTGCCGCATCGGGATAGACCGGATCGAGGAAGCGCGGATCGGAGCTCGCGGTCGCAATCACCGTCGCATTGTCCCCGAACACCGTGAGCTGGGTCGCGCCGAGCTCGTCGATGACGCTGTCGAGTTCGGCCTGCATCTCCGCGTCTTCGCGCGCATCGAGCGCCGCGGCAAGGCCGCTGCTCGCCTCCTGGCTCATGCGCAGACGCTCGTCGACATAAAGACGGCCGATATCCAGCGCATCGTCGAGGGACTGCTCCAGGCGCACACTGAACCAGGCGTCGATGGTCGCGTTGAGGAAGTTCAGCGCGAAGCCGTACACCACGAGCACCGGGGGCACCGCCAGCAGCATGAGCATCAGCAACAGACGCCGCGTCAGCCGCGCACCGGGGACCTCGCGTCGCGCGTCGGAGACCAGGCGCAGCAAGCGCACGCCGATCACGACGATGAGCACGAGCAGCGCCGCGCTCGCGAAGATCACCATCCATGGATGCAGACGGCCGAAACGATTGCTGCCGCTCGCCGCATCGCCCGCGAGCAGCAGCGCGCAGCCGAGCAGCGCCAGCACCGCGAGGGCCGGCAGCAGCCGACGCGTGACCCAGGTCAGGACGCCGGAGTGCCAGGCCATGTCCGTTCCACGACGGCCTGGCGCCAGGCACTGTCGACCAGCGCAGGCAGGCGCAACGCGCCGGGCAGCGCATCGCTGTCAAGCACGATGCGCAGGCGCTGGCGTTCCGGTGCGACCGCGCGAATCGAGGCGGCGGAAAGCGGCAGCTCCATGCGGCTGAATGCCGCGATCGCCGCCGCGCGCACGCCGAAGCGGCGTACCGTTGCCCGGTCGAGATCGCGCAGCTGATAGTTGCGCGACAGCGGAAAATAGCGGAGTTCGAGCCGGTGCTGCTCGCGCTGTTCGGCATTCCAGCCGAACAGCCCGCGGCGCTCCCGCGTGAGTTCGAAGCGCAGCGTCAGCGGAATGCCGTGATCGAGCGCATCGAGCATTTCACTGCTGGGCTTCCAGTCGCATTCGACGACCAGCATCGCGCCGCCTCCGCGCTGGTCGACGTGCGCTTCGCCGAGTGTGACGAGCGATTCGCCGGGCGCGCAGGCTTGCAGCGCCAGTGCGAACAGTGGCGCCAACAGCAGGCGGCACGGCGCGCGGCCGCGGCTACGGGGCTGGTTTTTCCACGATGGCATAAAAGAAACCATCCATGCCGCCCGCGCCGGGAAGATTCTGCCGGCCGGCGCCGGCGGCGCGACCGAAGCGAGAGGGTATCGCGTCGACGGCCCGCGCACCCGGCGTACGCGCCAGGAATGCGTCGATCTGGCGGGCATTTTCCCGCGCCAGGATCGAGCACGTGGCGTAGACGAAACGGCCGCCGGGACGCAGCAGCGGCCAGAGCGCGTCGAGCAGCTGCGCCTGTTCCGCAGCGACGCGCTCGACGTCACCCGCGCGCCGGTGCAGGCGGATATCCGGCTGACGCCGGATCACGCCGGTCGCCGAACACGGGGCATCGAGCAGGATGCGATCGAATGGACGTCCGTCCCACCAGCCGGCGGGTACTGCAGCATCACCGGCGACGGTTCGCGCCGACAGCCCCAGCCGCGCCAGATTGTCACGCACCTGCACGAGCCGCTGGGGATCACGGTCGAGGGCGAGCAGATCGAGCGCATGCCGCTCCAGGCAATGCGCGGCCTTGCCGCCGGGCGCCGCGCAGGCGTCAAGCACGCGCATTCCGTCGGCAAGATCCAGCAGGTCCGGCGTGAGCTGCGCCGCGCCGTCCTGGACCGAAAAATCACCGTCGGCATAGCCTGGCAGTCCGGTCACGTCGGCACTGTGTTCGAGCACGACGGCATCGGGCAGCCACTCGTGCATGGCCGCGGCATGGCCCGCGGCGATCAGGCGCCCCACCAGAGCGACCGGTGTCGTGCGCCGCCGGTTGGCCCGCAGCACCAACGCCCCCGGCACATTGTTCGCCGCAAGGATGGCGTCCACATCGTCAGGCCAGTCCTGAGCGAGCTGCTGCACGAGCCAGGCCGGATGTGCACTCGCGAACAGGCGATCCGCATCAGCTGCGGCGTCGAGCGCCACGCGCTCGCGCAGGAACCGGCGCAGCACGGCGTTGACGAGGCCGGCGAGCTGCGGTCGCTTCAGAGCACGCACGGCCTCGACGCTACCGGCCACGGCGGCGTATTCCGGCATGGCGAGCACCGCAAGCTGGACGAGCCCGATCACGAGCAGGGCATGCACGACCGGTTCGCGTCCGCGCAATGGCTTCTGCAGCAGCCGGCCCAGCATCGCGTCATAGCGCAGCCACCAGCGCGCCCCCTCATGCAGCAATGCCGATACGAACGCCCGATCGCGGGGATCGGCCAGCCGCGGCGCGACCTCGGCGAAGGCCTCGCGCAACGACACGCCGCCACGCACGATCCGGTCGAGGGCCTGCGCGGCGAGCGCGCGCGCGTCGTTCACGCGACCGGCCGGCGCAGGTCCGGCCGCGCATTGAGATAGTCGAGCACCGCCATGCGCCGCCCACCCGCACGCTGGACCTCACGAATCCGCAGCATGCCGCCGCCCGTCGCGACATCGAGTCCCTCGCGTGATGCAGCGAGCACGGTGCCGGGTGTCGCGCCCGCCCCGGCGGGCAATGCATCCGCGCTCCAGATGCGCAGCCGTTCGCCGGCGATGTCGCCCTCGGCGACCGGCCAGGGATTGAACGCACGGACCTTGCGCTCGATTGCGATCGCCGCGTCACGCCAGTCGATCAGCGCCTCGGCCTTGTCGAGCTTGTGCGCATAAACCACGCCTTCGGCCGGCTGGGGCGCCGCCGCCGGCCGCGTCCGCGTCTCGGCGAGTGTGCGCAGCTGGCCGGCCAGCAAGGTGGCGCCGTAGTGACATAGGAGGTCATGCAGGCTCCCGCCGGTCTCCCGCGTGATGTCCGGCGTTTCGAGCCGGGCGATGACCGGCCCCGTGTCGAGTCCCTTCTCCATCTGCATCAGGCACACGCCGCTGCGCGGGTCGCCGGCGAGCACCGCCCGCTGGATAGGCGCCGCGCCGCGCCAGCGCGGCAGCAGCGAGGCATGCACGTTCCAGCAGCCGAAACGCGGCATGTCGAGCACCGTCTGCGACAGGATGAGGCCGTAGGCGACGACGACCATCAGATCGGGCGCCAGCGCCGCGAGCGTTGCGCGCGCCTCGGCGGTGCGGAAATTCTCCGGCTGCTCGACCCGATAGCCACGCTCGAGCGCGGCCTGCTTGACCGGACTCGGCGAGAGCTTGCGGCCACGACCCGCCGGTCGATCGGGCTGTGTATAGACGGCGACGACCTCGACGCCGGCCTGGTCACAGGCCGCCAGACAGGGCACGGCGAATTCCGGTGTTCCGGCGAACACCACACGCAAGGGCGAAGTCATCGGCAATCAGGCGCTGCGACGCTGCTTTTCGAGCTTCTTGCGTACCATCTCGCGCTTGAGCGGCGAGAGATAGTCGACGAACAGCCGGCCGGCCAGATGATCCATCTCGTGCTGGATGCAGACCGCCAGCAGACCGTCGGCCTCGAGCGTGAAAGTCTTGCCCGCTGCGTCCTCGGCCTCGACGGTGATGCGATTGGCGCGTTCGACGTCGGCATAGATGCCGGGAACCGAGAGGCAACCCTCCTGGTACGTCTGGATGCCGTCCTTGGTGAGGATGCGTGGGTTGCAGAACACGAGCGGCTGGTTCTTTTCTTCGGATACGTCCAGGACCAGCAACTGTTTGTGGACATTGACCTGGGTAGCGGCGAGGCCGATGCCCGGCGCCGCATACATGGTCTCGAACATGTCGGCCACGAGACCGGCCAGATCGGGGCCGAATGCGGCCACGGGCTGTGCCTTGGTCCGCAGACGCGGATCGGGAAATTCCAGAATCGTGAGCTTGGCCATGCGACTACCTCTGAAGAATCTGCGCGGAAGTTGGCGGAAGCGGGCTCCGATCCGCGCGTAACATGCGGAAATTCTACGCGGAATTGCCCATGACGGGGGGAGCCGTCCGGCATCCCGGTCGAGCCGTACGCCGGGCTCCGGCGATCACGGCTTGCGTGCGTATTTTCTTCGGCTACACTCACGATGCCCTTGGGGAATCAGGTAATTGGCGGCCATGCTTAAAAAACTACCTGCACTTTTTGCCGGATTGCTCGTCGCGCTCACGGCTTTTGCCGTCAGCGAGTCGGAGCTGCGCAACGGTCACCCCGACACCTACACGGTGAAGCGCGGAGACACCCTCTGGGACATTTCGGCCCGCTTCCTCAAGAAACCCTGGCTCTGGCCGGAAATCTGGCAGGCCAATCCACAGGTCGAGAACCCGCACCTGATCTATCCGGGTGACGTGCTCAACCTGTCGTATCTCAACGCCGGGGGCGGCGCGCGCCTGACCGGCACCGGGCCGCGCGTGCGACGCGAGCCACTGGATGAGGCGATCCAGCCGATCAATCTCAAGGACATCGAGCAGTTCCTCAAGAACATGCGCGTCGTCGACGAGAAGACGTTCAAGAGCCTGCCGCACATCGTCGCCGTCGAAGAGAACAAGCTGCGCGCGGTGAACGGCAATCTGGCCTATGTGCGCGGCCTGGACGGAAAACCCGGCGATTCCTACGTGATCGTGCGCCCGACCAATCTGTATTACTCGGTCGAAGGCAAGAAGGACGGCGATCCGCCCACCACGCACGTGCGTTCGCTCGATACGCAGCACGGCCAGAACAAGATGTTGTGGCACCCCAGTCCGGTGAAGAACATGTTCGGCCGCAACGCGAGCGTGCTCGGCTATGAAGTGCAGGTACTCGCCAATGCGCAGATCACGCGCGCCGGCGATCCGAGCTCGGTACTCATCACCTATTCGGACTACGAGATCCGGCCCGGGGATCTGATCATGCCGATCGAGGACCGGCCGTACGATTCGCAGTACGTTCCGCACGCACCGAAGAGTGTCCCGACGAGCTTTGAAGTGCTCGCATTCACCGACGCACTCAATGCAGTCGGTCCGAAGCAGGTCGTCGCGCTGTCGCGCGGTTCGGCCGACGGCATCGAGAACGGTCAGACCTTCTCGGTCTACCATCCGGGCGAGCGCATCACGGACCAGTACAAATACCCGGAAGGCGGGGCGCGCAACTTCTTCAATCCGAACGATTCGAAAGTCACCCTGCCGGCCGAGTTCATCGGCCACGTGATGATCTTCCGCACGTTCGACCGGGTCAGCTACGGGCTCGTCATGGACGGCCTGCGTCCGGTACACCTGCATGACGTGCTGACTGCGCCGGAATGACATACGCGCGGACCGCTCGGATCATTCCGACGTCTCCGCCAGCCGTTTCCGATCTCCAGGCGCCGGCGAAAGCCGGCGCTTTTTTCGTGCCCGTTCCTAGACTCGTTGCATGAACGTCGATCAGTGTGACGCCGCGGAAACCGAAGCCTGGCTGACCCTGCTGCGCGCCCCCGGGCTCGGCGCGGCCGGTCTGCGCAGCCTTGTCACGCGGGCCGGCGGCGCAGTGGCCGCGCTCACCGACCTGGAACGCCTGCGGCGCGAATTCTCCTTCGGCGAGTCGACGCTGGCGTGGCTGCGGGCACCCGATGCCGCCCGTATCACGGCGGATCTCGCCTGGCTGGCAGCCGACGGACGGCGCCTGCTCACCTGGGACGATGCCGACTACCCGGCGCTGTTGCGCGAAGCCGCCGCCGCACCCGCCGCGCTCTTCGTGAGCGGCGAGATCAGTCTGCTCTGGCGGCCCCAGGTAGCGATCGTCGGTGCCCGCAGCGCGACTGCCGGGGGGCTCGCCAACGCACGCAGCTTTGCCACTCACCTCGCCGCCGCCGGCTTCGTCGTGACCAGCGGACTCGCTGACGGCGTCGACGGCGCGGCACACGCGGCCGCGCTGGATGCCGGCGGCAGCACCGTCGCCGTCATGGGCACGGGGCCGGACCTCGTTTACCCCCGGCGCCATGCCGGCCTCGCGGCGCGCATCGCTTCGGCGGGTGCGCTCGTCACCGAGTTTCCACCGGGGGTGGAGGCAAGGCCTGACCACTTTCCGCGCCGTAACCGCGTGATCGCAGGACTTTCTCTCGGCGTGCTCGTGGTCGAGGCCGGCACGCAGTCCGGCTCGCTGATCACTGCCCGGCTCGCCGCCGAACAGGGGCGCGAGGTGTTCGCGCTGCCAGGCTCCATACACAATCCGCTTGCCCGCGGATGTCACCGGCTCATCCGGCAGGGCGCGCGCCTCGTCGAGACCGCCGTTGAGATCGTCGACGAACTTGCCCCCCTCGCGCAGGCGCTGGGCGAACGGCTGCGCGAGCGCCTGGCCGCGCCGCCTCAGGCGGCCGCGGCACCGGCAGCGTCCGGGTCCACGCGCGATGCGGACTACGTGCGCGTGCTGGCGGCGCTCGGCCACGACCCGATCGGCCTGGACGAACTCGCCACCCGTACCGGGTTCGGCATTCCCGAACTCTCGTCGATGCTCCTGCTGCTCGAGCTCGACGGCGACGTCACCAGTGTCGGCGGAGGGCGCTACCAGCGGCTGTGACAGGGCCGCACACCGCCCCGGACCACACCCGGCCGTCGTTCCAGCTGGCTTGACAGCACCGAGCGGGCTGTGTGCAGGATGAAAAAGAGGACGCCATCCGTGCGTCCACCCCACGCTATCGACCCAGCGGTCGCCGGTATGCCGGCAGCCTGCGCAGAGGATGCGCCACACGCAATGGCCAAGAACCTACTCATCGTCGAATCGCCGGCCAAGGCCAAGACGATCAACAAGTACCTCGGCAAGGACTTCACCGTCCTCGCGTCCTACGGCCATGTGCGCGATCTCGTGCCCAAGGAGGGCGCGGTCAATCCCGATCAGCGGTTCGCGATGCAATACGCGGTCATCGACAAGAACGAGAAGCACGTCGATGCGATCGCCAAGGCAGCGGCCAAGGCAGAAGCGCTGTATCTCGCGACCGACTTGGACCGCGAAGGCGAGGCGATCAGCTGGCACATCAGCGAGATCCTGCGCGAACGCGGCCTGCTCAAGGGCAAGGACGTGCATCGCGTCGTGTTCTCGGAAATCACGCCCAAGGCGATCAAGGACGCGGTCGATCATCCGCGCGAACTGTCGCTGGATCTCGTGAACGCGCAGCAGGCGCGTCGTGCGCTCGATTATCTCGTCGGCTTCAATCTCTCGCCGGTGCTCTGGCGCAAGGTCCAGCGCGGACTGTCCGCCGGACGCGTGCAGTCGCCGGCGCTGCGCATGATCGTCGAGCGCGAGGAAGAGATCGAAGCGTTCAAGCCGCGCGAATACTGGAGCATGGACGCCGAGCTTGCCCACGCGACCACACCGTTCCGCGCCCGCCTGCTGCGGCTGGCAGGCAAGAAGTTCGAGCAGTTCGACCTGACCGAAGCCGGCGCGGCCTACGCCGCCCGGGACGCGCTCTACACTGCCGCCGGCGCGACCCGCATCGCCGGCAACGACACGCCCTTCGATACCGACGAGCCGGCCTGGCGCGGCGGCCGGCTCGTCGTCGCCGACGTGCAGTCACGCGAGCGCAAGCGCCGCCCGGCTGCCCCGTTCACGACCTCGACCCTGCAGCAGGAGGCCGCCCGCAAGCTGGGCTTCACGACGAGCCGCACGATGCGCCTCGCCCAGCAGCTCTATGAAGGCATTGCAATCGGCGACGAGGGGGTCGTCGGCCTCATCACCTACATGCGTACGGACTCGACCAGCCTGTCCGACGACGCCGTTGCAGAACTGCGCGACGTGATTCGCCGCGACTACGGCGCCAAGGCGCTGCCCGACGCACCGAACGTCTACAAGACCAAGTCCAAGAACGCCCAGGAAGCGCACGAGGCGATCCGCCCGACCTCGGCCATGCGCCGCCCCTCCAGCATCGCCAGCGCGCTCAGCGACGAGCAGCGCAAGCTTTACGAGCTGATCTGGAAACGGACGGTCGCCTGCCAGATGCAGCATGCGACGCTCAATACCGTGTCGGTCGATCTGGCCTGCGGCAAGGACTCGGCGTTCCGTGCGAGCGGAACCACGGTCGTCGACGCGGGCTTTCTCGCCGTCTACGAAGAGGGCAAGGACCAGAAGGCCGCGGAGGACGACGACGAGGGCCGCAAGCTGCCACTGATGAAGGTCGGGGATGTCGTGCCCCTGGCGGCCATCCTTGCCGAGCAGCACTTCACCGAACCGCCGCCGCGCTATTCGGAAGCCAGCCTCGTCAAGGCGCTCGAGGAGTTCGGCATCGGCCGGCCGTCGACCTACGCGAGCATCATCCAGACGCTGCTTTCGCGCGAATACGTCACGCTCGATTCGCGCCGCTTCCGCCCGACGGACGTCGGCCGGGCGGTCAGCAAGTTCCTCAGCGGGCATTTCACGCGCTACGTCGACTACGACTTCACCGCGAAACTCGAGGACGAGCTCGACGCCGTGAGCCGCGGCGAGGAAGACTGGGTGCCGCTGATGCAGCGCTTCTGGTCACCGTTCAAGGAACTGGTCGAAGAGAAGAACGAAACCGTCGACCGCTCCGAAGCAAGCGGCGCACGTGTGCTGGGTGACGACCCGGCCAGCGGCAAGCCGGTTTCGGTGCGACTCGGCCGTTTCGGGCCGTTTGCACAGATCGGCACCAAGGAAGACGAGGACAAGCCGCGCTTTGCGAGCCTGCGCGCGAACCAGAGCATCCACACAATCACGCTGCCCGAGGCACTGGAGCTGTTCAAGCTGCCCCGCACACTCGGCCAGCATCCCGACGGCACCGATATCACGGTGGGTGTCGGGCGTTTCGGGCCGTTCGTGAAGCACGGCTCGACGTACGCCTCGCTCAAGGCCGAGGACGATCCGTATACGATTGAACTTCCGCGAGCCCTGCAGCTGTTGCACGACAAGGCAGAGGCCGCCGCGAATCGCGTCATCAAGAGCTTCCGTGACGGCGCGATCCAGGTGCTGCGCGGCCGTTATGGTCCCTACATCACCGACGGCGCAAAAAACGGCCGCATCCCGAAGGATCGCGAACCCGAATCGCTGACCGAAGCCGAATGCGTCGAGCTGCTGGCCGCAGCGCCGGACAAGCCTGCCCGCGGTCGCTTCGGCAAAGGCAAGGCGACGGGCAAGGCCAAGGCCGAGCCGAAGGCGGCAGCGCCCAAGGGTAACGACGCCACGCCGGCCACGAAGAAGACCACGACGAAGAAGGCAGCAGCGAAGAAGACTCCCGCCAAGAGAACGGCCGCCAGGAAAACCGCTGCGAAGACAACCGTGGCGCGCAAGGCTGCGCCCGGGAAATCCACGTCCTGAGGGGAAAGGACATGGACCTGTTCGGCATTGAGGCCGCCGCCGCGGCGCTGCATCGTGGCGGCGTCGTCGCCTACCCGACCGAGGCCGTCTACGGCCTCGGCTGCGATCCACACGATGAGGCCGCGCTGACACGCCTGTTCGCGCTCAAACGCCGGCCGCCGCAACAGGGCGTGTTGCTGATCGCAGCCGATTTCGCCCAGGTTGCGCACTACATCGACCTGGACCGCGTTCCGGCGGAGGCCCTCGCCCGGGTCCGGGACAGCTGGCCCGGGCCCAACACCTGGATACTGCCGCGCTCGCCGCGAGTCCCGCCGTGGATTGCGGGAGGCCATGCCGGCATTGCACTGCGCGTTACCGCACACGAGCCCGCTGCGGCACTGTGCCGCGCGTTCGGCGGCGCACTGGTTTCAACGAGCGCCAATCGCCATGGCGAGCCGCCCGCAAGAACCGCTGCCGAATTACGTACTGTATTCGGTGACGCGCTCGACGCCATTGTCGACGCCCCGGTCGGGGGGCTTGAGCGCCCGACCACGATCCGCGACGCTATCAGCGGGGAATTCGTACGACATTGAGGCCGGGGGGCTATGTCTGCAGTCATTCAGGGAGTGCGACCGGACGCAGCCAGCCTGCCTCTGGTCGTGGGGTCGCCACGCCGCATCGTGGCCTGGCTGAACGGCCGCCCGGTCCGCCAGGCGGAATTCCTCGGGCACGTCGCCGCGGTCGTCGCGCAGCTGCCGCGCGCGAACGCCGCCGTCAACCTGTGCGAGGACCGCTATCAGTTTCTCGTCGCGTTCGCCGCAGTCGCCGCGGCCGGCCAGACCAATCTGCTGCCGCCGTCACGCGCACGCCAGGCGGTGGATGAGGTCATGGACGCGCACCCGGGCTGCTATGCGATCAGCGACCGGGCACTCGACGCGGCACCGCCGCACTTGTGGCAGTTGCCCCCGATCGACGCACTCCACCTCCCCGAAGACGTCACGGTGCCGCAGCTGCCGGGCGACCAGATCGTCGCGATCGGCTACACCTCCGGTTCGACCGGCACCCCCAAACCCAACCCGAAAACCTGGCAAAGCTTCTGCGCGAGCACGCGACTCAACGCAGCGCTGCTGCGCGAACAGGTGTCCGGCACAGAACTGAGCCTCGTTGCGACCGTGCCGCCGCAGCACATGTACGGCATGGAAATGTCGGTGCTGCTGCCGCTGCTCGCGGAGGCCGGCATCGACGCGGCCAAGCCGCTGATGCCGGCCGACATCGCGGCAGCGCTCGCGGCGCTGCCGCTGCCGCGGCTGCTCGTGACCACGCCGGTGCACCTGCGCGCGCTGGTGCAGTCGTCCGTCGACCTGCCCGAACTCGCGGGCATCGTCTGCGCGACCGCGCCACTGTGCCGCGAACTGGCGGCGGCGGCGGAACGGCGTTTCCGCACCAGCGTGATCGAGGTGTTCGGTTCGACCGAGACCTGTGTCATCGCGCACCGCCGCAGCGCGCGGGAGGAGAACTGGCAGCACTACGATGGGGTAAGTCTGCGGCCTCAGCCCGACGGCACGCTCGTCACCGCCGACTGGTTCGGCACGCCGGCCATCCTGCAGGACATCGTCGAGTTGCTGCCGCAGCGTCGTTTCCGTCTGCGCGGGCGCAATTCGGATCTGCTCGAAATCGCCGGCAAGCGCGCATCGCTCGCCGACCTGAACCGCCGGCTGCTGGCAATCGACGGCGTCGTCGACGGCGTCATCTTCCAACGCGACGGCGACCACTGTGGCGTTCAGCGCCTCGCTGCACTCGTCGTTGCGCCGGATCTCAGCGAGACCGCGATCCTGGATGCGCTGCGAACCGCAGCCGATCCGGCATTTCTTCCGCGACCGCTGCGCAAGGTGGACCGGCTTCCGCGCAACGAAACTGGCAAGCTGCCGCGCGCCGCATTGCTCGCCGCTCTGGAGTAGACCGCGCAGCGCCGATTCGGCGTACCCCTGGATGGCAAGCGGCTGCTGGTCAGACAGGGGGCATTGCTCCCGTTTGCCGGACGCACGCATCGATCTGGCCGCCCCCGCGACACAAAACGTCACGTTTCGCCGTGCCCACCCCACCGACGCGGAATTTCCGGGCCGCTGCGGGCCGCAGGCTACAATCGCGGTCTGTTCTGCGGCTTCTCCCAGGGTCCCCCATGAAAGTCCTTGTCATCGGCTCGGGCGGGCGCGAACACGCGCTGGCCTGGAAACTCAAGCAATCCGCGCGCGTGGTCGAAGTCATCGTCGCGCCCGGCAACGCCGGCACTGCTCACGAGCCGGGCGTCCGCAACGCGGCCGTCGCGATGACCGACCTCGACGGGCTGCTCGCACTGGCCAAGCGCGAGCAGGTCGACCTGACCGTCGTCGGCCCGGAGGCACCGCTGGTCGCCGGCGTCGTCGACAAGTTCCGTGCCGCCGGGCTGCGCTGCTTCGGTCCACGCCGGGTCGCCGCGCAGCTCGAAGGCTCCAAGGCCTTCGCCAAGGATTTCCTCGCGCGCCGCAACATCCCGACCGCGCGCTATGCCGTGTTCACCGAACTCGCCGACGCCCTGGCCCATGTGCGCCGCCACGGCGCCCCTATCGTCATCAAGGCCGACGGGCTTGCCGCAGGCAAGGGCGTCGTCGTGGCGCTGACCCTGGCCGATGCCGAACAGGCGCTGCACGACATGCTCGGCGCCCACTCGCTCGGCGACGCCTCGTCGCGCGTGGTCATCGAGGAATTCCTCGACGGAGAAGAGGCCAGCTACATCGTCATCAGTGACGGCCAGCGCGCGCTGCCGATGGCGACGAGCCAGGACCACAAACGGCGCGATGAGGGCGACAACGGCCCGAACACCGGGGGCATGGGCGCCTATTCGCCGGCACCGGTCGTCACGCCACAGGTCGAGCAGCGCATCCTGCGCGAAGTCATCGAGCCGACCCTGGCCGGTATGGCCGCCGAAGGCGCGCCGTTCATCGGCTTTCTCTATGCCGGCCTCATGATCGACCGGCACGGCGCACCGAAGGTCATCGAATTCAATGTGCGCTTCGGTGATCCGGAAACCCAGCCCATCATGCTGCGTCTCAAATCCGACCTTGTCGACCTCATCGAGGCGGCGCTCGATGGCCGTCTCGACCGCACCACAGCCGAATGGGACCCGCGTCCGGCACTCGGCGTCGTGATCGCCGCGCAGGGCTATCCGGGCGCCGTGCGGCTCAACGACGTCATCGAAGGACTCGATGCATCACGGGATCCCGACACGAAAGTGTTCCAGGCCGGCACCCGGCTTGACGAGCAAGGCCGCGCCGTCAGTGCCGGTGGCCGCGTCCTGACCGCCTGCGCACTCGGCCGCGATATCGCCGAAGCGCGCGAACGCGCCTACACCGCCGCCCGCAGCGTGCGTTTCGACGGGATGTTCTTCCGGCGCGACATCGGCCACCGCGCACTGAATCGCTGAACGGAGCCGACCGGACAAACTGTCCGGGACATGACCTCCCTGCCGCCGCAGGATCGCAGCGAATCACCATCGGAGTCATCCATGCGTCTTTACCTGTTCTGTCTGGCCGCCGTACTCGGGGCGGCTCCGCTCCAGGCGGCCGTATACAAGTGCACCGGCGCCAACGGCGCGGTCGAGTTCAAGGACAAGCCCTGCGCGCCCGGCAGCGGCGGTGAAATCACGGTCAAGGGCGTCGCGCGCTCCGACGAGAGCACGCCGCCGGCTTCGACAGACAGCCCTGAGGCAGGCAACACCAAAGGCAGTGGCGGGGGCGCCGCGGCATTGTCCGGCGCCTGGTGCGAATACGCCGTATCGATGGACGCAGACGGCGAGAAGGACGAATCGTCGCCGGCGCAGTGGACGGTCACCGGCGACTCGCTGGAATACCGCATGAAGGTGGGCAGCCTGATCAAGTCCCGCCTCATCCGCAGCGAGACGGGCTTTGCGATTGAGAACGGCATGCTCGGCGGCCCTGATCGCGAATGGGAGATCGTCTCGCGCAAGGGCGACACGATCGTCCTGCGCGGCCCTATCGGCGGCTATTTCCACCTGCGCCGCGGACTCTGCCGCTGACGATCGGGAAACGGGAACGCCTCACCCGTCCTGCGTCCCGATCGTCGCGGCCGCCACATCGCCGTGTGCTTCAGCCCTTCTGGCCCGGAGCCGGCTGCGCCGCCGGAGCCGGGCGTGACGGCTGCGGCTGGAGGCGGGCGGGCTTGAACAAACCACTGTCCGCCGGCCACGGCTTGTCAGGCATCTGTTTCGCCTGGAATTTGCCGAAGAATTCGCGGAACGGGTCGGCTGCTTCATTACCGCCATCACGCACGGCGGCAAAGATCGCGGAGCCCTGCATTTCCGTGGCAACCGTGAAGTTGCCCTCGGCGGCGTTGGCCAGCGCAACCGCTTCGATGACCTGCGGAATCGGCCGCTCGACGTATAGCCGGCGCGCATAGTCGGCCGCGACCTTGCGCTGCGCTGCGGTCGTGCCCCGACAGGTACTGGCGACACGCACGAAGACCTGCGCGGCGTAGCCCTGGCGCTGATTCGCCTTGAGGGTCGCCTCCAGATCGCTCAACGCTTCGGTGCAACGGCCGTCGGCAACCTGGGCCGCCGCCAGGCGGCCGTGGTGCTCGGCTATCTTGGGCTCCAGCTTCACGAGCTGGCGGTACTGCTCGGCCGCCAGGGTAAAGCGGCCCGTCCGCATGTAGCGGTTGCCGAGCAGCAGGCGCGCTTCGGTGGAATTCGCATCGAGCCCGATCGCCTTCTCATAGTCGGTCTGGGCCGCCGCCTCATCGCCGCCGGTTTCGGCGACGACACCGCGCGTGACGAGCGCAGCGGGCTCGTTCGGCGACAGGCGTACGGCATCGTTGGCACGCGCCAGCGCGACGTTGCGGTTGCCGAGCAGTGCTTCGACGCGCGCCGAGAGACTCAACAGGCCCGCATCGTTCGGTTTGCTGCGCAATGCCTCATCCAGCGGCGCGCGCGCCGCATCGAATTGCTTCACGCCGATCAGGAAGCGCGCACGCGTCAGAGGGTCGTCCCTGTCGGCAGCAGCCGGCCGCGCGCTCGATGCCGTCAGGTCGATCGTACGAGCACCGAGGAATCCGGCCAGCAGCGGATCCAGCTGCTTCACGGCAACGGTACCCGCCTTGGCACGCGCAGCGGCAGCTGCCGCCGTGTTGCCCTGTGCCGTATAGACATCAGCCTGCACGCCATACAGCTGATTGGCGCCCGGATCGAGACGCAGCGCCTCCTCGAGCGCCGCGAGCGCATCGGCGTAGCGGCTCTGGCGCAGGGCCACACGCGCGCGCAACGACGCGATCATCGCGCTGCCCTTGGCGTCCGCGGCGGCCTGATCCACGGCCTGGCGCGCGGCATCGACGTTGCCAGAGGCCAGGCGCGCCTCGATCACGGCAACGCGGATCGGCAGGTATTTACGGTCCAGTCGCAGTGCCTGCTCGAGCAGATCATTGGCCTGCGCCGGCTGATTGCGCATGCGCGCAAGCATGCCGCGGAGATAGATCCAGCGGGCGTCGTCCGGCGTCACCACGATCGCATTCGCGAGGGCCACGTCGGCTTCCGCGTAGAAACCCGCCTGGGCGTAGCTCGATGCGAGCAGCGAGAAAGCTTTCGCGAGCGGCTCGCCGACGAGATTCGGCTTGCTCCTGTCGAACTCGGCACGCATCTCGACGAGGTCCGCCGCTTCGGCCTTGCCGAGCTTGCTGAGGTCGGGAATCGGCACGGGCCGGATCACGTTGTCGGCGAGGGCCGTGGCGGAAAGCAGCACGAGGGCCCCGGCAAGGGCCAGGTGGGTCAGTTTCATGGAGCTCCGGCGCCCGTCTGGCGGGCATTGCAGGGAAAGGCAGAAGTTTACGGGACGGCCGAGGAAACCGGATCGCCGGTTCGGGAATCGTTAACGCGAGGTTAGGAGCGGCGTACCCAGGGGACGACAGATACCGCAACGTCGGGTCTGCTAGATTGCGCGCGACTTACCAAGGTTCCCGTCATGTCGAGCAGCAATCAGTTCGCTCTGCTGAAATCGCGCCGGTTCGGCCCATTCTTCTGGACACAGGCGCTCGGCGCGTTCAACGACAACGTCTTCAAGAACGCGCTGGTCATCATGGCGGTCTACCAGATCGCCGCCCACGACCCAGTCCGCGCCGCCAACTACACCAATCTCGCCGCTGCGCTGTTCATCGCACCGTTCCTGCTGTTTTCCGCCACCAGCGGCCAGCTCTCCGACAAGTACGACAAGGCGCGCCTGGCACAGTTCGTCAAGCTGCTCGAAGTAGCGATCATGGTCGTGGCGCTCTTCGGCTTCGTCGCCAAGAGTATTCCGCTGCTGATGACGATGCTGTTCATGATGGGCCTGCATTCGACGCTGTTCGGCCCGCTCAAGTACGGCCTGCTGCCGCAGGTGCTCGACTCGCGCGAGCTCGTCGGCGGCAACGGGCTCATCGAGATGGCAACGTTCCTGGCGATCCTGCTCGGCCAGAATCTCGGCGCACAGCTGATCAAGTTTCCCGACACCGGTGCCTGGTATGTGGGCGCGGCGACGATCCTGACTGCACTCGCCGGCCTCGCCTGCTCGCTGCGGATGCCGCCGGCACCGGCGCCCGACCCGGCGCTGCGGATCAACTGGAATCCGTTCACCGAAACCTGGAACAACCTGGGCTACATCCGCGGCAACCGTGCCGTCCTGCTGTCGTGTCTCGGCATATCGTGGTTCTGGTTCTTCGGCTCGGTCTTCATTACGCAGCTGCCGACCTACGCGCAGTTGATCATTGGTGGCAACGAGGGCGTCTACACCTTGCTGCTGACGGTCTTTTCGCTGGGTATCGGCATCGGCTCGCTGCTGTGCGAGCGGCTGTCGGGGCATAAGGTGGAGATCGGCCTGGTGCCATTCGGATCCATCGGCATGACACTTTTCGGTGTCGATCTGTATTTCGCCCGGCCGGACGTGGCGCTGACCCAGGGTCTCGCTGTCTCCGCCATCCTGGCTGAGCCGTGGATATGGCGCGTCCTGATCGACCTTCTGCTGATGGCCGTCTTCTCGGGATTCTTCATCGTGCCGCTGTTCGCCCTGATCCAGACACGTTCGGAGCCGACGCGACGGTCCCGCGTGATCGCGGCGAACAACATCCTCAACGCGCTGTTCATGGTCGTCGCGGCGGGGCTGTCGGTGGCCCTGCTGAACATCGCCAAGCTGTCGATACCGCAGCTGTTGCTCGCCACGGCACTGATGAATGCCGTCGTTGCGATCTACATCTATACGTTGGTGCCCGAGTTTCTGATGCGATTCCTGAGCTGGATACTCGTCAACACCCTGTACCGCATCCGGCTCGAAGGCTTCGACCGCATACCAGAAGAGGGGCCGGCGCTGCTGGTGTGCAATCACGTGAGCTTCATGGACGCGCTCATCATCGGTGGCAACGTGCGCAGGCCGGTGCGCTTCGTCATGTACTACAAGATCTTCAACATTCCGCTGCTGAGCTTCATCTTCCGCACCGCCAAGGCCATTCCGATCGCCGGCTACAAGGAGAATCCGGATCTCCTGGCCAAAGCCTTCGACGAAGTCGACAAGGAACTCGCCGATGGCAATCTCGTCTGCATTTTCCCCGAAGGCGGGCTGACGAAGGATGGCGAGATCGCCGAATTCAAGACCGGCGTAGAGAAGATCCTGGAGCGGCGCCCGGTACCGGTGGTCCCCCTCGCCCTGCGTGGTCTGTGGGGCTCGATCTTCAGCCGGCGCGACAGCGCGCTGGGCCGATCGCGGCTGCCGCGCCGGTTCTGGTCTCGCATCGGCCTGGCCGCTGGCGAACCGGTACCGGCGTCCGAGGCCAGCGCGGCGCTACTCGAGGCACGTGTGCGTGCACTGCGTGGCGCCGATGCCTGAGACGCCAGCGACAGTGGCGCGGCGCCGGCTGCTGCTGCTCAGCGTCTCCGCCGGAGCGGGTCACGGCCGGGCGGCAGAAGCATTGTGCGCGGCCGCCCGGGCACAGGACATCGAGGCGCTGCATCTTGATGTCATGGACTACGTACCGCGTGCATTTCGTGCGCTGTATACCGAGTTCTATCTGCGCCTCGTGGAAAAGTTCCCGGCACTCTGGGCACAGCTGTACCGCATCACCGACGAGACGCCGCCCGATGCGGCGCTCGCCCGTCTGCGCCGGGCGATCGAACGTCTCAACGCCCGCAGCCTGCGCCACGCGATCGCCGACTTCGCACCGGACGCCATCGTCTGTACGCATTTCCTGCCGGCGGAGCTGCTCGCGCGCGAGCAGACCCTGGGGCGCATCACCTGCCCTGTCCACGTGCAGGTCACCGATTTCGATCTGCACGCACTCTGGGTCGTCCCGGGTCTCGCAGGCTATTTCGCCGCGAGCGACGAAGTCGCCGCGCGGATGCGCGCGCGCGGCCTGCCCGCTGCACGCATCCATGTCTGCGGCATCCCGATCATGCCGGCATTCGCCACCGTTCCGGACCGGGCAACCTGCGCCGCGGCCGCAGGACTCGATCCCGGACGTCGCGTGCTGCTGCTGATGGGCGGCGGCGCGGGGGTCGGCGCGCTCGACGAGGCGGCCGCGCAATTGCTGCGCATCGATGCCGACTTTCAGCTGGTCGCGCTGGCGGGTCGCAACGAGGCCATGCTCGCGCGCCTGCAGGCACTCGCAGCCGCGCATCCGGGGCGGCTGTTTCCCCAAGGTTTCACCCGCACGATAGAGCGACTCATGGGCTGCGCCGATCTCGCGATCGGCAAGCCGGGCGGACTGACCACGTCCGAGTGCCTCGCCCTCGGCCTGCCCATGATCGTTTTCGCGCCGATTCCCGGACAGGAGGAACGCAACTGCGACTACCTGCTCGAGCAAGGTGCCGGACTCAAGGCGGTCGACGCCACCGCACTCGAGTACCGCGTGCGGGCGCTCCTCGCCGATGCGCCGCGGCTCGCGCGGTTGCACGAGAACGCGCGCCGCCTGGGCAAGCCCCACGCCGCCGCCGACGTGCTCGGTCACGTGTTCGGCGACCACTGACGCTGCGCACCGGCACCGTTCGGTTGCACCGCAGACAGGCGTTGTCCCCTGTGCGGTCATTCTCACGTGTCTGCCAGGAACGCGCCCTCCGGCACGCACCGGTACGGTAACGCGTCACAGCAGGCGCTGCCGGCATCGGCGAGGCTGCGAACCGTCATCGGGGAGTACATTCCATGCGTCTGCACCAGATCTGCCACGCGGCTGCGGCCGTCGCCCTTGCGTGGGCGAGCGCGGCCAGCGCCCAGCAGTTGCCCAATCCCATCCTGTTCGTCACCCAGTATCCGGTTCCGGAGGACTTCGCGACCATCGGCTCGGTGTTCGCGAACCATCGCGGCTCGGTGGACGTCGCCGGCCGCGGCGGCGATCTCTACATCCGGTATCCGAACGGCACGCTGCGCAACCTGACCCAGGAGGCCGGTTACGGCAATGCCGGGCCGCAGCGCGCGAACGCCATCGCGGTACGCGACCCCGCCGTATCCTGGGACGGAACCAAGGCGCTGTTCAGCATGGTGGTCGGCGCGCCGCCACAGCAGTATCAGTACGTCGACAGTTACTGGCAGCTCTACGAAGCGACCGGACTGGGTCAGGGACAGACCGTGACGATCACCAAAGTCGCGAACCAGCCGGCCAATCGCAACAACATCAGTCCGGTCTATCTCAGCGACAACAGCATCGTGTTCGTCAGTGACCGCTCGCGCAATGGCGCCAATCACCTATATCCGCAGCTCGACGAATACGAATCGACGCCGACGCCGACGGGCCTGTGGCGGCTGCAACCCGCGACCGGCCAGCTCGACCTGCTCCAGGTCTCGGTGTCCGGCGCGTTCAATCCGTTGGTCGACAGCTATGGCCGCCTGCTGTTCACGCGCTGGGATCACCTGCAGCGCGACCAGCAGAATGACTCGGCGAACAATGACTACGGCACGTTCAACTGGAGCAGCGAGGCGCCGAACGCCACGGCTACCGCGAATCGCAGCGAGGTGTTTCCGGAACCTCGCATCGAAGTACCCAATTCGGGCGTAAACGGATTCACGATCAACCATTTCTTCCCGTGGATGGTGAACCAGGACGGCACCGAGGAAGAAACGCTCAACCACGTGGGCCGCCACGAGCTGCACAGCTATTTCAACAGCAGCCTGCAGGATCCGGCACTCGCCGAGTTCATTTCGCCCGAGACCAACAACCGTATCCTCAATGTGCTGCAAATGCGCGAGGACCCGACCACGCCCGGACGCTACTACGGCATCGATGCGCCGGAGTTCTATACCCATGCATCCGGGCAGCTGATTCGCATCGACGCGGGTCCGGCGGTCAACCCGGCGCTGATTCGCGCCACGTGGCTCAATCCACGGGTCAACATCAATTTCAGTCCCGACTATGCGCCGGTGCCGCAGCCGCCCGAGTTCACCGGACGCTTTCGTAACCCGCTGCCGCTGAGCGACGGACAGCTCATCGCGGCGCATGCTACGCAATGGCGCGAGGCAGGCAACGACGGCACGCGCGTGGCGCCGCAGCCGCGCTATCAGTTCCGGCTCAAGCGGCTCGTGGCCGCGCCCGGCGGTCATTTCGTGGCGGCCGAAAACCTGACCCCGGGCATCACGAAAAGTGTGAGCTTCTGGGATCCGGATTACGAAGTCAGCTATAGCGGACCACTGTGGGAGCTGTCGCCGGTCGAGGTCCGCGCGCGCGTCGCGCCGCCGACGACAGCCTTGCAGGTGCGTGCCCCGGAACTCGCTGCTTTCACGGCGGAGAACGTCGACGTCGCCGCGTTTCGCGCCTATCTGCGGGCGAACGGACTGGCGCTGCTGGTCGTGCGCAACGCCACGACGCGCGACGCCGCCGACCGGCAGCAACCCTTCAACCTGCGCGTCCCCGGCGGCGTCCAGACCACTGCCAGCGGCGGCGGACAGCTTTACGACATTGCCCACATGCAGTTCTTCCAGGGCGACCAGATTCGCGGCATCGGCGGCATGGCGACCCCGCGGCCAGGCCGTCGCGTGCTGGCGCAGACCCTGCACGACAAGCCGGCATTGCTCGCGAACGTACCCAACGCCGGCGGTCCGCCCGGCAGCACGGCGATCGCGAGCGACGGCTCAGTCGCCGCGTTCGTGCCTGCGCAACGCCCGCTCGCCTGGCATTCGACATCGCCGGGCGGTACGCCGGTCGTACGTGAGCGCTACTGGATCAGCTTCGCGCCCGGCGAGATTCGCGCGTGCGATGGCTGTCATGGCGTGAATCAGCAGAATCAGGCAACGCCGGGCGCGCCGGCCGCAACGAACACGCCACAGGCGTTGCGGCAGCTGCTCGCACGCTGGCGAGAACGACAGGTCGATCTGATCTTTACCAACGGTACCGAAGAGCGCCGTTGAAATGCCGCCGGACCCGCGCGTGGCGCAGCATGCGCCGCGCGCGTCACGCAAGGCCGCCCAGCACGAGCAGGCCGGTCACGGCGAGCCAGACGATGAGCACGCGCACCAGCAGATGGCGCGCGTCAACGAGCTCGATCAGCGGATCGTTGACGTCCTCGGCATAGCCATCGCCCGCAATGACGTCCGCGTCGACACTGGCCCGGGCAATCGCCGACAGGAAGCCGAGATCGAGACTGAAATAGCCTTTGCCCATGCGGTCGTGCCAGCTTTTCCAGGTGTGGAACACCGTGTCGAAATCCGACGCTATCGCGAGCGCGAATGCCATCAGGTGCGAAGGTGCCCAGTCGAGCAGGAGGCTGAACTTGCGTACGAGCGCACGCCCCCCGCCACTCTGCAGATCGCCAAGCCCGGGCGACCACGCCATCAACTGCGTCAGGCGATAGAGCAGTGCACCGCATGGACCGAGCAACAGAAACCAGAACAACACGCCGAACCAGCGCTTCAGCGCGGACTGGAACGTCACATCCACTAGCGCGGGCGCTTCGAACGCGAGTTCGCGGTCATCGCCATCCGGACGCAGGTTCTGCGCGGCGATCGTGCGGCGCTCGCTGTCCGGCGCCTTGACGACGGCGTCAATGTCTTCGGACAGGTCGCGCGGTCCCCAGCTGTACCACAGCACGCAGACGGCGAACGCAAACGCGAGCAGGCCGAACATCCAGCCGTTCAGCAACAGCTGAATCAGCAGGCAGATCACGACGGGAACCAGTATGCCGAGCACGCTGCGCGCGCCGCCGCCGATCCGGGCCAGCACGCCGAGCCACACTCGCAGGCGGCTGAAATCTCGCAGGCGGGACAGATCGGGCAGACCGTGGGCCAGAGCGAAGACGACGAGAACGGTGAGCAGGTGAATGGCCATGGTTCAGGCGTTCTGAAGGTTGACCGGATTGTAGCCGTCCCGGCCGCTACCGGCTCGCACGGTCAAGTCGTTTTCGGCTTGAGCCACGGCTCGTCGTGCATCAGCGCCGACAGCTCCAGACCACCCGTCTCGCGCAGCCAGTGCTCGATCAGACGATGGGAAACCGACAGCGGCGGTGGCAGCACCAACGTCCTGTCGGCGAGACCGCGCACGATGTCGTCGACCTCGAACCAGCGCGCCTCTGCCAATTCGGCGCCCACCTGTATCGCCGGGTCGCTCGCACGCGCGACGAAGCCGAGCATCAGTGAAGCCGGAAAGGGCCAAGGCTGCGAAGAGTGGTAGTCGCAGTCCTCCACGCGCACGCCGGCTTCCTCGTGGACCTCGCGGCGAACGGCATCCTCCAGCGATTCACCGGGTTCGACGAACCCGGCCAGCGTCGACCAGCGGCCGGCTGCCCAGCCGGGCTGGCGGCCGAGCAGACAGGCATCCCGCCAGCCCACGATCACGATGATGGCCGGATCGGTACGCGGAAAGTGTTCGAGCCCGCACGCGGCGTTGGTGCACAGAGCCTTGTGGCCTGCTGATATCAGCGTCGTCGCATGGCCGCAGGCGCCACAGAAGCGCACCCGCGTCTGCCAGAACAACAGCGCGCGCGCGTAGGCGAACAACCCCGCATCGAACGCAGGCAGGCCCAGGCCCGCGGCGCGCAGGTCGATCCAACGCCCCTGCAGTGCGCGCGCGATCTCGTCCCCGCGCGGCTGCGCCGCGGCGATCGCGAAATAGTTGGCCTCACCGGTCGACCCCAGAAACGCGACGGGGTCGTCGGCCCAGTACGCGAGCCGCTCGCCTTCGCTCAGGTGACGCAGGCCGCCGCGATCGGCGCGCGCGAGGCCGCGGCCGTCGGGATTCAGCACGATATAGCGGGAGCCGGTGTCTGACCTGATCGCCGACAGCCAGTCGGCATCATCGCGGCGCTCCGCGGCGCGTTCGAGCGCCAGCGCCGCAAACACATTGCCACCGCTGCGCCGGCTCGCGCTCACGCGCGCGTCAGACGGTGAACGACGAACCGCAGCCGCACGTCGTCTTCGCATTCGGATTGCGGATGACGAACTGCGCGCCGGTCAGCGATTCGGTGTAGTCGATCTCGGCCCCCATGAGGTATTGCAGCGACAGCGGATCGACGACGAGCGTAACGCCACCGTTCTCGATGGCGACGTCATCTTCGGCACGCTCCTCGTCGAAGCTGAAGCCGTACTGGAACCCCGAGCAGCCGCCGCCGCTGATCGCGACACGCAGCTTCAGCGCCGGATTGCCCTCCTCGGAAATCAACTCACGCACCTTGAATGCAGCAGCGTCGCTGAAGATCAGCGGCTGATCGAGGGCGGTCTGGTAACTCGGCGTTTCGCTCATGGCGGCTACGTGGCTGACGGTCCGGTGGCTAGATCAGGGCACAGTCCTGCGCAATCAAGCCGGCTCGGCGCCGGCCGCGGCAGCTTCGGCGTCGGGAGCCGGCAGGCGCTTGGGCGCCTCGCTCTGGTGCACCATCTTGCCATTGATCTGCGCGCCCGCCGCCATTTCGAGCACCTTGTAGTAAATGTTCCCCTCGATGCGCGCCGCCTCGGCGAGCTCCAGCCGCTCGGCCGCGTGCACGTCGCCCTTGACTTCGCCGTTGAGCACGACGCGAGGTGCGTGGATCTCGCCAACCACCGACCCCTGGTCGCTGAGCGTGAGACAGGCATCGGTGCCGTCGGCGCGTAACGTGCCTTCGATGCGCCCCTCGAGGTAGATCGCGCCGCTGAACGTCAGGTCGCCGCGAATCGTCGTGCCTTTCGCGATCAGCGTAGTGGCGCTGTAGGTGGCTTTGCTGCCTTTCTTACTGCTGAACATTGCTGCTCTCCTCGGCTGCCTGAGCCTCGCTCCAGGCAAACCCCTGTTCGACCCGGCCGCCGCCCCCCGTCGCTTCGGCAACCACCTTGATGCGGTTTGGTGTGAAACCCGCGGGCAGCATCACCGTGCCCGACACGCGCTGAAAATACTTGAAGGCAAACGGCAAGCCCGCCGTATCGCCGGCCCCCAGTTCATTCCAGGCCAGCGTCTTGAGCTGGCCGTTCGCCACCCCTTCCACCGCAAGCTGCAGCCGCCCCTCGCTGGACTGGGAGCGCTTCATGTTCTGAGTCAGCGTGACGACGACGTTCCAGGCGCTCGAGTCCCTGACCGGCTCGACGTGCACCGAATGCACCGACAGGCCCTCGCGACGAGCACCACCGCCGACCAGACGTGCGTAGAAGCCGAGGTCGGTGCGCAATCCCGCGATTTCCTCTTCGCGTTCACGCAACGTCTGCTGCAGATCCGAACTCGCGACCCGGTCCACCTGATCGGCACGTTCGAGCACGGCCACACGCTGCTTCAAGGTCTCATTCTCGGACTGCAGACGCCTGAACTCTGCCGGATCCGGACCGATCACGGGGGAACGCGCCACGTACCAGCCGGCGGCGGCGGCCAGCGCGAGGCTCGTCAACCAGAGCGCGAGCACCAGCAACAGCCGCCGCCGCGAAGCGGCCGGGTCGTGCTGCTGGACGATGAAGCGCGGCGATGAGCTGCGTGGCATAGGCAAGGCGCCGGTACGCCCTCCTGCGGCGGAGAGCGGACTCTGCATGGGAACGTCAGGGTGCCGGGCCTTATAGCCCCCCACCCCGATGCGGTCAAGCCGAACGGCCGCGCCGTTATACTGCGCGCCCCTCCGCCGCGACGCACCATTCCATGCTCTGGCTCAAGGCCTTTCACATTGTGTCCGTGGTCATGTGGTTCGCAGGTCTTTTCTATCTGCCGCGCCTGTTCGTCTACCACGCCGAGGCAACGGAATCCGTGGTCCGCGAACGGCTGAAGGTCATGGAGCGGCGCCTCCTGGTCATGACCCACATCGGCGCAGCACTGACGTTCATTTTTGGCACCGCCACCCTGATCTGGTGGTTGATTCACGTACCCGGCTACTTCAAGGCCAACCTCTGGCTGCACGTCAAGCTCGTGCTCGTGTTCCTGCTCTACGGCTATCACGGCTATCTCGGCAAGCTGACTCGCGAGTTCGCCATCGACCGCTGCACCCGGTCGCCACGATGGCTGCGCGTCTTCAATGAACTACCAGCTCTGCTGCTGATCGCCATCGTCATCCTCGTCGTCGTGCAGCCGTTCAAGGGCTGACGCGCAGCGTTATATACAATGTTCCAGCACTGCCGACGCCCGTCACCGCGATGTCCGACCGGGGGCGCCGACACGCGTGCTATATTGCCGCGACTGGATGATTTCGGGTCTCGCGAATGCTCAAGCAGGACGACTCCCAGCAGAGCGCGGAGCTGCGACAGGCATTCCTGCGGCATCTGCCCAAGCGCCTCGACACGCTGACCCGCCGCGGCCTGCGCCAGGCGCGTGATGGCTGGGACATCAACAGTCTGAGTCTGATTTTCCGCGAAGTGCAGACGCTGGCGGGCGCCAGCGGCCGCTACGGCATGCTCGATCTCGCCGAAAAGCTGTTCGCGATCGAGTCGGCGCTCGCCGACAGTCTCGAACAGGTCAGCCTGCCCGATGCGCCCACGTCGGCCGCGGTTGCTGCGCTGTTCGATGAGCTGCGCGAGCTGGCGAGCGCGCGCGTGGCCACCCCGGTCACCGACGGCAGACTCAGCGTCCCGTCGGCAGACCTGGACCGCAGCGAGAACGGCTATGCGCTGCAGCTCGTGCCACCGGCGGACTACTGGAAGCGTTTCCCGCCCGTCGTCGTCGGGTCATCGGAAGGCGCGAACGTGGTTCCGCTGCCTGTCCCCGCAAGTGCGCCAGTGGGCGAAACGCCCGCAGCCATTGCCGAACGGCCGCGCGAGGCAGGTCCGCCTGCCGCCGAGGCGGCTGTGCAGTCGCGCGCCACGAACGGCCGCGGCATGCGCAAGGTGTATCACCTGACCGATGGCAGCCCGCTGGCCTGCGAGATCGACCAGAAACTGGAACTGTCGGGCTACGAGCTGTCGCTGCTCGACCATGTCGACGAAGTCGTCGAGATGATCGGTACGTTTCCGCCGCATCTCGTCGTCGTCGACGCCCACTTCCTCGGCGAGCTGGACCGTCTCGGCGAAGCGCTGAAGTCCGCGCGTGGCCGCGCCAGCCACCGGGTGGCGATGCTCGCCCTGTCGGAACACGCCGATCTGGAAGTCCGGCTGCGCGCCATGCGAGCGGGTGCCGACGCGTTCATTCCGCTGCCGGCTCAGGCCGGCGACATCATGGCGCGCATCGCAGAGCTCACCGAGTCCGACCAGACCGATCCGTATCGGATCATGATCGTCGAGGACGACCGGTCACAGGCCATTTTCGCGGAGTCCATACTGCGCAAGGCGGGCATGCAGACCATGATGGTCACCGACCCGCTGGCCGTATTGAACGACATCGACGAGTTCAACCCCGACCTGATCCTCATGGATCTGTACATGCCCGGCTGTTCGGGCACGGAACTGACCGCGATCATCCGTGAGCGCGAAGCCTTCGTCTCGACCCCCATCGTGTTCCTTTCCGGCGAGAGCGACACAGACAAGCATTTCGAGGCGCTCAATGCGGGCGGCGACGACTTTCTGTCCAAGCCCATACGCCCCAAGCATCTGATCTCTGCCGTCACGAACCGGCTGCGGCGCGCACGTCATATCCGGCGCCGCGCCCAGAACCAGAATCCGCGCGATCCAGTGACGGGCATGTACGAGCGCGCGCATGTGCTCGATCGCATCAACGCAAAACTGGCCGCCGAAGAATCGATCGCGCATCGTGGCGGCTTGCTCTACGTCGACCTCGACGACGCGACGAACCTGCGCGAACAGGTCGGCCTCATCGGCTTCGACAGACTGCTCAACCAGGTCGGCGCGTTCCTCGCGTCGCATCTCGACGCCAGCGAGCTCGTCACACGTTTCGGTGACACGAGCTTCATCATACTGAGCCCCGAGCGGGGTGCGGGTGATCTCGCCGAGGGCAACCGCACGCTCGCCGACCGTGTCGCGCGCGAACGGTTCGACGTGGACGGACAGCATTTTCATGTCGCACTGCGCGTCGGAATCTGCCCGTTCTCGGCGAATCTCGGCGACGCCGGCTCGATGCTCACCGCCGCCGAGCGGGCGATGAGCGAGACACGACGCAACGATCGCGACATGGTCGGCGTATACGGCCTGAAAGCCAGCGGCGATCAGGCCGTGATCGACACCCTGCGCGCGGCGCTGCGCAGCGATTCTTTCCACCTCGTTTTCCAGCCGATCGCGTCGCTGTCCAGCGAGGATGACGGCGAGGCCGAGGAGCAGTTCCAGGCGTTGCTGCGCCTTCACGGCGACGACGGCAAAGTACTCACGGCCAGCCACATCGTGCCCGCAGCCGAGCAGGCAAGTCTGATCGATGACATCGATCGCTGGGTGCTGGGCCGCTGCCTGATGGTGCTGTCGGAACGATCACGCCTCGGGCGCCCGGTCCGGCTGTTCGCAAGCCAGTCGCTCGCCGCGGCGAGCGACCCCGGTCGTGCCGCATGGTTACGCCAGCAGCTGGAAACCCGGCGAATTCCGGGCAATCGCCTCGTCATCGAGCTGCGCCTGCCCCAGGAGGCCGCCGATCGCGACCTCGTGGCCGGCTTTGCAGCGGCCGTGCACCAGATCGGCGTTGGCATCTGCCTGGCCGGCGCCGTTCCCGACGAAGCCGCGGAAACCGCGATCCAGCATCTGCCGGTGGACTTCATCAAGATCGCTCCCGATTGTGTGGCCGACCGGAGTCAGCGCATGCGCGATGACCTGCGCCGACTGGTCCGCAATGCGCACGAGCACGGACGCCGCGTCATCGCACCACGCATCGAAGACGCGCAAAGCGCGGCGACGCTGTGGACCATCGGCGTCGATTTCATCCAGGGCAATTTCGTGCAGCACGAAGCGCAGAATCTCGACTACGATTTCCGCGCGGCTGCAGGATAGGACCGCCGAGGGCGGGGGGATCGGGCGAACCGGCGCGAGCGTCGCTAACGCCGCTGACGAGGGACGAGCATGGGGGACTGGAAACCACTCGCCGGAGCGATGCGCTGGGGCGGTCTTGCGGTCGTGGTCAGCGCCAGCCTGGTCGGGCTGATCGTCGTGCCGCCACCACACAACTTCTGGATGGCTCCGCTGCTGTTGCTCGGCGGCATTCTGCTGTTCCTTGCACCGCCCGCTGGCCGCGAAGCGGCGGACGTGCAGACGGTTGCCCCCGGCCCGGCCAGACCATCGCCCCTGCCACCGGCCACCGGCGGCACGCCCACGCTGCAGGCCGAAGTCGACGAGCTGCGACAGGTACAGCAGGATCTCATGAAGGCCAAGCAGGACGCGGAAGCGGCCATGATGGCCAAGAGCGAGTTCCTCGCGACGATGAGCCACGAGATCCGCACCCCCCTGAATGGCGTGATTCCGCTGCTCGACATCGTGCTGTCGACCAAGCTCGCACCCGACCAGCGCGACTACCTCATGACGGCCTATCGCTCGGCGCGCGAGCTGCTGCGCATCGTCGACGATATCCTCGACTACTCCAAGATCGAGGCGAACAAACTCGAGCTCGAAGCCGTCGGCATCAACCTGCGCGAGGTACTCGACGCCGTCAAGCGGCTCATGGAGAAGGCGGCCGAAAGCAAGGGCCTTTCATTCTCCGTCACCATCGACCCGGCGGTACGGCTGGCCGTGCGTGGCGATCCGGTCCGCCTGCGGCAGATTCTCACCAACCTGGTCAGCAATGCGATCAAATTCACCGAGCGCGGCAGCGTGGCGATCCGCGTCACGCGCAAGGGTGAGACACGCAGCCACAACGAAGTGATGTTCCAGGTACAGGACACCGGCGTGGGCATCGCTCCCGATGCGGCCGACAAGCTGTTTCAGCCGTTCTCCCAGGCCGACGCATCGACGACCCGTATCCACGGCGGCACCGGACTGGGCCTGGTCATCTGCAAGCGCATCGTCGACCTCATGGGCGGCAAGATCGGAGTCAAGTCGGAGATCGGGCGCGGCTCCACGTTCTGGTTCAGTGTCCCCTTCCTCAAGGCACTCGGCGACAGCCCCGGTGCGCGCACCGATCTCGGCGGCACGCGCGCGCTCGTCGTCATCGACGACGCGGCAGCTCAGCGGCGGCTCTCCAGCTACCTGACGAGCTGGGGCGTCCAGTTCACGACGACCAACGTCGCGGCCGAAGCGCTCGCGAAGTTGCGCAGCGCCGCACAGATGGGCGACGGCTGGGCGATCGATCTGCTCATCGTCGATCTCGCCAGCATGCGAGGCAATCCTGCGGCACTGCTGCGCAACGTGCTGCGCGAGCCGACACTCGAGCGTGTGCGCTTCGCATTCATCGCCACTGGCGAAGACGCGCCGGCCGAGCTGCGTCAGGACACCCGCTCGGTCATTGTCCCGGCAGGCTATTCCGATGCCGAATTGCGCACGGCGCTGAACGGGCTGCTCGGCATCCAGCAGGGAGCCCGCGAGGAATCCGTTTCCGATGTCGCCGCGGAAGCACTTGAACCCGGCATTCAGATCGCCTCGGGCGAGGGCTCATCCGCCCCCCTGCGGGGACACGTGCTGCTGGTCGAGGACAACCCGGTCAATCGGCAGGTGGCGCAGCGCATCCTGAGCCTGCTGGGCCTGAGTCTGGAACTCGCCGAGAACGGCAAGGAAGCGCTGGAAAAGCTTGACGCCGGACAGTTCGACCTCGTGTTGATGGACTGCCAGATGCCGGTCATGGACGGCTATACGGCGACCCGCATACGCCGTACTCGCGAAGCCGAGGGCCGGCTGCCGCGCATGCCCATCATTGCGATGACGGCAAACGCCATGGCTGGCGACCGCGAGAAATGCATTGGTGCAGGAATGGACGAGTACCTGTCCAAGCCAATGAACCGCCGACTGCTCGAAGCGACATTGCGCAAATGGCTGCCCAAACAGGCGCAGAGCCGCGCGTCCGCAGCCCCGCAGGCCCCAACGCCGGCGACGCGTGCCGCGATCGCGCCAATCGCACCGGGCGTGCATGCCGTCAGCAGTGCGCCACTGGCGCCGGCCGGCGGCTCCGGCCCCGCGCTCGGCGACGGCGCATCCATGCCAAACCCACTGGCCACGCGAGACGGAGCGGCCCTCGATCAGGAAATCGTGCGTGATCTGCTCGACGTCATGGGCGAGGAATTCACTGAACTCGTCGGCGTGTATCTCGAAGACACGCCTAAAAACCTCGCCCTGCTCGAGACCGCCGCCGCACGCAACGATGCGAACGGCCTGATCGCACCGTCGCACTCGCTAAAGTCGACGAGTGCGAATCTTGGCGCCATGACCCTCGCGGAGATCGCCAAGCGGATCGAGCACGGCGCGCGCAGCGGCACACTGGGCGACGCCGGCACACTCGTACGCGACCTCACGCGCGAGTACGGGCGCGTCTCCGCAGAATTGCGCAATCTGCTCGCGCGCAGCGGGGTCTGAAACGACGAAGCGGACTCGCGCCCGCTTCGTCTGCTGTTTCAGCTACCGATTTTCTTCTGCAGATAACTTGCTTCGCCGAGCTGCCGGATCAGGTTCAACTGGGTCTCGATCCAGTCGATGTGCTCTTCCTCGGACTCGAGGATGTGCTCGAACAGTTCGCGGCTGACGTAGTCACCGACCTTCTCGGCGTCGGCAATGGCCGACCGGAGATCGGGAACGGCAGCGTACTCAAGCTTCAGGTCGCATTCGAGGCATTCGCGCGGTGTTTCCCCGATGAGAAGCTTTCCGAGATTTTGCAGGTTTGGCAGGCCGTCGAGAAAAAGGATGCGCTCGATCAGCTTGTCCGCGTGCTTCATCTCGTCGATCGATTCCTTGTATTCGTGATCGGCGAGTTCCTTGAAGCCCCAGTTCCTGAACATCCGGGCGTGGAGGAAATACTGGTTGATCGCGGTGAGCTCGTTGTAGAGCGCCTTGTTCAGGTGCTCGATGACTTTGGGGTCGCCTTTCATGGCCATTCTCCACGGGAAATCGGGGCCGACTATAGCGCCCGCGGTGAAGGCTCGAAGAAATGCGAATTGGATGCAAAGTCTCTCAGAACGGGCAGCCGGCCGTTATCGACCAATCAGCACGCCCGCAGATGATGGCTCAGGCTGCTGCGAGGACAGGCAGCTCGAACGCGCGCGCGTTGCGCGGCAAGGCTTCGTGGAGCACCTGCTCGGCGAAATCTGCGCAGGCGCCGCAAGTGCCAGCGCAACCGGTGCGCATGGTCAGTTCTGCCAATGACGAAACGCCATCGGCCGCCGCCGCGCGAATCGTCTTATCGGTGATGCCATTGCAGATGCAAACGTACATGCAGTCCTCCAATGGCGTAATTGGACTGCAAATGCGAATCAGTGTCAACAACTCTGGCGTCGCGGCGCCGAGCGAGCGATCAGCCAGCCTCAGCCAGCACCGACAGTTTTGCGTGCAGGGTCAGACTCGGCGACGAGGGTTCCAGGCGCACCCGGCAGGCCCGCTCGACAGTCGGTGCAAATTGCCTGAGCGCGCGCTCGTAGACATGCCGCTTGAACGTGACCACGTTCTGCGCCGGGTACCAGAAATCGACCCAGCGCCACACGTCGAACTCGGGCTTCTCGTTTGCATCCAGGCGCACGTGGCGCTCCTCACCGAGAAACCGCAGCAGGAACCACACCTGCTTCTGGCCTATGCAGACAGGTCGCTCATTTCTTCTTAGATACCGCCTCGGCAGGCGATATCGCAGCCAACCGGGTGTAGCGGCAAGGACTTCGACATGCTCGGGAAACAACCCGGTCTCTTCCTGTAGCTCGCGATACATTGCCTCGAGCGGTGTTTCGTCGCTCCGCATTCCTCCCTGAGGAAACTGCCAGCCGTCGCGATTGATACGACGAGCCCAGAACAAGCGACCGTCGTCCCGTAACAGGACTATGCCCACATTGGGCCTGTAGCCATCGGGATCGATCACCGGTCGACTCCAGAAAATACGTGCTGGGGCCGATTCTTCCACAGCCCGCGCGACACCAGCAAGGCAGCACGGTCATATTCAGCTTGACAGTGCTGAAACGAACGTTAAAATCCACGCCCTTTCGGGCAGAATCGCCCCCGTGGCTAGGTAGCTCAGCCGGTCAGAGCGCGGCACTCATAATGCTGAGGTCGGCGGTTCGATCCCGCCTCTAGCCACCACTTTATTTCCAGGCTCGCCGACCCGGGCGAGCTTCCGCAGCGGCGCCGCATGGATCTGTTCAAGACATTCCAGATCGAGGCAGCGCACCGTTTGCCATGCGTGCCGGCCGGTCACAAGTGCTCGCGCGTTCACGGCCATTCGTTCCGTATCGAAATCCACGTTTCTGGTCCGGTGGATCGGCATTTCGGCTGGGTCATGGACTTTGCGGACATCAAGCAAGCGTTCGCGCCGGTCTTCGATGCACTCGATCATCGTTACCTCAACGACGTGGCCGGGCTTGAGAATCCGACCAGCGAAAATCTGGCGGTATGGATCTGGTCAAAGCTCCAGCCCAGCCTGCCGTTGCTGAGTCGCGTCGTGGTTCACGAAACCTGCACCTCAGGCTGCAGCTATTCGGGCCCGCAGCAGCCCGCGGAGCGATAGACTTCGCGCACGGCTCCAAGAGGACCATGCGCATGCGCGCCTTACATGGATTTGCGCTGTCGTTGCTGCTCATCGGGTCGAGCACCCACGCGGTCACGGTGGCGGGTCACGAATTCGCCGACCACATGAACGTGCCGGGCGTCGGCAGCAATCTGAGACTGTCGGGTGCGGCGGTGCTCGATCGCAATTTCGTGCCGTTCTATGCCGCAGCACTGTATTTGCCCGCTTCGGTGCGCAGCCTCGACCAGCTGCGATCAGGACTCAGCCCCTATCGGATGATCGTGGTCTGGCAGATCCCGGAACTCGACGAGGCCCATGTGGACGATTACTGGCGCAAGGCCTTCGCCGACGCAGCCGGGCCAGAGCGACAGGGCCGGATCAAGGCCGGCATCGAGCGCTTCGTCGAACTGTTCGGGGTCGCGCGTCACGGCCAGGTCATCCTGTTCGACTACATTCCTGACGCGGGCATGCGCGTCTTCGTCGATGACAAGCCGGCAGGCCAGCTTGCCGGCGTGGAGTTCAACACGGTGTTGTTGTCGATCTGGCTTGGCGACAAGGCACCGCGCGAGTTCCGTAGCGCGCTCTCCGCTGGACTCACGCCGCATTGACGCAGCGCAGAATGACGCCCGATTCAAGAAAGTCATTAAATTTCATGAATCTAGATGATATCCGCGTTCCCCGGACAGAGAGATTCAAAGATTTCTGTTGCAACGCAGCAAAAACCTGGTTACAGTGCGCCCCGTCATCCCCACAAACGCCTGACGAGGGCAAGCCAATGATCGAGCAGTACAACAACCAGGTGCTGGCTTTCAGCAAGAGCTTTGCCGAAGCCGCGTTCAAGGTGCAGGGCCTGGCTCTGCAGAACTTCGAAAAAATCGCCGACCTGCAGTTGAAGGCCTTCGAGAACCGCGCCAACGCTGCCGCAGCGTTCGTGAGCGAAGCACTCGAAGTCCGCGACTTCGACGGCCTCAAGGCCATCTGGCCGAAGGGTGTCACCCTGGCGAAGGAATCGGCCGAAAAGGCCTACACGACCAGCCAGGAAGTGTTCGGCATCACCGTCAAGACCAGCGAAGCGCTGGGCGAAATGGCCAAGACCAATTTCGCTGCGACGAACGAAACCATCAAGAGCAACGTGGATTCGTTCAAGAAAGCCGCGACCGCTGCAGTCAAGTAACCAGCGACAGCAAGCGTATCAAGCCGCGTTACGGCGACCCTCCCCCTCCCCGTAGTCGTAACGCCGCTTTGGACCGGATGACGCAAGTCATCCGGTCTTTTTCTTTGCGGGTCAGGCCATGGCCGCCACGACGAACAGGCCGATCACACAGCTCAAGCCGAGGAACCACGTCAGGCTCCGCAGCGGCGGCTTGTCGGCCAGGTAGAACGCACCGTAGATCAGTCGCAGAGCGATAAACGTGGCGGCGAGAAAGTCGATCCAGTCCTGTGGCGCGCGTACGAATTGCGCGACGAGCACGGCAGCGGCGAACGGCGGAAATGCCTCGATCCCGTTCAGATGTGCCCAGTGGGCGCGCGCGCGATACCCGCTCAACTCCGCCTGATACACACGCGGCTGGCGATTGAGCCGCTTGATCCCGGCTTCGTGGCCGTACTTCGCGATCACGGTGAACACGAGCGGCAACAGCGCCGCGATCAGAATGCACCACAAAGCAATGGTCATGGTCGACTCCTGGTACCGCGGTCATCTGGAGCCCGGACGTGTACGCCGCCGGGCAGTGCATTGCGATTACTTTGGACCCAGCAGGCGACGCAACTTCCCCCCCAGCCCTTCGTCGTTACCCAGGTCGGTTTCCGCATCGCGCTCGGGTTCGCGTGATGGCGGCAATGGCGTCGGGGCACGCGGCGGTCGCGGCACTTCGGGCTGACCGGGTGGCGCCATCGCGCCGAGCAGTCGAGCCGCGGCGTCACCGAGCCCGGTCGGTTCACCGCCCGATGGAATGATTGCTTCGGCCCCTACGAGGCGTGTCGCAGCCTGGAGCAGCGCCGGATCCACGCCGATCGCCGGATGAGCGGAGAGCGCCGCCGCACGGTCCGGATATGTCGGGATCATCGGCTGCAGGCCCGCCTTGAAGACAGCCTGCAATGCCGGAGGTACGCCACCCAGACGCACGGAGCCCTTTGTACGCGCAACTCGCGACGCCAGAGCCGCAAGTGCTTTCAATCCCGCGCTCGACGCATAGATCAGGCCAGCCACATCGAGTACGAAGTGGCGCGCACCAGCTGCTTCGAGTTCCTGCAGGCCGAGTTCGAGATCCACTGCACCGTCCGCATCGAGCCGCCCGCCAAGTGCGACGATGTGCACCTGTCCCTGTTGACCGCAGGCGAGTTCGATGGCCACCGGTCAGCCCTCGCGGAATACCCAGCGCGCGGCGCCGATCTGTATCACGTCCTGATCCCGGAGCAATCGTTCGCGGATCTTCTCGGCATTGACGCGCGTGCCGTGCGGCGAGCCCAGATCGACGATCGTGTAGCCGGCCATGCTGACCGTCAGTTGCGCGTGTCGAGGATCGACGCCAGGACCGCCGACGCGCACGTCGCTGCCGGCATCGGCGCCGATGGTGAGTGCATTCAGACTCAGCACGACACTGTTCTTGCCGGCCTCGGGATTCTGGGGTACGAGACGAGCCGCACGCACGACCACCGTCGCACCGGATGCCGCCGCCGGCGTCGCCACATTGCGGGCCGGCAAGGGAATGTCCAGCACAGGCATCATCTGTGTTTCGCTCGGCGGGCGAGCGATCTTGGCCGCCGGGGTGGAAGCCGGCGGGGGCGGGGGCGACGGCGCTGCCGGAGCCGGCGGCAGCGGCGGTATCGCCGAGAACACTTGGGTCTGGTCGCCAACCGGCTCGGTCTCCAGCGTGCGGAATCCGCCCGGCACCGTCGGCGCCGCCGAAGGTGGCATAGCAGCCGGCGAAGGCACGGGGGCAGCTGGTGGAGGCGGCGTCGCGGCAAGCTGCAGCTCGGCTTCCGAATGGAACGCATCGACGAAGCTGGCCTTCAGCTCCCTGGCACGCGCGAGCGCTTCCGAGCGTGCAGCGAGTTCGGTTTCCAGGTCGGCGATCCGGCGCTTGAACTCGGCCTCGTCAAACTCGCCGAGCTGATGACGCAACTCGATCTCCTGCCGATCGAGCGTCAGCGCCTCGTGATCGCCGGCATAGCGATCGAGCAGCGTCGAGAGTTCCTGGAACTGGATGCGGGCCTGCTGTTTGAGCGGCGCAGCCCTCTGCTCGAGCTCGCGATTGCGTGTCTCGTAATCGCCCCGCACCCGCAGATAGACCGGCTCGGCGACCGCGCTGCGTTTTTCTTCCAGCTGTTGCAGGCGCTCCGCCAGAATGTCCTGCTCAGCCTTGAGCGTCTTGAGCGCGTCGACAGCGCTGACATCAATGGCTTCCAGTGCCGCGATCCGCTCGTTGCTCATGACCCTCTCCGTACCGCGTCTCAGGATGCAATCAATTCTATGTCGATAGTGCCGAAACGGAGC
The DNA here is from genome assembly GCA_045864815.1 of Rhodanobacteraceae bacterium. Taxonomy (GTDB): domain Bacteria; phylum Pseudomonadota; class Gammaproteobacteria; order Xanthomonadales; family Rhodanobacteraceae; genus Tahibacter. The sequence goes on along the minus strand of BTVG01000001.1, from coordinate 402,312 downwards.
CGGTCGCCGGGCCGGATCGCGACGGCGGTCCCGGTGGCGATGCGCTGACCATTGACGAAAGTGCCATTGGCGGTTCCGACCTCCTCGCGCACGAACAGTTCTGCGCCCTGGCGCAGCAACTTGGCGTGACGGCGACTGAGACTGCGCGCAAGATCAAGCGGCCCGAGGTTGATTTCGGGCGTAATGCCAGTGACAGGGTCCACCCGGCCGATCAGGTACTCGTCGCGATCGGGTTCCAGCACGAAGCGCTGACCACTGGCCGCATGCTGGAGCACCCAGGCACTCGCGGCGGCTGCCGGCTCCTCCCGTGCGGCCGGCGGAGCCGCCGCGACCGGTGCCGGCGGCACGATCGTGGGCGCCGCTGGCGCGGCTACCGGAGCGCCGGGCGCATCCGGCGACGGGGCACCGCGCAAGCGGTGCAGCTCCTGCTGCAGCTCGCTGATGCGTTGCTCTGCGCGACGCTGGCGCAGGGCGAGCTTGCGCATGATGCGCACAGCGATTTCAACGTTCTGACGCAACAGTTCGGCAAACGCGGCACGCTCTATCCGCAACAGCCGGCAATCGGTCCGCGCCAGGGCCGAGGCGAACCGTGGCTGATCTTCAAGCACCGCCATTTCGCCGAGGAAATCGCCGGCCTCGAGCACGGCTAGCGGCTCGCTACCGCGCGCGCTGCGCAGGATCGCTATGCTGCCCGATTCGACGATGTACATCTCGGAACCCGCCTCGCCCTCACGAAACAGGTAGTGTCCCGACGGAACGTCGACATATAGCTCACTTGCCTTGGCCATGCTGTCCGTGCCCGTCGCGCGTTAGTCGCTCGATTATGCCGAGCGCCTCAATTGAGCGGCAACCGCTTGAAGCAGCACGTGCGTCACACGCCTGCGGCGAACCAGGCCGCTTTCCGGGAAGGGAAATCGCACCGATACTGCAGGCGGATCCGTGCGCGAGCGCCGCTATGCGATTTGCCGGCAAACTACTCCTGACCCTGCTGGTGCTGTGTACGGCGGCAGAGGCCGCGACCACGGTGCGTCTGCCGTCCTGGGCATGCAACGGCAACAACGACCGCATTTTCCGCCACGGCCTGCAGAACGGTGAGTTCGTGCCGTCGACACCGACCCACGGCAGCGGCGGCGCCGGCCCGGGACGCCAGGTGCGCACGCTTACCATCGCCGGTCTCGGCAGTGGCCTGCAGAAGGTCCATCTCTTCGTGCCGCCGAACTACAGTCCGGCTCATGCAACGCCACTCGTGATCGTTCTGCACGGCACCGCTGGCGATCCGGCCAACGCCGACCTGTACGCCCAGGACGTGCGCAACACGTGGCAGAGCGTTGCCGTGTCGCGTGGCTTCATCGTCGCCGCGCCGGTCGCCAACGGCGCGAGCGGCTCCTGGCGAGACGGCTCGGCGCCCGCGCCGAACGACTATACGTTTCTCGCTGCGGTCGTCGCGGATCTGCGAGCTGCCTACAACATCGACGACAGCCGCCTGCAGCTCTGGGGCTTTTCCGCCGGTGGCCATGTCGCGCACGACCTCCTGGTCAACGGCGCGGTGCCGGCACTCGACGAATTCCACGTGTCGTCGTACGCCGTCAGCGCAGCGCGACTGTTCTCGCTGGCCTGCCTCGGTGACACCGAGGAACAATGCCAGCAGCGCCTCGACACGCAGGAGCGGAAACTGCCCTTCGCGCTTTACCTGGGAACAGCCGACCCGATGTACGGCCCGCCCTACAACGCGGTAGACGATCCGCCACGTTTCGAGACGGCCGGCTGGGTCATGTACGACACGGTCAGCTATTACGTTTTCGGCGGCGGCCATACCTACGAATCGGGGCATTTCGCCGATCTCTGGGGTTTCTTCTGCCGCTTCGCCCTGGCCCCCTGATGGCCGCCCGGCACAAGGCCGAAATGGCCCTGTTTTTGGTTGCGACGCGTCAAAATCGACTGATATAATCTCGATGCTTAGCGACCGGTGCGCGTACCGCGCGGTGCGTAGACCGGGCAGCCGTCAGGGCAATCCAGTGAGAAATTCCATCGCCGCCGGCCGGCGACTGGCCACTCGGATCGTGTTCGCCCAGACGGGAGTTTCCCTTCTGATGGCATTGCTGTTTCTGGCGCAGGGAACGCGTCCGGCGACGGGCGCCCTGGCGGGCGGCCTGCTGGTGACGGTGGGGACTGCTCTGCTCGCGGCGCGCATGTTCCGCGGCGATGCGATCAGCGGACCGATGGCGTTCTGGGGGTTGCTGCTCGGCACGCTGTCGAGATGGATCTTGCTGGCAGGCGGGCTCATCAGCCTGCTCGGCGTATGGCGATTGCCGCCGATGGCGGTGATCACGGGTTTCACGGCGGCCCTGCTCATGCATCTGGCAGGACTGCGGTTCAAGCAATAGTGGAGTTCTTGTGAGCACCGAGGCAGCGGCGACCGGCGGTCTGAACGAATACATCACGCATCACCTGACCCACAACGTGGTCGGTACGGGATTTCATCTCGACACCTGGCTGGTCTCGCTGGTGCTGGGCCTGCTGTTCGTGCTGTGGTTCGGCCTGAAGGCGCGCAAGGCGACTGCCGGCGTACCGAGCAAGGGCCAGGCCTTTGTCGAGATCATCGCCGAATTCGTCGATGGTCAGGTCAAGGACACGTTTCACGGCGATCGTCGCTCGGTCACGCCCCTCGCGCTGACTATCTTCATGTGGATCGTGTTCATGAACACGATGGACCTGATCCCGCTCGATCTGCCAGGCTGGCTGGTCCACACCACGGCTGGCGCCGACGTCGCCCACCACACCTACTGGCGCCTGGTACCCACCGCCGACCTGAACACGACGCTGGCCCTGTCGGTCTCCGTGTTCTTCATCCTGATCGGGCATGCGCTCGCCGCCAAGGGCGGCTTCGGTTTCGGCAAGGAACTGCTGACCGCACCGTTTCATGCGCACGGCCCGCTGGCGATAGTCCTGGCGCCGGTCAACCTCTTCATGAATATCATCGAGTGGCTGGTCAAGCCGGTTTCGCTGGCCATGCGACTGTTCGGCAACATGTATGGCGGCGAGCTGGTCTTCATGCTGATCGCTGGCCTGCTCGCCGGCTGGGTCACTTTCGTGCCGGGCATCATCGCCAACACGGCCTGGGCGATCTTCCACATCCTGATCATCCTGCTGCAGGCCTTCATCTTCATGATTCTGACGGTGGTCTACATCGCCGGCGCCCGCGAAGGCCATTGATCGTTTTTTTGTCGCTGCACCCCGTTTTCCTGACTATTCGTTTCTGACTTCTGAGGAGATTCACCATGGAATTCATCGCCAACGTTCAGGGCCTGACCGCCATCGCCATCGGCATCATCATCGGCCTGGGCGCACTGGGTGCCTGCTTGGGCATCGCGATCATGGGTTCCAAGTTCCTGGAATCGGCCGCGCGTCAGCCGGAACTCGTGCCGATGCTGCAGGGCCGCATGTTCCTGCTCGCCGGCCTGATCGACGCGGCATTCATCATCGGTCTCGCCGTCGCCCTGTACTTCGCGACCGGCAACCCGCTGCTCAGCGCCCTCGCTGCGAAGTAATAGCGCGGATCGCCTGCTGGACCGCGCCCCTCTGCGGGGCGCGGTTCAACGTCCGTCATGCCGTGACGACGTATCCGTAGCGATTGCCTGAGGAGTCACACGATGAATATCAACTTGACCTTCTTCGGCCAGATGATCTCCTTCGGGATCCTCGTCTGGTTCACGATGAAGTTCATCTGGCCGCCACTGAACGCGGCCATCGAATCGCGCCAGAAGACCATCGCCGACGGCCTCGCCGCCGCCGAGCGTGCGCGCCAGGAACTCAAGGACGCCGACTCGCGCGTCGCCGACGAGATCCGCAAGGCCCGCGAGGAAGCGACCCAGATCGTCGAGCGCGCCAACCAGCAGTACAACCAGATCGTCGACAAGGCCAAAGCCGACGCGATCGCCGAAGGCGCACGCCAGAAGGCCGTCGCCCAGGCCGAGATCGACTCGCTTTCGCACCAGGCCCGCGAAGTCCTGCGACAGCAGGTCGCTGCGCTGGCGGTTTCCGGCGCCGAGAAGATCCTCAAGCGCGAGATCGATCCGTCGCGTCACCGCGACCTGCTCGACGCCCTGGCAAAAGAGATCTGATCCATGAGCAGCGCCGAAAGTCTCGCCCGTCCGTATGCCCGTGCCGCGTTCGACATCGCACGCGAGGCGAATGCGCTTGCGGAGTGGTCGTCCAAGCTCGAGTTCGCCGCCGCAGTGGCCCGCGATCCTCAGGTGCGCGGGCTGATAGGCAATCCCGCCTTCGGCGGCGACAAGCTGATCGGCCTTTTCCTGCCCCAGGGCGAGAAGTCCGACTCCGCCTTCGCGAACTTCGTCGCAACGCTGGCAGCCAATCGCCGATTGCCGATCCTCGCCGAGGTCGCCGACGGCTTCGCCGCGCTCAAGCGCTCGGCCGAAGGCGTACTCAAGGTGAACGTGCGCGCGGCCGTAGCGCTTGAAGCCAGCCAGGCCGAAGCGCTGAAGGCGGCGCTGGCCAGGCGTTTCGGCCGTCAGATCGAACTCACGAGCACGATCGACGAGTCGGTCATCGGGGGCGCGGTCATCGACGCCGGCGAAACCGTCATCGACGGCTCCGTGCGTGGCCGCCTGGAACGTCTTGCGCAGTCGCTGACTCATTGAAGAGGACGCTCCGAAAAAAGCTCTAGTGCCGACGCTTCCGTGCCCAGTTGCCGATCTCCACACCGCTGAAAGCAAAGCCTAGCGCCCGCTTTTTTCAGTTCCTGAAAACTGTCGTCATGTCGGTAGTCCCCGGGATCTACCTCTAGCGAGAAAACCCATGCAAACCACGCTCAACCCGTCCGAAGTCAGCGAGCTCATCAAGAGCCGCATCCAGCAGTTCCAGGCCACGGCCGAAGCGCGCAACGAAGGCACCATCACCTCGGTGTCCGACGGCATCGTGCGCATTCACGGTCTCGCCGACGTGATGTCGGGCGAAATGATCGAGCTGCCGGGCAACTCCTTTGCCCTCGCGCTGAACCTCGAGCGCGACTCGGTGGGCGCGGTCGTCCTGGGTGAGTACCAGCACCTGCGTGAAGGCGACACGGTCAAGACCACCGGACGCATCCTCGAAGTACCGACCGGTCCGGAGCTGCTCGGCCGCGTCGTCGACGCGCTCGGCACACCGATCGACGGCAAGGGTCCGCTGAATGCCAAGCTGCTCTCGCCGATCGAGAAAGTCGCGCCAGGCGTGATCTGGCGCAAATCGGTCGACCAGCCGGTGCAGACCGGCTACAAGTCGGTCGACTCGATGATTCCGATCGGCCGCGGCCAGCGCGAGCTGATCATCGGCGACCGCCAGACCGGCAAGACCGCCCTCGCCATCGACGCGATCATCAACCAGAAGGGCACTGGCATTAAGTGCATCTACGTCGCGATCGGTCAGAAGCAGAGCTCGATCGCCAACGTCGTGCGCAAGCTCGAGGAAAACGGCGCGCTGGACCACACCATCGTCGTCGCCGCCTCGGCCTCCGAATCGGCCGCGCTGCAGTACATCGCGCCCTATTCTGGCTGCGCCATGGGCGAGTACTTCCGCGACCGTGGCCAGGACGCGCTGATCATCTATGACGACCTGTCCAAGCAGGCCGTCGCCTACCGCCAGATCTCGCTGCTGCTGCGCCGCCCGCCGGGCCGTGAGGCCTACCCGGGCGACGTGTTCTATCTGCACTCGCGCCTGCTCGAACGCGCCGCTCGCGTCAGTGAGGAATACGTCGAGAAGTTCACTAACGGCGAAGTCAAGGGCAAGACCGGTTCGCTGACCGCGCTGCCGATCATTGAGACCCAGGCCGGCGACGTGTCCGCGTTCGTTCCGACCAACGTGATCTCGATCACCGACGGCCAGATCTTCCTCGAGACCGACCTGTTCAACGCGGGCATCCGCCCGGCCGTCAACGCCGGCATCTCGGTATCCCGCGTCGGCGGTGCCGCGCAGACCAAGATCGTCAAGAAACTGTCGGGCGGCGTGAAGCTCGCGCTCGCGCAGTACCGCGAACTCGCAGCATTCGCCCAGTTCGCCTCGGACCTCGACGCCGCCACGCGCGCGCAGCTGGAACGCGGCCAGCGCGTGACCGAGCTCATGAAGCAGAACCAGTATGCGCCGCTGTCGATCGCGGAACTGGCGTTGTCGGTCTATGCGGCCGAAAAGGGCTTCCTGGACGACCTGCCGGTCAACAAGATCCTCGCGTTCGAAAAGGGCATGCACGCCTTCTTCCACCAGAACCATGGCGATCTCATGAAGAAGATTGTCGAGACGGGCGACTGGAACAACGACATCGAGGCGACGTTCAAGGCCGGCATCGCCGAGTTCAAGAAGACGGGTTCCTGGTAACGACGGACCAGCGGGCGTGCCGCACGCGGCGCGCCCGCTCCTCCGCACCGGTGATCCGTGGCACGGAACCAGCAAAGCGAGCGAAACAATGGCAGGCGGCAGAGAAATCAAAACCAAGATCAAGAGCGTGCAGAACACCCGCAAGGTGACGCGCGCGCTCGAAATGGTCTCGGCCTCGAAAATCCGCAAGGCGCAGGACCTGATGAAGGCCTCGCGCCCGTATGCGCGCCTGATGCGTCAGGTGATCGGTCACATCGCCAAGGCGAATACCGAATACCAGCATCCATTCATGGTCGCACGCAGCGAGATCAAGCGCGTCGGGTACATCGTCATATCAACCGATCGCGGCCTCTGCGGCGGTCTGAATTCCAACGTGTTCCGCCGCATTCTCAGCGAGATCCGCGAGCTCAGCGAGCGCGGCGTCGAAATCGATGTCGTCGCGATCGGTGCGAAAGCCAATGCGTTCTTCAAGCGTCTCAAGGTGAATCTGGTCGGCTCCGCGACGCATCTCGGTGAAAAGCCGCAGGTCGCGGCACTCATCGGCGTGATCAAGGTCATGCTCGACGCGTATACCGACGGTCGTGTCGACCAGCTCAAGCTGGCGTACAACGATTTTGTCAACACGATGACGCAGAAGCCGACGATCGATACCTTGCTGCCGTTGCCGCCGGACAACGGTCTGAGCACGACGCACGAGTGGGACTACATCTACGAGCCCGGTCCCGAGGTCGTGCTCGATCACGTTCTGACCCGCTACATCGAGTCGCTGGTCTACCAGGCGACGCTGGAAAATCTCGCGAGCGAACACGCAGCGCGCATGGTCGCGATGAAGTCCGCGAGCGACAACGCGACGAAGGCGATCGAGACGCTTTCGCTGATCTACAACAAGGCCCGCCAAGCCGCGATCACGCAGGAAATCTCGGAAATCGTCGGCGGCGCGGCAGCGGTCTGAGCCGCGCAACGTAACCATCCCGGCTGCAGCGCCGACAGAAGGCGCGCGGCAACCCAGTTCAAAGCATCGGAGTTTCCCTATGAGCCAGGGCAAAGTTGTTCAGATCATCGGCGCCGTGGTCGACGTCGAATTCCCGCGCGACCAGGTGCCGAAGGTGTACGACGCGCTGAAGGTCGACGGCACGGACATCACGCTGGAAGTCCAGCAGCAGCTCGGCGACGGCATCGTGCGTTCGATCGCCCTGGGCTCCACCGACGGCCTCAAGCGCAACCTGATCGCACGCAACACCGGCGAAGGCATCAAGGTGCCGGTCGGCGTGAAGACCCTGGGCCGCATCATGGACGTGCTCGGCAATCCGATCGACGAAGCCGGCCCGATCGGCGAGCAGGACCGCTGGGTCATCCATCGCGCGGCCCCGAGCTACGCCGAACAGGCGTCGAGCAACGAGCTGCTGGAAACCGGCATCAAGGTCATCGACCTGGTCTGCCCGTTCGCCAAGGGCGGCAAGGTCGGCCTGTTCGGCGGCGCCGGCGTCGGCAAGACCGTCAACATGATGGAACTCATCAACAACATCGCCAAGGAACACTCGGGCCTGTCCGTGTTCGCCGGCGTCGGTGAGCGTACCCGCGAGGGCAACGACTTCTACCATGAAATGAAAGACTCCAACGTGCTCGACAAGGTCGCGATGGTGTACGGCCAGATGAACGAGCCGCCGGGCAACCGTCTGCGCGTGGCGCTGACCGGCCTGACCATGGCCGAGTACTTCCGCGACGAGAAGGACGCCTCCGGCAAGGGTCGCGACGTGCTGCTGTTCGTCGACAACATCTACCGCTACACGCTGGCCGGCACCGAAGTGTCGGCACTGCTGGGCCGCATGCCGTCGGCCGTGGGCTACCAGCCGACGCTCGCCGCAGAAATGGGCGTGCTGCAGGAACGCATCACCTCGACCAAGACGGGTTCGATCACCTCGATCCAGGCCGTGTACGTGCCCGCGGACGACCTGACCGACCCGTCGCCGGCAACGACCTTCGCGCATCTCGACGCCACTGTCGTGCTCTCGCGCAACATCGCCTCGCTCGGCATCTACCCGGCCGTGGATCCGCTGGACTCCACCAGCCGCCAGCTCGACCCGAACGTGATCGGCAGCGATCACTACGAAGTCGCACGCAAGGTGCAGGGCACGCTGCAGCGTTACAAGGAACTCAAGGACATCATTGCCATCCTCGGCATGGATGAACTGAGCGAAGAGGACAAGCAGGTCGTCGCGCGCGCACGCAAGTGCGAGCGCTTCTTCTCACAGCCGTTCCACGTCGCCGAAGTGTTCACGGGCTCGCCCGGCAAGTACGTTTCCCTGAAGGAAACCATCCGCGGCTTCAAGATGATCGTCGACGGCGAATGCGACCACCTGCCGGAGCAGGCGTTCTACATGGTCGGCGGCATCGACGAAGTGATCGAGAAGGCCAAGAAGATGGCCGAGAAGGCCTGATCGAAGCGTGCGATAGACAACGGCACCGTGCCGCCGCGGCAACGCGGCGGCGCCGTCCAGCGAGGCAAACATGACTAGCACCATCCGTTGCGACATCGTCAGCGCCGAAGAAGAGATCTTCCACGGCGCCGCGCAGATGATCGTGGCCACCGGCGAAATGGGCGAGCTCGGCATCGCGCCGCGCCATGCGCCGCTGATCACGCGCCTGAAGCCCGGTCAGGTCCGTGTGATCCTGGAAAACGGCGACGAGCAGTTCTTCTACGTTTCCGGCGGCATTCTCGAAGTGCAGCCGCAGGTCGTCACCGTGCTGGCCGACACCGCGATCCGCGCGAAGGATCTCGACGAAGCCGCGGCGAACAAGGCGAAGGAAGCCGCCGAACGCGCGCTCGCCAACCGCACCGACGCACTCGAGATCGCGCAGGCCCAGGCTCAGCTCGCCCAGGCCATGGCGCAGCTGCAGGCGCTGGAGCGTCTGCGCAAGGCGCTCAAGCACTGATCTGCCAGCGGTCGCAACGCACCGACCGCATCCATCACGCCAGAATGGTTTTTGCATCACTCCACGCCGGCCTCGTGCCGGCGTTTTTTGTGCGCTGACTGGATACGCCCCCTTTTGAAAAGGGGCCCGATCCTCCGTGACCGCTTCGAATTCCGAGCAGGAGCACCGTCGCGCGGCGCGCGCGATAGGGCACGAGCACTTCGCCGCTGGGGCGATCACATGACGCATGTGTAACTGCCCTATGCGGTGGATCGTCCGATTCGCCGTTTCACTATTGTCGTATGTGACATCGACCCGTCGTTTTCCATCACGAAGTCGAACATTGAAGCCACACGGAAACGCGGATACGGACTCTGCGGTACAAAACGCATCGCGCCGGAAGCTCCGTTATACTGTTGCTGGAATGATCGGTGCTGCAGTTGTTGGTACCGCCGCGTAGTCGACGAGACGTGATCAGGTTCGTCCCTGCTTTTCGTAGAGGTTCGACGATGCCGCAAATCGCGGTCAATGGGAGTAGGGGCATGCCCCGCATTTTCATCCTCGCGCTGATCGTCGCGTGCAGTTGCCTCTCCGACGCGACCGCAGCCACCATTAACGGGCAGATCGTCGACCGCAACACCCTTGCCCCCATCGGCGGCGCAACGGTCAAGCTCTATGCGCCGGGACCCATGGCGTGGCCTGTCGAGATTGCAGAAGCCCAGACAGACGCGAGCGGGCATTACACGATCGCCACGTCGCACCCCGGCAGTTCCGTGCAGGCCGTATCGCGCGCGCCAGCCTATGCGGCCCGCTCACAGAACGACGCCACCTGTTATCAGGACGCTGCCTGCATGGACGGATCGAGTTGGGTGATCGTCGCTCCCGGCGGCACGGCGACTTTCGACTTCCGCCTCGCGCCGGCAGCGCGAATCACCGGACGCCTGAGAGACGCGGTCACGAGCGCACCGCCTGCCGAACCCAAAGTCATTCTGAGTGTACTCGGGCAGCCGACTGCCAATAGCTACACAATCCAGGCAGCGGCTGACGGCAGCTTCGTCATCGACAGTCTGCCTGCAGGCACCTATGAGCTGAGGGGGCGTGCGAACAGCGGCGATCCGGATCGGCCACGCTACCTGACCTTCGCGTGGCCAGATCAATACTGCGACGACGTCCAGGTGCTTTGTGCGTCCCTGACTGTTCCGTTCACTATCACCGAAGGCCAGCAGATCGGAGACCTCGATTTTCCGCTGCGTCTGGGCAGCTATTTGCGGACGCGCATGATCAGCGACGGCAACGGCCAGCCTGTTGCGCAAACAACCCGGGTCGTGCAAGCGCAGACATTGCTGGGCACCGCGTCCGGAGCGACGCAATCGGATGGCTATGCCCGCATCGGCCCTCTGCTCCCGGGTGGAGTCAGGCTGGAACTGCAACCGGACTTCGCCGTCGCCTACCCAGCAATGGGCTGGCCGAATCTCCCCTGCAGCAGCACCCCCTGCGATCTCAGCGCGGCGGCAATATACACCGTGCCCACGACCGACGGCGTCTACACGCCGGATGATGTTCACGTAATGCCGCTGCGCAGCGTGCAGGGACGCGTCACCGACCTTCTAACGGCACAACCCGTTTCCGGCGTCAGCGTCGCAGCGGGCAGCGTTGACGGCACGCCTGCCGGCACGTTCATCGCCAGGGCAACGGCGACTACCGACGTGAACGGCAACTATCAGCTGGAAGGCTTCAGCGGAACGAGCGTGGTCGTGCGAACGCTGCCGAACGGCCACGGATACGTCGATCGTGCGTGGCAGAACATCGAGTGCAACAGTCAGAACTTGTTCTGCAGCGACGTTGGCGTCAACTATGAATTGCTCGGCTTTACGAACGATCCCCACCACGACCAGATCAATTTCGCGCTGCAGCACGCCGCGGTGCTCGAAGGTCGCGTGTCGAGGGCCGGCACGGGGCAGCCGCTCATCAATCTCCGTGTCATCGCGATTCCAGCCAGCAACCCGCGAATGACCCTTCAAGCTGTGGTCGATGCGGAAGGCCGTTTCCGCATCGGCAACCTTAGCCCCGACGACTACTACCTGTTTGCTACGCCGCTGACCTGGTTCGGCGTAATCAGCGGCTACGTCTACCCGGAGCTTCCCTGCTGGTTCAACCAGCAGCCCGCTCCGCACTGTGATCTGACGGCCGCGACGCCGTTCCACGTTAGCTACGGCACGGTCATCAGCAGCATTCAGTTCGTGCTGCCTCAGCCGGACGTGGTCTTCGCGAATGGTTTCGAGTGAACTGGCGTGCCATCACGGCCGCGCGGCGGCACAGTGCGATACCCGGCCCTGTCGTTTGGCGACCGGTGCACGATAGGCCGCCAGCACTCGCGCACACTCACCGCTTCTGAGACTGGAGCCATGCTCCCGCCAGAGCACGCTGTAGCGCCGCTTTGCGATCCTGTTCTCATCATCGCTGCTGAGGACGACCGTGGTGCAGGCGTGGGTGCGTTCCTGACATGCCCATCGGATGGGTCGCTACCGGCCGATCGAAAAATTCGCCCAGCTCGACGTAGTGGAGGACGACCGCCAGGCGCGCATCGATTTCGCACCCGCGCAGGCCCAGGCGTAATCCGCTGGACATCGCGTTGTCGCGGCCGGATAGCTACGGCACGAAGTCCGACGATAGGGAAAGAAGCGGATCAGTCGTGTTGCTACGCTCGATACGCCTGTGATTCGGCACGAGAATGCCGGCGAGCACGCGCAGCAAGGTGCCCTTGCCGACGCCGTTTCGACCGACGACGCCAAGACGCTGGCCGTGGCACAGCTCCCCGCTGACGTCCTGCAACGCCCGATGCGGCGTGAAGCGCTGACGACGCCGCACCCCTCATGCGGGGCCGATGAGATCCAGCCGGACCACCATGTAGGTCCGCCGGCCATCTTCTGATAGCGGCGCGAGCCGCTGTACGGTCTCGATACCGAGCGGCGTATCGGCCACGCAGCACCGAGTCGGTCAGGGATCCATGCCGTCGGTGAAGAGTTGACCGGAGGACACGGCGAAGGTGACGTCGTCGATCTCCGTGCCCGGGCCGACGGTGAACGGTGTCGCTGCGGTCAGGTCGCATCGCGTCGGGCGCCATCGGCGATGAGAGCCGATGTAGCGAGCGAGCAGCTGCCGCCGGGTAGCTCGTCGATGACGAACTGCCCGTTGCTGTCCACCGGCACGCTGACGCGCAGATGGTTCAGCGACCGCGTGCCGATGCGCTGCAGTGTCACCCGGTTCTCGTTACCGACGGCCAGCGGCGACTGTGTCAGCGCATCGCTGAGCCGGCCGCTGATGCGTGCCGCCGGATCGAGTGCGAAATCCACACCCAGTGGCGATGAACGGGCGCTCAGCGCGGCAGCAGCGGGATTGCAGTGGAGCGGTTCGATGCAAGGTTGGTCGACGTGATCGCGCGCCGCATGTCCGGCAGCGCGAGCCATGGCGAAGAAGCTGGTGCGATCGGTCTCTACCGAATAACGGCCGTCGGCACCGGCCTGCGTCGTGGCGACGATGATGCGCGGTGTCGACAGGAAGCCGGGCATCGCCAGCGTCACGATGGCACCGGCAAGCGGCTGCTGGGTCGCGCGATCGACGACGCGACCCTCTACTGTCGTTGCGGTGGCGGAGCGAGCTCCGAAGGTGCAGCTCATGAGGACAACGCAGAGTAATGGCAGGCGCATGGAGGCTTCTCGATGAGGGGCATCCTGAAGACGTCGATCCACCCCCCCAAAGCCGACGTTGTCGCAGCGTATCTTGCGTCCCGAACGCGCCGACCGTGCGGAAGCCGCACTGGCGGCTCTGTGCTCCGCGCCGCGACAAAAGAGCCGCGCACCGCCGGTGTGGAGTAATGCACACGGCGATTCTGGTGTGATGCAGGCGCCCACTACGCCGCAGCCACCGGCAGATCGTGCCTGCCGCGACGAGATTTTTGCCGACAGATCCTGCGGCGGACGGCGACGCTCCGACACCGCGGGCGCGGCTATCCGCGCGTTTCGTGCGCGCGGATCAACCGCATGTTCGCCCGCACCCGCTGCCTGGAACTGCATCGTGCGCACGGCGGTCATTCCCTGCGCTCTCCGCGATAGCAAACTCGCTTCGGCACCGTTCCCGCACGTTCGGATTTGTGGAAGCCTGGGGGAAGACGCGCGCCATCGCGTCTCCGGAGCGCATTCACACGAAGGATTCGTCCATGCGCAATCTGCTCCTAGTCGCGCTGTCGCTCGCCTCCGTCGCGGCGACCCCGCTCCATGCTGCCGTCGTCCAGGGCCAGGTCGTCGAAGCCGGCACGAACGCCCCCGTCCCCGGCGCAACCGTATCGCTGGTCGCACCTGGCTTCTTCTTCCTGCCGATGATCGTCGCGTCCGCGCAGACCGGCGTGGACGGCCGCTACACCATCGAGACTGACGCAGTAACGCAGCCGGTTGCCGTCGTCGCAACCGCGTCCGGCTACGCCGCACGCACACACGTCGGTGAACGTTGTCCAGCCGAGCCGGCCTTCTGCTATCAGGCAGCCACGCGCGTCATGCTGTCGAACGCGACACCGCTCGTGGCCGGGTTCACGCTGGGCCGGGCTGCGCGCATCCGCGGCACGCTGCGCGATCAGGTGTCCGGCGAACCGCCGGCACCCGGCGCGTTCGTGCAGATTCGCCACGTCGGCACACCCGCGCTCGACCATCTCGGCGCCACCGCAGCGACCGCTGCCGACGGCAGCTTCGAATTCGTCGACCTGCATGGCGGCAACTATGAATTTCGCGCATCCGCGGCGGTCGCGAACGACGATGGTCGCCGCTATCTCGCCTATGCCTGGCCAGACCTGCATTGCGACGGCGTACAGGTGCCCTGCGGCGGGCTCGCGACGCAGCCGCTCGTGGTCGCCGACGGCGCGCTGCTCGACGGTGTCGACGCCGGCCTGCGCAGGGGCGCCCACGTGCGCGTGCGCATGATCAGCGACGGCAATGGCAGCGCTGTCCCGCACACCGCAACCGCCAGCGCCGCATCCAACACCTCGGCGTATATCGAAGGCTTCGTCGGTAGCGACGGCTACTCCGAGACGGGTCCGCTGCTGCCCGGACCGATCAAGCTCAGCATGCGCGCATTCTCAGACCTCGCGTATCCCGCCAGGATCTATCCGAACCTGCCCTGCACCACGAATCCCTGCGATCTCGGCGGGGCGCCGACCATCGATGTCGCCGCAGGCGCGATCGTCACGCTCGATGACGTGCACGTCGCGCCGCTGCGCACCGTCGGCGGCCGCGTCACCGATCGCGTGACCGGGATGCCGATCGCTGATGCGACCGTCGCCGCCGGCACGCTGATCCAGCCGACCTTCGGCCTCTGGGGGCTCGTCACCGAGGCGACGGTGCAGACCGATGCCGACGGCCGCTATGTACTCGAAGGCTTCGGGAGCGAACAGGTCGCGCTGTTCACGCGCCAGGCGCAGGCCGGCTGGATCGATCGCGCCTGGCAGGACGTCGAATGCGGCGGCGCGAACCGCTTCTGCAACGACGAGGCGACGGCATTTACGCTGCCCGACTTTGTCACACAGCCGCATCCGACCGGCGTCGACTTCGCGATCGCGCGCGGCGCAACGCTGAGCGGTCGTGTGGTGTTCGCGGGCAGCGGCGCGCCGGCCGCGAACTATGCCGTTGCCGCAGCGCCTGCGTCGCATGGTCTCGTCGGCAAGCCAGTGTTCACTGACGCGCAGGGCCAGTTCTCCATTGGCGGCCTCACTGCAGAAAGCTACTACCTGTTTGCATCGCCGCAGCCCGCGTTTGCGTACACGCAGGGCGCGGTCTGGCCGAGCCGGCGCTGCGCGATCCGATGGATCACGACGCCGCTCGACTGCGCGCCGCCAGCGAGCCATCTGCTGACGCCCGCGGCCGGAGGCACCATCGACAACCTCGTCATCGTCGTACCTGATGGCAGTACCATCTTTGGCAACGGCTTCGAACCGTAACCCGATCAGCCAGCAGCCGCGCGGTACGCGGCGAGCACCTCGTCGCTGGGGCCCAGCAGCACGCTGCGCCCCTGCTCCATCCACAGCACGCTGTCGCACAGATCGGCGATCTTGTCCTCGTCATGACTGACGAGGACCACGGTCGTGCCCGCACGGATGCGCTCGTGGATGGCCTGCGACGACTTGCGCTGAAACGCCGCGTCGCCGACGGCGAGCAGTTCGTCGAGCAGCAGTACCTCAGGCTGCACCTGCAGCGCCACCGAGAAACCGAGACGCAGAGCCATGCCGTTCGAATAGCTGGATACCGGCTGCTCGAAGAACTCGCCGAGCTCGGCGTACTCCAGAATCGCGTCCAGCCGTGCATCGATTTCACGTCGGCGCAGACCCAGCCTCAGGCCGCAGAGAATGGCGTTATCCCGGCCCGACAGGTGCGGCACGAAACCGAGCGCCAGCGACAGCAGCTGGCAGCTCGTGTCGGTCCGCGTGACATGGCCACGATCCGGGGCGAGGATGCCGGCGAGCACCCGCAGCAAGGTGCTCTTGCCTGCGCCGTTGCGGCCAACCACACCCAGGCGCTGACCGCGCCGCAATTCCAGGTTCACTTCCTGCAAAGCCCAGTGGCGTTCGCCACGCAGCCGCCGCTGCACGCCGAAGGCAACGCCGACCTTGACGAGGCGGATCACGGTATCGGTCATGCGGCCATCTTCGGATAGCGCGGCGCCAGCCGTCGCACGGTGACCATGCCCACGGCGATCAGCGCGAACGCAATCCCCGCGCCACGCAATACGGGCGGCCACTCCGGCCAGCGGCCGTGCAGCAGCACGCCGCGCAGCGCGTCCACGAGCAGCAGCACCGGATTCCAGGCGAGCCACCGCGCAAATGGCTCTGGCACGCGCTCGAGCGCAAAAACGACGCCTGACAGAAACATGAGAACGGTCAGCACCTGCTCGACGACGAAGCGCAGATCCGGCAGCAGCGGCATCAGCGCCGCGAGCAGCAGCCCGCCGCCCGCCGCACAGAGGGCGAGACAGAACAACAACGGCGGCAGGCACAGATACGCCGCATTCGGTGCGTAGCCCGCGCCCCAGAGAACGACCAGCAACAGCCCGAACACGACCGTGAACTTTATTGCATCTGCCAACAAATGAACGAGTGGAAACACGAGTACGGGAACGCGCACCTGATGGATCAATGCGAGATTGAGCCAGATCGCCTGGCCCGCGTGCACCACGCTCGACTTGAACCACTGCCAGACCACGAGCCCGATCAGCAGGAAAGGCAGGTAGTCCGGACCTCCGGTACCGAGAATACGGTCGAACACGAGCCAGAATGCCGCCATCATCAGCGCCGGTTCGACCAGCCACCAGACGAATCCCAGATAGCTGCGTGCACGCTCGGCGCGGAGCTCCGCGTAGGTACTGAACCAGACGAGTTCGAAGAAATGCAGACGCATGCGCAGCCCAGCCTTCGAGGCGGCGCGAGCATAGCCGATCCGCTATGCTGGTGCGCCCGCGCCGGGGTCGCCGCCACGGAGCCAGACTGCTCGTGATCTTCTTCACCATCGTCTCGCGCAACTACCTCGCGTATGCGCTGACCCTGATACAGTCGCTCGCCGCGCACCACCCCGAAAGCCGCCGCTACGTTGCCCTGGCCGATCGCGCCGCCGGCGATCCGGACCTGGAAAATCCGCTGTTCGGACTCATCGGCATCGAGGAGCTCGGGCTACCCGACTTCGATGCGTTCACGTTCCGCTATGACATTCTCGAGCTCAACACCGCGATCAAGCCCTACGTGTTCCGCTACCTGCGGGCCCGGCATCCGGACGACGCCATCATCTACCTCGACCCGGACGTCTGCGTCGTGGCGCCACTGCACAGCGCGGCACAGCTGCTCGCCGAGGGCGCACTCGCCCTGCTCACGCCGCATCTGAATGCACCGGTTGCGGACGACAGGCACCCCGGGGAACTCGCGATCCTGCGCAGCGGTACCTACAACCTGGGTTTCATCGCGATCGGAACGCACGAACGGGCCACGCGGCTCATCGACTGGTGGGCCGACAAGCTCGAATTCGGCTGCGTCGCCGACCCGTCCTCGGGCCTGTTCACCGACCAGAAATGGATGGACCTCGTGCCCGGCCTGTTCCCGGACGTGCACATCCTGCGCGACGACGGCTACAACCTCGCCTACTGGAATCTCGCGCAGCGCCGCGTGACCCGGCTCGACGGACGCTGGACCGTCAACGGCGAAGTGCTGGTGTTCGTGCACTTCAGCGGTGTCGACGTCGACCAGCCGTCGCTGTTCTCACGGCATCAGGACCGCTATCGGCGCAGCGACCTCGGCGCACTCGAACCTCTCTACACGGACTATCTCGAACGACTGGCTGCCAACGGCCACGCGCGACACCGCACCAAGCCGTATGCGTTCGGCACGTTTCCCGACGGTGAGCCGGTGACGCGTCCGCTGCGCGCGGTCTACCGGCAGTATTTCGACAAAGGCTGCGCCGAAGCCGAGCTGCAGCCCTGGCAGATGAATCGCGAAGGCTACGATCTGCCCTGCGACGAGCTCTCGCCGCGCGCCGGCGTACCGCTCACGCGGCTGATGCTGGCGGCCTGGCGCCTGCGGCCCGATCTGCATGCCGCGTTCGACCTCGGCGAACGCGAGGGACGCGAGGGTTTCGTGCGTTGGTACCTGCGTTCGGCTGCGCGCGAGTTCGGCATTCCTGCACGGCACATAGAGCCTGTGCGCACCGCGTTCAGCCGCAACGACGGTGTCGTACCGCGCTGGGATGCGAGCGGGCGTTCGCGCATCGCCGGCGCCCTGCCCCGGATCAGCGCGGCCAGCCTCGCGCTCATCGACTGGAGCTGCCGACAGCGCTGGGCGCTCACGCTGTACCGGCGCATTCCGGCGCGCTGGCGACACCGGCTGCGCCGGCGACTGGAGCATGCGGCGTTCGTGCCGGTCGCGCCCGATGCGCTGGCGGCGCCGCCTCCGGTCGCCGCCCCCGGCGCGAGCGACGGTCTCAACCTCGTGGGCTATGCGCGCGGCGAATTCGGTGTCGCCGAGATCCTACGCAACTTCGCCGCCCTGCTGCGCCACGGCGGCCTGCCATTCAGCGTGCGCAACGTCGAGATCGGCGTTGCGAGCCGGCAGAACGACCACCGTCTCGACGCTGACATGGACCACACGCTGCCCCAGGATGTGACGCTGTTCTGCATCAACGCCGATCAGATGCCCGTGGTGCACGAACACCTCGGCGCATCGGCGTTTGCGGGCCGCTACGCGATCGGCTGCTGGTTCTGGGAGCTCGAGCGTTTCCCGTCGCGCTGGCATGGCGCATTCGCGCTCGTCGACGAAATCTGGGTGCTGTCGGATTTCGTGCGCGATGCGATTGCCGCCTGCACCGACAAACCAGTCCACGTGATGCCGCTCGCCCTGCAACTGCCGCCGCAGCCGGCCCTGCCGCGGCATGCGCTGGGCTTGCCGGACGACGCGTTCGTCGTACTGTCGAGCTTCGACTTCAACTCGTGGATGACGCGCAAGAATCCGCAGGCCGCGATCGCCGCGTTCCGCGCTGCGTTCCCTCCGGTGCGCCGCGACGTACGCCTGCTGATCAAGACCATCAACGGCGAGCGGCAGCCATCCGCACTGCGTACGCTGCGCGAGGCTGCAGCCGGCGACGATCGCATCGAGATCCGCGATGGTTTCCTCGATCGCGATGGCATGTGGGCGCTACAGGCCGCATGCGACGCGTACCTGTCGCTGCATCGCTCGGAAGGCTTCGGACTCGGCCTGGCCGAGTGCATGGCGCTCGGCCGTCCGGTGGTGGCGACGGCGTATTCGGGCAATCTCCAGTTCATGCATGCGGGCAACAGCGCTCTGGTGCCGTATCGCCTCGTACCGGTCGCCGAAGGCGACTATCCGGACTGGCACGGCCAGCACTGGGCCGACCCCGACGTGCAAGCCGCTGCCGCGCTGCTGCGCCGCCTCGCCGACGATCCGGCCGAGGCCAGCCGCCTGGGCCGCAACGCGCGTGAATCGCTGCTGCACCGGTTCAGCGCCGAGGCCGGCGCCGCCGCGATTCGCGCACGCCTGGCGCAAATCCGGGCAGCCCGCCTGCGATAATCGCGGCGCCCCGACTCGAAGACCGTCCATGAACGCACCGCTGCACGTCGTCGTCCTCGCCGCTGGCGAGGGCAAGCGCATGAAGTCCGCCCGTTCCAAGGTGCTGCTGCCACTGGCGGGCCGGCCCATGCTCGCCCATGTGATCGACAGCGCACGGGCACTCGCACCGGCGGCGATTCACGTGGTCTACGGCCACCGCGGCGATCAGGTACTGGCCGCCTTCGCCGATGCGGGCGACCTGCGCTGGGTGCTGCAGGCCGAACAGCACGGCACCGGCCACGCCGTCGGGCTAGCGCTGACCGGCATTCCGGATGAAGCACGCGTACTCGTGCTCTATGGCGACGTGCCGCTGATCACGGCGGCCACCCTGCGCCCCCTGGCCCAGTCGGCTGCCAGCCTCGCCGTGCTCGCCGCAGAGCTCATCGATCCCACCGGTTACGGCCGCATCGTGCGTGACGGACTTGGCCATGTGCGCGCGATCGTCGAGGAGAAAGACGCGACTCAGGAACAACGCGCGATCGCCCTCGTGAACACGGGCATCATCGCGGCCGATGCGGCGCGGCTGCGCGAGTGGCTCGCACACGTCGGCAATGACAACGCGCAGCGCGAGTACTACCTGACCGACGTGTTCGCGCTCGCCGCCCACGCCGGCGAAGCCGCCGCGTGCGCCGTCTGCACGGATGCACAGGAAGCTTTCGGCGCGAACGATCCGTGGCAACTCGCCGAACTCGAACGCAGCTACCAGCGGCGCCAGGCACGCGCGCTGTGCGCCGCCGGCATGCGCCTCGTGGATCCCGCCCGCTTCGACCTGCGCGGCGGCGTCACCCTGGGCCGCGACATCGAGGTCGACGTCGACGTGATCTTCGAGGGCAACGTGCAGCTGGGCGACGAAGTCAGCATCGGCCCGTTCTGCCGCATCAAGGATTCGACGCTGGCAGCGGGCACGCGCGTACACGCGCACTGCGACCTCGATGGCGTCACGACGCACGGCCCCTGCGTGATCGGCCCGTACGCACGCCTGCGTCCTGGCACCGAACTCGCTGCCGGCGTGCATGTCGGCAATTTCGTCGAGACGAAGAAGGCCGTGCTCGGCAGCGGCAGCAAGGCCAATCATCTGACCTATCTCGGTGACGCTGTCATAGGCGCCGGCGTCAACGTCGGTGCCGGTACGATCACCTGCAACTACGACGGCGTGAACAAATCGACCACGACGATCGGCGACGGCGCCTTCATCGGCTCCAACAGCGCGCTGGTCGCGCCCGTGACCATCGGCGCGAACGCGACCATCGCCGCGGGCTCGGTGATCACCAGCGACGCACCGGAGGGCAAGCTCACGGTGGCGCGTGCCCGCCAGACCACCCTGCCGGACTGGCGGCGGCCGCGCAAGAAGTCTCCGTGATTCGCGCCGTCATGGCAGACACCACCGTTCCGGATTTCTTCGCGCGCTTCCCGATGCGGCAGGTGACGAGCGACGCGCTGGATGCCGTCCTCGCCGAGAGTGACGCCGCACTGGACCTGCTGTTTCTGTGGGGACGCGACTGTCCGAACTGTGACATCGCCAAGCGCGCGATTCTCGCCCGGCAACAGGGCATGATCTGGCCCGACGTGCGCTGGCTGCACGGCAATGTCTACGAAGACCCGGCGCTCGCGACGCGTTTCGGCCTGCATGGCATTCCGACCTTTTTCGTGTTCCGCCGCGGCAGACGCCTCGGCCGGATCACGAGCTGGCCCGGGGTCGATGCGTTCCGTAGCGCCGTCGACCGCTTGCTGGAGAATTCCGCGGGCTGAGTCGCCACGACGCCGGCAACGCCCCGAAAACTGCGACGCAGTCGCCACCATGCACGACGATCAGTTCCGGCCTGCCTGCGACCTGCGCGGCGCCGCGGGTCAAAGGTGCGCGCTACCATGAACGCGCCATGCTAGCGACCACCGACATCACCGCATTGCTCGCCCAGGCCCGCAACGGGGACGAGCGCGCCGTCGACCATCTGCTGCCGCAGGTCTACGAACGTCTGCGTCAGCTCGCCCACCGCTATCTGTCCGGCAACGGCCACCAGACCCTGAGCACGACTGCGCTGGTGCACGAGGCCTACCTGAGTCTCGTGAACCAGCGCGACGCCGTCTGGCAGGACCGCGCCCATTTCCTCGGCTACGCCGCGACGGCGATGCGCCACATCCTCGTCGATCATGCGCGACGCAAGTCGGCACAGAAGCGTGGTGGCGGGCAGCTCGCCCTCGACTGGCAATCGGCCGACATTCCGATCGATTGCATCGCCGGCGAGATGGTCGCGCTCGATGCCGCGCTCGCCGGCCTCGGCGCACTCGACGGACGCCTCGCGAAGGTCGTCGAGCTGCGCTTCTTCGCGGGCCTCTCGGTCGAGGAAGTCGCCGCCGTGCTCGGCATCACCACACGCAGCGTCGTGCGCGACTGGAACAAGGCGCGACTGTTTCTGCACCACGCCCTGGAATCGCCGGCGTGAACCCGGCCATTGCGACGCGCTGGCACGAACTTGCCCCGCTGCTCGATCGCCTGCTCGAACGCGATGCGGCGCAGCGCGAAGCGCTGCTCGCCGAGGTGGCCGACGACGAACTGCGCGCGCTCGCGCGCGAGCTGATCGCCCGCGAAACCGCGCGCGGCTTCCTCGACGGCAACAGCGCGGACTATGCCGAATCGCTGATCGGCAACAGCGCCGGCGACGCGCCGCTGCAGATCGGCCCCTACCGCGTGCTCGACCTGATCGGTGAAGGCGGCAGCGGCAGCGTCTACCGTGCCGAACGCGATGCCGACGGCTACGTGCAGCGCGTCGCCCTGAAGCTGCTGCGCGTCGGCCTGCGCGATCCCCATGAGCAGGCGCGGTTCCGCCGCGAGCGCCGCATCCTCGCGCGGCTCGAACATCCGTCGATCGCGCGTCTGATCGATGGCGGATTCACGCCCGACGGCGTGCCCTGGTTCGCCCTCGACTACGTCGAAGGCGAACCCATCGTACGCTGGTGCGATGCGCGCCGCCTGGGTGTCGAGCGGCGCCTCGGCCTGTTTCTCAATGTCTGCGATGCGGTCGACGCCGCACATCGCGCCCTGATCGTGCACCGCGACATCAAGCCGGCGAACATCCTCGTCGACGCCGACGGGCGCCCCCGTCTGCTCGATTTCGGCATCGCCAAACTGCTCGACGACTCCGAGCGCGAAGACGATACGCGCACGGGGCTGCGCCGTCTCACGCCGGCCTATGCCGCTCCCGAGCAATTCAGCGGCGGCACGATCACCACGGCCACCGACGTCTACGCGCTCGGCGTGCTGCTGCATGAGCTGCTGACCGGCCAGCGTCCCGGCCTGCGCAACGCCGACGCACCCCGCCGGCTGTCGCAGCTCGTCACCCAGGAAGCCACGGCCGCGGCCCGCGCCAGTACGCCGCGCCAGCTGGCGCAGGCACTGCGCGGCGACCTGGATCTCATCGTCGCGACTGCGCTGGCCACGGAACCGGCACAGCGCTATCCGAGCGTGGCCGCGTTCGCTGCCGACGTGCACGCCCATTTGAATGGCAGGCCGATCGCGGCCCGGCGAGCCAGCCCGGCGCACCGCCTGAAAAAATTTCTGCTGCGCCATCGCACCGGCGTCGCGGCGGCGGTGCTCGTCGCCGCGACTGCCGTCGCCGGTATCGCCGCGACCTGGCGCGAGTCGCTGCGCACGAATCGCGCGGCTGCTCAGGCCATGGCCCAGGCGCAACGCGCCGAGGCCGTGAAGGATTTCGTGCTCGCGCTGTTTGCCGGCGTGACTCCGGACGAAAGCAAGGGGCGTGTCGTCAGCGCGCGCGAGCTGATCGAACGCGGCGAGGCACGCCTGGGCGAAACGCTGGCCACGCATCCGGAGCTGCGCGCCGAACTCGCAACCGCGCTGGCCGGCGCGCATCGCCAGCTGGGTGCGCTCGATCGCGCGAGCCTGCTCGCCGACCAGGCGGTAACTGCCGCCGCGCACGGGGATGTTGCCGCCGCCGCGCGCATCGAACGCGCACGGGTGCGTCTCGCCCAGGCGCGGTTCGGCGAAGCGCAGGAGGACCTGGAGCACGTACTGGCCGCTGCCGATGTCAGCGCGACGCTGCAGGGCGATGCGCAACGCCGGCTGGCGGAAGTCCTTGTCGAGCAGGGCCGGCCCGACGCGGCGCGACAGGCGCTGCAGGCCGCGCTGGTCCGCACGCAGGGCGACGGCAGCGCCACCGCCCGCCTGCGCGATCTGGCCGCGCTGGGGCCGGTGCAGTTTCGCGCGGGCGACATCGCAGGAGCAGAGCGGAGCCTGCGCGATGCGCTGGCACTGTCATCGGCGGCGCAGGGTCCGACGCATACGCACACCGCACGCATCCAGCACGACCTGGGCGTGATCCTGCTGCAGCGCGGCGCAACCGCAGAGGCGGCCGAATTGCTGGCCACTGCCGAGGCGACCCGCCGCCAGCTGCTCGGCGAAAACCATCCCGACTATGCGCAGACAGTCTTCAACCTCGGTGTGGCGAAGCAGCGGCTCGGTGATGCCAGTGCCGCAAAGTCGCTTTATGAACGCGCGCTCGCGACGCAACGCGCCAGCCTCGGACCAGACCATCCCGACGTCACGGGCAGCCTGAACTCCCTGGCCGTGCTGGCCTGGACGCAGGGCGACGTCGAGCAGGCAACGGCACGCATGACCGAGGCACTCGCAACGGCGCGACGCAGCCAGGGCGAGGCGCATCCGACCGTGGCGACGATGCTCGGCAACCTCGGCAGCTTCGAGCGCTTCTCCGGCGACCTCGACGCGGCACTCGCGCATAGTCGCGAAGGCCTCGCGATCGCACGCGACGCACTCGGCGAGAAGCACTATCTGGTCGGGGTTGCCGGGGTGGGCGTCGCCGCCAGCCAGAACGAACTCGGCGATACGGCAGCAGCGCTGGCGAGCTATCGCGAAGCGCTGTCGGTGCTCGACGCGACGCTGGGTCCGAACCACGCAGACACGCTGCAGTCCCGTGCCGCTTATGCCGACGTCCTGCTGGCCAGCGGCGACATCGCCTCTGCGGCACGCGAGATGGGCGCGGTCCTGAACCATCTGGGCGACAGCCTGGCGGCCGGCCATCCGCGTCGCGCGCGGCTCGAGCTCGTACAGCTTCGCATTGCCGTCGCGCGCGGCGACTGCGAATCGGCCCGTGCAGGCCTGGACGCTGCAGCAGCGAGCCTGGTCAAGGGCGGCACTGCGCTGCTGCCGGATCTCGCGATCGCGCAGGCGCTGCAGGCGCGCTGTGCCACGCCGGCCGGAGCCGGCGCATTCGCCGCCGCCGCGAAGGCGAGCGCTGCACGCCTGCCCTACACGCCGCGCCGCCTGCGCAATGAACTGGTCTCACTGGCGCGCTGAATCCGGTCGCGGCCAGCTGTCCTGCATCGCGATCGAACTGCGCTTACCGAGGCATCATCCTCACGGAGCCTCGCTATGTCGCCTGTCCGCCTGCTCGTTTCGCTCGCCAGCCTGGCGCCGCTCACGGCAATGGCCGCCACCTGGCCCGGCCCCGCTCCCTGCAACACGACCCTGCAGGCCTGCATCGACGCAACGGCAGACGGCGGCAGCGTCATCATCGACACGGATGCGTCGATCGACGAGAGCCTGAACCTGTACAACCGCAGCCTCAGCGTGGCAGCGAAAATCGGCAGGAAACCCGTGCTCGCGCCGGGCAACTGGATCGGCGTGAGTTCGGCCGCGATTCTCGGCAACCAGGACGTATCCGTACGCGGTCTGGTCCTGCGTGATTCGTACGTCAGCGCGACGTACAGCGGCGTCGGCACGGCGACCTACGACTTCTCCGAACTCGTGTTCGAGCAGACCACATTGCCGGTCTATCTGCGTGTCGAAAGTCGCGCCGGCACCACCGTTCAAGCGCAGCTTTACAACAATCGCATCACGGGCCAGCCGCGCAATCTCAACGCCGGCCTCATCGAGCTCGCGAATGCGGGCGGCACGTTGAACGCGACGGCCTACTACAACGAAGTACGCAACACGGCGATCGCGGCGACCGAAGGTGCCGGCATCTTCGTCGACACGTTCGGCGGCGGCGGCGGAACGGTCAAGCTGCACGGCAACACCGTGCGCGGTGGGTTCTTCCGCGCCGGCATCTACGTATCCGAAGGCCTGCTCTCGACTACAACGAGCGATTTCAGCGCGCGCGTCTACAACAACGTCGTGGTCTGCGCCGACAACACCAGCAGCGGCAGCACCAGCGGAGTCGGCATCGGGTTCACGGTCGGCAACGGCCATATCGACGGGCAAGCCGTCAACAACACCCTCACACGCTGCAGCAGCGGCATCAACGCAAACCAGTGGAACGGCGGTGGTCCGACGGGCTCCATCAGCGGCATAGTGAAGAACAACCTCATCGCCGGCCAGCGCGGACTCTCATTCACGCCGGACATCGCGTCATCGCTGAGCAACGACTACAACCTGCTCAACGTCGCGACCAACTTCACGACACCGGGTCCGAACACGGTGACCGCAGACGCCAGGCTGGTCAGCCTCACCGCGCCGCGGCTGCGTGCGGGCTCCCCGGCGATCAGTGCCGCCGATTCGGGCACACTGGGCTTCGGCATCATTTTCAACGGCCTGCCGACCAACGACGCCGACGGTCTGCGCCGCTTCAAGGGCGCCGACGGCGATGCGGACATCGGTGCCTACGAATACGGCGATCGCAGCCTGCTGCACATCGCGACGGCCGCCAACACCAGCACCTACATCACCCGCATCGACAACGCCGTGCTCGACGACGTCGCGGATGCGAACCCGGTTGCGACGCCGAACTGGAACGCGAGCGGCATCGGCGTCTCCAATGACAACGCGTTCGGCATCTATTACTTCGGCGGCAAATGGCGCCTGTTCAACGAAGACACGACCTCGGTCATTCCCGCCAACACGGCCTACAACGTGTTCTCGCCGGCGCCGGGCGCAGGCAGCTTCCGGCATGTGAGCAGCGGCGCCAACACCACCGGCTTCGCGACACGGCTCGACAACAGCAGCGTCAACAACCTGCCCGACCGCATCATTCTGGTGACACAGAACTGGAGCGCCGGCAGCTCCATCTATAACGCACATCCGATCGGCCTCGACTACGACACTTCCAGCAGCGGTGTCTGGCGCATCGTCAATGTCGATCAGGTCAGTGGCGGCACGATGCCGATCGGTGCGGGCTTCGATGTCTACGCCCAGCAGCCGAGCCCGAACGCCTTCCGCGTCGCGGCGCAGGCCGCCACCAGCACCATCGTGCTCGACCATCCGCTGCTCAACGGCACGCCCTGCGCGCGCGTGCATGCGACCCGCCTGCTTGGGGGTGCGGCGGTGCCGCGCAACTTCGACGTTTTTTACGGCACCGCCAACGGCCGCTGGCAGATTTTCAGCTACGCGCCCATGCAGATCGGCACACAGTTCAATGTCCTGGTCGATCCGGCGCAGGTGCTGGACTGCACCGACCGGATCTTCGCCAACGGGCTTCAGTGAGCGACGCTCACTGGCAGCCACACGACGAGAGTGCCAGCAGGTTCACACCGAAGCGCGTCGCCAGTCGGGCAGCCGCGGCTGCTACATCGGGTATGTCGGGCAGCGCCCCGATGCCATTGGCCGCCCGGATCACGCCGCCCGTGCGCAGATCCGGCGCCATGGCGCACTCTTTGCTGGTTTCCGCGCAAGGAGGACGACGCCATGACTCGAATCGTTACCGATACCGCTGCGACCGCACTGTGGCATGAGCTGATCCGCGAAGCCGAGCGCAACGGCGCGGCGCCGTTGGACGACGCCGCCGAAAGCTACCTGGTGTTCCTGCTGATGCGGCACCTGCGCGATGCGGAACTCGGCGGCCGCGTCATGGCACTCGACTATCTGGACGCATTGCACGATGCACCGACCCCGCGCGAACAACGATTGCGCGATGTCGGCGACCGCTGCCTGCTGATCGCCGGGCTCTACCCGCAGCAGGCGCAGCGCCGGCTCGTCGGACTCGATTATTTCCTGGCACTGGGATCGCAGGCATACACCGATCTGGCGAGCGCCGCGCGCAGCGTCCTGGCCGGACTATACGGCCGGCTCGCCGACAGCTTTGCACGGCTGGTGCGGGTTCTCGTCGAAGTGCGACGCCTCGGGTCCGGATGCGACGCGATTGGCGCACTCGACCGTCACGCACTGTGCCTGGCCGACCCCAGTGGCGCGGCGCTGGAATTCCCCGGTGCCATCGTCATCGCCGGCGGCAGCGCGAAGCACTGACGGCGCGAGCGGCCAGACCGCGCCGCGACGGGACGTCGCCCGGCGACGCGCACGACCGCATGTATCGTTGATGGCGTCGCGCACGGCGCTGCAGCCCACCGGTTGCCCCGAAGGATAGGCACGAGGTGCCGCCGGTGGCGGCGCAAGCCCCTGGATACCTGCTCCGCCGCAGCGCACGGTGCCTGCCGCCCCCGCCCGCCGTACTGCATACTCGCGCTTTTCGCAGGAACCCCCATGCGTATCTGCGTCTACTGCGCGTCCAGCGAACGCGTCGACCCCATCTATCGCGATACCGCCTTCCGCCTCGGCGCCACGCTCGCGCGTGCCGGCGCGACCGTCGTCTACGGCGGCGGTGGCAAGGGACTCATGGCCGCCGTGGCCGACGGGGCACTGTCGCAGGGAGGCTCCGTCGTCGGCGTCATTCCGCGCTTCATGATCGACGTGGAATGGCAGCATCCCGGTGTAGCCAATCTCGAAATCGTCGAGGATATGCGCGAGCGCAAGCATCGATTGCTGACGCACTCCGATGCCGTGGTCGCCATGCCGGGCGGTTGCGGCACGCTCGAAGAACTGTTCGAAGCCATCACGCTGAAGCGCCTCGCGCTGTATTTCAACCCCATCGTCCTGCTGAACACGCGCGGCTTCTACGATCCGCTGCAAGCCTTCATGCGCAACGTGATCGCCGAGCGGTTCATGAATCCGGAACACATCGACATGTGGTCGCTCGTCGACGACGTCGACGACGTGCTGCCGCGCATCCGCTCGACGCCGCGCTGGCACGAGGACGCCCTGAAGTTTGCCGCGGTGCGTTGAAGCGGCCATCACGCACCGCGAGCCGCTTGATTCCGGTCAAGCCGCCGTCTGGCGTTGCCACGCAAGATCACCGTATCGTCAACGGACCGCATCCGCGGTCCGCAAGGAGTTGCCATGAAACTACTCATCGCCGTCGACGGTAGCGATCACAGCGATCGCGCCGTCGACTATGTCCTGAATCACTGGCACAAGCTCGACCCCGACCTGCGCCTGGTGCTTTGCCACGGCGATCCGCCGCTGCCGCCGCACATCGGCAACGCGCTCGGCAGCTCGGCCGTTGCCGAGTACCACGCCGACAATGCGGCGAAGGCGCTGCAATCCGCGCGCACCAAACTCGACGCCGCCGGTGTCACGGCCGAGGTGCACAGCGGAGTCGGCGATCCGGCCGAGGTGATTCTCGGTGCCATCAAGACCAGCGGCGCCGACCTCGCCGTCATGGGCACGCACGGCCGCGGCGTACTGCGCAAGCTGCTGCTCGGGTCGGTCGTCAGCAAAGTGCTCGCGAGCAGTCCCGTGCCGGTGCTCGTCGTGCGCTGACCGGCGCCGGTGCGCCGCCGCGGACCACCGCGGCGCCCCCTTTTCGGCGATCGCGTGGCTAGCGGGGCCTGCCGCGTCAGCCCCGCACCGCCGGCGCATCAGACCGACGCGACCGTGAAACGCTGCCGCGAATGGCGCGGCCGTTCGAGTTCGTCGACGATCGCGACCGCGAGGTCGGCCACCGAAATGCCCGCCGGTTTGTCGCCGTCGAGCAGCACGTCCTCGCCGCCGAGGCGATACGCGCCGCTGCGTGCCCCAGGCGCCAGACCGACCGGCGGCGATACGAAGGTCCAGTCCAGCGTGGATTCGCCGCGCAAGGCAGTCAGCGCGTCGCGCGCGGCACGCGCCCCTGGCACGATGTTCGGCGGCACGTGTTCGGTGAATGCCGGTGTGTCGACGAGCTGTACCCCGGGCGCCACGAACAGGCTGCCGGCGCCACCGACGACGAGCAGGCGTGCGATGCCGGCGCGTTTCGTGCCCGCAACGATCGCGTCGTGCCCGCGCAGGAATTCGGCATAGAGTTCCAGCGCATTCCAGCCCGGGTTGTAGGCGCTGACCACGGCGTCATGGCCGCGAGCCGCAGCGGCGACATCCGACTGCTCGCGTGCGTCGGCCTGCACCACTGTCAGGCCCGGACGTGGCGCAAGCTTGGCCGGCGTCCGCGCCAGCGCCGTCACGCCGTGGCCGCGCTGCAGCAGTTCGTCGAGGATCGCGGCGCCGACGAACCCGGTGGCGCCGATCAGGGCAACTTGCATGGCAACACTCCGCAATGATTGGACGAAGCCACGATACGGGCTTCACAATCGACCCGGAAGTCGTCGAAATCGACAATCATCTGTAAGCCAGGCTTCAGAATGGACGAACTCAAGTCGCTCGCCATCTTTGCGACCGTCGTGCGCCAGGGCTCCATGAGCGCAGCGGCGCGGCGGCTGGGTCTGAGCGCCTCGGCCGTCAGTCAGCAGGTGCGTGCGCTCGAACGCCTGCACGGTGTCACCCTGCTCCACCGCTCGACACGCAAGCTCACGCTGAGCGATGCGGGCGCACGCGTCTATGCGGAATGTGCGCAGATGGTGGATGCCGCCGACCGTGCGCAGCAGCAATTGCGTATCACGCGCGACGAACCGACCGGCGAGCTGCGCGTCGCGGCACCCATAGGCTTCGGCCCCTACATCGCGACTGCGCTCACGCCGCTGCTCGCCGCATACCCGGCGCTGAGCCTGCGTATCCTCGTCGACGACGCGATGATCGACCTCATCGACGCGCGCATCGACCTCGCGATCCGCGTCGGCCGGCTGCCCGATTCGCCGTGGATCGCACAGCGCATCTGCGCGATCGAACTCTGGCTCTGCGCGGCACCCGACTATCTGATGCGCCACGGCGTGCCGCAGACGCCGGAAGAACTGCCCGACCACCATTGGCTGTCGCAAAGCGGCACTGCTGCCGCGACGCGCGGCCTCGCACTGCATCACGCCGATGGCCGGAGCCACGAAGCCGCGCTGGTTCCGCGGGTCAGCAGCAATAACCAGCTCCTGCTGCAGCAGATGTGCATCGCCGGCCTCGGCATCGCCCTGATAGGCAGCGCCGAAGCACACCCCGAACTCGCCGCACATCGCCTCGTCCGCATACTGCCCGAGTGGCAGCTGGCGCCATTCGATGTCTGGGCGCTCACGCCGCAGCGCGATGCGCAGCCGGCGAAGGTGCGCCACGCCCGCGCCGCGCTCACCGAGCACCTGCGCGAGATGCCGGGGACGCGGCCATAGCCGCCCCATGACCCGCATGTCTCACACGCCTTCCACCGTGGCCGCCGGTACACGCTGGGGCGCGCTGCCTCCGCGTGTCGGCTCGACGTAGCGTCGGCTGCCAAGATGGAAAGCACCCCGGCCGGACCGGCGTGCCGCGGCGGCGTCGTTCGCCGACGGCTCACGCCACCTCGCCGTGCTCTCCCTGCCAGCGGGCGAGATCCCCGAGCGTGACGACCTGGCCGCCGCACACGACAGCAACCACGCGGCGCAGGCCGGCGAATACGCCGGGCTGCGCATACAGCGGCGCCAGAGCGACGCCACAGGCCGGCTCGATCATCTGTCCATGATCTTCCGCCAACCGCACACAGGCCGCGGTCGCTTCCGCGTCACTGACGGTCAAGGGCACGACATCGGCGCTGCGGCAGGCGGTGATGAGCGCCGGCGCGATGCGCTTGACGCACAGGCTGGTCGCAAGGCTGCGCGGCGCGCTGAGTTCGACGACGCAGCCGCTCGCCAAGGTCGGCGCCAGCGATGCCGAGCCTTCGGGTTCGACGGCGAACACGGTCGTGCGGTGCCAGCCGACGCGACGCAGCCCCTCGAGCACCCCGAGCAGCAGCCCGCCACCACCGACCGCGACGAGGATCGCGTCGGGCTCCTGCGCACATTGCTGCGCGAGCTCCTCGACCAGCGACGCATGCCCCCGCCACAGCAGCGGGTCGTCGAACGGCGGAATGAACGCAACGCCGGGCGCCTGGGCAAGTTCCAGCGCCGCGGCATTCGCTTCGTCCCAGACCGCGCCGGAACAATGCAGCTCGGCACCGAGCGCGCGAATGCGCGCGCGCATGAATGCCGGCGTGGTTTCCGGAATCACGACCGTCACGGGAATGCCCAGCGCCCTTCCGGCCCAGGCCACGGCGTAGCCGGCGTTGCCCGCCGACGAGCAGATGAAGCGCCGCACGCCACGGGCGGCATGATGCTGGCAGAGAAGGCCGATGCCGCGCAGCTTGAACGAGCGTGCCGGCTGCAGGTTGTCGAGCTTGAGCCCGACCTCGAGATCGCCGATGCGCGTGGCCAGCAGCGGTGTGACGATGTGCAACGGCGCCGCGGCGGCGGCCGTTGCGGAACGGTGATGCGAATTATCGAAGCGATACGGCGGTAAGGCAGCGACGGAGAAGGTCATGGCGGCGTTCGCGATAGTCGTGGGATGTCCGGACTGCGGGCGACGCCTGGGTAATTCGAATAATCTGCGAGATCATTGGTTTGCTCCAGTTTCCGTTGGCGTTCGTTGCGGCTTTCGATTTATGGGATTTTTATAAGATTGTTTCTATTGCGTCGGTGAGTTGGCTTCCGGTGACGCTGAGGCTGAACCCATCCCCACCCAACCCTCCCCTTGAAGGGGAGGGCTCAACGGTTACCCAGCTGCATTCCTTCCCTTCGAGGTGACCGCATACAGGTCACCTCGCGGCACACCCTCCCATTCAGGTGAAGGGTGGGGATGGGTCGCGGCCATGCCGCTCACTGCTCCCCCACGAGCCTCACCGCCTGTACGTCGACAAGGCGCTGAAGCTGACGGCAGAGCACTTCCGGATCACGGTTGCCGCCGAGCGTGAGGCTCACCGTATAGGCCTGCGCACCGCTGGCCGCGTTCATGGCGAGCACGTCCCAGCCACGCCGCTCGATGGTGCCGAGCACGCGCAGCAAAGCACCTTCGGCCCGATCCAGCGCGAGCTCCAGGCTGCAATTCATGCGGCGCACCCCATCATTTCGCCGTTCGACTTGCCCGGCGGGACCAGCGGCCAGACGTTGGCCCGCGCATCGATCCTGACGTGACAGAACAGCGGGCCCGGCTCGCGCAGCAGCCGCTGTACGGCCTCGTCGACCTGGTCGCGCCGCTCTATCGTGAACGCCGGTATGCCGAAGGCGCGCGCCAGTTCGGCGAAATCCGGGTTGTCGGACAGGTCGATCTCGCTGTAGCGCCGGTCGAAGAACAGCTCCTGCCACTGCCGCACCATGCCGAGGCTCGCATTGTCGAGCAGCACGATCTTGACCGGGATGTTGTAGCGCTTGAGCGTCGCGAGCTCCTGGATGTTCATCATGATCGAGCCGTCGCCCGACACGCAGACCACCGTCGCGCCGGGGCGCGCGAGCTGTGCACCGATCGCCGCCGGCAGGCCGAAGCCCATCGTGCCGAGACCGCCCGAGGACAGGTGCGCCGCGGTGTAGGGCACGCGCCAGTGCTGCGCGACCCACATCTGATGCTGGCCGACATCGCTGGCGACCACGAGCCGATTGCCGCCGGCTTCCGACAATTGCCTGAGCAGGGCCGGCGCATAGATGCCGTCACCCGGTGCGTCGTAGCGCCAGGCGTGCTGCTGCTTGAGCACGCGGCAGCGCCGCTGCCAGGCGCGGATCGCGACCGGATGCACGAGTCGCGGCAGCAGCTCGCGCAGGTCGCCGACCAGGCCGACGTCGCAGGCGCGGAGTTTGCCGAGTTCGGCCGCATCGGCATCGAGATGAATCACGCGCGCCTCGGGCGCAAAGCTCGCGAGGCGGCCGGTCGCGCGGTCATCGAACCGGGCGCCCACCACGATCAGCAGGTCGCATTCCTGCACCGCGTAGTTCGCGGCCGGATTGCCGTGCATGCCGAGCATGCCGAGGTAATGCGTCTCGTCCGGATCACAGGCACCGAGCCCTTTCAGGGTCGCGACCGCCGGTATGCCCGTCAGGCGCGCGAACTCGCGCAGCTGGCGCTCCGCACCGGCTATGCCGACCCCGCCGCCGACATAGAGCAGCGGCCGCTTCGCGCGCGACAGCAGCGCATGCGCCTCGGCCACCCGGGCTTCCGCGGCGGCCGGCAAGCGGGTGGCGAGGTCGCGCACGCCACGTGCCACGGCGCGCGCGTTGGCGACATCCTTCGGCAGGTCGATGAGCACCGGCCCGGGCCGGCCGCTCGTCGCTATCGCAATGGCTTCGCGCACGACCGCATGCACATCTTCGGCCCGGCGCACGATGTAGCTGTGCTTCACGACCGGCAGACTCATGCCGAACACGTCCACCTCCTGGAACGCATCGGTGCCCATGAGACTGGTCGGCACCTGGCCCGTGATCGCAAGCAGCGGCACCGAATCCAGATACGCGTTGGCGAGGCCCGTCAGCAGATTCGTCGCCCCCGGTCCCGACGTCGCGAGGCAGACGCCGACGCGACCACTGGCACGCGCATAACCGTCCGCGGCGAGCGCCGCGCCCTGCTCGTGGCGCACGAGCACGTGCTTGAGCTTCGAGTCCACGAGCGCGTCGTAGACCGGCATGATCGCCCCGCCCGGATAGCCGAAGATCGTGTCGACGCCCTCGGCCTCGAGCGCGTCGAGCAGATGCTGGGCGCCGGTGCGCACAGCGCCGGCCGTTGCCGGCGCATGCGCGCCGGCGTTGCTGGTGTTGCGAGGATCTCGCCCGCCGTCCATGTCAGGCACTCCGTTTCAAGGGGGCGTCCGCCGCAGGCGGCGCCACCGTGGTCAGGGCCGGCTGCGCCGGATTCAGCCAGGGCATGCGCGCGCGCAGCGCTGCACCGACCTGCTCGATCGGATGAGCCAGGTCCCGCTGCTTCAGCGAACGGTAGTTGGCATTGCCGGCCTTGTATTCCGCGGTCCATTCCCGTGCGAAGGTGCCGTCGCGGATCTCGTCGAGGATCTGCTTCATGCGCGCCTTGGTGTCCGCATCGACGACGCGCGGCCCGCGCGTGAGGTCGCCGTACTGCGCGGTTTCCGACACGAACTGATGCATCTTCGCGAGGCCGCCTTCGTGCAGCAGGTCCACGATGAGCTTGAGTTCGTGCAGCACCTCGTAGTACGCGATTTCCGGCTGATAGCCGGCTTCGGTCAGCGTCTCGAAACCGGCCAGCACCAGTTCGGTCGCGCCGCCGCAGAGCACGGCCTGCTCGCCGAACAGGTCGGTCTCGGTCTCCTCGGCGAACGTGGTTTCGATCAGCATCGCACGCGCGCCGCCGATGCCTGCCGCGTAGGCCAGCACCTTGTCGCGGGCGCGGCCGCTCGCATCCTGATGGATCGCGTAGATGCACGGCACGCCGTGACCCTTTTCGTATTCGCGGCGTACCAGCGCCCCCGGCCCCTTGGGCGCGACCAGGATCACATCGATGTCGCTGCGCGGCGCGATCTGCCCGAAGTGGACGTTGAAGCCGTGCGCGAACAGCAGCGCGGCATGCGGCTTCAGGTTAGTCGCGATGGCCGCGTCGTACAGTGCGGGCTGCACCATGTCGGGTGTGAGCACCGCGACGAGATCGGCATTCTTCACGGCCTCGGCCGGCTCGGCGACCTTGAGGCCGTCGGCGGAGGCCTTCTCCCACGACGGACCATTGCGGCGCACGCCGACGGTGACGTCGAGACCAGAGTCCCTGAGGTTCAGCGCGTGCGCGCGGCCCTGGCTGCCGTAGCCGAGGACGGCGATACGGGCGGACTCCAGGGCGGCGGTGGTCGGTACGGTCGTGCTCATGCGGTGTCTCCGGGAAGTGATTGGATGGTGGACTTGCTGACGGTCGGCCGCAGGCGGCGACCGAGTCGGACATTCAGGGCCTGACAGATCTCGATTGCCCGGATCTCCCGGGGAACATGCGCACACGTCGCCGGGCGCATCGCGCTAGCCATGCGTCACCGCGCCTTCCGCCGCCGAGCCGACGAGGCGCGCGTACTTCGCGAGAACACCGCTGACGACGCGGGGTGCCGGCGCCTGCCAGTCGGCGCGGCGCGCATCGAGATCGGCATCGGTAGCGAGCGTGCGGGCCTGTGCGTCGATGACGAGTCGATCGCCCTCGCGCAGCAGCCCGATCGGTCCGCCGCGCGCGGCCTCGGGCGCGATATGGCCGACCATGAAACCGTGCGTCGCGCCGCTGAAACGGCCGTCGGTGATCAGCGCGACATCGTTGCCGAGACCGCGGCCGACGAGGGCCGCGGTGACCGCGAGCATTTCGCGCATGCCCGGACCACCGGCGGGCCCTTCATTGCGGATCACGATCACGTCTCCGGCGCGTATCGCACCGGTCTGAACGGCGGCGAAGGCCTGTTCTTCGCTGTCGAACACACGCGCCGGACCCTCATGACGCAGACGGCCATGACCGGCGAGCTTGAGCACGCATCCTTCCGGCGCGACGTTGCCATAGAGGATCGAATAGCCGCCGCGCGGTTTCAGCGGTGCGCTGGTCGGAACCACGACGTCCTGCCCCGCCAGCGACGGCGCGGCGGCATCGAGCTCGGCAAACAGCGAGGCGCCGGTCACGGTAGGCGCATCGTCGATGAGCCCTCCGTCGCGCAGCGCCGCAGCCACCAGCGCTGCGCCACCGACGCGGGTGAGTTCCACCGCGGTGTAACGGCCGCCGGGCTTGAGGTCGGCAATGACTGGCGTGCGGCGTGATGCGTCCTCGAAATCTTCGAGCGTCAGCGCCACGCCGGCTTCGCGCGCGATCGCGAGCAGATGCAGCACCGCGTTGGTCGAACCGGCGGTCGCCGCCACCAGCCGCGCCGCATTCCGGAACGCGGTCGGAGTGAGCAGATCGCGCGGCAGGCGCTGCGCCCGCAGGCAGTCCAGCGCCAGCGCTCCGCAACGGTACGCCGCATCGCGCTTGGCCGGATCGGTCGCGGCGATGTCGTTGAGACCGAGCGGCGACAGGCCGAGCGCGGTCAGCACCATGGCCATCGTGTTCGCGGTGAACTGGCCGCCGCAGGCGCCGGCGCCGGGGCAGGCGCTCTTCTCCACCTGGCAGAGCTTTTCGTGCGAGAGCCTGCCGGCGCCGTGGGCGCCGACGGCTTCGAACACGTCCTGCACGGTGATCGAGCGTCCGTCGAGGCTGCCGTGCGCGATGCTGCCGCCGTACAGCGCGACCCCGGGGATATTGAGCCGCGCGAGGGCCATCGCCGCGGCCGGTATGGTCTTGTCGCACCCGCAGAGCACGACCATCGCGTCGAGGCAATGGCCATCCACGGCGAGCTCGATCGAGTCGGTGATGATCTCGCGGCTCACCAACGAGGCGCGCATGCCCGACGTGCCCATGGCGATGCCGTCGGTGACCGCAATCGTGTTGAACTCGATCGGCGTGCCGCCCGCGGCGCGGATGCCGTCGCAGGCAGCCGCCGCGAGATCGCGCAGGTTGAGGTTGCACGGACTCACGTTGGACCAGGTGTGCACGACGGCGACGAGCGGCCTGGCGATCGCGGCGTCGTCGAGCCCGGTCGCTCGCAGCATGGCGCGCGCGGGTGCGCGGTCGGGTCCGTTCTTGATGGCGTCACTGCGCATGATGAGGAGCGTCCGTGGCCGGCGGGGGGCTGGCGGGGGTGGGTTGATCGGATTCGCGGGAGGGCGCGACAGCGGCAGAAACGAAGGCCGGTTCAGGGGCAATCCCAACCCCACCCATGCCCTGCCCTTGAAGGGGAGGGTTACCTACGGCGCGGCGCTGGAAAGCCCTCCCCTTCAAGGGGAGGGTTGGGTGGGGATGGGTTTCGCCGCACCCATGACGAGAACCCCGCCCGCTCACCGTCGACGCCCCACGCATCGCATCCTCGCGCCACCGCCCGCAACCTTCCCATGCGTCCATGCGCGCGTATTGCGCGCGACCAGTGCCGTTGCGCGTCGATGTGTAAAAAGCGCTCATGCTGCCTCCTGCGCTGCACCGCGCCCGCCGATCGCGGCGATGACGGCGGCGGTGGTTTCGCGTGTGCCGGCGCTGCCACCGAGATCGCGCGTCAGCGTGCCCGTGTCGACGACGCGGTCGACGGCTTGCTCGATCGCGGCCGCCTCCGCATCGAGACCCAGCGAGTGACGCAGCAGCATCGCCGCCGAGAGGATCGCGCCGAGCGGATTGGCGACACCGCGTCCGGCAATGTCCGGCGCCGAACCATGGATCGGCTCGTACAGGCCGCGCGAGCCGTCGCCCAGCGAGGCTGACGGCAGCAACCCCAGCGATCCCGCGAGGGCCGCGGCTTCGTCGGTGAGGATGTCGCCGAACAGATTTTCCGTGACGATGACGTCGTAGGCGGCAGGCCGCGTCAGCAGCAGCATCGCCATCGAATCGACGAGCTGGTGTTCCAGTGCCACGTCAGGGAATTCATGCGCGACGCGCTGGGCGGTTTCGCGCCAGAGCCGCGAGGTTTCGAGCACGTTGGCCTTGTCGACCGAGGTCACGCGGCGACTGCGCGTGCGCGCGAGCTGGAATGCGCGACGCAGCACGCGTTCGATCTCGGCGGTGGTGTAGCGCGTCTCGTCGGTGGCACTGTCGCTGCTGCGCGTCTTCGCACCGAAATAGGCGCCGCCGGTGAGTTCGCGCACGAACAGCAGATCCACGCCCGCGAGGCGCTCGTTCTTCAGCGGCGAGAGTTCGGCCAGACGTGCGTGCACGCGCACCGGACGCAGATTCGCATAGACCCCGAGTTCGGCGCGCAGGCGCAGCAGTCCCTGCTCCGGCCGGACTTTCGCCTTCGGATCGGACCACCGGGGACCGCCGACCGCGCCCAGCAGCACCGCGTCGGCCTGCTTGCAGACGATCAGCGTCTCCGCGGGCAGCGGATCGCCCGCCGCATCGATCGCGCAGCCGCCGATGAGCTGCTCGCTGAATTCGAACTCGTGGCCATGGTGCGCAGCGGCGTGGCGCAGCACGCTGACCGCGGCCGCGGTGACTTCCGGGCCGATGCCGTCACCGGGCAGAACCGCAATCCGCGCCTTCATGCGGCTTCTCCACGACGGCGTTCAAAGGTATCGATCGCGTCGTTCTGGGCGAGCAGGAACCCGAGCTGGTCGACACCGGCAAGCAGGCAGTGTTTCGCGAACGCATCGAGCGCGAAGCCGAAGCGGCCGCCGTCGGGCAGTTCGATGGTCTGCCGCGCGACGTCGATCGCGAGCTCGATACCCGGATGAGCGAGCAGATAGCGGTGTTCGGCGTCATCGAGTACGACGGCGAGCAATCCGTTCTTCAGCGCGTTGTTGCGAAAGATGTCGGCGATCTCCGAACTCAGCACCACGCGGATGCCGAAGTCCAGCAGCGCCCACGGTGCGTGCTCGCGCGAAGAGCCGCAACCGAAGTTGCGTCCAGCGACCAGGATTTCGCAGCCGAGCGCGCCGGGGCGGTTCAGTTCGAACGCGGGATCTGGCTCGCCGCCTGCGGTGTAGCGCCAGTCGTTGAACGCGAAACGGCCGAGACCGACGCGCTGCGTGGTCGTCAGGAAGCGCGCGGGAATGATGCGGTCCGTGTCGATGTTCTCGTGCGCGAGCACCGCGGTGCGCGAGCGGATGTGCGTGAGCGGAGCGTTCGTCGGCATGTTCATGCAGCCTGTTCCTGCAGCAGGGATTGCGGGTCGGTGATACAGCCGGCGACGGCCGACGCGGCGGCGACGGCAGGGCTCGCGAGCACGGTGCGCGCGCCCGGCCCCTGGCGTCCTTCGAAGTTGCGGTTCGACGTGCTGACGACGAGCTGTCCGGGCTGCGCCAGATCGCCGTTCATCGCGATGCACATGGAGCAGCCGGGCTCGCGCCATTCCGCACCGGCCGCACGGAATACCTGATCGAGACCTTCGCGCTCGGCGTCGCGCTTGATCGCGAGCGAGCCCGGTACGACCAGCATGCGCACGCGAGCGGCCAGCGTGCGGCCACGCAGCACCGCCGCGGCGGCGCGCAGGTCGCTGAGGCGCGAGTTGGTGCAGCTGCCGACGAAAACGACGTCGACCGGCATGCCGGCCAGCGGCTTGCCGGCGTCGACGCGCATGTAGTCGAGGGCGCGGCGTTCCTGCAGCGAAGCGGGCACCGGCACGTTGGCATCCAGCGCGACGACCATGCCCGGGTGCGTGCCGTAGGTGACGCTGGGACGTACGCGCGCCGCGTCGACATGCACCGTGCGGTCGAAGACCGCTCCCGGATCGCTCGCCAGCCGGCTCCACTGCGCGACGGCCTTGTCCCAGTCCTCGCCCTGCGGCGCGTACGCACGGTCGCGCAGATAGTCGAACGTGATCTGGTCCGGCGCGATCAGGCCGGCGCGCGCACCGGCCTCGATCGACATGTTGCAGACCGTCATGCGCTCTTCCATCGTCAGAGCACGGATCGCGGCACCACGGTATTCGATCACGTAGCCGGTGCCGCCGTTGACGCCGATCTGGCCGATGATGTGGAGAATCAGGTCTTTCGCGCTGCAGTCGGCCGGCAGCTCGCCATCGACCTCGATCGCGAGCGACTTCGGCTTCTGCTGCAGGAGGCACTGCGTCGCGAGAACATGGCCGACTTCCGTGGTGCCGATGCCGAACGCGAGTGCACCGAACGCACCGTGGGTGGAAGTATGGCTGTCGCCGCAGACGATGGTCATGCCGGGCTGGGTCGCGCCGAGCTCCGGCCCGATCACATGCACGATGCCGCGGTGATCGCTGTTCCAGCCGTTCAGGCGGATGCCGAACTGGGCGCAGTTCTTTTCGAGTTCAGCCACCTGTGCCGCGGCTTCCTCACTCGCATAGACCGGCTGGCCGAGATCGTCGAAAGGCCGCGTCGGCGTCGAATGATCGAGCGTCGCGAGCGTGCGTTCGGGGCAGCGCACGGCAAGACCGCGCGTGCGCAATTCGGCGAAGGCCTGCGGTGACGTGACTTCGTGGATCAGGTGCAGGTCGACGTAGAGGATGCCCGGCGTCGCCGCGGTGGGTGCCTTCACGACGTGGCTGTCCCAGAGTTTGTCGAGCAGGGTGCGCGCGGCCATCACGCGGCCTCCTGCACGAAGCCGCGCGCCCGGACGGGTGTGAGCCAGCCCCATTGGTCGTGCGTGCTGCCGTCGAACAGGCCGAAAAACGCCCCCTGCAAGGCCCGGGTGACGGGTCCGGGCCTGCCCGCGCCGACGGGCTTGCGGTCCACCGAGCGCACCGGCGTGATTTCCGCAGCAGTGCCGGTCATGAACACTTCGTCGGCGAAGTACAGCATCTCGCGCGGCATCGGCTGCTCGACCACGGCGTAGCCGAGTTCCCGCGCGAGCGTGATCACGGTATCCCGCGTGATGCCGCAGAGGATGCTCGCGCCGGCTGGCGGCGTGTAGATCGTGCCGTTGCGCACGATGAACAGGTTTTCGCCGGCACCTTCGCTGAGCAATCCACCCGGCGCGAGCGCTATGCCTTCGACGAAGCCACCGTTGACGGCCTCGCGCGCGATCAGCTGGCTGTTGAGATAGTTGCCGCCCGCTTTCGCGCCGCTCGGATAGGTGTTTGGCGCGGCGCGGTTCCACGAACTCACACAGACGTCGACGCCGTTCTCCAGCGCCGCCGCACCGTGCATGCTGCCCCACTCGATCGCGATCACGGCGACATCCACCGCGGTATCCAGCGGCGGCGCGAGGCTGAACGTGAAGCCCGAGCGATAGACAATGGGCCGCAGATATGCGCTGGACAGCTTGTTGGCGACGACGACGTCGGCGCAGGCCTGGTCGATCTCCGCCGGGCTGTAGGCAATGCCCAGGTCGTAGACGCGCGCCGAATGGAACAGACGCTCGGTGTGGTCGCGCAGGCGGAAGAACATCGGCCCCTGCGGCGTGGCGTAGACACGCTCGCCCTCGAAGACGGAGGAGCCGTAGTGCAGCGCATGCGCGCCGACACTGACGCAGGCGTCCTGCCAGGGTTTGATGCGGCCGTTGTGCCAGATATGAGCAGGCGTCTTCATGGATCTTCCTCAGGCGTGGTTCGCGGCCGCGAGCGCGGCCGTGTCGGGTTTGCTGCGTTCGATGCGGTTGACGATCTCCAGCGCCGCCAGCGCAGCGGCTTCGACGATGTCGGTGGAGACGCCGCGACCGCGCAATTCGCGGCCGGCGTGGCGTACGCCGAGCGTGGCCTGCCCCTGGGCGTCGCCGCCTTCGGACAGCGCGCGGATCTGGAATTCGACGAGTTCGAAGTCCTGACCCACGGCGCGTCCGATCGCACGCAGGGTCGCGTCGACCGGGCCGTCGCCGATCGCCGCCTCGCTCGCGAGCACGCCGTCCTCGCGCTGCAGGCGCACCGATGCCGATGCGCTGCCGCCCAGGTGCGAGGCCGCGTGCAGGTGCACGATGCGCCACGGACCCAGCGCTTCGGCGTCGCGACCGAGTGCGAGCGCCTCCAGGTCACTGTCGAATACTTCGCGCTTCTTGTCGGCGAGGTTCTTGAAGCGCGTAAAGATCTGGTCCAGTGCCACGTCGTCGGGCGCATGCCCCAGCGCCGCCAGACGCTCGCGCAACGCGTGGCGTCCGCTGTGCTTGCCAAGAACGAGTTGCGAGCGCGCGAAGCCGACGTCCTCGGGCCGCATGATTTCGTAGGTGCCGCGATGCTTGAGCATGCCGTGCTGGTGGATGCCGGATTCGTGGGCGAACGCGTTGTCGCCCACCACGGCCTTGTTGCGCGGGATCGCGTGTCCGGTCAGTTGCGCGAGCAGGCGCGCAGCCGGATACAGCCGCGGTGTGCGCAGGCCGGTCTCGACGCCGAACAGCTCCGCGCGCGTCTTCAGCGCCATCGCCACTTCTTCGAGCGCCGCATTGCCGGCGCGCTCGCCGATGCCGGTCAGCGTGCATTCGACCTGGCGCGCGCCGGCCGCGACAGCCGCGAGGCTGTTCGCGACGGCCATGCCCAGGTCGTCGTGACAGTGCACCGACAGTACGGCGCGGTCGATGCCACGCACGCTGTTGCGGAGAAACACGACGCGTTCATACATCTCCGCCGGCGTGATGTAGCCGACGGTATCCGGCACGTTCAGCGTGGTGGCGCCCGCCTCGATCACGGCGGCGAACACCTCGGCCAGATAGTCCGGCTCCGTGCGCATGGCGTCTTCGGCGGAAAATTCCACATCGCTGCACAGTTCCGCCGCGCGCCGCACCCCGGCGACCGCCGCGGCGATGACCTGCTCGCGGCTCATGCCCAGCTTGTGCTCGCGATGCAGCGGACTCGTCGCGATGAACACGTGGATGCGCCCGCGCTGCGCCGCCTCCAGCGCACGCGCAGCGGTTTCGATGTCACCGCGCTGGCAACGCGCGAGCGCGCAGATCGTGGCGCCACGCACCTCCTGCGCAATCGCCTGCACCGACGCGAAGTCCCCGTCGGAGGCCTGTGGGAATCCGGCCTCGATGACGTCGACACCGAGTTCGGCCAGGGCGTGGGCGATGCGCAGTTTCTGCGCGCGCGTCATCGAAAAGCCGGGAGCCTGCTCGCCATCGCGCAAGGTCGTGTCGAAGACGCGCACGCGCTCACGCGGTACGTTCGGAACGGCGGCTACGGGGAAATCTGTCGGTGTCATGGTCTGCCTTTGGCAGGCCAGGGCAACAAAAAACCCCGCACTCGTTACCGGGTGCGGGGTTTTCTAGTGTTCGTGTCGTGGTGTTCTATCGACGCGCGCCCTAACCCGCACCTCCGGTGGTAATAAGAAGTACGAGTACAAGTACGAGCGAAATTCGCGCAGCGATCGCGCACGGGCCGCTGGCGACGAGCAGGGGCTCGTGGCGTCCGATCCGGCGATGGTTGGTGCGCTGCGTCATGGATCCGACGCTAGTCGCCGCGTTCTCGGAGTGTCAAATGGCTTGCTTTTTTTTGTCAATTAGCGGCGCAATGGCGGCGCTATAGGACAAAACAGGCGACTTATGCCCCATTTCCATGCCCAGGATTTGTCCGGACAAGCAGGCGCGTTGCGGCCCGGGACCGGCAGCGGCGATCATCGCGGCGCATGAAACCAAGGCCGACTTCGTTCGACATCGCCTACCGTGCCGGCGTCTCGCAGGCCACGGTGTCGCGCGCGCTGCGCGGCAGCCCGCTCGTGAGCGAGGAGACACGCCGCCGCGTCCAGGCAATCGCCAAGGAGCTCAGCTATACGGTCGACAAGCACGCGTCGGGCCTGCGCCGCCAGCGCGCGACCACGCTCGCACTGCTGCTGTTCGAGGATCCGACCTCGGACGACTCGCTGATCAATCCGTTCTTCCTGTCCATGCTCGGCTCGATCACGCGTGCGGCAGCACGGCAGGGCTACGACCTGCTCGTCTCGTTCCAGCAATCCTCCGAGGACTGGCATGCTGACTATCAGGACTGCCACAAGGCCGACGGGTTGATACTGCTGGGATACGGCGATTACCTCGTATCGCGCGGCCGGCTGGAACGGCTGGTGGAGCAAGGCACGCACTTCGTGCGCTGGGGGGCCGTCGTGGCCGGCCAGCCCGGCATTTCGATCGGTTGCGACAACCGCCAGGGCGGCGCCGCCGCGACCTCGCATCTGCTGGCGCAGGGGCGACGGCGCATTGGCTTCCTCGGCACGGCGTCGCCACACTGTCCGGAGTTCTTCGACCGCTATGCCGGGCATTGCGCGGCGCTGCAGGAGGCTGGCGTCACGGTCGACGCGCGACTTCAGGTCGATGCGGCGGATTCGACGGAACTCGTGGGACACGCGGCGATGCGCGAACTGCTCGCGCGCGACGCCGGCATCGACGCCGTGTTCGCGGCGAGCGATCTGCTTGCAATCGGCGCCTTGCGCGCGCTCGCCGAAGCGGAACGTCGCGTGCCGGACGACGTCGCCGTGGTCGGCTTCGACGACATTCCGATGGCGCGCCTCGCTTCGCCACCGCTGACCACCGTGCTGCAGGACACCAAGCGAGCCGGCGAACTGCTCGTCGGCACGGTGCTCGCCCAGATCCGTGGCGAGACCGTGACGAGTCACATGCTGCCGGCGACGCTCGTCATTC
Organism: Rhodanobacteraceae bacterium; assembly: GCA_045864815.1. Classification (GTDB taxonomy): domain Bacteria; phylum Pseudomonadota; class Gammaproteobacteria; order Xanthomonadales; family Rhodanobacteraceae; genus Tahibacter. The sequence goes on along the minus strand of BTVG01000001.1, from coordinate 357,883 downwards.
GCCGCTCGTGTGGAGGCCGGCCGGCTGCAGACGATCGAGCTCCGCCCGCAACCCCGGATCAGTGACCGACGCATCGAGCAGCCACACCTGCGCGCCGTGCGCGGCGACTTCGCTCTGCAGCGCACCGCCCGGCGCGACGTGCTGCCGTCGTCCGGCCGGTTCCGACCGCCAGATACCCGGCTGCAGGAAGCGGTCGACGCGAAACGCCTGAGGCGCGTCGCCCTTGTTCAGCAGCACGAGCGCAACCTGCTGCACGTCGTCGCTCTGATAGACGCGATAGAACGCAGCACGATCGCCGGCGAATTCCACATTGACCTGCAAGCCGCGCTGCAGCGCAGGCGACTGCGCGCGGATCCGCGCAATGCGGCGCAGGTTTTCATGAATGGTCGAGGACGGCGCCGCGTCGATGTTTTCCTGCCCGAAATAGTTGCGGTTGCCCGCATGCTCGGCGCGCCCGCGCATGAAACCCACTTCGGAACCGTAGTAGACAACCGGAATGCCGCGCGCCGTGAACAGGAAATTGTGCGCGTCGATGAAGCCGGTATCGCTCGCGGCGAGGCGCGGCATGTCGTGATTGTCGTAGAACGTCATGAGTTCGTACGGATTGCTGTAGGGCCCGGCCTCCAGATGCAGCGCCGGCACCACGCTGGCGTAGTCGCCATCTGGCTTCTCGAACAACGCGGCGATCGCCTGCTTCAGCGGGAAATCGAGTACCGACATCTCGCCCCCACCGGGCCGCGTGTACTGCGCGACCACGGCCGCGTCGTAGTTGAATGCCTCGCCGAACAGGAAGAACCCCGGGTGTTTCGCACGGATGCGATCGGCGAAGCGTTGCCAGAACGCGGGTGGCATCAGGCTCACGGTATCGATGCGAAAGGCGTCGGTACCCTGTTCGATCCAGTGCAGGTAGGCGCCGACGAGGTAGTCCAGCACCTCCGGCGAGGTGTCGTCGAAGTTCGACAGCTGCGCGAGCTCGCTCTCGCGCTTGTAGAAGCGATGCAGAGGTACCTGTACCGGATCGAGCCTATCCGGCGGAAGGTTCTGGTGATCGGCCACCAGCGTGCCGTTCGCATCGAACACCTGACCGAAGCCGGGCAACGGCGGATCCATGCCGAAGGCGGGGGAACCGTGATTGGCGACGATGTCGAGCACCACCTTGAGCCCGCGTTCGTGCATGCCGCGGGTGAACGCGGCGAAGTCGAGATCGCCGCTGACAAGGTGTTCGTCCGCACGATAGAAGTTGACGCCCCAGTAGCCGTGATAGCCGGTCTTGCCGCGATCGGTCCACATGCTGCCCCAGTGGGGCGCATCGCCGCCGCTGAAGGCGGCGTCGGGATTGTCGACGATGGGCGTGATCCAGACCGCCGAGAAACCGAGATCCCGCACATAGTCGGCGTTGTCGAGCACACCGCGCAGATCGCCGCCGAGATAGCCGATGTTGTCGCTCTCGCCGTCGGGGCCGTACAGGGGACGGTCGAAGGTGTGCCAGGGCCCGGCTGCCTGTTCGCGCTGATCGTTGCCGCGATCGCCATTGACGAAGCGATCGGTCACGACGAAATAGACCGCCTCGGCCGCAAACGGCGCGTCGGTGCCGTAGTAGGCGGGCCTGGCGTCGCGCTGGGCGGCGCCACGCAGGGCACAGCCCAGCGTCGACAGCAGCGCGGCGGCGAGCGCGAGATAGCGCAGGCCGGAACGCGACGTGCTCATGCGACCGCCGTCGTGGTGGTGACCGCGGGCACTGCGCGTACACGCAACATGCATGCGGCCGCGAGCAGCAGGCTGGCCGCGCCGAGGTACAGCGCCTGCAGTGGGTCGCTGCCGAAGAACGTTTTCAGGAGGAACCCGAGCACCGTCGCCGCGACCAGCTGCGGCAGCACGATGAAGATATTGAAGATGCCCATGTACACGCCCATCTTTCGCGCCGGCAGACTGTCGGCGAGCAGGGCGTAGGGCAGCGACAGAATGGATGCCCAGGCAAACCCAACGCCGACCATGCAGGCCAGCAGCCACGCCGGATCACGCACCAGCCCTATGCCCGCGAGCCCGGCCGCGCCGAGCGCGAGATTCACCATGTGCGTCGCCCGTGCGCCGCAGTACCGCGCGAGCGGTGCGATCACGAGCGCGGCGAGCATCGCGAATCCGTTGTAAGCGGCGAACAGCACGCCGACCCAGTCCGCACCGCTGTTGTACGCCACCGACTGTGCATCGGTCGCGCCGAAATGATGCCGCGCGATCGCCGGCGTTGCATAAATCCACATGGAAAACAGCGCAAACCAGGAAAAGAACTGCACCAGCGCCAGACGGCGCATGGCGCCCGGCATGGTGTGGAGGTCGGCGAGAATCTGCGCTGCCATGCCGCCGCCACGGCGACCGGCCAATGCGAGCTGTGCCGCCCCATAGGCACCGAGCCCGCCGAACAGCAGCAGCAATTGCCGGTCGAGGGCGTAGTGGAGGACCAGCGCCATGCCGACGACACCGGCAGCAAGTGCGTACGCGCCGCTGCGGCGCGACTGCGGCTGCGCCACCGCGGACGCGGTTTCTGGCTGCGCCGTATCCGTAGCAACCAGTTCAGCCATGGGCCGCTCGCGCGTTCGCAATACGGTCCAGCCAACCGCGAGCAGGAGCACGGCACCGCCCGCGTAAAACGCATAGCGCACCGCATCCGGCACGACGCCCTCGGGCGCCGTATTGGCGACGCCGGCCCGCGTCAGCAACCAGGGCAGCGCGCTGGCGATCACGGCGCCAAGGCCGATGAAAAAGCTCTGCAGTGCATAGCCACGCGCCCGTTGCGTACTCGGCAGCTGATCGCCCACGAACGCACGGAACGGTTCCATCGCGACGTTGATCGACGCGTCGAGCATCCAGAGCAGGCCGGCGGCGATCCACAGCACCGGTGAATGCGGCATCGCGAACAGGGCGAGCGATGCGAGTATCGCGCCGACCAGGAAATACGGCCGGCGGCGACCCAGCCGCGTCCAGGTACGATCCGACAGATAACCGACGACCGGTTGCACGATCAGCCCGGTCAACGGCGCCGCGATCCAGAGCAGCGGCACATCGTCGAGCGGCGCACCGAGCGTCTGGAAGATCCGGCTGACATTCGCGTTCTGCAGCGCGAAGCCGAACTGGATGCCGAGGAAACCGAAACAGAGGTTCCAGATCTGCCAGAAGGTCAGGGGTGGGCGGATCTGCAATGTCGATGGGTGCGACGTCATGCTCGTCGGCGAAAGGGTCGAATAGCGCGTGGACGACCCTCCCCTTCAGGGGGAGGGCAGGAATGGTGATGGGGTTGCCTTGCTGCGGTAGCCGCCCTTGAAATCGGCAACGCGGCGTAACGCATTTCGTCATGAGCCAGCAGGACGGCAGTCCGGCGCGAAACCCATCCCCGCCTATGCCCTCCCCCTGAAGGGGAGGGTTCGTACGCCGCGATCTTCGACCGTGCCGTCACTGGCTTCAGCCCTCAGAACTTCGCTGCAAACTGTACGCCATAGGTCCTCGGCGTGTTCAGGTAACGCAGATTCACCGAGTCGTTGATGAAGCCCTTGCCCGAGAAGGCCTTGTCGGTCAGGTTGGAAATGTAGGCCGACAAGCGGTACTGGTCTTCCGACCCCATCGTGAGTCCGGCCGATACGTTGAAGATCGTGAAACCATCGACCGTGTCCTGTAGGGCAAGGCCGTTCGCGGCGGGTCCGACCTGTGCCGGATTCGATCCGTTGTTGACGGCCATCTGCGCCAGCGGGATTTCCACGACATTGCCGCTCGGATCGCGGCCGAAGCCGCGATTGTTGAATGCGGTCAGGAAGAAGTCCGAGCGATACAGCATGTTCACCGTCCAGTCGAACGCGCGGACGGCGCCCCAGTCGAGATCGACGGTCTGGCTCAGCTGCAGATTGAGATTGTGCTTGGATGTGTTCGGCAGGCGATTGCCGCCGATCGGCACGATCAGGTTGTTGCCGCGTGTATCGAGAATGTAGGAGTTCTTGAACGTCGCATCGAGGTAGTCATAGTTCAGGCTCAGGTCGAAACCGTTACGCCAGTGCAGACCGGCTTCGAACTCGAGGCCGCGGACTTCGGCGTTCGCTGCATTGTCGCTGAACACCTGCAGCACGGTCGCGGCCGGGTTGGTCGGCGTGGGCGCGGGCACGGCGATGAGGTTCTGCACGACCTTGTTCTGATAGTCGTAGTAGAACAGCGCGCCGTTGAGGCGCAGCGGCAGGTCGCCCCAGCGCAGATCATTCTTGATGCCGACTTCGTACGAGGTCAGTTCCTCGGGCTTCCAGGTGCGCGCGAGCACGGCGCCGTTGCTGAGCACGAGCGGCCGGTTGATGCCGCCCGAGCGCGTACCCGTGGAAACGCTCGCATAGAGCATGGAACGCTCGGCGAGGTCGTATTCGACGCCGGCACGCCAGTCGATGTAGTCGTCCTTGTAGACGTTCGTGCTGCGTCCGTCCGGAAAATCGGAACGGATGATCACATTGATCTGGTCCCGATACCGGCGCAGGAACTCGTCCCAGTTGTCCTGGAAACCGAAGCTCTGTATGCCGTCGATGAAATAGTCGACGGAATTGTCGCCACCCCCATTGCAGGTCATCGTCGCGGGATCGAAACCGCTGCAGATACGCGGATCGTGCAGGGTGCGGCCGCCCGGGCTCTGCAGCACGAAGCCGCCCGAGCCGAGAATCAACCCGGTCGTGTACGGATTCGTCAGCGTGTTCACGTCGAGGCCGAAATCCGCAAACAGTGCCTCGGGAATCACGAACTGGTATTTCATGTTCGATTCGCGGGCGGTCTTCTTGTCATCGGTGTAGCGAATGCCGCCGAAGGCCCGGAACGTGTCGCTGAACTTGAACGTGAAGTCGGCATAGGCCGCGTTGGACCGTACGCGCGAATCGTCGCCGCGGTTTTCACCACCGAGACCGTCCTGCCAGGCGCAGATCGTGCCCGGCTGCCACCAGTCGCAATCGCCGAAATAGCCGTTGCCGACGTCCCAGGACAGGTAGTCGTATTTCTCGCCGAAGAAGAAGCCGCCGGCCGACCAGATCAGATGATCGGTTTCGCCGTAGAAACGCAGCTCGTTGATCGTCGAGCTCGAATTCTCAGCCTGGAAGAACGTATCATTCCAGCGCAGACGTTCGGGATTGTGGTAGGCCTCGACCTCGCTGCCCGGGTAGCGGAACCCGAGCTGCCACTCACGCGATGCATTGCGATTGTAGAAGTCGTATTCACGATAGGCGCCGTTGTATTCGAGCGCGAAGCCGCCGAAATCGTAGGTCAACGTCGCCGCGATGCCCTTGATGTCGTTGTCGGTCTCGCCCTGCGTGCGGAAGTACTGCGTGTAAGGGTCGTCGATGTCGTCGATGTCATAGCCGGCCGCGAGCGCACGGTTGGCGAACACGCCGGGATCGCCCGTGCCGTCCTCGGCGACGCGGTCGACCATGACGGTTGCGCTGAACTGCTCGTTGGGCTGCCACAGCAGGGACACGCGTGCGGCCTGATTGTCGACGGCGCCGGGCGGCTCGAAGCCGGCCGGATACGCATTGGTGTAGTAGGAGTCGTGCTTTTCAGCGAACAATGCGGCGCGCAGCGCGACCGTATCACCGAGCGGAACGTTGACCACGCCTTCCTGGGTGCGAGCGTCGTAGTCACCGAAACCGATCTTGACGCTACCGTTGAACGCACCGAGTTCGGGCTGATTCGGGATGATGTTGATCGCACCGCCGGTCGCGTTACGGCCGCGCACTGTGCCCTGCGGGCCTTTGTTGACCTCGATGCGTTCGACGTCGAAGAACATCGGTCCGATCGAACGCGGACGCGGCAGATAGACACCGTTGTAGTACGTGGCCACGGACGGATCCGACGAGAAATCCGAGTCAGCCGCACCGATACCACGCAGGAAGATTTCATATTTGCCTTCCTGGCGCGTGATCTGCAGGCCCGGGACGGCGGTCTGCAGATTCGTGAAATCGGTGTTGATGCCGAGCTTCTCGACGAGTTCGCCGCTGAAGCTCTGAATCGTCCCCGCGTACTCCTGGATGCTCTGCACGCGGCGGTTGGCCGTCACGTTCACACTTTCGAGCACGTCTGCATCGGCGGCTTCCGTCTCCGCCTCGGTAACCGCGAATGCCGTTGCACTCTGCAGTGCGGCAAGCAGGGCGGCAGTCAACAGGTTCTTGTTCAAGCGCATATCCCCTCCCGGATCGGCGCCGCGGCGCCTCGCATGTCACGACAATGGCCGCGGATCGTACGGCGGCAGCCGCGCCACGCCCACGCCATTGCATACGTATTCATTCCGCCGCCTGCCTGACGGGGAGGCGCGCGGCGCGTCTCGTGTGGCATGTGCGTTCGCAACATGCACGACGGTACAGACGCCACCCGCAGGGCTCGCTGCGATTGCGGCACCGCGCCAAGGTTGCGGGCGTACGGTGCCGATCCGTGGGGCGCACGTGACGCGCGGCCAGCGATGAATACGATTGCAGTCGGGTCGGTGCGTCACCTGCACGCCGCTATGCTGCGCGCCGAACCGCCGAGGTGGACGCAGAACGGCAACGGACGCGCAAGCATGAGTCGACAACCCTGGTGGCGCGGCGCCGTCATCTATCAGGTCTATCCACGCAGCTTCCAGGACGCTGACGGCGATGGCGTCGGTGATCTGCCGGGACTGCTCACGCGGCTCGACTACATCGCGAGCCTGGGCGTGGATGCGATCTGGATCTCGCCGTTCTTCAAATCGCCGATGCACGATTTCGGCTATGACATCGCCGACTACCGCGACGTGGATCCGCTGTTCGGGACACTGGCCGATTTCGACGCGGTGCTCGCGCGTGCGCACGCGCTCGGACTCAAGGTCATGATCGACCAGGTGCTCAGTCATACCTCTATCGAGCACGCCTGGTTCCTGCAAAGCCGCGAAAGCCGCGACAACGACAAGGCCGACTGGTACGTGTGGGCCGATGCACGCGCCGACGGCACGCCGCCGAACAACTGGCTGTCCATCTTCGGCGGCGGTGCCTGGCAATGGGAGCCGCGCCGTCGCCAGTACTATCTGCACAACTTCCTGACCACCCAGCCGGACCTGAATTTCCATCATCCCGAGGTGCAGCAGGCAGCCCTCGACAACGTGGCGTTCTGGCTGGCCCGCGGGGTCGACGGCCTTCGCCTCGACGCGATCAACTTCTGCTTTCACGACCGGCAGCTGCGCGACAATCCGGCCAAGCCGCCGGAGCAGCGCGTCGGACGCGGTTTCAGCGCGGACAACCCCTACGCGTACCAGTTTCACTATTACAACAACACACAACCGGAAAACCTTGCATTCCTGGAACGCCTGCGTGCACTGATGGACCGGTTTCCCGGCGTGGTCTCGCTGGGGGAAATCTCGGCCGAGGACTCGCTCGCCACCACGGCCGAGTACACACGACCAGGACGCCTGCACATGGGCTACAGTTTCGAGCTGCTGACGGAAGATGGGTCACCCGCCTACATTCGCCGCACCGTCGAGCGGCTCGAGGCGCAGATGCACGAGGGCTGGCCGTGCTGGGCCGTCTCCAATCACGACGTGCAGCGTGTCGTCACCCGCTGGGGTGGTGCGACGCCCGTGCCGGACCTGCCGATTCAACTGCTGATGCTGGTCTGCTGCCTGCGCGGCTCGGTCTGCCTGTTCCAGGGCGAGGAACTCGGCCTGCCCGAAGCCGAACTGCCATTCGACGCGATCCGCGATCCCTACGGCATCGCGTTCTGGCCCGACTTCAAGGGGCGCGACGGTTGCCGCACGCCGATGCCCTGGGACGATTCGACGCATGCGGGCTTCTCGAGGTCGACGCCGTGGCTGCCCGTCGCAGCTGCCCATGCCGGGCTCGATGTTGCGCGCCAGGAGCGCGATCCCGCCTCCACACTGCAGCGCCTGCGCCGCTTTCTTCACTGGCGTCGCGACCAGCCGGCATTGATCGACGGCACGATCCGCTTCGTCGACGCGCCGGAACCGGCCCTCGTCTTCGAGCGCGCGTGCGCGTCGCAGCGAGTGGTGCTCTCGTTCAATCTCGGCGATGAGCCGCTGGTGTTGGAGCGCGCGGACTGGATGGATGCCGTCCCGCTGCCTTTTCACGGCAGCGTTGCAGCGCAACCCCCGGATGCAGCACTCGTACTGCCGCCGCGCGGTGTGTGGATCGCACAGCGGTCCCGCGACTGAGCCGATGCCAGACACGTCGCGTGGACACGTGACGTTGGTTACCCCTCTCCCCTGTCTTTCGTCAGGTCGTGGCGCAGGCGCGCGATGTTCCGCGTAGTTCCTGCCCCGAGGTGACACCGGGTCGCCTCCGATCGCGCCGCCATGGCAGCGGTCCTACCCGAGAACAGAGGAAATCATGAAAGTGTTCACGAAGACTCGTATTTCCTGCCTGAGCGCCGGGCTGCTGCTGGCGCTCGCCGCCAGCACCGGCGCGAGCCTCGCCGCCGACGTGCCGCCGCAGGTCGTGGATGAGGGTGAAGGCTGGGAACTGATGCTCGTCGCGCCACCCATCGCGACCGGCCCCGACCTGCAGATCGCGTCACTCGATCCCGCGCCCATCGTCAGCGTGACCTCGCTCGAAGGGCTCGCGGCATCGCCGCTGCCCCAGTCGATCAAGGACGAACTCGCCGCGGAGTTCGCAATCGACCCCGACGTCGTGCTCAACGTGCGCCAGGATCTGGCCGAAGCCATGGCCGACGGTACCGCGGCCGAACGTTTCGCCGAGTTCATCGAGCCCGATGAAGCCGGCGACGGCGTCGGCGCCAGCAGCTTTCTGTGCTCAACGAACTGGCGCGAGCGCCATATCCAGCGCAGCCGCACGTTCAACGGATTCCAGCACACCTTCAGCGAAAGCGCCGGCAGTTTCCGCGGCAACATCGACATCGATGTGCCGCTGACCGGTGAAGCGTCGGTCGACGTGACCTACGCGTTCCGCAAGAACGCCATCTGTATTCCGTGGGCGGTGAAATTCGTCAACGCGCGCGCGCGCGGCGTGCTCAATGTCGGCGAGACGCTGTTCGAAGCCAACGGCAGCGCCATTTTCGAGAAATCCGATCGCCGCGTCCTCGCCACACCCAAATTCGAGGAGAGCTTCATGATCGGGCCGGTGCCGGTCCGCGTCGGCATGGAGTTCCCGCTCGGCGTCGGCTACGACATCAAGGCGACGGCCGAGGCACAGCTCGCGCTGAAGAGCCGCGCCCAGGGCGAAATGCGCTTCGACGTCACCTGTACGCGACACGGCTGCGCGCGCAATGCGCCGGCCGACAACGCCTCCTCGGTGACATTCCAGGACCTGATCCGGCCGACCATCCAGGGCAACGCGACGCTGCAGGCCGACGTGAAGCCCTACGCGTTCGTCGAAGCCAATGCCTGGCTCTACCACGACCAGCTGGCCAAGGCCGGCCTGGGTCTGGAACTCTCGGTGCCGTCGCGGCTGTTCTACTACTACGGCAACACCTGCGGCAGTCCGACTGGCAGCGGCACGGCCGATCTGGTCAACGGCGGCTTCATCGACGTCTCGGCCCAGCTGGGGCTCTACTACAACACGACAGTGCTGGGCCAGGATCGTTTCAACTGGATCGATACGCCGCTGTCGTCGATCGGTGGCTACTTCCACGAGTACGAGGTCAAGGATTTCCTGCGCGGCGGCGATCCGTTCAACGCGCTGCGCCACACGCTGTATTTCCAGCCGATCAAGATCGGCAGTGCCGGCGTGAGTCCGCTGACGCCGATGCTGCTCGGCCCGACGTCGGTGAACCTCGGCGCGACTGGCAGCTTCAATGCAAAGATGCGGCCCTGCGTTCCGCTCGACGAGCCGATGAGCTACGTCGTCAACTGGGGCGATGGTTCCACCTCTGCGCCCGAGGCGCCGGCCAACCAGAACGCCCCGACGACGCACAGCTGGACGACCTCCGGCACCAAGAGCGTCGTCGTGACGGCGACCCAGGATCGCGGTCCTCGCACCATCAATCTTTCGACGACGCGCGCCGTGGTCAGCAACGCGCTGGCGCCACCGGCAACCCCCGGCAGTATCGGCGCGCCGTCCGGCGACGGCGACGGCAGTTTCACGCTGACCTGGGGAACGGTGCTCAATGCCGAGCGCTATGAGATCCAGCGCAGCACGGCGGGCGGCGCCTTCACGCAGATTGCCGTCGTCGATCATCCGGCCTCGTCGAAGGCGCTGACCTCGCAACCGTTCGGCTACAACACCTACCGCGTGCGGGCCGTGAACAACTACGGCCCCAGCGGCTTCCGCACGGCCGGCCAGACACTGGTCGGCTACATTCCGGCGACGCCCGGCCTCACGGTCACGTCGCTGATGTGCCAGGGCATGAACAAGGTCAGCTGGACCGCGTCCGCCAACACCACGGCGTACAAACTCTACTGGAGCGAAAGCAGCAACCCGGCGAATGCCGCGGAGTTCTATTCGGGTCTGGGTCTGTCGCGCGACATCAACGTGAGCTCCCGCACCTACGTGTGGATCAAGGCCTGCGGCACTGCCGGCTGCAGCGCACTCTCACCGTCCCGGGTTGCCGATGTCCGGCCCGGCAGCTGCAACTGAGGCATTGACCGGGCTCCGGATCGGACCCGTCGCTACAGGACTGCGGCAAGAACGGCGCCCGGTGGGCGCCGTTCTCGTTTGCGAAACCACCTCGCACTACTCCCCCTTGCGCGATGGCATGCCGCACTGCCGAAAGGCGCGGCTATGCCTGCTTGCGCTGCATCGCGCTATCGATCGCGTCGACGTATTGCTGCAGTCGCTGCATCTCTTCGGCGAGCGTGTGGCCGCCCTTGGCCACGACCATCGTGATCAGCTCGAGCGCCGTCGCGACCGCGACGATGCGCCGCCGCTGATCCGGTGGCATACCTTTCTCGTCGAGCAATGACAGGATTCCCTGATTGCGGTCGTTGGCAGAAAACATCGTGTGCTCCTGAGTGCGCGAACGCGGATCGGTGATGCGGGCGCCGTCCTACTGCCGCGCCCCGCGCGGATTGCCCGGTGCGGTGCCGGACTCGCTGGAGCGGAACGGATTGATGTCGAGGCCGCCGCGGCGCGTGTAGCGCGCATAGACCGACAACGCCTGCGGCGCGCAGCGCGCCTGCAGATCCACGTAGATACGCTCCACGCACTGTTCGTGAAAATCGCTGTGGCGCCGGAACGAGACGAGATAGCGCAGCAGACCGGCACGATCGAGGCGCGGGCCGCGATAGCGGATCTGCAGGCTGGCCCAGTCTGGCTGACCGGTAACCGGACAATTCGATTTCAGCAGGTGAGAAACCAGGCACTCCTCGGCGACGACAGTCGCATCGGTAGCGAGGTAGCACGGATCCGGCTCGTCGTAAGCGTCGACATCGAGCTCCAGATCGTCGATGACTTCGCCTTCGAGTTCGTGCAGCTGCTGCTGCGGAAAATCCCGCGCCGAGCGCAGGATCACCCCGACTTCAGCACCCGCCGCCGCGGACAGGTCGCGGCGCAGGCGCTGCACCACATCGTCGATACCGGCCAGTCGCGTCTGCGCAAAGGTGTTGAGGTACAGCTTGAAGGACTTGGACTCGATGATGTTCGGCGACGCCGCCGGCACGCGAAACTCGGCGATGGCCACGATCGGCTTGCCGCGCCGGTCGAGCCAGGACAGCTCGTAGGCATTCCAGACGTCGACGCCATGGAATGGCAGGGAGCCGGCGATGCCAAGCTCGACGCGCTTCTGCGCGCGTGGAATCGGGAACAGCAGCGAGGCGTCGTACTCGTCGCGATAGACGACGGTCTTTCCGAGCGAGGAATGTTCGGCGGAGGTCATGCGTGCAGTGTACCGGCTTTGGCGCGTGCGCCCGCGTCAGCCGGCCAGCGGCACGACCGCGGTCGGCGTGCCGTGCGCGTCGAGCGCAATCATCGTGAAGCGGCCCTGCGTGCAGAGGCGGGCGTCGCCGCTGAGCGGGTCCTCGGCGATCAGGTCGACCTCGACCTGCATCGAGCTGCGGCCCGTCGAGACGATGCGTGCGACGAGTTCCACCAGTTGGCCCTGCCGCACCGGCTGCCGGAAATCGACCTGCTCCGAGCGCGCCGTGACGACCGTGCGGCGTGCATAGCGCGTGGCGACGACGAATGCCGCCTTGTCCATCCAGGCCAATGCCTGGCCGCCGAACAGGGTACCGAGGTGGTTGGTATGGTCGGGAAACACGATCTCGATCAGGCGAGCCTCGGGAAGGTCGCGCCCCACATCGCCTGCCGCGGTCATGGATCGGCGTTCCTCAGAATGCCGCATCGAACGTGACTTCGCCTTCGACGGCGACCTGATAGGCCGAGACACGGCGCTCGAAGAAGTTCGTGAGTTCCTGCACGTCCTGCAGATCCATGAACGCGAACGGATTGCGCGCGTGATAGCGCTTGGCCAGGCCCAGCTGGACCAGGCGCTGGTCGGCAACGTACTCGAGGTACTGGCGCATGTCCTTGAGCGACAGTCCTGCAACGCCGCCCGACAGCACGTCCTCGGCGAACTGCTGCTCGCAGGCGATGGCCTCGTCCAGCATCCGGGCGATGTCGGACTGCAGGGCCGCATCGAACAGCTCCGGTTCTTCCTCGCGCGCGACACGGATGACCTCGAACGCGAACGCCATGTGGCCGGACTCGTCGCGGAACACCCAGTTCGTCCCCGCGGCAAGTCCATGCAGCAGACCGCGTGATCGCAGGTAATAGACATAGGCGAACGCCGCGAAGAAGAACAGGCCTTCGATGCACGCGGCAAAGCAGATCAGGTTCAACAGGAACTGGCGCCGCTGCTCGCGCGTCTCGATACGGTCGAGCTTCTCGATGGAGTCCATCCAGCGAAAACAGAACTCGGCCTTCTTGCGGATCGACGGAATGTTCTCGATGGCGTCGAATGCCTTGGCGCGTGCCTCGGGCTCGGGCAGGTAGGTGTCGAGCAAGGTCAGATAGAACTGCACGTGCAGCGCTTCTTCGTACAGCTGGCGCGACAGGTACATGCGCGCTTCGGGTGCATTGATGTGGCGGTACAGGTTCAGCACGAGATTGTTGGCGACGATGGAGTCTCCGGTCGCAAAAAACGCGACGAGCCGCTCGATCAGATGCCGTTCCGCCGGCCCGAACTTGTTGCGCAGATCGTTGACGTCGAGTGAAAAGTCCACTTCTTCAACGGTCCACGTATTGCGGATCGCGTCGCGATACATGTCGTAGAACCGCGGATAGCGCATCGGGCGCAGCGTGAGGTTGAAGCCTGCATCGAGCAGGCGGGTTGCGGCGGCATTCGGTGCAGGCGTGGAAAGCGTCATGGCTGGCGATTCGCTGAAAGTGTCTAGCTGATGAAGGTGCGTGGCGAGCGGCGAAGATTCACGACGAACCAGGCGTGTAGTCAAAGGGCAGTGGGCAGAAACCGGACGGCGAAACCCATCCCCACCCATACCCTCCCCTTGAAGGGGAGGGCTCAAAGGCCGCCCCATTTCTTGAAGCCCCGCTCTCAGATGAAGTGATAGACGATCGCTCCGGACAGTGAAGTCTTGAGCGTCTTGAACGCCCAAAGGGCCGGACGGGCATATGTGGGGATGGGTTTGCTCGCGCTGTCGATTGCCGGTGAAAGCCGCCTCGCGTCGTGAAAACCCTCCCCTTCAAGGGGAGGGCATGGGTGGGGATGGGTTTGCTCGCGCTGTCGATTGCCGGTGAAAGCCGCCTCGCGTCGTGAAAACCCTCCCCTTCAAGGGGAGGGCATGGGTGGGGATGGGTTTGCTCGCGCTGTCCATTGCGGGAGAAAACCCGGACGCAAGACTGCTTACTGGCACGCCTCGCAATACTCCGGATTCTCGAGTGAGCAGAACACCGCGGCCTCCGCCTGCTGCTGCGAAATCGCCGGAGCGGGGGCCGGATTCGCTGCGGCGGCGACCGTCGTCTTCGCGATCTTCGTCGCCGGCCGCGACCGCAGGTAGTAGGTGGTCTTCAGGCCGGCCTTCCAGGCGTACATGTACATGGACGACAGCTGGCCGATGTTGGGACTTTCCATGAACAGGTTGAGCGAAGCCGACTGGTCGATGTAGGCACCGCGCGCCGCCATCATGTCGATCAGCGAGCGCATCGGAATTTCCCAGGCGGTGCGATAGATCTGGCGCAGGCGTTCCGGAATCTCGGCGACACCCTGGATCGAGCCCTCCGCCAGCTTGATGCGATCGCGCATGTCCGCGGTCCAGAGACCCAGCTGCTTGAGCTCCTCGACGAGGTACCGGTTCACCTGCAGGAAATCGCCCGACAGCGTCTCGCGCTTGAACAGGTTCGACACCATCGGTTCGATGCATTCGTAGCAGCCGGCGATCGACGCGATCGTCGCGGTCGGCGCGATCGCGATCAGCAGCGAGTTGCGCAGACCGCCCTTGCGGATGTTCTCGCGCAGCGCATCCCAGCGCGCGGTGTCGGACGGCGTGACGCCCCAGGGGTCGAACTGCAGCTCGCCCTGCGCCGCGCGCGTGTCGCCGAACGACGGATGCGCGCCGCGCTCCAGCGCAAGTTCGTGCGAAGCGACGAGTGCGTGGTAGTAGATTTCCTCGGCGATGCGCGTGGACAGCTCCCGCGCCTCGACCGAATCGAACGGCAGGCGCAGCTTGAAGAACACGTCCTGCAGGCCCATAACGCCGAGACCGACCGGACGCCACTTCAGGTTCGAGGTGCGCGTGGTTTCGATCGGATAGAAATTGAGATCGATCACGCGATCGAGCTGGCGCACGGCGATGCGCACGGTTTCGGCGAGCTTCGAATAGTCGAAGCCATCGGCGTTCATGTGCTGGCCGAGATTGATCGAGCCGAGATTGCAGACCGCGGTTTCGCCCTGCGAGCTGACCTCGATGATCTCCGTGCACAGGTTGGACAAGTGGACGACGTTGCCTTCCTTCGCCGTCTGGTTGCAGGCACGGTTGGACTTGTCCTTGAACGTCATCCAGCCGTTGCCGGTCTGGGCCAGCGTGCGCATCATGCGCGCATACAGATCGCGCGCCTTGACCTGCTTGACCGCGAGACCTGCCGCTTCGGCCTGCTCATAGGCGGTCTCGAACGACGCCCCCCAGCGATCGACGAGATGCGGCACGCTTTTGGGATCGAACAGCGACCACTGCGCGTCGGCTTCGACGCGGCGCATGAAAATATCCGGAATCCAGTTCGCGAGATTGAGGTTGTGGGTGCGGCGCGCCTCGTCGCCGGTGTTGTCGCGCAGCTCGAGGAACTCCTCGATGTCCGCATGCCAGGGTTCGAGGTAGACGCAGGCAGCGCCCTTGCGCTTGCCGCCCTGATTGACCGCCGACACCGACGCATCCAATGTCTTGAGCCAGGGCACGATGCCGTTGGACAGGCCATTCGTCGATTTGATCAGCGAGCCGCGCGCGCGAACGCGTGTGTACGCAAGCCCGATGCCGCCAGAAAACTTCGACAGCATCGCGACGTCGGCATAGCGCTTGTAGATCGATTCCAGCGAATCATCGGGCGAGTCGAGCAGGAAGCACGACGAAAGCTGTTCGTGCGTGGTGCCCGAGTTGAACAGGGTCGGCGAACTGGGCAGGTAGTCGAGGCTGCCCATGAGACGGTAGAGCTCCAGCGCGTCGCCGACGTCCTCACACAGCGCGCAGGCGATGCGCAGGAAGAACTGCTGCGGGGTCTCGATCACCTTGCGTGTCTTCGGGTGGCGCAGCAGATAACGGTCGTAGACCGTGCGCAGGCCGAAGTAGTCGAAACGGCGGTCGAGTTCCATGTCGAGCGCACTGTTGAGCTTGCGCGCATTGGCCTGCACGAAGGTCAGCAGGCGCTCGTTGATGAGGCCGAGCTCGTGGCCGCGCGAGACGGACTGCGAGAACGCGTGGATTTCCTGGCCGGCGACTTCCTTGGCGATGTATTCCGACAGCAGGCGCGCGGCGAGACGGCCGTACTCGGGTTCTTCCGCGGTCAGCATGGCCGAGGTGCGGATCGACAGCTCGTCGAGTTCGCGCGTGGTCGCACCGTCATAGAGACCCGAGATCGTACGCGTGGCCACGCGCATCGGGTCGACGGAGTAGAGGCCTTCGGCCGCGCGCGTCACGGCACGCACGATCTTGTTGAGGTCCACGGGTTCGCGCTTGCCGTTGCGCTTGGTCACGGCCATGGTGCCGCTCGAATGCGGCGGCGTCAGCGCGAACTGGGGCGCGCGGGGTTCGTTCGGGGCAACGCCGGTGCGAGCGGCAGAGGCGGCGGTGGCGATGTCGTGTTCTGTGGTGCTCATGAACTCCCTCCGGTGCGAGTGGCGCACGGCTGCCGTCCGGTCCCGGGGACGGCGAAATCGAAGGGACGACGACACCGCGGTTCAGGCCGCGGCGTAGCCTCGCCCCCTCGGGCGTGCGGAGTTGCGGAAATCGGGTGAGGCGCCGGCACGGTCCTACGACCGGCAGCGACCGTCGACCCGTCTCCCCGCGGAGACTCCCGGCCGTGACCGCGCGGTGTGCGACGCGCGGCTGTCGGCAGGTATTCGGGCTCGCGGACGCGGTTCCGGCCCTCCGGAACCTCCTACGGGCCGTCGCTTCCCAGCCCCGCGGGCCAGTGCTCGTTGACGGCGTTCGTTTCCGCTTACCGCTGCGGGGCAGCTCCGGAATTGCACCGGATTCCCTTTTCATCACGGCCGAGGCCGAGAACCGACCAACACAACATATAGAGGTTGACAGCGCAGGGTCAACACAATCGGATGTGAATTCGTGCGCGGCCCGTGTTTCAGATTCGTGAAGCGAACTGGTACCGAAGCCCTTGCAATCGGCCCGGGGCTTGGCTGCGCGGGCGGCTCAGGTCCGACGCGCTACAGCCGGAGGACTCAGCCTTCGCCACCCAGTCATCCAGTGAGAAATCACGGCACTGCCGCAAGCGCGGGCGCAGCAGTCTGAATACCGATCGTCGACGCAACGGTTGAGTGCGCTAGTTGCTGCCGCCCAGAAAATCCACCGCCGCCTGCAGCATCGCGCGCGTGCCGACGTCGAGCGCCTTTTCGTCCAGGAAGAACTTCGGCGAATGGTTCGGTGCCGCGCTGGCCAGATCTTGTCCCGGTGGCACGACCCCGACGAAGAAGTACAGGCCGGGCACTTCGTTGGCGAAGTAGGAAAAATCCTCGGCGACCATGTTCGGTGGCACGTCGACGACGTTGTCCTTGCCGACGGCTTTCTCGAGGCTCGGGCGCAGGCGCCGCAGCAATGCGGGGTCGTTGCGCGTGACCGGGTTGTGTACCTCGGGCATCGGCGCGTCGAGTTCCACGCGCGCGCCCTGCGCCGCGGCAACGCCTTCGGCCAGGCGGCGCAAACGGTTGAACAGATCGTCGCGCATGGCCGCATCGAAGGTGCGCACAGTGCCTTCGAGTTCGACTTTTTCGGGAATGATGTTGTAGCGCACGCCGCCCTGGAACATGCCGAACGTGAGCACCGCCGGCAATTTTGAAATATCCAGTTGCCGGCTCACGATGGTCTGCGCCTGGCTCACGATGGCCGCCGCGGTGACGATGGGATCAACGCCGCGCCAGGGCTGGGCGCCGTGTGTCTGCGCGCCGTACACGCGGATCTTGAACCGGTCGGACCCGGCGAGCAGCGGGCCTTCGCGCACGCCGACCTGGCCCGCGTGCAGGGTGTAGAACACATGCAGGCCGAGCACGGCGTCGGGCTTCGCGTCGCGGAACACACCTTCTTTGAGCATGAGCTTCGCCCCGCCTTCCTCTCCGGGCGGGGCGCCCTCCTCGGCGGGCTGAAAGATGAAGGTCACTTCGCCCGGCAGATCGTCCTTCATGCCGGCCAGCGCGGTCGCGACGCCGAGCAGGATCGCGGTATGCGCATCGTGGCCGCAGGCATGCATGACGCCGACGTCCTGGCCCGCATAAGTGCTGCGCACTTTCGAGGCGAACGGCAGGTCGACTTCCTCGGTCACCGGCAGCGCGTCGATGTCGGCCCGCAGCGCCAGATGCGGGCCCGGCTTACCGCCCTTGAGCCGGCCGATGACGCCGGTGTGCGCGACGCCGGTCCTGACCTCGAGACCGAGCTTCCTGAGATGGTCGGCGATCAGTTTCGCCGTACGTGTCTCGCGATTGCCGAGTTCCGGATGCTGGTGAATGTCGCGGCGCCAGGCGACGACCCGGTCGCCGACGGCTGCGGCAGCCTGTTGCGTGTCGGGCGCGGAGGAAGCCGCGGGTGCCGCCAGTGCGGCGAGCAGGAAAAGGCAGATTCGGCGCATGAAGGCACTCCGCGGAAAACGTCGATGGTAGGTCTTGCGCGGGTGCCCTGGAGCCACGGCGTCGGCGCGCACGGAATGCGAAGGGCGCGCGCCGCAGGCTCAGGCCTGGGCGCGCCGCCGCGCATTCGCCTCGAAATAGCTCGCCTGCAGTGGCCGCGGCAGATAGCGCCCCGCGCCGCGCCGCGCGCGAAGGTCACCGTCGGCCCAGACCACCTCGCCGGCCGCGATCGTGTGGCGCGCGAGCCCACGTACGGTACGGCCTTCGAAGATATTGAAGTCGACGTTCTGATGGTGCGTCGACGCGGAAATCGTGCGCGAGGCCTCCGGATCCCAGACGACGAGGTCGGCGTCGGCCCCGACCTCCACCGCACCCTTGCGCGGGTACAGATTGAAGATACGTGCCGCGTTGGTGGAGGTGACGGCGACGAATTCGTTCGGCGTCAGGCGTCCGGAATTGACGCCGTAGTGCCAGAGCACGCCCATGCGGTCCTCGATGCCGCCGCATCCGTTCGGAATCTTCGTGAAGTCGTCCTTGCCAGCGGCTTTCTGCGGTGCGCAGAACGTGCAGTGATCGGTCGCCGTGGTGTGGAGATGGCCGGCCTGCAGCGCCTGCCACAGCGCTTCCTGATGCTCCTTGGGCCGGAACGGCGGGCTCATGACGTGCGCCGCGGCGCGCGTGAAGTCGGGGTCGCGATACACGGAATCGTCGATGAGCAGATGGCCGCCGAGCACCTCGCCGAACACGCGCTGGCCTTCGCCGCGCGCACGCGCGATTTCCTGTACGGCTTCGCGCGCGGACACGTGCACGATGTACAGCGGCACGCCGATGACTTCGGCGATACGGATCGCGCGATTGGCCGCCTCGCCCTCGACCGCGCTCGGGCGGGACAGCGGATGCGACGACGGGCCGGTCTTGCCCTCGGCGACGAGCTGCTTCTGCAGCTGATAGACGAGCTCGCCGTTCTCCGCATGCACGGTCGGCAGCGCGCCGAGCTCCAGCGCGCGGCGGAAGCTGTTCACGAGGATTTCGTCGTCGGCCATGATGGCGCCTTTGTACGCCATGAAATGCTTGAAGCTGGCCACGCCGTGCTCCTGCGCGAGCACGCCCATCTCGCGGTGCACGGATTCATCCCACCAGGTGACGGCGACATGGAACGCATAGTCCGCCGCGGCCTTCCCGGCCCGGCCACGCCAGGCGTGAAAGGCCTCGAGCAGCGACTGCTTCGGATCCGGAATCACGAAATCGATGATGCTGGTCGTGCCGCCGGCGAGTCCGGCGGCGGTGCCTGAATAGAAGTCGTCGCTCGACACCGTGCCCATGAACGGCAGTTCCATGTGCGTGTGCGGATCGATACCGCCGGGCATCACGAGCTGTCCGCCCGCATCGACGATCGTCGCGCCCGCGGGTGCGGCGAGATCGGAACCGATCTGCACGATCCGTCCGTCGGCGCACAGCACGTCGGCGCGATAGCTATGTGTGGAGTCGACGACGGTGCCGCCGCGGATCAGAAGGGTCATGGTGGTCTCCGACAACCGGGAACCCTCCCCTTCAAGGGGAGGGCATGGGTGGGGATGGGTTTCGCCTGCAGCACACGGGAATTCGTCCTACGCGCGTGCTGCCGCGACTGCCGACGGCGATACCTTCCCGCGCATCAACGCCGCATACACGACCGCGGAAATCCCGAGCCCCGCGAACCACGCATACGTGTACAGCGTCTTGAAGAATCCGGGCACGCCGGCGAATGCCTGCGGAAATGCCGCGTGCAGGAAGCCCGGCAGGTTTGGCAGCACGCCGGCCAGCAGGGCGACGATCGCGGCGACGTTCCAGCCGTTGCGATACGCGTAGACCCCGCGCTCCTCGAACAGCTGCTTCACGTCCAGCCGCATGCCTCGCAGCAGGTAATAGTCGACCAGCATGATCCCGGCCACCGGCCCCAGCAACGCCGAGTAGCCGACCAGCCACGTGAAAATATAACCCTGGGTGCTTTCGAGAATCTTCCACGGCATCGCGAGCAGCGCGATCGCCGCGGTGATGAGCCCGCCAGTCCGGTAGGAGATGCGGCGCGGATTCAGACTGGCGAAATCATAGGCAGGACCGACGAGATTCGCGGCGAGGTTGCAGCACATGGTGTCGAGCGTCAGCACCAGCAGCGCGAGACCCACCCCGATGCCGGTGAAGCGACTGGCCAGATCGACCGGATCCCAGATCGCCTTGCCGTAGATCACGACGGTCGCCGAAGTCACGATGACCGACATCAGCGCGAGCAGGCCCATGGGTACCGGCAGGCCGATGGTCTGGCCCACGACCTGGTCGCGCTGCGAGCGCGAGAAGCGCGTGAAGTCGGGGATGTTCAGCGCAAGGGTCGCCCAGAAGCCGACCATGGCGGTCAGCGATGGCCAGAACACGATCCAGAACTGGCCAGCCTTCTCGCCACCGTCGACGAATTTCGACGGCATCGACATCATGCTGCCGAAACCGCCCGCATGGGTGAGCGCCCAGCCGACGAGGAACAGGCACATCACGATCTTGAGCGGTGCCGACACGGTTTCGAGCCAGCGTATCGACTCGGTGCCGTGTACGACGAAGTAGAGCTGCAGTGCCCAGAACGCGAGGAAACAGACGAGCTGCCCGGCGTTGATGCCGAGCAATGGCAACGGCTCGGCCTGCAGCGCATTGCCTGTCAGTATGTTGAGCAGCGTGTACATCGCCAGCCCGCCGAACCAGGTCTGGATGCCGTACCAGCCGCAGGCGACCACGGCGCGCAGCATTGCCGGGAGCTTCGCACCCTGCGTGCCGAACGAGGAGCGAACGAGTACCGCATAGGGAATGCCGTATTTCGCACCGGCATGTCCGATCAGCAGCATGGGCACCAGCACGATCGCATTGCCCAGCAGCACCGTCGTTACCGCCTGCCACGGTGACATGCCCTGGTCGATGAGCCCGGCCGCCAGCGTATACGACGGAATGCACATGACCATGCCGACCCAGAGTGCGGCGAAGTGATACCAGGCCCAGGTCCGCTGCGCAGCCGTCGTCGGCGCGAGATCGGCGTTGTAGAGCTCACTGTGCGGAACGGCGCTATCGCTGGCGGTCATCGGCGGCTCCGATCGGATCTTCAGGCCCTTCCGTCAATGGAAGGATCGGGTTGCATGCAGCCCTCCCCTTCAAGGGGAGGGTTGGGTGGGGATGGGTTTCGGTTCCCCGCCTGCCACGCTCAGACAGACTCCTTCACCCGCGCCGGATTGTTCGGATGCGTGGTCCAGTTCGCATAGCCGCCCTCGTCGACGCGCTGCATGGTGATGCAGTTGTCCACGGGACACACGTGCATGCAGAGGTTGCAACCGACGCATTCGCTGTCGACGACCTCGAAATGCCGCTTGCCATCCTTCTCCCGGAGGATGGCCTGGTGTGCCGTGTCCTCGCAGGCGATATGGCACAGGCCGCATTTGATGCATTTGTCCTGGTCGATGCGCGCCTTGATGTCGTACCTGAGGTTCAGGAACTTCCAGTCGGTCACGTTGGGCACGGCCAGGCCGCGGAAGTCGTCCAGCGTGCGGTAACCCTTCTGGTCCATCCAGTTGGCGAGCCCGGCGATCATGTCGTCGACGATGCGGAATCCGTAGTGCATGGCCGCGGTGCAGACTTGTACGTTGCCGGCGCCGAGCGCCATGAATTCAGCCGCGTCGCGCCAGGTCCCGATTCCGCCGATGGCCGAGATCGGCAGATTCGGCGTTTCGCTGTCGCGGGCGATCTCCGCGACCATGTTCAGCGCGATCGGCTTGACTGCGGGCCCACAATAGCCGCCGTGCGTGCCCTTGCCATCAACGGTGGGGGTCGGCGCCATGAGGTCGAGATCCACCGACACGATGGAGTTGATCGTGTTGATGAGCGATACCGCGTCGGCGCCGCCGCGAAACGCGGCGCGCGCGGAGTGGCGTATGTCGGTGATGTTCGGCGTCAGCTTCACGATGCACGGCAGGCGCGAATGCTGCTTGACCCAGCGCGCGACCTGCTCGACGTACTCGGGCACCTGTCCGACGGCGGAGCCCATGCCGCGCTCGGACATGCCGTGCGGGCAGCCGAAGTTGAGCTCGACCGCATCGCAGCCGGTGTCTTCGACCATGGGAAGTATAGTTTTCCACGATTGCTCGTCACAGGGCACCATCAACGAAACGACCATCGCGCGATCCGGCCAGTCGCGCTTGATCTGACGGATCTCGTCGAGATTGACCTGCAGCGGCCGGTCGGTGATGAGTTCGATGTTGTTGAGGCCGGCGATACGCTGGCCGTTCCATTGCACCGCGCCATAGCGCGAGCTCACGTTGACGACGTGCGGATCGAGGCCGAGCGTCTTCCAGACCACGCCGCCCCAGCCGGCTTCGAACGCGCGGTTGACGTTGTAGGCCTTGTCGGTAGGCGGCGCGGAAGCGAGCCAGAACGGATTCGGCGAACGCACGCCGACGAAGTTGTTGCGCAGGTCTGCCATCTCAGTTCTCCGCGTTGCCGTTGCCACCGAGGCGCGCGTGGATCGCGCGTGCGGCACGCTTGCCGTCTTCGACCGCTTGCACGGTCAGGTCGACCTTGCCGCCGACGCAGTCGCCGCCGGCCCAGACTCCGCGCACCGAGGTTTCGAACTCGGCGTCGACGGCAATGCGGCCGTTGCGCGTTTCGATCGCGGCGCTGCCCTCACCGTTCGCGTGGGGTACGAGCAGGCTTTGCCCGATGGCCTTGAGCACGGTGTCGGCGGCCAGCGTGAAATGATCGCCACTGCCGAGCAGACGGCCGTTCGCATCGAGCTGTGTGTACTCGAATTCGATCGTGCTGACCGCGCCGTGGCCGAGAATGCGGCGCGGCTGAGCCCATTCGATCACGGCGACCCCCTGGGTCCTGGCGAAGTCCTGCTCGGCCCAGGTCGCGCTCATGCTCGCGCTGCCGCGGCGATAGACCAGTGTCACCGACTCGGCGCCGAGCTTCTTGCTCTGCACCGCCGCGTCGATCGCGGTGTTGCCACCGCCGATGACGACGACGCGACGGCCGACCGGCAGCTGCGTGAGGTCGTCGCACTGGCGCAGATCCGCGATGAAATCGACGGCGTTGCGCACACCGGCCAGCGTCTCTCCCTCTATACCCAGCGCATTGACGCCGGAGAGCCCCAGGCCCAGGAACATCGCGTCGTAGTCACGGCGCAGCTCGGCCAGATGCAGGTTCTCGCCGAGCGCGCGATTACCCTCCCAGGCGATTCCACCGATCGACAGCAGCCACTGCACTTCGCGCGCGGCAAACTCGAGCACCTTGTACTCCGCGATGCCGTATTCGTTGAGGCCGCCGGGCTTGGGGCGTGCATCGAAGATCGTCACATCGTGACCGGCGCGCGCGAGCGCATGAGCGCAGGACAAGCCGGCCGGCCCGGCGCCGACCACGGCGACACGCTTGCCGGTAGCCGGGGCCCGCTCGAACAGCGGTGTGTCCGTCTCGAACACCCAGTCGGTCGCATAGCGCTGCAGCGCACCGATCTGCACCGGCTGCGATTCGGCCGTGTTCCGCACGCAGCTGCCCTCGCAGAGGATCTCGGTCGGACAGACGCGCGCACACATGCCGCCGAGCACATTGGCGCCGAGTATGTCCGTCGCCGCGCCGCGCAGATTGTCGGTCGTGATGCGGCGGATGAAGCTCGGAATGTCGATACCGGTCGGACAGGCCTGGATGCAGGGCGCGTCGTAGCAGTAATAGCAGCGCTGAGCCTCGATCAGGGCGCTCTGCCGATCGAGCGGCGGCGATACATCGTCGAAATTCCGCGCGAGCTGCTCGGCGGACAGGCGTCCGCAGGCAATGTCGGCGTGATCTTTGCGGTTCATTCGTTCTCCTGGGGGCGCCTTGGAGGGAACCATGACGATGCGCATCGGCCGCCGCGAGGAGTGGACGAGAGGCGCACGAGTCGGTGTAAGGGTCGGGACGGAGCCTGCAGGCGGCCCTTGCGCCTGCGCAACGCGCCCCGATGAGCGGGCTCGCGTCCCACCCGCTTTTTGTAGTCGGAATGTGACGCAGGCGCAAGCGGCGGTGCGCTAATACTCCAGCCGATGTTCGCCCGCCGACGCGACGGGCTCCGCACGCTGCAGCGTTTCGCGGCTGCGCAGCACGTGCTGGCGGATGCCGAGCTGACGCATCTGCTTTGCCGCCTGCCAGATGCGCAGACGGCCGCCGGCCAGCAGGCGCAGGTCGATGTTCCAGTCGCCGGTGCTCATGAGCAGACGAAACACCCGGCTTACCGCCGACAGGCGGCCCTGCTCGCGCACCGCATCGCGGAACGTGAAGCACAGCCGGTACGACGCGGCACCGAAGCCAAGTTCGATGTCGGCGACATCGGTCCACGCGATGAAGTCCACGGACTGGCGCGTGTCGCGGATACCATCGGCATCCATCGTCACTACGGGACCCTCGTGCAGCCAGGCGCGGATGAGCGGTGGCGCCATCGCCAGCAGTCCGACCAGGAACAGCGCCAGACCACAACCGATCAGGTACAGGATCGGGCTTCCGCTCGCGAACAGCACGACGGTCCAGAATCCCAGCACGCAGGTGAAGCTGAGCAGCACGAGCGTGAGGAGCACCAGCTTCACGCGCGAATACGGAATCTCGAGGATGTCATGCGTGTCGGGCGATACCGATTTCATGTCGTGCCGTGCCGTCTGAGAGTGCCGGTGAATCGTCGCAGGAAACGAAGTGAGCGCAATCCTTCGCCTGAGCACAGGTTCAACCGTCCGCGGCCTCCCGGGGGCGCCGGAGCGCGACGAAAAACGGCAGCGCACAGAGCAACGTCACGATCAAGCCACCGTCGTCGCCAACGAGATCGGCCGCCCCGGCAGCCACATGAGCATGATGAGCCCCGCGAGACCGAAGCGCGCGACGCGGGCGTAGCCAATGAGCGCCGCCTCGTATGCCCGGCTGATTGAGAGACCAAGCGCGGTGAACAGGATAGCCGGCGCCCGATCGGTGACTTCATGAGTCGCCGTTGCCGCGATCAGCGCGCCCGCTCCAGCATCGCATGCAGCAGCACGTTCGCGCCCGCTTCTATCCATTCCGGCGTCGCATCCTCGATCTCGTTGTGACTGATGCCGCCGATACAAGGCACGAACACCATCGCGGTCGGCGCGACCTGCGCCAGATAGCAGGCGTCGTGGCCGGCGCCGGAGACGATGTCGCGATGCGAATAGCCAAGGCGCTCCGCGGCGGCGCGCACCGAGTTCACGCAGTCGGCGTCGAACGCGACCGGCGCGTAGTAGAAAATCTGTTCCAGTTTCGACACCTCGACCCGCGCATCGGCCGCAGCGGCGGCGATGCCGGTCCGGAGCTCAGCGTCCATCTGCGCGAGCACCGCATCGTCCGGATGGCGCAGGTCGACAGTGAAGAACACACGGCCCGGAATCACGTTGCGCGAATTCGGATGCACCTGCAGCATGCCGACGGTCGCGCAGGCATGCGGCGCGTACTTGTGACCGATTGCGTTGACGAGCTGGATCACCTTCGCCGCGCCGAGTAGCGCATCACGACGGCGGGGCATCGGCGTCGGGCCCGCATGCGATTCCTGCCCGATCAGCACGACTTCGTACCAGCGCTGGCCCTGCGCCGCATGCACGACGCCGATCGTCGTGCCTTCGGCTTCGAGAATCGGCCCCTGCTCGATATGCAGCTCGAATGCCGCATGGACGGGCCGGCCGCCGACGGGAAGATCACCCGCGTAGCCGATGCGCGCGAGTTCCTCGCCCATGGTCTTGCCGTCGACGTCGGCGCGCGAAAGCCCGTAGTCGAGCGTGAACACGCCCGCGAACACGCCGGAAGAAACCATGGCCGGCGCGAAGCGCGAACCCTCCTCGTTGGTCCAGATCACGACCTCGATCGGATGACGCGTGACGATGCCGTGGTCGTTGAGCGTGCGCACGACTTCGAGGCCGCCGAGCACGCCATAGATGCCGTCGAACTTGCCGCCCGTGGGTTGCGAGTCCGCGTGCGATCCCGTGATCACCGGCGGCAGGCTGTCGTCGCTACCGGCGCGCCGCGCGAACACGTTGCCCATGCGATCGACGCTGATCGTGCAGCCGGCCTCCCGGGCCCAGCATACGAACAGGTCACGCCCCTGTTTGTCGAGATCGGTCAACGCGAGCCGGCAGACGCCGCCCTTGGGCGTCGCGCCGATCTGCGCCATTTGCATGAGGCTGTCCCAGAGACGCGCGCCATTCACGCGCGGCAGTTCGACGAGGGTTTGAAGCGCGGCGTTCATGGCAGCCTCCGGCTGATCTGAGCCCTGCGGCCCGCCGGGAGTTCGGCGTCGTCAGAACCGGCGGCTCTGAGCGACGACTCCTCACCCCCTCACGGGATGGGTCAGGTGGGCATGGGTGTCGTGGCAGCCCTCCCCTTCAAGGGGAGGGTTGGGTGGGGATGGGTGTCGGTGGACCACACGGCCCCCAGATCGCAGCAAGCATTGGCAGGCACGTGTCCGCTCACGTATGCGGCATCACGAACTGAGCCCCGGCGCGAATGCTTGTCGGCCAGCGTGTCGTGACGGTTTTCAGGCGGGTGTAGAAGCGCACACCTTCCGGGCCATAGACGTGGTGATCGCCGAACAGCGAGGCTTTCCAGCCGCCGAAACTGTGGAACGCCATCGGCACGGGGATCGGCACGTTGATGCCGACCATGCCGATCTGCACGCGCTGGGCAAAGTCGCGCGCGGCGTCGCCGTCGCGCGTGAACAGCGCGACGCCGTTGCCGTACTCGTGCGCATTCACCAGGGCGACGGCTTCGTCATAAGTGGACACGCGCATCAGCGACAGCACGGGTCCGAAAATTTCCTCGCGGTAGATGCGCATGTCGGGGCGCACGTGGTCGAACAGGCAGCCGCCGAGGAAAAAGCCGTCTTCGCAGCCGGCTACGCGGTGGCCGCGACCATCGACCAGCAGCTCGGCGCCTTCGCTTACGCCGATGTCGACATAGTCACTGACCTTGTCGCGATGCTGGCGCGTGATCAGTGGTCCCATGTCGTTGCCGTTCTCGTCGCCGCGCCCGATCTTCAGCGCGGCCACGCGCGGCGCGAGTTTCGCGACGAGCCGGTCGGCGGTTTCATCACCGACCGCGACCGCGACCGAAATCGCCATGCAGCGTTCGCCGGCGGAACCGTAGCCGGCGCCGAGCAGCGCATCGGCGGCCTGGTCGAGATCCGCGTCGGGCAGGATGACCATATGGTTCTTGGCACCGCCGAGCGCCTGCACGCGCTTGCCCGCGGCACAGCCGGTCGCATAGATGTAGCGCGCGATCGCGGTGGAGCCGACGAAGCTCACCGCCGCGACATCCGGGTGCGCGAGGATCGCATCGACGGCGATCTTGTCACCCTGCACCACGTTGAACACGCCGGCCGGCAACCCGGCCTCGGCCAGCCAGTCGGCGAGCAGCAGCGAGGGCGATGGGTCGCGTTCGGACGGTTTCAGCACGAAGCAGTTGCCACAGGCAATCGCGATCGGAAACATCCACAGCGGCACCATGGCCGGGAAATTGAACGGCGTGATACCCGCGACGACACCGAGCGGCTGGCGCAGGCTGTGCGAATCCACTGCGTTGCCGACGTTCTCGGTGACCTCGCCCTTGAGCAGCTGCGGAATGCCGCAGGCAAACTCCACGACCTCGATGCCGCGCTGCACCTCGCCGAGGGCGTCGCTGTGCGTCTTGCCGTGTTCGGCCGTGATCGCGGCCGCCAGCTCGTCGGCGCGCTGCTCGATGAGCTCGCGCAACTTGAACAGCACGCGCGCGCGCCGCAGCGGTGGCGTCTGTGACCATGCGGGGAACGCGGCCTTGGCCGCCTGGACCGCGGCGTCCACCTCGGACGGCGTCGCGAGGGGCAGGCGGCCGGTCTGCTCGCCGGTGGCCGGGTTGTAGACCGGGCTGGTGCGCGCATCGCCGGCGCTAATGCGCTCGCCGGCGATGTAATGCGGAATGACTACGGGAGCCAGCATGATGTCCTCCTGGCATCCGTCCGGCGGACCGGGCGGTGCATTGTCGTCGTGATGCTCAGGCTACGGCGCGAATGCACGCGCGCACGCCTTCGATCATGTTGTCGAGTTCCGCGTCGGTCGTGATCACGGGCGGCGCCATGGCGATCGTGTCGCCGGTGAAGCGCAGCAGCAGGCCGCGCTTGAGCCCTTCTTCGAACAGGCGCAGGCCGCGCAGACCGACCTGCCCCGGCAACGAGGCGAGTTCCACCGCCCCGGCGGCGCCGCAGTTGCGGATGTCGACTACGTTGGGTTCACCCTTGAGCGAATGCACGCCGTCCTCGATCTTGCGCGCAAGTTCGGCGAACTGCTGCGGCACCGCGTCGGCGTGCAGGATGTCCAGCGTCGCATGCGCCGCCGCGACGGCGAGTGCGTGCGCGGAATAGGTATAACCGTGGAACAGTTCCACCATGTATTCCGGGCCCTGCATGAACGCGCCGTAGACCGCGTCGGTAGCGATCACGCCGCCCATGGGCACGGTGCCATTGTTGACGCATTTGGCGAAAGTGATCAGGTCCGGCGTCGCGCCGAACGCCTGCGCGCCGAACCAGTCGCCCATGCGGCCGAAGCCGCAGATGACTTCGTCGAATATCAGCAGGATGCCGTGCCGGGTGCAGATCTCGCGCAGGCGCGCAAGGTAGCCCTGGGGTGGCACCACCACGCCGACCGAGCCCTGCATGGGCTCCACGATGACCGCCGCGATCGTCGAGGCATCGTGCAGCGCGACCAGCCGTTCCAGCTCGTCGGCAAGATGCGCGCCCCAGGCCGGCTGTCCGCGCGAGAACGCCATTTCCTTGAGATTGTGCGTGTGCGGCAGATGATCGACGCCGGGCAGCATCAACGGCGCGAACATCTTGCGGTTGGCGACCATGCCACCGGCGGAAATGCCGGCGATGCCGACGCCGTGATAACCCTTTTCGCGCCCGATGATGCGCGTGCGCGAGGCCTCGCCACGCATACGGTGGTAGGCGATGGCGATCTTGACTGCGGTGTCGACGGCTTCGGAACCCGAGTTCGTGAAGAACACGCGGTTCAGATCGCCCGGCGCCACGGCGGCGATGCGCTCCGCCAGACGAAAGGTGTCGGGACTCGCCACCTGGAAAGCGGGAATGTAGTCGGCGCGATCGAGTTGCGCCTTTACCGCCTCGACGATGCGGGGATCGCGGTGACCCAGCGACGAGCACCAGAGGCCGGAAAGACAGTCGAACAGGCGCTGCCCTTCGACCGTCGTGTAGTAGGCGCCTTCCGCACCGACGAGCAGGCGGTCCAGCGGCTTGTGCTGCTTGAAATAGCGGTTGTGCGTGAACGGCATCCAGTACGGGTCGAGGTTGAGCTCCGACTCGGAGGCTGCCGTTGCGATCGCGGCGGAATTCATGCGGTTTCGGTCCTGATGGTCGTACGGGCGAGCCGGATGGTGCCGCAGGGGCACCCTGTCCGTCTGCGCACCGGGGTTGCGCGTCTGTCGGGCCGCCGGAAAACGGTGCTGCCGTTTCCGGGCGACAGCCGCGACAGGTTCGGAAACCGCGCGGCTGAATTCGTGCGCGCCGCGGACTGCCTGCCGCAGCGCAGCCGGCGAGACCGTTTCGCCGACCGGACGCCGAGCGTTGCACTACGCGTGAACGGATGCAAGCGGCGACGCAGCGCTGCCGGCGCAACCGCCGTGCCGCGGCGCGCGTTTGCTGCACACATTCGCGGCTAGTCACATTGCGTTTTATCTGCCCGACCCGACGGCGGCGGCGGGCAGCGAAACAGGGTCGACGGCGGCACCGCCTCGGCCGGCAACGCGCACGCGGAGTTCGCGTGCCATGCAGTCGCCAATCCGGACATGCGCGCAGCGATCGTGCCGCCCACGGCCATCAACCCCGGCGGCATCTGCAGCGACGACAGCGACTGCGAGTTCCGGGCCGTCGCGCTGGGCGGCCGGCCGTCGCTCGTGCAGTCGCCGAGGATCGGTCTGGTTGGCTGGCGCGAGCCGCACGGCGGTACAGCCGACTTTCTCGCAGCCCGTGTCGACACCGACGGCGTGCCGGCCACGGACTTCGGCAGCGACAGCGGGGTTATCGATCGCGGCGTGCCGCGCCCCTGCGTGCTACGGTTCGCTCCGGTTTTTTCCGGAGCCGCTCTACCATGGATCTTATCCTCCGCCACGCGAACCTGCCCGACGGGCGGCGCGACCATGACATCGCGATTCGCGACGCGCGCATCATCGCCGTCGAGCCGGCGATCGCTGCCAGCGCGGCACAGGAACTCGACGTCCGCGGTCGCCTCGTCAGCCCGCCGTTCGTCGATGCGCATTTTCATCTGGACGCTGCGCTGTCGCTGGGCCTGCCGCGGCTCAATCGCTCCGGTACCCTGCTCGAAGGCATCGCGCTCTGGGGCGAACTCAAGCCAACCCTCACGCAGGCGGCGCTCGTGGAGCGCGGGCTGGCCTACTGCGACATGGCGGTAAGCCAGGGACTGCTCGCGATCCGCAGCCACGTCGATATCTGCGATGACCGCCTGCTGGCGGTCGACGCGCTGCTCGAGGTCAAGCGTCGCGTCGCGCCGTATCTCGATCTGCAGCTGGTCGCATTCCCCCAGGACGGACTGCTGCGCTCGGCCTCGGCGCAGGACAATCTCCTGCGCGCGCTCGACCGTGGTGTCGAGGTCGTCGGCGGCATTCCGCATTTCGAGCGCACCATGGCCGACGGCGCCGAGTCCGTGCGCAGGCTCTGCGAAATCGCCGCGGCGCGCGGCCTGCTCGTCGACATGCACTGCGACGAATCCGACGACCCGTTGTCACGCCATATCGAAACGCTGGCCGCCGAAACGCATCGCCTCGGCCTGCAGGGCCGCGTGACGGGCTCGCATCTGACTTCGATGCATTCGATGGACAACTACTACGTGTCCAAGCTACTGCCGCTGATGGCGCAGAGCGGCGTCGCGGCCGTCGCCAATCCGCTGATCAACATTACCTTGCAAGGCCGCCACGATACCTACCCGAAACGCCGCGGCATGACGCGCGTGCCCGAACTCCTGGCAGCCGGGGTGAACGTCGCCTTCGGCCACGACTGCGTCATGGATCCCTGGTACTCGTTCGGCAGCGCCGACATGCTCGAGGTCGCACACATGGGCATCCACGTCGCACAGATGACCTCGCGAGACGCGATACGTCAGGCGTTCGATGCGATCACAGTCAATGCCGCGCGCATCCTGCATCTGAACGGTTACGGCCTCGAACCCGGTTGCCGCGCCGACCTCGTCGTACTGCAGGCGGCCGACCCGTTCGAAGCGATACGCCTCAAGGCGGCGCGGCTCTACGTGTTGCGCGCGGGCAAGGTGATCGCGCGCAGCCCCGAGCGCGCGAGCACGCTGGACATGCCGGGACGGCCGGCGCAGGTGAGCCTGGAATTTACGCCGGGATCTATCGGCGGCTGATGCCCACCTCGTGGGCGCCGGGTATCAGCCGCGCGCTTCCGGCTCGGCGAGAAAGCGCTTGCGAAAGCCCAGCATGCCTTCGCGCACCGCATCGTAGAGGTAGGGTGGAAAATCGTCAGGCAGCTTTTGTGCAACGCGATCGAGCACGGCCGGCGCCCGATCGGCGTGTTCGGCGATCATCGCAGCGGCTTCCGGCAGCCCCAGGCGCCTGCCCATTTCCGTCCAATGCCAACGATGGATCTCGTGAAGCCGGTAGTGGCGGTTGCCGCTCTCGACCGCCATGGCCAGCCTCGCGCGTCGCGGGTCGATCCGATTGGGGCCGCGGCTGAGCAGCGGATGTACCGAAATGACATCGTAGAGCGGCGCCATCCGATAGACGCCGCGAGGCCCCAGAACGAGACTGAAATTCTTGGCATGCCCGTCCGTAGCCGCCAGTAGCCAGAACAGGAACTGTGTCAGAAAGAAGAGTTGCCGATCCTGAGCCGCAGACTGCGAACCTCGCAGGATTTCCATGATCCTGGCAATGCCAGGGCCTCCATCCGCTTCGTATTTCCGTGATGGCGGGTTGCCGGTAACCTGACAGAAGTCTTCCTGTGGAATTCGCATCCACCATTTTTTGTCCGGTGCCAGACGTCGATCGAAACGTTCGACGATCAGCACCTTTTGGTCCTCGAAGTGACCGATCTGGGTTCGCGCGACAGGCAATCCGAATTCGCGCAGGATTTCCAGCGACAGCCATTCGAGCTCGATCGAATCGCGCAGACCCGCCCGAATATTCGCCACGAGTCCCAGCGGCAATTTGAAGATATGCGTGCTCGGCGTCGCGCCGAGCGGCTTGCACCAGCGCTTGCGGTGCCAGAGCAGAGCGGTTTTCTCCTGCGCGCCCGCAATGGACAGACGGAGGTCGTCTGCGGGATCCAGCCCCGGAAGGTCCGCTCGCGCTGCGCTGCGCAGCAGCATTGCAACGCGCGCTTCGCTGAGCGCCTCGGCCTCGATGCGTTGATGATCGCCCGGAGCCTCGCCTTCCGGCATCAGCTGGATAGCGCCGGCGCAGTCGCGCCCCAGTTCAGCCAACAGGTCGAAAGCGGCCGTCGAACGCAGCTGATGGCGTTGCTGGAGACGCCTCAGGATTGCGTCGTTGTCCGGAATGAGGTTGTCGAAATAAGCCCTCACCGCCGTACCGCGCAGTATGGCATTGCTGCCGAACGGCAGTGACAAGGACACAGGACGCCCTTGCTCGGACGCCATCCATTCCGGCGCATAGGACAACACGTCCTGGCTGCCGCGACCGCGCTGCCATTGTCCGACGAGCAGCCCGTTCATCCAGATGTCCAGCGCCGCCACACGCCGCACCGCCACGGCTACCAGCCTCCACTTTGGGTTGGTGCCGACTTCGCGCTGCGCAGATGCAATTCCAGGCCAAGCACCAGGCACAGTCCATGGATTCTTTCGAATGAAGTCCGGCTGGCGTCCCGCTCGATCTTCGACACTGCCTGAGCCGTAATCCCCAGTTGGACCGCGACCTGAGACTGGGTCAATTTCCTGGCAATTCGTTCGGAGCGTAGCAGAGCTCCCAACTGCGCCGGAATACGAATGGTTTCATCGCGCATGGATGTTCTCCGGATCAACCCTCTTCTATCGTCGAGTTTCATCTATGCGATGAACCAGCAACTTCAGCCTGCCGGATGCATTTGCCGAATTCAACCTACACAATGAATTTGCGGAATTCAACCTAGACGATGAATTTATCGATTTCGAGCCGGACGACACGCATCTCTGAATTGAATCTCGAAGTGAATCCAGCGGATTCGGATCGACCAGGACTTTCGTGAGTTCTCGAACATCGGACGAATTCGAGACCGTTTGACCGACACGCATTGATGCCGCGCTCGATGCCATAGCGGCTGCCTGATGGCCAGGATTATCGGACAGGCGAATTGCGCTCTCGCCACGCAGGGCTCTGCGGCTACGCTGCGGATCAGCCCAGAACAAGATCTGAATCCTGCGGGTAGGCCCGTGCCGGGCGCACGAAAAAAGCCCCACATCGCTGCGGGGCTTTCGATATCGCGTGATCCGCCGCGCGGTGCGCGGCGGATCGCTGGCAACGGTGTTGCGGACTATCAGAAGTCCATACCGCCCATACCGCCCATGCCGCCACCGTGGTCATGACCGCCGGCAGCCGGTGCATCCTTCTTCGGCGCTTCGGCGACCATGGCTTCGGTCGTGATCATGAGACCGGCGATCGAGGCGGCATTCTGCAGCGCCGAACGCGTGACCTTGGTCGGGTCGAGGATGCCGAACGCGATCATGTCGCCGTATTCGCCGTTGGCGGCGTTGTAACCGAAGTTGCCCGTGCCTTCCTTGACCTTGTTGAGGACGACCGAGGGCTCTTCGCCGCAGTTCGACACGATCTCGCGCAGCGGAGCTTCCATCGCGCGCTTGGCAATGTTGATGCCGTGCGCCTGGTCTTCGTTGTCACCCTTGACCGAGCCGATGGCCTGCAGCGCGCGGATCAGCGCGACGCCGCCGCCCGGAACCACGCCCTCTTCGACGGCGGCGCGGGTCGCGTGCAACGCGTCTTCGACGCGGGCCTTCTTTTCCTTCATTTCGACTTCGGTCGCGGCGCCGACCTTGATGACCGCAACGCCACCGGCCAGCTTGGCCACGCGTTCCTGCAGCTTTTCACGGTCGTAGTCGGAGCTGGTCTCTTCGATCTGGGCCTTGATCTGCTTGATGCGGGCCTGGATGGCTTCCGCGTCGCCGGCGCCGTCGATGATGGTCGAGTTTTCCTTCGACACGACGATCTTCTTCGCGCGGCCAAGATCCTTGATCGTGGCCTTTTCGAGCTGCAGGCCGACTTCTTCGGAGATCACGGTACCGCCGGTCAGGACGGCCATGTCTTCGAGCATCGCCTTGCGACGGTCGCCGAAGCCCGGTGCCTTGACGGCGCAGACCTTGACGATGCCGCGGATCGTGTTGACGACGAGGGTCGCCAGCGCTTCGCCTTCGACTTCCTCGGCGACGATCAGCAGCGGCTTGCCAGCCTTGGCCACGCCTTCGAGCACGGGCAGCAGCTCGCGCACGTTGGAGATCTTCTTGTCGTGCAGCAGGATGTAGGGATCATCCAGCTCGGCCTGCATCGACTGCTGGTTGTTGATGAAGTACGGCGACAGGTAGCCGCGGTCGAACTGCATGCCTTCGACGACGTCGAGCTCGTTCTCGAGACCCGAGCCTTCCTCGACCGTGATCACGCCTTCCTTGCCGACCTTCTTCATCGCTTCGGCGATGATGTCGCCGATGTTCGCATCGGAATTGGCCGAGATCGTGCCGACCTGCGCGATCGCCTTGTCGTCGGCGGTGGGCTTGGACAGCGACTTCAGCTCGGCGACGGCGGCGTGCACCGCCTTGTCGATGCCGCGCTTGAGGTCCATCGGGTTCATGCCGGCGGCGACGGCCTTCATGCCTTCGCGGATCAGCGCCTGGGCCAGCACGGTCGCGGTGGTGGTGCCGTCACCGGCCACGTCGGAGGTCTTGGAAGCGACTTCCTTGACCATCTGCGCGCCCATGTTCTCGAACTTGTCGGCGAGTTCGATTTCCTTGGCGACGGACACGCCGTCCTTGGTGATCGTCGGAGCGCCGAAGCTCTTTTCGAGAACGACGTTGCGGCCCTTCGGGCCCAGCGTGGCCTTCACGGCGTTGGCGAGGATGTTGACGCCGCGGACCATACGGGCGCGCGCATCTTCACTGAAACGGATTTCTTTGGCTGCCATGGGATTGACTCCGGAAATGGGGGTGTGGAACGGGGATCGGGAGAGCGCAGGGCGGGCAGCGTTACGGCGGATCGGCCTTCGCGCCCGGCCGGTTGCGATCTCAGGCTTCGATGACCGCGAGCAGGTCTTCTTCGCGCATGACGAGCAGCTCTTCGCCGTCGATCTTCACTTCGGTGCCGCTGTACTTGCCGAACAGCACCTTGTCACCGGCCTTGACCGCGATCGGACGGACCTTGCCGTCCTCAAGGATCTTGCCGGCGCCGGCAGCGATGACTTCGCCGCGGACGGGCTTTTCGGTGGCGCTGTCGGGGATGACGATGCCGCCGGCGGACTTGGTCTCGGCTTCCAGGCGCTTGATGATGACGCGGTCGTGCAGGGGACGAAGCTTCATGTTTGCTCCCTCAAGGGTTTACAAGAAATTGATTGATAACGGGTTCGGTCGGCTTGTTAGCACTCGCCACCGGTGAGTGCCAATTTTAGCGACTGATGATGACAAGGCAATGCCCCGCCGGGTGGCCCGACACATTGGGAGCGCGGCGGCGCTTTCAAGGGCCGGCCCGCTCATTCACCGGGAAACGGCCGCATCTGCCGTAACAGACGAGGCCGCTTGGGGTTCACCGCTGCGCGACCGCGGCCGGTCGCGCTATCGTGCGCGCCCCTGCCCGCACGGCCGCCGCCATGTCCGTTCTGATCGCCTATTGCACCGTTCCCGACCAGGACGTCGCCGACCGTATCGCGCGCGCGCTCGTGGACGAGGGCCTCGCCGCCTGCGTGAATCGCCTGCCCGGCGTAGTGTCGACCTATCGCTGGGAGGGCGAAACGCGCATCGACGCCGAGTTACTGCTGCTGATCAAGACCACGCGGGCCCGCTTCGAGGCCCTGCGCGCGCGCATCGTCGCCCTGCATCCGTATGAACTCCCGGAAGTGATCGCGGTCGATGTCGCCCTGGGGCACCTGCCATACCTCGCCTGGGTGACCGAAGTCACCGCGCTCAAACACTGAACGCCGCCCGGGCCGTACGAGTGCGGCCCGTTCCGATCACACTGCTGGAGCTGCAATGAGCCGTTTCGTCCGCTTCGCCCTGCTCGTGGCCGGCCTCGCCGGACTGGGCCAGGCACATGCGCAATCCGATACCGAACTGCTGCGGGTCGAGGAAGCATTTGCGCTGACCGCGACGGCGGTAGACCACGATACGGTCAGGCTCGACTGGAAGATCGCCGACGGCTATTACCTGTATCGCTCGCGCATCAAGAGCGGCAAGCCCGCCCCAGGGGTGACACTGGGCGAGCTGCGACTGCCGCCGGGCGAGCCCAAGCACGATGAGTTTCTCGGCGACGTCGAGGTCTATCACCGACAGGCGGCAGCGACGCAGGCGTTGACCGCGAGTGGTGACACGGCCGAGTTCAGCATCAGCATCCAGGGCTGCCACGAGCGCGAGCCCAAGATCTGCTATCCGCCGCACGCGACGACGGTCAGTGTGAAGCTGCCGCCGGCCGCCGCGGCGCCGGCGGCGGCTGGCACGAACCCGCTCGCGGACACCGCACCGCCCGGCGACCTTGCATCCGCACTGACTCAGCTGGGTAAGCCCGCAGCCGATGCGCCGATGGACACCGGCACGACCGATCCCACCGCGCCGGCCGACGAAAAACTGCCGTTGCCGCCAGAGCAGGCGTTCGTGTTCGAGACCATCGCGACGAGCCCCACCGAGCTGCTCGCGCGCTGGACCATGCCCAAGGGGTATTACCTGTATCGCGACAAGACCGTGCTCGATGTGCCCGCGGGCGCGGTCACGCTCGGCGCGCCGCAATGGCCGGCGGGCGTGCTGCACAAAGACGAGCACTTCGGCGAAGTCACCGTCTATTTCAATCAGGTTGAACTGCCGATCCCGCTGCAGCGCGCGAACGGCGACGCGCAGACGCTGAAACTCACTGCCGAATTCCAGGGCTGTGAGGACAACGGCATCTGTTATCCGGTCATGACGCGCACCGTGTCCGTCGACCTTCCGGCGGCGACGGACGCGCAGCGACGGGCGGCCGCCGATCGCATCGAGGCGCAGAAGAACGATCCCGCCCGGGCGATGCCGGACGGTGATCGCTCCGAGGAGCAGGTCCTTGCGGCACGGCTGTCGGGCGACCGCCTGTTTGCACTGCTGTCGTTCTTCGGCTTCGGCCTGCTGCTCGCCTTTACGCCCTGCGTGTTCCCTATGCTGCCCATCCTGTCCGGCATCATCGCTGGTGCTGGCACCGTATCGACGCGACGCGCCTTCGTGCTGTCGCTGGTCTACGTACTCGCTTCGACGGTCGTGTTCACCATCGCCGGCGTCATCGCCGGCCTCGTCGGCGCCAACCTGCAGGCCGCGTTCCAGCACCCGTGGATACTCAGCGCATTCGCACTGCTGTTCGTGCTGCTGTCGCTGTCGATGTTCGGTTTCTATGAGCTCCAGCTGCCGGCGGCGCTGCAGAACCGCATCGCCAGCGTGAGCAACCGCCAGCAGGGTGGTTCGCTGACCGGCGTCGCGATCATGGGTGTGCTGTCGGCCCTGATCGTCGGCCCCTGCGTCGCACCGCCGCTCGCCGCCGCGGTGCTCTACATCAGCCAGACGCGCGATCCGCTGTTCGGCGGCCTGGCCCTGTTCGTGCTGTCGCTCGGCATGGGCGCGCCACTGGTGGTCGCCGGCACTGCGGCCGGCAGGATACTGCCGCGCGCCGGCGCATGGATGGACGCCGTCAAGGCCGTGTTCGGCGTGAGCTTCCTTGCACTGGCGATCTGGATGCTGTCGCGCTTCCTCGATCCGGTCTGGACCATGCTGATGACGGGCACGCTCGCGCTCGCGAGCGGGGTCTATCTCGGCGCGCTGGAACGGCTGCCGGAGAACGCGACGGGCTGGCGCACCTTGTGGAAGGCACTCGGCGTGATCCTGCTGATCGCCGGCGCGGCGCAACTGATCGGCGCGCTCGCGGGTTCCCGCGACGTATTGCAGCCGCTGCGCGGAATCGGCGGCGGTGGCACGGCCGCCGCGAACGAACACCTGCCGTTCCGCACGATCA
This sequence comes from Rhodanobacteraceae bacterium, assembly GCA_045864815.1. GTDB lineage: Bacteria > Pseudomonadota > Gammaproteobacteria > Xanthomonadales > Rhodanobacteraceae > Tahibacter. The sequence continues at coordinate 319,399 of BTVG01000001.1, read as the reverse complement.
AGAGCGTCGACGACCTGCAGCGCAACCTGGGCCAGGGCAAGCCCGTGATGCTCGACTTCTATGCGGACTGGTGCGTGGCCTGCAAGGAAATGGAGAAGTTCACCTTTACCAGGCCCGAGGTACACGCGGCATTGGATGGCTACACGCTGCTCAAGGCCGACGTGACCGCGAACGACGCGATCGACCAGGCGCTGCTCAAGCATTTCGGCCTGTTCGGACCGCCGGCAACGATCTTCTTCGGTGCCGACGGCAAGGAACGCCGCGCGCAGCGCCTGATCGGCTTCGAATCCGCCGACAAGTTCACCGCGCGCGTCGCGAAGGCCGGCCGCTGATGGGCTGGAAACACACCGCCGCGGTCGGCCTGCTCGCGGTGACGGCGGGCGTGGCCGGCCTCGTCGTCGGCAGCATCGTGACCGGTAAAGGCGCGCCGCGTGGAATCACCGACATGCTGAGCCGCAGCTCCGCGACGAAATGGCTGGCCGACGCCTGGATCGAGGCGGCCCGACCGGCCGCGCCGGTCGGCGTGGCGATCGCCCAGAAAGGCGATCCGGCGCCGGCCATCGCACTGCTGGATCGCGCCGGCCAGCGCGCGACGCTTTCCCAGTGGTCCGACCACCTGGTGATCGTGAACTTCTGGGCGACCTGGTGCGGCCCCTGTCGCAAGGAGATGCCGGAACTCGACCGCTTCCAGCAAAAGCATGCGGCGAACGGCGTGCAGGTGGTCGGTGTCGCCGTCGACGGACCCGGCGAGGTCGAGGCCTTCCTGCGCGACACGCCTGTCGCCTATCCGATCCTGCTGAGTCCGAATCCCGGCGCCAATCCGTCGCTGCCCTTCGGCAATACCTACGGCGCATTGCCGTTCAGCGTGCTGCTCGGACGCGATGGCCGCATCCTCGATACGCGCCTGGGCGAAGTCAGCGAATCCGTTCTCGAAAGCTGGATCGCACCGCACCGCTGAGGCTCGCGCGCAGCGTTGCAACATCGCCCGTCCAGGCGATCAGCCACCACGCCGCACCGTTGTATTCCCGCGCCTTGCGGAACGCGATGGTGCCGCCCAGCTGCCTGGACTCCGATCGCCCCGACGCAGCAGGCGATGATCGAGTTGAACTTCAACGGAAAGACGGCGGCATTCGACGCGCCGGCCGAGATGCCCCTGCTCTGGGTGCTGCGTGACATCGCGCATCTGACCGGCACCACGTGCGGCGCGTGCACGGTGCATCTCGACGAACTCGCCGCGGGCCGCGACCCGCTGGATTGCCGCCTCGCCCTGATCGACCGCGTTCCGGTCGACAACCCGCGCCAGAGCTAAAGAGCATCTGTTCGATCCGCCGCGCCTGCGCGCGTGCCTGCGGAAGGCGGCGCAGGGGGTGGCTGGCACGCCCCCCGCGCGCGAGGCCGGGCGGGCCGATAGCCCGTCTCGAACGGCAGGCGGCGCGCGCGTGGCCGGGGCGCGGCCTCGCCTGCGCGATCGATCACTGCAGCTATGCCGCGCTCGGCATCGAGATTTCATTGGCCAACGGGCAACCGCTGATTCATCGCGCGACCCGCGCGATCGACGGCGGCCGGGTCATCAATCCGGACGGCGCGCGGGCTCACGTCTAGTGGGCGATCGTGCCGGGTCTGTCGGCGGCACTCGCCGAAGCGACCACGGTGCGGCGAGGCCACGTGGAGGAAGGCAACTTCCACCAGTACGCACTGCTGCGGCTGCCGCAGGCGCCGCTGAGCATCGACACGCATTTCCTGGAGGACGACGCGCACCGGCTCACCGGGCTCAGCGAACCGGCACTGCCCGTCGTTGCACCGGCGCTCGCGAATGCGCTCGCGCGCCTGACCGGCGAGCGACAGCGGCGCCTGCCCCTGCGCTTCGGGTGAACCAGCGCCATCGGAAGCCTGCCGGGACACTTGTCCTCGCCGTTGCCGGAATCGACACACGCGCGAGCGGCGCGCGTCCGCACGGGGTGGGCGCCGGCCGCGGTCGGCCTTCCCCGTTGCGGCCAGCGCACGGCTGGCGGAACATGCCGCCCCCCGTCCGAGATTTCCCGCACGTGAGCAAACTGCCGCCCTGCCCCGAATGCCATTCTGTGTACACCTATGAAGACGGCAGCCAGCTCGTCTGTCCCGAATGCGCCCACGAGTGGAATCCGGACGCAGCGCCCCCCGCCGATGCGGCACCCGTCGTGCGCGACGCCTATGGCACACCGCTGGCCGACGGCGACACGGTTACCGTCATCAAGGACCTGAAGGTGCGAGGCTCGTCGTCCGTCGTGAAAGTCGGCACGAAGGTGAAAGGCATACGCCTGACCGACGGCGATCACGACATCGACTGCAAGATCGACGGCTTCGGCGCGATGCAGCTGAAATCCGAATACGTCAAGAAGGCCTGAGATAAAACATCGGCGAACATCGCCGAACTGGACAAGATCGGCAGCCAAGCGCAGACTTGCGCGCCCCAGCCGGCCCTTACGCCGGCAGCGGAGTGCCGGCGTGGCCAGAATCCTGTTGCTGAATGGGCCCAATCTGAATCTGCTCGGCCTGCGCGAGCCGGAGACTTATGGGCACGCGACGCTGGACAGCATCGTCGGCGATCTGGCAGCGATCGCGCAACGTCGCGGCCACGAACTCACGCACTTCCAATCCAACGCCGAGCACGCACTGATCGACCGCATCCACGCAGCGCGTGTCGACGGCAGCGACTTCATCCTGATCAATCCGGCCGCCTTCACGCACACGAGCATCGCGCTGCGTGACGCTCTGCTGGCCGTCGGCCTGCCATTTATCGAGTTACATCTGTCGAACGTGCACGCACGCGAGCCGTTTCGGCATCACTCCTGTTTTTCCGACGTCGCCGTCGGAGTCATCTGCGGTTTCGGCGCCGACAGCTATCGGCTGGCGCTCGAAGCAGCGATGCACCGGCTCGGCTGAAGTGTCTCCACCGTCACCGCACCTGAGGACCCGTCCGTGGACCTGCGCAAAATCAAGAAGCTGATCGACATCCTGGAAGAGTCGAATCTGGCCGAACTCGAAATCAAGGAAGGGGAAGAAGTCGTCCGTCTGAGCCGCATCCCGAAGGGCATGACCTTGCCGATGGCCGCAGCCGCAGCCCCGGCAGCGCCTGCACCGGTGACGCATGTCCACGTCGAGCAACATCGTCCGGGCACGCCGGCCCAGAGCAACGCGCCCGAGACCCCGGGGAACGCCACGGGGAAGACCATGCCCGACGGGCATGTCGTGCGCTCGCCGATGGTCGGCACCTACTACGCGTCGCCGAATCCCGACGCCCCGCCCTTCGTGAAGCTCGGCCAGCAGGTCAAGCCCGGCGACACACTGGCCATCATCGAGGCCATGAAGATGTTCAACCAGATCGAAGCCGATGTCGGCGGCACGATCCTCGCGATTCTCGCGACGAGTGGCCGCCCGATCGAGTTCGACGAACCGCTCTTCGTCATCGGCTGAACGGACCCCGCCCATGCTCGATAAAGTCGTCATCGCCAACCGTGGCGAGATCGCCCTGCGCGTCCTGCGGGCCTGCCAGACGCTCGGCATCAAGACAGTCGCCGTCCATTCCACGGTCGATCGCAACCTCAAGCACGTCGGCATGGCGGACGAGTCGGTCTGCATCGGCCCCGCGCCCGCGGCCGAGTCCTACCTGAATGTGCCGGCCATCATTGCCGCGGCCGAAGTCACCGACGCGCAGGCCATCCATCCGGGCTACGGCTTTCTGTCCGAGAACGCGGACTTCGCCGAACGCTGCGAGAAATCCGGCTTCATCTTCATTGGCCCGACCGCGAACGTGATACGGCTCATGGGCGACAAGGTCGAGGCGATCAAGGCGATGAAAGCCGCCGGCGTGCCGTGCGTGCCGGGATCGGGCGGCCCGCTGGGCGAGAACGGGACCGAGAACAGCCGCATCGCCCGCGAGATCGGCTATCCGATCATCGTGAAGGCGGCCGGCGGCGGCGGCGGTCGCGGCATGCGCGTCGTACATACCGAAGCCCACCTGCACAACGCGATTTCCATGACCAAGTCGGAAGCCAAGGCGGCGTTCGGCAACGACATGGTCTACATGGAGAAATTCCTCGAGAACCCGCGCCACGTCGAGATTCAGGTGCTCGCCGACGGCCAGGGCAATGCAATTCATCTCGGCGAGCGCGACTGCTCGATGCAGCGCCGCCACCAGAAGGTGGTCGAGGAAGCCCCGGCACCGGGCATCACCCCGGAACTGCGCGCGGAAATCGGCAAGGTCTGTGTCGAAGCCTGCCTTCGCATCGGGTATCGCGGCGCCGGCACGTTCGAGTTCCTCTACGAGAACGGCCGGTTCTATTTCATCGAGATGAACACGCGCATCCAGGTCGAGCACCCGGTGACCGAACTGGTGACGGGCATCGACCTCGTGCGCGAGCAGCTGCTGATCGCCGCAGGCGAAAAGCTCTCGATCCGCCAGGAAGACGTGACGTTCACCGGCCACGCGATCGAATGCCGCATCAATGCCGAAGACCCTGATACGTTCATGCCCTCGCCGGGCACGATCAAGCGATTCCTCGGCGCGGGCGGCCCCGGCGTGCGCCTGGACACGCACATCTATGACGGCTACCGCATTCCGCCGAACTACGATTCGATGATCGGCAAGCTCATCGTCCACGGCCGCGACCGCGCGACGGCGGTCGCACGCATGCGGCTTGCGCTCGCGGAAATGGTCATCGACGGCGTCAAGACCAACATTCCGCTGCAGCAGCGCATCATGAACGACGCCGGCTTCCAGGCCGGTGGCCAGAACATCCACTACCTGGAAAAGCGCATCGCGGAACAGAAGGAAAAAGGCATTGCGCTGGGCTGACCCGATCCGCCTGGCCATCGCCGTGGCGCTCGCCACCGCGCTCGGCGGCTGCGCCGCGGGCGGTGCGCGCAACGCGGCGCACGCCGTGGAGCCGGTCAAGGCGGCGGCGACGCTCGCTGCACCGCCAACGGACATCGCGGCGCAGAGCCTTCCACCCGATTCGCTCTTGATCCGGGTCACCGGGCGAAATGCGTACACGGTGCAGGACGCCACCGCGACCTGCGAAGGACTGCGCGACTTGCTCGAGCCGTATCGTGAGCGCAATCTCGTCGTTGCCGGCAGCGAGGGCTTCGCCGCCACGATCGCCGATGCGCTATGCATCGCGAGGATCGCCAAAGCCCGCGGCGGCACGGCCTACCTGACGCATCCCGAAGGGCTGCGCACCATCGAAATACAAGACTGACCGCGCATGGCCTGGATAGAGCTCTCCCTGACGATTCACTCCGACCAGCAGGAGCGCATCGAGCTCGCGCTCGAAGACCTTGGCGCCCTGTCGGTCACATTGCTGGACGCCGAAGACCATCCGATCTTCGAACCGCGCCCCGGCGAAACCCCGGTGTGGCCGACGATCAAGCTCGCGGCACTGTTCGACGTCGCAGTCGACCGACCCGGGCTGGTACACGCCTTGACCGACCTAGTCCCGGACGTCGCGCCGGACCAGATCGCGTTTCGCGACGTCGCAGACGCCGACTGGGTACGCGCCTGGATGGACACGTTCCAGCCCATGCAGTTCGGCCGCCGGCTCTGGATCTACCCCTGGACCGTCGAACCGCCGCAGGGGGCGGACGACACCGTCGTCGTGCGCCTGGACCCCGGTCTCGCGTTCGGCACCGGCACGCATCCGACGACGGCTCTGTGCCTGGAGTGGCTCGACGGACTCGCGCTACGGGGCAGCAGCGTGCTCGATTACGGCTGCGGCTCGGGTGTCCTCGCCATTGCCGCTCTGAAGCTGGGCGCCGCGCACGTGATCGGCGTCGACCTCGATCCGCAGGCGCTCGAAGCGAGTCGCGACAATGCGGAGCGCAACGGAGTCGCGGCGAACCTGGAGCTCGTGCTGCCGGAGCAGTTCGTGGCCGTACCCCAGGACCTGCTGGTCGCCAACATCCTCGCCGGCCCACTTGTGGAGCTCGCGCCGCTGTTCGCGCGCGCCTGCAAGCCGGGAGCACCGTTCGCACTGTCGGGCATCCTGGCCGGCCAGCACGAGGAGGTACTCGTTCGCTACGCCGAGTGGTTCGATGACCTCGTTGTCGCGCAGCGCGACGACTGGGTGCGGATCAGCGGCAGGCGCAAGCCGGACTGACCCCCGATCGCAGTTCCGTCCCGACGACCGTGCCCGCTTGAAACCGCGCGCCGCCGGCGCTCCAATCCCGTATCCGCCTCTTCGACTGGCCGCCGGCGCTCCGCATGTACACGCAATGTCCCGAATGCGCGACGGTCTACAGCGCCGACGCAGCGACGATCGCCCGCGGTCACGGCATGGTGCGCTGCAGCCACTGCGACGCGCTGTTCGACGCGCTGCGCACGCTGGCCGAACACCTGCCGCCCGAGCCGTTCGAGCGCCTGAATGTCCACACCCCGGATCCGGACCCGCCGCACCTCGGCATACCGGTTTACCGACCGAATGCCCAGGCGGTCACGTTCACCTTCGATCCGGACGACAAGCCGCGTCACCGGGAGTCGCGACGCCATGCCACGCCGGCCTTCGCGCGCCACGCGCGTGGCAACGGCGGGCGGCGCTGGCCCTGGGTGCTGGGTACCGTGCTGCTGTCACTGACCCTGGCCGGTCAGCTCGCCTATGCCGAGCGCGACCAGTTGCTCGACAACGCTTTCGCTCGCCCATGGCTGGACCGTGGATGCGCACTGCTGCACTGCGACCTGCCCCTGCGCCGTGCGACCTCGCAGCTCGAGTTGCTCACGCGCGACATCCGTCCCCACCCGTCGGTGGCGGGCGCCCTGATCGTGTCCGCAACGGTGCGCAACGCGGCCGAGTTTGCCCAGGCGTACCCGGTGGTCGAAATCACCTTGTCCGACCTCGACGAGAACCGCGTCGCGATGCGTCGCTTCCAGCCGCGCGACTATCTCGGTGACACGCGCGTGATGGAGCGCGGACTCGCGGCCGGCGCCAGCACCGCGCTCGTGTTCGAAGTGCGCGATCCGGGACGGAATGCGGTCGCGTTCGAGTTCAAGTTCCTCTGACCGGATTGCGCGGCGGCCCGCGACGCGTGAGAGATCTTTGCGTATTGCGACAGTCGGCACTTACCAACGCGCCATTGGCGCGCTAACATCCCCGCCCCGTCGGCGCTTGCATCCGGCGGTCATGGAAGAACAGACCAGGTTGCTCGCCGCCGTGAATGCCGTTTCCGTACTGCGCCCCGATCAGGCGGCCGACGCCGCTGTCTCCCCGCCCGCGCTGCGCGAGTGCGTCGCACGCGCGGTGCGCCGCTATCTGATCGATCTCGACACGCAGCAGGCCGAAGGCCTGTTCGACTTCGTCATGCACGAAGTCGAGGCGCCCATGCTGCATGAAGTCATGTCGTGGTACGGCGGCAATCAGAGCAAGGCCGCGCTCGCGCTCGGCATCAACCGTGCCACGTTGCGCAAGAAGCTTTCGCAGCACGGCCTGCTGTAGCGCCGGCCCAGCCTGCCGATGCAGGCGTGAGCGCGCCGCGCCCATGCCGCCCACGAGGCTATAATCCGCGGCCTCGTTTCCCACCGGCGACACTTCCATGTTCGACGCCACGCTAGTGCCGGTACGCCGTGCACTGATCAGCGTTTCCGACAAGACCGGCCTGCTCGATCTCGCGCGCGGCCTCGATGCGCTCGGCGTGAGCCTGCTGTCCACGGGCGGCACGGCCCGCTCGCTGCGTGACGCCGGCCTGCCCGTTACCGACGTCAGCAACGTGACCGGCTTTCCGGAGATCATGGACGGTCGCGTCAAGACCCTGCACCCGAAGATCCATGGCGGGCTGCTCGGACGGCGCGGCATCGACGACGCGGTCATGGCGCAGCACGGCATCAGCCCGATCGACCTCCTCGTGGTGAATCTCTATCCCTTCGAAAAAGCGACGGCCCGCCCGGACTGCACACTCGATGAGGCGATCGAGAACATCGACATCGGCGGCCCCGCCATGCTGCGTGCAGCGGCGAAGAACCATGAGCACGTGGCCGTCCTCACAGACCCCGCCGACTACGCCGAACTGTTGCAATCGCTGCATGCGATGCAGGGCACGACGATGGAACTGCGCCGTCGTCTGGCCGCAAAAACCTATTCGCATACGGCGCGTTACGACGGGCTCATCGCCAACTGGCTCGGTGTGCGCACGGGCGAACGCGAAGACAACTATCCGCCGAGCCTGCACCTGAACTACCGCCGCGCGCAGACACTTCGCTACGGTGAGAATCCGCACCAGTCGGCCGCGCTCTACGTCGAGAGCGATCCGCCGGCAGGCATCGTCGCAACGGCGCGCGTACTCGCCGGCAAGGAACTGTCATTCAACAACATCGCCGACGCGGATGCGGCGCTCGAATGCGTGAAGGCATTCGGCAGCGCGCCGGCCTGTGTCATCGTCAAGCACGCCAACCCCTGCGGCGTGGCGCTCGGCGATACGCCGATGCTGGCCTATGAACGCGCCTATGCGTGCGACCCGACCTCGGCGTTCGGCGGCATCATCGCGCTGAACCGTTCGCTCGACGTCGTCACCGCCCGTACGATCCTGGATCGCCAGTTCGTCGAGGTCGTCATCGCACCCGAAGTCGACGAAGCGGCGCTGGCGGTTTTCGCCAAGAAGCCCAATGTGCGCATCCTGGCGACCGGCCACTGGCCGGAGCAGGCCGCGCATACCACGGACCTGAAGCGCATCGCCGGCGGACTGCTGCTGCAGGATGCCGACCGCGATACGCTGCTGCTGTCCGATCTGCAGGTCGTGACGAGACGCGTACCGAACGCAGAGGAACTGCGTGACCTGCTGTTCGCATGGCACGTCGCGATGTACGTCAAGTCGAACGCGATCGTCTATGCACGGGGCGGCCAGACCATCGGCATCGGCGCAGGCCAGATGAGCCGCGTCATCAGCGCGCGTATCGCCGCGATGAAGGCCGAGGAAGCCGGCCTCGAAGTCCGCGACAGCGTAATGGCATCGGATGCGTTCTTTCCGTTCCGCGACGGCATCGACGCCGCAGCGAAGGCTGGCATTCGTGCAGTGATCCAGCCCGGCGGCTCGATGCGCGACGACGAAGTCGTCGCCGCTGCGGACGAGAACGACATGGCCATGGTATTCACGGGCGTGCGGCATTTCCGCCACTGAGTGACGCGGGCGTTCCCGGCCCCGGCCGAAACGCCTGATCGCTCAATTCCACTCGTACAGTTTGTAATAGACCGGAGCCACCGGCCCATCCTTGGGATTGCCCTCGAGGCGGCCGTCGCCGTCGGTGTCGATATAGGTCCGCGTGATGCCGCTCTTGCCGGTGATGCGGATCATGCTGACACGACCGCTGGTGCGGTACTCCTCGATCGTGTCGTCGCCCTCCTTGCGGATCGCGACGTCGGGCTTGTCCGCCTCGCGTGCATCGGCCTTGGCTCTTTCCACGTCGCCCGGCGCGGCCTTGACGCCGGGATCGTTCATCGCGGGTGGCGGCGCGTCGGTGAGGTCGCTTCGCTGTGGTGGGGTATCCGCGACGGGTTTGTCCGGGGCCGCGTGTGCAGTCGCGACGCCGGCGAACAGCAGGACCGAAAGAATGGCAGTGCGCTTCATGTTGGACTCCGCGAATGGCTGTGGACCGGCCCGCGCATCGCTGCGACCGTATCAGGCTGGCGTACCGGCAGGATAGCAAACGGTTCTGAACCGACCACCGCGCCGCGACGTCCCCGGCACGCTTTTCTGCCCGCATTGAAAGCACGGTCGCGCTGAGCCAAGCTCGGCGTCTGCAAGGGAGAACATCATGCCGACTCTGGTGCTGATCGACGGGTCCAGCTACCTCTATCGCGCATTTTTCGCGCTGCCGCGGCTCAGCAACGCCGCGGGTGAGCCGACCGGCGCGCTGTTCGGCGTCGTTAACATGCTGCGCGCGACGCTGAAGGCCAGGCCAGATTTCGCGGCGTTCGTCTGCGATGCTTCAGGACCGACGTTTCGCGACGAACTGTACCCGGCCTACAAGGCGAACCGGCCGCCGATGGAAGACGAACTCCGCGCACAGGTTCAGCCGATGTGCGAGATCGTCAGGGCGCTCGGCTTTCCCATCCTGCGTGAACCCGGCGTCGAGGCCGACGACGTGATCGGCACGCTTGCCCGGCAGGCGGCGGCACTCGGCATCGACGTCGTGGTCTCCACCAGCGACAAGGATATGGCCCAGCTCGTAGGGCCGCATGTGAGCCTGAGCAACACGATGACGAACACCACGCTCGACCGGGCAGGCGTGTTCGAGAAGTTCGGCGTGCATCCCGAACAGATCGTCGACTTCCTCGCACTCATGGGCGACAGCGTCGACAACATCCCCGGCGTCGACAAATGCGGCCCGAAGACCGCGGCCAAGTGGCTGGCCGAGTACGGCACGCTCGACAATGTCATGACCAATGCCGGGAAAATCGGCGGCAAGATCGGCGAGAACCTCCGCGCGGCGCTGGCGCATCTGCCGCTGTCGCGGGAGCTCGCCACCATCAAGACCGACGTTTCGCTGGCGGAAGGTCCAACCGATCTGGTGCTGCGCGAACGAGACGTCGATGCGCTGCGCGCGCTGTACACGCGCTATGGTTTCAACGCAGCGCTCAAGGACCTCGACGGTAAAACGACCGCGACGACCGGCGGTGATGGTGAAGAACTGCGCGGTGCGACCGTGCCCGCGCAATACCGCAAGCCTGTCACCGAAGACGCCGCACTCGACCCGTCGTTGTCCTCGGCAGGCAAGTACGAGTGCATCACCGACGCCGGGCAGTTCGAGAGCTGGCTGCATCGCCTGCGGCAGGCGGACGTGATCGCTTTCGACACCGAGACCACATCGCTGGATGCGCTGCGCGCCGAACTCGTCGGACTGTCGTTCGCGGTACGCAGCGGCGAGGCAGCCTACGTACCGCTTGCGCACGATTATCCCGGCGCCCCGGCACAACTCGACCGCGAGGTCGTGCTCGCGGCGCTGAAACCCCTGCTGGAAGACGAGCACAAGGCGAAAGTCGGCCAGCACGCGAAGTACGACATCAACGTGTTGTCACGCCATGGCATCACGGTGCGCGGCGTGAAGTTCGATTCCATGCTCGAGTCCTACGTCTGGAACTCCACCGCGACGCGCCACGATATGGATTCACTCGCGAAGCGCTATCTCGGCTACACACCCGTGTCCTACGAGAGCGTGGCCGGCAAGGGCGCGAAGCAGATCCCGTTCGGCCAGGTCGCGCTGGAGCAGGCAACGGCGTATGCGGCCGAGGATGCCGACGTCACACTGCGCCTGCATCAGGTGCTGTGGGAGAAACTCGGCACCGTGCCGAGACTGCGCACCGTTTACGAAACCATCGAAGCACCGCTGATTCCGGTGCTTGCACGGATGGAACAGCGCGGCGTGCTCATCGACATCCAGGCGCTGCGGGTGCAGAGCAACCAGCTCGCCAAGCGCATGCACGAGATCCAGCAGCAGGCGTACTCGATCGCGGGCCGCAGTTTCAGCCTTGATTCGCCGAAGCAGTTGCAGGCGATACTGTTCGACGAGCTGAAGCTTCCCGTCGTCGTGAAGACACCGACCGGGCAGCCTTCCACGAACGAGGAAGCACTGGAAGCGATCGCCGACCAGCACGAGCTGCCGCGCCTGATCCTGGACTATCGCGGTCTCGCCAAGCTCCGCTCCACCTACACCGACAAGCTCGCCGACAACGTCAACCCGCATACCGGCCGGGTACACACCAGCTATGGCCAGGCGATAGCGGCGACGGGGCGCCTGTCGTCTTCGGAACCGAACCTGCAGAACATTCCGATCCGCACGGACGAGGGCCGCCGCATCCGTCAGGCCTTCGTCGCGCCACCGGGATTCCGCATCCTTGCCGCCGACTATTCGCAGATCGAGCTGCGCATCATGGCCCACCTGTCCGGTGACGCGGGCCTGCTCAGCGCCTTCGTCGGTGGCCAGGATGTGCATCGCGCCACGGCGGCGGAAGTATTCGGGCTGCCGCCCGATCAGGTCGACGCGAACCAGCGTCGCGCCGCAAAGGCCATCAATTTCGGCCTGATGTACGGCATGGGAGCGTTCGGCCTCGCGCGCCAGCTCGGCATCGCGCGCAACGAGGCGAATGACTACATCGCACGCTATTTCGCGCGTTATCCCGGCGTGCGCCGGTTCATGGACGACATACGCGAGCAGGCGCACCGCGACGGCTACGTCGAAACCGTATTCGGACGGCGGCTGTATCTCGACGACATCCGCGCGCGCAATCCGAACCTGCGTGCCGGCGCCGAGCGCGCCGCGATCAATGCGCCTATGCAGGGCACTGCGGCGGACATCATCAAGCGCGCCATGATCACGGTCGACGCGTGGCTCGGCGATCGCGCCGATGCGCGCATGCTCATGCAGGTGCACGACGAACTCGTGCTCGAGGTCCGCGAGGAAGCGATTGCCGAGGTCAGCGCGGGACTCCGCGAACGCATGTGCGCCGCCGCGGAACTCGCCGTGCCCCTCGTCGTCGATATTGGCACAGGCGCCAACTGGGACGAGGCCCACTGACCCAGCTAACGCATTGATTAACAAGGCGATGAATGGATTCTGAATCGAACTGGGCGACGCTGCGAACCTTTTTCCCCCAACGCCGTCTTAGTTCGCAGGTGCACGCAACGGCACCTGGTTCATTCCCCTCCCTGGATGAACCCTCGGAATCAGGTTCCTCCCCAGACCTGGCTCCGCACCCCAGACCTCGAAGGTCCTCCCCTGGCCTTCGGGGTCTTTCTTTTTCCCCGCCCCTGCACGGCGCTCGCTCGACCGGGAGCCGTTGCCCGCACAGCCATAAGGCGGCCAACGGCCCGACGCCGGCCTAGGCGAGATAGCCGCCGTCCGCCGTGAAACTCGCACCGGTCACATAACTGGCGGCGGGCGAGCACAGGAAGAGGATCAGCGGCGCGATCTCCTCGGGCTGGGCCGCACGTGCCATGGGGATGGTGCGCAGCAGCGTCTTCATCAGATCCGGGTTCTGCGTCAGCGCGCTCGCGAACTTCGTATCGGTGAGTCCGGGCAGCACGGCATTGACACGGATCCCGCTCGGCGCGAGTTCACGCGCCCAAGCCTCGGTCATCGACAGGATGGCTGCCTTGGAAAAGGAATACACCCCCTGCCCCGGCGCTGCGCGCCGGCCGTTGACCGAGGCGACATTGACGATCGCGCCGCCGTGTTCACGCATGCGCCGCGCGGCTTGCTGCGTCATGTAGAAATAGCCGCGGACGTTGACCTCGACCGTCTTGTCGTAGGCCGACAGCGGCATGTCCAGCATGGGACCGAAATACGGATTGGCCGCGGCATTGTTGACGAGCACGTCGAGCCGTACGCCCTGCGCATCGAGTCCGGCGAACAACGCGTCGATCGCATCGACGTCGCCGATGTGTGCGGCCATCGCTCGCGCCTTGCCGCCCTCGGCCACGATGGCTTCGACGATCGCCTCGCACGCGTCGAGGTGACGGCTCGAAACGATGACATCCGCACCGTGCCGTGCGAGCAGACGGGCGGTGGCGGCTCCAATGCCACGGCTCGCGCCGGTGACGAGGGCGGTCTTGCCGGACAGGTCGAACAGAATTTCGGACATCGGAACTCCAACGCGAATCAGGGGAAAAAACGCCGAAAACGCAGCATACGCGCAATGCCGGAGCGTGCGCAGGGGGCGCGGGACCGGCGCCATCCGTGGCAATCGTGCGCCCATCTGGCACAGTAGGAACATCCGGGCGAGGAGTGCACATGAGCACGCAACGAGTTCTCATCACGGGCGGCGGCAGCGGTCTCGGGCGCGCGATCGCGCTGCGCCATGCAGCCAGGGGCTGGCGCGTACTGCTGGCGGACATCTCCCTCGAACGGGCCGAAGCCGTCGCGGCCGAAGTGCGCGAGCGCGGCGCGCAAGCCGATGCTTTCTATGTCGACGTCGCGAGCGACGATGCCGTACTGGCGCTGCGCGACGCGGTCGTCGCGCGCTGCGGCGGGGTCGATCATCTCTACAACAATGCCGGCGTCGCCTCGGCGGGTACGTTGCTACAGACGCCGCTCGACGACTGGCGCTGGATGCTCGACGTCAATCTCATGAGTGTCGTACGCGGTTGTCAGGCCTTCCTTCCCGGTATGGTCGCGCAAGGTGGCGGACACGTGATCAATACCGCGTCGTTCGCTGGCGTCGCCTGCGCCGGTGGACTCAGTTCGTATTCGGTGGCGAAGGCCGGTGTGATCGCATTGTCGGAGACCCTGCGTGCCGAGCTGGCGATAGCCGACAGCAAGGTCCACGTCTCGGTCGTGTGTCCGTCGTTCTTTCGCACCAACCTGCTCGAGAATTTTCGCGGGCCGGACAAGTCCCGCAACATGGCCTCGCGGCTCATGGACAAGGCCGCGGAAACGGCGGACGACATCGCCGCCGCCGTCGTCGACGCGGTCACTGCCGGTCGATTCATGATCATCCCGACCGCGCCCGAGCGCACACGCTGGCGCCTCAAGCGCTTTTTGCCTGAGTTCTATTTCCGCAAGCTCGTCGCGGCGCTGCGCGCAGCGGGACGCGCATGAGCCGCTTCCTGATCTACGGTGCGAACGGCTACACCGGTCGGCTTGTCGCCGCCGAGGCCCTGCGCCAAGGTCTCCAACCCTTGCTCGCCGGCCGCAATCGCGCCGAACTCGAAGCGATGGGCAAGGCACTCCGCCTCGACTGGCGCGTGTTCGATCTGTCCGATGCCGCAACGCTGCGGCGGGAATTCGACGGCTTGCCGCTGGTGCTCAATTGCGCGGGACCGTTCAGTGCAACGGCGCTGCCGGTGCTCGAGACCTGCCTCGCGACACGCAGTCACTACCTAGACATCACCGGTGAGATCGACGTGTTCGCACTGTGCCACCGCCATCACGACGTCGCCCGGGAACGGGGCATCGTCGTATTGCCGGGGACGGGCTTCGACGTCGTGCCTACCGATTGCGTGGCCGCGATGCTCAAGCAGCGACAGCCAGACGCCACACATCTGACGCTGGCATTCGAAGCCGGTGGCGGTCCCAGCCCCGGCACGGCCAGGACCAGTGTCGAGGGCCTCGCCAAGGGCGGCCGTGCGCGCATCGCCGGGGAACTGGTCGAGGTACCGCTCGCCTGGAAGTCACGCACCTTCCTGCGCGACGGCAAGCCACGGACCGCCATGACCATACCCTGGGGCGATGTATACACTGCCTATGTTTCCACCGGCATCCCGAACATCGAAACCTACATGACGGTCCCGCCGGCGACGATACGGCGCGTGCGCCGGCTGCGATTCCTGCGCCCCCTGCTCGGCCTGAAGCCGGTACAGTCCTGGCTCAAGCGACGCGCCGGCGCACGACCGGGCCCCAGTGCCGAAGGGCGTGACCGCAGCGACTGCCGCATCTGGGGCGAGGTGCGCAATGCGCGTGGCAACGAGGTACGGCTCGAACTCTCGACTCCCAACGGCTATGCCCTCACGGCGACCGCATCGGTCGGCATCGTGCGCCGGCTGCTGGCCGATGCAGCGCCCGGTGGCTTCCATACGCCGTCGCAACTGATGGGCGCCGAATACGTGCTGAGTCTTCCGGACACACGCCTGACAGGCGCCTGAAAGCGCATACCGTCCGGCGTTGAAAAGGCGGCGGTCCACCTCCACTACCCTGGCCCGTCCGGGCCCGCCGGGCCTCGTCACGGTTTTTTTCGCGGCAGCGGCATACGTCGTTGCTAGACTCGCGCGCCTTCCAGCCTTCCAGTCTTCCATGAGCACTTACAACAAAAGTCTCGGGCCTCTGCCCGCCCTGATTTTCTCCTCGCGCTGGCTCCAGTTGCCGCTGTATCTCGGCCTCATCGTGGCCCAGGGCGTCTATGTCGTGCAGTTCCTGCGCGAACTCTGGCATCTGCTGCATACCGTGGTGCTGCACGGCGGATTGTCCGAAGCCGCTGCGGCTGCCGGTCAGACCGCCGAGACCGCGATCATGCTGACCGTGCTCGGCCTCATCGATGTGGTCATGATCTCGAACCTGCTCGTCATGGTCATCGTCGGTGGTTATGAAACCTTCGTCTCGCGCCTGCGCCTCGAAGGGCATCCGGACCAGCCGGAGTGGCTGTCCCACGTCAACGCGGCGGTGCTCAAGGTCAAGCTGGCGACCGCGATCATTGGCATCTCGTCGATTCACCTGCTGGCGACGTTCATCAAGGCCCACGAGCTCGACACCAAGACCATGCTCTGGCAAACCCTGCTGCATCTGACCTTCGTCGTCTCGGCCGTCGCGATCGCGCTGATCGACAAGATCATGTCGCCACCGAAGCCTGCGGCGAGCTGAGTTCCTTGCCGTGCAGCCTCAACGCCGGCGCATGATCGCCTCGCGTATCGCGGCATCGGCCGCATCGACGAGGCGCAGCCTGCCAGTGGCGTCGCGCCGCAGCCCGAGCCGCGCGTAGGTCGCGTCCAGCGACGGAAACCCGCGCCGTCCGGCAAACGCGCGGTAGTGCGTGACGAACACGTCGCTGCCGATCAATGCGTCGAGCTTCGCGACGAATTCGGCAGCGCGCCATTCGCGCTTGTCGGCGAGGCAGCAGGCGCGGAAGCGCCTGAGCGCCTCGTCGACGCTGAGCGCGCCCGCGCTGGCGCGGCGCAGTGCCAGGTCAGTCTCCAGCCAGAACGCCGCGCCGGACCAGTACACCGCGTGGTAGGCACGCCGGGCATGCATCGCGTCGCTGAGCTCGGCCAGCGTCAGGCCGTAGTCGGGGGCACGACGACCGCGCGAGAAGCCGGCGTCGAGCTGTTCCCAGGCTTGCTGCGGCGTCAACAATCCGCCGCGGGCGCGCAGCACGTTCTGCCAGTAGCTCGCCAGCCCCTCGGCAAGCCAGACACCGTCATCGCCAAGGTACGGATGTGCCCAGTGCGAAAACTCGTGCACGGCGGTCCAGTCCGCATCGAGTCGTGCGATTGGCGCATCCGGGTCGACCCAGATGTGCACGGCGTTGCCCTGCCCGCGCAGTGACTGGCCGAACCCGACCACCCTGCCGCGGGTGTCGCCCGGCAGCAGCACGACCTGCGCCTGCGGCAGTGGCAGCTCGCCGTAGCCGGACGCCGCCGCAGCCAGCGCGTTTCGTATCCATTGGTGCAGGGTGGCGCGCTGCGCCACGGTCGGCGCACCGAGCACCGCGAGCCTTACCTCACCACCCGGCAACCTGATCGAGGTCTCCTCGAATCGCCCGATCGCCACGAGTGCGGACCAGGCAAATGGAGTCGGCGTAATGACGTAGGTCCGCGCGACAGCGTCACCGGAGCGGGTCGGCCACGGCGGCGCAAACGCATGCCCCGACGGCAGACTCACGTCGACGTTTGCCGCGGCGTCGTCGTCAGCGCGCAGCAGCCACTGCTGCGGCGCGACCAGCAGCGTGTCGCCGACACGGCTGCCGACATCACGGTCGCGGCTGTCGGCGATCTGGCCGATGCGCGCGGTATAGCCCAGACATTCGCCGGCGCGCCAGTCGGCAGCCCGCCAGCGCGCCTCGCCAATGCGCTCGACGCTGCCCTGCTCGCGCGCAAGCGCCTCGATGTGCGCCGCGCCACCCCGATGCAGGCGAAATTCGCGTCGTGCCGCGGCCTTGTCGATGCAGAGCCGCACATGCATCCGTTCCGCCCCAGGGTCGTAGCGCAGCGCATAGTGCGTCGCCGCCGGAGCGGTCGCGGTCCAAAGGCACAGCATCGCCGCGATCAGGCCGCGCCACCCAGGTAAAATCGCCCGATGGACGTTTCTCATCTGCTCGATCATCTCAATCCTGCGCAACGCGAAGCGGTGACCGCACCCAGCGGCCATTACCTGGTACTCGCCGGCGCCGGTTCCGGCAAGACGCGCGTGCTGATTCATCGTATCGCCTGGCTGCTCGACGTCGAACGCGTCTCGCCGTACTCCATATTGGCAGTCACGTTCACGAACAAGGCCGCCGGCGAAATGCGCGGCCGCTGCGAGGGACTGATCGAGCACGGCACGCGCGGCCTGTCGATCGGCACGTTCCACGGCATCGCCCACCGCCCGCTGCGCCGGCACTGGCGCGAGGCTCGGCTGCCGGAGACCTTCCAGATCCTTGACGCGGACGACCAGCAGCGCCTGGTCAAGCGCGTGATCCAGGGCCTCGACCTCGATGAATCCCGCTGGCCGGCACGACAGGCCGCCTGGTTCATCAACAGCTGCAAGGACGAGGGCAAGCGCCCCGACTCCATCGAGCATGGCGACAACGCGACGACGCGCACCCTGCTCGACATCTACACCAGCTACGAGGCGCAATGCCGGCGTGGCGGCCTCGTCGATTTCGCCGAACTGCTGCTGCGCTCGCATGAGCTCTGGCTCGAGGACACGGCGCTGCTCGCGCACTATCAGGAACGCTGGCGTCACCTGCTCATCGACGAATTCCAGGACACCAACAGCCTGCAGTACGCGTGGGTGCGCGTTCTGGCCGGACAGTCCGGCAAAATCTTCGTGGTCGGCGACGACGATCAGGCCATCTACGGCTGGCGCGGCGCGCGGGTCGAGAACGTGCAGCATTTCCTGCGCGACTATCCAAGCGCGAAGACCATACGCCTGGAGCAGAACTACCGTTCAACGGGCACTATCCTCAAGGCCGCGAACGCCGTCATCGCGAACAACCCCGGCCGCCTCGGCAAGCAGCTCTGGACGTCCGGCGACAGCGGCACGCCGATCGAACTCTACGCTGCCTACAACGAGCAGGACGAAGCGCGCTACGTCGTCGAGCGCATCCGCGAATACATTGCGGCCGATGGTGCCGCGTCCGATGCCGCCATCCTGTATCGCTCCAATGCCCAGTCGCGTGTGTTCGAAGAACAGCTCAACCAGCACCGCATCCTGTATCGCGTCTACGGTGGGCTGCGCTTTTTCGACCGCGCCGAAGTCAAGGATGCGCTGGCCTATCTGCGCCTGATCGCGAACCGGCACGACGACGCCGCGTTCGAGAGAACCGTGAACACGCCGCCGCGCGGCATCGGCGAACGCACACTCGAGCTCGTGCGCCAGTACGCGCGCCGCGACGCCAGTTCGCTGTGGGAATCCGCCCTCGGCATCATCGCCGGCAGCGAGCTTGCGCCACGCAGCCGCAACGCGCTGCGCGCCTACGTCGAGCTCATCGAGGCACTCGCGAAAGAGACCCTGGGTTCACCGGCAGCAGCGGAACCTGCCAGTGCCGGGCTGTTCGACGCGCCAGACGATGCGCTGGACGAGATCGAAGTCGGCCTCACGCTGTCCGAGCAGATGGAAACCGTGATCGCGCGCAGTGCGCTGCGCGACTACTACGAGAAAGACTCGCGCGGCAGCGCCGAGGCGCGTGTCGAAAACCTCGACGAACTCGTCAACGTCGCCGGCCGGTTCCAGCTGAGCGCCGAGGATGAAGAAGCCGGGCTGTCGGAACTCGCCGCGTTCCTGTCGACGGCCGCACTCGAATCGGGGGAAGGCCAGGGCGAGCCCGGCCAGGACTGCGTGCAGTTGATGACCTTGCACACGGCCAAGGGACTGGAATTTCCGCTGGTATTCCTGGTCGGCCTGGAAGACGGCCTGTTTCCCAGCCAGAAGTCGCTCGACGAACCGGGTCGACTCGAGGAGGAGCGCCGCCTCGCCTACGTCGGCATCACGCGTGCGCGCGAACGCCTCGTGCTCAGCTATGCCGAGCAGCGCCGCCTGCACGGCATGGAAACCTATGCACGGCCGTCACGCTTCCTCAACGAGATTCCGCGCGACCTGCTGCATGAAGTGCGGCCGCGCGTGCAAGTCAGCCGTCCGGCCTACAACAGCCGCTATCACCATGCGGATCTCGACGAAGCGCCCAGCCTGAAGCTCGGCCAGCGCGTGATCCACGCCAGCTTCGGCGGCGGCGTCGTGACGGACTACGAAGGCGTCGGCGAACACACGCGCGTGCAGGTCAATTTCGAGTCCGCCGGATCGAAGTGGCTGGTGCTGGCGTACGCGAATCTGCAGTCGGTGTGAGGTCCGTGGGGCGCGGCAGCGTCGGCCGGATGCAACGTCCACCGACGGCACCGGTGGCCCTCAGGTCTGCGCGAGATCCGGAAAGCGCAGCGGCTCGGCCAACGCGTGTCCGATGCCACGCACGAACAGCGGCGATCCGGCGTACCGGCCGGCCGGCGTCGCGTTGGGCCACCACCGCCACGGAGCGAAACCGAATTCGATACGCGAGACCGGTGCGTCGATCAGAGACGGCAACGCAGCGGCGAGATCGAAGGGCCGTCGCGCGACGATATCGTGCAGTACCAGCACATCGTCGCGCCGTTCGACGGCGGCGATGGCGTGACCGTCGTCGAGCCAGTACGCCTGGATCGGCCGATAGGTCAGGTGCCACAGCAACGTCGAGAAATAGTCGCGCGCGCTGAACACGGAATCGTTGGCCGCCGCAGCGCGACACAGCGCCGCGAGTCGCTGGCGCGCGGCGGCGTCGGCCACCTCGCACGCAGACGCCGTCACTGCAGCGGGCAGCACCGTCGTTTGGGCGTCGAATCGCTGCTGCGCGACTGCCCGGAATCCGAAGCGCGGATAGAACGCGAGCACGCTTTCATTGGCGAACAACAGGACAGGCGAGGCATCTGCATCGATGTGCGCGAGCACGCCTTCCAGCAGCACTCGGGAATGCCCCCGTCCGCGCCGCCCGGGATGTGTGGCAACGGCGCCCAGCTGATAGCCGTCGCGCGCCTCGCCACCGACGATGAGCCGCATGCGCGTGACGCCGACGCTCGCAACGACCTCGCCATCCTCTTCGAGCAGCCAGGCCGTGAAGTCGTCATTCCAGCCGCCGCGTTCGTCCCAACGCCGGAAATCCACCCGGCGAAACGTGAGTGGAACGAAGGCATGAAAATGCTCGTGAGCATCGCGGTCGGCGCTGTGGATTCGCCGGATCTCAAGCGGCATGCAGACATCCGAACCACAGCGGTCGCGGCGCACTCGCGCGGTGCGACCCGCGTACCGTCACGACGGCCGACGCCTGGTCGTGCGCCGCGTCGATCCACCGCGTCCGCCCGTTGCCGCTTTCGTCGCCTTCTTCGCCGCCTTGGTGACCGCGGCGGCGCCGGTCGCCGTGCGCGGTGCCGGAGTCCCCTTCTCGGGAGCGTAGTCGCCGATGGTCGACTTCAACGGGCAGACGGCGAACACCGGACACTTGCGGCAACCGACCGCGAGTGCGACAGGGCACAGAACCATGGCTAGTTCTCCTACGTGGCACCGGAACGCCTCCGGATCGCTGCGCGGAGGCCGGCCTCTGGTCGAGTCCGGCGCGCGGGAGAACGATAGCGCGGACGGCGCGAGAAAACCGCCCTCACGGGCGGTTTTCTGTACCTGTGGACCGGACGCCGGGCGTCAGCCGCGGCCGCCGCGCGAGCGGAACTCGCCCAGGGCCTGCGCAATATCGTCGGCCATGGGCTCGATGACCTCACGCGCCTTCTCGGAAGCATTGAGCGAGGTGAAGCTGACCTGCTCGGTCCAGCCTGGACCCAGCGCGCGCCGCCCCTTGAGCGCGAATGCGCGCATCGACACCTGCGCCGTGTACAGGGTCGAAGCCTGGCCGTAATAGGTGAGCACCTGCGAACCGACCGGCCGGACATAGACGACGATCGCCGCATTGGCCTTGCCAGCCAGACGGCCGACATCACCGTCGCTGTCGTCACGCGTGCGCCCGCCGTCGATCACGTTGAAACCCGCGCGCTGCAGCGCGCGCGTGATTTCCTGGCGCGCCGGGCCGGCGATCACGGCGTCGCCGCCGACGAGCACCGCCACGGTGGGTATGCGCGGTTCTGCCGGTGCCGACGGGGAGTCTTCCGGGGGATTGGCACGGGCGATGCGCGTGGCTGGTGGATCATCACGCGCGATACGCGGTGCAGGCGCGCCGTTTTCGCTCGCGCGAGCCGCCGCGAGATCCCGGAGCGCATCGACCCGCGATGCACGCGGCTCGGGACCGTCGGCCGCCGTCGCGTCCGGCGAGTCGCTGCTCGCAACGGTCTTGGTCGTGAGGTCGGTATCGGCCGGCGTGGTCGACGCCGGCAAGGTCGACGCCGTTGCCGTCGTCGTAGCGGCTGCACCCGTCGGATCCGCTGGCGGCGCGTTGTTGGATACAGGCGTCGCGGGCACGTCCGGTGTGGCCGCGGGCAGTGTCGCCACCGTGGCGACCGCCGGCGCGACCGGCGACGACGAAGCTGTCGGCGAGGCCGTCGGTGCAGCAGGCGTGGTCGTGGTCGTCGCGACGGCGGCCGGCGTCGCGTTCAGAAAGGGAATCCTGTCGCGGAACGCGAACACGCTGCCGCCAACGGCGATCAGCACCGCGGCAGCGATCGCCCAGGGCAAAGCCGAGCCACGGCGTGCCGGCGCCTGCTGTGGCACGCGACTCTGCCGCGTCGCACGCTGCGCGGGCGCCTGCATCGGCGGTGGTGTCGGCATCGGGGCTGCCGCGGTGCCGGCATTCAGCTGGCCGGGGCGCGGCGTGGGCACGGTCTGCGGCAGCGGACGCTGCGCCGACGCCGGCGTCTTCATGCCGATCACCGTCGCTGCGGCGGTGGAAATCATCGGCTTGATACCGATGGTCGCCGCACCGGCCAGCAGCGGGTGCTGTCGGAGATCGTCCGCAAGTTCGTGGCAGTTGTTGTACCGCTCGTTCGGATCCTTCGCGATCATGCGCGACAGGATCCGCGACAGTTCCGCATCCACGTCGCTGTTGAGCTGGCGTACGTCCGGAATTTCGGCGCGCACGACTTCGAGCATGAGGCCGAGCGGCGACTCGTCGGTGAACGGCATGCGGCCGGTCAGCATCTCGAACAGCACGATGCCGAGCGAGAAGATGTCCGAACGCGAATCGACCGGCTTGCCGAGACAAACTTCCGGCGACAGATAGCCCGGCGTGCCGACGAACTCGCCCGTCGAGGTCAGTTTCTTGGAAAAGTCCTGCGTCACCAGCGCGATGCCGAAATCGGCGATCTTGATCGCGCCGCGGCTCGTGACCATGAGATTGCCGGGCTTGATGTCGCGGTGGATGACACCCTTGTCGTGCGCCGTCGCGAGGCCCATCGCGGTCTGGTAGATGACGCGCGCGGCCTGTTCCGGTCGCAGCTTTCCGTCGCGCTTGAGCAGCGAGCCCAGCGACTCGCCCTCGACGAATTCCATGACGAAGAAGGTCTGGCCTTCGTGCTCGCCGATGAAATAGATCTGGATGATGTGCGGATCGTTGAGCGAGGCCATGCTGCGCGCTTCGCGCAGGAACCGCTCCTTGACACTTTCGTCGTGCGCCAGCGACTCGGCGAGCACCTTGATAGCGACATAGCGGTTCAACGAGGACTCGTAACCCTTGTAGACCACGCCCATTCCGCCGCGGCCGAGTTCGGCAACGATGTCATAGTGGCCCAGCTGCGTTTTCATGACGGCTCCGGTTAGGCGATGACGCCTGTTGACTCTGTTGACAAGCTTAGCACCGTATGTTCTCGGTGCCGTGGCGCGATTGGCGCGTCCCGCCGTGAACCGCTCACTGACCAACCGTGACCGGCGTCGCACTCCGCGGCGCATCGGCCGCTTGCCACGGATACGAAAAACGGCGCCCGGCACGCGCAGCGAACACGGCGGCAACACCACCCACTCACAAATCTGAACGCGGGACCGCTGCCCCGGGACGGTTCCAGGGCAGCCGACACGCGAGCGCCACGAGAGCTTCATGTTGGCGCCACAGAATCGGGAAACCGATTCTTCAGGCGCGCCGACACCGTGCGTGCTGTCTGGTTGCCGATGACTGCGAAACCGCGCTTTGCCCTGGTGTTCATCGTGCTCGCGTTCGCGCTGGGCCTGCTGCGCGCCGTTCCGTTGCTGACCCATGCGCCGCTGCTCGCGATAGCGAACAGCTTTGATCAGGCGCGCTACACCGGCTGCTTCGAATTGTTCCCGGATCGTCACGCGGCGATACGTCCGGACGAAAACAGCCCCAATGCGCCGTTCGAGCACTATCGCTTCCAGGTCAACCCGGTGCCCCTGTGCTACGGATCGAGCGAGCTGCTGGCGCAAGGTGTCGTCGTTACCGTCTACAAGATGCAGCAGTTCCTCGGTATCGAACGCCACTCCGTACGCTGGCTGGGTGCGCTGCGACTGATCCTTCTGAGTCTGCTGGCTGCGCTGTTCTGCCGGGCATGGTGGAAACGCGGACTGTGGCCGGCGGCGCTGGTCAATGCCGTCGTGTTCGCTGCCGTCCTGACCGATCCGGCCGATACGATGTATTTCAATACGTTCTACGCCGAGGCCACGGCGCTCGTGGCGGCCTATGTGCTGTTCAATGCGATCCTGCTGTATGTCGACGATCCGCGCAGCCGAGGCGGTGTGGCGTTGCTCGCCCTCGCGGCGCTCGCGCTCGCGACGAGCAAGATCCAGCATCTCGTGTTGCCCCTTTGCCTCGCCGTCGGGGTGCTCGGATTCGGCCGCTGGCACAAGGGACGCTGGCCCTGGCAAGGATGGGCGCTGCTGGCCGGCGCCGTCGTCGGCTGCGCGTTCCAGGCCACACAGCTGATGCGCGACGACACGATGATGGCGTCGATACGCTCGTTCAATCGCGCCAATCTCGTCTTCACGGGATTGCTGCCCGCCGTTTCCGATCCTCTCGCGACGACCCGCCGACTCGGACTGCCGGAAACCTGCGCAACCCATGTCGGCAAGTCGGCATGGCAACTGCCCGGCCTTGCCGAAGACATCTGTCCTGGCATGGAAAAGCTCGGACGCGTCGATGTCGTCGTGGAATTCCTGCGCGAGCCCGTGGCCCTGCTGCGATTCTTCGGCAACGGTGCCGCCGTGCTCAATCCCTGGTTGCCGCGCAACCTCGGGCATGTCGAAGGCGAAATCCTCGGCAGGCTGCCACCGTCCTTCATCAGCTGGAACGGCGTACTCGACCGCTACGCAGGACTGCGCTATTTGCTGTTCGCTCTGCCGCTGCTGATGGGCCTGCTCGCATTCCGGCGAGGTGATCGCCTGGCGCTGCTCGGGCTGCTCGCGGCCATCCTGTCACTGGCCACCTTTGGCATCACGATCTTCGGCGACGGTCTCGCGGACGTGGCCAAGCAGGGCCACCTGATTTTCAACGCGGCGCTGAGTCTTGCCTGCGCGTCGGTCGTACTCGGCTTCTGCTCGGTGCTGCGCCTGCGCCCGGCGCGTATGCCATCAGGACTCGGCCGTATGGATACCGTCCAGCTCGACCAGCAGCTCGGCGCGGCAAATGTCGCCGAGCAGCACGAGTCGCTTCGCCGTGTCGGGTAACCGTTGCTGCAACAGCCGTTCGGTCGGCGTGAGATCCTCCGGCCTTCGTACATATGCCTTCAGCACGGTACCGGCGCCGAAACCCCGCAGGTTGCCGGCACTCGCCAGCAGGCTGTCCAGGTTGGCGAACGTCTCATCGAGCTGCGCAGCCAGATCGCCCTCATGACGAGACTGATGGCCGACCACAGCTGCCGTGCCGGAAATGTGCAGTTGCGCCGCCGCGCAGGGGCCGCGCATCGCGCGCGCAAAGGTCGGCGAAGTGGGGCCGTACTCTCGCGGATAGCGCCAGGCACTGACCTGGCGCGGATTCTCGACCGCGACCCCCGGCTCCCGCGCACCGAGCCAGTAGACCTGCAGCACCGCTTCGCCATCGCTGCGGCCGATCGCGCTGGCCGCGGGGAAGCCCTGACGGTGCAGGCTGCGCATGCCGGCCGATCGGCCGGTGCAGAAATGCTTGTAGCGCTCAGCGTCGCCGGCGCCTTCATTGATGGCCGCGAGGTAATTCCAGATGCGCAGCAGTTGCGGCCACTGCCGCGTCAGGGTGAAGCGCGACAGGTCGGCGTAGGCGGATTCAGTCGCGACAGCGAGTGTCGGATAGTCCGCCTCGGCGACTTCGATGCTGCCGAAGCAGTAATCGGTCGAGCCGGCCCAGCGGACGTTGCCATCGCGGCCATGGTCGACCGGACCACGCGCGCGCCAGACCTCGAACGGCGCCTGGTCGCCCAACGGCTCCAGGCCGACACGCAGATAACGGGGGTCCGCCGAGCGCGGCGCAGCGCGGCCGAAGCCGATGACGGCCAGCACGTTGGGATCGCTCAGCAAACTGTCGAGCCCGGCATGCGCATAGGTCACGTCCAGCGCCGGCAAGCCACGATCGAAACTCATGCGGGAGACGTCCCGCGACAGAGGGCGACGAGGCGCGACATCGAGAGCAATGGCATCGGCGAAGGGCTTCCCTGAACC
This sequence comes from Rhodanobacteraceae bacterium, assembly GCA_045864815.1. Taxonomy (GTDB): domain Bacteria; phylum Pseudomonadota; class Gammaproteobacteria; order Xanthomonadales; family Rhodanobacteraceae; genus Tahibacter. The sequence goes on along the minus strand of BTVG01000001.1, from coordinate 293,157 downwards.
CGCCGGAATGGCCGGGCAAACCCATATGATACACTCGCGGGCCGCAGCGGCCGCCGATCCGGCGCCGCGCCGACCCAGTGGAAACCCCGATGGCGCACCTTTCTCCCGCCGAGCGCGAGCTCGCCGAGCTCCTTGTCGACAGCCTGAATCTGGAAGGTGTAACGCCAGACCAGTTCGAGCCCGAGGCACCCCTGTTCGGCGGAGATCTGGGCCTGGACTCGATCGACGCGCTCGAAATCGCGCTGGCCGTGTCCAAGCGCTACGGCTTCCAGCTACGTTCCGACAACGACGAAAACAAGCGCATTTTCGGATCGCTGCGCGCCTTGTCCGCGCACATCGAGCAGAACCGCGTCAATTGACCGCAGGCGGGAGGTCCCTCTCCCTCTGCCAGCAAGCAGTCAGTCGAAGCCGTTCTCGAAGATGGTCAGGATCGAGCGTGGCTCGCCATAGATGAAGTCATCGAGCGCGACGGCATCCGTGCCGTTCGTGCCGTCCACCGCGCCGCTGCTGAGGCGGCGGTTGCCGATCTCGATGTTGCAGCGGGCGATGCGGTCGCCGCCGGTCGCGATCATGCCGACGAAGCTCAGGCCATTGTCATAGGCCGGCGCGGATGCCGCACCGACCTGCCGCGCGTCCGCGCCATAGCAACGCAGGATGCTGCGATCCCCACCGGTCGAACCGTCCACGTCGGTGAACACGACCCCGAATCCCGCGACCGTCGCCGGCGTCGTGGTCCCCGGCACGAAAAAAAGTACGTCCATCGCCGATCCGTTGCGCACATGAAACAGGCGCTGGCTGCTGAAGGGCTGGAAGTTCGTGGCATAGGACGGATCGATGTCGCCGAACTCCACCGGTGTGTTCGTCGGATTGCTCGAATCGGCACTGACCATGAATCCGTTGAGCGCCGCTCCGGTTTCGTATTCGAGCGCATTGAACACCACACCGCGCGGCGAATTGACGTTGAAGAAATCCACCGGGAGCAGATTGGGTTGCGCGAAATTGTCGGGCACGCCATCCCAGTTGATTTCGCGGCGACCGCTCGCGAACGAGCCGCCGACCCCGTTGTTCACGCCGAGCTGGGCGCGGAAGCCGTCGACCGCCGCCTGGATGGCGGCCGGGTTCGCTCCCGAACCGAACGTCACGTCGACGGCCGCCTGCGACGATGCCGCAGTGACGAGTCCCAACGCCAGGGCCATACCGATCCTTGAACCTTGACTGCGCATTGCTCTCTCCCACCAGGAAATCCGGTGTGCGCAGGCTAGAGAGCGAGCATCCGGCGCGGCACTGGCGGCCGGCAGGTATCCGAAGTCAGGGGTGGCAGTGAGGATTCTGTTCGCCACCCTCACACTGCCGGCGACGCCGCGTACGACGACACCGGGTTACGCACCGTGGCGCAGCCGGGTTCAGCGGGTCGTCCCGGCGATGCCGTTCAAAGCGGATCGACCGGCGTCGTACCACCCGTGAACTCGCTCGCAGACTGTCGCCGCCGCTCGCGCAGGTCGTTCCACCAGCGGCGGAAGTTCGCGAACCCTGTCGCGGCGTAGATCGCCTTGAACAGATGCAGGCGGCGCATGACCGGTCCGCTGTCGAACACATCGCCGGCGAGCATCGATATCACACCCTGCTCCACTTTGAGTACGTTGCGCGGGGCCGCGAACAGGCTGCGCATGACCGGCGAATTGAAGCGATAGATGAACCACGAAAATACACGCACGCCGCGGCGTATGCGCTTCTCATACGCGGCCTGCAGCGCGGCTTCCTGGCCGCGATCCTTGAGGATCGCGTCGACCAGCGCCGCGGCATGCTTGCCGCTGTGCATCGCGAGGTAGACGCCGGACGAGAACACCGGATCGACGAACGCGAATGCATCGCCCACCATCACGAACCCGCGGCCGGTCATGGCGCTGCAGGTGTAGGAGTAATTGCCGGTGACCCGCACCTCGCCGACGATCTCGGCCTCGGCCATGCGCTCGACCGCGCCCGGCATGAGCTTGAGCGTATCAAGCAGGAATTCGGCGGTACGGCCGCGCCGCTGCTTCAGATACTCCGGGAAACAGACACAGCCTATGCTCATGAGTCCGTCGGCGAGCGGAATGAACCAGCACCAGCCGTAGTCGAACCGGTAGATGCTGATGTTGCCGGCCTCATCGCCGGGGCGACGGGTAACGCCTTTGAAATGCGCGAAGATGGCCGCGCTCTGATGCTGCTTGTTCTTGACCTTGATCCTGAGCGCATTGCCGAGCAGCGTGTCGCGACCGCTCGCGTCGACGAGATAGCGCGCATGGACGGTCAGCTTCTCGCCAGTCTCCGCGCTGGCCTGCGCGATGCAGCCACCTTCGGGCCGGATCTCGACACGTTCGACCTTGACGCCTTCCCGCGCATCGACGCCATTGCGCTGCGCGTTGCGGAACAGGATTTCGTCGTATTCCTCACGCTTGACCTGAAAGGCATAGGGCGGCGTCCTGCCCAGCGCCCGCCCAAAATGATACGTGCGATACCGGTCACCGACTTCGGGGAAATCGGCGCCGAGCTTGAGCATGCCGATACTGCGGACTTCCTCGAGCACCCCGAGTTCCTCGAGGATGGGCATGTTGGCCGGCAGCAGCGATTCGCCGATGTGGAAGCGTGGATGGTGATCTTTCTCGAGCTGCAGCACCTTGAGTCCGCGACGCTGCAACAGCGTCGCGGAGGTCGATCCTGCCGGCCCGCCACCGACGACGAGTACGTCGCAGTCGATCCGGCTTTCTGCCTGATTCTCCATGTCCCGCCACGCCCCCAGTCGGTCGAGCGCCGTATCATAGCGGCTTGCGCGCCACGCCGGCCCGCCCCTCCTGCCGTACGCGCATGACCTCGCCACCGTCGCAACGACCGCCCTACCTTGCGCTGACCCTGCTCGCGCTGTATCCGCTGCTGCTGCTGCTCGCGCACACGCTGCAACGCAGCTGGATCTCGGCACTCGCGGCGGTGGATCTGATCACTCTGTTGCTGCTCGGCGGCCTGGCGCAGGGTAACCGCCTGGCCTGGGCCGCGTGGATCGCAGCCGTCGGCGGCACGCTGGCACTGCTCCAGCGTCAACAGGCGGAGATCGTGATCCTGCTGCTTCCGGTCGTCATCAACGCCGGTATGGCCTGGTTCTTCGGCCGCACTCTGCTGCCCGGCCGCCGCCCCCTGGTCGCCCGCGCGATTCTCGCCTTCGAGGGTGCACAGCGGCTCGCCCAGCCGGGCGTGAGCCGCTACGCGCGCGGCCTGACCTGGGCCTGGACCGCGCTGCTCGCGATCCAGGCGCTCACCATGCTGGTCTGCGCCGCGAGCGCGACACCGAACGGCATTCTTGCGCGGCTGGGTCTGCCGGCGCCGATTTCCGTGCCGGAGCAGCAGGCGAACTGGTACCTGCATCTCGGCGGCTTCGTGGTGATCGGGCTGTTCTCCGTCGCCGAACTCGCCTGGCGTCACTGGCATCTGCGCCACCTCCCGCATGACTCGCCGCGACACTACTTCGGCAAGGTAGTACGAAACTGGCGGCGTGTGCTGCACGACGGCGCAGGTGCCGACTAGGCCGCGACCGCCGCTTGCCGCCCTGCGTCAAACCCGCGATGCTTGCGCCGCGCCTCAGGGGGCGGACCCGATCGAATTTCCACGCAATCGGCAGGAATGCCGGCAATCGGGGGCGAAACCGCAGGCACGCGGGACCGCGGAACGCCGCTCCGTCGTCATCGGCGGCGGGGCCGTCCGGGTCTCCGCAGCTCTATTCTTCGCCAAGGCTTGACTCGTGCAGCAGGAAAACTTCCGTATCCCGGCGGCTCATCCGAGCCTGGCTGGTCATTTCCCGGGCAATCCGGTCGTACCGGGCGTGGTCGTGCTCGACGCGGTCGCCGCCGCGCTGGCGCGGCGCCATGGGCGGCGCATCATCGGCTTTCGCCAGGTCAAATTCATCGCGCCGCTGCTCCCGGAGCAGGAGGCGGGCCTCGAACTCGAACTCGCGGACGAACGCCTGCGCTTTCGCGTAATGCGTGGCAGCGATCTGATCGCGAGCGGCGAGGCAAACACGGCATGAGCAATCCCCACTGGACCGACCGCCCCGAAGGCGGCGGCCATTTCGCGATCTGGCTGATACGCTCGATCGCGCTGTACGGCGGCCGTCCGTTCGCGCGACTGTTCCTGTATCCGATCACACTGTATTTCTACCTGCGCCGCGGCCCCGAGCGCGACGCCTCGCGCGCGTTCCTGAGCCGTGTACAGGGGCGCCCCGCCGGCATGCTCGCGGTGCTGCGACACATCCATCGCTTCGCCGGCGTGATCCTCGATCGGGTATTCCTGCTCGCGCGCGACGATGCACGCCAGTTCGCGCTCGAGATCCATGGCCTCGAGCTGCTGCTCGACACGTATCGCCAGGGCCGCGGCATGCTGCTGCTCGGCTCGCACCTGGGCAGTTTCGAGATCCTGCGCGTGCTCGCGCGCGAGCGGCCCGAGGTGCGCCTCAAGGTCGTACTCGACAAGTCGCAGACGCCGGCAATCACCGAACTACTGCACGCACTGAATCCCGCGATCGGCAGTAGCGTCATCGACGCCTCCGAAGGCGGCACCGCCATCGTGCTGGGCATCAAGGACGCCGTCGAACAGGGCGCCGTCGTCGCGCTGCTCGGTGATCGCGCACGGCCGCAGGAACCCACACGCGAGGCCCTGTTCTTCGGCGAGCCGGCACCGCTGCCGGTCGCGCCGTACCTGATCGCATCGCTGCTCGATACGCCGGTGCTGCTCTGCTTCGGCCTGTATCGCGGCGGGAACCGCTATTCGCTGCACTTCGAGCATTTCGCCGACCGCATCGAGATTCCGCGCAGCGAACGCAACCTGCGGCTGGACGCATGGCTTGCACGTTACGCGGCGCGGCTGGAGCATCATGCGCGGCTGGACCCTTACAACTGGTTCAATTTCTATGATTTCTGGCACAGCGATCGCATTGAGCCTGTTGTTGCCGCTGGCGAGCCGCGCCGCGCCTGAGCCGGCGCCGTGCGGCAAGGACTGCCCGGCGGCCGAGACACTCGCGCGCATCGAAACGCTGGCGCGTCCGCTGCCGGCGGCGACGGGCTACACCGAAGTACGCTTCGTGCAGATGCTCGATGGCCCGCTGGTCCTGCGCGGCGACCTGACGTATTCGAGCGCGAATGAGCTCGGCAAGCGCGTCGCATCGCCGTACGAAGAACGCACGACGATCACCAACGGCCAGGTCGAGATCGTCCGCCCGGGCAAGCCGGTCCGGCGTTTCAGTCTCAAGCGCGCGCCGGCACTCGCCGGCTTTCTCGAGAGCTTCAGCGCGACGCTGGCCGGCGATGCGCAGCGCCTCGCACGCAGCTATGTGCTCAGCAGCGAGGGCACCGATGCACAGTGGCAGCTGCGGCTCGAGCCTCGCGATGCGGCCCTCGCCAAGCACGTGAAGCGCGTCGTGATCGACGGCCGTGGGCGCGCGCCGCACTGCTTCGAGATCGAGGAGACCGGAGGCGACAGCAGCATCCTGCTCGTCGACGCCCTTGCCGACACGCCATTGCCGGCCGCGCCGCAGCGCGAGACGTTGCAGCAGCTCTGCCGTCACACGCCGTGAGTACGCGCGCCCGGATCGCCCTGCTGGCCGCATGGCTCGCGCTGCTCGCGGGCTTGCTCGTCTACATCATCGGCGCGCTGCAGGTCAGTACCGACCTGCGCAGCTTCATGCCACCGGCACGCACGCCCGAGCAGCGCCTGCTGCTCGACGAAATTGGTGAAGGTCCCGGATCGCGCCTGCTGTTGCTGGCGCTCGAGGGCGACGAACCGGACACGCTCGCCGTCATCAGCAAGGCGCTGGTGCCGAGGGTCCGTGCCGATGCGCGTTTCGTCCGCGCCCTGAACGGAGAGGGCGACATCGGTGAGTTGGCCGAGGAGCTGCTGCCGTATCGCTATCTGCTGTCGGCGACGCTGGATACGCAGCGCTTCGATGCAACCACCCTTCGCGACGAACTCGAGCAGCGCGTGCAGGATCTGGGTTCCCCAGCCGCCGCGTGGCTGAAGCCGCTGCTGGCCAGCGACCCCACGCTGGAAACGCTAGAACTCGCGCAATCCTGGGCGCCGCCCGGCGAACCCGAGCGCTACGCCGACGTCTGGTTCACGCGCGACGGCACGGCTGCGCTGCTACTCGTGGAAACCGTCGCCGGCGGGTTCGACCCGGCGGCGCAGCGTGCGGCGCAGGACGCGCTGGCCGGCTATTTCCGGGACGTCGCGGAAGGATCGAAAGCACGTCTCGTGCTCAGTGGCCCGGGCGTGTTCACGGTACGCATCAACGCGATGACCAGCGAGGAGGCAAACCGCATCGGAATGTTCGATTCGGTCGGCTTCATCACCCTGCTGCTGCTCGCCTACCGCCGCGTCGGCACCGTGCTCGCCGGCGCGCTGCCCTTGGTCAGCGGCGGCCTCGCCGGCACGGCGGCGCTCGCGCTGCTCTACGGCGGCGCGCACGGCATCACGCTCGCATTCGGATTCACGTTGATCGGCGTCGCGCAGGACTATCCGATACACCTGTTCAGTCATCTGCGCCGCGACGGCTCGCCGGCGACAGTCGCGCGGCAGTTATGGCCGACGCTCGCGACCGGGGTCGCATCGACCTGCATCGCCTATCTCGCCTTCTTCGCTTCGGGTGTCGATGGCCTCGAGCAATTGGCAGTGTTCACCATCGTCGGACTCGCGACGGCGGCGCTGACGACGCGCTTCGGCCTGATTCACCTGCTCGGGAGCAAGCCCAACGACGCCGCACAGTCGCCGTGGCTCGCCGCTGCGTGGCGCCGGCTGGCCGGCCTGCCGCGCCCGGGCTGGCTCGCCCCGCTGCTCGCCGTTACCGCCGTCGCCGCGATGATGGCGGCGCCCGGCACATTCTGGGAAAACAATCTCGCGGCTCTGACCCCGGCACCACCCGACCTCGTCGCTCAGGATGCGCGGCTGCGCGCCGAGCTCGGCGCACCGGACGTACGCTACTTGCTCGTGATCGAAGGCGACACGTCCGACACAGTGCTCGCCGCCAGCGAAAAACTCGCGCCGAAACTCGCGCAGCTGCAGCGCGACGGCGCCATCGCGGGCTTCGAGCTGCCGTCGCGTTACCTGCCGAGCGTCGCGACACAGCGTGCGCGCCAGGCCAACCTGCCCGATGCGGACACCCTGCGTGCCGCACTTGCCGAGGCGCAACAGGGACTGCCGTTCAAGCCGGCCACCTTCGACGCCTTCCTGCGGGATGTGGACGCCGCCCGTAACCTGCCGCCGCTGAGCGCGGAGCGCTTCTTCGCCTCGCCGCTCGGCCTGCGCCTGAAGGCGCAGCTACAGGCGCGCGACGGCCATTGGATCGGACTTGTGAACCTGTCCGGCGTCGCCGACCGCAGCGCACTCGTCGCGCTCGCCGCGGCCGGCGACACGACCGCTCGCCTGCTCGATCTCAAGCATGCGTCCGAGTCGCTGGTCGCGGCGTATCGCACCCGCGTGCTGTATTCCCTCGCCGTGGCAACCGTGTTGCTGGTCGTCGTCGTGACGATTTCGTTGCGCAGGCGTAGCCGCGTGCTGCGGGTGTTGTTGCCGATGGCGGTGACGACCCTGCTGATACTGGCCGTACTGCGCGTCTGCGGCGTGTCGCTGTCGTTGTTCCATCTGATTGCACTCGTGCTCGCGGCGGGGCTCGGCCTGGACTACGCACTGTTCTTCGAACACGTCGAGGACGACGAGCAGGAGCAGCGGCGTACCCTGCATGCGATTCTGGTCTGCAGCGCCAGCACGTTCCTCGTATTCCTGCTGCTCGCCCTGTCCTCGCTGCCGGTGCTGCGCGCGATCGGCACCACGGTGACGCTGGGCGTGGCGTTCAATTTCGTGCTTGCGCTGCTGCTCACGCGGCCGCACCGGGAGATCGTCCATGCTCGATAAGCCGCACTGGGCGGCGCTGATTCCTCATCAGGGAAGCATGTGCCTGCTCGACACCGTCGTGCACTGGGACGACACGCGCATCCATGCCCGCACCGCGTCGCACGCGCGCGCGGACAATCCGCTGCGCCGCGACGGCCGCCTGCACGCGCTGCACCTGTGCGAATACGGTGCGCAGGCCATGGCCGTGCATGGCGGCCTGCTTGCGTCCGCGGCGGGCGGCCGCGCAGCGCCGGGCTATCTCGTGGCGCTGCGCGACGTACACCTCGGGCGCGACTACATCGACGACTTGGCGGGTGAGCTCGACGTTCACGGCGAGCGCCTGCTCGCGACGGAGCAGAGCTGGCAATACGCGTTCCGCATCGAACACGCCGGCACGCTGATCGCGCGCGGGCGCGCCGCGGTGATGACGCAACCCACCAGCGCGCCCCCCCGCGCAGAACCCTCTACAACCCGGCCCACGCCATGAAGCGCAGTGCTCCCGAGCGGAACGACGGCATGAACCCAGCACAACCCCGCGCACTCGTCACGGGCGGCAGCGGCGACATCGGCAGCGCGATCTGCACCGCCCTCGCCCGCCAGGGCGCACACGTGATCGTGCATGCGAACCGTGGTCTCGCGCGCGCCGACGCGGTGGTCGACGCCATTCGCGCCGCGGGCGGAACGGCAGAATCCACCGCATTTGATCTCTGCGACGCGGCGGCCACGCGCGCGGCGCTCGACACACTGCTCGCCGCCGGCACGATCTCGATCCTGGTGCACAACGCCGGCATCCACGACGACGCGCCGATGGCCGGCATGAGCGAGGCGCAATGGCGCAGCGTCGTCGATGTTTCGTTGCACGGGTTCTTCCACGTCACGCAGCCTCTGCTGCTGCCCATGGCACGGCAGCGCCGCGGCCGGATCGTCGCAATCTCGTCGGTCGCCGCGGTGATCGGCAATCGCGGCCAGACCAACTACGCCGCGGCCAAGGCGGGATTGCACGGCGCCGTGAAGTCGCTCGCGCGTGAGATGGGGAGCCGCGGCATCACGGCCAACGTGGTCGCGCCGGGTGTCATCACCGGAAAGCTCAGCGACGCCACGTTTTCGCCGGAGCAGATCCGCCAGCTCGTGCCGATGGCCCGTGCCGGCAGGCCCGAGGAAGTGGCGGCGCTCGTGAGCTTTCTCGCGAGCGACGCGGCAGGTTACGTCTCCGGGCAGATCATCGGCGTCGACGGCGGGATGAGCTGAACGGCTCCCCGCCACATCCGGTGCCGCGGCCGACCGACGAATCAGCCGTTCGCCATTGTGCGAAACGCGCAGCCCGTCGGTTTGTGCGCGGCGCCGGAGCAGCGCCGCCGTGGCCCGCGCGACATGCACGAACCGGTGCGCATTGCCACCCCCTGCCCGGGGCTGCGACGACGTCCCCGGGACGGCGCAGCATGACCGGACCTCGGGCCGGACGCGGTGGCGCCGACCGTGGCGTCGCATTCGCATCAGGATTCGAGCGGTTCAAGCGGCTATGACCGACGCCGTCGCCGCGCTGTTCACTTCAGGGGAAATCGTCATGTTGCGTAGTCCGCTTATCGCTTTGATTGCCCTGCTGGCAGCGGGCAGCGCCCGGGCCGATGTCGTCACCCTGCCGCGCAGCGCGCCGTGGACCGACGCGAGCACGATCGCCACGAACATCAAGACGGAGTGCGATCTGCCCGGCAAGCTGTCGGCGTACATCGCGGAATATGCCGGGGAAAAGCGCATATCGACGCGCTTCGCCGACGCCGTGTCGCCGAACGACGCCGGCCGCGTGCTTGTCGTCGAGATCGACGAAGCGGTTTCGCGCGGCAATGCGTTCATCGGACACCAGAAGTTCACGCGCGCGCGGGGCGCGCTGTATCAGGACGGCCAGGAGCTCGGCACCTTCGTCGCCCAGCGCTACTCCATGGGTGGCGCCTTCGCCGGCTACAAAGGTTCCTGCTCGGTACTCGGCCGCACCGTGAAGGCCATTGGCAAGGACGTCGCCGAATGGATGGCGGCGCCGACCAAGGATGCGCGGCTCGGCGATCAGTGAGGCGCCTCTCTCGGGCGTGGGCGGCGCCCCCCCCCGGATTGCGGCTGCCGCCGTCAGGAACGTCTGGTAATGGCGTTGCGGCGCCATGACAATCGCTGGCCGGTCAAATCCCGCCTGCGGTCCGCTTCGCTCGGCACAGCCCGCCCACATCGCATGCAGACGATCAACTTCTATCGCACCACGGACGACTACGGCGAATTCTCGAATTTCTCGCCACACCCGATCCGCCTCGACGGCGCGCTTTGGCTCACGTCGGAGCACTATTTCCAGGCTCAGAAATTCCACGATGCGGCGTACCGCGAGCGCATCCGCAGGACACGCTCGCCGATGGACGCGGCGATGCTCGGACGTGATCGCAAACAGAAGCTGCGTAGCGACTGGGAATCGGTCAAGGTCGGCGTCATGCACGCGGCGCTGCGCGCGAAGTTCACGCAGCATGCCGACCTCGCCGCGCTGCTGCTGTCGACCGGCAGCGCGAAGCTCGTCGAACACACGACCAACGACAGCTTCTGGGGAGACGGTGGGAACGGCCGTGGACGCAACATGCTGGGTCAGTTGCTGATGCGGGTTCGTGACGACCTGCGCGGCGGATAGGCACGGCCGGAAGCGGCAGCGCGGGCACGCGCCCGCCTCCACGCGCCGCGGCACGGGCTACGGATGCTCGTCAGAAACACCGCTCGTGCGCTGCTTCAGCACCTTGTAGAACTCGCCCGCGTCAGCCTCCACGGTGACACGGATATCGCCCGGCGTGTCGCCGAGCGCGCGGGTGACGTGCTCGCGCGTGACGCTGGCGTCGGCATAGAAATACCAGTCGTGCTGCTGGCTCCAGTCGAGCACGGCAACCAATTCGGCATGACCGGCCAGCGCATCGAGCAGGCGCTGCTCGCGCGCGACGAATACTGCGCGCTGAGCGTTCGCGTCCTGGCCGACATACGGCGTGTCACGAGCCTGCGACACGATCAGGAGCTGCGGTGGCGCACCGGGCGGCGCAGCATAGTCGTCACGGAACTCCCACACGATCGGCAGCTTGCTGTGCTCGGATTCGGCGCGCAGCCAGCTGCCGCGCCGCGCGCCGCCGCGCGACGGATCTTCTTGCGCGGCCTGCGCCGCGGGCGGAGCAGGCGTGTCGGGCGGCGTGCAGCCCGCCAGCAGCGCGAGCGCGGCGAGCAGCACGGGGGCGGCGGCCCGGCTCATGCGGCGAGCTCGAACAGCAATGGGGCGACCCGCGCGTCGCCCGCGCCCGCGATACCCTCGAGCTGCGGACAATCACGCTGCGCCTGCGCAACGATGCCGGCAGCAAGATTACGCAACATATCCACATTGCGGCGAATCTGGGCACGGACGCCGTCATCGTCCAGCGGATCGTGCAGGGTGCTATTGAGCTCACGGAACCAGGGCAGTTCGCCCTGATCGAGCATAGTTGCCGGATTCGCGGACGGATTCAGCGCCATCCAGCGGCGGAAGAACGCCTGCATGTCGACGTTGAGCGCGCGCACCGATTCGAGCTCGGCCCTGAGATCGGCGAACAGGCGCAGGTCGGTCAGACGGTCCTGGAACACGATCTGACAGAGCACGCCCCAGTAGTAGGCGTAGTCCCAGATGACCTTCGTCGACATGACTTCGGCATCGCCAAACAGTGGGTACTGGTCGCGATACAGGGTCAAGGTCGATTCGTAGAACGAAAAATAGAGCTGCTGATAGATCTTCGCGTAGGCGCCCAGCGGATCACCCTTCCTGTCGTGCTCGATCAGTGCGCAGACATAGGTGTTCGATATGCCGATGAAATCGCTGCCCGGTGAATAGAAGGGATCGAGAAACACGCCCGCCTCGCCGGTGATGGCCCAGCGATCGCCGGAAAACACCTGCTTGCAGCCGTGCGAGAAATTCCGCAGGAACTTGAAATCGAGCAGTTTTTCGCGGCGGGCTTCGCATTCGCGCCAGACCAGGGGCTGGAACTTCCTGAGCCATTCCATCGCCTTCTCGAACGTGTTCATCGTCTCGAGCGGATGCATTTTCGCGTCGCAGACGATGCCGACCGAGTGCGCGCCCGAGCCCAGCGGAATCAGCCAGACCCAGTAGCCCGGCCCGCACAGGTGATTCGTCGAGCGCCAGCGTTCCGGCGGCGAACATTCGAGGCGCCAGCGCTCGTCGTTGCACCACTGGTCGATCTCGAGCTTGTCGTCGATGCGGAACCAGACCGAGTTGGCTTCGTGACCGTTGGACTCGGCGAGATCGAACTTGCGCTTGAGGATGTTGGCGCGGCCGGCGGCATCGACGACCCAACGCGCCTTGGCAACATGCCGTTCTCCGCCGTACTCGTAGGCAACGGCATGGTCGTCGTCGCCACTGGCGATGTCGACGCTGCGCACGACGGCGCCGTCGAGGAAATCGATGCCTTTGCGACGCACCTCCTCGCCGAGGTGGTTTTCCAGGATGCCGCGATCGAGCTGGTAGGTCGGGCGCGGCATCACGCGGCGCACGCCGAGTTCGGTAACAGCCGGCAGATCTTCACGCCCCTCGGAATAAAAGAAGCGGAAGCCGAATTTGTAGATGTGCTGCGCCTGAAGGTGCTCGCGCAGGCCGATGACCGTGTCGAAGTAGTAGGCGCCGATCTCCACGCTCGATTCGCCGACCTTGTGCGCCGCCAGCGGCAGCGGGTGGCTGTGGCGTTCGAGCACGCGCACGGCAATGCCCGGAAAGCGCTGGTGCAGTTGCAGCGCGAGGCAGAGCCCGGCCAGCCCGCCACCGAGAATCACCACGTCGTGTCGCGTTTCGCTCATCGTTTCCGTCCTCAGCCTGCTAGGGAAATCGCTGATCGGACCGGCCGTTTTTCCGGGCCGGCGATCCGTGTTGTCCGACCCGGAGACCGCTGCCGCCACTACACCGAATGCACCTTGTCGCTGCTGGCTGTAGCGGGCTGCTGACTCCGCAGCAACAGCCCGAGCAACGGCGAAGTCATCAGCGTCGTTATCACAGCCATCAGCATGAACATCGTGAAGAGCTCCTTGCCGATGACGCCGATGTCGAGGCCGACCTTGAGTACGATCAGTTCCATGAGCCCGCGCGTGTTCATGAGCGTGCCGAGCGCAAATGCGTCACGCCAGTTCATGCCGGACAGGCGCGCGCCCGCGGCGCCGCCGAGCACCTTGCCGGCGACCGCGATCAGCAGGATCACCGCCATGGCCGACAGTCCCATGCCGGCGAATGCATCAGCGCTGGTATTCAGGCCGGCCAGCGCGAAGAACACCGGCATCAGCACGAGCACGGCCACGTGTTCGAGCCGTTCGACCAGCGTGTCCAGCAGGGTATCGTCGCGCGGCAGGCAGACCCCGAACAGAAAGGCGCCGAACACGGCATGCAGCTGCAGCCACTGGGTCAGTGCTGCGAAGGCGAAAGTGACGATCAGCAGCAGCGCGAGCACCGTGCCGTCGGGGCGGCCGGTGGCCGCATGCCGGCGCAGCAGTGAGGCCATGGCCGGCCGGACGAGCGCGAAAGCGGCGATGCCGAGCACGACGAGGCCCGCCACCGTCCGGACGAAAGCACCCCAGCCGCCACTGGCAGCCACGAGCGCGACGACGACGGCCAGCAGTATCCAGGCGAACACGTCGGCGACCGCGGCGGAGGTGAGTCCCAGCGCTCCGACCGTCGTTCCCGACAGCCCTTTGTCCTTGAGGATGCGCGCAAGCATCGGAAACGCGGTGATCGCCATGGCCGTCGCGATGAACAGCGCGAATGGCAGCAGGGCCACGCCGCTCGGCGCAAGCCCTGGATGCAGCCAGGGGGCGATCGCGATCCCGAGCAGGAACGGCAGCAGCATCGCGAGTCCACCGATGCGGAACGACGCCGACATCTGCGCCCTCAACCCGGAAGGCGTGCGCAGTTCGGCGCCGACGATGAACATGAAAAGCACGAGCCCGATCTGGCTGATGCCGGCGAGCGCCGGCAGGCTCTGCGGCGGAAACAGCTGCGCGTGCAGCCCCGGCGCCAGCTGCCCGAGCAGCAAGGGTCCCAGGGCGAGCCCGGCGATCATTTCCCCGATGACGGGAGGCTGGCCGAAACGGCCCAGCACGAGCGACAGGACGCGCGCGGTGGCCAGTATGACGACCAGTTGCAGCAGCAAGGGTGGATTCACGGCGAGACTCTCCCGGCAGCGCCGGCGGCTTGCGGCGGAACGCGCACACGAGCACCGTCCGGGTCGATGACCTCGATGGGTGTCGCGCGCGCGATCCGGTAAGTACGTATGACGGAGCCGACTTCCACCACCCGCCCGATCACGTGCGAGGTGATGCGGCAGAAATCGCGCAGGGGCTTGAAATGGCTGCGTCGGAATTCGCCGGCGTAACGCACCGCGATCGGCACGGCGGCGACGCGCGTGCCCAGCCGGCGCGCGGCCTCGATGAGGATATCGGCTTCGAACACGAAACCTTGCGGGGCGACATCGATGGCAAGGCTCACGACCTCGCGTGGATACCAGCGCTGGCCGCTCTGTGAATCCACGAGTCGCTGTCCGACGGCCCAGGCGATGCCCCAGTCGGCGATGTCGTTCGCAATGCGGCGGATCTTCGGCTGGCACTCACGCCCGATCAGGCGTGCGCCGACGACGATGTGACCGGGCAGTCCGGCCGCGACACGCAGGATGCGCGGCACGTCGCCATGGAAGTGCTGCCCGTCGCCATCCATCGTGAGCACGCCGTCCACATCGAGTTCGAGCGCGCGGCGGAAGCCCGCGCGCAGGGCGTTGCCCTTTCCGCCGGGGCGCTCGTGGCGGATCAGCTCGATGGGCAGGCCGCTCAGGGCCGCGACCGTACCATCGCTCGATCCGTCGTCGACGACGATGACGTGCGGCGTGTGCTGCAGCACGCCTTCGACGATGGCGCGGATTGCTCGTTCCTCGTTGAGGCAGGGAATCAGCACCGCGGCGCGCAGACTCATGGGGCCACCTCGATCTGCAGCGAGAACCGTGCTCCGGCGCTCAGGCGCAGGCGCCGCGGCGTCGACGCAGCCAGCGCCTGCAGCAGCACGAGACCTTCCGCGCAGGCGTTGCGGGCACGAAGTGCTCGCACCCAGTCGGGCCCGGGTTCATCATCGCCGGCCGCAGCGGCGGCTGCACGCAGTATGAGTCGCACGCCCGAACCCGCCGTATCAGGAGCGAGCACGAGCGCCAGCGCGAAGCTGCAGTCGAACGGCACGACCGAACGCAGCGGACCCGTCGACGCACTGTCGTAGGCAGCGAACAGCACGGGTGCGTCGCCGTCGGCAACCTGCAGCGCCGCTTCGAGCAGCCCCGCGCCGACGCTGCCGGTCCAGGCGCTCAGCGCCGTGGACGGCAGACGGCAACCCGTCGCGATGCTCCAGTAGCCGACGGCTGCGTTGTGGACCGAGTTGTGGAACTTGGTCGGCGACAGTTCGCGCGGCGCCGAGGCCAGCGTCGCGCACATGTAGTCGGTGATCGCGATGTCGCCCTGTGTCGAGCTGAAAATGCAGGGCAACCGTGCCGGGTTGGCCTGCGCCATCGCGCAGGCCTCCGCGGCGGCCTGGGCCGCATACAGCACCGTGTCCGGCGCGCGCCGGCGTTCGGCGGGCGGCAGCTGCCCCGGCGCGGGCCGCGGCGGCTCGGTGGCTTCGAACACCTGCTCGCCGCGCAGCACCGCCGCAGCCACCGGCCAGCCGGTCAGACCGGGGCCATGGATGCCGATGCCGGTCACGCGCACGACGAGATCGTTCATGCCCGGCCTCCGCGTCCGAACACGAGCACGGCGTTGTTGCCGCCGAAGCCGAACGAGGACGACAGGGCAACCGCAGGCGCGCGCTCCACATTGTCGAGCGCCAGCTGCGGACCGCAGGCGGGATCAGGCCTGTCGCAGTTGAGTGTGCCCGGCATGAAGCCCCTTTCCAGGGCGATCAGGCAGGCTACCGCTTCGACGATACCTGCCGCGCCGAGCGTATGTCCGGTCCAGCCCTTGGTGGAACTCGCCACCGCCGTCGCGGGGAAAGTCTCGGCCACGACGACGGCCTCGACCGCATCGTTGGCCGGCGTCGCCGTGCCGTGCAGGTTGACGTAGTCGACGGCCTCCGCGGACAGGCCCGCGCGCTCCAGGGCGGCGCCGATCGCCAGCCGCGCCCCGATGCCGGCCGGATGCGGCGAGGACATGTGATGCGCATCGCTGGATTCGCCCCAGCCCAGCAGTCGCGGCGCCTGTGGATGCGATGCCGCACGCTCGAGCAGCGCGAAGCCGGCCGCCTCGCCGATCGAAATGCCACGCCGCGCGACGTCGAACGGACGACAGGGCTCGTCCGAAACCAGCTGCAGCGCGTTGAATCCGAACAGCACGCTGCCGCAGAGCGTATCGACGCCACCGACCACGGCCGCATCGGCCCAGCCGAACCGGATCATCCGCTCGGCCTGGGCAAAGACCTTGGCACTCGACGAACAGGCCGTCGCGACCGTGCACACCGGGCCGCTGGTGCCCAGCACGCCTTGGACGAAGGCCACCAGGGAGTGCGGCGAGTGCAGCAGGAAGTTGCGGTAGCGCGGCGCGAATCCGCCATCCTCGTCGAGATCGTGATAAGCCGCTTCGGTCGCGCCAATGCTCGCCGTGGACGTGCCCAGCACGACCGCGACCCGGTCGGCTCCGTAGCGCGAGACGGCCGCGCGCGCCGCGGCCAGGAACCCATCCTGCTGCAAGCCGCGCCAGGCGAGCCGGTTGTTGCGGCAATCGATGGCCGCGAATTCGCCGGGAACCGCATCCTGCTCGAGACCGTCCACCCGGCCTATCCAGCAATCGAGCGGATCGTCGCCGAAATCGTTGCGGCGAAGTCCGCCGCGCCGCTCGCGCAGCGCCCTGTCGAAGTCGTCGACGCCGCGGCCGGCGGCCGAGGTGGCGGTATAGGCCGTCACGGCCAGCGGTGAGATGGGTAATGGCACGCGCGACGCACCTGATGGGAAACGGACTTGCCGGCTTGCGGGCCGGGGCGCCCGACTATACAACGGCGTCTCCGTTCATGAATGCCGGCCCCGGCACCGTCGATGAGCTCTTCGTATTCGCCGTTTCGCGACGGGCCCTGGCGCCATCTGACCGACCGGGACGTCTGGCACTCGCTGGTCGTGAGCGCGCTGGCCGTCCTGCTCAGCGGCGGCTTGCTCTGGCTGTATTTCTACCTGCGTACGGTGTCGCTGGCCGCTCGCGCGCCGCTGCGTCCCTGCGCGGCCGACACGCTGCTGCTGTTCGGCAAACGCCTGTCCGGAGAGGCCGTCGACGCCGACTACGCCGCGCGCATCGAACGCGTACGCCTGCTCGTCGCCGAACGTCCTTATGCGTTGCTGCTGCTCGGCGGCCGTACCGGAGCCGGGCACAGCGAAGCCGCCGCCGCACTTGCACGGCTGCGCGCGCAGGGACTGCCGGCCGACGCGAATGTGCGCTGCGAGGACGCCTCGACCGACACGCTGGAGAACCTGCGCAACGCCCGCGACCTGCTCGGCACCGCGGCGTCGGCACGAGTCGCCCTGGTCAGCAATCGCTACCACCTGCCGCGCTGCCTGCTGCTGGCCCAGTCGCTGGGTTTCGACGCGGAAATCGTCGCGGCGGAGCCACGGCTGCGCCCGCACCCCGGACAGCTCACGCGGCTCGCGCTGGAGGCGAGCTACTGTCTGTGGTTCGACGTGGGCCGGCGCTGGGCACGCCTGATCGGCCATCGGCGCATGGTCGACCGCGTCACCTGAGCACCGATTGCCCCCCGCAACGGCTGCGCCTACCATGCGCGGCGCCACCTTGCGCCGACGGAGCCGTCATGCTGCGTAATAGATTTTTCATCATTTGTCTTCTTCCGGTGCTGCTGCTGCTCGCCGGCTGGCGCGAGGCGCCGCTGGTGAATCCCGATCCGATCGCGATTCCGCCGAAGGCCACCAGCGCCGACGTCACAAGGATCGTGAAGAAGGCGCTGGTCGGTCGCAAATGGATCGTTTCCGAAGACACGCCCGGCGCGATCAAGGCGACGCTGCTCCTGCGCGACCACAAGGCCCGCATCGCGATCGACTGGGACACGAAAACCATCCGCATCAGCTACCTCGACTCGGAAAATCTCAACTACGTCGAGAAGAACGGCAAGAAGCTGATCCACCAGAATTACAACAGCTGGATCAACAACCTCGTCGTCGACATCAGCGGCGAACTGACCTTGCTAGGAATTTGAGCCGCGCTTCGTCCGGAATCGCGCGACGCGAGCCGGAGGCGGTGGCCTCCGCGGTCCGTCGCCGCGGCCCTTCATCCTTTGCTGCAGCCCACGCCATGCCAGACACCCCCGTTTTCCGCATGCAGACCTATCTGCATGCCCTGCAGGACCGGATCTGCAACGCCCTCGAATCCGCCGATGGCGGAGCACGGTTCGCCGAAGACACCTGGCAGCGCGCCGAAGGTGGCGGCGGCCGTTCGCGCGTACTCAAGCAGGGACGCGTGTTCGAGCAGGCCGGCGTCGGATTCTCCCGCGTGCACGGCGAACGCATGCCGCCGTCGGCGACCGCGCAACGCCCCGAACTCGTCGGGCGGAGCTGGAGCGCACTCGGCGTGTCGCTGGTCCTGCATCCGCACAATCCCTACGTTCCGACCACGCACATGAACGTGCGGTACTTCGAAGCCCACAAGCCGGACGCCGATCCAGTCTGGTGGTTCGGTGGCGGGTTCGACCTGACGCCGTTCTATCCCTTCGACGAGGACATCCGTCACTGGCATGCGACCGCGCGAACGGCCTGCGCGCCTTACGGCGACACGGTCCATGCCCGCTACAAGCGTTGGTGCGACGAATACTTCTTCCTGAAACACCGCAACGAGACGCGCGGCGTCGGCGGCCTGTTCTTCGACGACCTCAACGAAGGCGGCTTCGAGCGCTGCTTCGCACTGACGCAGTCGGTCGGCGATGCCTTCCTGGATGCCTATCTGCCGATCGTCGAGCGCCGCGCGGCAACCCCGTACGGCGAGCGCGAGCGTGAATTCCAGCTGTACCGGCGCGGACGTTACGTCGAGTTCAACCTGGTCTGGGATCGCGGCACCCTGTTCGGCCTGCAGTCGGGCGGGCGCACCGAATCGATCCTCATGAGCCTTCCACCGCGCGTGCGCTTCGAGTACGGCTACCAGCCGGAACCGGGCAGCGACGAGGCGCGACTCGCCGACTATCTGGTGCCGCGCGACTGGATCTGAGGCAGCCGGGCCAGCGCCCGCGTCCCGGCGCCACGGTAGACAACCGGTTCGCCGTCACGTCCGCGCGTGCCCGCAGTCAGCAGCAACGCGCCCATACTGGCGGCTACGGTAGACAACCGGTTCGCCGTCACGTCCGCGCGGCACGAAACCTGCACCATCTCGCCGAGATCGGCTAGGCTTGCCGATCACGCCGGATCGTCACGACGACGGTCCGTTGTATGTCCCGGCCATGGCATAGGATGCCGCGGGCCGAAGCAGCGACGATCCCGCATTGCCGATGAAGTCACGACTCGATTTCCTGCGCGGCACGACGCAACTGGCCGGTGAAGGCTTTCTCGGTGCGCTCGATGTCGTCGAGGGAATGCATCAGGCCGTGCTCGATCCCTTTGCTCGCCTGCTGCCTTTCGGCCGGCTGCTGTCGCGCAGCACCGACTTCGTGTATGCGCGGCTGCGTGACGTCGGCCAGGCCGCGAGTTCCGCCGCAATCGGCTCGCTGGGATTGTACGAACGCTATGTGCTTCCACGCGACGGCGCCGAAGTCACGGCCACCGCGGCCAGCGCCTGGGTCAGCGCCTTGAACGGCGCCGTCGGCGACCACCTGGAAGCAACGCGCAATCCGCTGGCGCTGTCACTGGCGTTCTGTCGCGATGGTCAGGCGCTCAAGCTTGACCGGGCCGCGCTCGCCCGCGACCTGCCGTGCACGAATGGAACGCTGTACGTGCTCGTGCATGGACTCGGGCTCAACGACAGCCAATGGGAAGACCGCGATGGCGAGGATTTCGGCACGCGGCTGGAACGCGATCTCGGCGGCAGCGCGGTGCGCCTGCGCTACAACAGCGGCCGGCGCATCTCAACCAACGGCCGCGAGTTCGCGCAAGCACTGCAACGGCTGGTCGACCGGCACCCCGGCACGATCGATCGCATCGTACTGATCGGCCACAGCATGGGCGGGCTGGTTTGCCGCAGCGCCTGCAGCCATGCGGCGCGTGAGGCACTGGCGTGGCGCGAACGCCTGGTCAGTGCCGTGTGCCTGGGCTCGCCGCATCTGGGCGCACCGCTGGAGCGCATCGGCGGACGCCTGAGCGCCGCGCTCGATGCCATACCCTACACGCGCGCGCTGGCCAGACTGACCGAACGGCGCAGCGCCGGCGTGAAGGATCTGCGCCACGGCTGGTGCAGCGACCACGATCGTCCGCACGGTCGAAAGGACGAGGCCGACATCGAGCCACTGCCACAGATCGGCGGTGCGCGCTGGTATCTCGCCGCGGCGACGCTGGCCGGCAGCAGCGACGGTACGCGCGCCCGCTGGATCGGCGACGGCCTGGTGCCGGTGCCCAGCGCGCTGGGCCAGCATGCCGATCCGCAGCGCTCGTTGCGGCTGCCCGCGGAGCAGCGCCATGTCTTCCGCGGACTCGGGCACATGGATCTGCTGAATCATCCGCAGGTCTACGAACGCCTGCGGGAATGGAGCGCGATGAGCTGAATCTGGGCGGGCGGCGGCGGCGCCTCAGGCGCGGCGGATACCGTGCTTTTCGCGGACTTCGTCGATGCGCGCCTGCACCTTTTCCGGCACGTGACCCTTTTCGGCCTGCGCAAAGATCTCGCCGAGCACGCGGCGCTCGTCGTCGTCGATGACGTCGTCGCGCAGCGCGAGGCCGAGCAGGAAATTGATCTCGCCGACGTCGAGCTGCCCGTCGTCGGCGAACACCGGAATCGACCGGAATGCGATTTCGATATGGCTCTTGGCTTGCGGCATGGCACGACTCCTTCGTGAGCGCTACTGGGCGGACCCATTCCGCCGGATGCCGACGATAGCGTGTCGACGGCGACGAGGCGACTGTGGGCCGGCAGGAAGCCGGCGCGTCGGCCTCGCGCGCAGTCCACGGTGAAGCCGTATGCTGCGCGCCGCGATTCGGGGTGAAGCGCTTGCGAGCGCAGGCCGCCCGGGATGCCAACGGATGCCGGACCATGAGTGACGCCGCACGATACCGCCGCGAAAAAGACGAATACCTGAGGCTGAGCGAGCTCGGTCCCGTCGAGCGCGCGGACGCCCTGCAATCGATCGCCCGGGACGATGCGGCCCTGGCCGACGCATTGCAGCGGCTGTTCGTATCATCCGGGCAAACCCTGTCCTGCCTCGACCAGCAGCGCGACGCAGCGCCCCAGGTCGCACGCTATCGCCTGGTGCGGGAGATCGGCCGCGGCGGGATGGGCCGCGTCTGGCTGGCCGAACGCGACGACGGCGGCTTTCAGGGCCAGGTGGCGATCAAGCAGATCGACCGCGAGCGCTGGAGCGCCGAAGACGAGCGGCGCTTCGTGCGCGAGCGGCAGATCCTCGCGTCTCTGGATCATCCGAACATCGCGCGCCTCATCGACGGCGGCACCGACGAGAACGGCCGGCCGTTTCTCGCCACCTGGTACATCGACGGTACCCGGATCACACAGTATTGCGAGCAACACGCACTCAACCTGCGCGCCCGCCTCGCCCTGTTGCGCAAGGTCGGCGACGCCGTTGCCTACGCGCACCGCCACCTGGTCGTCCACCGCGACATCAAGCCGGCGAACATCCTCGTCGACACCAGCGGGGAGCCGCGACTGCTCGACTTCGGCATTGCACGACTGCTCGACGAGGAAACCGCGGCGACTGCAGCTGGCGCGAGTCCGCTGACCCTGCGCTACGCCGCACCGGAACAGATCCGCGGTGAACTCGCCGGCATCGGTACCGACGTGCATGCGCTGGGCTGCCTCATGTACGAGCTACTCGCGGGCGAACCGCCGCATGCAGATGCCGGCGCGGCCGCGCTGACGCACGCCATCCTGCATGCGGATCCGCCACCGCCCTCGGTCGTGGCACGCCAGCGCGGCCGCACGCTGCCGGGCAGTGATCTCGACGCGATCTGCCTGCGGGCGCTGCGCAAGCGCGTGGACGACCGTTATCGCAGCGTCGACGAATGGAACGCCGACATCGATCGCGCACTGGCCGGCGAACCGGTGCTGGCGCGACGCGGCGAACGGGGCTACGCCGCACGGCGCTGGCTGCGTCGACGCAGGCCCTGGCTGGCGGCGGCCGTGCTGCTGTGCGCATTCACCGGCTATCACCTGGTCAGCATCAATCGGCAACTGGCCGCCGTAGCGCGCGAACGTGACCGGGCGACCGAGCTCGCGGATTTTGCGATCACGCTCTACCAGTCGGCCAAGCCCGCGGAAATCCGCGAAGGACGCGTGAACGCACTCGAACTGCTGGACCGCACGGCAGCACGTCTCGACGAAACGAAAATGGAGAAGCTCAAGCCCGAGGTGCGCGCCGCACTGGTCGCATCGATCGGCCACGTTTACTACGAAATCGGCATGCGCGACCGCGCTGCACAGCTGTTCGAGCGCGCGGTCGCTCTGTTCGAGACGGCGGACCCCGTGCCGGAGGACGACCTGGCGATGCACCAACGCTACGTCGCGATGGCACTTTACGGCCGCAATCAGGTCGAGGAGGCGCTGGACTGGATCGATCGCGCCCTCGCGCGGCGCTCGCGTATCGGTGACGAAAGCAGCGCCTTGCGCGCCGGACTGGACATGGCCGCTGCCGTGTACGCGCAATCGCTCGACCAGCTCGACCGGGCGGGTGCCCATATGTCGCGCGCGATAGTCTCCCTCGACGCGCATCTGCCGGAAACCCGCGACCAACTGGCCATGGCGCTGAGCAACGGCGCGAACATCAGCCTCCAGCTCGGCGCACTGGACGAGGCCGATCGACGGCTTGCCCGCGCGAGGGAGCTGTTCAATCCCGACAGCACCGTCTACTACCGCAGCGATCTGTTCATGCGCCGGCTGCTCGCGAAGGTGCGCTTCGCACAGGGCCGTGGCGACGAGGCGCTGTCGCTCGCTCAGGGCGCTCTCGCCGATGCCCGCAAGCTCATGGGCGAACGGCATCCGGACGTGCTCGTGTTCGCGGCCGACTACGGCGGACTGCTGACCCGCGCGGGGCGGCTCGACGAAGCCGGCGCCGCGTTCGACGAGGCACTCGCCATCGGTAACGCGGCCGGCGGCGACAGCGCGCGTCCACTGATCGGCGTCCGTGCGGCGCGGGCACGCTGGCTGATCGCCGGCAACCGGACAGCCGATGCCATCGCAGAATTCGAGGCCGTACTGGCCGACCGCGCGAAAACCCCGCAGCGCGACCGGCGCAGCGCCGCCTACGAACGTGCAGCGCTCGCGTATGCGAAGTGCCGGCTCGGCACGAGCAATGCCGATGCACTGCACGCAGCGCTGGCGAATCCCGACGCAGTCAGCGTCGCGTCGCGACCCGGCGTCTCAGAAGATTTTGCCCAGTGGCGGACCGACTGCGAGCAACGCAGCGCGCGCTGAGACGCCGGGCCGCGCACAGTCGCGCCTGCGTCCTGCAGCGGCGCGCAACGCAGGACGAGCGCGTTGCATGAGCCCTCGTTTGCCGCTCCAGCGGAATCCGCTCCGGCGCGGCGATCGTCGCGCTGATCTTCACTGTTGCAGGAGTCGCCGGTCGGTCGATGCGCATGCCAAGCCGGGGGCGGCCTCGGATGGACGCCGCATCATTTGCCGAATTTCAACGTGCGGTTTCAGGGTGCCCCGAGACATTCGACGGCAGCGCACTCACCAGAACCGTGCCCGGCCCCGCATGTGCGGAGATGGCTGCCCCCATCTTCACGATATCGATCGGGCCGCTGCCGAGTGCAGCACTCAGTTCCGCCGCCAGCAGCGCCGCTTCGCGCGCATTGTCACAATGACCGATCAACAACCTGCCGCGGCGCTGCGCCGGACTCAGCCGACGCAGCACCCACTGGGCGAATCTCCGGGGAAAATCCGGACTCGTTCGCCGCACCGTGTGCAGATGCAGCCGGCCGTCGGCGCCGACGGCAGCGATCGGCGCGAGCCGTAGCCAGCGCGTCAAGGGCAGGGTCCAGCGCGGCAAACGGCCACCACGCACCACGTGACTCAGATCACGCACATAGGCAAACAGCGCTGTCTGTGGCACCAGCGTCGCGATGCGCGCCGTGATCGCGGCAGCGTCGAGGCCCTGCGCCGCAAGCTCGGCTGCGTGCTGCGCAAGCAGGCCCTGCGCACAGGATGCCGTGCGCGAGTCGACCACGTGGACGCGCCCGGGCCCGCAGCGCTGGGCAGCGCCCTCGCCGGCCTGCAGCGTGCCGCTGACCGCGCGCGACAATCCCACATAGACGACTTCGTCGTGGTGACTCAGCAGGAATTCGAACAGGCGCCGGAAATCGCCGGGCGGGGGCTGGGACGTACGCGGCAACACCGGGTTCGTGCGCAGCTCATGGAAGAACTCATCCGGCGACAGGGATACCTTGTCGAGATAGTCCTGCGCACCGAAATTCAGGCGTACCGGGACCAGATGCAAGGGCAGCTGCTCCAGCGCATCGTCGGGCAGGTCGGCCGCGGAATCGGTGACGATGGCGACCTTGAGGCGCGATTGCGCCGCGCGCTGCTGCGAACGCATGTCGTCGGCCTTGCAGCTGCCGATACGACCGAAACGTGCGAGCACCGTGTAGAGCTGCTGCGGTTCGTCGACATGCGCATGCACGCGCAGCTTCTCCCGCGTGCCGGCCAGCACGAGGCTGGAGTGGTCGAGTTCCCGCAACGCCGCCCTGACCGCGTCGCGCTCGATCGCAGGGGCGCTGAGCACACATTCGGTGCACCAGCGGTGGGCCGAATCGGGTTCGACTGCGTCAGCCATGACGCCGGCATCGCTCTCGAATTCGACGTTCGCCCCCAGACTCAGGCGACCGCGCTGCTGGTAGTCGTCGATTCCGGTGACGAGTTCGACGAAGCCCAGCGCTCCCGCGTCGACGACGCCGGCCTTGCGCAGCACGCTCAATTGCTCGGGCGTGCGCGCGAGGGCGTCCCGGCTCGCGGCGACGGCGCGTGACCAGGCACCGCGCAGTTCGCCATCCCCGCAGTCGGCCTCGCGGCGCAGAGCCGCGGCAAACGCGGCGATCACCGAGAGCATGGTGCCCTCTCGCGGTTCGGCCACGGCGCCACGGGCCTGACTCGCACCGATGTCGACGGCCGCGGCGAGGGCTTCCAGGGTCAGCCGTGACTGGTCGGCCAGACGCTCGCCAACGCCCTGCAGGAATTGCGCGAGGATGGCGCCGGAGTTGCCGCGCGCGCCATCGATGGCTTCGTCACCCGCCCGGCGCAGCAGATGCCCGGCACTACCCGCCCGAAATGGCCGCAGCGCCTGCTCGACGGCGCTCAGCGTGAACGCCAGGTTCGAGCCGGTGTCGCCGTCCGCGACCGGGAACACGTTGATCCGGTTGATGGTGTCGCGGTGCGCCAGCACGCGCCGTATGCCGGCGAGCAACAAGCGCTTGAGGGCGACCCCGCCGGGCTGCCAGTGATGTGGTATCAATCGGACGTCCGCAGGTGCACTGTTCATTACTGAGTCTAGCCAGCGGACCCGGGCGCACGCGCGCTGCAGCGCAGCGAGACGGATCGCTGGCCCGCGACGACGCAACCAATCCACGCCTCGGCGCATCCATCCCACTGTCCGCCGCTGTCCGCTGCCGCCGGAGCGGACAGTCCGGACAGTACACATGACTTCAAGCCCTTGTTGCGCAAAGGCCGGGAGGCCTGACGGTCCTTGGCACGAACTCTGCTGAAGCCGGGCGTTCCCGCTGGCGACACCGGACCTTTCGTGCGAGCATGCCGTCCCGCCCGCGAGCCCGTGCCAGCGTTCCGCCATCCGGAGCCACCGATGCTCACCAAACCGCGCCCCGTGTTCCTGCTGCTGTGCCTGGCTCTGCTGGCCGGAGCCAGCCATGCCGACGAGTTCCTGCTCGGCAGCTCGGCACCGGGCGGCGTCGCGCTCGCCCAGTCGCGACAGGACTGCGACATCCAGCCGAGCGCGGATGCGCGGGTGATCTATCACGACGGCCAGAGCGCACCTGTCAGCGTACCGGTGGATGCGCGTGGCACCGTCGGCGAGCAGATCGCGACGACACCGGGCGGCGACAGCGCGGTACCCGCCGCATCTCTGCCATCGATCGATGCGGTGGCGCCATCGAAACCGCGCGGCGGTGGCCTGCGCTGGCAGTCCGTATTGCCGGGATCGATCAAATAGACCCGTTGGTCCGCTGGCTTTGCCGCGGCGACGCGGCATCATAGTCGCGTGATCGACTTCTTCCGCCGTCTGCGCGAGCGCCTGCAACCTCGCCCCCATCCGATCGACGACGACGCCTGGAAGCGGGTCGTGGGCGAATGCACGCTCGTCGCCGCGCTGGCACCGGAGGCCGCCGCACGCCTGCGCGCGCTGTGCGGACGTTTTCTGGCCGACAAGCGTTTCAGCGCCCTGTCCGGCGCCGAGCTCGATGATCATCGTTGCCTGCTGATCGCAGCCCTGGCTTGCCTGCCGGTACTCGACCTCGGCTACGACTACCTGCGCGGCTGGCGGCAGGTGCTGGTCTATCCGGGCGAATTCCGCGTACGCCGCGAGCATCATGACGAAGACACCGGGGTCGTCACTGAAGGCGATGACGCCCTGATCGGCGAGGCCTGGGAACACGGACCGCTGGTGCTGTCCTGGGCCGACATCGAACAGGATCTTGCAGACCCCCACTCTGGGTTCAACGTCGTGATCCATGAGATCGCGCACAAGCTCGACATGCTCGGGGGCGGCAGCGACGGCGTGCCGCCGCTGCCGCCCTGGCTGCCGCGCACCGAGTGGATACGCACCTTCCAGCAGGCCTATGACAGGCATTGCGCGGCGGTGGACGCCGGCGAGGACACAGCTATCGACCCCTACGCCGCCGAGAGCCCGGATGAGTTCTTCGCCTGCCTCGTCGAGGCCTGGTACTCCGACGCCGCGCTGGTCGAGGCGCAGATGCCCGCCGTGGCTGCCCTGCTGAAGCGCCTGTTCCGCCCCGGCGCGACCGCGACTGCAATCTGAACGTGGCCCGCGGGGCCGGGTCGGGCCGGCCGGGTTTCGGCTACACTGCGGCGGTTTTCTCTGTCGCTTCTGGAGTGGAAGGCATGCGCAGCACCGCGATTCTGGCCCTGCTCGGCTTCGGCCTCCTGGCCTCCTCGCCCGTATTCGCGGTCGAGTCGTTTACGGGCACGAATGTCGGCCCCATTCCCGACGCGCCGAGCGGCTCGCCGAGCTGCGGTGTCAACAACCTGGGGCAGCCGCGCGTCGTCAGCTTCGACGTCAATGGCCTGATCTATCCGGTCGTCGGCGTCAGCCTCAGCATGAACATCAACCACACCTGGCGCGGCGACCTGGTGGTTACCCTGGCCGCTCCCGGTGGCAGTCCGTCCAAGGTCATCTTCAGCCACACCGGCTCCAACGTGCCGAATGGCTGCGGCCACAACGGCATCCTCAACGGGCTGTACACCTTCGAAGACACCGGCGAGCGGGACTGGTGGGGCAGCGCATTCCCGACCGTGCCGACCGGCTCCTACCGCGCGGCACTGCCGGGCGGCCAGGACCCCGGCGGCGCGGCAACGCTGATTTCCCCGGATTTCCGCAATATTCCGCCCGAAATCGCCAACGGCACCTGGACCCTGACGATCAGGGACGCCGGCGATCCGACCCCGGGGCAGCCCGGCAGCGGTACCGGCACGATCAACGCAGCAACCCTGATCATCGACCAGACCGACCTGCTGTTCGCCGACGACTTCGAAAACAACTGATCGCGGCACGGTTCACCGCTTCCTGCCCGCCGCCGGCCGCACGCGCCGGCGGCTGCGTTGCATACGCTTTGACCAACCAGTAGCCTGTCGGATTCGGTCGCAAAGACGATTCGCAGGTTCCGTTTGCTCATGCTGTCACCCCTTCGTCGTGCTCTCTGCCTGATTCCGTTTGCCGCGTTCCCCGCCTCTGCTGCGCTCGCCTGCAGTGGAAGCATCCACATCGAGATTGAACACGGCGGCGTCTACGCCCTGGACCAGGCCAGCATCGCCGCCGTCGCGCCCGGCCTCGCCGACTGTCCCCGCGACGCACTGAAGCTGACGCAGCGTGGCCAGGAAGTGCCGATCCGCCTGAGCGGCAGCGGCCCGACCCTGCAACCCGGCGACCGTGTCGAATGGATCGGCAAGCCGCTGCATGGGCCGCTGTCGTGGTTCGATACCTACAGCACGGTCAACGTCTATGTGCTGTCCGGCGAGCCGGGTAACCACGCACGCTTTGCCGACGTTGACGTGACCCCGGCAGCGGCCGTGGCCGGACTCAGCCGGCGCCTGCATCTCGAGCAGGAAAACCTGATGATCCGGCTCAACCAGAACCACGTGAAACCGTGGGAAGAAGCCGATTTCTGGCACTGGGCCAAGCTCACGCACGTGGATCCCGTGCCGTTTACCTTTGATGTCGATCTGCCCGATCTCGCCGCACGCGGCGGAACCGTGGCCTTCACGCTGAAGTTCCGCGCCATGTCGGCGCAACCTACCGTGATCGGAAACGCCTCGAAATCGGCGGATCACAGCGTGATCGTGCAGTTCGGCGGCAAGCCGGTCGCACAGTTCGAGTGGGACGGCCGCGACGAAATCGAACGCCAGTTCACCCTGCCGTCCGCGGCCCTGCAGGAAAAAGGCAACCGCTTCACGCTGAGCGTGCCGAAGCGGCCGGTCAAGCCGGACGATCCGAACTTCATCGTCGATGTCGTCATGTTCAACGCAGTCGACATCGACTATCCCATCGACGGCGATCTGACCCGGTCGACCGAGGCGCTGCGTATCGCGTCCACGGGCAAGGTCACCCTGCGCAACGGTGGCGAGCAAGTCGCGCTGTACGGTGACGACGGCCGCCGCTGGAGCACGACGAACGGCGAATTCGGCCGCATCGACGCCAACGCGACCGTCTATCCGGTCGTCGACGCGCGTTTCGCCGCACCGCAGAAAGTGCGTGCGGTGAACACGCGCGACTGGCACAAGCCGGCCGAACCCGTCGACTACCTCATGATCAGTCACTCGCGGCTCATCGATGCCATCCAGCCGCTGGCCGAGTTCCACCGCCGCCGCGGCCTGAAAGTCGCCGTCATCGACGTGGACGAGGTCTACGATCAGTTCAATCACGGCATCACGCATCCGCTGGCAATCCGCAAGCTGATGCAGCAGGCCTATACGCAATGGCCGCAGCCACGGCCGCGGTTCGCGCTGCTCGTCGGCGACGCCAGCTTCGACATCCGCCACCAGCGCATCGACCGGCGCAACATCGCCAAGTGGGCCGACCAGGAACTGCTGACGCCGGGGCAGTTCGGCGACATCCCCAGTACGCCCTACGCCGATACACCGACCGACCTCAAGCACCGCGCCCTGATTCCGACCTGGCAGTTCATGTCCTACGACGGCCAATCGGCCAGTGACAACCACTTCGTCAGTGTCGGCAACAATCCGCTGCATCCGGTCATCGCCATCGGCCGCTTTCCGGTCGTCGAGCCGGCCGAAGTCAAGGCCATCGTCGACAAGACCATCAACTACCTGAGCACACCGCAGCTCGGCGGCTGGCGCCGCGACGTCATGTACATCACCGACGAGAGCGACTACTTCAAGGCGACCTCTGACCAGATCGCGGAAGCGCTCGAGAAGGACGGCTTTCTCAGCGACAAGGTCTACGCCAGCGCCGACGAGAAGGACAACATCGCGCATCAGTCGTCGATCAAGCACGGGCTCAACGACGGCCGGCTGCTGGTGCATTTCATCGGCCACGGCGGTCGCTACATCTGGCGCACGGGTCCGCCGGACCTGCGCAAGAACCACGACCTGTTCACGCTCGAAGACGTGTCGAACCTGAGCAACGGCGGGCGCCTGCCGATGGTCCTGTCGATGACCTGCTATTCCGCGCCGTTCGACAATCCGACCGAGGACTCTATCGGCGAACGTTTCCTGCGCGAACCCGAGCGTGGTGCGATCGCCGTGTTCGCGGCGTCGTGGCGCAACTCACCGTCGGCCGAGTTCAGCAAGGCCATCGTCAGCGAACTGATCAAGCCGGGCCGTACGATCGGCGAGTCCATCGTCGCAGGCAAGAGCGCGGTCGACGACCACACGCTGGTGGAGACCTACAACCTGCTCGGCGATCCGGCCGTTGTGCTGGAACGACCCGACGGCGAATTCCGCTTCGCGCGCGTGCCGCGTCCGTTCGGACCCGACGCGATCGAGGCCCAGGTCGATCGCCGCTCGTTCAGCGGCATGGCCGACATCAGCTGGCTGGACCGCGACGGCAAGACCCTCTACTCCACGCGCTTCACCGTGCTCGGCAGCCGCTTCACCCTGCCGGAACCGCCGGCATCGGTGCGCGGCAAGGCCGTCGAAGTCCGCGGCTACGTGGCCGACCCGCGCGATCCGTTCGATGCCATTGCGCGCTTGGACCTCGTGCCCGGCCCCGTCAGCACGCCGGCCAAGGCCCCCGCCGGGAACCCGGCTCAGCCGGGCCAGCCCGACGCATCCACCAAGAAGACGGCGGAGCGCGCACCGATCGACCCATCCCGGGAAACCGCCGATCTCGTCGACTCCGGCGACGTGCTGCTGCGCTCGGGCTTCAACGGCCCGCGCCAACCCGGGACGGTGCGCCCGGGCCCGGCCGCCGGCAGCGAGAACGCGGCCGCCAACGCGAAGTTTTCGAGCAAGTAACTGCAGCGAGGCGGGTTACTCGCGGACTGACGCATTACGTTGCGGACGTCGGGAGAGCCGAACGCGGAGTCGCAGAAGCTTCCCGACGGCTACCCGCGCCCCCGTCCCCGCAGCGCCGCCCACAGATCACGCAAGGCGTTGCGGACATAGCCGCGGTCGTAGAACCGACGGCTCACGCGGCGCGCGAATTCCCGGGCGCCGATGCGCCGGCTGCGCTGGATGCGCCGCCGCAGGCGCAGCATGCGGGGGCTGCCGCGCAGCGCGTCGCGGTACAGCCGGAACACGACGCGCGCCTTTCCGCGCAGACCGTGACGCAGCACGATGCCGACGTGGATCGCGAGCAGCGACGGCAGGTGGCGCAGGATCACAGCTGCGGGCACGCACTTGAGCAGCATCCATAGCGAATTGCGGATGCCGTGGTAAAGCACGAAATCGTTGAATCCGCCACCGCTGGAAGCCTGGCCTTCGTGGCGCGCAAGCACCGCATCGGTATAGGCGGGCGTGAAACCGAGCAGCAGCGCGCGCGCGGCGACGTCGGTGTCTTCCGCATAGCAGAAGAATGCTTCGTCGAAGACATGGCCATGCGCGGCCTGCAACGCTTCGAGTACACGCCGCGCGTACAGCGCACAGCCGCCGGTTGGCCCGAAATAGGGATCGTGCAGATCGAGCCGGTTCGAGGCGAGCAGGCTGGCATAGAAGGCGATGCCGAGCGAGTCAACGTCGTCGCCACTGAGCTTGAGCACGCGTCCGCCAGCGAGGTCGGCGTCGGCGCGCCCTTCGACATGGTCGAGCAGCCAGGTTTCCAGCGCCGGCGTCGCAACCGCGTCGTTGTTGAGCAGCAGCACATGCGTGATGGCCGGTTCCGACAGCGCACGCACGATGGCCCGGTTGCAACCGGCGGCGAAACCGATGTTGACCGGGCTCGCCACGAGCTCGGCCGCGGGCCAGGCCTGTGCGAGTCCCGCACGCAGCGCGGCCAGATCGGCAGGGGATGAACCGCTGTCGACGACGATGAGGCGTATGCGCCCGGCCAGGCCGCGCAGTGACGCGATGCAGCGCAGACTGCGGTCGGCGGTGTTGTAGTTGACCAGTACGACCGCCGCACGCGCCGGTAGCGGCGGCGCGGCCATGCGCTGGTGCGCGAATGCCGCCGTGATGGTGCCGGCGCGCGTTCGCGCCGCGGCGTAAACATCCAGTGTGGCGGCAACGGTGCGCGACCAGGTGTAGCCGGCCGCCTGCGCGAGTCCGGCGGGCACGGCCTTTGCGCGCCAGGCCTCGTCCTCGACGATGCGCCGAAGACCGTCCCGTATCGCCCCGACGTCGAGCGGATCGATGCAAAGCGCCGCCTTGCCGACCACTTCGGGCATCGATGCCGCATTCGAGGTCAGCACGGGTATGCCGCTGGCCATGGCCTCGAGCAGCGGCAGGCCGAAGCCTTCGTAGAGGGATGGAAATGCGAAGCCCGCCGCCGACGCGTAAATCGCCGGCAGGTCCGCGTCGGCGACGAAGCCGAGGCGACGTATTTCACCACGTCGCTCCAGCGGCTCGATCCGCCGCGCGAGGGCCGCGTCCAGCCAGCCGCGCGCACCGACCACAGCCAGCGGCAGCCGCACCCGCACCGCGTCGGGCAGGCCCGCATAGGCTTCCACCAGGCGCTCGAGGTTCTTGCGCGGTTCCTGGGTCGCGACGACGAGCAGAAAGCCACGCCAGCGCAGGCCGTGGGCGGCGAGCGCCGCGGCAGCGGCGGCTTCGTCGTGTGGTCGGAAGGCCGCGTCGACGCCGAGCGGCACGACGTGCAGCTTGGTCGCGTCGACGCCGAGCACGTCGACGAGCTCGTCGCGGACATAGACCGAGTCGACGATGACCGCATCCGCGCGCGCGAGCGTGGCCGGCAGGTGGCGCTCGAGGAAGCGCACGCGCTCGACCGGATGGAACTGCGGATAGCGCAGATAGGAAATGTCGTGCACGGTCGCGACGCTGGGACCATCGAACGGCATCAGCACGAAGTTTGGCGCGTGCAGCACATGGTCGCTCATGCCGCGCGTGCTGCGTCGGAACAGCGCGGCGCGCAACGCTGTGTAGCCTTCGAGCGCAGCACGCTTGAACGGCAGCACGCGGCGCACGCTCTGGATCGTGCGATTGACCTGGAAAGCCTGTTCACTGTTGGCGACCCAGCGATAGGCCGAGAACAGCTTCAGCGCATCGAGTTCCGGCGCACGCTCCAGGCCGAGTGCAAGTTCGCGCGTATAGACGCCGATGCCGGTCAGCGGCGCGCTGATCGCATCGACGTTGAGGATGACGCGCAACGGCGCAGCGCTCATGCGGGCGTGCCCCGCGCAAGACGGCGCCGTTCCGCCGCAACCAGCAATGCCGCCAGACCGGCCGTATCGACGCTGTCGGTCAGACCAAGCTCCCTCCGCGCGCGCGCCGCATCGCCGCGCAGCATGGGTGCATCGACGCGGCGCAGCAGCGCGGGATCGACTGCGATGCAGCGGCCGCCGTTGCCCGCGTCCACCGCGTGCTCGCCGAGACCCGAGCCATGCCAGTCCAACGCAATGCCCGCAGCCGCGAACGCCAGCGTCGCGAATTCGCGTATGGAGGCTTGGCGGCCACTCGCAATCACGAAATCGTCGGGCTCGGCGCGCCGCGCGAGCGCGCTCAGCGCAACGACATAGTCGGGCGCGTAACCGAAATCACGCCGGGCATCGAGGTTGCCGAGGTACAGCACGTCGGTACTGCCTGCGGCCCGCCGCGCCGCCGCCGCGGCGATCTTGCGCGTGACGAAGGCGTTGCCGCGCAACGGCGACTCGTGATTGAACAGGATCGCGGCGCTGGCCTGCAGGCCGTAGGTGTCACGGTAGGCGTGCAATGCCGCATGCGCCATCAGTTTCGACACCGCATAGGGATGACGTGCCTGCCAGGCACAGGTTTCATCGATGACGCCGTCGCGCGGTGCGAAGATCTCTGCACTCGACGCCAGCACGATACGTGCCGCCGGCACGTGCCGGCGCGCGGCCTCGAAAAGATGTACGGCGCCATTGCCATTGCAGGCAATCGCGTCGAGCGGATCGGCCTGCGCCTGTGCGACGCTGCTGCGGGCGGCCAGGTGAAACAGCTGATCCGGATGCACGCGCGCCACCGCCGTGTCACAGGCCGATGCATCGCGCACATCGAGAGCGAGCAGATGCAGCCCCGGATGACCGAGCAGATCGAGTTCGCGCAGACGCCAGAGCGCATCGTCGTTCCAGCCCGGGCGCAACCCCGCATGCACGGTGCAGCCGGCTGACAGCAGATCGCGGCACAGGTAGGCACCATCCTGGCCAGCGGCACCAGTCACGAGTACGCACAGACTCATCCGTCGCTCCCGAACGGGCGCGGCGCAGGTGCCGCGTCGGTATCTATCGCGAGCAGCGCGGCGACGTGCGCGAACGCCGGCGGCAATGCGCCATGAATGCGATCGATCGCGTGTCGCTGCAGCAGGCGGGCGAAGCTGGCATTCCATTCCGCCTCGCTGCAGCCAGCGGCCACTGAGGCGTCAGCCAGCCGCTCCTCGATGCGTTTCGCACCGTCCGGCAGGCGCAGCTCGAGGCCGTCCGGCACGCGCCGGCAGTGATAGACCACCGCGTCCGACGCAGCGGCAGCGTCGTCCCAGCACAGCGCGCGCGGCCGCGCGCGTGGACCGGCATAGGCAAGGCGCACACGCCAGTCGAGCGCGCGTCGTCGCGGCGAAAACAGGCTGGCACCGACATCGGATTCATAGCGAGGCCAGCGCGCGCGCAGCACGGCCATGCCGGCTTCGCCGAGCGTGCGGCGGCGTTCCTCGCCGAAGCTCTGGCTGCGCGCGTGGCGCACGAGCACGTCGCCGGCGATGACATGACGCCAGCCGGCTGCTTCGGCGCGCTGGCACCAGTCGTTTTCTTCACCGTAGCCCTGGGGAAAGGCCTGCGCATCGAGCGCGCCGATCGCGTCGATCACGGCACGCTTCAGGTACAGGCAGAAACCGTTGCCGGTCGGCAGACGTGGATAGGCGCTGCCGGCACATTGGCGCAGGGCGAGCGCCGCGTCGGAAAATGTCCACTCGTGCGGAAATGGATTCTCCTGCTCGAGCGCAGGCACCGAAAAAGCACCGGCGTTGTCCGAAACCGCCGTGGCGCTCGCGGTATCCGCCGACGCCCAGGCAGCGCGCCGCATTCCGCTCAACCAGTGCGCCGCGACTTCGGTGTCCGCGTTGAGGAGCACTACATCGGCACGGCCGGCCTCGGCAATACCGCGGTTTGCGGTCGCGGTGAAGCCGAGGTTGCGCTCGTTCGCGAGCACTGTCACGCCGCGACGGTTGCGGTAGCGCGCGAGCAGCGGCGCGATGGACGCGTCCGTGCTCGCGTCGTCGATCACGATGAGCCGCGCGGCGCCGCGCGTATGCGCGATCACACTGTCGAGACAGACCGGTACCGCGTCGGCGGCGTTGTACACCGGCACGACGATCGCGACCTCGCGCGCCAGCGCCTCGGCGTTCGCAGCGACGTCGACGTAGTCCTGCTCGTGCATCGGCACCGGCGGCAATATTTCGCCCGCACGCGCGAGTCCCGGGTGGCCGAAACGCAGTGACACGGGCGCCGACGCGACATCGCCGGCGTGCAGCTGCATGGTGATGCAAGCATGCCCGCTCGGCGAGAACGGCAGGGCGAGGCCCGCGTGGCCGTCCGCATCGGCACGCAGCCGCGCGTAGGGAAGGGCATCGAGGTGGACGTCGATCTCGGCATGCGGCGCCAGCAGCAGACGCAAGCGCGCGCCGTCCCAGTCGACGCGCTGCGGCAACGGCGAAACGGCAGCTTCGGTCATGACGGTTCCTGTTCGGCACGCATGCGCGCGCGGTGTTCCTGGGCAATCCGGCGCAACAACGCGACGGAATCGACCGACAGCGCCGGCAGTGGCGCATCGGCTCCCGCCGAGCGTTGCTGCAGTGCCTGCCACAGAGCTTGCTGCGTGCCGCTCGGTGCCGGCGCGCGCGCGTGACGCTGGCGCGCGAGATCCGGGCCGATCCAGGCGGCAATCTCTTCGTCGTCCGGTTCGCGCAGTCCACGCACACCGACATCCTGCAGCCGGCGATACAGCCGCCGCACCTGCTCGCGCGGCTGCAGCAGCAGGCTATGGTAATCCAGCACGATGCCGGGACCGGTGCCGGCAATCACGGCTGCGGTGTGGTTGTAGTACTCCCAGAGTGCCAGCGCATGGGCCGCGCCCAGGCCGTCGCGCCGCTGCACCGAAGCGGCGGTGGCGCTCGGTGGGCGCACCACGTGTATCAAGACGGGATTGGCGACGAGATCGGCGATTTCGTCGTACAACAGGCAAAGTCGCGGTTCCTTGATCAGCCACGGCGCCCGGGCCGCGAGCGCCGCGACGATGGGCGCGGCATCGTCGCGCCAGCGCGCGCGCGCGGCCGCCACTGCCGCCTCGTCCCAGCCCAGCGGCACCGACCAGTCGCCACCGCGCCGGCGCAGCGCGGCGACGCAGGCCAGATGCAGGTCGCCACGCTCGACGAAGCCGCGCGGATTCTCCGCGGGATTGTGCAGGAACGAGCCGGGCTCGCCCGCATAGGCGCCAAACAGTTGCAGCAACCCCGCAATGCACGAGGTGCCCGAGCGATGCATGCCCAGCACGATCAGGCCGTGCCCACTGCGCGACACCGATGGCCGGCGCGGCACGACCGCACGCGGAACCTCGCGCAGCAGATCATGGGCGCGCCGGGCGGCAATGCCGTTCGCCGACGCGTCGCGCAACTGCGTACTCGCTGCGGCGGCGCGCGCTCGCGCAGCGGGCAGGTCCGCGAGGACGCGCTGCAGCGCCGCGAGGGCGCGCGTGGCGATGCCGTCATCGTCGCCGTCGGGCACGCCGTCCACACCATGGCGTTGCAGCAGTTCGGCGCGCGCGCCGCGCGCGGTCACGACCAGCGGCCGTGCCGTCGCGATCGCCTGCAGCAAGGTCCAGCAACGACTGCGGCTGCGGCTCGCACAGAGAACCACGTCCGCTGCCGCGAACAGCGCCGCGCGCTGTTCCTCGGCCAGCACCGGACGGGGCAGCAGACTGTAGCGACCGCCATGCGGATCGAGCGCCAGCGCTCGCGTCGCAGCAGCCAGGTCCACACCCAGCGCATCGATACAGAGCACCAGGCGCAACGGGGCTTCGCGGCGTATCACGCGCGTCCACGCCGCGAGCAGGCACCAGGGCGCGTCGATCTCGTCCCAGCGCGCGCAACAGAGCACGACGGTTTCACCATGCGGATTGCGCCGGGCACGCAGTCCCGGATGCGCGTAGGCCGTGTCGACCACCCACGGAATCACCTCGGCACCGGTGTGGCCAGCGTCGCACAGCTGGTCGCGATGCCACGCGCTGGGCACCCAGACCGCATCCATGGCGCGGACTGCCGCGGCCGCGTCGCCGGTCGGCGGCCGTTCGAAGTCGAGATAGCCGATGCGGTGCGCCGCCGTCACCCGCGGCCACAAGGTCGGATCGCCGGCACACAGCGCGAGCGCCGGCGCTTCGTCGCGTGCGCGGCGCCGCAGCGTATTGAGCAGGTGATCGTGGCTGTCGCCGCTCTCGGCGATCGCTTCGGGCAGAGCCGCTGCGTACAGCGAGCGATAGCTCAGGCGAACGCCCGCCGCGTCGAGCGCGCGCGCGAAGGGCCGCTGCCAGGCGGCCAGCGACGCCGGGAAGTCGAGCGCCCCGACGAGGCACAGCGCGGTGTCGTACTGTTCCGACAGCGTGGTGGACCAGTGCCTCAGGAAGGTCGCGCGCCCTTGTGCGAGCAGGTGCGCGCGATGCGTGTCGTCACCCGCGGTCGAGCCATGCTGGTCGTGCTGCAGCGTGACACCGCCGCAGAGCCGGGTACGCCAGCCGGCCGCGCGCGCGCGCAGGCAGTAGTCGCTGTCTTCGGCATAGGTCAGGTAGTCCGTGTGCAGCGGCCCTATCGCATCGACGACGGCGCGCTTGATGTAAACCGCGGCGAATACGACGCCCTCGACGACGCGGTCGGCATCGGTGTACTGGCCGACGTCACGCTCGATCCGGCCCGAAGGCGTCTGCACACCGATGCCGTCGTCGGGCAACACCCGCGTGCCGGCGTGCACCAGTCGTCCCTGCGCATCGACGAGACGGCAACCGACGATGCCGGTGTCGGCGTGTGCCTGGGCGCAGGCACGCAGCCGCACCAGCCAATCGCGCTGCAGAAACACAAGGTCGTTGTTGAGCAGCACGAAGTCGGTGCCCGGCGCAGCCGCTGCGATACCGGCGTTGTTGCCGCGCACGAAACCCTGATTGTCCGGCAGCCGCAGCGTGCGCACGCGACCGGCATACGCGCGCAGTGCCTCGGGCGTCGCATCCGTGGAACCGTTGTCGACGACGATGATCTCGGCGCCTTCCAGCGATGTCGCCAGCAGACTGTCGAGTGCGCGCGCGGTCAGGTCCCAGCGATTCCAGGCCAGGACGATCAGGCTGGCCGTCGTCACGCTCATGGTGGCGCGACGCTGTGCTCCGCACCGGCATGACGCCAGAGCTCGGCCAGCACCGCATCGAGGTCCTCGCTCGCCCCATCGGCGCAGAGCCGCTCGAGCAGCGCACGGCGACGTGACAGCGCATCGTCATGCGCGGCGACGATGGTGCGCCAGTGCGCCGCATCCTGCGCAGGCGGCACGCTATGGCCGAACAGCCGCCGCAGACCCTCGATGCCGCCGGCCAGCACGCGGCCAAAACGCCAGCTGCGGCTCGCGAATACGGCGTCGCCCTCGCCGAGCAGGATATCGATCACCCGGCGCAGTTCGGTTTCGGTGTGGCGCGATTCGGCAAGACGCAGTTCGAGTTCGTGTTCGCGATTCATGCGGTCTCCGTGCAGCTCATCCGCAACTGCCGTCGAACGCCGGCCCGAGCAGTGCCAGCATGAGCAGCAACAGCGCAAGGGCCGCTGCAATGCACCCGCGCGCGCCACCCTGCAGACGCACGGCGGCGGCCGTGTCGGGCCGGTTCAGGCTCGCGATCGCACTCGCCGCAAAGGCGCAGATCAGCGGCATCATCGGCAGCAGGAAGCGCGCCTTGACGTGCAGCAGCAGATACAGCGCCAGCTGATAGCCGAAGAACAGGGCGCTCCAGAGCACCAGCGGCTCGCGCCAGCGGCGCCAGAACGCGAGCCCCGCCGCAAAGCCGACGAGGCTCACGAGATGCAGCGTGTCGCTCATCGCCGTCAGCGTCTGCGCCAGCAGCGCAGGGACGGCACGGTAACTGCCGGTATGCCCGGCACAGGCGGGACCCGGGAGCTGCGACAGCAAGGTGGTCTTCGCACTGAACAGCCGGAAATACTGCCGACCCATCTGGACCTGCAAGGTCGCCAGCCAGCCCTGCTCGCGGACGATGGCCTCGGCAAGGTTGAGATAGATCGCGTTGCGCTCCGCCGGCGTCGCGGCGCTGCTCACGTAATCCCCCGCGAGCCTGGCCACACTGTCGTCCACGTAGTCGCTGCGCCAGGTGTCCCGCAGACCGCCAACCAGGTTGAAGGCAGAGCTGTCGGCGATCATGGGCTTTCCGGTGCGCTGCCAGCCGTCCCACAGCGGCACGGCCGTGACGACGGCGACCCCGAGGACCAGCGCGAGCGCGCCGCGCACTCGCCGCCCACGGATCAGCAGCAGGGCGAACGCGGGCCAGAAAAGGCTGAGCAGGCTCTTGGCCACCATCGCGCCGCCCAGTGCGGCACCGGCCAGTGCTTCGCGCTTGCGCAGCACCAGATACAGGGCGGCGAACAGCAGGAACAGGTGCACGGGTTCGGGCCATAGCCAATGGGCGTAGGCCATGTTCGACGGATTCAGCAGGAACAGCGCGGCGGCGAGATTGGCGGCGCGAACACGGCCGTCACAGACGCGCCAGATCGCGCGGAGAAACGCCGCCGTTCCAATCAACAGGCCGGTCTGCAACACCTGCAAAGGCAGCAATGTGTCGCCGAACGCGGACAGCGACCCGGCCAGCAGCCATGCCTGCAACGGCGGCCACCAGCCGATGTCGACGACCGGTGGTCCGATACCGGCAATGGCCCGCGCCCACGCGAGATAGGTGACCTCGTCGCCGAGCAGCGCCTTGCCGCCGCCGCCCGCGTACAGCACGGCCAGCACGGCCTGTTGCAGAGCGAACACGGCAAGAAAGCAATAGAGCGGGACGCGTCGATGCATTCGCGCGCCCGCCTCGTGCCGC
Organism: Rhodanobacteraceae bacterium; assembly: GCA_045864815.1. Taxonomy (GTDB): domain Bacteria; phylum Pseudomonadota; class Gammaproteobacteria; order Xanthomonadales; family Rhodanobacteraceae; genus Tahibacter. The sequence continues at coordinate 253,161 of BTVG01000001.1, read as the reverse complement.
ATGGCTTACCGCACCCGGTTCACTTGGCCTGCGGTGCCGTCGCGTCGGCCGCACGGCGCTTGGCGCCGGCCTTGAACACGGGTGTGAATTTCTCGCGGCCGCCCTTGGTGTCGATCGATTCGATGTAGTACCAGTACTCGCGGCACGGATCGATGGTGTCGTCGCGGTATTCGTAGTTCTTGGTCTCGTCGGTCGTACCGGCACCGAGGATGGGATCCGCGTTGAGCTTGGTGAAAGGGCCTTCCTCGAGATCGCCGCGGAACACGTCATAGCCAAAGTTGTCGACTTCGCTCGCCGTGGTCCAGCGTGGCGTGTTCGCGAGCCGCTGATCCTTCGCCACGGCGCTCTGATCGCCACAGGTGCCGACGGGCAGCTCGGCTGCCGGTGCGGTCGCTGCCGGCGCCTGCTTGGCCTCGGCCTGCTCGGGCTTGGCAGCGGGGGGGGTAGCCGGTGCCGGCGCGGCGGCGGGCTTGGCCGGGTCCTGCGGCGCATTGCTGCAGGCGGCGAGCGAGAGCACCAGAAAGAACGGTGTGAGCATCTTGCGCATGAGAACTCCACGGGAATGGGGCGGGCTGGGATGCGTGCCGTCCCAACGCGGCCTATGGACAAGCACAGGCGCCCGCAACGATAGTCGGCGCATGCTTTCCGTGCAAACCCCGAAGCGCCGCCTGGCCCGCCTTTCTCACACCTTTTTCACTGCGGCCGACGATACGTTCGCCCTGACCCCCACTGCTCCCTCGTATCGGTTCGATGTCGTGCCGGCTACGCCTTCGCCGCCACGCAGTCCGCGGCGCGCATCCGGACGGCGCCTCGTCGGCCCCGCCACGAACGGAGGCGATAAAGGCGGGCTAGCGGCGCTGCGTGCCTGTCTCCTCGCGTGTGTACTGCTGGCCGCGTCGGCGCGCGCGAGCGACTGGCAGATCCACATCAGCCCGGACGATGCCCTGTATCCAGTGCTCGACCTGTCGCAACGCAGTGGCGGCAAGACGGGCGATGCGCGCTTCGGCGACGGCAGCGGCGTGGTCGCGGTCGACGTCGTGGCATCGCATGACGGCGAGCGCGTCGATTTGCGCATGACAGCGCCGGGACTCGCCGAACCCGCCCGCCTGCAGGCCACGCTGCCGCGCGCTGGCGAGCGCTATACGCTGCGCCCGCGCCTGCGCTGGAACCGCAACACACTCGCGACGCTCGCCGCGCCGCAGAAAGTCGTCGCCGAATTCTCCCTTGCGCGCGGCGACGCGGCACCCCGGGAGCAACGCCGCGAAATCCGGCTGCACCCCCTCGGCGAAGCACCGTACTACGTCCGCGACGGCAAGGACCACGTCGACCTCGGCTGGATTTTCGCCGCCTACGCCGACCCTCACTCCCGCGTGGTCGACGCCATCCTCGCCCAGGTGGCCGAGCGCCATCCGTTCCTCGTGCTCGAACCCGGCACGCGCAAGCCGGCACAGGCGCTGGCCGCCGCCTATGCGATCTGGGAAGTGCTGCAGATCCACGGCGTGCGCTACGCGGACGAAGACCCGGGCATCGCGCGCGGGCCGCTGGTATGGAGCCAGCGCGTGCGCCTGCACGACGACGTCTGGCGCGAACGGCGCGCGAACTGCATCGACGGCAGCCTGCTGCTGGCTGCCGCACTCGAACGCCTCGGCATACGCAGCGTGCTGTTGCTCGTGCCGCGGCATGCGCTGCTCGCGTTCTATACCGGTGACAGGAACGGCGAGCCGATCTTCGTCGAGACTACGCTGCTCGGCGCGCGTCAGCTCGCGGTGCGCCCCAAACCGGGCTTCATCGGCGAGCTGAGCCTGATCGACGGCGATGCGCTGGACAGCTTTTCGGCGGCGCTGGTCGCTGGCAAGGCGCGCTACGCGCGCGAAGCGTCCGGTTTCGGCCAGCGCAAGCCGGACTATCAGTGGATCGATCTGGCTGCCGCACGCGCGTATGGCATCATTCCGCTCGCTGCGGCCGAAGCGCCGACCGCCGCCGCGGCTGCACCGCGCTGAGGCGCAGCGCGTCCGACCGCCGCAATGCATCCCGAGCCTTCCGATCCGCTGAGCCGCCTGCAGCAGGAAATCCGCGCCGACGCCGCGACGCTGCCCGCTTACGTCGCGAACCACGTCACGCCCGCGAGTGCTGCGGCCGCGCTGCCGCTCGACCATCCGCAACGTCTGGCCTACACGCTCGACGACTTCATGCACGTGCACAACGACGAGTTCGTCGAACTCGCGTATCGCTGCGTGCTCAAGCGCACGGCCGATCCCACCGGGCATCTCGATGCGTTGCAGCGGCTAGCCGCGGGGGACAGCAAGATCGCGATCCTCGGTGACCTGCGCGCATCCGCAGAAGGCCGCGGCTACGGGGTGCACATCGCCGGCCTCACCGCGCGCTACCGCTTCTGGCGCGCGACACGGCTGCCGCTGGTCGGGGCGCTGATCGAGCGCCTGGCGCTGATCTGGAATCTGCCGGAGATCGCGCGCGAGCAACGTCGCCTGGGGCAGGCGCTCGCCCAACAGAATGCCGCGGCGGAACTCGCCGACCTTGCCGCCGAAGTCGCGCACCTGCGTGCCGAAATGGCCGGACAGCGCGCACGCCGCGACGAGCCGGACACATGAAGATCGCGTTGCTGGCACCGTCACTGACCGCCCACGACGCGGTCGGAACCGACGTGCTCGAAATGGCCGCCACGTTGCGTGCGGCGGGTCATGACGTGCGGCTCCATGCCGACCACAGCCAGGGAATCCCGGAAGCCGTGCACGCCCCGGCGTCGCTGGACCGCTGGGTCGGGGTTCGCGATCTCGTCATCTATCACTATTCGATCGGCTGGCCGCGCGTCGAAGCGCAGCTGGCAGGCCTCCACTGCCGGCGCGTGCTGCGCTATCACAACATCACGCCGCCGGACTTCTTCCAGGGGTGGTCACGAGACCACGTGCGCAGTTGCGCCGCGGGTCGCGCGAGCCTGCCCACGCTCGCGACGCTCGGCTTCGACCTGGCGCTGGCCTGCTCGGCCTATAACCTGCAGGAACTCGTCGCGGCCGGCCTGCCTGCGGACCGTGGCCGGGTGCTCGCGCCATTCCATCGTTGCGAACGCCTGCTCGACCAGCCCGCCGACACCGCCCTGCTCGACCGCTACGACGACGGCCGTCGCAATGTGCTGATGCTCGGCCGCGTCGCGCCGAACAAGGGCCATGCGGCCTTGTTCGACGCATTCGCGTGCTATCGCGCACACCATGCCGGCGATGCACGCCTGCTCGTCGTCGGCAAGCACGACCGGCGCCTCGCGCGCTATTCGCGGTATCTGCGCGAGCGCTGCGCCGCACTCGGCATTGCCGAAAACGTGCATTTTCTCGACAACGTCGACGACGCGCGCCTCAAGTCCTGCTGGCTGGTCGCCGATGCGTTGCTGATGCTGTCCGAGCACGAAGGCTTCTGCGTGCCGCTGGTCGAAGCCATGGCGCTGGGCGTTCCGGTCGTCGCGCGCGACCGCGGCGCCATCGGCGAGACACTGGGCGATGCCGGCCTGCTCTGGCAGGAATCCGATCCGCGCCTGTATGCCGCCAGCCTCGCACGGCTCACGCGCGACACCGCCGCGGCGGAAACCCTGCGCCTCGCCGGCCGCGCGCGCTATCGGCGCGAGTTCGCACCGGACGTACTCGCCACCCGCCTGCATGCCGCACTGGCGGCCTTCGCATGAGCCGGACCGCGATCGTCGTACAGCGTTGCCATCCCGATATCGCTGGCGGCTCCGAAGCGCTGGCCTGGCACTATGCGCAGCTGCTGCGACGTCGCGGCGACGTCGACGTGCTCACGAGCTGCGCGCTCGATTACCGCACCTGGACCAACGCCCTGCCCGCGGGCGAGGAATACCGCGACGGCGTGCGCCTGCTGCGTTTCGCCAGCGCATGGCCACGCGGCAGCTGGTTCAGTACGCTGCACCGGCGCCTGCTGCAGGAGCACGCGCGCGCAGTCGAGCGCGACGGCAACCCGCGGCTGGACTGGCGCGCACCGCTCGCCGAACAGTTCGTGCGTGCGCAGGGGCCGTGGTGTCCGGGCCTGTTCGAGCATCTCGTCCGCCATGGCGACGATTACGACGCGGTCGTGTTCTGCACCTACCTGTATCCGACGACGTATTTCGGCATCGAGAGTGTGGCCGCGCACAAGCGCGTACTCGTGCCGACGCTGCACGACGAGCCGCCAGCCTACCTGGGGATCTACGCGGAAGCCGCGCGCCGGGTACCACGCATCATCTGGCTCACCGAGGCCGAGCGCCGTCTCGGCGCGAAGCTCTGGGGCATCGGGCGCGGCGACGTCGTCGGCATGGCAGTGGAAACCACGCCATCGCCACCCGCTGCGCGCGAGCGTCCCTATCTGCTCTACTGCGGGCGCATCGACGAAAGCAAAGGCTGCCGCGAGCTGATCGACACGTTCCGCCGCTGGCGCCGCGCCCGCCCCGATGCGGCGGACCTCGTGCTGACCGGCGCCGACCATCTGGGCCTGCGCGACGGCGACGGCGTGCATTACCTCGGCTTCGTCGAGCCTGCGCGCAAATCTGCGCTGATGGCCGGCGCCAGCGCATTTGTGATGCCGTCGCGCTGGGAGAGTTTCAGCATCGTCACCCTCGAGGCGCTCGCACAGGGTGCGCCGGTTATCGTCAACGCGCAGTGCGAGGTGCTCGCCGACCACGTGCAGGCGTCCGGTGCGGGCTGGGCCTGTCGCGACGCCGACGCGCTCACGCGGAGTTTCGATGCTGCGCTGTCGCTCGATGCCGACTCGCGCGCGCGCATCGCGGCACGCGGCCGCGATTACGTGATCCGCCGCTACGCGGAAGCCGATGTCGCCGAACGCCTGTGCCGCGCGATCGATGCCGGTGCGGAATCTTCCGCCGCCGCCGTCTAGTCCGTCGCGAAGTTCACATCGCCTCGAACCGGATGCAGAACAGCGCGCCGCCGAGCGCATCGGAACGGTGCACGGACAGCGTGCCCCGGTATCCTTTGACGATGTCCTGCACGATGGCCAGGCCGATGCCGTGGCCCTGCACGCGCTCGTCGCCGCGTACGCCGCGTTGCAGCAGGTGCTCGACCTTTTCCGGCGGAATGCCGGGACCGTCGTCCTCGACGCGCAGTTCCAGGCCGGCCCGGCGCATGCGCGGGGTCCTGACCACGTGCGCCGTCAGCAGGACGCGGCGATTGGCCCATTTGAACGCGTTCTCGAGCAGATTGCCGAGCAGTTCCATCAGATCGCCCTGTGCGCCGAAAAAGCGCGCGTCGGGATCGATCTCGAACTCGCAGAGCACGCGCTTGGCCGCGTAGACCTTTTCGAGACTCGCGACGATGCCTTCGGCGGCCGTCTCGATCACGAGCGGGGTGGAAAACACCTGATGCCGCGACGCCGTCGCGCGCGAGAGCTGATAGGACACGATGTCGTGCATGCGCTGCGACTGTTCGCTGACGCTGCGGCGCAGGCTCTGATAACCGGCATCGCCGTCGATCTCGCTGCGCAGTACCGCCAGCGGCGTCTTCAGGCTGTGCGCCAGATCCGACATGGTATTGCGATACCGATCCAGCTGTTCGCGGCCGAAATCGATGAGTTCGTTGAGACTCGCCGTCAGTGGCGCGAGCTCCGCCGGGTATTGTCCCGGCAGGCGGTCCGCGTCGCCGTTCATGACGTTGTCGACGTCGCGCACCATCTTGCGCAGCGGGCTCAGGCCCCAGCGCAGCAGCGCGATCTGCAACAGCAGCAGCACGATCGCGAGCGCACCGAGCCAGCGCGCCAGCGTGCGCCGGTACGCAGTGATCTGGCGCAGGAAAGGCTGGTCGCTCTGCGCGACGTGCACCGTGAGATTGACGGGGCGACGCTCGTCGACTTCCCAGCTGACGCCTTGCGAGAGCACGAACACGCGGCCGACCGAATTGTCGATCGGCCCCTCGAACCGGGTCTCGCCGGGTGAAAGGCGCGTATCGAAGGCGAGCTCGCGGCCGAGCGCCGACGGCGATTCCCAGCGCAGCGTGTCGCTGTCCCCGACCACCACGGCATACAGACCCGACCCCGGCCGGTTGAACTCCGGATCGGGCAGGGTCTCGGGCGGCAGCAGCTTCGTGCCACGCAACACGTCCGAACCGGCGAGGTAGGCGTAGACGTAGTTCTGCAGCCGGTCGCGCATCGCCGCGACCGTTGCGTCGTAGTAGGCCTGGTCCAGCGCGAATCCGGTCACGCCGAGAAAGGCCGCGAGCGCGAGCCCCGCCGCGACGGTCGAACGTGCCTGCAGCGACAGCGGTCGCCGCGGAGCCATGCAGACTCAGTCCGCCGCGAGGTCGCTGCGCGGAATCGCAAAGCGATAGCCGCGTCCGCGTACGGTCTCGATCGGTTTGAGGTGACCGTCGGGGTCGAGCTTGCGGCGCAACCGGCCGATGAATACCTCGAGCACGTTCGAGTCGCGATCGAAGTCCTGCTGGTAGATGTGCTCGGTAAGGTCGGCCTTGGATACGAGCTCGCCCGCATGCAGCATCAGGTATTCGAGCACCTTGTACTCGTAGCTCGTCAGATCGACCGGCTTGTTGTCGACCGTGATGCTCTGTGCCGTCGTGTCGAGCTGCACCGGGCCACATTCGAGTACCGGCTTGGTCCAGCCAGTCGCACGGCGCACGAGCGCATTGAGCCGCGCGAGCAGTTCCTCGACGTGGAACGGCTTGACCAGATAGTCGTCGGCACCGGCCTTGAGTCCCTCGACCTTGTCCTGCCAGCTCGAACGTGCGGTCAGGATCAGGATCGGATAGCGCTGGCCGTCGTCGCGAAGTGCCTTGACGAGATCCATGCCCGGACGTTTGGGCAGGCCCAGATCGATCACCGCCACGTCGAAAGGCATCTCGCGTCCGAGGTAGAGGCCTTCGTCACCGTCAGCGGCGCAGTCGACGGCATAGCCTTCGCGTTTGAGCCGCGCGGCCAGTGTTTCGCGCAGCGGAGCTTCGTCTTCGACCAGCAGGACTCGCATTATCGGCTCTCCTTGTTCTCGTCCGCGGGGATCTTCACGACCTGCACTCGCCCATCGCGGGTCAGCAGTTTGATCCGGTACAGTTTCTTCTTGCCGATCGTGACTTCCTCGGCCTTGAGTACGCGTCCCTGGATTTCCTGCTGCACCCGTTCGACCGCCGCCTCAAGCGTCACCTGAGCGGACGCCGACGCGCCGGTCGCGGCGAGCGCGATCAGCAGCATCAGGCGGTGCGGGAGGTGAGCGCGTCGGACCATGCGTTCATCTTAGCGAGAGGGCCCGAGTCTCGATAGCGTGGATTGAATTGCACCTGAACTGCGCCCACGCCGGAAATGCCCGGCGAAACGTCAATTTCTCGTATAGACGCGCAGCCGCTCAGAAGATCTCGCCGACGCAGCAACGCAGGCTGCCGCCGGCTTTTTCGATCTCCGCGAGCGCCACCGCTTCAATACGGAAACCCCAGGCCGCGAGCATGGCTCGCTCGGCGTCGTCGAGTGATGCGGCGGCACGTTCGCTCATCCAGACCGTGTCGTCGCTGAGCGCGATGCAGTTGCCGGCGTAATGGCCCTTCTGCGCGGCGCCGATCACGAGTGTCTGCGGCGCATACAGTGCCGCAATCGCCTCCGCGACTGCCGGTTCGGCGAAGCCGTCCGGCGCGATCACGAGGGCGCGTCCCGCAAGCACCGACATGACGACGTTGGTGTGGTATTCGCCCGGCGCGAGATCGAAACACAAGGTCAGATCGAGGCCGAACGCCGCGTGCATCGCCGCAGCACCCGCCTCGTCGCAGCGCTCGCCGATGCCGCAATAGCCGATGCCCCGCGCGCGGTCGATGACCAGACTGCCCGTTAGCTCGGCCACATTGTGCGAAGTCGACAAGTCTATTTCTTGATAGCCCATCAGCCCGCGGAAGAAATTGCGGATGTCGGGCCGCTCCGCTTCGCGCTGGCGCACGGGATGGCGCATGCGACCGACGATGAGGCGACCCGGGGCAGTGCCGAACACGTTGTTCGGGAATACGGCGTCGGGCGTGAGGGGATCGCCGGGGAAGCAGATGGTCGGCAGCAGCGATGAGATGCGCCGCGCGAGTGCGGCGTGTTCGACCAGCGCGGCGCGCGGATCGACGCCGGCGTCCGTCGCCATGTAGCGGTTGTCGCTGGCGGATTGCTCGGCCAGATGGAAGCCGAGCGGTGTCACGAGGAACGCGCCGCGCGCGCAGCCGGGGGCGACGGGTTCGAGGGTGGCGGCGCGCGCGCGGAATTCGGCGATGGAACGGGTGATCACGATGACTCCGTAAACGTGGGTGGTGAATAGCGAGCGAAGCAGGACAGCAGAAAATCGCGCTACGCCGGAGACGGCGAGCACCAAGGCGTCGGCCTGTCCGGCACGGCCTGCTCGAACCGAAATCCGGGTAGTGCTTTAGCGGGACCCGCGTTGTGCGGCGATCCGATACGACGGCTCGCCACGCCGCCCCGTGCGTTGGGGAGACGCCCGATGAGGCCGGGGACCGGTTTCGCGGAGTCGCCGCCCCGCGCGCCAGGCAAGTTACCGGGTGCTTTCGGGCCAGATTCGGGATTTTCGCACCCGAGCGCTCGGAAACCACCCGCCGGAGCATCGGGCCTGCTCAGGGCTTTCGGCGCGTATAGGCGGCCCAGCCGCCGAACTGCAGACCGATGACCTGGTCGACCACGGGCGCCATCTTGTCGAAGCCATGTGCCGCCGTGCCGCTGACCCGGTAGGTCACTGTCGCTTCGGTGCCTTCGTCGTTCGCCGCCAGGGCAATGCTGAGTACGCCACTGACGGCCATGTCCTGCATCGGCCCGAGGGCCGCGTTGAGCCGCACCAGTTCGTTGCGTCGCAGCATGATGACGCGGCCGTGCTCGGCACCACCGTCTTTCCAACGTTCGCAGAAGCAGCCGCCGAGCTTGAGCTCGAGGCCGAGATTGGCCGGATCGCCCGACCAGGTGTGTTCCTTGGGCCACCAGCGCGCGGGCTGCGCCAGCGTTGCCCAGGCCTGGGCGGGCGTCGCATCAAGCAGGATCCGGTGCTCGACGATGAACCCGTCGGGCGCCGACTGCTTGACGGCGGCGTGTGCCGTCGGCCCGGCAAGCAGGACGAACGCAACAGAGACAAGACTGGCGGGGCGCAACGGCATGGCGGGCTCCGGCGGCATCATGGCCGCGCGATTATGGCGCGCGCGCCGCTCAGCCGCAGCGGCCGACGCGCAGGGCCAGGTCCCAGCGCACGACGCGAACGGCGCTGGCATCGCCCCAGGCAGCAGCAAACTGGGCGCTCAGTTCGTCGATGGGGTCGCGGCTGGTCGCCGCGATGTAGCGCTGCGTCGCCGACCAGGAGCGCAGATAGGCGAGGAACGCGGCGAGATCCCAGTGTGCGACGAGTTCGAACGCCGGTGCGGTCACGCGTGAAAACGGAAAAGCGAGTTCGGCATAGCCTGATTCGACGAGACGGCGCTCCGGCGGCCAATAGGCATCCAGCACGTCGACGTAAAGCGTGCGTTTGACCGCATCGACGGCCGGCGTCACATGGCAGTCGGCGTAGGTCCACTCCGCCACGATCCCCCGGGGACGCAGCACGCGCCGCACTTCCTCATGAAACGCATCGAGATCGAACCAGTGCAGCGCCTGGGCAACCGTGATCAGATCGGCGCTCGCATCGTCCAGCGTCGACCGTTCGGCTCGCTCGACGCGATAGTCGACATTTGGCGCGGCCTCGGCCTGGGCAATCTGCGCCGCGCTCGGATCGGTCGCAATGACGCGATCGAATTCGGCGGCAAGACCGACGCTCGCCTGACCCGTGCCGCAGCCCGCGTCCCAGGCCAGTGCGCGGCCCGGCGCCTGCGTCGCGAGCCACGCAAACAGTTCCGGCGCATAGCGTGGGCGTGCCACGCGATAGATCGCCGATTGCGTGGAGAAGTGATCCTTGAACGACATGGTGATTCTCCGTCGTCGGCGCGCCGGCCCGCCCGTCAACGGCGCGGCGGACGGCGTGCCTCGGTGTCGATGATGAGGCGCGACTCGCCGGGCGCCAGTCCGTTGAGCGCATAGCCGCCGATGCGTACGCGCACGAGACGCAGGGTCGGCAGGCCGACGGCCGCGGTCATGCGCCGCACCTGCCGGTTGCGTCCCTCGCGCAGCGTGAGTTCGAGCCAGGCGTCCGGAACGTTCTTGCGAAAACGGATCGGTGGATCACGCGGCCAGATATCGGGTGTGTCCAGCCTGCGCACCTCGGCAGGCAGTGTCGGCCCGTCGTTGAGGAGCACGCCGCAGCGCAGCCGTTGCAGGGCGTCGTCCGTGATCGTGCCTTCCACCTGTGCCCAATAGGTCTTGGCCTGCTTGTGCCGTGGATCCGTGAGGCGGTGTGCGAGCGCGCCGTCGTCGGTCAACAGCAACAGCCCTTCGGAATCGGCATCGAGACGTCCCGCCGCGTAGACACCGGGCTGGCGGATGAAATCGGCCAGCGTCGGGCGTCGCGGCGTGGCGCTGTCAGTGAACTGGCACAGGACGCCATAAGGTTTGTTGAAGGCGAGCAGCATCAGGAACGGCGCGCGGGTGTGCGGACACCCGCGCGCCGGTGTCGATTACTGCTTCACGGGCTCGGCCGGCGCCGGGGCCGCGGCGGCCGGCTTCACGAACTTCAGCGTCATGCGGTCGGACTCGCCGATCGCGAGGTATTTTTCCTTGTCCTTGTCGCCGAGTGCGAGCGATGGCGGCAGGGTCCAGACACCCTTTTCATGATCCCTGGTGTCCTTGGGATTGGCATTGATCTCGCTCTTTTCGGCGAGCTGGAAGCCCGCATCCGTCGCCAGCTTGATCACGTAGTCCTCGGGGATGTAGCCCGAATCCTTGATCTTCTCCAGATCCGCGCCGGCGGCCGCGCGATGGTCGGTGACACCGAGCACGCCGCCGGGCCGGAGCACATCGAATGCCGCCTTGAACATGGCCGCGTCGGTTTTCCACATCATGAAGTTGTGAACGTTGCGGAACGTCAGTACGAGGTCGGCGCTGGCCGGCGGCCCGAACTTCGGCGCCGTCATCGGGAATTCGCGCACCTCGACACCACTGTAGCGCTCGGTATCGGCGGCCAGCTTTTCCTTGAACTTGGTGTTGCTCTTGCCGAGGTACTCGCGGGTGCCTTCCTTCTCCGCCGTCGCCGGATCGACGACCACGGCGACGAGCTTGCCCTGGGCCTTGACCAGCGGCGCGAGGATTTCGGTGTACCAGCCGCCACCGGGGGTGATCTCGACGACGGTCATGGTCGGCTTGAGACCGAAGAATTCCAGCGTCTCGCGCGGATGACGGTAAGCGTCGCGAGCCTTGTTCGCATCCGAACGCCAGGAACCGGCGAGTATCTGAGCGATGTCCGGGGCTGCCGCCACGGCGGCCGGCGGCGGCGTCGGAGCAGGTGCGGCGGCAGGAGCCGACGGCTTCGGTGCTTCCGGCGGTGCGGCCGGCTTGGCCGGTTCCTGGCCACCGCTGCACGCGGCAAGAACCAGGGTGAGGGCGAACGGCAGTGCGAGCTTCTGCATGACGGCTCCGAAACGCGGTGGGGAAGAGGCGGCAGGCTAGCATGCGAGCCGTGGACGCCGTAACCGCCCGTGCGCCGCACCGTGACGCAAACGCGCCGGATGACGCGTTCAGCGCGGTTGACGCCGCGCGCGTCGCCGCGTCGTCACGGCGGCTGTTGCCGCCGTGTGCTGCGCGGCCTCCTCGAGCACCCACGCGCGGAACGCGGCAACCCCCGGGTGAGTGGCCGATCGCGGCGGATAGACAAGGTAGTGGGACCATTCCGCGCGCAGCCGTTCCGGCACCAGCACGATGAGCCGGCCCGCGTCGAGGTGGGGCTTGACCATGGTCAACCGGCCCAGCGCGACACCGAGACCTTCGAGTGCGGCGCGATGCAGGGTTTCGGTATCGCCAAAATTGGCGACATAACGCTTGGGCGGCTGACCGCCGAACTCGTGAAACCAGTCAGTCCAGCGGTCACCGGGATCGCCGAGCAAGGGCCAGCGGGCAAGCTCGGCCGGCAGCGGCGAACGACTGCGGCGCTTGAGCAGCTGCGGGCTCGCGACAGGGGTGATCCATTCGTGGAAAAGGTGCACGGCTTCCAGGCCCGGCCAGACTCCCGGCCCGAAGCGCAGCGCCACGTCGATGGACTCTTTCGCAAAGTCGACGAGACCGACGCCGGAGTGCAGGTGCAATTCGAGCTCCGGATGACGGGCGACGAAACCCGGCAGACGCGGCACGAGCCAGCCCGAGGCGACCGTCGGCATCATGCTGATGCTCAGCGCGCCGTCGCGGCTCTGACGCGGCGGCTGCAGCGCGCGCTCGATGGCCGCCAGGGGCGCTTCCACGGCATCGAGCAGGCGTTCGCCATCGTCGGTGAGAGCGACTCCACGCGGTCCGCGCACGAACAGGGTCTGCTGCAGACGCGCCTCGAGCGCGCGAATCTGGTGGCTCAGGGCGCTGACCGTGAGGTTCAGCCGCTGCGCGGCGCGCGACAGATTGCGCTGCTGCGCCGCGAGCACGAACGCCTGCAGCGCGGACAGCGGGAGTCTCGTCATGTTGAATTTCTCTCAAGTCTGGCTTGCAAAGATGTCGCTTTTTGCGGGTGTTCCGCGTGGTTACGCTGTCGCAACCTTCAAGCGGTGTCAATTCAGCCGCATCACACCGGAGCAATGCCATGACCTCGATATGGAAAGAACTGCTGTTCATGCACGGGCATCTTGCACGTCCGGAAGACGTGCTCGAGGAGGCTTTCCGCGAGGCCGCCCAGGCCGCCGCACAACGCGACGCGCGAGCGCGCACGGAGCCACTCCCCGATCCGGAAGGCCTGGCCTGCGGCGGATGCGCCTGAGTCCTGGCATCCGGGTTGACAGCGCCGCGCCGCGGCGAGTCAGAGAAACGGCTGTCCGAGCAGGACTGCAGGCGTCACGCAGGCGGATGCGGGATAGGGCGGCACGTCGATGCGCTCGCCCTCGACGATGCGCTGCTGGAGCGCGAGCCACCAGCGCACATCGAAGATATCGCCGTGCTGATCCAGCAACGCCGCACGCAGTGCGTCGGTGAGACCGAGGAATCGCGGAAACTGCTGGGGAAACACGTCGTGCGGGCCGACGTACCAGGCATCGCTGCCGCTGGCGCCGTCGCCCTCATCGTCGGGCAGCGCACGGAAGCGGCACTCGCTGACCAGGCAGAGCTCGTCGTAGTCGTAGAAGATGGCACGTCCGTTGCGCGTGATGCCGAAGTTCTTCAGTAACAGATCGCCGGCGAACACATTGCTGCGGGCGAGGTCGCGTATCGCCTGGCCGTAGTCGAGTATCGCGCGCTGCGCAGTCTCCGCGTCGACTTCCCGCAGATACAGGTTCAACGGCCGGAGGCGCCGTTCGATGTAGCAATGTGCGATGACGAGGTCGGCGCCGTCGACGTAGGCGCTCTCCCGGCATTCGCCGAGGATTTCCTCGAGCAGCGCCGGGGAGAAGCGGCGCAGCGGAAATCGGAGGAAGCGAAATTCCTGGGCATCGACGAGACGGCCCGCACGATCGCGGTGGAACACGAGGCGGTACTTCGCCATCACCTCCTCGCGCGCGCTTTCCTTCGGAAACGCGAACCGATCGCGGATCAGCTTGAAGACCAGCGGGTACGACGGCAGTGTGAACACCAGCATGACCATGCCGCGCTCGCCCTCGGCGTGCACGAATGCTTCGTCCGGGTCGCGCTGCAGGTGACGGAAGAAATGCCGGTAGCGTTCGGTCTTGCCCTGCTTGGCCCGGCCCAGCACGGTGTAGAGCTCGTCGATGGGCTTGGACGGAAGCAATGTGCGCAGAAACACCACGGCATCGCCGACGGTCGCGAGATCGGCGTGGAAGTAGCTGCGCGTGTAGCCGAAAACCTGTGCGACGTGCTCGCGCTCCGTCAGCACCGCGTCGGCGCGGATGCCGCCGGGTTCGTGCACGAGCGCGATCACGAGTGGCGCGATGCGGTCAGCGCCGAACACACGACCGACCAGATAGGCGCGGCGTTCGCGATAGAACACGGTCTGCAACAGCTCGATCGCACGCACCGGATCGCTGCCCCAGCTCTCCAGTCGGCGCGATACCGCTTCGGCGATGCGTATCGCACAGAGTCCCGCGTGGGCATAGGCGGCGGCGAACGGATAGTCGTCGAGGACGGCCTGGCAGACGCGCGGCAGGTTGCTCCAGACCGCATAGCTGTGGCGCGCTACCGGATGCGTGATGCGGTCGGTCGGCTCGATGTCGAGCGCGACGAACTCGATGCCGGCGTCCACGCCGCGCGTCCTGAAGATCCGCCGCGTCTGCGTGTTGAACCAGGTCTTGTAGAGCTCCTGATCGAGCAGGTTCGCGACGACGGCAGCGTAGTGCGTACGGATGTCGTTCCAGAGCACGCGATCGCGCAGCGCCTCGCCGAGGTGCGCCTCCAGTTGCGCTGTCATGCGCGCCGCGCAGACGTCGTAGAGCTCGATGCGTTGCACGGCGTCTTCGCCGGCGCCGTCCCAGTCACGTGTCTCGAAACGCCGCTGCGCGCGCTGCGTGATCGCACGGAACTGCGCGTGGTAGTCGACGAAGCCTTCGTGGATCAGGGCGGCGGCTCGGACCGCTAGACGCGATTCGCTCATTGGCACGAGGCTGGCGAGAAGTGGCGGCAGTATCGCCCCGGACGCCGGATCGGCAAAGCCGCAGCGCTGCCAGCGACCACAGCTAACGTTTTCTTGCACCCTCGGGGCCGGCGCTGGCAGTAGGATCGGCGCATGACGTCGACGCAAACCCGGTCACATTCAGGCGCAGGGGGTGGCCCTGTCGCTGGCGTCTTCTCGACGACGGCACCATCTACACCAACGCCCTGCGCACGAGCGACGTATCGCCGCCGCCCGCCCGTGCGCGTCTGTCACGCTTCGCAGCACCCGGAACACCCGCTGCGGATCTCGTGTTCGTCGATCACATCGAATGACGCATGATGCAACACCAGGGACGACGGCCATCGGCTCCGTGTCCACTATCCCCACTGCCGACGTAACGGCCATCCGCCGCGGCGATCTGTTCTGGATCGCACCCGACGACTCACGCGGTCCGGCACCCGACTACGCACATCCGCACGTCGTCGTGCAGGACGACCTGTTCAACCGCTCGCGCATCGCGACCGTCGTCGTCTGCGCGCTGACCTCGAATCTGCAACGCGCGAGCGAACCCGGCAACGTGCTGCTCGACCCGGGTGAGGGCGGCCTGCCGCGGCAAAGCGTGGTCGTGGTGTCGCAGATCGATTCGGTAGACAAGACAAGGTTCGGCGCGCGCATCGGGGCGCTATCGCCTGCGCGCGTTGAGCAGGTGCTGGCGGGCCTTGGCTTCCAGCAGCGGCTGCTGCGACGCCCGATCCAACAGGACTGAAGCATCGGAAGCGCGCAATCAGCGCAGCAAGTCGAGCCGTCGAGCCTCTGCGTGGACGAACGGCGATTCGCGGCGGAATTTGCTCTCGCTAATGTCACCGGCAAGATATTCGTCGTAGTGGTTTGCGCGCAGTTGGCGGCATTCCGCGGAATCCAGTTTCAGCCGGCCGATCGTGCTCAGGGCCAGGGCGGTCAGCGCAGAGTTGAGATCGGTGCGTACGTTGATGCTGAAATCGGCGAAGTTGAGCTCGAAGGGTGTCGTCCGCAACACGAACGGGTCGAGCACGTCCGTATAGTCTGACTTGCGCCCATTCATGGTTCCACAGACGTAGCGGTAGTTGCTCCATTCATAGGCCAGGCCGGGACGCCGTTTCTTCGGCTCGAAATGTTCGACGGTGCTGTTGCCGACGACCAGCTCGACATGGACACACACATAGGCGCAGATGGCGCCATAAGCCGCACGCAGCTGCGGCAGGCAGCGCGTCCAGTACCCTTCGAGCTTTACGCCGTCAGGCAAAGGTAGGGTCGGGTCCAATTGCCGCCGGCGCAGCCATTCCGCACCTGCTCGACGTACCGAAACGTCGAAATCCGCTGGTTCCGGCTGAGGCGTGACAGGAATCATTCGGCGACGAAGCCACGCTTTTCGCCGAAATGCCGCCAGCGCAGAAGGAAAACATCGCTGGGCGCTGAAACCGCGCGTAGTTCACGGTCGACGGATTGATAGTCTTCGATCGTGGGGCGCGCCTGCGGCGCCATGATCTTTGCCGCTTTCTCCCGCGCAAGCTGCGCCGGCAGCGAAACGGCCGCAGGCAGATCGAATACGTCGCTGGTCAGCCAGGCGGTCGCGTCGCCCTTGCGCTCAAACGGTGTCGCCTGCAGACGCACTTGGACCTGTCCATCATCTCGGACAAGGTCGATCACGAACAATCGGTCACGCTCCTCGTCGAACTCCGGTTCCATCGAGGCCAGCAGCAGCGGCGCATGCGTGACGCCGATGAGCTGTACGCGCGAATCCGGATTGAGCCCGCGTATGGCAGCAAGCAACGAAGGCAGAATGGTGCGCTGCCACCGGGGGTGCAGATGAGCCTCTATCTCGTCGACCAGCACGACCAGCCGGCGAAACGGTTCGCTCCAGCCCCGCAAGCGCGCCGCATTCTGGTGTTCGGTCCAGGTCCATGCAATCAGATAGGCGAGCCCTAGCACGCGCTTGACCGCTTCGGAACACAGGTGCGCCGGAATCTCGGCATAGCTCGTACGCAATGTCGGATAGTCACGCACGTCATCCGGAGACAGACGCCGCGGCTCTCCGGCAACCAACGGCTCATCGGGGCTGGGCGACAGTGACTGCAGCAGCCGCGCGAGCACATCGAATTCAGGTCTGCGCTCACGTTGCCACGAGACCCAATCGCGGATCAGACCATTGCAAAGCGATTGACCGTCGCGCGGCCCGGGAAGACCGTGCCAGACTTCGGACTGGCTCATCAGATAAGCGCGCGGTGCCTCGCCCACTTCCGGGTCCAACGAATCGCGGTAGTAGTTGCGCGCTGGATCCCAGACCGAGAATCCACCGTTAGCCCGAGCGTAGATAACAAGAGCGGACATAGGCGGCCGTTCCTTGCTCCAGACCCATCGCTGCTCACTGGGCGAGTAGCTCGCAGTTCGCATGACGCCGCTGCTGGATTCGCCGGCAACGACGGACGTAACGACGGCGCTGTTAGCAGGCCGCAGTGGCTCCTGACCCGGCCAGGAGTTCGTCAACTGCCAGAAAGCAAGATCGAGGATCAGGGACTTGCCAAGGCCGTTGTCGCCCGTCACAAGGTTGACACGCTCCCCGAAATCGACTGACAACGGATCGATGGGCGCGAGCCCTGTGGCGGTCAACTTTGCAAGGCTCATGGGCGTCCTCATCCGGTGGACGCCCGGGAACGTCAGCTCGCCGCTCCCGGGCGCCGTGCATTACAGCGCCTTGATCAGCTCATCCGCAAACTCGGAGCACTTGATCTCCTTCGCGCCGTCCATGAGGCGGGCGAAGTCGTAGGTTACGGTCTTGTTGCCGATGGCCTTGTCCATCGCGGCGATGATGGCGTCGGCGGCTTCGGTCCAGCCCAGGTAGCGCAGCATCATTTCGCCGGACAGGATCACCGAGCCCGGATTGACCTTGTCGAGATTCGCGTACTTCGGTGCGGTGCCGTGCGTGGCCTCGAAAACGGCGTGGCCGGTCATGTAATTGATGTTGCCGCCCGGCGCGATGCCGATGCCGCCGACCTGCGCGGCGAGCGCGTCGGAAAGATAGTCACCATTGAGGTTCAGGGTCGCGATGACGTCGAACTCGTCCGGGCGCGTCAGCACCTGCTGCAGGGTGATGTCCGCGATCGCGTCCTTGATGAGGATCTTGCCCTTGGCGAGTTCGGCCTTCTGCTCGGCATTCGCTTCGGCTTCGCCCTTCGCGGCCTTGGTGCGTTCCCACTGTTCCCAGGTATAGACCTTGTCGCCGAATTCGCGCTCGGCCAGGGCATAGCCCCAGTTACGGAACGCGCCTTCGGTGAACTTCATGATGTTGCCTTTGTGGACCAGGGTCACCGACTTGCGCTTGTTCGCGATCGCGTATTCGATCGCGGCGCGGATCAGGCGTTCCGAGCCGTCCTTCGACACGGGCTTGATGCCGATGCCCGAGGACTCCGGGAAACGGATCTTGCCGAATTCCTTCGGGAAGTTTTCCTTGAGCAGGGTGAGGAACTTCGCGTTCGCGTCGCTGCCCTGCTCGAATTCGATGCCGGCGTAGATGTCTTCGCAGTTCTCACGGAAGATCACCATGTCGACCTTGTCCGGCGACTTGACCGGCGAGGGCACGCCCTTGAACCAGCGCACGGGACGCAGGCAGACGTAGAGGTCGAGCATCTGCCGCAGGGCAACGTTGAGGGAACGGATGCCGCCACCGATCGGCGTGGTCAGCGGGCCCTTGATCGAGACGAGGTAGTCGCGGCAGGCCTGCACGGTGGAGTCCGGCAGCCAGCTGCCGAACTGGTTGTTGGATTTCTCGCCCGCGAAGATTTCCAGCCAGTGGATCTTGCGCTGGCCGCCATACGCCTTTTCGACGGCCGCATCGAACACGCGTACCGAGGCGCGCCAGATGTCGGCGCCGGTGCCGTCGCCTTCGATGAACGGAATGATGGGGTTGTTGGGAACCGTGAGTACGCCGTTGTCGATCGTGATCTTGGCGCCGCCGGCGGGGGCGGTGATGGTGGGCTCGGCCATGAAAATCTCCGGTGGGAAGGAAGGCAGGCGGCTGCCGGGAGGTTCAGCCGGCTATTGTCGCGGTTGGGCCCAACCGCGTCCATGTCGGCCGCGCCGCGACCGGTGACGCGATTCCTGCGCGTTGGCGGTGGAGCCAGCCACGGCGCAGTTTTTCCGACTTCCGCCGCGCGCGCAGTGCCTAGACTGCGCCCCCATACGCGCTCCGGCCTCGCAGGACGCACCTGCAGGTCCCCGACAGCGCGTTTCGCGCGATGCCGCATCCGACCCGGGAGGACACATGAAATCGCTGCCGATGGTGATCGCCATGAGCCTGGGTTCCGTCGCCGCCGCGGACGCGCCGGTGCCCGCAAAGAAGTCGCCCGGATGCACGGCGGCGGGGTACCGCCAGTTCGACTTCTGGATCGGTGACTGGGAGGTCACGAACCCGCAGGGCAAGCCGGCCGGCCGGAATCACATCGAGGCCATCCTCGACGGCTGCGCCATCAGCGAACACTGGCGCGGCGCGAGCGGCACTACCGGCAGAAGCTACAGCGCCTGGGACGCCAGCAAAAGGCGTTGGAACCAGTACTGGGTCGACACCAGCGGCATGGTGCTGTTTCTCACCGGGGCATTCACCGACGGCCGCATGACGCTGAGCGGCGAGCTCGTCGACGCCGCGAGTGGCAAGCGCTCGCTGCAGCGCGTGACCTGGACGCCCAATGCCGACGGCACGGTGCGTCAGCTCTGGCAGGGGTCTGACGATGACGGCAAGACCTGGAGCACGGTATTCGACGGGCTCTACCGCCGCACCGAGTAGATCCGGGCCGAAGCGCCGACGTCGGATGGCCTCGGTCTACGGCCGGGTTCGCCAGGTTTCCGGCGTCAGCGCCGGCAGGCCGTAGGCGGCACGGGCGCGATCGCATTGCGGACTCGGCTGGCCGAATTCCCACGCCGCAGCCAGATCGCGGCACGGCGACGGTCGGCGGACGTAGTGGCGGCACTGCACTTCACCGCCAACCTCGCCCTCGAGATTGACACAGTGCGGCGTGCGGCTGTCGGTACCGCGCATGCTGACCCGGTGCGCGTCGAGCGGCTCGGTCAGTTCTGCGGGCATGCCGGCCGGATCGAAGTCGGTCGTTTCCGACCAGTGAAACGCGACGCGGAAGCGCGCGCAGCAGGCACCACATTGTTGGCAGGGATGCGACATGGGAAACGACGAAACGGCTGTGCCCGGGGGCTGTCTGAGCGGATCCGAATCCGGCATCGGGCGTGACTGCGGGGGCCGCGTCGCGCCCACGGGGCCGACCCGCTCTAGTCTACGGTCACGTTGCCGCGCAGCGCATCGGGGGCTACCGTGCGCTCCGGTACGACAGCAGGAGCTTTCATGGCCGAATTGCAGCTACGCCGCGGCATCAAATTTGCCGGGGGCGTATTCCTTGTCTCCGCCGGCATGCAGGCGATGGCGCACTATCAGTTCTACGTCACCGATACCTTCATGGACGAACGCCGCCGCGCCGTCGTCAACGCCATGCGCAGCTACGTCATCGTGCCGCGTTTCGGCACGACGATGTGGACCCTGCATTGCATGTTCAGCCTGAGCTTCGCGGTGCTGCTGATGCTCGCGGGAACGGCTTACTGGTGGATGGCCAAGGACATGCCGGCACACAAACTGCGTCCGCTCGCAACGGCCAGTGCGTGGCTCTGTTTCGCGGCGACCGTCCTCGTGTCGCTGGCCTATCCGGTCCTGCAGACGGTGCTGATCCTGCTGCTGGCAGCGCTCGGCTTCAGCTATTCGGCCTGGGGCGGCCGTGGCATCGCTCGCGGGCCACGCTGAGTCCGGCCGCGATCGCTGCGCCGCGCCCGGGTGGCACGCGGATTTCCGGCGGCCCTGGCCGCAACGACCAGACTCAGGCCGACGATTCCCGCGATGATGACGACCACGCCGGCTGCGGCGAGGCCCAGCGGGGGAGGCTCGGCCAGGAAAGCAATGCCGAGTGCGGTCGCGAACAGGATTTCGGCCGCCTGCATCGCTTCGACTGCACCCAGCGCCGTCGCGTCATTGCGCACGAGGCCGGTGGCATGAAAGAACAGCACGGTCGCTATCGTGCCGGCGAACAACGCGACGCATCCCGCGAGCACGATCTGCGGCAGTCCGGGCCAGCCTGCGGAATGACCTGCATACGCTGCGACGGCCAGCCAGAATGGCTGGCTGGCGAGCGTCATGCCGAACACGCGCTGCGTCGCGCTCAACTCGTCGCCGCTGCGCTCCAGATGCAGAAGGATCTTCCGGTTGCCGAGTGGATACAGCACGGCCGCGACACCGACGCTCACGAGCGCGGCCCAGGCCGTTGCATCGAGCCGGGCGTCGAAATGACCGACCTGCAGCATCAGCACGCCGACGACGATGACACTGCCGAGTGCGAGCGCCGGGCGTGGCAGGCGTGCGCGCGCATCGCGATAGATCAGCGGCGCGATCAGCATGCCGGCGACGACGGTCAGCTGGAAACTGCCGGCGACCAGCCATGCCGGACCGCTCGCGGCGGCCCAGGTCAGGCAGACACAGAACAGCGTGAAACCGATCCCGCTCCAGCACAGCCACGGCAGTGGGTGCGCCCGCAGCGCGCGCCAGACCGGCGCGAAACCGCCGTTGAACGGCACGACGCAGGCGAGCAGCGGCAGGCTCAGGAAATACCGCAGCGACGCGGTCCAGGCCCAGTGGCCGCCGTCGACGGCCATGGCCCGATTGAGCACGTAGACCGCGGTGAAAAACAACGCCGACAGCAGACCGACGCCAACGGCGTAGAGCGCGGAAGAGCGCCGCATCGGCGTGCGCGGGTCAGTCGTCGACGCGGCAGACGCGATTGCGCCCGCCCTGCTTGGCGCGATAGAGCTGCTCGTCGGCGGCACGCATCAGATCCGACAGCGCGCTCATGCCGCGGCGCCATTGCGCCACGCCGATGCTGACGGTGACCTGCGCCATCTTGCCGCCGAGCTCGAACGGGGTGCCCTCGATCGCCCGCCGCAGGCGTTCGGTGGACTCGGTCGCTTCCGGCAGACTCTGCTCGGCGTAGACCAGGGCGAACTCTTCACCGCCGATGCGCGCAACGAGCTGGTCGGCGCGGGCATTGCGGCGCAGCAGTTGGGCGACGCCGCGGATCACGAGGTCGCCGGCCTGATGACCGTGACGATCGTTGATCGGCTTGAAGTGGTCGATGTCGACGAGCGCGAGACAGAGCGCGCGCAGATGACGCGTCGCGCGCAATATCTCTTTTTCCATGAGCTCCTGGAACTGCCGGCGGTTGTACAGACCGGTCAGCGGATCGGACGTCGCGAGCTGGTAGAGCTCTTCGTGATAACGCGCCTCGACCGATCCCTGCTCCATGAACTTCAGGATGGTGTCGCCGACGCCGACGTGATCGCCGTCGCGCAGCTCCGCCTCGAGGATGGGCTGCTCATTGAGGAACGTCTTGTTGGTCGAATCGAGATCGCGGATACGAAAGCCGTTGGCTTCGCGCCAGATGCGGCAGTGCTCACGCGAGATGCTGCGGTGGTTGATCTGGAGCTCCGCATCGGGCGAACGGCCGATGACCACGGCCTGGTCGCCGAGCTCGACGCGGCGACCAAGGCTTTCGCCGTGGATGACGACGAGACAAGCGGATCCGAGCCGCCCGGAACGGCTTCCCGGCGGCCGTATGGTGCGACGTTGCGTGGTATTGCCGTTCCGCGGTGACATGGGCGGGAGTGTAGCGCGCGCTATCGCCGTTTCACGTGCGGACGAAGCCCCCCGGCCATGGTCGAAGACGGCCAGTCACGCGGCGGGGCGCGCTACGGTGCGCGGCCGTCATCCCCGGTCCGGCGCAGCCGGACGAACAACACGAGCAGCAGCAGCAGCAGCAACGCCGCGCCGGCGTTGTGCGCGGTCGCCACCGGCAGCGGCAGGCCCAGCATGACATTGCTGATGCCCAGCGCGATCTGCACCGCGAGCGCCAGGGCGAGCGCCACGGCGAGGCCGCCGCTGCGGCGGCGCCAGGCGGCGGCGATGACACCCAGCAGATGACCGAACACGACGAGCGCGCCGATACGGTGAGTCAGCTGGATCGCGGTGCGTGCGTCGGCATCGAGCACGCCGCCTTCATAGTTCACGCCGATGCCGCGCCACAGGACGAATGCTTCGCGGAAGTCCATGGCCGGCCACCAGCGGCCGGCGCAGGTCGGGAAATCGGTGCCACAGGCCAGCGCGGCGTAGTTCGCGCTGGTCCAGCCTCCCAGTGCGATCTGCAGCGCGACGAGCGCGATGCCGATCACGGTCATGCGGCGCAGCGCGGCGGTATCTGCACCGCCGCGCGCGGGCAGCGTCAGGCACAATGCGACATACGATAAAAGGCAAAACGTGGACAGACCGCCGACGAGATGCGCCATCACGACGACAGGCTTGAGTTTCCAGGTCACCGTCCACATGCCGAGCAGGGCCTGGAACACGATCAGCGCGGACGTGGCAACGAGCACCGGCGCGATCCCGGGCAGCTCGCGGCGACGGCGCCACGCGAGCACGGTCAGTCCGAACGTCGTCAGTATCAGACCCCCTGCGAGGAAGCGGTGCACCTGCTCGCGCCAGGCCTTGTGCGATTCCACCGCGCGCTCGGGAAATGCCGCATTAGCAGCTTCAATTTCGTGATCATGCTTGGGCCAGGTCAGCTTGCCATAGCAGGTCGGCCAGTCGGGGCAGGACAGGCCGGCATTGGACAGCCGCACGAAAGCGCCGAACACGATGACGAGCAAGGCGAAGGCTACGGCGAACCAGGCGAGGTTGCGCAGGTGTCGATGGGTCGGATTCATGGTTTCAGCGGATCAGGCGGGAGAGATCCTGGCGCACGCCCGAAGGGTCGTAGCCAGGGTCGAAGCGCAGCATGAGCAGGCCGGCCGGGTCGACCACGGCCGCAGCGACACTGTCGGGCGCCGACGGCCGCAGCGACTGCAGGGCCGCCGACGAGGACTGCACGAAATCGATGCGTTGATACCGCTCGAGCCGCGCCGCCGTCGCCTCGACGCCCACGGCCACCACGCGCAGGCGCGTCGCCTTCTGGGTCATCAGGGACCAGACTTTCTCGGCGTCGGCGAGGCGCTGCTCACAGGCCGCCGCACAATCGGGACCGGCGACCAGCACGAGGGTCCAGCGATACTGCGCGTCGCGCCAGGCGAATGCAGCGTCGCGCGTGGCTCGCGGCGTGTCGGCGGCGAGCGCCTGCGGCGGCGTCACGATCACGCCGTTGTTGCGCAGTCTGGTCGGCTGCCACTCGCCCAGGCGCAGCGCGAACGCGACGATCATGGGCGCGAGGAACACGAACATGATCGCGATGAGCTGCAGGCGTTTCTTGGTCTGTACATCCATACCCAGGTCCTTACTGATTTTTCCGCCAGTGCAGCACGACGAAGATGACGAGAGCGGCGACGGCGAAGGAGAACCATTGGAGTGCGTAGCCGCGGTGCTTGTCCGGTGACATCACTGCCGGCGTCCAGCTGCGCACGAAGCCGGAGGTCGGATCGGCGTCGAGCAACAACAATCGCGGGGCGATCTCCGCGTGCTGGTCACGCGCGATCGCAGCCATATCGACGAACAGCGTGAGCTTGGGCCAGCTGGTCTGCCGGGGCAACGCGTCGCCGCCCACGCGCAGACCGCCGCCCGGCGCGGGCGCGTAGATACCGCGCAGCTCGATGTCGGTCAACGGCAGGTCGGGCCAGGCCGGTGGCGCCTGGCCCACCGGCGCAGCGACCCAGCCCAGATCGACGAGCAGGCGGCGCGGCGTGTCCTGCGGCGCGAACACCGCGATCGCGCGACGGCCTGCCCTGCCTTCGTGGATTTGCTGGTCGAGCCAGTAGCCGCGCCCGGCGAGGTAGCGTCCGCGCACGGCTACCCGCGGATAGTCTTCCGCCGGCAGCGTTTCAGGCAGCGTGGCAAATTGCCGCAGCCCGGCGTGTTCCGCCGCAGCGTAGGACGCCAGCAGGCGCTCTTTTTCCTGCGCGCGCAGCCATTGCCAGCGCGATAGCCCCAGGAACGCCGCGAGTCCCGCCAGCAGCAGGAATGCGGCAAACAGCGAGGGACGGCGCCAATGCCGCGTCATCGCCGCGGGCGCCTATACTTGCGCGCAGCGCAGCACGCATCCACGGGCACAGGATTCATGGTCGGCAAACTCATCATCGTCGCGTTCATGGTCGTGATCCTCTACAACCTCGGCGCGGGGCTGTATTACATGATGGTCGACAAGGGTACGACCAATCGCACGGTAAAGGCGCTGACGCGACGAATCGCCCTGTCCGTCGGCCTGATCGTGCTGGTGATGATCTCGATCGGGATGGGATGGATCACACCGCACGATCTCGGGCGCTGATGCCGGATCACGCCGGTCTGGCGGGTTGTCGTATCGTTTCCCCACCGGCGCCGGCAAGCAGGCGCTGATGCGGCCTGGATGCGGCTGGGAGTCATGGACTATATCTCCGCGCGACTGCGCGACACCGGCCTGACGGTGCTTCCAAGCAAGCGCGTCGCGGGCCTCGTCGCCGGCCATCTCTGTGATGCAACCCGCCGGGGTGCGGCAGCGGTGCGGCGCCGCTCGCGGCCGCTGACCCAGCGATCCGCCGCCTGCTGGCCGGACTCGGCCGCAACGATGTGGCGTCGCCGCCGCCAGAGGCCGAGCGGCTGTTGCGCTTTGATGCCGCCCTGCTTGAAGGCGACCTGGCCACGGCACGCGCGCGGATCGCGGATGCGGCGCCCGCGCTGGGCACCGATCCGGCCCTGCAAGTCAGAGAAGGGCAGCTCGCGTTTCGCGCGGACGATCTCGACGGTGCCGACCAGATCTTTTCGGCGCTGCTGACGCGCCTCGACCGGTTGCCGCAACAGTACGGACCCACACGCTGATGGGGCTCGGCGCGCTCGCGGTGCGCCGGAACGCGCTTGCCAAGGCGGAGCGCCACTACACCGAGGCACTGGCGGTACTGGGTCCCGAGGGCACACAGGCGCTCATCGGCAATGGATACAGTGGCCGCGGTGCCGCGCGCGCGGGGCTGCACTAGCACGAGCACGCGGCCGACGATCTGGCGCGCGCCACGCTTGCGAACGCGCCGGCGACGCGCCCGGCATGGCCAACGTCGACACCGATCTCGGCCTGCTCGAGAGCCGCAGCGGCAAGCCGCTATCGGCCCTGCGATCGTTCGATCGTGCCATTGCCGTGTTCGAGCGGTACGGAATTGCTGACACCCTCGCGGCAGGCCTGCTCGGCAAGACCCGGGTGCAGATCATGCTCGCCGACATCGGTCCTGCGCTGGTGACCGCCGAACGCACCTGAACGCTCGCGCAGTCCCTCGAGAATCCGGTTCTGGTCGGCAGCATTGGCCTCCAGCTGGTCGAAGCGCTGCGCCGCAATGGCCGGCTCGGTGAAGCCGTGCGCCTGCTCGACACGTTGCCCGGCATTCCCGATTCCGCCTGTATCGCCCAGGGTGACAGCCCGGCTCGCACTGGACCGCGGCGATCCGGCCCGGGTACTCGCGGTACTCGCCGACGATCCACTGCGCAATGGCAGCAACCTGTTGCCGGTGCGGGCCGCTCTGGATGCTGCGGCTGGCACCGCACCGCGCGAGCGCATCGTCGCGGCGCTGGGCGACTCGAATCCGCACGAGAGCGACGACGACGCGGTCGACCGCGAGTTCGCCCATGCCCTGTGGGACCCGGCCGTCGACCCCATTGGCGCCCGCGCGCATTTCGTCGACGCGCGCGCACGCGCCGATGGGGACGGCAACGTCAGTGCGCGCATCGGGGTGCTCGCGGACTGGCTCGCCGCGGTCCTGCGGCGCGGCGAGCTCGAGCTTGCAGCCCCGCTCGCAGGCCAGATCGCGCCCTGTGTCGAGCATGACTACCGCGCAGCCGTCGCCGCCGCCGCGTAGTACATGGCGGCGGCGATGACACACGGCGGGGTTTCGCCGACGCGCGGGTCGCCGTCCTCGCCGGCGAGCGCCACCGACCAGTGCGCCCCGGGCGCCGAGACGATGCGCATGTCCGTTGATACGGACAGCGCCAACCTGTACGAGCCGGCGCAGCGGTCCGACTGGTCGCTCTGCGCCGATCCAGCGACATCAGCCTTGCGCTGCCGTCTGCGCTTCCCTGAGCTTCTGCGCGCATTCCTCGCAACAGACCTCGACCGTCTTGCCGCCGATTTTCACGCTGATGCGGTTGTCATCGAGCGGGTAGTCGCACGCGGCACAGGTTTGCGTAGCCATGATCGTTCTCCAGGTTTCACCCGACATCGGGTGAGGTGCATGGTCCGCTCGCGCGCGCCGCGGCGCTGTCGGATTCTTTAGCGACGTTGGCCGTCAGCGCAGGGCTCGCTGAAACGCCGACGGCGAGCGCCCGTAAGTCTGGCGAAAGGCTGACGCGAAATGGCTATGGCTGGAGAAGCCGAGGTCGAGGGCCAGCGCGGACAGATCCTGTTCGCACGGCAGACGGTCGAGCGCCCGGGCGAGCCGCAGGCGCAACTGATAGCGATACAGCGGCAGGCCTTCGACCTGCTGGAACGCCTGGGTCAGATAGACGGGCGAACCGCCGACGTCGGCGGCGATGTCGGCCAGGGTCCAGCGCCGCGACAGGTCGCTCGCGAGCAGCAGTTTCGCGCGATCGACGAGGTGCCGGCGCTGCCGTGTCGACGCGGCCGCCCTCGTCGTGCGCGGTCCGAGGCTACGGCAGACCAGCGTCAGCAGCAGTCCCTCGGCTTCGAGCGGCTCGAGCTGGCCGCCGACCAGGCCATGCCGCAGCAGCGCAACCAGGGCCTGTGCCCGGGGATCGATACGCAGGCTCTGTTCCGACAGGCCCGGCGCACCGCGCCGCAGCAATGCCGCGGGGGCGAGTTCCTGGATCAGTGCCTCGGGCAGCGCGAGCGACAGGCAGGCGTCTCCACCGCCGACGGGATGGCTGACCTGGTAGGCCTCGCCTTCGTTGAAAAACAGCACGTGGTTGGCATCGGCGACGGCGTCGTCGCTGCCGACGTGGCGCACGTAGACGCCGCGATAAGGAAACACGATATGCGTCGACGCCGCGCATTCCTCGGCACTGCGGTGGCGGCACTCGCCGCTGCAGCGCACATCGCGCACCACTACGGTGCCGGAATCGAGCAGCAGGCTGACGTCGAACTCGGGCATGGAACGCGCCGGCGGAGACCGGCCCCAGCCTACCCGATCGCGGCGCGTGGCCGCCAGACACGAAAAAGCCGCGCATCGCGCGGCTCCTTCGTGTGCTTCTGCCTGTGGTTCAGAGCACGTAAACGAACATGAACAGGCCGAGCCAGACCACGTCGACGAAATGCCAGTACCACGCGACGGCTTCGAAGCCGAAGTGGTTGTCTTTCGTGAAATGCCCCTTGAGGCACCGGAACCAGATGATCAGCAACATGATCGTGCCGAGGGTCACGTGAAGCCCGTGAAAACCCGTCAGCATGAAGAACGTCGAGCCGTAGACCCCCGAGCCGAGGGTCAGGTTCAGGTGCTGATAGGCCTCGATGTATTCCTCGGCCTGGTAGAACAGGAACACGGCGCCCAGCAGGACTGTCAGGCCCAGGAACACGAGCAGCTGCTTGCGGTGACCGGCACGCAGCGCATGGTGCGCGATCGTGATCGTGACGCCCGAAGTCAGCAGGATCAGCGTGTTCAGCAGCGGCACGCCCCAGGCCGGAATGGTCTGGAAGGCGCCACCGATCGCGTCGGGGCCATTGGTCGGCCACGCCGGCGCATAGTGCTGATGCAGGTAGTAGTGGGTCAGCGCACCGTCACCTTCGCCGCCGAGCCACGGCACCGAATACATGCGGGCGTAGAACAGCGCGCCGAAGAACGCGGCGAAGAACATGACCTCGGAGAAAATGAACCACATCATGCCCATGCGGAACGAGACGTCCACCTGGGAGTTGTACATGCCCTTGATCGACTCGCGGATCACGTCGCCGAACCAGCCCCACATCATGAACAGCAGGATCGCGACGCCGACATAGAACGCCGGCTTGCCCCAGCTGACCTCGTTCAGCCAGTTGGCGGCGCCGATCATGGTCGTGAACAGACCGATCGTGCCGACTGCGGGCCACTTGCTGCCATGCGGCACGTAGTAGATGTGCTTGCCTTCTGCTGTCGCCATGGTGAAAACCCCGATAGAAACGCTGGATCAGGACGCCGGCGCGGCGGCCTGGTTGGATTCGGCCAGTTTCTTGGTCGCGATGTCGTTCTCGAGGAACGTGTACGCAAGCGTCAAGGTACTGATGTCTTTCGGCAGCCGCGGATCGACGATGAAGCGCACGGGCATGCGCTTGGATTCGCCAGCCTTGAGCAGCTGCTCGGTGAAGCAGAAGCATTCGGTCTTGTTGAAATACAGCGATGCCGAGTTCGGCGCGACGCTTGGCACGGCATTTCCGACGATGTCTCGCGAGGAGACGTTGGTCGCATCGAACCAGGCCTCGGCCAGCTGTCCCGGATGCACCTGCATGCTGACCTTTTCGGCGTTGAACACCCACGGTAACCGGGACTTGGTGTTGGCGACGAACTGCACCGTCACGAGACGCGATTCGTCCACGACCATGGCCGCCGCGGCGTCGGCGTCGACCGCGCCCTGCTCGAGCTTGATGCCCAGGACATGCTCGCAGGCGATGTCGTACAGCGGCACCAGTGCGAACCCGAACGCGAAGAAACCGGCGGCGATGAGCCAGCCCTTTTTCTGCCAGCGGCGATTCGGCGTCACGGCCCGACCCCGGATTTGGCCAGCAGCACCGCGCGCACGAAGAACGCGCCGTAAATCAGCGCAACCACGCCGACGACGACCCACACCGTGCGGCGGACGGCGATACGGCGCGTGGCGGGGTCGAAATGGGCGGGTTCGTTCGTCATGGCATCGCGGGCGCACCACGCGGACGTGGCGCGCTCATTCGTTTCAGTGGGTCGGATCGCCGTGCGCCAGATCCTGCGCACGGATCACCGGCGGCTCGGTGAAGGTGTGGTGCGGCGCCGGGGAGGGCACCGTCCACTCGAGGCCGTGTGCGCCTTCCCAGACCTGCTGGGTAGCCGGGGCACCGTGCTTCTTCGAGTGCCACAGGATCAGGAACATGAAGATCGGTGTCAGCAGCATGCCGAACGCACCGATGGAGCTGACCAGGTTCCAGTCGGCAAAGGCGACATTGTAGTCCGGGATGCGGCGCGGCATGCCGGCCAGCCCGAGGAAGTGCTGCGGGAAGAACAGCAGGTTCACGAATACGATGGTCCACCAGAAATGGAACTTGCCCCATTTTTCGGAATACATCTTGCCGGTCCACTTCGGCCACCAGAAGTAGACCGCAGCGATGATCGAGAACAGTGCGCCGGTCACCAGCACATAGTGGAAGTGGGCCACGACGAAATAGGTGTCGTGATACTGGAAGTCGGCCGGCACGATCGCGAGCATCAGACCCGAGAAGCCGCCGATCGTGAACAGGATGACGAAACCGACCGCCCACAGCATCGGGGTCTCGAACGTCATCGAGCCCTTCCACATCGTGGAGACCCAGTTGAACACCTTCACCCCGGTGGGCACGGCGATCATCATCGTCGCGTACATGAAGAACAGCTCGCCACCCAGCGGCATGCCGACCGTGAACATGTGGTGCGCCCACACGATGAAGCTCAGGAACGCGATCGACGCGGTGGCATACACCATGGCCTGATAGCCGAACAGCGGCTTGCGCGCGAACGTGGGGATGATCTCCGACACGACGCCGAACGCCGGCAGGATCATGATGTAGACCTCGGGATGACCGAAGAACCAGAAGATGTGCTGGAACATCACCGGGTCACCACCACCGGCGGCATTGAAGAAGCTGGTACCGAAGAACTTGTCGGTCAGCAGCATGGTGACGGCGCCCGCGAGCACCGGCATGACGGCGATCAGCAGGAACGCGGTGATCAGCCAGGTCCACACGAACAGCGGCATCTTGAGCAGGTCCATGCCCGGTGCGCGCATGTTGAGGATGGTCGCGATGATGTTGATGGCGCCCATGATCGAGCTGATGCCCATCATGTGGATCGCGAAGATCGCGAACGCGACCGACGATCCGCCCTGCAGCGACAGCGGCGGATACAGCGTCCAGCCACCGGCCGGGGCGCCGCCCGGCAGGAACAGCGTGAGCAGCAGCACCGTGAATGCGAACGGCATGATCCAGAAGGACCAGTTGTTCATGCGCGGCAGCGCCATGTCGGGCGCGCCGATCTGCAGCGGGATCATCCAGTTGCCCAGGCCGACGAAGGCCGGCATCACCCCGCCGAAAATCATGACCAGGGCATGCACCGTGGTCATCTGGTTGAAGAAATACGGTTCGACGAACTGCAGGCCCGGCGTCATCAATTCCGCACGGATGACGCCGGACATGGCGCCGCCTATGCAGAACATGATGAACGCAAAGACCAGGTACAGCGTACCGATGTCCTTGTGATTGGTCGTGAAGACCCAGCGGTTCCAGAAGCCCTGCGGCTTGTGGTCGTGGTCGTCGTGATGATCGGCGTGATGACCGGCGGCGGCGTGCGTAGCCATGAATGCGACCTCGTACTAGGACTTAGCCCTGCGGCGCGACGGCGGGCGCCGGCGCGGCAGGTACGGCAGCGGGAGTGGCGGCCACTTGCTGTGCGGCGAGCCACTGGTCGAACTCGGCCTTGGGCTTGGCTTCGACGACGATGGGCATGAAGCCATGATCCTGACCGCACAGTTCGGCGCACTGGCCACGGTAGGTTCCCGGCTGTTCGATCAGGGTCCAGGCATCATTGATGATGTCCGGGATGGCATCGGTCTTCCAGCCCAGCGCCGGAACCCACCAGGCGTGGATGACGTCGTCAGCGGTGATCACGAAGCGGATCTTCGCGTTGGTCGGCAGCACCAGCGGCTTGTCCACGTTGAGCAGGTAGGTGGCTTCGTTGCCGACCTTGACCGCGTGCGGATCGAGGCCCGACTTGAGCTGGCGCGTCTTGTCGCTGTCAGCGTCGAGCTTGGAGATGAAGTTCACGCCGGTCGGCTTGCCCTCGTAGTCGAGGTACTCATAACGCCACTTCCATTGATAGCCAGTGATCTTGACGGTCAACACGGCATTGGAGGTGTCGGCCTGCTTGATCAGCATGCCGGTGGCCGGCCAGGCACAGACCACGAGGATCAGGATGGGGATGACGGTCCAGATCACTTCGGCCTTGGTGTTGTGGCTCCACTGGGCCGCGACGGCGCCCTTGGACTTGCGGAACTTGAACATCGCATAGGCCATCGCGCCGAATACGATGATGCCGATGGCGACGCAGACCCAGAGCACGATCATGTGCGCCGTGTAGGCGTTGCGTGCGGTCTCGGTGACGCCGGGCGTCATGTTCAGCTGCCAGCGCGCCGGCAGCGTGCTCGCCGCACAGCTGATATTCACGGCCAGCGTGAGCAGGGCCGCGCTAACGACACGCCCGGTTCGCGTAGTTGCCAGAGACTTCATTGCCATCACCCTAAAGCCATCCCAGTCGTTGGGGCCGCCGCCGTCCGCGGGTCGCCGCGACCGTAGAAACGGTTCGCACGACCAGCGCCCGGCCACGCACCGAATGCCATTTGCGCCGCCGATCGCCGGCCCGGCTGAAGAGCCCGCGGAAGGTGCCGTAGGGCCGCAGCGCAAGCCACAGGCATCGCGCAGATTCGGCATTGAGGCAGTCCCGCATGATCGGCACTGTCGCACACGACGGCGGCGGCAAGGTGCCGCGCCGGCAGCAGCGTCAGGCGTAGAACCGCGAAATGATAGTGGCTAGGCCGGAGACGGGCAAGGAAACCGACGCACACCTGCCGTTTGCAGGAATCTGCACCGCCTCGCCCCTGCGGCGAATTGCCGCAGCAATGATACCGTCGCACTCATGCCGATTTGGCGCTTGACCGGCCGGTACCCCCCTCTAGAATCCCGAGCCTCCCCATGCCGGGCTTGGGCCAGGCCGGCAGCCCACCAGCGAGACCCTCCGTGAGTGCCGACATCCTGAAACCCGAACTGCCCGCGCCGGCCGACGCCGCGCGAGCGCGCCTCACTGCCGCGTACTGCCGCGACGAAACCGAGGCGGTCAACGAACTGGTCGCCCAGGCCGCACTGCCGCCCGCCGAGCGCGATCTGGTCCTTGCCCGCGCCGGCGAGCTCGTCGCGCGGGTGCGCGCGAAGGCGGACCAGAAGTCGGCCGTCGAATCGTTTATGCGCGAGTACGACCTCTCGTCGGAAGAGGGCGTGCTGCTGATGTGCGTGGCCGAGGCGCTGCTGCGCATTCCCGACAAGGAAACCGCCGACAAGCTGATTTCCGACAAGCTCGGCGATGCGAACTGGGAGTCGCACCTGGGCAAGAGCGACTCCGTACTCGTCAATGCCGGCACCTGGGGACTGATGCTGACCGGCAAGCTCGTGACGCTCGCCGACGAGACCCAGCGCAATTTCCTCGGCGCGCTCAAGCGCCTGATCGGTCGCGCCGGCGAACCGGTGATCCGGCTCGCCGTGCGACAGGCGATGCGCATCATGGGACATCAGTTCGTCATGGGCCGCACCATCAAGGAGGCGCTCGACCGCGCAGAAGAAAAAGAGAACCGCGCCTATCGCTATTCCTACGACATGCTCGGCGAGGGCGCCCTCACGACGCCGGACGGCGAGCGCTACCACCGTGCCTACCTCGACGCGATCCGGGCGCTCGGTGCGCGTGGTCCGTTCCCGAACGTGCTCGATGCCCCGTCGATCTCGATCAAGCTGTCGGCGCTGCACCCGCGCTATGAGGTAGCCAAGCGCGAGCGGGTCCTCGCGGAACTGCAGCCCAGGCTGCTCGAACTCGCCCGGCTCGCAAAGGCACAGGGCATCTGCCTGACCGTCGACGCGGAAGAATCCGAACGCCTCGAGATCTCCCTGGACCTGCTCGCCGCCGTGCACGCCGATCCCTCGCTCGCCGGATGGCAGGGCTTCGGGCTCGCCGTGCAGGCCTACCAGAAGCGCGCGCCGTTCGTGATCGACTGGCTCGCCGAAAAGGCCAGGGCCAACGGCCAGCGCTGGTGCGTGCGTCTCGTCAAGGGCGCCTACTGGGATTCGGAGGTCAAGCGTGCCCAGGAAGGCGGCCACGCCGGCTACCCGGTATTCACACGCAAGCCCAACACGGACGTGTCGTATCTCGCCTGCGCGCGCCGTCTGTTCGACTACGGCGACCTGTTCTATCCGGCATTCGCGACGCACAACGCACATACCATTGCGGCGATCCACCACATGGCGCGCGGGCGCCCGTTCGAATTCCAGCGCCTGCATGGCATGGGCGCGGACCTTTACGCCGAAGTTGTCGGCGAGCGCAATTTCAACGTGCCCTGCCGGGTCTACGCACCGGTCGGCTCGCATGAGGATCTGCTGCCGTACCTGGTTCGCCGCCTTCTGGAAAATGGCGCAAATACCAGTTTTGTCAATCGTATCGTGGACGAGAACCTGTCGATCCGCGATCTCGTCGCCGACCCGGTCGAGGTCGTGCGCCATTTCACTACCAAGCCGCATCCGCGCATTCCACAGCCGGCCGGCCTGTTCGGGGAACAACGGAAGAATTCCATGGGCGTCAATCTCGGTAACGACAACGAACTCAAGGCGCTCGCCGACGCGATCGCCGCCTCACCGCAGACCTGGTCGGCCAAACCGCTGGTACCCGGCGCAACCATCAGCGGCGCGCCAATCCCGGTGACGGATCCTGCCGATCGCCGCCGGTCGGTGGGCAACTGGCATCCCGCCGACGGCGCGGTCGTCGAGAAAGCGATCGCCAATGCCGTAGCCGCCCAGCCGGACTGGGACCGCACCCCGGCCGCCGGTCGCGCGAAAATCCTCGAGCACACCGCCGACCTGCTGGAAGCCAGCCGCGGCGAGCTGATCGCGCTGTGCGTGCGCGAGGCCGGCAAGACGATTCCGGATGCGATCGCCGAGGTGCGCGAAGCCGTCGACTTCTGCCGCTACTACGCGGCGCAGGCGCGCAAGATGCTTGCCCACAGCGAAGCGCTGCCGGGTCCGACCGGCGAGTCCAACCAGTTGTTCCTGCACGGTCGTGGCGTGTTCGTCGCGATCAGTCCGTGGAACTTTCCGCTGGCGATCTTCATGGGCCAGGTCGTCGCGGCACTCGTCGCCGGCAACGCCGTGATCGCCAAGCCCGCCGAGCAGACCAATCTCGTCGCCTTCCGCGCGACGCAGCTGCTGCACGAAGCGGGCGTGCCGGCGGCGGTGCTGCAGTTCGTGCCGGGCGACGGCGCGACCGTCGGCGCGGCGCTGTGCAAGGACCCGCGCATCGCCGGCGTCGTGTTCACCGGCTCGACCGAGACCGCTCGCGCGATCAACCGCTCGCTCGCCGCCCGTGACGCCGCGATCGCCGTGCTGATCGCCGAAACCGGCGGCCAGAACGCACTGATCGCCGACTCTTCGTCGTTGCCGGAACAGGTCGTCAAGGACGCCGTCAGCAGTGCGTTCTATTCGGCAGGCCAGCGCTGCTCCTGCGCACGCATCCTGTTCGTGCAGGAAGACATCGCCGACAAGGTCATCGCGATGCTCGCGGGAGCCATGGACGAGCTCAAGGTCGGCGAGCCGCGCCTGCTGTCGACCGACATCGGCCCGGTCATCGATGAGGACGCCCGGAAGATTCTCGAGGACCACGCGGCGCACATGGACCGGGAAGCGAAGCTCATCAAGGCCGCTGCGCCCGGTGCCGGCACCGAACACGGCACGTTTTTCGCGCCGCGCGCCTACGAGATCAGCTCGCTCGACCAGCTCAAGCGTGAAGTGTTCGGCCCGGTCCTGCATGTGTTGCGCTGGAAAGCGAGCGAGCTCGACAACGTCATCGAACAGATCAATGCGACCGGCTACGGCCTCACGCTGGGCGTGCACAGTCGCATAGATTCCACGATCGAACAGATTTCCAAAGGCGTCAAAGTCGGCAATTGTTACGTCAATCGCAATCAGATCGGCGCCGTCGTCGGCGTGCAGCCGTTCGGCGGCGAGGGATTGTCCGGCACCGGCCCCAAGGCCGGCGGACCGCACTACCTGGCGCGCTTCGTCACCGAGCGCACGCTGACGATCAACACCACGGCAGCAGGTGGGAATGCCTCGCTGCTGACGCTGGGCGAGTAAACGATACGCGCGCACGGCAGCGTTTCTGCCGTGCGCGCATCAATCCGCGAACGCCGTATTTCCGAGCGAAAGCCGGTACAGCGATGAGGCCTTCACGAGCGCGACGAGTTCCTCACGGCTCAGCGCGCGTTCGCTTGTTGCGCCAGGTATAGCGGAATCGTCTTCGCGCACGAGGTTCGGCAACGGAAGGTGGTGGCCGAACAGATGGATGGCCGGCGACTCGCCGTCGCGCAAGGTCGCGATGCCGTCTTCCCAGCCCTGACGCAGCCCGGCTTCGCCATGGCTTTTGCGGAGCAGCTCGATCAGCAGCGGTGCCTGCGGCGCGCCGCCAAGCAGGTGCCCGCGCCAGTGCTGCACGAGCAGCTCGCCGATCGCCGCATCCACGTCGCCGGCCTTCAGCACGGATTCGCGCAGCGCAGACGAACCAAAGAGCCGCGCCATGTACGCACCAGTGCCGCAGAAGCGCCGCTGATGGCTGGAACGATCGAGCATCCAGGGCGAACCGTCGGCAGCAGCCGATTTCGCCGATGCCGGCTCGAACGCGGCCTGCATCGACTGCAGCAATTCGGTTTCACCGTAGTCCGAGTCACTTTCGCTTTCTTTGGAACTGGCCTGTCGCGCCTGGACATCGCGCGCGAGCCGGTCGATGCGGGCACGCGCTGCGTCGATGTCGCCACGGCGCGCCATCTGCTTGACCAGTGCGAGCTCCAGCATGAGCTCGTCCGCGTCAGACAAGGGCTCGCGCCGCAACAGCGCGATCATGCCGGGAAAACCGTTCTCGAAGTTGCTGGCCAGGGTCGCTGGCGACACGCGCAAACGCAACAGCTCCGCGAGCGGAGCCGGGTCGTCGGGGTTCGGCTCTTCGTCCATGTCGAAAAAATCAGGCTCGTCCAATAGCGCTGGATCGAGATGCAGGATCATGACGAACCGCTGGACGAACTCGTCGTGCTCGTCCGGGCCATCGCCCGATTCGGCGGCGTCCTTGCGCGCCTTGGCTTTCACGGCGGCACGCAGGTCGCGCATGGCCGGCTCCGCCGCGTTCCATCCGCACTTGAGCCAGCGCATCGACGCGTAGTTGAACGGGTCTTCGCCATCGTCGGCGGCGAGTTCCTCCCACTGCGCCTTTCCGAGCGGCGGCGGACACGCTGCAGCCGTCGCGAGAGCGAAGAACGACATTACGACGAACGCCAGCCAACGCAGATTCATGCGAATCCCCTCCCGATGCGACGATGCGCCGTTGCGACGCGCGGACCGATCTTAGGGAGCAAGACTGCCTTTGCGGCGGCAGCGGCCAGAGAGGCTTTACGCGCTATTCATCGAAACGGAGCGAATGCCGCATCACGCGGCAGTCGCTCCGAAACGGCATCAGGCCGCCGCTGGCTCGTCCGCCGGCTTGCGCAGGCGATAGACCAGCATACCGATGCCGATCAGCAGCATGATCGCGCCGACTCCGTAGAGAAAACCCGATTCGTCCTTGTGGTCTGCCAGTGCTACCGTCGTCGTGTCTTCCGGCAAGTAGCGCACCGAAACGGTCGTCGGCTTGTCTTCGGGGGCATCGCGCAACTGCTTGCCGAGCGCGTCCGGGACGCTCACGTCTTCATTGATCGTGCGCTTGTCCGGTGTGACGAAGGTGATCTTCGCGTGGAAGTTGCGGTCGCGGCCGCGCTTGGTGCTCCAGGTCACCTCGGTGACCAGCGCGTCGGTCACCACCCCGTGGTCGGCCAGCGCCTTGCTGTCTTTCGACTCCTTCCAGCCGGCGGCCAGCATCACCGGCCCGCCGACCAGCAGCACGACCAGAAACAGGATGCCGCGTACTTTGCTCAGAAAACCCATGTCATACCCCCGATAGGAAACGCCCCGCTGCGCCCACGCGCCAGGGACTTGATGGAATGAAAAGGAAATGCAACGAATGCGGCGTCATCGCCGCGGGTACCGCGTGTTTGCCGGCCCTGCCCTGCCGGTCGATCGTCCCTGACAGAAATCGTGACGGCTCGGCCGTCCCGCCGCGCTCGTTGCGGCGACCATCCGGCGGCCCTTCCGTGGGCCGCCGGCGAAGGGGCTTTTCCCGTCAGTCGTCGCTGCTCGCGAGCGAAAGCAACAGGCGCAGCACGTACCAGAACATCAGTGCGACCGAGGCGAACAGGTGCAGCGCGGCGCCAGCCGGGCGATCTTCCGGATAGTGGTGGATGATGTTGGAGGTGTCGTACAGCACGCAGCCGCCGGCGAAGATGATCATGATGGCCGAGAACCAGATGCCGAGCTGGAAGCCGAAGATCACGCTGGCGAGAATCGCGCCGAGCGCGACGAAACCACCGATCTTGAGGATGCCGCCGAGGAAGGAAAAGTCTTTCTTGAGCGTGAACGCGGTGAACGTGAGGCCGCCGACGAGCAGCAGCGTGATGAAGGCGGCGGCACCGATCGCTCCCGGTGCGACACGGCCGGCGATCGCAAGGATCGGGGCGAAAATCAACGCTTCCGCAACGACATAGACGCCGAGACCGAACAGCTGCTTGCCGTTGCTGTCGGCGTTGTCGGCCCAGCTGGTCGCGAACCAGCCGACGACCATGAATGCGCCGAGGAACCCGATCCAGGCCCATTTGCTCGCACCCATGAGCTTGAGCATGGCGATGCCGACGCCCGATGCGTAGAACGCCGCGCAGAGCAGCGTGAACGCGACGATCGCGCCAGCCAGATGCACGTAGGTCGACCGGATGAAACCGATGCGACGGCTGTCCAATCCCGCTTCCGAAGGGGTTTGAGCTATGTAGTCCATGGATGGCCTCTGAGACGAAATGGGGTTGGCGCGACCGCTGGACACCGGCAAGCCGGAAGTCGGACCTGACGCAGCGGCGACGAACCTCGCCCCGGGAACCGGAGCCGGCACAGTCTACACGCGGCCCCGGGCCGCCAGCACTGGCGGATTCGTCAAGTTCTCCGTCCAGCGGCGTAGTGGCGCCCGGCCAAGGGCAGCCGCCAGGCCCCGAGACCGGCCAGCCGCAGTCGCGTACCAGCCCGCGCAGCACGGGCTCGTCGACCGGTCGCGTGACGTCAGACCGGCCGCGCCTCAGCGATTTTTTAACGCAGGCCGCCGGAGGTCATCGGTTAAGCTTGCCCGTCCTGCCCGCCAGAACGGCCGGCGGGCGCCGTCGAGGAATACCGGCCGCATGTATCTGGAGCATTACGGTCTCAAGGAAACGCCGTTCTCGATCACCCCGGACCCGCGCTACGTGTTTCTCAGCGAGCGCCACCGGGACGCGCTCGCGCACCTGCTTTACGGCATCGGCAAGGGTGGCTCCGGCGGCTTCGTGCAACTGACCGGCGAAGTCGGGACCGGCAAGACCACCCTGTGTCGCCTGCTGCTCGAACAGCTGCCCGAGAACACGCGCGTCGCACTGGTGCTGAACCCGAAGGTGTCGCCGGTCGAGCTCGTCGAGACGGTCTGCGAGGAACTCAAGCTCGATATCGAAGGCCGCCGCGGCAGCCTCAAGGGGCTGGTAGACACGCTCAACACCTTCCTCCTCGATGCCTATGCGCAAGGCCTGCGCGTCGTGCTCATCATCGACGAGGCACAGAACCTGTCGGTCGAGTCGCTCGAACAGGTGCGGCTGCTGACCAACCTGGAGACGCCGACGCAAAAGCTGCTGCAGATCATCCTGCTCGGACAGCCGGAACTGCGCCGCCTGCTCGAGCGCGAGGACCTGCGCCAGCTCGCCCAGCGCATCACCGCGCGCTATCACCTGACGCCGCTCAACGCGGACGAGTGCGAAGCGTATGTACGTCATCGCATGGCCGTGGCCGGATCGCGCAAGCTTCCGTTCTCGCGGCTAGGCCTGCGTGCGCTGTTTCAGCGTGCGGGCGGCATTCCTCGCCTGATCAACGTAATCGGCGACCGCGCGCTCATGGCCGGCTTCGCCCGCGATACGGACAGCATCGGCGAGCGCCTCGTGGATCTCGCCGCCGACGAGACACTGCCGGGTCACGCGCGCTACTACCTGCGTCGCTACGGCCGCTGGGTCGCGCTCGCGGCAATGCTCGTCGTCGGTCTCGTCGTGGTGGCCTGGCTGCAGCGTCCTCCCGCGGTCACGCCACCGCCGGTGCCGGTCGACGCGCCGCCGGCGACACCGGTGGTGGCCGACGCAGTAGCGACGCTGGGCGCCAAGCTCGGTGCAGTGGAAGGCGCCGATCTGATGGCCTGGACGCAACTTCTCGCGCGGTGGCAGGTCAGTTCGCAGGACGTCAGTGTCGCCGACGCTGCACGATGCCAGCCACACGTCTTTCCGGGTTTCGATTGCCTGCGCGGCCGCGCGACGCTCGACCAGCTGCTGCGCTTCGACCGTCCGCTGCTGCTCGAGCTCGACTACGAGGGCAGGCGCGGACTCGCGCTGCTGCGCGGCGTGGCCGGGGATGCGGTTAGGCTAGACTTCGCCGGCATCGGTTATCGGCTGACGCGCCAGGAGCTGCAACGCCTGTGGCGCGGCGGCTTTGCGGTGACCTGGCGCGTACCGCCGGACCTGCCGTCACGGCTGCGCAGCGGCGACGCGGGTAACGGTGTGAGCTGGGTCAAGCAGCAGCTCGCGCGCCTGGACGGTGACGCCGAGGCCGCGCTAGGCCCGGCATTTTTCGACAGCGCACTCGAAGAGCGCGTACGCAAGCTGCAGGCTGCCTACGGACTGACCGCAGACGGCATCGTCGGGCAAGAGACATTGTTCGCGCTGTCTTCGCTCGGCAACGACGGGCCGCGACTCGCTCGCACGGCCGATTAACCGAAATACGACCACGATTCGACGACGCCATGTCCCTGATCCATGAAGCCCTGAAAAAGGCGGAGCAACAGCGTCGCCTCGGCGATCCGCCGAACCTGGGCACGCCGTTCGCCCGCGCACCGCAGCGGCGTTCGCTGCTGCCGTATCTGGCCGTCGCCATCGTCGGCGTTCTCGGCGCCGGCTGGTATCTGTCGCGCCCCGGCGCACCGGACGCCTCGATGGCGACCAGACCCGCCGACGGCGAGGCACGCCGCGCCGAGGCGATGACCAGCGCCGGCAGGCCGCCGCAGGAAGCGAAGTCCGCGCCCGCCAGTAACGCCGACCAGCGCCGGCCGAACATGGGCCCGGACGCCGTGCCGAATCCCCAGGTGGTGTCGACGCTCGCCCCGGCACGGCGGCCCGACAACCAGGCGATGCCCCCGGCAAATCCACCGACCATGCAGGAAGTCGCCGAGCGCGAATCCGAACCTCATCCGCCGGGCGCGAATCCGCTCGCGCCGGGCGAAGCGGCTCCGCTGGTGCTGGGGGTGCCTCCGCCGGAAACCCCGGCCAACGACGCGGAAGGCCTTGCCGCGAAGCAGGCCACCAAGGAGCGGCAGCTTGCCGCCGGCACCGCACCACCGTCACCGGCCGGAGACGCCGGCCGCTCGCCATTTTTCAAGGAGCGCGCCACCCTGCCGCCGCCGGCGAAACCCGCCGTCGTCGCGAGCGA
The DNA here is from genome assembly GCA_045864815.1 of Rhodanobacteraceae bacterium. Classification (GTDB taxonomy): domain Bacteria; phylum Pseudomonadota; class Gammaproteobacteria; order Xanthomonadales; family Rhodanobacteraceae; genus Tahibacter. The sequence goes on along the minus strand of BTVG01000001.1, from coordinate 211,890 downwards.
CCCGGCCGCCCCGGCACCGCCGCGCTCCTCCGGTTTCGTGCCTCCCGACCAGAAATCCGCACCGCCGAATGCCGCTGCGGCGGCGGCCCCGGCATCGCCCAGCCCCGCGACCCTGCCGGCGTCGCCCGCACTCGAGCAATTGCCGGTCTACTGGCAACTGCCGTACAACGTACGCAAGGAACTGCCCGAGCTGAAGATGTCGATGCACGTCTACAGCGCAACGCCGGCGCAGCGATTCGTCGTGCTCAACGGCAATCGCCAGGTCGAAGGGGACGAGCTCGGCGGCGATGTGCACGTCTCCGAGATCCGCAGCGACGGCGTCGTCCTGACATACCACGGTCAGCGCTTCATCGTGCCGCGCGGCGGTTCCTGATCGGGCTTCTGCGCCGCCGGCGCAGAGCCACGCGCGAGCGAGGTCGTTTCGTGGTCTTCATCCAGGTCGAATCGCGCCGCCGTCCTGCCCCACCCTGGGCGACGATCAGCATCGTCGCGCTGAGTGTGGTGGCTTTTTTCTGGCTCGCGGCCACGAGCGGCGATGAGCGCCTCGCGCTGCTGGCGCGCTGGGGGACGGTCCCGGCGCAGCTGTTCGACGCGAGCGCCCCGCTGATCCGCCAGCTCGTCGAACTGCGTGCGCTGCGTCTGCTCAGTGCCCTGTTCGTGCACGCGAACTGGCTGCACCTGACTGGCAACCTGCTGTTCCTGATGATCTTCGGGCTCGCGGCGGAACGCCTGCTCGGTTCACGCCGGTTCCTGACGCTGTACCTCGTCGGCGGCGCTGTCGCCAACCTCGTCGGTGCGCTGACGCTATCCAGCGCGTTCACGCCGATCGTCGGTTCCAGCGGCGCGGTGTCCGCCGTCGTCGGCGCCTATCTCGCGCTGTTTCCGCGCTCGCGTCTGGGTCTGGTACTGCCGCTGGGACTCTTCCTCGAATTCGTCAAGGTGCCGGCACCGGCACTGATCGGGTTCTGGGTATTGCTGCAACTGCTGTTCACCTATGTCGGCCCGACGTTCGGGGCCGTGGTCTGGTGGACTCACATCGCGGGCTTTCTCGTCGGCGCGCTGATGGCGCTGATTTCGCGCCCGGCCATCGCCCGCCGCCTGCGCCAATGAGCAGCGGCATTCCAGGTCAACACAGCCAGCATGAAGACACTTTACAAAATCACCTTCGTCAGCAACGGCAAGAGCTACGAGCTCTACGCCCGGCATGTCGCCAGCAGCCATCTGTGGGGCTTCACCGAAGTCGGCGAGCTCGTGTTCGAGCCGCGCGGCGAAGGCCTCGTCGTCGATCCCACCGAGGAGCGGCTACGCGAGGAGTTCGGGCACACGCGCAACCTGCACCTGCCCATGCATGCGATCGTGAAGGTGGAGGAAGTCGAGCGCCGCGGCCCGGCGGCGATCCGCGACGCCGCCAGCGGCGAGAAGATCACGCCATTTCCCTATCCGCCGGCGCGACCGAAGTAGCGCCGGTTGCGCCGTCGCATCAGCCCTTGGCCGGCGTCACCGTCGCAGGCTTGCGCAGAGCCATCGCCTTGAGCACGTGCACGGCCTCGTTGAGCGCGTAGTCGTCGAGCGGCGCCGCCTCGGTGTTGGCGGCGGCCGCCTCGGGTTTTTCGTTTTCGCCGCGCAGGTGATTCGGCAGATCCCGCTCGCTCGTGATCAGGCTGGGCGGCGCATCACGCACGCTGAGCTTGAGGTCGCGCAGTTCGATGTCCGGCACGATGCCGGTAGCCTGGATCGACACGCCGCTCGGGGTGTAGTAACGCGCTGTCGTCAGCTTGACGGCATGGCCGTCATCGAGCGGCAGTACGGTCTGCACCGATCCCTTGCCGAACGTCTTCTGGCCGAGGATCAGGCCGCGATGATTGTCCTTGAGCGCGCCGGCCACGATCTCCGCGGCGGATGCCGTACCCCGATCGACCAGGATCGCGAGCGGAGCGCCGCCGGTGAGATCGCCGCTGGTGGCGCTGAAGCTGAGGTCGGTGTCATGCAGGCGACCGCGGGTCGTCACGATGGTGCCGTCGTCCAGGAAAACGTCACTGACTTCGACGGCGGCGGTGAGCAGGCCGCCGGGATTGCTGCGCAGATCGAGTACGACGCCGCGCAGGGCAGCGTCCTTGCCGCGGAGCTTGGCGAGCTTGCGCTTGAGTTCGGCCCCGGTGTCCTCCTGGAACTGCGCGACGCGCAGATAGGCATAGCCCGGTTCCAGCCAGCGCACGCGCACGCTCGCGACCTTGATCTTTTCCCGCTTGAGCGTGATGTCGACGGGTACCGATTCCCCTTCGTGCATCACGGTCAGCACGACGCTGCTGCCCGGGTTGCCACGCAGCAACTCGACCGATTCGTTGACGTTTTCCGACGACACTGTCTTGCCGTCGATGCGGGTGATGATGTCACCGGGACGAATGCCGCCGCGCTCGGCCGGCGTGTCGTCGATCGGCGCGACGACGCGCAGCACGCCGTCGATCGTGAGCACTTCGAGTCCCAGTCCGTCGTAGGCCCCGCTCGTCCCTTCGGTCAGATCGCTGAGACCGCGCGGATCGAGGTATTCGCTATGGGGATCGAGCCCGGACAGCAGCCCCTTGATCGCGGCCTCCATGAGGCGTTTGTCGCCGACATCGTCTACGTAGGCTTGCTTGACGAGGTTGTACACCGCGGTGAACGTGCGCACGTCATCGATGCTGACGCCGGCCTTGGCAGCGGCGGACTCTGCCGTTTCGGATGCGGCCGGTGCATCGGCCTGCACGGCGGAGACGAAAGAGATCAGCGCGAGCAACAACAACGAACGGGACGACATGGCAACGACTCCGGCGGACCTGCGGTGACTATACCGCGGCGATGAGTGGACTCTGACCCGCAGCGGATCCAGAAGTGCCGCCGTGTCCGCCGCGATCAAGGGGACGGCCTGAGCCAGCCGCGCGGATCGAGCGGCTTGCCCCGCGCACGGAGTTCGAAATAGAGCCCGGCGTGCCTGCGGCCGCCGCTGGTGCCGGCGGTCGCGATCGGCTCGCCGGCGTCCACCCAGTCGCCGACGTCCTTGAGCAGGGTCTCGTTGTACCCGTAGAGGCTCATGTAGCCGTCGCCATGATCGAGGATCAGGATCAGGCCGTACCCCTTGAGCCAGTCCGCATAGGCGACGCGCCCATGCGACACGGCACGAATCTCGGCGCCCGTATCCGCCCCGACCACGATGCCCGAGATCGCCCGGCCGGAGTCGTCGTGCGATCCGAAGCCGACCGCGACCTTGCCCGCCAGGGGCCACGGCAGACGGCCGCGGCGAGCGGCGAATGGCTCGGCCGCCTGCAACTGTTTCGGAATGTCGGCGAACACGTCGCGCAGGCGCTCGAGCAGTTCGAGCAACGCCGCTTCATCCTTGCCGAGCGCGGCGAGGCGCGCGCCCTGGTCGCGCAGGCTCGCATCCAGCGCATCCAGCACGCTGCGCCGTTCGACACGTTCGGCATCGAGGCGCGCGGTCTCGGCATTGCGCGCGTCGCGTGTCGTCGTGATCTGAGCCACCTGAGCCTCGATGGCTTGCTGTACCTTCGCGAGATCGGCCAGGTCGGCAAGAAGCTCGCCGATGCGATCCATGCGCGCGCGCTGGAAATAGCGGTGGTATGCGAGCACGCGCGACGTGGTCGCCACTTCGTTCTGCTGCAGGATGAGCTTGAGCTCCTCATGCCGGCCCAGCGCATAGGCCGAACGCAGCAGGGCGGCCAGCGCATCGCGCTGCGTCCTGAGCTTGTCGTCGAGTTCGCGCCTGCGCGCCTGGAGCTCGTCCAGCGCCTGCTGCTGGGTGGCGAGTCGCTCGTCGAGCAGGCGCACCTCGCGCACGATGGCGGCGATGCGCGTTTCCCGGTCGCGAAGCTCGACCGTGACACCACCTTTCTCGGCTTCGGTCAGCCGGCGCTGTTCGGCGAGGCGGCGTATCTCGGCACGCGTGGCATCGAGCTTCCGTTGCGCATCACGCTCCTCGTCGGTGGCCGCGGCCGGCTCCGCCTTCGCGGCCGCACCGGACCGGTCCTGGGCCGCGGAAGCGCCTTCCTGCGCCCGTGCAGGCACGACACCGGCCAGTGCCAGCACCAGGGCCGCGCCAGCGATCCCGCACGCCGCCGGAATGCGCACGCGCCGCGCCTCAGGCGTCGAAGCGCAGCAGCGACCGACCCGTCATCTCGGCAGGGACCGGCAATCCGAGCAGGGTAAGCACCGTCGGCGCGAGGTCGCGCAGGGCCCCACGTTCGATGTGCGGTCGCCCCGCGCCCACATAGACCAGGGGCACGGGACCGACGGTATGCTGCGTGTGCGGCTGGCCGTTTTCGTCGAGCATCTGCTCGAGGTTGCCGTGATCGGCCGTGATCAGCAGCGCGCCGCCGGCCGCACGGATCGCGGCGTCGATACGGCCCAGCGCGACATCGACGGCCTCGGCCGCGGCGATGGCCGCATCGAGCAGGCCGGTATGGCCGACCATGTCGGGATTGGCAATGTTGCAGACGATGAAATCGAAGCGCCCCGCTGCGATCGCCGCAACGAGCTGGTCGGTGAGTTCCGGACAGCTCATTTCGGGTTTCAAGTCGTAAGTCGCGACCTTGGGGCTCGGAATCAGTACGCGCTCCTCGCCGGCATACGGCGCTTCGCGACCGCCCGAGAAGAAGAACGTCACGTGAGCGTATTTTTCCGTCTCGGCGATGCGCAGCTGGGTCTTGCCGAGCGCCGCCAGGTATTCGCCGAGCGTGTTGGCCATGGACTGGGGCCGGTACGCGATCGCGCTGACGGCGAGATTCGCACTGTATTCCGTCAGCGTGACGAAGGCAGACAGCGCAATCGTCCTCTCGCGCACGAAGCCGTCGAACGCGGCATCGGTGAACGCCTGGGTCAGCTGGCGCGCGCGGTCGGCGCGGAAATTCATGAACACGACGGCGTCGCCATCGCATAACGCAGCGCCATCGCCGATGAGGGTCGGCTGCACGAATTCGTCGTTCTCGCCACGTGCATACGCCGCCGCCAGCGCACCGGCCGCGCTGGCGGCATGGAACCCGGCCCGGGCCTCGGCGATCGCGTCGTAGGCGCGCTGCACGCGATCCCAGCGTTTATCGCGGTCCATCGCGTAATAGCGCCCCGAGACGGTTGCCACGAACGCACCGGGCGTTACGGCACATTTCGCCTCGAGCGCGCGCAGCGACGCCTCGGCACTGCGGGGCGGCACGTCGCGTCCATCGAGGAAGGCGTGCACGGCGATGCGCCGCACCCCGCTGCGCGCGGCCAGATCAAGCATCGCGAAGATGTGACTTTCGTGGCTGTGCACGCCGCCGGGCGACATGAGGCCGAACACGTGCAGGGTGCCGCTGCCGGCGGTGGCTGCCGCGCAGGCCTGCAGCAGCGCCGCATTGTTGAAGAATTCACCCGTGGAAATGTCGCGATCGATGCGCGTCAGGTCCTGGTAGACCACGCGTCCCGCACCGATGTTCATGTGGCCGACCTCGGAATTGCCCATCTGGTCGTCGGGCAGGCCCACATGAAGGCCGTGGGTATCGACGAGATCGTGCGGACAGGTGGCGAGCAGCCGGCGCCAGTTCGGGCAATTGGCCAGCGCGATCGCGTTGTGGTCGGTTTCGACGCGATGGCCCCAGCCATCGAGGATCAGCAGCAGCACGGGCTTGGGTACGGTCACGGCGAGAGCGGCGGCAGGTAGCGGAGCGCGCATGGTAGCGGAATCGCCGCCATGCGGCCCCGACCGGAGCATGACCAACGGCAGGGTCGGCGGTAGCGCTGCAACCCTTTTCGGCACCGTCGCATCGAAGCCCCTGCCAGCGCGGAGTCGCATCCCGCGCCCGCCGGCGCCATTGCGGCGGCCGGATCACCTTGAAGGAGTCGATTCATGACCATGCGTACGCTCGCTTTCGCCCTCAGCCTCATTCTCTCGGCCGGCGCCGCCCACGCCGGCAGCACCGGCCCGGATATCGACAAGGTCAACGGCTCGATCCGCGTCGACGAAGGCCAGCTCGCCGGCGACCTCGAAACGGTCAACGGCTCGATTCACCTGGCCAATCACGCCAAGGCCGATTCGGCCGACACCGTGAATGGGTCGATCGAGATCGGCGACGATACCGAGCTCGATTCGGCAGAGACGGTCAACGGCGCGATCTCGCTGGGGCAGCGCGCACGCATCCGCCGCGACGTCGAATCTGTCAACGGCGCCATCACGCTCGCGCGCGGTGCCGACGTCGGCGGCAAGCTGTCCAACGTCAACGGCCGCATCCGTACGGAGTCGGCACGCGTCGGCGGCGACATCGAGACGGTCGCCGGGGACATCGAGATAGGCGCAGATTCGCGCATCGACGGCGGCATCCTCGTCGACAAGCCCAGCGGCTGGTCCTGGGGGCGGCAAAAGAATCCGCGCGTGGTGATCGGCCCGAACGCCGTGGTGCAGGGGCGGCTCGTGTTCCGTCGCGACGTCGATCTGTACGTGAGTACGAGCGCGAAGACCGGTGCGATCGAAGGCGCCACGGCAAAACCCTTCAGCGGCGCCACGCCGTGAATCGCCCGCGGCGGCGGCGGCGTCCCGCCGCCGCGGGCCCGCGGGCATGACTTCCGGCCTGCCTGTGACCGCTGCCGGACACCTACACTCGGGCTTCTGTGTTCGATCGGAGGCCCCATGCGCCACGTAGTGATTTTCGCCGGCGTCGCATTGACGCTCGCCGCCTGTTCCGAAGCGCCGCCGCCGGCGGCACCCACCTCGGCACCGGCCGCCGCGGCGTCGGGTGGTTATCAGTCCGCGTTCGCCGGCGGCGGCGCGGACTTCGCCGAACGGCTCAGGAAGCTGGCCTCCGACGAATTCGAAGGACGCGAGCCCGGCACACTCGGCGAACGGCTGACGACGGCTTATCTCAAGGACCAGTTCGAACGCGCGGGCCTCAAGCCCGGCAACAACGGCTCCTGGTTCCAGTCCGTGCCGACGGTCGAGATCGCGCTGCAGAACACCGATCTCACACTCGACATCGCGGTCGGCGGCGGTACCGAGTCGCTTGCCTACAAGACCGACATGGTCGTCGGCAATCTGTCGGCCAAGCCCGAGGTATCGATCAAGGAGTCGGACCTCGTCTTCGTCGGCTACGGCGTCAACGCGCCGGAACACGACTGGAACGACTACGCCGGCCTCGACGTCAAGGGCAAGACGGTGGTCGTGCTCGTGAACGATCCCGGTTTCGGCAACAACGATGCGCAGCTGTTCAAGGGCCGCGCCATGACCTACTACGGCCGCTGGACCTACAAGTTCGAAGAGGCCGCGCGCCAGGGCGCTGCGGCCGCGCTGATCGTGCACGAGACCGAGGGCGCCGGCTACGGCTGGGGCGTCGTCGAGAACAGCTGGAGCGGCCCGCAGTTCGATCTGCCCGTCAGCGAAGATCCGGCACCGCGGCTGGATGCCGCCGGCTGGATCACCAGGGCCTCGGCCGAGCGTCTGTTCACGAAGGCCGGTCTGGATTTCGCCACGTTGCGCAAGGGTGCCGATGTGCGCGGCTTCAAGCCGCAGGCCCTGCCCGCAAAACTGTCGGCGACGCTCAGGAGCACGATCAGGAACGGCACGTCGGACAACGTCGTGGCGATGCTGCCGGGAACGGCCAGACCCGACGAAGCCATCGTCTACAGCGCGCACTGGGACCACCTGGGCAAGGACGCCACGCTCAGCGGCGACCAGATCTTCAACGGTGCGGTCGACAACGCGACCGGCGTGGCGGGCCTGATCGTGATCGCCGAAGCGTTCGCGAAGCAGAATCCGCCACCGCAGCGCAGCGTCGTTTTCGTCGCCGTCACCCTCGAGGAATCCGGCCTGCTCGGCTCGCGCTACTACGCCGCGCACCCGCCGATCCCGATGGAAAAGACCGTCGCGAACATCAACATGGACGCGTTGTACCTGACCAGAACCGCGCGCAACCTGGCTGTCGTCGGTCATGGCCAGTCGGAACTCGACAACTACCTCAAAGAGGCTGCCGCGACCCAGGGCCGCACCATCACGCCGGAAGAATCACCGGAGAAGGGCCACTTCTTCCGCTCCGACCATTTCAACTTCGCGCGCAAGGGTGTGCCGGCCCTCTATGCCAAGGGCGGAACCGACCTGTTCGACGGCGGCGAAGCCGCCGGTCGTGCCGCCTTCGACGATTACGGCAAGAACCGCTACCACCAGGCGGCCGACGAGTTCAAGGACGGCATGCCTCTGGACGGTGCAGTTGCGGATCTCGAAGTCCTGTACAAGGTTGGCAGCAAGCTCGCCGGTGAGTCGAGCTGGCCTCAGTGGGCCGCCGACAGCGAGTTCAAGGCAGCACGCGACGCATCCCGGAAATAGACCAGCAGCGCGCGGGTCGCGGCACAGCGCCGCACCCGCGCGTCCGCTTGCGGTGACGCTGCCGCGGCGACAAGATTCGCGGATCTTTCCGCGCGCCATCGCCATGCCCGCCCTGCTGATCGTCTCCGTCCTGCTGCAGTTCGTCTGCCTGGTCCACATGGTGCGCACGGGCCGTCCGTACTGGTGGATCTGGATCATCATGATCGGCTCCTACCTCGGCGTCGCGGTCTACTTCCTGACGCAGATACTGCCGGAGCTGCGCCACGATCCGGCGAGCCGTCGCCTCGTCCGCACGGTGCGCGACCGCATCGATCCGGAACACCAGCGCCGGCGCATCGCCCAGCAGCTGGACATTGCCGACACGGTCGAGAACCGGCGCCACCTTGCCGAGGAGTCGCTGCGGCTGGGCGACTACACCAACGCGGTCGAGCTCTATCAGTCGGTACTCAAGGGCATGTACGCGACGGATCCGCTGTTCCTGCTGGGCCTGGCCCAGGCGCAGGCTGGCCTGGAGCAGCACGCCGCCGCCCGCGACACGCTCGATACGCTGATTCGCGCAAATCCGGATTTCCGCTCCGACGACGGGCACTTCCTGTATGCCCGCTGCCTCGAGGCACTCGGTGACGACCAGCGCGCACTCGAGGAATACGCCGTGCTCGCGACGAGCTACCCCGGCGAAGAACCGCGCCTGCGCTACGGCCGGCTGCTCAAGCGCCTGCAGCGCGAAGCGGAAGCGCGCCGCGTGTTCGACGACATGCTCAAGCGCGCGAAGGCCGCGCCGAAGTACTACCGGCGCAAGGAACAGGCGCATCTCGACGCAGCGCGGCAGGAGCTGGCTGCCCTGGACGCGCCATAGGCCCCAGGAACGTCCGGCGCGCCGGCTGGCGTCTCGGCGCCGGAGCCTCCCTGCGCGCTGGCCGCTCCGGCCCACATTTCTCACATTCGTCCGTAGCGAGCCCGCCCAGACGCCATCCTGATGCGCGCCGCAGACGGAGCGGCGGTGAAGGCGCAGCCGACACGGGGGAGCAGCGCCTGTCAGTGCGAGCGTATCGGCGGCCCGCAGCAGAAGGGCGGTGAGAAAGGCGGGCTAGTCCTTTTGGCCCAGGGCGTGCGCGGCCGCCCTGCCTAGAATCGTGCGGGATACTCAACGCCAGGACCTGCCGATGCCGATGTTCGTTTCCGCTGCCCTGCTGGCCGCCGCTGCCGCGGCGCCCGATGCCGGTGCCAGCCGCGTGCTGCGTTTTCCCGATGTCTGCGGCGACAGCGTCGCCTTCGTGCAGGCAGGCGACGTCTACCGGGTCGCCGCGACCGGCGGCACGGCGCAGCGGCTGACCTCGCACCCGGGCAGCGAGCTCTACCCGAAATTTTCGCCCGATTGCCGCTGGATCGCGTTTTCCGCCGAATACGACGGCACGCGTCAGGTCTACGTGATTCCGGCGGGGGGCGGCACACCGCGCCAGCTCACCTGGTACAACGACGTCGGCAGCATGCCGCCGCGCGGCGGAACAGACTATCGCGTACTCGACTGGAGCCCCGACGGCAAGTTCGTGCTGTTCCGCGCGAACCGCGTGCCCTACGACGAACGCAGCGGCCGGCTCTATCAGGTGCCCGCCGAGGGCGGTCTGGAGACGCCGCTGGCCATGCCGGAAAGCGGCGGCGCCATGTTCTCGCCCGACGGCAAGTCGGTCGTGTACACGCCGATCGACCGCGAGTTCCGCAGCTGGAAGCGTTACCGCGGCGGTCGCGCGCAGGACATCTGGACCTACGATCTCGAACAGAACACGTCGCGACGGCTGACGGATCATCGAGCGACGGATCACCAGCCCATGTGGATCGGCGACACGATCTACTTCGTGTCCGACCGCGGCCACACGCTTAATCTCTGGGCCCTGCCCGCCACTGGCGGCGATGCACGCCAGCTCACCCGTTTCGACGACTTCGACGTGCTGTGGCCCAGCGCCGGCAAGGACGCCATCGTCTTCGAGCAGGGCGGCTGGATCTGGCGTTTCGATCCGTCGAGCGGGAATGCGGCCAAGATCGACATCCGTGTCGCGGGCGACCAGCCACAGGCCCTGCCCGCCTGGAAAAAAGTTGCCGCGCAGATCGAATCCTTCGACCTGTCGCCGCGCGGCGAGCGCGCCGTCTTCGGCGCGCGTGGCGAGCTGTTCAGCGTGCCGGCGAAGAACGGCGAGATCCGCAACCTCAGCCGGACGCCGGCCGAGCGCGAGATTGCCGCGTCCTGGTCGCCGGACGGCAGGAGCATCGCGTATCTGTCGGATGCGAGCGGGGAATACGAGATCTACGTGCGCAACCAGGATGGCAGCGGCGAGCCACGCCGGCTCACGCGCGACGGCGGCATCTGGCGCTTTCCACCGGTGTGGTCACCGGATTCGCGCAAGCTCGCCTATGCCGACAAGCGCCAGCGACTGCGCATCGTCGAGGTGTCGGGCGGTGCACAGCGCGAGGTGGACCAGGGCCAGTTCGACGACATCACCGAATATACCTGGTCGGCGGATTCGAACCTCCTCGCCTACACCCGGGCCAATGGCACCGGGCTGGCGCAGATCTGGGTCTACTCGCTGAGCGACGGCAGCAAGGGCGCCGTCACGGAAGCGACCAGCAATGCGTTCAACCCGGCCTTCGATCCCAAGGGGCGCTGGCTGTATTTCCTGTCCAACCGCGACTACAACCTCACCTTCAGCGCGTTCGAACAAAACTATCTGTATACGAATGCAACCCGTCCCTACGCGGTGACATTGGCAGCGAGCGGCCCGGCGGTCTATCCGTTGGCCAGCGACGAGGTCAAGCCCACCGCGCCCCCGGCAGAAGCCGCGACGGACAAGGCCAAGGACACGAAGAAGAACGAGCCAGCCAGTGGCACGGCAACGAAGCCCGTCCGCCTGGACCGGGAAGGCATCATCGGCCGCGCGGTCGCTCTCAAGGTCGGCTCGGGCAACTACCGCAGCCTCCAGGCCAGCGCCGACGCGGTCTACTTCCTGTCGGGCAATCCGCGCCAGCAGCAGCCTCTGGAGCTGCGGCGGCTCGCACTCGACGCCGACCAGGACAAAGCCGTCGCGGCGAACATCGTCGACTATCGTCTGTCCGCGGCCGGCGACATGCTGCTGCTCAAGCAGGGGGAGCGCTTCGCGCTGGTCAAGGCTGATGCCGGGCAGGACTTCAATGCCGGCGCGCTGAATCTCGACCGGCTGGAGCTGTATGTCGATCCCCGGGTCGAATGGCAGCAGGAATTCACCGACGCATGGCGCATCCTGCGCGACTGGTTCTATGATCCGAACGTGCACGGCGGCATCGATCGCTGGAACGCGATCCGCGAACGCTACGGCGCCTGGGTGCCGCACCTGGGCAGCCGCGCGGATCTCGACTACCTGCTGCAGGAAGTCGCCGGCGAAATGAATGCGGGACACGTCTACGTGCAGTCGTCGCCGGACATGCCGAAAGTCGAGCGTCGCGCCGGCGGGTTGCTCGGCGCCGAATTCGCAGCCGATACCTCGGGCTATTTCCGCATCGCGCGCATTTTCGCCGGCGAGAACTGGAATCGCGACCAGCGCTCTCCGCTGACCGAAGCCGGGGTCGACGTCAAAGAAGGCGAGTATCTCATCGCGGTCGACGGAGTCGACGCGCGCAGCGTCAGGAACCCCTACGCGCTGCTGCAGGGCCGCGGCGATCAGGTCGTGAGCCTGACCGTCAACTCGCGTCCGAGTGCCAGCGGCGCACGTTCGGTGCGCGTGAAGACACTGACGTCGGAACAGAACCTGCGTTACGCCGACTGGGTCGCCACGCGCCGTGCCTACGTCGACCGGCTGTCCGGCGGCCGCATCGGCTACATCCATGTGCCCAACACGGCGGTCGAAGGCAACCGCGAGCTCAATCGCGGGCTGCTCGCCTATCACGACAAGGAAGCCCTGATCATTGATGACCGTTACAACGGTGGCGGTTTCATTCCCGACCGCATGATCGAATTGCTCGCACGTACGCCGCTCAATTACTGGAAACGCCGCGGCGTCGATCCGGCGCCGACGCCGCTGGTGTCCCACGAGGGCCCCAAGGCCATGCTGATCAACGGACTGTCGAGCTCCGGTGGCGACGCCTTCCCGTACTATTTCCGCAAACTCAAGCTCGGCACGCTGATCGGCACGCGCACCTGGGGCGGCCTCATCGGCATTTCCGGTAATCCTGGCCTCGCCGACGGCGGCAGCGTGCTCGCGGCGACGTTCCGCTTCATGGGCACCGACGGCCAGTGGGCGGTCGAGAACGAAGGTGTCGCGCCGGACATCGAAGTGATCGACCGGCCCGAACTCGTGGCGGCCGGCAAGGACCCGAGCATCGAGAAAGCCGTCGAGGTGCTGCTCGGGCAGCTGCCGGCGAGCGCTTCGCCGCGGCTGCAGGCTCCGCCGGCACCGACCCGGTTCGGCGACTGAACAGCGCATCCGCATCGGGCACCGTCCCCGCCCTCACCGGGCGGGGTGGCGTGCCCCCGGCCCGGCAGCGGCCCCGGTCGCCGCGTTTCGCCGACGGTCCCTCGCGAGCCGGCGCGCATTGCCTGCGGTTAAGATCCGCCGCCGGACACGGAGACCGCCGATGAATTGCTTTGTATACAAAAGCCGCAGCCGCGCGGACACCTACGTCTATCTGCGCGAACGTGACGCCTTCGACCTGCTGCCCGCCCCGCTCGCCGCGACGCTCGGGCCGCTGGTTTTCGTGATCGAGCTCGCCCTGTCGCCGGAGCGCAAGCTCGCGCGCGAGGACGTCGAAGCCGTGATCGCGAACCTGCAGGGTCCAGGGTTTCACCTGCAGCTGCCGCCCCCGCCGGTGGAAACGGCGCACTAACCCGCACTTCTCACATCCCTTCGTAGTGAGGCCGCCGAAACGCCGTCCGGAGGCACGCCGCGGACTGAGTGGCGGCGAAGGCGTCGCCGACGCGAGGCAGCAGCGCGCGTCAGGGCGTGCGTATCGGCCGCCGCCGCAGAAGCGGGGTGAGCAAGGCGGGCCAGCGCCTGCGGCGGCGCAACATGGGCGGCACGCCGAGCCTGAACCGCGATTTACCGCGGCCGCCGGATTAACTGCATATACTCGCGCGGGTCTTGCCGTTCGCCGAAACGGCGGCGGCCCGGGCAACCCCGAAACGGACCCGCCCGGACTGTCTTTCACCGCCGATCTGTACGGATGTTCCGCGTGCCCCGAGCCAAGCCGACGCGCCTCGCCGCCTTCGTCGCCAGCCTGCCGTATTTCCTGCCGGCGGCGATCTGTCTTCTGATTGCCGCCTTCGTCGTGCATCCGGCGTCCCTGTTGCTGCTGCTCGCCGCCAATTCGCTCACCCTCGCCGCGGTCTGCCATGGGCTCGGCTTCGATCTCGAAAGCAGTTTCGCCCGCACCGTGCTGCGGCGTGGCGCAGCGCACGTCGTGCTGCTCGCCTCGTATGCCGCCGCCGTCATGCTGCTGCTGGGATGGCCCCTGGCCTGGCTGCTGCAGGCCGGCTCACTTGCGGCGACCATGTGCCTGTCGGCCGCCGTCGTGGTCGCGCTGCTGCTGTTGTGGCGCGTCTGGCCGGCATTCGGCCTGGTGCTGGTGTGGGACGACGCCTATCCGGAGGAGGAGCAGGGTTCCTGGATACTCACCGCGGTCTCGCGCAGCGTCAGCTTCGCGCGCCATCTCACCGGCGACCACGAGCTGTTCTTCAGCCACGGCCTGCCCGTGGCCATGGCGCAGCTGGTGCTCGTCGTGCTGGCCGTCGGCATCGCCGGGCTCGGGCAAGGGCTGCCGAGCGAACTGCGCACGCTTGCGCTGATCGTCTACGTCGTTACGCTGCCGCTCGCGCAGCTGCTGATCGCGAACCGCTGCCTGCGTGCGCTGCTGACCGCACGGCGCGCGCGCCACGCGGAGCCGCGCCCCTTTGCCGAGGAGCCGCCGAGCGCCGAATGTCCCCTGCCGCGGGAATTGCCCGGCGGACTGGGCCAGTCGGAACTCGATGCGGCGCTGTTGCACGCGACACGCTGCGGACAGGTCGAACTTGCCCTCGCCGCGCTGGAACGGGGGGCCGATCCGAACACAGTGCCGGGCGCGGGTGAGCGCGACCAGCGCAGCGTCCTCATGCTGGCAACGACGTTGCCCGAGGTGCGGTTGCTGCGCGCGTTGATCGCCAAGCGCGCCGACGTCAACCGCACGCACGCCGGGCTCAGCCCGCTGCTCGCCGCCACGCGTGACAGCTACCAGGGTCGCCCCGATGCCGTACTGACCCTTCTCGCCAACGGTGCCGATCCGGCAATCGCCGACGCGCAGGGCAACACCGCCCTGCACTATGCGGCGCTCGCCGCCGAACCGGTCGTCGCGGCAATGCTGATCGATACCGGTGCGCCGCTGACCGCGGTCAATCGCGAGGGCCTGACACCGCTGGGTCAGGCGGCACACGCCGCCAATTGGACGCTGGTGCGCTTTTTTCTGGAGCATGGCGCGCGCAACGAAGTCGAACATGCGCAGCCAGCCCTGAGCGCAGCCGCGTCGATCGCCGACGACGAGGTCACCGGCGTGAAGCTGCTGCTCAAGCACAAGGCACGCGTCGACGCGCAGGGTCCTCTGGGCCGCACGGCGCTGATGGCCGCTGCGCTGGCGGGACATGCGTCGATCACGCGCTGCCTGCTCGACGCCGGCGCGAACGCCGACATCGGCGACAGCCATGCCACGACGGCACTCATGGAAGCCGCACGCGCGGGCGCCGCGGAAGTGGTCGCGCTGCTCGCCGCACGCAAGCCGGACCCGAATCGGGTCGATCACCTGGGACGCAGCGCACTCGTGATCGCCTGCCAGTCACGCCAGGCCAATGCCGCCGTGGTGCGAGCGCTGCTCGCACTCGGCGTCGACCGCCAGCGCGCCTGCGCCGACGGGCGCCGCGCCCTCGATCACGCCATCGCCGGCGGCCGCTGGGATCTCGTCGCGCTCATCGACCCGGATTACGCCCTGCCCAGTTCGGTCGCCGAGGGGGCGGGCAGCGCCGTCGCCGACTCGCCGGCGCACCTGCTCGATGCGCTGCGCTTCGGTCACTGGACCATCGCCGAGAGCCTGCTGCCGCAGATCGGCCGATGGCCCCAGACCGACCTCGCCGGCATATGGCTGGAACTCTCAACGCACAGCGATACGCGTCCCCGCCAGTGGCTGCTCAACCACGGTCTGCGCCCGGATGCCAGCCTTGGGCGTGGCACGCTGTTCTCGGCCGTTCTCGAGCGCCTGCCCGATTCGGCCGATGCGCTGGCCGAACTCGTCGAGGCCGGCGCCGGCAGCGGTGGCGCAGGTGTGCTGCGACGCGTGCTCGAAGCCGCACGCCGCGCCGGCTGCGGCGCACGCTGCGAGCAACTGCTCGCGCTCGCACTCGACCTGGCGCAACGCGGTGCTGACGCATTCGCGGTGAACGATCAGGGCGAGACCGCAGCGCATCTGGCCGCGCAGCTCGGTGCCGCAATCCTGCTCGACCGCCTGCTCGACGCGGGCGCGGACCCGAATGCTCGCGACCAGCACGGCCGCACGCCGCTGCATGCGGCGCTGGCCGCGCCCCCGGCCCAGCTCGACGGTGTGGTGCGCTCCCTGATCCGCTACGGCGCCGACCCCGAGATTGCCGCCAACGACGGCGAGACGGCCCTGGGTCGCGCATTGACCGGCAACCCGGCCCTCCGCCGCTGGCTGCACTGGCCGCAGTGGCCGTTGCCGCGGCGCCGGCTGCGCAGCGACGATCTCGTCGCGGCGGCAGCCAGTGGCGATGCGTCCGCGGTCGAGCGCCTGCTCGAACTCGGCCTTCCGCTCGAAGGCACCGATGCCCAGGGTGCGACGGCATTGCTGCGAGCCTGTGGCCAGGGCCACGACGAGGTCGTACGCGCATTGCTGGATCGTGGTGCCGATGTCGAGCATGCGGCGGCCGGCGGTGCGACCTGTCTGTCGGCCGCGGTGAGTGCGCGCCGCGGCGCGGTCGTCGAACGGTTGCTGGCCGCAGGCGCAGCCATCGATCGCCGGCTGCCGGGCGGCGGCACGACACTGATGATCGCGGCGGCACTGGGCTTTCCGGAACTCACCGGGATGCTGCTGGCCGCAGGCGCCAATCCGAATCTCGCCGACGAGAAGGGTTCGACCGCATTGCATGCGGCCGCGCACTACGCCTTCGGCCATGCCGGCCCGCGCGCGCGCGCCGTGCTCGAAGTGCTGCTGCGGCTCGGTGCCGCGCCGAACGTGCGCAACGCCAAGGGCCAGACTCCATTACTGCTGCTGCTGGGTGGTCGCGCGGACCCGGGATCGCCCTGCGATCCGGCGCAGATCGCGCACCTCGTCGCACTCATGCTCGATTTCGCCGCCGACCTCGACGCCCAGGACGAACGCGGCGTCAGCGCGCTGCATGCCTGCGCGATACACGGCCTGCTCGGCAGCGCACGCCAGCTGCTCGCACGCGGCGCCGAGCGTGACATCCGCGACTGCCTCGGGCGTCGGCCTGCCGAGCTCGCCGAACTGCTGGGCTATGCCGACGTCGCCGCGGAACTCGGCGCGGCCACCGCGATTCCCAGCCTTGCCCAGATGCTGCGGCAACCGGCGAACCACGGATGACGCGGATGCGGCAGGCTGCGCACCGTGGTCTGCTGGCTCTCACCACTCGCGGTTGACGCCGCCGCTCCATTCCGGCGCGTGCACTTCGCTCGTCGTATCGGCGGCGAAGATCTGTTCGAGTTCGACCAGTGCTTCCTGGGAGGTCTGGATCAGCGCGGCATCGTCGTCGTAGACGAGGTGCTGCACTCTCAGTAGTGCCTCGTCGTGGGCACGAAACCGGTTGATGCGGTCGGCGGCCACACGCGGCGGCTGTCCCAGCGCTTCGAGGACCTGGCGCGTGAGATCGAGACTGCCTTCGAGCGTCTCGCGCACCACACCGTCGACATTGAGATCCATGAGCTTGAACGCGTGCTGGCGATTGCGCGCACGCGCGAAGATCTTCAGGTTCGGATACATGCGTTTGACCAGTCGCGCCGTACGCACGTTCGCTTCCGGATCATCGGTGGCGAGCACGAAGATCTCGGCCCGGTCCGCGTGCGCGGCGCGCAGCAGCTCTGGCCGGCTCGGGTCGCCGAAGTAGATCGTGCTGCCGAAGCGCCGCGATGCGTCGACCTGCTCGATCGAGTTCTCGAGCGCCGTGAATGGAATCTTCTGTGCACGCAGCACACGCGCGACGATCTGTCCGACGCGGCCGAAGCCGGCAATGATGACGCGCGGCGGATCACCCTCGATGCGATCGAATTCGCGCTCGGGCTTGCGCGTTTTTGCCGCGGCGAGCTGGCTCAACGCCAGCAGCAGCGGCGGCGTCATCGCCATCGACAGGGTGATCACGAGCGTCAGCAACCCGTGCAGGCGCGCGTCGACCAGATTGCTGCCGGCAGCGAGCTGGAACACGACGAACGCGAATTCGCCACCGGCCGCGAGTACCGCCGCGAGCGACATCGACTGCCAGCGGTCGAGCCCGCCGACGGTAGTGCCCACGACGAACAGCACGACTCCCTTTACTCCCAGCAGCGCCGCGGTCAGGCCCAGCACCAGCCAGGGTTCCCGCACCAGCAACGCCAGATCGACGGCCATGCCGACACTGACGAAGAACAGGCCCAGCAACAGGCCCTTGAACGGCTCGATCTGTGATTCGAGTTCATGGCGATATTCCGAGTCGGCGAGCAGCAGGCCGGCGAGGAATGCACCGAGCGCCATGGAGATGCCCGCGAGCTCCATGAGCCAGGCCGTGCCGATCACGACGAGCAGTGCCGTCGCCGTGAATACCTCGGGGATGCGCGTGTTGACCGCGATACGGAACACGGGACGCAGCAGGAACCGCCCGGCGAGGACGACCAGCGCGAGGGTGCCCACGACCTTGCCAGCCTCGATCGTGTTGACCGCGGCGCCCTGACCCACCGCGAGCACCGGCACGATCGCGAGAATCGGAATCGCGGCCAGATCCTGGAACAGCAGGATGGCGAAGCCCTGGCGACCGTGCGCCGATGTCAGTTCCTTGCGCTCGGCGAGCAGCTGTAGGCCGAACGCCGTCGATGACAATGCGAGACCGAGGCCAATGATCACGGCCGACTTCGGCACGATGCCGAACGCGAGGACGGCAATGGCGGCGATCACGCCCGCGGTCGCGAGCACCTGAGCCAGTCCCGCGCCGAACACGGCCTTGCGCATCACCCAGAGCCGCTGCGGCGAGAGCTCAAGCCCGATCACGAACAGCAGCAGGACGACGCCGAGTTCGGAAATGTGGGCGATCTGTTCCGGGTTTTGCAGCAGCTTGAAACCCGAGGGCCCGATGACGGCGCCGGCGATCAGATAACCGAGTACGGCACCGAGCTCGAAGCGCTTGGCGATCGGCACCATGACGACTGCCGCCGCCAGCAGTACGACGGTGTATTGCAGGATGGTGTGGGTTTCCACGCGCCCGCTCCGAGAGTGAGGGCTAATTATGTCATGCGACTTTTGCAGCCTCGCAGGATCTGAGATTCGCGCCACAGATACTGCGTCGGCACCCACGAGCGGAGAACGCCATGCCCCGGACCGGATCGCAGCAGCCCGTCGATCGTTCGCACGAATCCACCCTGATCGCGCGTGTCATCGAAGTCTGGCTGTGCCTCGGCATCGCCGGTGTCGTGCTGCTACCTGCCGCACGCGCGCATTCGATCGCGTTCGGCTGGCCCGCGTACTGGCTCGTGGGTGCACCACTCCTGATGTGGGCGATGCAACGTCGCCAGCGGTTGGCGGCGCACTTACGGGCCTTCCTCGTCGGCTCGTTCGTGCACCGCCGTTCTGACGTGGCCGGGGCGGGAAGTCCGTTCGACCGGCGCCAGGGATGGCGTCACGTCAGGGCCCAGGCGCGCCGCCTCCGCGACGCGCCGCGGCTCGGTGTCGTGCGCTGAGCGCTCTGCGCCCATGGCGCTGGGGCAGCGACCCGCGCCTCTGCGATCGGCACGCCGTTCAGCGATGAAGTTCGCCCGCCGCTTCCGGCTGATAGGTCAGGGCGAGCACGCGCAGTCGCGTAGCACGTCCACCCGGCAGCGGCCACGCAATCGCGGCGCCGACACGCAGACCGAGCAGGGCGCTGCCGACCGGCGCAAGAATCGACACGCGGTCGGCGCTGCCGTCCGCCTCGCGCGGATAGACCAGCGCGATCTCCCGCTCGACGCCACTGTCCTCGTCGACGAAGCGGATCACGGAATTCATGGTGATCACGTCGGGCGGGACCTGGTCCGGCTCGACGATGTCTGCGCGATCGAGTTCCTCGCGCAGGCGGTGCGTGTCAGGGCCTGCGGACGGCAACGCGTCGAGCAGGGCATCGAGGCGGTCACAGTCCAGGCGCGACACGATCAGCGGCGGCGGCAGGCCGGACGGATTGGGCAGATGACGGTCGTTCATGCGGGTTCTCCAAAGCAAGACGGGCAGCACGCCATGCGTGCCGCCCGCAGGTTTTCCGGAATGTCCGCAGACCATAGACAGACCGCGCCGGTTCGGCAAGTCGCGCCATCGCTGGCACGCGACTGCCGGGTGCATCAGTCGGTCATGCCCAGCCGCTTGCGTTCGAGCCGCCGCAGGAATTCTTCCATGATGCGACGGTAGAGATCCTCACCGAGGTATTCGTCCTCGACACCGGCATCGATCGACGGGTTGTCGTTGACTTCGATCACGACGATGCGATTGCCGACCTGCTTCAGATCCACACCGTAGAGCCCGTCGCCGATTAGACTGGTGGCTTTCACCGCGAGCCGCACGACGTCGGGGGGGGCTTCGCGCACCGGCAGGGTCTTGAAGCCGCCGGATTTCGCCGTGCCACGCGCGCCATGGTTGTAGATCTGCCAGTGGCCGCGCGACATGAAGTACTGGCAGGCGAACAGCGGCTCCTTGTTGAGCACGCCGATGCGCCAGTCGAATTCGGTGTAGAGGTATTCCTGCGCGATCACGAGTGCCGTGTGCTGGAACAGGTCTTCCACGCCCTTCTTCAGCTCCTCCGCGTTCTCGGCCTTCACGATGCCGCGCGAGAACGAGCCATCGGGAATCTTCAGCACGATCGGGAAGC
The DNA here is from genome assembly GCA_045864815.1 of Rhodanobacteraceae bacterium. Classification (GTDB taxonomy): domain Bacteria; phylum Pseudomonadota; class Gammaproteobacteria; order Xanthomonadales; family Rhodanobacteraceae; genus Tahibacter. The sequence goes on along the minus strand of BTVG01000001.1, from coordinate 191,470 downwards.
CGAGCACGCCAGGCAGGTCGGCGATTTTCTTCGCATCGTCACGAAACAGGATTTCGCTCTTCGGCGTCGGCAGCTTGCGTGACCGCAGCAAGTCGTGGAGATAGATCTTGTTCGTACAGCGCAGGATCGACGTCGGATCGTCCATGACGACCATGCCTTCCTTCTCCGCCTTGTTGGCGAAGCGGTAAGTATGGTTGTCGAGCGCCGTGGTTTCCCGGATGAACAGTCCGTCATACTCGGCCAGACGCGTGTAGTCGTTGCGCGTGATCGGATCGACCTCGATGCCGAGGTCCTTGCCGGCGTCCACGAAGGACTTCAGCGCACGCTTGTTGGACGGCGGCATGGCCTCGGCCGGATCGTGCAGCATGGCGATGTCGTAGCGGAACTTGCGCCGCGCGCGTGGCTTGCGCCAGAGTTTCTTGGAGAACCGGTCCAGCGCGTCGGCAAAGGCGTCTTCCTGCGGGTCGTTGAGCGTATGCAGGCCGGCCGGCTTGATCGCGGAAATGCCCCACTCCCGCTCGCGCTCGAACTCGATGCGCAGAATGGGACAGGGGAACATTTCAAAAACCTGGCGCGCGAGATCCTGCAATGGTGCGTAGCTGGTCTCGCCGAAATACACCTGCAGGCCGAAGTCCGTAGTGTCACGCGAATCGGGCAGGAAACGGCTGATGCGCTGCTCCAGGTCCTCGATGTCGAGGCCGTAGAGCGATCGGCGGCGCAGGTCGTTGATGGTACGCACCGACGGGATGACCTTGTGGCCGCGCGCCTCGGCCAGCAGTGACACGTAATAGCCCGTGCCGAGGTATTTGTAGCTGCGACAGAGGTTGATGACCTGTGTGCGCTCATCGTCCGTGTCCAGCGATTCGCGAAGATAGTCCTTCGCTGTGAGCACGTTGTCCGACGGGTAGTAGGAGCCCCAGTCCGACGCTTTTTCGACAACGATGACGAGGCGGCTCATGGGGCGTTTCGCGGGACGGCGGTCGCGGCGGCGGGGTCGGGATCAGGCATGACGGGTGGTCGGAGCAGGTTTGCGAGCGGCGCGAGTGTGACACAGGCTCACGGGGGCGGCACGCAGGTGAACACCCTGTCATGAAGCACCCGTCGGGTCGTGCAGGCGCAGTTCAGCGAATGCGCCGGAGCGCGCGATCGCGGCGCCGGCCTGCGGTCTGCGGCACACCGCTCCGCGGCGCCGCCTGCTAGGCTCCGCGCGTGCCAACACCCACCGACTTCCGCCTGCGCCGCGCCGTTCCCACCGATCTGGATGCCTTGGTCGCGCTGGAGAACGCGAGCTTCGACTACGACCGCATGAGTGCCCGTCAATTCCGTCGCCATCTGGACAGTCCGACAGCGGCGGTGTTCGTCGCGGAAGGCGCGGAAGGCCTGCTCGGCTCAGCGTTGGTACTGTTCCGCGGTCGGTCACTACAGGCGCGGCTGTATTCGCTCGCCACCGCCACGGCCGCGCGCGGCCGCGGTGTCGGCAAGGCGCTGCTCGCCGCCGTGGAGGCCGACGCGCGCGCACGCGGTTGCCGCCGCGTGCGGCTGGAAGTGCGGCGCGACAATGTGGCGGCGGCCACACTCTACGAAACCCGGGGCTATCGCCGGATCGCCGCGCTCGAGAGTTACTATGACGACGGCGCTGCGGCCTGGCGCTACGAAAAAGACCTGCTGGCCGACGACCGATGAAACTCCTTGCCCTGATGACTGCGTTCGCGGTGATGCAGACGGCCGATCCCTCGCTGCAGGCGGAAGCCGGCGTCGCGACCGACGTCACCGACGCGGCACGACGCAGCCGCCTGCCGGCCGCCGACCAGATGCCGGCAAACGTCAGTCTCGTCGAAACCGTACTGTCGCGCCGACGTCTGCACCAGCTCGAAGCCATGGGCGGGCTGCGCCTGCCGCGCATGGACGTATTCGTGGCCGACGGCAGCCATGTGATGCACAGCGTCGGCTGGAACTATCGTATCCCGTGGCGCTTCGCCGCGGCGCTCAGCGAACGCCGCGCGCTGCCCGGGGGACTCAGCGTGGACCAGCTCGTCGGCTTCCTGACCGACAAGAACGGCAATCCGATACCCAAGCCTGACATTGCCGGCGCCGATGTCGTGGTGTTCCTCTACTGGGCGGCCTGGTGCGGCCCCTGCGGCACGTCGCTGGCGGAAATGCGCAAGCTCATGGCCGCCGACAGCGGGCGCCGGTTCGTCTGGATCGCCATCGAAGCCGATTCGGTCAAGCAGAACGTACAACGCGAAACACTGCGCTGACGCGGCGCACACCATGACCACGCTGACTCATTTGATCGACTCGTATCCTGCACTGCTGGCCGTCGCGATCTTCCTCGCACGCATCGTCGACGTCTCGTTCGGCACCGTGCGCATCCTGGTCGGTTTTCGTGGCTACCGCCTGCTGGCCGCATTGATCGGTTTTTGCGAAGCCGCGATCTGGGTGGTCGCGGCGAGCAAGGTCATCGGCCACCTCGATCACGGCTACCTCGTGATCGCCTATGCCGCCGGCTATGCGACCGGCAACTACGTCGGGATCACCCTCGAGAAGCGCCTCGGCGTCGGCCGCGAACTCGCCCGCATCATTTCTTACTGCAGCACCTGCAACCTCGCCGAAGAACTCACCCGGCACGGCTATTCCGTCGTCGAGCTGGCCGGCCGCCACCGCGGCCAGGCCTCGGTGCAGGTGCTCTATGTGGTCGACAAGCGGCGCCGCATGCCCGAGCTGCTGCGCCTGGTGCACGAACTCGACCCGGCGGCGATCTACAGCGTGACCGACGTGAAGTCCTGTCACGGCGAAGACGTGCACGCGCTGGATGCCGGCACGGGGCAGGGCATGGCGCTGCGCTTCAAGCGCAAATAGCCGGTTGCGCCGCGCCGTGGCCTGCCGCCACGCGGCGGCCCGATGCTATTGCAGCGCCACGGCGCGCGCCCATGCACCGAAAGGGAGGTCCCGCAACAGCGTGACCGGCGCAAACAGCCCCCGGTCGTTGTCGACGTACACGCGGCAGTGCAACGGAACGGCCCTGACGAAGGGTTCCACGAGCTGATTGCCCTCCCACTCCACGACGAAGATGGCCGGATCCACGAGTGCGGCCACCGCTTCGGCCTTTTCGTCGTGCGCGAAATCGTCGAGCACATTCGGGTCGTGATGGATCGCGAGCCAGCCGCGCCGCTCGGCGACGACGGTGCGGCCGTCCTCCGCCGGTTCGCCACCCCGCTCGGCCGCCCACACGAGTGGCGACCACGAGCTGTCGTTGTCGACGAGCAGAATCAGGGAGTTCATGGCCTGCAGGGGTTGCATGGATGGGCGTCCGTGCCGGTGGCCAGGACGAAGGCCGGTCGAGTCGCCGCGGGTTCTGAGCAGGGCGGCTTTGCGGTTGCGACACGGGACCGGGCGATGATGAAGATTACCAGTCCACCGCGTCGAGCTTCGCCTTGGTTTCCGCATCCGCGGGTCGTGCGATGAGTCCACCCGCGGCAGCAATGGTCACCTCGTAGCGCGCACCATCGATCAGGGGCATGTAGGCGGCACTGCCGAAATCCGCGTCGACCCAGGGCAGCCATGCGGGATAGCGGCGCTTGAGCTGCCATAGATCGAGCGCGCCGTCGCTGCCGATGGCCGTGACGTCCGGCGGCGTCGCCTGCGCCTTGGCCGTATCCCGCCAGCGGCCGCTGATGCGCTCGACGCGGTAGAGCGGCTGTGCACCGAGACTGACCGCACGCGGGGTCCACTTGATCACACGCGCATCGAGCTGCCAGTCATCGCCCGCAAGCTGCACGCTCTCGTGCGTGCCATCGGCGAGGTCGACGCGGAGCGCCCATTGCTGCGGTCCGAACGCCCGTACACCAATGCGTGCGACGGGCCGCTCTGCGACCAGGCGCCGATAACCGTCGAGCGACAGCGCGAGCACGCAGAGCACGGCCGCCAGACTCAGCAGCATGAGCAGCCATACGCCGCGATGGCAGGCCGACAGCCGGCGCCGCTGGCGCCAGCGGCGCCGCACGGCGAAGGTCTGAGCCAGCGCCGCCAGACCGAAAACCGCGGCGGCAACGGCAGGCAGCAGGGCAGGAATATCGGGCAGCATCTCGGATCGCCGTACCGGGAACGCGCCTCGTTATACTGCATCCTTCGCCGATTCCGCATCCGGATCGCGCGCCATCCCCACTCCGTGACGGTCTACGCCATGCCACAGCTCCTGCGCACGTTGTTCCTGTTCTGCCTGATCGGCCTGCTCGCGGCCTGCGGCAACAAGGGTGATCTGGTCAAGCCCGGCACGACGCAGCCACCGGCCAAGAGCGACGCCACGAAGTGACCGGCGCCGGGCGTTCATGATGGATTCTTTGCTTTTTAGCAAAATGCACGGCATCGGCAACGATTTCGTCGTGATCGATTGCCGCGTGCGTGCGCTGCCGCTGGACCCGGCCGCGATATCACGTCTCGGCGACCGCCACATCGGCGTCGGTTTCGACCAGCTGCTGACCATAGAACCGGCGCGCGATCCCGGTTGCGCGTTCCGCTACGGCATCTACAACCGCGACGGCAGCCAAGCCGGGCAATGCGGCAACGGCGTGCGGTGCGTCGCGGCCTGGCTGCGGCGTGCCGGCGCGCTCGCCGAGGGATTCACACGACTGGAGAGTCCGAGCGGCCCGGTCGGCGTGGAGGTCCTGCGCGACGGACGCGTACGCGTCGACATGGGAGTGCCGCAGTTCGCACCCGCGGCGATTCCGCTGCGCGAGCGCGGCGCCGGATCGATCTATCGGCGTCGGTTTGACACGGACGACATCGAGTTCGGGGCCGTGTCGATGGGCAATCCGCACGCCGTGATCGAGGTCGCCGACACCGCGAGCGCACCTGTCGCAAGCTGGGGGCCGTGGCTGGAGACCCACGCGGACTTTCCCGACCGCGCGAACGTCGGTTTCGCACAGGTGATTTCCCCGCGCGCGATCCGCCTGCGTGTCTGGGAGCGCGGGGTCGGCGAAACGCTGGCCTGCGGCAGTGGTGCCTGTGCCGCGGTCGTGGTGCTCGCGCAGCGCGGCCGTGTTGCCGGTGAAGTCGATGTGCATCTGCCCGGCGGCCTGCTGCAGATCGGTTGGGCCGGACCGGAACAGCCGGTCTGGATGACCGGCCCGGCCGCTTTCGTTTTCGAAGGAAACTATCACTTATGAGCGACATGACCCTGAAGGACGGCCTGACCGCGATGGAAGTCGCGAGCTACCTGCGCCGGCATCCCGAATTCCTCAACGAGTTTCCGGATCTCGCGATGGCGCTGCGTCTGCCCCGCGACCAGGGCGCGGCAGCCTCACTCGCTAGCTATCAGCTCGACGTGCTGCGCGACAAGAATCGCGAGCTGACGCGGCGCCTGCGCGAGCTCATCGAGATCGCGCACGAGAACGAGCAGCTCATGATCCGCGTGCATACCCTGACCCTGTCGCTGATGCGCGCGACCTCGCTCGGCGACAGCCTCAGTCGCGTCGTCGCCGGCCTGACCGAGGATTTCCATACCGATCTCGTGCGTATCGTGCTGTTCGGGCGCAGCGACGACCTGCCGGTGGCCGACTGGCTGATCCTCGAACCGGGGGGCAAGGGCGCGTTGCCCGCTTTCGCCGAATTCCTGCAGCGCAACGAACCCCTGTGTGGCCGGCTGCAGCCCGACAAGGTGGCGGCGCTGTTCGGCGCGCGCGCCGACGAGGTGCTGTCCGCCGTGCTGATGCCGGTCAACGGCCTCGGCATGCTGGCCATCGGCAGCCATGACATGGATCGCTTCCATCCGGGCATGGGCACGGTTTTCCTGAAACTCATCGCCGAAGCGATCACGGCGTCGGTCACACGCTATCCGCTGCTCCGCGAGGCCGGCGGTCGCTGAAGTCGTGAGCGCATTGAGCGCCGACATTGCCCGGTTTCTCGACTACCTGCGCGTCGAGAAACGCTATGCGCCCGGTACGGTGGTGAACTATGCGCGCGAACTCGCCACGCTCGAGACCTACGCGCAATCGCTCGGGCTCGCGCACTGGCGCGAGCTGCGCGCGGAACCGCTGCGCAGCCTCGTTGCGCGCGAACACCGGCGCGGGCGCGAACCAGGCAGCCTGCATCATCTGCTGTCGGCCTGTCGCAGTTTCTTCCGCTGGCTGCTGCGCGAAGGTTTGATCGCGCAGGACCCCGCGCTCGACGTGCGGGCGCCGAAGCTGCGACGCAAGCTGCCACAGGTGCTGGACGTGGACGAGGCCGCGGCGCTGGTCGAGATTGCGGCGGATACCCCGGACGCGATACAGGATCGCGCGATGCTCGAGCTGTTCTATTCGAGCGGCCTGCGCCTGGCGGAGTTGACCGGACTGATATGGAGCGACATCGACCTCGCCCAGGCGCTGGTGCGGGTGCTCGGCAAGGGTTCCAAGACGCGCGTGGTCCCGATCGGCAGCAAGGCCATCGAGGCGTTGAACGCACTGCACGGACAGGCGCTGCCCGAACCGGGTTCGCCGGTGTTCCGCGGACGCAGCGGCCGGCCGATCTCGCCGGCGACGGTGCGCAGGCGCCTCAAGGGCTGGGCGCAGAGCCAGGGCATCTGGAAGCGGGTCTATCCGCACTTGCTACGGCATTCCTTCGCGAGCCACCTGCTCGAATCCTCGGGCGATCTGCGCGCGGTGCAGGAGCTGCTGGGCCATGCCGACATCTCCACCACGCAGATTTATACACATCTGGATTTCCAGCACCTCGCCCGCGTCTATGACGCCGCGCATCCGCGTGCCCGGCGCCGCAAGGACTGACGCGACAACCCGCCGGGACCACATCGCCGGCGGCCATTCGTCGCCGACCAGCGGCGCGTCACGTCTCAGGCCCTGCGGCAGACGCGGCGGACACTGTCGACCTGCTCCGCTGATGCCGGGCGGCTACCAGGGAACGGGCCGCCGCTGACGCGCGTCCGCAGCGCCCGGCATGCGTCCGGGCGATCCCCTGGTCAACCTGGAGATGACCCATGCCCAAGCACCGTCTCGGCGCAGCGCTCGCGCTCGCCTTGCTGTTCTGCACGTCGGCCGATGCCGCCGCATTCGGCTTTTCGCCCCCTGTCGAGACGCCGACCTACGGCGAAGCCGAGTCCGTCGCGATCGGTGACGTCAGCGGAGACGGACGCGACGATCTCGTCGTCGTCACCAACGCGTACTCCGCCAATGTCTGGTCAAACAGCGTACTGATCTATCCGCAGCAGGCCGACGGCACGCTCGCTCAAGCCCACGTCGTGCCATACACCACGAGCTACGGCGGCGCCCGCGGCCTGGTGCTGGCGGACATCGACGCCGACGGCGTGCTCGATGTCGTCGCCGGCTACGGCGGCGGGCTGGCACTGCTGCGCCGCGACGGCGTCGGCGGCTTCACGCTGCGCACCGTCGTCACCAACCACGCCGGCAACGTACTTGCGAGCCTCGATGTCGACCGCAATGGTGTCGCCGACATCATCGGCCTCAGTCACAGTGGCTCTGCGATGATCTACTACAGCGACGGTTTCGGCGGCATCGCGAGCCAGCAGTCATTGGCCACGCAGGCCGGCGGTTTCAACGATCTCGAAACCGGCGACCTCGATGGGGACGGCATCGACGACCTCGCCGTGATGTCGGGCCAGAGCTATACCGTACCGAACCTCACGGTGCATCGGCACGACGGTATCGCCGGCTGGCTCTCGCCCCAGAGTTACGTCGTCGGCAGCAATGAACTCACGGGCGGTCTGGCGATCGGTGACTTCGACGGCGATGGGCGCAACGACGCCGTGATGTCGCGCAGCAGGAATTCGCCAACCTGGCTGTGGCAGTACCGGCAGGACGCGAACGGACAGCTCCAGGCGTCGGCAAACCTGGCGAGCTACCAGATTCCGGCGACGATCGAAGCCGTCGACCTCGATCGCGACGGTCGCGACGACATCGGCGTGCTGCACAGCGGCTGGTCACGGCTGGGCTTCTACCTGCAGGGCACGGCGGGGCTCGGCAGCGAACAGCTCGTGACGATTCCATACCAGTCGCATTACCAGCAGCAGGGTCTCGCGTTCGGCGACCTGGATGGCGACGGCTGCACCGATGCGGCCGTCGCGCTGAACAGCGGCGTGGCCACGTTGGCCGGATACGGCTGTACCGCGACCGCGGATCTTGCCGTCGCGATCCGCGGCGAAGCGAACAAGACCGTGGCCATCGACGTGAGCCACCTCGATGGCGCGGCACAGGTGGAGGCCGAGGTCGCCATCGAGTTCCGTGCACGCCAGTTCGGCCGGATCGATGCACCCGCCGCCTGCGTCGCGCTGCCGAGCCTCCAGCGCGTGCGCGCCTACCGCTGCACGACGCCGCCGCTGGCGGCCGGCGCCAGTGACGTGCTGCGCTTCACGTTGAAAAGTCTCTCCAGCGTGATCGTCAGTGCCGACGTCGCCTCGGATGCGCCGGATCCCGACGAAAGCAACAATGCGGCAATGGCAACTCTGCGGCTGTGACCGAAGCGATGCGGCGCCCCGCGGCGCCGCATCGCCATGCGGTGCAAGCGGCTACGGCGACGGCGCGATGCCGATCGCGCTGAACAGTTTTGCGCTGTCGTAGCGGCGGTCACCACGGATCACGGTGCGTACTTTGCGGATATCGGCCATATTCATCGTCGGATCGCCGTCGACGAGGATGAGATCGGCGACGTATCCCGGCGCGATGCGCCCGTACTCGTGATCACGCTTCGCGACGGCGGCAGCGGCGTAGGTCGCCGTGCGCAACGCCTCCTTGGGTGGAATGCCGGCGGCGACGTAGAGTTCGAGCTCACGCGGGATCTGCAGACCGCCGGAACCATCCGTGCCGGCAACGATACGCACGCCACTGCGGTGCAGCAGGCCGACGAAGTCGATCATGCGCTGATATCCGTCGCGGTACGCCGCCTCCTGTCCGGGCTTGATCGGCAGACCGCCGCCGCCCGAACGGATGCCGCGCTGCCAGGTGAGTGGCAGCCGCGTCATGATCGCGGCGAAGCCCGGCCCTGGCAGACCCGGCCGTCCGAGGAACATGTCCTCGAACGTGCTGAGTGTCGGATCGACCACGATGTCGCGCTGTTTGAGCAGAGTGACGAAGTCGCGCACGGCGGGCGAGCCGAGGTCGATGCCGACGCCGTACTCACCGATCGCGGTGAAACGCGCCGGCGTGCGCGTGTCCTGCACCTTGTCGAACAGGAAATTCAGCATCAGCATGTTGACATGCTGGATCTCGTCGGCCCCGTTCTCGACGAACTGGCGTGCGGTCATGTACGCAGGGACGTGGCCGCTGACGCGCAGGCCCTTCGCATGCGCCATGCGCGCGATCGCGGGCATCAGCTCGGGCTTGATGGAGCTGTAGATCTTGATCTGTTCGTGGCCGGTCGCGGCGTATTCATCGACGATGCGCTGCGCGTCGGCTTCATTGTCGGCCAACGCCTTGGTGGGTCCGGCGAACGGTCCGGGTCCGTCGATGATGCCGGCCTTGATGATGCGCGGACCGATGTCCTGGCCGGCTTCAATGGCGGCGATGCGCTCAGCCAGAACCGGCGGGTTGTTGGCGAGATCCCGCACCGTCGTGACGCCGCCGGCGATATCCAGCACGCCGTCGGCCTGACCAAAGAAGTGCGCGTGCATGTCCCAGAGCCCCGGCATCAGGAACTTGCCACCGCCGTCCAGCGTGTCGGCATCCGCCGGCGACGTCACGTCCGCCGACGTGCCGCTGGCGACGATGCGCCCCTTGTCGATCAGCACGGCCGCGTCGTCGAGCGTGACACCGGTCGACGGATCGAAGGCGCGTACGTTGCGGATCAGGAGCGGGCGCGTCAGCCTCTCCGTCAATGTCTTCGCACGCTGCAGCGCCTGCTGCTTTTCCTGCGCATCCTGCGTTTTGCCCAGGGCGGGCAATGCGTCGGCATAGCCTTCACGCACCAGCGACGACCAGCTGGAATAGCTCGCGAAGAAGCGCTGCCGGTCGTCGAGCCAGATGAAGCTCGGCGTGAGATCGAGGCCGTGTATCGCGTACAGCGTGACTTTCTTTTTTCCGGGCTTGCCCTTGACGCTCAGGTCGGTGAGCTTTTCGACGCGCGCTTCGCCGGCCGGCAGTATGGCGAGTCGCTTGTCAGGCGCCGCGAGCAGCGCACGCGTCAGCAGCACGTACTCCTCGGGGGTGCCGTTGAGACTCAGGTAGAACGCGGGCTTTTCGGTCTCGCGGGTCTCGTTCTCCGAGGCGTTTTTCCAGCTGAAGCGATTGCCTTCCCGTGTCAGGGTCTCGTCGACGGGACCTTTGAAGTAGTCGTTGCCCTTGTTCGCGATGGCGATGACGCTGCCGTCCGCCCCGACGCGATAGTCGGAATCGATCTTGGGTCCGCGGCCGCGATCATTGAACTCGTAGTGCACCTGCGCACTGCCGTCGTCGGCATAGCGTGCCTCCTGAAAGCCCGCCTTCGTTCCCATGGTCAGCACTTCACTGCGTTCGACCTGCTCCGCCGCGGCGGCGAACGCGGCGGCGCCTAGCACTAGCGCACCCGTCAACACTCTGAGCTTCATGATGTTTCTCCCGGGGTAGCGCCGCAGCCTAGGCCGCGCACGCTGCGCCCGGCGCGTGCCGGAAGCTGGGCGCAGCCGGGCCGGGCTGCCCACCCGCGGCAGCCCGGCAGGCCGGAAGTCGCGTGCGCCTCGCCGAGCCCGCACGATCGTCCGGCGCCATTGACTGCCTCAGCGCTCGGAATGGCCGACCTCGTCGTAGTCGCCACGGCCGGACAGGCCGGGCCGGATCAGGTCGACGAACGCGCGCGCCTGCGTTGACAGGTACTTGCCCTTGCGCATGACCACGCCATAGCTGCGCTGGGGGAAGTACTGGCGCAGGTTGCGCACATGGAGACGCGTCTTGTCGTGCTCGGTCAGGCAGATGCCGGTCACGATGGAGATGCCGAGCCCCATCGCGACGTATTCCTTGATGACCTCCCAGCCGCCGACTTCGATCGCAACGCGGTACGGCACCCGGCGTTGCTGGAATACGAGGTCGACGAGGCGGTACGTGGTCAGCCGCTGCGGCGGCAGAATCAGGCCATAGGGCGACAGATCCTCGAGGCGAATGTCCGGCTTGGCGGCGAGCGGATGGTCGCTCGGAAGAATCAGCATGGGGTCGAACCACTGCACGGGTTCGTAGGACAGATCGTGCGGCACGTCGAGCATGGAGCCGAACGCGAAGTCGACCTGGTCCTGGCGCAGCAGCGCCAGCCCGTCCTTGCCGGTCACGTTGTGGAGCTGCAGCCGCACGCCGGGATGCTCCTCACGGAAGGCCCGCACGAGCGGCGGCAGCAGGTACTGGATCGTCGAAGAGCCCGCGGCGATGACGACCTCGCCCGCATCGAGTCCCTGCAACTGGCTGCGGAACTGCTGATCCAGCCCTTCCAGCCCTTCGACGAGCGGTCGCGCGAGCTCGTACAGCATCTGGCCCTCGCGCGTGAGCACGAAGCGGGGACGGGCCCGCTCGAGCAGACGTACGCCGAGCTCGGTTTCCAGTGCCGACAGCTGCAGGCTGATGGCGGGCTGCGACAGAAACAGCGCTTCCCCCGCACGCGCCAGCGTACCGAACTTCACAACGTGACAGAACGCGCGCAACTGCTTGATCCGGTTTCCTTTGTAGTAGAAGCGCGGCGTGGTTTCGGCGACCGCCCGCGGCTTGGTCTTGCGCCGGCCTTCGGCAGCGCCGGCGCTTGCGCCGCGTGGCCGCCCGGATTTGAAACGATCGTTTGAAGTCGCCATGATTTCAGTTACTTGACCAACGATTTAACGTTGTTAAATAACTGCATTGAAATGTTTGGTTTGTCAAATGCTGCAGTGCACGCATAGGCTCGGTGCCGCGCAAGCGGTCGGATGGAGAGAACGATGGCAGTGGCAGCGGATCAGTTCAGCACGTCCCCCGTGGATATCCGGGCAGCGCTCAAGCCCGGCTACGACCAGATCCTGACGCCGCCCGCCCTCGCCTTTCTCGCTGCACTGCACCGTCGCTTCGATAAGCGGCGTCGCCAACTGCTCGAAGCTCGCGCCGCGCGCCAGGCGAGATTCGATTCGGGCGAACTGCCTGACTTCCTGCCAGAAACACGGTTGATCCGCGAATCAGACTGGACCGTCGCAGCCATCCCGCCCGCGTTGCGCGACCGCCGCGTCGAGATCACCGGCCCGGTCGAACGCAAGATGATCATCAATGCACTGAACTCCGGCGCGAAGGTGTTCATGGCCGACTTCGAGGATTCCTCGGCACCCGCCTGGGAAGTCATGCTCGACGGCCAGATCAATCTGCGCGACGCGGTCGCCGGCACGATCGACTACCGGGCACCGGACGGCCGCGAGTACCGCCTCAAGCCCGAGACTGCGGTGCTCGTCGTGCGCCCACGCGGCTGGCACCTGCCTGAGAAGCATGCACGCGTCGACGGCGAGGACATGGCTGGCGCCCTGTTCGACTTCGGCCTCTATGTTTTCCACAACGCCCGTGCGCTGCAGGGCCGCGACCGTGGTCCCTATTTCTACCTGCCCAAGCTGGAAAGCCATCGCGAGGCCGCGCTCTGGGACGAGGTCATGGCATTCGCCGAGGCGGAACTCGGCCTGCCTGCCGGCTGCATGAAGGCGACCGTGCTCATCGAGACGCTGCCGGCGGTGTTCGAGATGCATGAAATCCTGCACGCACTCAGGACCCGCATCGTCGGCCTGAATTGCGGCCGCTGGGATTACATTTTTTCCTATATCAAGACGTTTCGCGCCCACCGCAGCCACATTCTTCCCGAACGCGGCCAAGTCGGCATGACGGTCCCGTTCCTGAAGGCCTATTCGGAGCTGCTGATCCAGACCTGCCATCGCCGCGGCGCTTTCGCGATGGGCGGCATGGCCGCGCAGATCCCGATTTCCGGCGACCCGGTCGCAAACGAAGCCGCCCTGGCGCGGGTGCGCGCCGACAAGCAGCGTGAAGCACGCGCCGGGCACGACGGCACCTGGGTCGCCCACCCCGGACTGATCCCCGTCGCTCAGGCGGAATTCGACGCCGCAATGCCCGAACCGAACCAGCTCGGGTGCCGACGCGACGATGTCCGGGTCAGCCGTGACGACCTGATCCTCGCGCCGCCGGGCACGATCACCCGCACGGGTTTCCTCAACAACATCGATGTCTGTGTGCGCTATCTCGCTGCCTGGCTGGATGGCCTGGGCTGTGTACCCATCCACCATCTGATGGAAGACGCGGCGACGGCCGAGATCTCCCGCGCGCAGCTGTGGCACTGGCTGCACCACGACGGCCTGCGCCTCGACGACGGCACCCCGCTCGACTTTGCGTTGTTCGACGCCGCGATCCAGACGATTGCGGAACGCCTGCCGAAGTCGGGGCTGCCCGGCCAGGAGCGCGTTCCTCAGGCCGCCTGGATGCTCGCCGAGCTGACCCATGCGCGACAGCTGGCCGACTTCCTGACCCTGCCGGCCTATGCGCTGCTGCCATAGCCGCCACTCCCCGATCGCCCCCCACGCACCACACCACGAGCAAGGTTGATGACCATGAAGAGCACTTTCGCGACCGCTGAACAGCTGCAACAGGACTGGCAGAACGATCCGCGCTGGGCCGGCGTCACGCGCAACTATTCCGCCGCCGACGTGGTGCGCCTGCGTGGCTCCGTGCCGATCGAGCATTCGCTCGCACGCCTCGGCGCCGAGAAGCTCTGGAATCACTTGCAGAAAGAGCCCTTCGTCAACGCGCTTGGCGCGCTTACCGGCAATCAGGCCATGCAGCAGGTCAAGGCCGGCCTCAAGGCCATCTATCTGTCAGGCTGGCAGGTCGCGGCCGACGCGAATCTGGCCGGTGAGATGTATCCGGACCAGTCGCTGTATCCCGCCAATTCGGTACCGCAGGTCGTCAAGCGCATCAACAGCACGCTGCTGCGGGCGGACCAGCTGCATCATGCCGAAGGCCGTAACGAGATCGACTGGCTGCAGCCCATCGTGGCCGATGCAGAAGCCGGCTTCGGCGGCGTGCTCAATGCGTTCGAACTCATGAAGGCGATGATCGAGGCCGGCGCCGCCGGCGTGCATTTCGAGGACCAGCTCGCCAGCGTCAAGAAGTGTGGCCACATGGGCGGCAAGGTGCTCGTGCCGACGCGCGAGGCGATCGACAAACTCACGGCGGCACGCCTGGCCGCCGACGTCATGGGCGTGCCGACCATCCTCGTCGCGCGCACCGATGCCGAAGCCGCCGACCTGCTGACATCCGACATCGACGACAACGACAAGCCGTTCTGCACTGGTGAACGAACCGTGGAAGGCTTTTTCAAGACGCGTCCGGGCATCGATCAGGCCATCAGCCGGGGCCTTGCCTATGCGCCGTATGCCGACCTGGTGTGGTGCGAGACCGGCAAGCCCGATCTCGCGTTCGCCCGCAAGTTCGCCGAGGCGATCCATGCGAAGTACCCGGGCAAGATGCTCGCCTACAACTGCAGTCCGAGCTTCAACTGGAAGAAGAACCTCGACGACGCGACCATCGCGAAATTCCAGAAGGAAATCGCAGCCTACGGCTACAAGTTCCAGTTCATTACCCTGGCCGGCTTCCACTCGCTGAACTATTCGATGTTCAACCTGGCCTATGGTTACGCACGCAACCAGATGAGCGCGTTCGTCGAGCTGCAGGAAGCCGAGTTCGCCGCCGCCGAGCGCGGCTTCACGGCCGTCAAGCATCAACGCGAGGTCGGCACGGGTTATTTCGACGCGGTCACCCAGGCCATCCAGAACGGCCTGTCCTCCACCACCGCGCTCAAGGGATCGACCGAGGAAGAGCAGTTCCACGGCAACCGCCACGCCGCCTGAGCCGGCGTCCGCACATCGGCTTGCGGCGGCGATCAGGCGAGTTTCGGTTCACACGGCGCTGACCACCTCAGCCCGTTTCGAGGCAGTTCTCCTGGGGAGGAGAGGAGTACGCCGGACCCGGCCCGCGCGCCGGGTCCGGCGGTACTTCCGCGCCTTTCAAAGCCGGCCGGCGTCCCCAGATAACGCGCCGTGAACCCGGCTCCGCACCGGGTCGGCTACAATCCGCCCATGACCAATATCGTGAAATTCAAGGCGCGTGGACCGCGCGCCTACCTGCGGGAAGCGCAGGAGCAAGGCATTCCTGTCCGGATCAAGCGCGAAGGCATCGATCCCAACTGGGTTCACGGCATGATTGCCGACGTTTCGGCTGATTTCGTGCTTATCGCGGAAATTTCTGACTCCATGCGGTTTGACGGATTCCTCGTGATCGCGCTCGGGGACGTCACGCACGCGGAAGAAGATCCGTCCCGCGAATTCGTCGACAAGGCCCTCGCGCTCAATGGGGAAAGCCTGAAGGCACCGGCCGGGTTTCCACTGGACAACTGGGCCAACGTCGCGCGGGCTGCAGCCGAGCTCGCTCCGGTGATCTCGATCAACATGCTCGACGAGGAATCCGGCGAGGCCAGTTACATCGGCAAACTGGAGAGCGCCGGACCCGAGGTGCTCACCCTGCGCGAAATCGACCCGAATGCACGCTGGTATCCGGATGCGGGCGATTACGAGTACACCGAGATCGGCTCGATCGGTTTCGGCACGTCGTACATGGACACGCTGTATCGGGTCGCCGGCGAGCCCAACGGTCCGCCTCAGGAGCCGCGCCTGCACAGCACCGATCCGCGCTGAGACACACGCCGTGAGCACACCGCGGCCGACCGGCATCACGCTGCACAGGGCCTCGCACTTGCTGGAAGTCGGTTTCGATTCCGGTGAAGTGTTCCGGCTGCCCTGCGAATACCTGCGCACACATTCGCCCAGCGCCGAAGTGCAGGGCCACGGCCCGGGCCAGCGTGTGCTGGTGCCGGGCAAGCGCCATGTGAACATCGACGCGATCGAGCCGGTGGGTCACTACGCCGTATTGCTGCGCTTCGACGATGGCCACCAGACCGGCATATTTTCCTGGACCGTGCTGCACGAACTCGGCCGCAACCAGGAAGCGAACTGGTCGGCCTACCTCGCCGCACTCGAGCAGGCCGGCCTGCAGCGCTGAGCGGACCGACACCGGGACGGACACCAGGGCTCTTTCGTCAAACACTTCCGGCTGCGGCCATGCAGGGCAGGAGAGCTCGGTTCAGTCCATGGCGGGCGCGCCATCTTGCCGCAGGCGCCCGGTCGCTACGCCGCCACCCATGCGCTAGCATCGGCGGCCTATGAGTGACCAGCCCACTACCCATTTCGGTTACCGCGACGTCCCCGTTGCGGAAAAACAGAAGCTCGTCGGCAATGTGTTCACGTCCGTGGCCGGCAATTACGACCTGATGAACGATCTCATGTCGTTCGGCATCCACCGGCTCTGGAAACGCCATTTCGTCGCGATCAGCGGCCTGCGGCGCGGGGATCGCGTGCTGGATCTGGCCGGAGGCACGGGCGACATCGCCGCGCTGATGCTGCCCGAGGTCGGTACCGAGGGCGAAGTGGTGATCGGCGACATCAACGGCGCCATGCTGCGCGTCGGACGGGACCGGCTGACCGACCGCGGCCTCGTGCAGGGTCTGCGCTACGCACAACTCAATGCGGAAGCGCTGCCGTTTCCCGATCGCAGCTTCGATGCCGTCACGATCGCGTTCGGCCTGCGCAACGTGACAGACAAACAGCGCGCACTCACGGAAATGCATCGCGTGCTCAGGATCGGTGGCCGCGCGCTGATCCTCGAGTTCTCGGAGGTCCGCCAGGAATGGCTCAAGCCGCTGTATGACTTCCATTCGTTCCAGGTACTGCCGCGGCTCGGCCGCCTGTTCGCGCAGGATGCCGACAGCTATCGCTACCTCGCCGAATCCATTCGCAAGCATCCGAACCAGGAAACCCTGCGCGGCATGCTGCAGCAGGCCGGTTTCGCCAACGTCGAGGTGCGCAGCCTCAGCGCGGGCATCGTCGCCATCCATCGCGGCTATCGGGTCTGACGAACGCGGCAGCGGCGCCGCCCATGCCGGACCGATGTGACTGGCAGGCGGTCACGCCGGTGGCATACTCGGGGCTTGTCCCTTTCGCCTGGCCAGCCATGCCCTCCATCCCTGCCCTTCTGCCGGTGCTCGCCCTGTTCGCCACGACCGCCCAGGCTGCGAACGACCCGAACTCCTACGCCGAAACCGACAAGGTCCGAGTCACCCATCTCGCCCTGGACGTGCACGTCGCATTCCCCACGCGCCAGATCGTCGGCAAGGCCGAACTCAGCCTGGACTGGCGCGACAAAAGCGCACGCGAGCTCAAGCTCGATACGCGCAGCCTGTCGATTGCCACCGTGGAAATTCTCGACGCGTCAGGCAAAGCCTCGCCGGCCACGTTCTCGCTCGGCGAGCGCGACAAGATTCTAGGCGCACCACTGATCGTGAAGTTCGATACGCAGGCGCCAAAAGTGCGCGTGTCGTACGCCACCCATCCGGAGGCCTCGGGCCTGCAGTGGCTCAGTGAGGCACAGACCGCGGGCAAGAAGCACCCGTTCCTGTTCTCGCAGTCGCAGGCGATTCACGCGCGTTCGTGGGTTCCGCTGCAGGACACGCCCGCCGTGCGCTTCACCTACAGCGCCGCCGTGCATGTTCCCAAATCGCTGCGCGTCGTCATGAGCGCGAACAATCATCCGGATACATCGGTCGAGAGCGGCGAGTTCCATTTCGAGATGGACAAGCCGATTCCGTCCTACCTGCTCGCCATCGCCGTCGGCGACATCGCCGTCAAGTCAACGGGACCGCGCACGGCGGTCTATGCCGAACCGGCCATGGTCGAGAAAGCCGCCAGGGAATTCGAAGACACCGAGAAGATGATCGTCGCGACGGAAAAGCTCTATGGCGACTATCGCTGGGGACGCTACGACATTCTCGTCCTGCCGCCGAGCTTTCCGTTCGGCGGCATGGAGAATCCGCGCATGACTTTCGCGACGCCGACCGTCATCGTCGGCGACAAGAGCCTGACTTCGCTGGTGGCCCACGAACTCGCCCATTCCTGGTCGGGCAATCTCGTCACGAACTCGAGCTGGAAAGATATCTGGCTCAACGAGGGATTCACGAGCTATGTCGAGAACCGGATCGTGGAGGCGGTCTACGGCCGCGAGCAGGCCGACATGGAAGATGTGATAAGCCAGTTCGGCCTCAAGCAGGAAATGGCCGAACTCACCCCGGAGGATCAGCTGCTGATGCTGGCGCCACTCAACGGTCGCGATCCGGATGAAGCGCTGACCGATGTGGCCTATATCAAGGGCGCCTGGTTCCTGAGTTTCCTCGAGAAGCGTTTCGGTCGCGCGACGTTCGACGCGTTCCTGCGGAGCTGGTTCGACGGGCACGCCTTCCAGAGCGTCGACAGCGACACATTCGTCGCCTATTTGCAGAAGAACCTGATCGACAAGCATCCGGGCAAGGTCAAGCCGGCCGAAATCGAGGCGTGGCTCAGGCAGCCGGGGCTGCCCGAAACGGCCGAGCCAGCGAAGTCCGCGCGCTTCGACCGTGTCGATGCGGCGCGTTCCGAATGGCTGGCGGGCAAGCGCGACGCGGCCTCCCTGGCAGGGGCCAAGTGGAGCACACAGGAATCCGTGCGCTTCCTCGAGGGCCTGCCGGAAAAGCTGGACGCGAAGCAGCTCGACGAGCTCGATGCGGCCTTCCACTTCAATGGCACGGCGAACGGTGAGATCGCCCAGCGCTGGTACCCGCTTACGGTACGCAGCGGCTACACGAAAGCGCGGCCCGTGATAGAAACGTTCCTGATAGGCATCGGCCGGCGCAAGCTCATCATGCCGACCTGGGAAGCCCTGATGGCGACGCCCGACGGCCTGAGCTTCGCCGAGAGCGTATTCGCGAAGGCACGTCCCGGCTATCACCCGATCACGACGACATCGGTGCAGGCGGAGCTGGACAAGGCAAGAAAGAAGAACTGACGCCGAAAGCCCGTCCGCGGCGGCCCGGCCGCCGCGGCGGTGCATCCACTACGGCAGCGGCGCCGGGTATTCGGGCTTCTGCTCGCGCGACAACAGCAGCCGCAAGCCCTCGGTGGGCGTGATCTCTTCGTGCAGCACCCGCTGCACGCACTGCGCGATCGGCAACTCGACGCCGTGACGCCCGGCGAGCCGAATGATCTCATCGGCCGTCTGCACGCTCTCGACGACCTGCCCGATCTCGGCGACTGCCTGACGCAACGGCGTGCCGCGGCCGAGGGCGAGACCGAGGCGGCGGTTGCGCGAGAGATCGCCGGTACATGTCAGGACGAGGTCGCCCAGGCCGGCGAGGCCCATCAGCGTTTCGGGCCGCGCACCGAGCGCGACGCCCAGGCGCAGCATTTCGTTGAGACCGCGCGTGATCAGGCCGGCACGTGCATTGAGGCCGAGCTGCATGCCGTCCGCGACACCGGTCGCGACCGCGAGCACATTCTTCATCGCACCGCCCAGCTCGGCGCCCAGCATGTCCGTTCCCGTGTAGGCGCGGAAGGTCGGGCCGTGCAGCTGCTCGGCGACGAGCTGTGCGAAACCGGCATCGTCGGAATGCACCGTGACCGCAGTCGGCAGGCCTTCGACGACTTCACGCGCAAAGGAAGGTCCGGTCACCACGGCCGCCGGCTGTCCCGGCAGGAGTTCCTCGACCAGCTCGTGCAGGAAGCGTCCCGTGCCGGGTTCGAATCCCTTGGTCGCCCATGCCAGGCCGCGGAAACGTGATGGCAGCCGCGACAGCGTGTCCACGAGCTCGCGAAACGCATGACTCGGCGTGACGACGAGCACCCAGTCCACGTCGGCAACGCTCGCGGCCAAGTCGGCACTGTAGTGCAGACTGGCCGGCAACGCGCTCTGCGGCAGGTAGCGCGCGTTGCGGCCGGTTTCGGCCATCGCCCGCATGGCCGCCGCATCGCGTCCCCACAGCGTGGTGTGCACGCCATGCCGCGCGAGCAGGCTTGCCAGTGCGGTGCCCCAGGAGCCGGCACCCAGGACGGCAACCCGGGGTTGCGCAGTCATGCGATCAGGCGTTCAGCGCAGGGGCCGGCGTGCCTTCGGCGCGGCGCGCGACGGCTTCGGCGTAGAGTGCATCGAAGTTGATCGGCTGCAGGAAGAACGGGGGGAAGCCGCCGTTCTGGACCATGTCGGACACGGCCTGGCGGGCATACGGGAACAGGACGTTCGGGCAGTAGCTGCCCAGGACCGCATCGCGGTTGGCATCGTCGAAGCCGGCGACGCCGAAGATGCCGGCCTGCTGCACTTCACACAGATAGGCCGTCTTTTCGCCGAGCTTGCAGGTCACCGTGACGCTGAGCACGACCTCGAATACGTCCTGGGCGAGCGCGTTGACCTGCTGACCGAGCTGAAGCTGGATCTGCGGCTGGCCCTGTTCCTGGAAAATGTGCGGAGCGGCGGGCGCCTCGAACGAGGAATCCTTGACGTAGATCTTCTGGACGGACAGCTGCGCCTGGGCGGCGGCCTGGCCGTTGGCGGTGTTATCGCTCATGTCGACTCCGGATGCGTAGGGTGTGTGAACCAAAAGGAGCGGGAGTATCCCATATCTCGCCGACAGCCGGTCAGCACCGCCCGCAGCCGGCCGTGGCCGCTTGCTGCCCGCGGCCCGCCCTGCTATAAAGCGCGGCTCGCTTTGCGGCGCCCGGTATCCGGGCCAGGAAATCCGGCACGCGTTCCGGATCTTTCGCGCAGTCCTACTGACGCAGGCGCCTTCCAGCTACGCGTGGCACGAACGTGTGCCGCTGGGCCGATACCGCTCTGGCCAAGGGCGGCACAACCGACATGATGAGGTACGTATGGCCCGTAAATGCCAAGTTACCGGCAAAGGCGCGCTGAGCGGAAACAACGTCTCGCACGCCAACAACAAGACCCGCCGCCGCTGGCTCCCGAACCTGCACGAGCGCCGCTTCTGGGTGCCGAGCGAGAATCGCTGGATCAAGCTGCGCCTTTCCAACCACGCCCTGCGTACCATCGACAAGAAAGGTATCGAGGTCGTCGTCGCCGAGCTTCGCGCTCGTGGCGAAAAGATCTGAGGAGACTGACCCATGGCATCCAAGCGTGACAAGATCCGCCTGATCTCCACCGCCGGCACCGGCCACTTCTATACCACCGACAAGAACAAGAAGAACACGCCGGACAAGATGGAGATCAAGAAATACGATCCCGTGGTGCGCAAGCACGTCGCGTACAAAGAAGCGAAGATCAAGTAATCCCGCCGTACTTCGAGAACCCGCCCAACGGCGGGTTTTTTTTGTCCGCTCGTCGCGCCCTCACTGTCGGGGCAATGCCAGGTCCTGCTGGTAGGGGGGCGAGAACCAGAACGGAATGCGGAAATCCCCAGTGCGCGCCGAATCCGCCGCGGTCACCTTGCGGCGCACGTGCAGTACATGCGCCCCCGGCGCCAGCCCGGCCAGGCTCAGATAGCCCTGCAGACCGCGCTGCCCGATATCACGCCGCTCGGCAGCAACGAAGGCCGCGAGCTCGATCGGGTGCGCATCGAGGCTGACCTCCCACAGCCGGGCGAGGCAGGCGCGGCGCAGCACGGCGTCACTGGCCTGCGGACACAGTCCGCGCAGCGCCGCGTTGTCACGGTCGGGAACATAGGGCAGGAACAGGCGCAGGTGACCGTCGGCAATCATGTCGGACGGAATCAGCGGTACGCGCGCAAGTACGTCGCGCTCGCCGCGCAGGTTCTCGTAATGCGCGCTGCGCAGACCCCCGTCTGCATCGCCGTCACCAAAGTAGGCATAGCTCGATACGAGCGCGAACTCGCGCACCGCGCTTTCCTGCACGTTGCCGAACACCGCGCTCGACGCGACGAGCAGCAGGAACATCCACGTGAAAGCTCCACGAGGCAGATTGCTCTCGAGCGACAGTTGCACCGGCAGCACGAGGCGCTGGGGAAACAGGACACCCTGCACGGCCACCAGCCTCTCGACGAGCCGACGTCGCCACGATGGTGCCGGCAGTGCGCTGCGTCGCGCCAGCCAGGCACTGTCGAGCAGCAGCGCCGGAAGTATGACGACGAGCGTCAACGCCATGAACACGGACACGCCGATGCTGCCCCCGGGTTCCGCGTCACGACCCGACACCCACCCGAATCCCATCGCAAGCAACGTCAGCCCCACGAGCAACGAACCGATCCAGAACACCGACAATGCGACGAGACTCACCAGGGCGAACACGATCGAGGCGACGCGATCGGCCGCATCGATGGCTGTATCGAGGTCGACGACCGTGCGCCGATGATAGTCACGCGTGATCGGGCCTACGCTGCGGATTGCATCCCAGCGGATGCCAGCAGGAAACGCAGCCTTGAGTCCGATCAGACCCACCCAGTAGGCACGTACGGCCAGATGCAGCAGGAACGCGCCGGCGAGCGTCATGCTCAGGCCGCTCGCGAGCTGAAACGCCAGGGACAGCAGCAGATGGCGTTGGCCCTCGGCATGCAGTTCGACCTGTACCCAGCTATCGAACAGCCAGCCCGGCAAGGCGAGCAGGGCGAGGAGACTGATGCCGGAGATGATGAGCTCGAGTTCGTCAGTGCGCTCGCGCAGGCTCTCGAACGCGACGCGACGCTCATTCGCGGCCGATGATTCGGTCGGCTCGACGGACTGCGGGTTCACGCCACACTCCCACCGCTAAACGGCAGAGTGTAGCGGCAGGGGCTTACCCAGCGGCAGGGCCGGCCATCGGCGCCACGTCGCGGCGCCGATGGCCGGGCATCATTCGCCCTGAGTGGCGGCCTGGCAGCCGACCAGATCTTCGTCGTCGATGACCCAGGTGTCGCTACTGGCACAGATGCCAACGTCTTCGACAATGCATTCGTCGCCGTCCTCGTCAACGAGACGCACGTCGTAAGCGCGGCAGGGCACCCCGGTCAGGGTGAAGGTGTCACCCGTGTTGACGGTGTGTTTCCCGAGCTGATCCTCGCCCCATTCCCGCTCTTCGGTTGGCGACAGATACAGTTCGTGGATGGCCCACGCCGACTTGTTCTTGATGACGATTTTCGAATCGGACGATTCGGCGGCGGCCGTGCCGGATACGGCGACGACCGCGCCAAGCGCCAACAGCAGACTGGAAATCTTGTTCACGCAGTTTCCCCTAGTTGCGCGGTATGCGCCGGGCGATTGTGTGATTGGCGTCACGACAGCGCAATGGGTCGAACGGGAAGAACCCCATGAACGGCGAAGGCGCCACACGGGCGCCTTCGCTTGCTGCTTCGAGCTGAGTTATCCAGCGGGATCAGTGCGCCGTCGCCAGCGAATAACCCTTGAGCCGCGCGGCGAATTCCTGCAGCGCGCGAATCCCGCTGGCCTCGGCCTCACGACACCACTGCTTGAGGCCTTCCAGCATGGCCTCTCCGTTACGGCTTTCCATGATTTCGAGCAGACGACCGCGGTATTCCATCACGGTGGCCATGGTCGGGCGCTGGCTGACCCACTGGCCGAGGCGGTCACGCGCCTCGCTGTCGAGCCAGCGGCCGCCGCTGGCGAGCGACTTGCGCAGACGGCGCGGCAGGTCCTTGAGGTTGTTGCCGGCCTGCGCCGCCTCTTCGCGCAGGGTAGGCAGGGTCACGCCGCCGAAATAGTCGGTCATGACCTGGAACTTGTGCGCGATGAGCGCCTTGATCGTGTCGGTGTCGGGCAGATGCATGTTCGGACGCACATCCAGCGTCGGCGCTACACGCAGCACCTTGGCGAGATGGAAGAACTCGAACGACTTGATGGCCATCCAGCCGATGTCGAGCTCCCATTTGCGCAGCGCAAACTTCGCCGAACTCGGGAATGCGTGATGGTTGTTGTGCAGTTCCTCCCCACCGATGACCAGGCCCCAGGGGGTCAAATTCGTCGCGGTGTCATTGCTTTCGAAGTTGCGGTAACCCCACCAGTGGCCCAGGCCGTTGACGACGCCCGCCGCCCAGAACGGGATCCAGATCATCTGGCAGGCCCAGATGACCACGCCCCAGAGCCCGAACAGCGCGAAGTTGAGGAACAGCATCAAGGTGGGACCGACTTCCGGCATCGGCGAGTAGACGCGCCGCTCCAGCCAGTCGTTCGGCGTGCCGAGTCCGTACTTTTCCATGGTTTCGGGGCTGCGGCGTGCCTGACGGTAGAGGTCCACGCCGTCCCAGAGCACCTTGCGGATACCGTAGATCACCGGGCTGTGCGGATCTTCGTCCGTCTCGCACTTGGCGTGGTGCTTGCGATGGATCGCGACCCATTCCTTGGTGACCATCGCGGTCGAGAACCAGGTCCAGAAGCGGAAGAAATGGTTCAGCACCGGATGAAAGTCGACGCCGCGATGCGCCTGGCTGCGGTGCAGGTAGAGCGTCACGGAGAAGATCGTCAGCTGCGTGACGAGCACGAAGTAGGCGATCAGCCAGGGCCAGCTGGCCTGGGTGAGTCCTCCGGTCAGGAATTCGATCACGGCGTTAAACATAAGTTAAGCAACCATCAGGAAAAGGAAGCAAGGCGAGGACTATACGCGACGTCCTTAGTGGGTACTACGTGAAGCAAACCAAGTGCCACGCGCGCAAACGTTCGTTTCTTGCGTCGTTGCTGAACACCGCTTGTGGCCCATGCAGCGACTTGGCCACAATCCCCGGCCTGTGACCTCCCTTGATTCCCCCCCTACGCTTTGCATTGCAGGCATCTCGCGTTCGCTCGCGGGTCGCGTCGCCGTGAACGCAGTGAGCTTCGACCTCGCCCGCGGCGAGGTCCTCGGCCTGCTCGGCATCAATGGCGCGGGCAAATCCACCACCTTGCGCATGATTGCCGGCGTTCTCGCGCCAGATCAGGGGCGGGTCCTGCTCAACGGGGTGGATCTCTATGAACACCCGGAACGCGGCCGGCGCGGCATCGGTTACCTGCCTGAGCGCGCGCCCCTGCACGCGGAACTGACCGTCACCGAATTCCTGGTCTTCTGCGCACGCCTGCACGGCCTGTCGCGCCGCGCAGCGGCCGCGGCGGTACGACGCGTCGTCGAGCGCTGCGATCTCGGTGACGTGCAGCGCCGCGTCATCGGGCATCTGTCGAAGGGTTTCCAGCAGCGCGTCGGCATCGCGCAGGCGCTGGTGCACGAACCGGACCTGGTCGTGCTGGACGAGCCGGCCTCTGGCCTCGATCCCGTGCAGTCACTGCGTATGCGCGACCTCATCCGCGCACTCCGCGCCGATCACGCCGTACTTCTGTCCACACACCAGCTCGCCGAAGCCGAGGCCTGCTGCGATCACATCGCCATCCTGCACAGGGGCGTATTGCGCCACCTTGGCGATGTGACGAGCGGAGAAACTGCCCGGCTGGAACAACGGTTCCTGCGCATTGCGACAGATCTCGAGGCCGAGGCGGTCACATGACGACGAGTCTTCTCATCGCCGTCCACGAATGGCGGCGCCTGCGAGCGCAGACCTGGTCCTGGCTGCTGCTCGCCGGCGTGACGGCGCTGCTCGCCTGGCTGTTTCTCGAGCGGCTCGACGGTTTTCTGCGCCTGCAACAGGGTACCGGCAATGCGAACGGCATCGGCGTCACCGCACAAGTTGCCGCGCCGGTACTCGGCTGGCTCGCCATCGTGCTGATCGTGCTCGTGCCGCTGCTCGGCGCCCGCGCGATCGCCGGAGAGCGGCGTGCACACTCGCTGAATCTTCTGCTCGCCGCCGGCATCGGTGACGCGGCGATCGTGGTCGGCAAATGGCTGGGACTGCTGGGCTGGCTGCTGCTGTTGATCGGACTGACCGCACTGATGCCGCTGAGTCTGCTCGGCACGACCGATCTCGATCTCGGCCGGCTCGCCGCCAATCTGCTGGCCCTGATGCTGCATGCCGGGGCACTCGCGGCGATCGCGCTGTATGCGTCCAGCGTGGCGGCGCAGCCGATATTGGCTGCGGCCATCGCGCTGCTCATCAACGTGCTGCTCTGCGTCGTCGACCTCGGCGCGCGCGCCGCCGGCGTCAACAACGGGCTCATCAACTGGCTGGCTCTGCCGACGCATTTCGGCCCGTTCAGTGACGGCATTGTCGCCAGCGTCGACCTGATCTGGTTCATGCTAGTGACCGGCGTCTTCCTCGCCCTTGCGGCGAGACAGCTCGGCGGACTCCGGAGCACCGACTGATGCGTGGCAGTCTGAGCCGGATCGTGCACGCGCTGCTTGTAGTCGCCATAGCGGGGGTCATCGGCTTTCTGAGCACGCGCCTGGGCGTCCGCACCGACTGGAGCGATGCGCAGCGGGCCTCGCTCGCACCGCAAAGCCAGGAACTGCTCCTTCGTCTCGACGCACCGGTCGAGGTCATTTCGTATGCGAGCGAAGGTGGCACGCTGCGCCAGGGTATCGCCGCGTTCGTCGCACGCTACCAGAAGCACAAGTCCGACATCGCGCTGACCTTCGTCGATCCGGCGACAGACCCCGCCGCCATGCGCGAACTCGGTGTTTCCGTCGACGGCGAGGTCGAGCTGCGCTATCGCGGCCGCAGCGAACGCCTCCAGCGCCTGAACGAACGCGAGTTCTCGACCGCCTTGCTGCGCCTGTCACGCAACCAGGAGCGCATGGTCGCGTTCCTGTCCGGCAACGGCGAGCGCAAGCCCGACGGCGTGGCCAATGCGGATCTCGCCCAGTTCACGGCTCTGCTCCTCGGGCAGGGCGTGCGCTGTGTGCCGCTGGTTCTCGGCAGCGGCGCACGCATTCCCGACAATACCGATCTGCTAGTGATCGCCGATCCGCGCTCGACCATCGCCCCACCCGTAGCCGCCGAGATCGTCGACTGGGTCGAACGCGGCGGGGCGCTGCTCTGGCTGGTCGAGCCGGGCCAGAATGCCGGTCTCGATGCGGTCGCCGACGCGCTGTCGATACGCGTGCTGCCGGGATTGCTCGTCGACGGCAGCGGCGCAAGTCTCGGTCTCGGCGATCCGAGCTTCGTCGTGCTGGGGCAATACCCCGCCCACGCGATCACACACGGATTCGCACTGACGACGCTGTTTCCGCAATCCGCACCGCTCGCCCAGTTGACCACGCCACGCTGGCGCGTGCTGCCATTGCTGCGCAGCAGCGCGCAGAGCTGGAGTGAGACCGGTCCGATGCCCAAGGCGGGAGAAACTGCGGCCACTATCCGCTTCGACGCCGACACGGACGAAATGCGCGGGCCGCTCGATCTCGCCTTCGCTCTGGAGCGCCTCTCGCCACGGCCGGACCGGCGCGAGCAGCGCGCCGCGGTCGTCGGTGACGCCGACTTCCTGTCGAATCAGTTCCTCGGCAACGGCGGCAACCGGGAGCTCGGCCAGCGGCTATTCAACTGGCTGCTCGCCGACGACGCGCTGATCGAAATCGCCGACCGGGGTCCGCCAGACCGGTTGATTTCGCTGTCACAGACGCGATTGAGCGTGACTGCCATCGGCTTTCTCGTGGTGCTCCCGCTGGTGCTCGTGCTGACGGGCAGTCTGCTGGTCTGGCGCCGCCGGCGCCGTTGACGGAATGCGTCGCCATCTGCGCCAGAATCTGCTGCTTGCTGCCGCCCTCGGCGTGCTCGGTGCGGGCGCCTGGTGGGTCACCTCGCGGGAGCGGGCGGCCTTCGTGCCGCTGACGACGATCGACACGGCCGGCGTCGCATCGCTGCGCGTAAGCACCACCAATGGGACAACGCGCCACTTCGAGCGCCGCGACGGGCGCTGGTGGATGCGGGAACCCTACGGGATGCCGGCCCACCCGGACGCGGTTGCGCGTCTCCTCGCGGTCGCCTCGGCACCGGCACGTTCGCGCCACGCCCGCGACCGGTTCGACGCGGCGCGCATCGGCCTCGCGCCGCCCCAGGCGGTGCTGGAACTCGGCGATCAGCGTCTGGAATTCGGCATCACCGACGCGATTCGCGGCGACCGCTATGTGCGCACGGCCGACACCATCGCGCTGATGCCGGACCGGTTCAGCGGCTGGCTGCTCGCACCGGCCGAATCGGAAATCGACCATCGACTCGCCGCCCCCCTGCAGCGGCTCGCCCGGGTTCGCATCGAAGGAACAGACCACCCTGAACTGGCGGCAGCGTGGGAGCGCGTCACGACGAGCCAGGTGATCGCACCGCAGGATCCGGCAGCGAGCGGAGCATCCATTGCCGTGGAGCTCATCGACGCGGCCGGCGGCCGCATCGGCTACACCCTTCGGCGCAACGACGATGGCCGCTATCTCGCGATCCGCGACGTGCCCGCGCTGGCTTACCCGCTCGAGGAGAACCAGATGCAACTGCTGCTGCCGGCCACCACCGACACCGCCGGTCCGGTGCCCTGATGCCAGAGCTGCCCGAAGTCGAGACCACGCGGCGCGGCCTCGCGCCGCACCTGCTCGGCCGCCGCGTCGAACGGCTCACCGTACGACAACCGATGCTGCGTTGGCCGGTCGCTGCGGCGCTGCGCACTGGACTGCCAGGGCAAATCCTGGACGGTATGGAACGGCGCGCGAAATACCTGCTCGTGCACACCCGGACCGGGAGCGCGCTGCTGCACCTGGGCATGTCGGGTTCTTTGCGCGTGTTACCCGAAGCGACGCCGGCGGATGCGCACGACCATGTCGACTGGCACCTCGATTCCGGCCAGGTGCTGCGCTATACCGACCCTCGGCGCTTTGGTTGCCAGTTGTGGCAGAACCCCGGCGAAGTGCATGCGTTGCTGGCCGGACTGGGACCCGAGCCACTGTCGGATGCCTTCGACGGTGACTATCTCTGGCGGCGCTCACGGGGACGCAAGAGCGGCGTGAAGCTGTTGCTCATGGACCAGAAGATCGTGGTCGGGGTAGGCAACATCTACGCGGCGGAAGCCCTGTTCGCGGCCGGTATCCATCCGGCGCGCGCCGCCGGCAAGGTGTCACTCGCCCGCTATCGTGAACTCGCCGATGCGGTGAAGCGCATCCTCGAGCATGCGATTCGCCGCGGCGGCACCACCCTGCGCGACTTCATCAGCCCCGACGGACTGCCGGGGTACTTCGAACAGGAGCTGTTCGTCTACGGGCGTGCCGGCGAACCGTGCAAGCGCTGCGCGACGCCCGTCCATGCCACGGTGCTGGGCCAGCGCAGCACCTTCTTCTGCGCCCGCTGTCAACGCTGAATCGAACGGCACGGCGGCCGCTCTGGCCGCGGGCGCTCGCCGCGACGGCCAGCATGATTACAACGGCAGCTCGGCCTGCTTGAGCTCGATGCGGCCTTCGCCGCTCGTGATTTTCTTGAATTCCGCCCGGCTGACCGACACGTAGCGGTCGTTGCCGCCGATTTCGACTTGCGGGCCTTGCGTGACCGCGTGGCCGTGCTCATCCACGCGCACGACCATGGTTGCCTTGCGACCGGTATGGCAGATCGTCTTGATTTCCGAAAACGAATCGGCCCAGGCCAACAGGTATTGGCTGCCTTCGAACAACTCGCCCCGAAAGTCGGTGCGCAGGCCGTAGGCGAGCACGGGAATGTTGAGCGCATCGACGATTTCGGTGAGCTGCCACACCTGCGCCTTGGTCAGGAACTGCGCCTCGTCGACGAGCACGCAGTTGAGCGGCCCGCTGGCCGCGGCATCCGTGCGCGTCATCGCGAGCAGATCATCGTCGCGCTCGAAGATGCGGCCGTCTGCTTTCAGCCCGATGCGCGACGCGACCACGCCCTCGCCGAAGCGATTGTCGAGCCGGGGCGTATAAATCAACGTGCGCATGCCGCGCTCGTGATAGTTGTGCGCGCTCTGCAACAGCGTCGTGGTCTTCCCGGCATTCATGGCCGAGTAGTAGAAATAGAGCTTGGCCATGGTCGTGCGGACGCGGGCGGGTGGGCATCATAGCCGCTGAGGAACGACTTTGAGCAGGGCGCCGGCACGGGCAGAATAGGCGGCCTTTGCGCCTCCGCCGGCGCACGCCCACCTGCGACGCTCACGCCATGCTCAATCCCGCCCAACGCGCCGCCGTCGACTATTGCGACGGCCCCTTGCTCGTCCTCGCCGGCGCCGGCTCGGGCAAGACCAGCGTCATCACCCAGAAAATCGCCCATCTGGTCTCGCGCCGCAATCTTGCCGCCAGGAAGATCGCTGCCATCACGTTCACGAACAAGGCCGCGCGAGAGATGCGCGAGCGCGTGGCGAAGCTCGTATCCGCCGATGCCGCGAGCGAGCTGACGGTCTGCACGTTTCATGCGATGGGGCTGAAATTCCTGCAGATCGAACATGCCAAGCTCGGCCTCAAGCGCGGTTTTTCCATCCTCGATGCCGATGACGGCGAATCCATCATCAAGGATCTGCTGCCGAAGGCGCTGAAGCCCGACCAGCTCTGGGCGTTGCGCAACCTCGTCTCGACGGCCAAGAACAGCGGCCTCGATCCTGCGCAGGCGCTGGCTGCCGCACGCAGTCCGCGCGAACTCGAAGCGGCGCAGCTCTACGAGAGCTACCAGAAGCGGCTCGCCGCGTTCAATGCCGTCGACTTCGACGATCTGATCCGCCTGCCGCTGACCTTGCTCGAACAGGATGCCGAAACGCGGGAAGCCTGGCAGGAACGCATCCGCTATCTGCTCGTCGATGAATACCAGGACACGAACTCGGCACAATACCGGCTGATCCGCAATCTCTGCGGCCCCCGCGGCATGTTCACCGCCGTCGGTGACGACGATCAGTCGATTTATGCATGGCGAGGCGCGAATCCGGAGAATCTCGACGATCTCGCGCGCGACTATCCCAGTCTCAAGGTGGTCAAGCTCGAGCAGAACTACCGCTGCACCAAGCGCATCCTGCGTGCGGCGAACAAGCTGATCGCCAACAATCCGCACAAACATCTGAAGCAGCTGTTCAGCGACCTGCCCGAGGGGCCTCCCATTCGCGTCATGGAGTGCAAGGACGGAGAGCACGAAGCCGAGCGTGTCGCCGCCGACCTGACCCACCTCGCCGAGAAGCACCAGGCGAAGTGGCTGGATTTCGCGATCCTCTACCGGGGCAATCACCAGTCGCGCGCGCTGGAGAAAGCGCTACGCCTCGCGCGAGTGCCGTATCACATCAGCGGCGGTACGGCGTTTCTCGACCGGGGCGAAGTGAAGGACATTCTCGCCTATCTGCGCCTGATCTCGAATCCGGACGACGACTCGGCATTCTTGCGAATTGCCAACATTCCACGTAGGGATATTGGCGCAACGACGCTCGAAAAACTCGGCGAGCTTGCTCAACACAAGCATGTGTCGCTGCTCGAAGCGGCTCGGAGCGACGGTGTGCTCAAGCAGCTTGCGCCACGGTCCGCCTCGTCACTCGCCGGATTCGCCGACCTCGTCGCCGGACTGCGCGCCCATGCACGGCAAGTCAGCGCCGCCGACCTGGTCGAGGAACTCGTCCGCCGCACGCGCTACGCGGAACATTTGGCCGCCGAAATCAAGGACCCGGCTGCGCGCCAACGGCGCATCGACAACCTGACCGAGCTCGCCGACTGGTTTCGGGCTATGCAGAAGGGCGCCGGCAGCGCCGGCGATATCGCGGCGCAGCTCGCGCTGCTGACCCATTCGGATCGCGATGACCCGGGCAATTCGGTACGCCTGATGACGCTGCATGGCGCGAAGGGACTGGAATTCCGCTTCGTGTTCATCGTCGGCGTCGAGGACGGCCAGCTGCCGCACGAAGGCAGCCTGGAGGAAGGTCGGCTCGACGAGGAACGCCGGCTCATGTATGTCGGCATCACGCGCGCCAAGGAGCGGCTGTGCCTGAGCTATGCGGCGCGGTCGCGACGTTTCGGCGAAGTCCTGAGGAATGAACCAAGCCGCTTTCTCAGCGAGATTCCGGCCGATGACCTGCACTGGGACGGCCGCGATGCGGAACAGGACGCGCAGTCCAGGAAGGACGTGGCAGCTTCGCACCTCGCGCGGCTCGCCAGCCTGCTTGCGGACTGATGGACCGTTCGCCGAACCCGCTAGAATCGCTGACCCTCTTGCTACCGGAGCCCGCGATGATTCGCTTCGCCGCCCTGTTGCCCCTGCTGTTGCTCGCCGGCTGCGCCGCGACGCAGACCCGTCCGGAGGCGCCCGCGACGCCGGAAGCGCCTCGGCCACCGCCCCTGACCTATGCCGAAACCAATCTCAACGCGACCCTGTGGACTCAAGGCTCGGTCGAACACGACATGGCCTATCGCGGCATCTATGCCCAGGCCACCCGACAGCTCGCGATCGCACTGAAACAGAAAGACTGGGACGCCCTGCCCCGGTCCGAACGCAAGAAGCCCGCGAAGGGGCTCAAGCCTGCCGTCATCGTCGACGTCGACGAGACGGTGCTCGACAATTCACCCTATCAGGCACGACTGATCCGCGACGGCAAGGAATTCGACGAGTACAGCTGGGACCAGTGGTGTCGCGAGCAGCGCGCGCACGCACTGCCCGGCGCACGCGAGTTCGCCCAGGCCGCCGCGGCGAAAGGCGTGACCGTGTTTTATCTGACCAATCGCGCCCAGCATCTCGATGCGGCCACGCTCGCCAACTTACGTGATGCCGGCTTTCCGGTTGCCGAAAAGGAGACGGTTTTCCTGGGTCTCGGCACCGTGGTCGAAGGCTGCGAGGCCAGGGGCAGCGACAAAGGCTGCCGCCGTGAGCTGATCGGCCGACGCTATCGCGTGCTCGCGCTGGTCGGCGATCAGTTGGGCGACTTCATCGATGTCCTCGACAATTCCGTCGCGGCGCGAGCGGAAGCGGCCACTGCGTATGCGAACTGGTTCGGCGAACGGTGGTTCATGCTGCCCAACCCCACTTACGGCTCATGGGACAGCGCCATCCTCGGTGCCGCGCGCGGTGCCGAGGCGCCGGTCAAGCACCAGATTCGCCGCGACGCCCTGCGAACGGAGTAATGGTGATGGCCTACACCCACAAGAACATCGACCCGCGCGATCGCCTGATCTTTGCGCTCGACGTGCCGACGCGCGCCGAGGCACTGGATTGGGTCGAGCGCCTCGGCGACGCGGTGACCTTCTACAAGATCGGCATGGAGCTCCTTACCAGCGGCGAGTATTTCTCTGTCCTCGCCGATCTGGCCGCCCGCGGCAAGAAAGTCTTCGTCGACCTCAAGTTCTTCGACGTGCCGGCGACGGTCGCCTCGGCGGTCAAGGGACTCACACGCTACCCGGTACACTTTTGCACCATTCACGGCAACGACGGCATGATGCGCGCGGCCGCGCAGGTCAAGGGAAACATCCGCCTGCTCGCGGTGACGGCGCTGACCAGCCTCGATCAGCACGATCTCGACGACCTCGGCTTTCGCTGCGATCCGGAACAGCTCGTGCTGTCGCGGGCAAAAGCCGCCCTGGCCGCAGGCTGTGACGGCGTCGTGTCCTCGGGACTGGAGGTTCCTGCGCTGCGGCGCGAGGTCGATCATGCACTGATCGCGGTCTGTCCGGGCATACGGCCTATCGGCAACAGCGATGACCAGAAGCGTACGCTCGACGTGGCCCAGGCATTTGCCGCCGGAGCCGACTACATCGTCGTTGGCCGGCCCATACGCCAGGCCGCGGATCCGCGCACAGCAGCGCTCGCCATGCAGCAGACCTTGGCGAATGCGATCAGCGGCCGCTGATCACGCGACATCTGCCGGTTAATTTCCGATAAGTTGCAATAGGTTGGCGCGTATTTCCTAAGGTATTGCATTAACTCGGTTCAGCGCTTACGATTCACGCCATACCTGAACCAGACGCGGCAATAACTCCTCAATACCGACCGCGCCCGACAATGCGATTCCCCCTCCGGTTCTGCCGGAATTCGCCCGGATCGTTCCCAACGACGACCGGGCTTTTCTTTGTCCGCATGTCGGGATTTCGCGCCTGTCCGCGTTTGCTGGAATGCGCAGCCACACTCGGCTAGAGTGCACCGCTGTTTCACCAATAGAACCCTTGGGGAAAAACATGTCCACGAAATTCACTCGCGTCGTTCTCGCCGCGGCTCTTGGTATCGCCCTGGTGGGCTGCGGCAAGGATGAGCCGCCGGCCGCTCCGCCGCCGGCCGTCGCCGCGAAGGCTGCCGCCACGCCGGAAGGTGCCATCATGGCGCCGATCGCCCATCTCAAGTCCGGCAACATCGACGGCCTGATGCAGAGCGTGCTCCCGCCCGAGGAATACGCCAAGGCCAAGGCGGACTACGCCAAGGACATGAACAACGAGCCGGCATCCGAGGAAGACAAGGCCAAGTTCGCCGAGAACATGGCCAAGCTGACCGCACCGGACGCAGAAGCGCAGCTCTGGGCCGAGCTCGAGCCGAAGCTCAAGGAGCTGGACGCGCAGATGGCGCAGCAG
This sequence comes from Rhodanobacteraceae bacterium, assembly GCA_045864815.1. Taxonomy (GTDB): domain Bacteria; phylum Pseudomonadota; class Gammaproteobacteria; order Xanthomonadales; family Rhodanobacteraceae; genus Tahibacter. The sequence goes on along the minus strand of BTVG01000001.1, from coordinate 157,265 downwards.
ATGCCGATGATGGTCGCGATGGGCAAGGGCGTCATCCAGAGCTCGATCCAGCAGAACCAGGAACTCACCGAAGCGCAGAAACTGCAGGCATCGCAGGCCGTCGATGCACTCGGCAACTGGGTGACAACCGCGAAGTTCACCGATCCGGCGCTTGCGCAGAAGGCGATCAAGATCGTTTGCGACACCGCCCGCAAGATCAACCTGAAAACCCTCGACGAAGCGCGTGCGCTGAGCTACGAACAGGCGATGGGCAAGGCCGGCGTGGCCTATCTCGGCGTCAAGGACGTGCTCGCGCTGTACGGCTTCTCGATCGACCAGACCCTGGATTCGATCAAGGCCGAAACGATTTCCTCCGATGCCAGCACGGCCAAGGTCAAGATCAGCTATACGCTGCTCAACACGCCGCTGAGCGCCGAGAGCGATCTGGTCAAGGTCGGTGAGCGCTGGTACGGCAAGGAAATGCTGGAAGGTCTGAAGAAGAAAGACGTCGCCGTGTCGGAATCGGAGCCGGCCGCTGCGGCTCCGGCGACCAACTGACGCCAATTGCGACTGCAAAGCGCGATTTAACGCGCCGCTAACGCAAATGAACGCCGCCTCCGGGCGGCGTTCTTTTTTGCCGCGGTTACAATCGCCGCATGGATGACCTCACTACTCCCGAGCGCGGCGACGACGTGCCGCGCGTACCTTGGCGCCTGCGGCTGTTTGGCCGGCTGCTCGAATCCTGGATTCGCATCAAATCCGACCCGTCAAACCCGCGCAGCCTGCTGCTGCCCGGCGTGCCGGTCTGCTACGTCACCGAGCGCTATGGCTTGTCCGACGCGCTGATTCTTGAGCAGGTCTGCCGCGAGGCCGGGTTGCCGTCGGCGTTGGTGCCGCTGCCTGGCGTATCCACCCGGCGCAGGCGCAGCTACTTCGCGACATCGATCCGCAACAGCCTGTTCTGGAATCCAGTACGCCGACGCCCTCCCATGCAGCCGCTGGCCGAACTCGTCGCCCAGCTTGAACTGCTGCCCGACCAGGACATACAGCTGGTGCCGGTTTCGATCTTCGTCGGCCGCGCACCGAGCCGGCAGTCGGGTTGGTTCAGCGTCCTGTTCTCGGAAAACTGGGTCGTCGTCGGCCGATTCCGGCGCGTGCTCGCACTGCTGCTCAACGGACGTGACACGCATGTGCAGTTTTCGGCACCGGTTTCGCTGCGGCGCGTGCTCGCCGAAGAGGGAAGCGCGCCACGCGAACGCACCGTCCGCAAGATTTCACGCGTGCTGCGCGCCCATTTCCGGCGCATCCGCGCAGCAGTCATAGGACCAGACCTTTCGCATCGACGCACCATCGTGGATGCCGTCGTCAACGCCGAGTCGGTGCAGCAGGTGATCGCAACGACATCGGCGAAGGAATCGATTCCACGCGAACAGGCGCTGCGCCGCGCGCACGAGTACGCGGTCGAGATCGCGGCCGACTACTCGCACCCGGTCGTTCGCTCACTCTCGTTCATGCTGCACAGCTTCTGGAACAAGCTGTACGACGGCGTGACGATGAACCATTTCGACCAGGTGCGCGCCGTCGCACCGGGACACGAGATCATCTACGTGCCGTGTCATCGCAGCCACATCGACTACCTGCTCGTGAGCTGGCTGCTTTACACCAACGGCATCGTGCCGCCCCACATCGCCGCGGGTGTGAATCTGAATCTTCCGCTCGTCGGGCCGCTGCTGCGCCGTGGCGGCGCGTTCTTCCTGCGCCGCAGCTTCAAGGCAAACGCGTTGTACTCCGCCGTGTTCACCGAATATGTGAGCCAGCTGTTCGCGCGTGGCGTGTCGATGGAGTACTTCATTGAAGGGGGGCGCTCGCGCACGGGCCGGCTGCTGCAGCCGAAAGCCGGCATGCTCGCGATGACACTGCGCGCGTTCTTGCGCGAATCGCGCCGTCCGGTCGTGTTTCAGCCGGTCTATATCGGCTACGAGAAACTGATGGAAGGCAACAGCTACATCGGCGAGCTGTCGGGCCAGCCCAAGCAGAAGGAATCCTTGTTCGGCCTGCTGCGTTCCATCAAGAAGCTGCGCGAGCACTACGGCCGCGTCGCGGTGAATTTCGGCGAGCCGGTGTTTCTGGAAGACCTGCTGCAGCGCGAAGCACCGGACTGGCGCGCAAGCGCGCACGAGGACAAGCCGGAATGGTTCGGTCGCAGCGTCGATGCGCTGGCCAAGCGCATTCAGGTCAGCATCAATGGCGCAGCCGACGTCAATCCCATCAATCTGCTCGCCGTCGCGTTGCTCGCGACGCCCAAGCATGCGATGGCCGAGACGGATCTCGTTGCGCAGCTCGATCTGTACCGGGACCTGCTCTCGGATCTGCCCTATGCCGATCGCGTCACGCTGACGCCGAGGTCGGCACGGGACATCATTGCCTATGGCGAGAAGATGCAGTGGATCCGCCGTATCCGTCACCCACTGGGCGACGTGCTGACGAGCGAGGGCAAGCAGGCGACCCTGCTGTCCTACTTCCGCAACAACGTCCTCCACCTCTTTGCCGCCTCTGCATGGATCGCCTGTTGTTTCATCAACAACCGGCGCATGGCGCGGGCATCCCTGCTGCGACTGTCGAAACTCATTTATCCGTTCATCCAGTCGGAACTGTTCCTGCCCTGGGACGAAGCCGGTTTTGTCGAGCGGATCCACGCCACGGTGGAATTCTTCATCCGACGCGGCGTGCTGACGCCGGATGCCGACGGCCGCGTGCTCAATCGCGGCGCAGGGCAAGGCGATGCAGCGTTCCAGTTGCGCACACTCGCACACAGCCTGCTGCAGGCATTCGAGCGCTACTACATCACGATCGCCGTACTCGTGAAGCATGGACCGCACACGATGAGCGCGGCAGAACTCGAAAACCTGTGCACACTGACCGCGCAGCGCCTGACCCTGCTGCATGAACTCAATGCGCCGGAATTCTTCGACAAGGCGCTGTTCAAGGGCTTCATCCAGCAGCTCCGCGAACGGCGGGTCATCTGGACCGACGACGCCGGCAAACTCGATTTCGATGCGGCGCTGACGATCGTGGCCAAGGATGCGAAAGTCATCCTCAGCCGTGAGATCCGCCATGGCATCCTTAAGCTCGCCCCTCAGCCGAAAACCGCCCCGGCTGAACGGGCGACGGACGAAGCGGCCTGACCTGCGACGGCGACGCGTCACGTGGCGGCGCAACCCGCGCCGCCACGTGACGCGCGCGGCTCAGGCAGGCTGGTCGGGAATCAGCTGGTTCTCGAGATAAGCAATCATGTCCTTGAGCCGCAGCTTGCGCTTCTTCAGGCGTTTGAGCTGCAACTCGTCGCTGGCATTGTCGGCGGACAGACGCTGGATCGCCGCATCGAGGTCGCGGTGCTCGATGCGCAATTCGATCAGCTGGCGCGTGATTTCGGCAGGGTCCTGGAGCATCGGTGCGCGGCGTTGAAAGTCGGCCGAGTGTAGCGGGCTTCGGCGACCGCTCGTAGCCCACGAAGGGCACGGCGCTGTCACTGCTACAATCGGGGCCTTCGTCTGCCGTTCCGCCCATGAGCATCGCCGCAGTCCGCAAGCAGGAAATCAACGCCAACAAGCTGGCCAAGCGCTTGCGCCGGCAGGCCGGTCAGGCGATCGCCGATTTCAACATGATCGAAGACGGTGACCGCGTCATGGTCTGCCTGTCGGGCGGCAAGGATTCGTACACCCTGCTCGACCTGCTGCGCCAGCTGCAGCAAAAAGCGCCGGTGGCGTTTGAACTGCACGCGGTGCACCTCGACCAGAAGCAGCCAGGCTACGATCCAGGCATCCTGCCGGCCTATCTGGAATCGATCGGCATGCCGTACACGATCCTGGAGCAGGATACTTATCGGGTCGTCAAACGCGTGATCCCCGAGGGCCGCACCATGTGCAGCCTCTGCTCACGCCTGCGGCGAGGCAATCTCTACGATCACGCAGCGGCCGCAGGCTTCACCAAGATTGCGCTCGGCCATCACCGCGACGACATCGTCGAGACGCTGTTCCTCAACCTGTTTCACCAGGCCAAGCTCAAGGCAATGCCGCCCAAGCTGCGTTCCGACGACGGCCGCAATGTCGTGATCCGCCCGCTGGCGTATTGCCGCGAGGACGACATCGCCGACTACGCCGCCGCCAGGGCGTTTCCCATCATGCCCTGCAATCTGTGCGGCTCTCAGGAAAACCTGCAGCGCAAGGCGATCAAGGCCATGCTTTCGGACTGGGAGCGCCAGTTCCCGGGTCGCATCGAAAACGTGTTCCGCGCCCTGGGCGACGTATCGCCCTCGCAGCTTGCCGACCGGACCCTGTTCGATTTCTCGGCGCTCGGCAGCCGCAGCAGCGCACGACCCGGCTCCGGCGACTGGCTGCGCGGCGAGCCGGTCGACGCAGGATACGAGACTGCCGCCGACTAGCCTGGCCGGCTGCAGCCGATACCTGTCCCTTCACGCACCGGTGGGCCGAGCCCACCTCACGGGGTTCCATGTTTTTTCGCAATCTGACGCTGTTCCGCTTTTCCGAAGCCATGGCCGATTCGCTGGCCGATCTAGACGGCTCGCTCGAACAAAAGCGCCTGCGGCCCTGCGGACCGCTGGAGCAATCCACCCGTGGCTTCGTCTCGCCGCACGGCCGTAACGCCGAAGCGCTGACGCACAAGGTCGGACCGTACACGCTGGTTGCACTCGGCGGCGAGGACAAGCTGCTGCCGGGGTCGGTAGTGAACGAGGAATTGTCCGCTCGTTTGCAGAAGATCAGCGAAGAACAGGGGCGGCGCGTCGGCGCGAAAGAGCGCAAGCGCATGAAGGACGAGATCCTGACCGACTTTCTGCCACGCGCGTTCGTGAAGCCCTCCCGGATGCTGGCCTATCTCGACCTCAAGAACGGCTGGTTGGTCGTCGATACGTCCAGCCGTAAATCGGCCGAGGAAGTCCTGTCCGAGCTGCGCGAGGCCACCGGCACGTTTCCCGCCACTCCGATGGCGCCCGAGGAGTCACCCCGCACTCTGATGACGGACTGGGTGGTTAGTGGCAAGCTACCTGCCGCATTGGCCCTGGCAGACGAGTGTGAACTGCGCGACCCGGCCGAGTCCGGCGCGATCGTGCGTTGCCGTCGCCAGGACCTTGAAACTGACGAGGTGCGCGAGCACCTCAAGACCGGCAAGCAGGTGTTCCAGCTCGGCCTGACCTTCGATGATCGCATCAGCTTCGTGCTCGGCGAGGATCTCGTCATCCGCAAGCTGCGCTTCCTCGATCAGGTGCTCGACGAGCTGAAGGAAACCGACGCTGATTCGGCCGCCGCCGAGCTCGACTCGCGCATGGCGCTGATGACGCTGGAGGTCGAGCGCCTGCTCGGCAAGCTCGACGAATGGTTCCGCCTGCCGCGACCGACGGACCGCTGAAACGCGGAACGGCGAGAATCGAGGATTCCGAACCGGCCGGTAGTGACCGGCCCGGTCCAGCGCAAGGGATTGTCCGTAAAAACCGTGTCCGCCACAGACTCAGGCGGACGGGCGAGGAACAGGCATGGCCCTGGACGACGACCACTACCTCGAACTGTCGACGCCGAAAGGCGAGACGATCAAGGTGCTCAAGAAGGCCCATCCGCAAGCGCGACGCCTGCGGCTGACGGTGACCTCGAGCGGTGCGCGCCTGTCGTATCCGCAGGGCACTCATCCGGCGCAGGTCTTCGCGTTCTTGCGCAAGCATGTCGACTGGCTCGAGCGCAAGCTCGACCAGCTCCAGCTCGACGCTTCCGGACCGCCCCCGCTGCAGCCCGGAACACCGACGCTGGTCCCGCTGCGTGGCGAAACCACGCAGATGCTGTGGCGCGAAGGTGCTTTCCCGAACATCGCGCAGGACGGAGACCGGCTCGTCCTCACGCTGCCGCAGATCCAGGGCAAGCGGGCGCTGCCGGCCGCTCGCGCGTTGCTGCGCTCCTACCTGGATGCGCAGATCCGGCGCGACGTGTCGCGCCTGCTCGTGCGCTACACCTCGGAGCTGCAGGCTTCCCCCGTCGCGGTGCGCGTGCGGCCGCTGAAGAGCCTCTGGGGCAGCCTGGATACACGCGACTGCATGACGCTCGATCTCGCACTCGCCCTGGCGCCGCCGGCCGCGCTCAAGTACGTCGTGGTGCACGAGCTCTGCCATCTGAAGATCCGCAACCACTCGCCCCGCTACTGGAATCTCGTTGCGAGTTTCTACCCGGACTGGAAAGTCCAGCGCGACTGGTTGCGCGAAAAAGGCCACGCCCTCAAGGCGGAGCTGTCACGCCTGATCGGTCCCTAGACGCGCGCCGCGGATTCGCGCGTGCAGAACGCCTGGAACACCGCAGCGACGGCATCGGCGCGCTCCATGTGGAGATGATGATTGCCACGCAGATGGTGCATTTCGATGGTCGGGACGCAATCGGCGCGCGCCTGCATCATCGCCGGGGGCAGATACGAAGTCGCCGGTTCGGCGAGGACGACGCAGGTCGGAGCGGCGACGCCCCGCAGGATGTTCAGGATCTGCGCTTCGGTGTAGCGCATCGGAGAGGCCAGGGTCAGGCGTGCATCGCTCGACCAGGACCAGCCACCGGGCACGGCGGCCAGTCCGCGCTCGACCAGCGCCCTGGCCGCCGGCTCGCCGAGATCATTGGCCTGCATGCGGGCCCGCACAGCCACCGCCGGATCGGCGAACACACGCAGCGCTTTCGCCGCGAATTCGGCGCGCTGGCTCAGGCCGCGACGCAACGTGTCGAGCGCAAATTCCGGCGCGGCCGTCAGCGGCCCCAGCGACTCGACCAGCAGCAGCCGGTCGACCGATTCGGGTTGCGCCGCCGCAAATATGCTGGCGACGGCCCCACCCAGCGAGTGACCCAGCAGCGAGAACCGCGACCACCCCAGCGCGGTCGCCACCGCCTGGATGTCGGCGAGGTACTCGACGTAGTGATACCAGGCACCGACCGGCCGGTGCGCGGAACGACCGTGCCCCGGAAGGTCGATCGCCACGACGTGGAATCGCGAGGCCAGCAGCGGCGCCAGCGTCGTGAAGGAAGCGGCATTGTCGAGCCAGCCATGGACCGCCAGCAGCGGTGGTAACGCGGAGTCGCCCCAACCCATGGCCGCGAGGGTCAGATGCGGCAGTTCGATCGCGAATTCACGCGGCGTCATACGGAACCTGCCCGGCATCGTCGAAATTGATCCACCCCTGAAGCTGCTCGCGCACGAGCGCGGACAGCGCGCCGACCTGATCCTCGCTATCGTTGAGCGCCGGAATGTACTGGTAGCGCTCGCCCCCGGCATGCAGAAACCGTTCGCGATTCTCGACCGCGATTTCCTCGAGTGTCTCCAGGCAATCGACCGCAAATCCCGGGCACAGCACCTGCACCGAACGCACGCCGGACCGGGCAAGGCCTTCGAGCGTCGCGTCGGTGTAGGGCTTCAGCCATTCCTCGCGACCGACACGTGACTGGAAGCTGACGACGAGGGTCGCGGCATCGACTCCCAGACGAGCGGCCAGTCGTGCTGCCGTGGCATGGCATTGCGCGGCATACGGATCTCCCGCCTCGACGCAGCGTTTGGGTATGCCATGAAACGAAAGCAACAGCCGGTCGGCGCGCGCGTTGTCAGCCCAATGACGCTCGACGCTGCGCGCGAGCGCCTCCACGTGTGCGTCCTGCGCGTGGTAATCCCCGATCGTGCGCAGCTCGGGCGGCCAGCGCAACGACTTGACGGTGTCGGCCAGCACGTCGAACGCAGCGCCGGTCGACGTCGCCGAGTATTGCGGGTAAAGCGGGAGCACGAGCAGGCGGCGAAAACCCTCGTCGATCAGGCCCCGGATGACGCCCGGCAGCGCAGGCTCGCCATAGGTCATGCCCAGGCGCACATGGACGCGGCCGGCGCTCTGCGCCCGCAGGCATCGGTCCAGCGAGCGGGCCAGCGCCTGACTGTTCACCAGCAACGGCGAGCCGGCGTCCGTCCATATGCTGGCGTAGGCGCGTGCCGAGCGGGCCGGGCGCAAGCGTAGGATCACGCCGTGGAGGATGGGCCACCACAGCCATCGCGGCAGCTCCACTACGCGAGGGTCGGACAGGAACTGCGCGAGATAGCGCCGAACGGCGCCCGCCGTCGGCTCGGCCGGCGTGCCGAGATTGACCAGCACCACGGCGACGTCGCCGCGACCGGTGTCCGCGCCTGCTGGCGCCGCGTGATACTGCCTGGTTCCGAACATGATGTCCCGACGGTCTGGAGGCGATGCCGGCAATGGCCGGGACGATTCCCTTGCAACCTTGTAGGCGGCCCGGAAGCTGCTAGACTGGCCGGGCCGTGTCAGCGCCCGATGCGGCCGACGATTACCAGAAACGATAACAAAAGACGGTGGACAATGAGCCTGCGCGCACGCCCTGCCGCCGCGGCACTGTTTGCTCTGCTGGCCGCTTCGGCAGCCACGGCGGAGCCGTTCGCCCTCGCTCCGGCCTACGACCAGATTTATCGCGTGGATCTTTCCACGCGCACGGCGACGCTCGTAGGCCAGACCGGCCTGTTCGCCGGCCAGCCCGTCGTACTCAAGGGCATGGCCTATGCGCCGAACGGCTCGCTCCTGGCCTCGTCGGACAACACCAAGTCACTGTTTCGCCTCGATTTCCTTAGTTCCGGACCAACGTTCGTCGGTAGCCTCGGCCTTGCCGGCCAAGGCGACCCGGCGCGACTCGACGCGATGGACCTCTCCTATGCCGTGACCTGCGACGGCTCTGGCTGGCTCGCTTCCGGCGTGACGCGCAAGCTCTGGAAGGTCGACACGAATACCGGCTTCACCACGTACGTCGGAACGACCGGCGCCCGCATCACCGGCCTGGCGGCCCGGGGCCGTGATCTCTACGGCACCGGAGACTACGAGAATCCGTCGTTGTTCCGCATTGACACCAGCAATGGCGCGGCCACCACGATCGGCTCGTTCAATGTCGCGAGTTCGAAGATAAGCTCCGTCTGGCCATCGTTCGACAGCAGCGGCCAGCTGTGGGCTGCAGTCAGCTACATTCCGCCGCCGCCACCGGCCGCGAATGCCTTTCCGCCGGACTGGAGCGATCTCGCGCGACTGGATCCCGCCACTGGCGCCATGACCGTGCTGGGCCCGATCACGGGACCCGAGGACCTGCGCAGCGTGCCGTTGTTCGGACTCGCGATTGCGCCGCCCGCCCCCTGCCCTACCGGTACCGTGACCACGCCGCAGCCCGTTCCAGCCGGTTCGCCGATGGGTTATGCGCTGCTCGCCGGCCTGCTCGCACTCCTCGCTTCCATGGGCCTGCGCCGCCGGTTGCGTTAAGCGCCGATTCCCGCAACGACGGACACCATGCGGCACGTCGCCGCGTGGTAACGGCCTCCGGGCGCCGCCCTCCGGCTCCTCCCATCCCAGCCCAACCGAGGTTTCCGTGAGCCTACCGTTGACGCGTGCCCTGATTTTCCTGTGCTGCCTGCTGCTTGCCTCCGGCGCCACCGCCGGTGAGACGGAGGCCAAGCGCGCGCGCGAAGCCACGCGCGTCCTTGACGAGATCATGCAGGCGCCCGATCGACGTATCCCGACCAACCTCCTGCGCGAAGCGCACGCCATCGCCGTCATTCCCGACGTGATCAAGGCCGGCCTCATCGTCGGCGGCCGCCGGGGCCATGGCCTCATCGCCATCAAGGGAACGGACGGCACCTGGTCGAATCCGAGCTTCATCACGATGACCGGCGGCAGCGTCGGCTTCCAGGCCGGGGTCCAGTCGACCGACGTCGTGCTGGTGTTCCGCAGCCAGCGCGGCGTCGACTCGATCGTCCACGGCAAGTTCACGCTGGGCGCGGACGCGTCGGCTGCCGCTGGTCCTGTCGGCCGCTCGGCGCAGGCATCCACGGACGCCCAGCTGAAGGCGGAAATCTACTCCTATTCGCGCGCGCGCGGCCTCTTTGCCGGTGTGGCCCTGGACGGATCCGTGCTCGCGATCGACCACGATTCCAATCAGGTCGTGTTCGGCGATGGTGTCACTCCCAGGCGCATTTTCGAGGGCGGCGTCGGTACCGTGCCGGAAGTCGTGGTCGACTTCCGCGATCGCCTCGAGGAGTACACTGCGCAATCGGCCGAGTGAGCCGGGCGGCTTCATGCCGCCATGGCAAAGCGCAGCTACACTGTCGGGCTGCGCCGGTCCGGCGTCGCAAAGCATCCGCAGGAGTGAGTAATGGGTAGTTTTAGCCTTTGGCACTGGTTGGTCGTTCTGCTGATCGTCGTGCTGGTATTCGGCACCAAGCGCCTGCGCAACATGGGCGGCGATCTCGGCAGCGCGATGCGCGATTTCAAGAAGGGCCTGCAGGGCGACGACGAGGCGCCGAAGCTGAAAGCCGATCCGGCCCCCGAAGCCGAAAAGGCACCCAGCGAAGCCAAGCGCGAAAAAGCCGAATAACCCGCTGCGATGTTCGATATCGGTTTCAGCGAGTTCGTGCTGATCGGCGTCGTCGCGCTGATCGTTCTGGGTCCCGAACGACTGCCCGGCGCGGCACGCACGGTCGGCGCCTTGTTACGGCGTGCCCGCAATAGCTGGGCCAACGTGCGCAACGAAGTCGAGCGCGAGCTCGCCGCGGAGGAGCTCAAGCGCAGCATGCGCGAGACGGTTGCTTCCGTGGATCCGCGCGAGGAAATTCGCGACGCAGCCGAACAGCTTCAGGCAACCACCGAACAGGTTCGCACGGGAACGGCAGAGCTGGGCAGGAAGTTCGATGAGCGCAGTTGAACAGGAACCCGGCGAGGAAGCCTCGTTCTTTTCGCATCTGGTGGAATTGCGGCAGCGACTGCTCAAGGCGGTGCTCGCCGTCGGCGTGGTATTGCTGTGCCTGCTCCCTTTCGCGAACAAGCTCTATGCATGGCTGGCGGAGCCACTGCTGCGCAATCTGCCGGCCGGCGGAAAGCTCGTCGCGATCGAAGTCGCATCGCCGTTTTTCACGCCGCTCAAACTCGCGTTCTGCACCGCCCTCGTCGTCGCCATGCCGGTCGTGCTCTACCAGCTATGGGCATTCGTTGCGCCAGGCCTGTATCGGCACGAGAAACGACTCGGCGTTCCGCTGCTCGTCTCCAGCGTCGCGCTGTTCTACCTCGGCGGCGCTTTCGCCTACTTTCTCGTGCTGCCCACGGTATTTTCGTTCCTGGCCAAGATCACGCCGGAAGGCGTGGCGATGATGACTGACATTGGGAAATATCTCGATTTCGTCCTAGTCATTTTTTTCGCTTTCGGCCTTTGCTTCGAGGTTCCGGTCGCCGTCGTCATCCTCGTCGCGCTGGGATGGGTCACACCGACACAACTGACCGAAAGCCGCGGCTACGTCATCGTCGGCGCATTCGTGGTGGCCGCCATACTGACGCCACCCGATGTGGTATCCCAGGTCATGCTGGCCGTGCCGATGTGTTTGTTGTACGAAATCGGTATTATCGCGGCCCGGACCGTTGCCAAACGCCCCGCCACCCCGGCCGGCACGGACAGCTGAACCAAGCCCCCCGCATCGTAAATCCGCGAGCCAACGGCTCACGTACGCGCGCGATTTACAATTCGTAACATGTGCCGCGGGACTGTCGCGTATTTTTCATCGACCTGCCACGTATACTAATCCCGCAGTACACGTAGCAGCACTTCTTTAACTCAGGGTGAAGATCATGAAAAAGTCCGCCGCAGCAGCCGCTGTTGACGAAGATACTCGCGACGCCAGCCTGCGCGTTTCCAAGCGCATGCGCGACAGCCTCAAGGCAGCAGCGGCCGTGATGGGCCGTCCGCTGTACGACGTGACCAACGAAGCCATCAACGACTATCTGGGCGGCCTGAAGCTGCCGGATCCGCTGGCCGGCCTGCGCAAGGGCGGCAAGAGCCGCAAGTAAGCTATTTCAGAATTCGGCGATCGGCGACTGACCGCTCGCGACGCCACAGACGCCGCGCATCGCGCGGCGTCTGTTTTGGCGCAAGCCGATGCGCAGCGCTCGACAAAGACCGAAGTCGAAAAAGACGCTTCTTCCCCGCGCCGCTGCACTCAGAGCCCGCCCCATCGCGCCATCTGCACGAAACGCTGCAAGAGCCGTCGTGCCTGCGGCGCAGGGCCGCATTCACGCAGCAGCGCCGAAGGATCGAGGCCTTCGCTGACGAGCCGTTCGCGACGACCGCGAATGTAGTCGGCCATGACACCGGCACTGAATTCGGGATGGAACTGAAACCCCCAGGCACGGACGCCGAAACGCAACGCCTGATGCGGGTCGAGCGGTGACGACGCCAGCACCTGCGCACAGGACGGCGGATCAATCACGGATTGCTGGTGCGTGGTCTGTGCGCGGAAACCGGCCCCGATGCCCGCAAACAGCGGATCATCACCGGCGCATGGCGCAGTCGACAGTGTCTTGGTGCCGATCTGCCGACCCCGGGGATTCCAGTCGACGCGACCGCCCAGACCGTGCGCGAGCAACTGGTGACCGTAGCAGACGCCAAGCACAGGCACGGCCCCGCTCCGCACACTCGCCGCGAGCCACGCCGCGGTACGTTCGCTCCATGCTGCGCGCTCGGTCACCATGCTTGCGGAACCCGTCACGAGCACGGCCGCGAAGCGCGCCGCAGAGGGCAGTGCTTCGCCGCGATCCGTGCGGACGATCTCGACGTCGTGGCGAGACAATGCCGCGCTACGTATGAACCAGTCGGCGAAATCGCCGCGACGAGCCGCAAGCAGCGGCAGCGTCGTGCCGGTCTGCAGGACGAGTACGCGCGACACCGTCAATCCACCGGCGGCAGCACGGTCATGACCTCGGCCACCGTCGTGACCCCGCGCGCTACATGCGCCGCCGCCGAAATGCGCAGCGGCCGCATTCCCTCGGAAAGTGCCGCCTCGGTGAATTTGATCAGGTCCGTGTCAGCCTGGATCAGCTGGCGCAGCTTCGGTGTGATGCGCATCATTTCGTAGATACCGGTGCGGCCCAGGAATCCGGTATTGCGGCATTCGAGACAGCCGACTGGTCCCTGCGCTCGCTCCGGAAGCGTCAGATTCCAGCGATGCGTGAGAGCATCCCAGGCGCGGGGATCGACGGCCAGCGGTGTCTTGCAGTGCGGGCACAGCGTGCGGATGAGGCGCTGTGCGACGACCCCAGTGAGGGTCGACTGGATCAGATAATGCGGCACACCGAGATCGAGCAGTCGCGTGACCGCAGTCGGCGCATCGTTCGTGTGCAGGGTCGACAGTACGAGATGCCCCGTCAGAGACGCCTGCACGGCCATCTGCGCCGTCTCGAGGTCGCGGATTTCGCCGACCATGATGATGTCGGGATCCTGACGCAGCAGCGTGCGCACACCGGCCGCGAAATCGAGATCGATCGCGGGCTGCACCTGCATCTGGTTGAATTCAGGGCTGACCATTTCGATGGGATCTTCGACCGTGCAGACGTTCAGATCCGGCGTGGCCAGATGCTTCAGGGTCGAGTACAGCGTCGTGGTCTTGCCCGAACCGGTCGGTCCGGTGACGAGCACGATGCCATGTGGCCGCTCGACCATCGAACGCCAGAGGTTTTCCTCGTCCATCGAGAAACCGATCTGGCGAAACTCCTTGACGACGATGTCCGGGTCGAAGATGCGCATGACGATCTTCTCGCCGAACGCCGTCGGCATCGTCGACAGGCGCAGCTCGACTTCGCGGCCGCCCGGCGATCGCGTCTTGATGCGGCCGTCCTGCGGCCGACGCTTTTCCGCGAGATCCATGCGTCCCAGGATCTTGATGCGCGCCGTCACGGCCGTCATGACCGGCGGCGGAAATTCAAATACCTTGATCATGTTTCCGTCGATGCGGAAACGGACGTTGCCGGCGTCACGACGCGGCTCCAGATGGATGTCCGACGCACGCTGGTCGAACGCGTACTGCAGCATCCAGTCGACGATATGGACGACGTGTCGATCGTCCGCGCCAATGTCGCCGGACTTGCCGAGCTCCAGCAGCTGTTCGAAGTTCAACAGCTTCGAGGGATCGTAGCCGCTGTCGCCCTTGGCGTCCTTGGCGCGCTGTATCGACCGCTGCACGCCAAAAAACTCGGTCAGATAACGATTGACATCCAGCGGGCTCGAAACGACGCGCTCGATCTCGCGCCGCAGGATGTGGCTGAGATCGTGCACCCAACGCGCATCGAACGGCTCGGCCGAGGCGATCGTGACCTTGTCCGGCGCGACGGCCACCGGAAGGATGCGATAGCGCACCGCATACTGGTGCGAAATGACCTGAGTCACGCTTGCGACATCGATTTTCATAGGGTCGATGCGCAGATACGGCAGCGCTGCCTTGTCGGCCAGCCACTGGGTCAGCGATTCCAGACTGAGCGGCTTGCCGGGATTGCGCTGATCGGCGGCCTTCGCGTTCGCCACCAGCACCAGCGGATGCAGCGCGAGCTTTTCTTTGGTGCTGCGGGAATCCGCGCGGACACGGCGTGCGTCCTCCGCCGAGAGCACGCCGTCCTGGACCAGCACCATCAGCGTTTCGTCCAGCTCCAGTCTTCCGTGCAGGCCGAGCCGGGCAGGTGCCGGCACAGCAGCCGAGGTGGGCGCGGCCGCCGCGACGGGACGCTGGGGCTGTGTGGCCATGACGATTCCTGTAGTACGGCAGAGCGCTGGCTATACTAGCGCGCTTTGCCGTCGGCCTTTCGTGAGCCATTCCATGTCCACGCCTTCGCCCACGTTCCAGGACGTGATCCAGACCCTCAACCGCTATTGGGCGGACCAGGGCTGCGTACTGATCCAGCCGTTCGATACCGAGGTCGGCGCCGGCACGTTCCATCCGGCGACCTTTCTGCGCGCACTGGGTCCCGAGCCCTGGGCAGCAGCCTACGTGCAGCCCTCGCGGAGGCCCACCGACGGACGCTACGGCGAGAATCCCAACCGACTGCAGCACTATTACCAGTACCAGGTCGTGCTCAAGCCGAACCCGGACGACATTCTGGACTTGTACATCGGATCGCTGCGTGCGCTGGGCCTCGATCCGCTGACCCACGACCTGCGTTTCGTCGAGGACAACTGGGAGTCGCCGACCCTGGGTGCCTGGGGGCTCGGCTGGGAAGTCTGGCTCAACGGCATGGAAGTCACCCAGTTCACCTACTTTCAGCAGGCCGGCGGGCTCGAGTGCCGCCCCGTCACAGGCGAAATCACCTATGGTCTCGAACGCCTGGCCATGTACCTGCAGAACGTCGACAACGTCTATGACCTGGTCTGGACCGTCGCGCCGCACGGCGTCGTGACCTACGGCGACGTGTACCACCAGAACGAGGTGGAACAGTCTGCCTACAATTTCGAGCACGCCAATGTCGCCGAGCTGCTGCACTGGTTCGATGTCTGCGAGGGCGAGGCGAAGAAGCTCATCGAAGCGCGCCTGCCACTGCCGGCGTACGAGCAGGTCTGCAAGGCGTCTCACAGTTTCAATCTGCTCGACGCACGCCGCGCGATCAGCGTGACCGAGCGACAGCGCTACATCCTGCGCGTGCGCACCCTCGCGCGCGCCGTTGCCGAGGCCTACTACGCCCAGCGCGAGAAACTCGGCTTTCCGGGACTGAAGAACCGCCAGGAGAAGGCGCATGGCTGAGCTGCCGCTGCTGATCGAAATCGGCACCGAAGAACTGCCTACGCGGACGGTCGACGAGCTCGCGCACGCATTCGCCATGGGGGTCGTCGACGGGCTGAACAAGCGCGGGTTCGCGCTCGACGCCGAGGCGGCGCGCATCTATTGCACGCCGCGCCGCCTCGCCGTGCTGCTGCCGGCGGTCGCCGACGCCCAGCCCGACCAGACCATCGAGCGTCGCGGCCCGGCCGCGACTGTGGCATTCGGTGCCGACGGCCTGCCGAGCAAGGCACTTGCCGGCTTCGCCGCATCCTGCGGAACGACGGTCGAGCAGTTGCAGAAGCTCGAAACCGACAAGGGCGCCTGGTACGTGTTCCGCAGCGAGCAGCCTGGCCAACCGCTGTCGGCGCTGCTGCCGGACGTCGTAGGCGAAGCGCTGAAGGCGCTGCCGGTTCCCAAGCCGATGCGCTGGGGAGATCACGACTACGCGTTCGTGCGGCCGGCCCACTGGCTTGTCGTGCTGCACGGTGACCGCGTCATCGACGCGCAGGTGCTCGGTCTGCGCAGCGGCCGTGACTCGCGCGGCCATCGCTTCCACCACAATCAGCCGGTACCCATCGCCGACGCGGACAGCTGGCTCGCGACCTTGCGCGACGCGCGCGTGCTGGCCGACCCGGCCGAGCGTCGCGATCGCATCCGCGCCGAAATCGCCCGCGCAGCCGCCGAGACCGGTGGGCGCACGCAGCTCAGCGCGTCCCTGCTGGACGAAATCGCCAACCTCACGGAATGGCCGGTCGCCATTGCGTGCGCGTTCGACGAGGATTTCCTGCGCGTGCCGCAGGAGGCGCTCGTCATGACGATGGAGACGAACCAGAAGTTCGTCTCGGTCGTCGACGGCAACGGGCGCCTCACGCAGCATTTCATCGGCGTGGCCAACATCGAGAGCCGCGATCCGCGCGAGATCCGCAAGGGCTACGAGCGCGTGATCCGCCCGCGCTTCGCCGACGCCGGGTTCTTCTACGACGAGGACCTCAAGACACCACTGATCGACCAGCTGGAAACCCTGAAGACCGTGACCTACCAGCAGGCGCTGGGCTCGGTATTCGACAAGGTGGTCCGCGTCGGAGAACTCGCCCGCACGATCGCAAATCGCGTCGGTATCGATGCGGCGTCGGCGACGCGCGCGGCAGCACTGGCCAAATGCGATCTGATGTCGCGCATGGTCGGCGAATTCCCGGAACTGCAGGGCGTGATGGGCCGCTACTACGCCAGCGCCAACGGCGAACCGTCCGACGTCGCGCTTGCGATTGACGAGTTCTACAAGCCGCGCTTCGCGGGCGACGCCATCGCGAGCGGCCGCATCGGCCAGGTGCTCGCGATCGCCGAACGCGCCGACACGCTCTGCGGCATCTTCGCCGTCGGGCTCAAGCCCAGCGGCAACAAGGATCCGTTCGCGCTGCGCCGCGCGGCACTCGGCCTTGCGCGCACACTGATCGAGAGCGGCATCGCGCTCGAATTGCCACCACTGCTGGCCGAGGCACTCGCCCAGTTGCCGGACACCGCGCTTGCGGCCGGGCTGCCGAAGGGCAAGGACGGCAAGGCGCCCACGCTGGACGCCGGTTCGCGCCGCGCGGAGCTGGCAAGCGAACTCTACGAGTTCATTGTCGACCGCCTGCGTGGCTACTACGCGGACGCCGGCATAGCCGCCGATCGCTTCGACGCCGTGCGCACACTGGATCCGGCCGACCTCGGCGATTTCGACGCGCGCGTGCGCGCCGTCGCCGCATTCGCCGCCCTGCCCGAAGCAGAAGCGCTCGCCGCGGCGAACAAGCGCATCGCCAACATACTGCGGCAGGCTGGAGACATCGACGGCGGCCTCGTCGATACCGGGCTGCTCGCGACCGGCGCGGAGACTGACCTGCACACCGCCCTGAGCGCGGCGCGCACCGAGACCGCGCCGCTGGCTGCGCGACGCGACTATGTTGCGGTGCTGCAGGCACTCGGCCGGTTGCGCGGACCAGTGGATGCGTTTTTCACGGATGTGATGGTCATGGCCGATGACCCTGCCGTACGCGCGAACCGCCTGCGCGTGCTGCGCGACCTGCGCCAGCAGTTCCTCCAGGTCGCGGACGTGTCATTGCTGCAGCCGGCCGCGGACCCTGCCCGGACATGACGGACGCCGCGCCCGTTTCGCTGCGGCGCCCATTGACGCCTCTTAACGTTTTGACTACGTTCAGGACCAGGGAGTGCCGAAGGCCATCGTCGACGCCAGCGGAGACAGGACTTCGGAAGTTCGAGGCCATCGGGGTTCCGGCTTCGGGCAGACGGTCTGGGGTGTAGCAACATACGGTGCAATGGGGATATGACGGCGGTCCGCGAGGACCGCCGTTTTTTCATGGCGCCACGACGCCGGTTGAACGCGGCTCAGCGGCTACACTGCACAGCGTCGCCGCCCTCCCGCCCGCCCATGTCGCTGCTCGAATCGCTGGTCCTTGCCGCACTCATCGTGCTCGTCGTCTTGGTCGTGCTGCAGTTGCTCCTGCTGCGACGCAGTCGCGCCGATGTGCTGGCTCCGCTGCGCGAGGCCCTGGCAGATATGCGCGAGGACGGTCACCGCCTCGAGCGTGCGCTGCGCGAGGAGCAGCGCGCCGACCGGCTCGAACAGTCCCATCGGCTCGACCAGCTGCGCGACGCCGTGCAAACCCAGTTCGCGCAACTCGCGCAGCAACAGCACCAGCGGATCGAGGATTTCGGCCAGCGCATCCAGCAGAGCGGGCTGCGCAATGACCAGCGCCTCGAAGCCCTGCGCCAGGCGCTGCAGGATGATGCCCGGCGTTCGCGCGAGGAGAGCGCCCAGTCGCTCACGCGTTTCGGCGATCTGCTGCGGCAGGGCCTCCTGGAACAGGGCGAACACAGCCAGCAACGCCTCGCCGAGGTCCGCGGCACGCTCGAGACGCGCCTCAAGGAACTTCAGCTCGACAATGCGAAGCAGCTCGACGCAATGCGTGTGACGGTCGACGAGAAGCTGCATGCCACGCTCGAAACGCGACTCGGCGAATCGTTCAAGCTCGTGTCGGAGCGGCTCGAGCAGGTGCATCGAGGTCTCGGCGAAATGCAGGGACTGGCCCAGGGCGTCGGCGATCTGAAACGCGTGCTGGGCAACGTAAAGACGCGCGGGATGCTCGGCGAAGTGCAACTTGCGGCCTTGCTCGAACAACTGCTGACCGCCGAGCAGTACGCCCGCAACGTGGCGACGGTACCCGGCTCGACCGAACGCGTGGAGTTCGCCATACGGCTGCCGGGATCCAGCGGCGACACCCCGGTCTGGCTGCCGATCGACGCCAAGTTTCCACGCGAAGACTATGAACGCCTGCTCGACGCCCAGGAACGGGCCGACGCCGATGCCGCCGCAACGGCGGCAACGGCGCTGGAACGGCGCGTGCGCGAGGCTGCACGCAACATCAGGGACAAATACATTTCGGTACCGGCCACGACCGAGTTCGCGATCATGTTCCTGCCGACCGAAGGTCTCTACGCCGAAGTGATACGACGGCCGGGCCTGTTCGAGGCGCTGCAACGCGACCTGCGTGTGGTTGTCACCGGACCGACGACCTTGAGTGCAACCCTCAACAGTCTCCAGATGGGTTTCCGCACACTCGCCATCGAGAAGCGCTCCAGCGAGGTCTGGCTGCTGCTGGGTGCGGTCAAGACCGAATTCGGCAAGTTCGGCGTGGTGCTCGACAAGACCAGCAAGCAGCTGGACACGGTCCGCCGCAGCATCGACGAGGCGGGGACGCGCACGCGCGCGATCGAGCGCAAACTGCGCAGTGTCGAATCGTTGGGCACGGACCAGAGCCGCGGACTGCTCGGTGACGAGGGTACGCTGGACGACGCGCCGGAAAAGGGAGAAAGCTGACCGACGAAACATCGACCGGAATCGTCCTGATGCAGCGAAGGCGACATGCCGATCGCTGCGCTCCATCGACGAGGGCCGGACCGCCAACCCCCATGTACTGCCAGCGCCGTTCGACGCGTCACCTACACACGGAGTCCCTCCATGCGCACCTTGCTCGCCACAGGAATCGCCGCCGCCATGACCACTGCCGCGCTCGCCGCCGAAACACCCGACTATTCGCTGACCGTCTACAGCTCGGCGCAACCGGGCCAGGTCAGCACGGAGAGCCTCGCCAACTACGGCCCGGCGCTGCCAGGTTATGCGCTGGTTCGCGACGGCCGCAGGATGACGCTGCAGGCCGGCAGCGGGGTGCTCCGGTTCACGGACGTCGCCAAGCGCATCGATCCGACCACCGTCGCGTTCGAGTCACTGACAGATCCCGCGGGAACACGCGTCGTCGAGCAGAACTACCAGTTCGATCTGGTCAATCGCGACAAGCTGCTCGAACGCTATGTCGGTGCCGCGATCACGGTAGAACAGCAACGCGGCGACACCCTCGAGCGCATAAGCGGAACCTTGCTGTCGGCCGCTGGCGGAACCCTGATCCTGCAGCGCGATTCCGGCGAAGTCGTCAGCATCGGCACCTACAGCAACGTGTTGTTTCCCAGCCTTCCGGGCGGGCTCATCACGCGGCCGACACTGGTCTGGCTGGTCAACGCGAAACAGGGTGGCGCACACGACACGCGCGTGAGCTATCAGACCCAGGGCATGACCTGGTGGTCGGACTACAACATTACCCTGCGGGAGAACGACGGCAGCTGCGACATGGATCTGTCGGCCTGGGTCACGATCGTGAACCAATCCGGCGCCAGCTACCCGCAGGCCCAGCTCAAGCTGGTCGCCGGCGAGGTGAATCGCGCGCCGGCACCCGCACCGGCGCCGATGATGCGCATGAAGACGATGGCGGCGGCCAGCGCCGAGATGGATGCGGGGTTTCAGGAGTCGTCGCTGTTCGAGTACCACCTGTACACCCTGGGCCGCCGCAGCGACCTCCCCGACAATTCGACCAAGCAGCTCGAACTGTTTCCCACCGCGACTCGGGCCGGCTGCACGAAGCAGCTCGTTTTCACCGCTTCACCGCAGCCGTGGAGCCATTGGGGCGCGCCGATTTCCGACCAGGGCTACGGCGCAACCGAGCAGGGCACGGTCGGCGCATTCCTCGAGTTCGAGAACAAGGAAACCAACAAGCTCGGCATGCCGTTGCCGGCCGGCCGCATCCGGGTGAACCAGGCGTCGGTGGACGGCACGCTCGAATTCATCGGCGAGGACGTAATCAAGCACACGCCGCGCAACGAAACGCTGCGGATCAAGCTCGGCACCGCATTCGACGTGGTCGGCGAGCGCAAGCAGGTGTCCTTCCAGATCGACACGACCGCGAAGACCATCGACGAAAGCTTCGAAGTCACGGTCCGCAACCGCAAGAAGACCGCCGCCCGGGTGGTCGCGCGCGAGTATCTCTATCGCTGGAGCAACTGGACGGTCACGGCGAAGAACCGCGAGTTCGTCAAGCGCGACGCTGCGACCATTGATTTCCCGCTCGATATTCCAGCCGACGGCGAGGCAAAAATCACTTATACCGTTCGGTACAAGTGGTAAGTGTGTTCGCATACGGAACGGAACCCCATCCCGACCCATGCCCTCCCCGTGAAGGGGAGGGTTTCACCGCTGTCGCAGAAAAGCGGAAAACAGCGGAAATTCTGCCAGCTCTCGTACGAGCCGGCAATTACGCGCCCTCCCCTTCAAGGGGGTGAAAGACGACCGATCAGAACCGCAAGGTTCTGGGCGTCTTGAACGCCCAACGGGCCGGACGGGTATGGGCGGGGATGGGTTTGCTTTACGCGCGGCACGAAAAAGCCGGGAAGCGTCAGGGACATAGGACGTGGCGGGTTTCGCCGCACTTCGGCCGTTCGGCGTCCGCTCACTCTCCGGCGTCTTTCAGCGCGATCGCATTGACGCCGGCTTCCGACAGCGCCGCCTTCGCGGTTTCGACGTCGCTCGCGCTGCCGTAGGGGCCCACACGCACGCGGTGCCAAGTCTTGCCGTTGACATTGACCGACTGCACGCGGGCAACGAAACCCGACAGCGCAAGCCTCGCCTTGAGTTCTTCGGCGGCCTTCGGATCGGGGTACGAGCCGGCCTGCAGCACGTAGCGCGCGCCCGTGGCGGCGACGGCCGGCTCGGGCGGTGGCGTTCCCGCCGCGGCGGGATTCTGGGCCGCGGCCTGCTGGCGTTGCTGTTCCGCGCGGGCCTTGGCGCTGAGCTCCGTGTCGGGGATCACCACTTCCATTTCCGGCAGCACCGAATAGAACTCATAGTTCTTCTTCGGTGCCGGCTTCTTGCCTTCGTCGGCCACTGCCGGCTCGCTGGCTCTGGGTGCCGTCGCCTGCGGGTTCGGCTGCGGAGAGTTCGGCTTGCGCAGAGTCGGTGCCCAGCCCTGTAACAGCATCAGCGTCGCGAAACCGAGTCCGAGCAGTACGCCGAGGGCGAGCCAGACCCAGGCCGGCCAGGCCGCTGTCGCGGTGCCGGTGCGGGTCGCCTGCTTGCGCTTGCCTGCCATCGTGTCGTGCTCCTGCCGCTCACATACTCTCGGGGGCACTGACCCCGAGCAGATCCAGTCCGTTGGCGACGACGGTCCTCACCGCATCGGCCAGCGCGAAACGCGCGTCGCGCAGATCTGCATCATCGACGAGAATGTGGCTGTTGTCGTACCAGGTATGAAACGCCGCGGCGAGTTCGGTCAGGTACGTGGCGACGAGGTGCGGCTCGAGATTCTTCGCCGCGATCTCCACGACTTCGGGAAAACGCGCTACCGCGATCATCATGTCCTGATCGTATGCGGTATCGAGGCGATCCAGCGATGCCAGCCCGTTGTTGCGATTCCAGACCCAGCCCTGCTCGGCGAAACGCTCGCCGACACGGCAGATTCGCGCATGCGTGTACTGCACGTAGTAGACCGGGTTCTCGCGCACGCTGGAGCGTGCTAGGTCGATGTCGAAGGTGAGCTGAGAGTCTGGCTTGCGTGCAGCCAGGAACCAGCGCGTCGCGTCGCGACCGACTTCGTCGATGAGATCGCGCAGGGTCACATAGCTGCCCGCCCGCTTGGACAGCTTCACTTCCTCGCCACCGCGCATCACGGTGACCATCTGGTGCAGCACGTATTCCGGCCACCCCTTCGGAATGCCGATATCGAGCGCCTGCAGGCCGGCACGCACGCGCATCACCGTGGAGTGATGGTCGGCACCCTGCTCGTTGATGACGCGGCCGAAGCCACGCTGCCATTTGGTCACGTGATAGGCGATATCGGGCAGGAAATAGGTGTAGCCGCCCTGCGCCTTGCGCATGACGCGGTCCTTGTCGTCGCCGAATTCGGTCGTACGCAGCCAGAGCGCGCCGTCCTGCTCGTAGGTGTGGCCGGCGGCCACGAGCTGCTTCACGGTTTCGTCGACCTTGCCTTCGGTGTACAGCGACGACTCGAGGTAGTAGACGTCGAACGAAACCCCGAATGCGCGCAGGTCGAGATCCTGTTCACGCCGCAGTGCGGCAACGGCAAAGCGGCGGATCGCAGCGAGATCCTCCGCGTCTTTCGCGCCGGTGACGTCTTTTCCGTCGGCATGCACGGTTTCGCCGGCCATGTAGCCACGCGCGACGTCCGCGATGTAATCGCCGCGATAACCGTCGGCGGGCCAGCCAGCGTCGTCCGGCGTCAGGCCGCGCGCGCGCGCCTGCACCGACAGCGCGAGATTTTCGATCTGCTGGCCGGCGTCGTTGTAGTAGAACTCGCGCGTCACTTCCCAGCCGGCTGCCTGCAGCACGCGGGCGAGGCAGTCGCCGACCGCAGCGCCACGACCATGGCCGACATGCAGCGGACCGGTCGGATTGGCGGACACGAATTCGATCTGGACCTTGCGGCCCTCGCCGCTGTTGCTGCGTCCGTAGGCCCGGCCGATCTGGTGGATGGTGCGAACCTCGGCGCGATACGCGGCCGGGCTCAGGAAGAAATTGATGAAGCCGGGACCGGCGATCTCGACCTTGGCGACCTGGGCTGACGCCGGCAACGCGCCGACCAGCGCCTGGGCGAGATCGCGCGGTGGCCGGCCGGCGGCCTTGGCCATCAGCAGCGCGGCATTCGCGGCGAAATCGCCGTGCTCCTTGCTGCGCGTGCGTTCGATGACGAAACCGGTGGGAATGCCGGCAGGGACGCTGCCGCTGCGCTGCAGCGCCGCCAGCGCCTGCAGCAGCTGGTCGCGGAGAAAGTCTTTCACGGGGGGACCGGGACGGGAAAAGGAGCCGATTGTAGTCGGGCGCGGTCCACGGCCCAAGCAGGAATGCGGGTTTGCGCGCTGACGCGCTGCAATAAATCGTTCATGGACGACGACTTGCTTGTGCTATCTCGCGTCAATGGCAAGAGCTGCGAGCAACCACTTGAGCCAGTTCTGAACTCGGCGGTGTTGACGGGGTTGTGGATAAGTTTGTGAGCAATTGGCGACTGCGCCGCCACGGCCGCACTTTAGTCGCGCAAAAAAAATCCGGACATTGTTTCGTAGTTTGTTAAAAAACAACGGGTTACTTAACATCAGCGACACCTGTCTCGTTTTCGACGGCTGCCGCCGGGCTACCCGTTCAGCGCTGTGTATAACCTTGTGCCGGGGGGCTTGACGTCGGCTGTGTCCGCTGCCTCGGCTGACTTTTGGCTGACGCATGGCGGTCACGCAAGCGCAATCGGTACTCCCTAGGCTGCGCGGCTCGAACCGCCCTTGGACCGCGCCGCGTCAGGGGGCCTGAATCCGGCAGTCACGGGCGAGCCCGTCAGGCGGCTGCGGGCGCAGGCCGCATGGCCGGCCATTGCCGCCTGGATTTCCGATGCCGTACTCACGTCTACCGTTGCGCCGCACCCTTTTGTCCCTTCTGCTCGCCGCCGGGCTGTCCCAGCCCTTGCTGGCCGCACCCGCTGGAGCGGCACCAACGGCCCAGAACCAGGGCGTCATCCGCGGTGTCGTCGTCGCCGCCGCGACCGGCCTGCCGCTCGCAGGGGTGCGCGTGACCGTGCAGGGCATGTCCGGACCTGTCTCGGCCGTCACGCAGGACCTCCAGAGCGGCGCCGACGGCCGGTTCGAGGCCGCCGTGCCCGCGGGCGAGTTCGGCCTTACCGCGCAGGCCGATGGTTTCGACCTCCTGATTCAGGACGGTGTGCAGGTGCGCAGCGGTGGCAGCGGTGAAACCCGGCTGGCCCTCGTGGCGGCGGGTGCCTCGCCGGCCGGTTCGGTCGACCTGGGCACCACACCGGACGCGAGTGTCACGACCGACGCGGACGGCACACAGACGCTCGGCGGGGTCAACGTGCGCGGCAGCTACCAGCGCGGTGGCGAAGCCCTGTATCTCGACGAAAAGCGCGCAGCGCCGGTAGTCGCCGAGACACTGGGCGCGGAACAGATCGCACGCACCGGCGACTCCGACGCAGCGACCACACTCAAACGTGTGACGGGCCTGACCCTCGTCGACGGACGCTTCGTCTACGTGCGCGGACTCGGCGAACGCTATTCCAGCGTCGCGCTCAACGGCGCTCCACTGCCGAGTCCGGACCCGACGCGCCGCGTGGTCCCGCTCGACCTGTTTCCGACCGACCTGCTTGACGGTGTCGTGGTGCAGAAGGGCTATACCCCCGACATGCCTGGCGAATTCGGCGGTGGCGCCGTGCTGCTGCGGACCCGTGACGTGCCGTCGAAATTCTTCGTCCGCGTCAACGGCACGCTCGGCTACCAGGACGGTACGAGCTTTGACGACGGGTATACCTACGACGGCGGCGGCCGCGACTGGACCGGCCATGACGACGGCACCCGTGCATTGCCCGACTCGCTCGCTGCTGCCACGGCCGGCGGCACCGTGCTGCGCCCGCAGACACCGTTGAATCCCGGCGGCGCCACTCCCGCGGAGCTCGAGCGCTTTGGCGAAGACGTCGCAGCGAGCGGCTACGGCGTGAACCGCGAAACGCTGAGTCCCGACCTGGGATTCTCCGCGGCCATCGGCAACCGCTGGAACGTCGGCGAACACTCCAAACTCGGCTTCACCGCCGCCGCACGCTACAACCAGGGCTGGGATCGCAACGAGGAAATCCGACGTACTTTCCAGGCCTCCTCGGCCGGACTCGAACCAGCCGATGCCCTCGCCGTCGACGACACGCGTCGTAATGTGGATTTCTCCGCATTCCTCAACCTCGGCTATGAAATCACGCCGCAGCATCGCCTGAGCGCCACGAGCGTGCTGCTGCGACAGACCGAGGATCGGACCAAGATTTCCGAGGGCATTCAGGACGAGCAGGAAGCGCGCTTCACCGAACTGCGCTGGACCGAGAATCAACTGTTCGCGCAACAACTCGGTGGCAACCACCTGTTTCCCGGGGCGCACGATCTGTCGCTCGACTGGCAATACACCTGGGCGCGTGCGAACCGCGACGAGCCGGACACGCGCCGCTACCGCTACGATCGTGCGCAGGACGGCTCGCTGTCGTTTTCGCAGCGCTCCGACTCCAATCAGATGACCTGGGCGGAACTGGCCGACTACCAGCGCGACCTGTCGCTGAAAGGCAGGCTGCCGTTCGACTTCGACAGGGCGACGCTCGACGTTTCCTTCGGCGGCGAACGCCTGGAACGCAACCGCGACGCGAGCCTGCGCAGCTTTTCCTTCAGCGCCGCCGGACCGCTCGCCCGCGATCCGGCCGTGCTGGCGCTGCCGATCGACGAAGTACTCACGCCGGCGCACATCGGCGAAGACGGCTTCGTTCTGACTGAGTCGACGCTGCCGACCGACAACTATTTCGCGCGCCAGGATCTGACCGCGTTGTTCCTCGGTGTCGACGCGAACATCGCGCAGAAGTACCGCATAGCGCTCGGCGCGCGCCGTGAAAACAACGATCAGGCGGTGACGACGTTTTCCCTGTCGAACCCCGACGCACCGCCAGTCGTCGCGGGTGAAGACACACGCTCCACCTTGCCGGCGGCCGCGTTCACGTGGTCCTACAGTGCGGATGCACAGCTGCGCGCTAGCTACTCCAAGACCCTGTCGCGTCCCGACTTTCGCGAACTGTCACCGGCCCCTTATCTCGACCCGCTGCTCGATGTGCAGGTGGTCGGCAATCCGGATCTCGTGACAGCGAGCATCCGCAACTACGATCTGCGCTGGGAGTACTACTTCTCGCCGGTCGAAGCGTTTTCGATCGGCGCCTTCCTCAAGGAATTCGAGAATCCGATCGAGAAGACGCGATTGCCCGGCAGCGGCGTCCTGCTCAGCCTCGACAACGCCGAATCCGCACGCAATTACGGCGTCGAACTCGACGTCACGAAGGGCCTCGAGTTCGTGGCCGACTGGCCGGGCTTCCGGCACATCCACGGCGATTGGGCCAACTGGACCGTCGGTTTCAACTACGCGCGCATCAAGTCGTCGATACGGCTGGATCCACTCGACGCGAGTTTCCAGACCAATCTCGAACGGCCGATGCAGGGCCAGTCGCCGTACGTCGCCAATCTGCAGATCGGCCATCAGGCCGGCGACGGCAGCAGCGAGACGACGCTGCTCTACAACGTGTCGGGCCGCCGCATCGCTGCGGTGGGCGTCGCCGGCCAGCCCGACATCTACGAGGAAGCCTTCCGCCAGCTCGACTTCCAGTATCGCCGGGCGCTCGGCGACGACTGGTCGTTCAAGCTGCGCCTGCGCAACCTGCTCGATCCCACCGTGCGCTATACCCAGGGCCCCGAAACAACGCGCGAGTTCAGGAAGGGCCGCGCGCTGATGCTGACGTTCGAGTGGAAGCCGCAGTAAGCGACGCGCGGGCAGCGACATTTCGGGATGCATAGCCACGGGGCCGCCGACGCGGTCCCGATGACGGCGCGATAACCGATTCACCGGTCAGCACATCGCGACGCTCCGGCGGAGGGACGCCGGTGACTTTACGCCGCTGCGCGCTGCGCGGCGGCGCCGCCAGGTCCATGCCTTCGCCGCTGCGCGAGTTCACGCGCCTCGATCTCCACTGCACGATCGGCGCGCGCGGGCAGCAGCGACGCTCCTCCGCCGACATCTTCCGGCTGACTTCCAAGCGTCATCCAGCCGCCCAGAGACCGTCATCAGCGCCCGCTACTTTTTCAGGGCTACCGCGCCGTCGGCGCTCCGTCCGTGCAAAAAGAGGGTTGAAACGATGCGATTCCCGATCTCCAAACTGAGCGCGCTGACTGGCGCGCTCGCTGCTGCCCTGCTGGCGGCACCGGCCGCCGAAGCGGCCATCCGCTTCTCCGAGGCGACCGACGGCCTGTATTCCGACGCCACGCACGGTGGACGCGGCTGGGTCGTCGACTTCATCCCGCGCAAGAGCGGCGGCGGCATCCTCTATCTGTACGGCGCCGCCTACGACGAAACCGGCAAGCAGGCCTGGATCACGACCAATGTGGACGTGAAGGAATTCGAGTTCAAGAAGACCGACATTCCGATGGCCATGCCTACCGGTGGCCGCTTTGGCGACACCTGGCCGAACGCGGTCACGCCGGTGGTCAACGGCAAGCTCGATGTCGAGCTGATGAGCTGCGGCGAACTCAAGATCACCGTCAAGCCGGATGTGTCGACGGGTCTGCCGACGTCGACCCAGACGCTCGTCGCGAGCGCAGACTACGTAGGCTCGCTCGGTGTCGCCGCCGTCAACGAACAGTGCGTACAGAAGCGCAAGTTCACGGGCTGCCCGACCGGCACGACGCTGGTCGCCGATCGCACCTGCCAGATCACCGGCACGATCGGGGCCGACATGACGCTGACCAACGAGACGACCTGGGTGCTCAAGGGCCTCGTCAAGGTCGGTACCGACAACAGCACGAAGGTGAAGCTCGCCATCGAGCCCGGCACCTTGATCACGGGCTCCGGCCAGGCCGCGGACTATCTCTACGTCGAACCCGGTTCGCAGCTGTTCGCGGCGGGCACGCCCTACGCGCCGATCATCTTCACGAGCCCGGCCGACGGCGTGGGCGGCACCGAGCCCAAACCCGGCGACTGGGGCGGCATCGTGGTTTCGGGCAACGCGCCGAACAACAAGTGCGCGACCGCGCCGTTCGACTGCCGCAGCGAATTCGACGCGACCCTGCGTTACGGCGGCGACAAGCCGCGCGAGAGCTCGGGCGTGATCCAGTACGTGCAGTCGCGCTATGCGGGCTACATCTTCCAGACCGGCCGCGAAGTGAACTCCTTCACGTTCCAGTCGGTCGGCGACGGCACCGTCGTGGATCACATCCAGGCTTATCGCGGCAAGGACGACGGCATCGAGTTCTTCGGTGGCAACGTCAACGTCAAGTATGCGGTGATCACCGAAGGCGGCGATGACGGCCTCGACTGGGACGAAGGCTACAGCGGCAATATCCAGTACGTGCTGCTGCAGCATGGCTCGGGCCTCGGTGAAGATCACGGCATCGAAGCCGCCAACCAGAACGCGAACCAGGACGCGCTGCCGCGCGCCATTCCCACCGTGTCGAATCTGACGTTCATTGGCAACGGCAACGGCGGATACGGCGCATATTTCAAGGAAGGTACCGGCGGCAAGATCAAGAACTCGCTGTTCACCGGCTTCAAGAACGGCTGCGTCTACATCACCGGCGCGCCGACGTTCGCCGCTGCGGGTACGCCCACCGCCCTGACCGGCGCCCTGACCATGGACCACAACCTGGTCCAGTGCACCACCAATTTCAACCAGGGCTCGGGCGCACCGTGGACCACGGAAGCGTTCTACAACGCGCAGGCCGGCAACAAGGTCGGCGAACCGCTGCTGCAGGGCTTCCTGCCCAAGGCCGGCTCACCGCTGCTCGACGGCGGCCTGTCCGCCAGCAGTGTGTGGTTCACGCCGGTCGGCTACATCGGCGCGTTCCGCGACGCGAACGACGACTGGACGCGCAGCTGGACGTACAACCTCGCACGCTGATTGCCGACGGAGCACCACCGCACAAGGACGTGCCGCAGGGACGCGCACGGCAGGGAACGGCCCGGCGTGCGGGATGCGCACGGCGCGCCGTGCGGCGCAGGGAAGCGCACACGGATCGGATACGGCAACAGGCGCGGACTCCGCGCCTGTTGCTTTTTGCTTCTGCTTTCCAGCCTGACGGTCAGTAGGTAAAGGCGGTCGACACGACGGCCCGACGCGCCTTCACGAAACGACGGGATCGGGCAGGATCACGGTGAGATCGTCCGCCTTCGCATCGAGCCCGATACCGCCGAGCCGCACGAGCTCGACCGATGCACCGAACCGCGCGGCGAATCGCGGCATGGCGACGTCGAACCCCGACCGATCGAGCGGCCATGCCTGTGCGAGCAGCCGGACGTCGCTACCCGGCGCGCGCTGCGCCACGCTGACGGCGACGACACCGAGGCCTCGCGCCTCATGGGCGAACAACTGCGGCGGCGGCAGGGCCGGATCCGGATCCGCCAGCACCCGGGCCGGCAACGACGCTTCGCCCGCATCGGCCTCGAATCGCAGTGACACGCCATGGGCGGCAAGCAGCGCCGCATACTGGCGCAATTCGAACAGCCAGCCGGCATATTCGATCGCCCGCGCGTCGCGGTCGAGACCGGCGCCGCAGGCGGCGAGCCAGTCGGCATACACGGGCAGGGCGCAGTACACGGCGCCGTCGCGAAACACGAGCCGGCGCCCGCGGGGCGTCGACGCTTCGCCGCTGCGCTCAGGGTATAACAAGGCAAATTCCAGCATTTGCCACAACGCCGAATATCCCGCATGTTCGAGCTGGCTGCAGATCAGCGCACACAGGTCGTGACGCGTCAGGTAGCGGGCATGTTCCAGCCGCACATCGAGCGTACGCATGACGAAATCCGCCGTGTTGCGGCCGGCTTCGCCCTTGGCCATGAACACGGTTTCCATGCGGGAGCCGAGCTCCTCGGCAACACGTCCCGCGGCGCTGAACGTCCACGGCACCAGCAGCAACGGACTCGGTGGATCCGACGCAAGCGGCTGCAGCGCGTCATCCGGCATGCGGCCGGCGTGACTGCCGAACGCGACGATGCGTCCGCCCTCGCCGCCGGCCAGCGCCTGGCTGTGATGAGCCAGTTGCGACAGGCCGGCGAACAGCGGCCAGCCCGGTCGCAGCACCTGCACGCTGTCATACAGCGCACCGAGCACGAGCAGATCGGCCTGCTCGGCACCGGCGCCGCCGCGTTCCGCCGGCAACAGCCGCGCGAGATCGTCGGCGATGTGGCGCGCGAGCGCGTCGGCGTCATCGCGATTCAGGGTCAGGGACGACGGCGCAGCGCCAGCGCTGAGCTCAAGCGCGAGCACGCCGGGACTATGGACTATGTCGGACATGGGATCGTACGGCGGGCGCGCTGGCGGCACGCGGGGCCGGCGAGTGTAGCATTCGGCCTCCGCCCCGCCTGTCGTCGTGCCCGTGATCGCCAAGCTCCGCTCCCAATTGCCCGATGCCTGGCAGTTCTTCGTCGCCCCGGCCCTGGCAGCGCTGCTGCCCTGGCGGCTCGGATTCCGCTGGCTGCGCTGGCTCAGCCGCCGCGGCGGCGCGTTCGACGAACCCGCATGTGCCGCCGCCGCGACGGCACCGGACTATCTTCCCGTCACCGACCCGAACGCCTTTGCTGCAAATGTCCGCCTGAATTGCCTCTGGGACACGGCCGACCTCTATCTCTCGCTGCTGCGCCGGCGCCAGGCGCGGCTGCCATGGCACGTGCAGCAGATCGGCGAATGGCCTCGGGACTCGCATTTCATCGCGGCAGGTTTCCATCATGGGCACGGCCATTGGGTGTTCCGCACGCTCGCGCGTGCGGGATTCGATGCCAGTCTCGTATCGGCGCGCTGGGACCGCGCCGACTATCCGGGCCTGCCGCTGCGCTACTGGTACGGCCGGCTGCGCGGCGGCGACGTACAACGCCTCAGCGGCCGTCCCGTGGTGTTCCGTCCCGGCGCCAAGGCGCAGCTCGCCCGCGCGCTCGATGAAGGCGCCACGGTCGTCAGCGTGCTGGACATGCCGCCCCGCATGGCCCCCCGCGGGCAGCAGCCGGTACGGCTGCTCGGCCAGGATGCGAGCTTTCCGGACGGCACGCTGGAGCTCGCCAAGGCTGCCGGGGTGCCGGTCGTTCCGTACTGGATGGAGTTCGACCTCGAGCGCGGCATGCGCCGGTTCGTCATCGGCGATCCGCTCGATCCTGCCGATCCGGCCACCCTGCAGAAGCTGGCCGACCTGCTCGACCGTGCGATCCGCCTGACGCCGACCGCCTGGTTCTTCTGGCCCGAATGGCCACGATGGATCGCCGATGCCGCCGCGGCAGCCGGGGCGAAGGCACAGGACGGCACCAGCGGCTGAGTGGCGGCGCGCTAAATCCCGGACGGGACAACAGGATTTTCCGCCAGTTGTCCGGACCTGCCCCCGTCGTGGCACTCTGTCGCGGTGGTTAAACTTTGCGCTTCCCCTTTCGCTCGCCACCGGATCCCCTGTCCATGTCCGTGCCAGCCATCCAGCCCGCCGTCGAGATCGACCGCGACTACAGCCTTGAGCACAAGTACACACGTAGCGAAGGCCGCATTTATCTCTCGGGCGTGCAGGCACTGGTGCGCCTGCCACTGATGCAGCAGATGCGCGACCGCGCCGCCGGCCTCAACACCGCCGGCTTCATCTCGGGCTATCGCGGCTCGCCCCTGGGTGGGTTCGATCTGGAGCTGTGGAAGGCGAAGAAGCACCTCAAGTCGTCCAACATCGAGTTCACGCCGGGCCTCAACGAGGATCTGGGCGCAACGATGGTCTGGGGTTCGCAGCAGGCCAACCTGTTCCCGGGCGCGAAGTACGACGGCGTATTCGCCATGTGGTATGGCAAAGGTCCCGGCGTGGACCGCTGCGGCGACGTGTTCAAGCACGGCAATGCGGCGGGAACCTCGCGGCACGGCGGCGTGCTCGCCCTCGCGGCCGACGACCATGCCTGCCGCTCATCCACGCTGCCGCACGGGTCCGAGCTGGAATTCGTGTCCGCGATGATGCCGGTGCTCAATCCCGCCGGCGTGCAGGACATTCTCGACATGGGCCTGCTGGGCTGGGCCATGTCGCGCTTCACGGGACGCTGGGTCGGCTTCAAGACGATCGCCGAGACGGTGGAATCCTCCGCCTCGGTCAACGTCAATCCGCATCAGCTCGACATCGTCATTCCTGAAGACTTCACGCTGCCGGCCGGCGGCCTGAGCATCCGCTGGCCCGATCCGCCGCTGGAACAGGAAATGCGGCTGCACCAGTACGCGGTGCAGGCCGCCGTCGCGTTTGCGCGCGCGAACCGCATCGACCGTACCGTGATCGACTCGCCGAAGGCGCGCCTGGGCATCGTGACCACGGGCAAGAGCTATCTCGACGTGCTCCAGGCACTGGAATACCTGGGCATCGGTGCGCGCGAGGCGGCCGACATCGGCCTGCGCGTGTACAAGGTCGGCATGACCTGGCCGCTGGAACCGGTGGGCATCCGAGAGTTCGCGCGCGGCCTCGAAGACATCATCGTCGTCGAGGAGAAGCGCTCCTTCATCGAGTCGCAGATGAAGGAACACATGTACAACTGGGATCACCATACGCGCCCGTCCATCGTCGGCAAGTACGACGAGGAGGACAACTGGATCCTCCCGTCGACGAACGAACTTACGCCCGCACGCATCGCCCGCGTGATCGCGAAGCGCCTGTCGCGCTTCTTCACCTCGGAAACGATCGAGAACCGGCTCGCCTTCCTTGCCGCGAAGGAAAAGGAACTCGCGCTGCCGCGTGCGAACTTCCCACGCGCCGCACACTATTGCTCCGGCTGCCCGCACAACACCTCGACCGTCGTACCGGAAGGTTCGCGCGGCCTCGGCGGCATCGGCTGCCATTACATGGTCACGTGGATGGACCGCCGCACCGAGACCTTCACGCAGATGGGCGGCGAAGGCACGACCTGGTGTGGCCAGGCGCCGTTCACCGAGACGAAGCACGTCTTCCAGAACCTCGGCGACGGCACGTACTTCCACTCGGGCTCGCTCGCGATCCGCCAGGCGATCGCGGCCAAGGTCAACATCACCTACAAGATTCTCTACAACGACGCGGTCGCGATGACCGGCGGCCAGCCCGTGGACGGCACGCTGACCGTACCCGACATCGCCCACCAGGTACGCGCCGAAGGCGTGAAGACGATCGTCCTGCTGTCTGACGACATCGGCAAATGGACGCGGCCGGAGATCTTTCCGGAAGGCGTCGAATTTCTCGACCGCAGCGAACTCGACGCCGTGCAGAAGCGTCTGCGCGAGACCCCCGGCGTCACCGTCATCATCTACGACCAGACCTGCGCGACCGAGAAACGCCGCCGCCGCAAACGCGGCAAGATGGAAGATCCGAAAAAGCGCGTGTTCATCAACACGCAGGTCTGTGAAGGTTGCGGCGACTGCGGCAAGAAGTCGTTCTGTGTCTCGGTCTTGCCGAAGGAGACGGAGTTCGGCCGCAAGCGGGAGATCGACCAGTCCAACTGCAACAAGGACTATTCCTGCGTCAAGGGCTTCTGCCCGAGCTTCGTCACCGTGCACGGCGGCGGACTGAAGAAGCGCAAGGGTGTCGGCAAGGTCGATTTCGATGCACTGCCCTCGCCCCGGTTCGCCACCGACCTTGCGCAGCCCTGGAACATCCTCGTGACCGGCATCGGCGGCACCGGTGTCGTCACGATCGGCGCGCTGGTGGGCATGGCCGCACATCTCGAAGGCAAGGGCGCGACCGTGCTCGACCAGACCGGCCTGGCGCAGAAGGGCGGCGCGGTCACCTGTCACCTGCGTATCGCGCGCGATCCGTCGGATATCCACGCGGTGCGCATCGCCGCGGGCGAGGCCGATCTCGTGCTCGGTTGCGACATGGTCGTGGTCAACGACTATTGGGCGCTGTCGAAGATCCGCGCCGGTCGCACGCATGCCGTACTGAACACCTACGAAGCCATGCCGGGCACCTTCACCACCCGTCCCGACATGCAGTTCCCGTCGGCGGACATCATCGCCGCCGTCCGGGTCGCGCTCGGTGAAGAGGCGCCGGAGCTCGTCGATGCCACCGGGCTCGCGACGACCCTGCTCGGCGACTCAATCATGGGGAACCTGTTCATGCTGGGCTATGCCTGGCAAAAGGGCTGGGTGCCGCTGACGCTCGATGCGCTGATCCGCGCGATCGAACTCAACGGTGCCGCGATCGAACAGAACCGCGCCGCGTTCAACTGGGGCCGCATGGCGGCGCACGACATCGGCGCCGTGCTCGCGGCGACGGGCAAGAGCACCCAGGCCAGCGTGCCCGACGCCCTCGCACAGGGCGGTGACAGCCTGCTCGACGACCGCCTGATCTCGCCCGACCTCGACAGCGTGATCGCGCGCCGCGTCGCCTTCCTGACCGAATACCAGGACGCGGCCTACGCGCAGAAGTACCGCGCCCTCGTCGACCGGGTGCGTGCTGCCGAAGCGGCGCGCGCGCCGGGTGCGAGCGCCCTCAGCGAGGCCGTGGCGCGTTACGCGTTCAAGCTCATGGCCTACAAGGACGAGTACGAGGTCGCGCGCCTGTACAGCCGTCCGCAGTTCCTCGACCAGATCCGCGAGACGTTCGAAGGCGACTACCGACTGCACTTCCATCTCGCGCCGCCGCTGCTGGCGCGCCGCGACAGCGAGGGCCACCTCGTCAAGCGGGAATACGGCGCGTGGATGCTGACCGCGTTCCGCCTGCTCGCGAAGTTCAAGGGTCTGCGTGGCGGCGCCTTCGACGTCTTCGGCAAGACCGCCGAACGCCGCATGGAACGCCAGTGGATCGCCGACTACTTCGCCACCGTCGACGAGCTGCTGCGCACACTCGATGCGGACAATCGCGCGCTCGCCGTCGAGATCGCCAGCGTGCCCGAGCAGATCCGCGGCTATGGCCACGTCAAGGAAGAACACGTCGCCAAGGCCAGGGCACGCTGGGACGAGCTGCTTGCGACGTGGCGCAATCCCAAGGCGGTACCGGTCAAGCTCGTGGCCTGAGCGAACAGTGGACGGAGCGGGGCGGCAGCTGCCCCGATGCCGTAGCGACTGACATTCGACCATGGCGCGTAACCCATCTCACGTAAGGAAGGAAGAGTGCAAGGCTGAGCCGCTGACTGCCGCGCAGAGAGCAGCCGAACACGAGGCCGGACCGTCAATCGGCTTTTTTCCCTGTCGCGGTCGCCCCGCGATCGTGGACTCGCGCGGCAGTGGATTTCCGGTGTCGAATTGGGCGCATAATCGGCGTTTCTCTGTCTCCGCGACGACCACCGCGTCGTCGCGGCGGAAGCGTCGGGAGGCCCATGGATCGGTCGCAGTTCATCCAGTTGCTGGCACGTTTGGACTTCCGCCGTGTCTTCAGCGACGCCGTACTCGAGCGCGGCGCCGACTATGTCGACAGTGGCCGTGTGCTGGACAAGGACTACGAGGTCGAAGGCGCGGCCGGCCTGCTGCTCGGCCTCGTCCAGGGCAATTCCACAGAACCCTATCGCTGCGGCTTCCGGCTCTTGCCGCGCGGACGCGAGGCCCTGATCGACACGTTCTGCAGCTGCATGGCGGGCAGTGCCTGCAAACACGTCGCCGCACTCGTGCTCGAGGCCATGAGCGAGGACTGGTCCAGTGACGAGGAGGCGGGCGCATTCGCGCTGACGCCGCCACCGTCGCCCGCGCAGAACAAGCCGGATCTGCGTCCCTGGGAGCAATGGCTGTCGACGCTGAACCTGCCGGCGGCGCCGACCGGCGATGTCACCGAGGATCGCGTCCTCGGCTTCCTGTTCGAAACCGCTCCGGGTGCTCCGCCCGGGCTGTGTGCGCAGGCCGTATGGTTTCGCCACGGCAAGCGCGGCGGGCTGGTCTCGCCGCGTCCGGTGCAGCCGGCGATGAACCGCGGCGACCCCTGGGTCGGTCTTTCTCCGGATGAATTCCAGCGCATCGCCGAGCTGCGCATGGCGCCGATGGAATACCTGCGCAACGGCAGCTGGCAGCGGCTGGCCTCGCCGCGTCACGAAGCCTGGCTCAACGACGTGCTCGCGAACACCCCCTGCTATTTCGGTAAACCCGGCAGCGGCGCCCTGCGCCGCGGCGCGCGCCGCGGTGTCGAATGGGTCTGGCGCGCGCAACCGGACGGCACGCAGCGCATGACCGCCGTCGTCGGCGACACGCCGAGCGCGCTCCTGCTGAAAGTTGCCGGGCTCTGGTACTGGGATCCGGTGTCGAACGAGATCGGTCCCGCCGAGGGTGACGTTGCGATGGCCGAGCGGCTGCTGCGGGCGCCGTCCGTGCAGCCGGAGCAGGCACCGCTGCTGCGCGAGCGCTGGAAGGCGACCGAGTCACTGGCCGACCTGCCGATGCCCGCCGACCACGGCACGATCGAGGAAATCCAGGCGGTGCCGATGCCGGTGCTTCGATTCGGCACGCTCAAGGCACGTCCGGCGGCACGCGCCGGCGGCGCGACCTATGTCGCGGGCTGCCTGCAGCTGAGCTTCGACTACGCCGGCCAGCGTGTCGGCTTCGCGAGCTACGGCACGCGCGAGCGCCGTTTCGTTGACGGCCGGGTCATCGACATCCGGCGCGACCGCAGCGCCGAAATCGCGGCGTTCGAGCGGCTCGACCGGCACAAGCTCGTCGAAGCGAGCGATGTCGCCTACGCCCACGGGCTGCGTCTGGACCCCGACGCGCACGGTGTTTTCGTGCTCGAACGCGGGCGCAACGAACTCGCGCCGCCCGATCACCTGCTCGCACTCGCGATGCGTCTGCAGGCCGACGGCTTCCAGCTCGAGTTCGATGCGGGCTCGCCGGTCGAGATCCTGCCGACCCCCGACGCCTGGCATGCGGACGTCGAGGACAGCGGCAACGCGTGGTTCGACCTGTCGCTCGGCGTCGACATCGCCGGCGAGCGCGTCGACCTGCTGCCGATCCTGCAGCGTGCACTGACGGATCCGTCGTTTCCATTGACGCCACCGGCAAAGGAACCCGCCGATGCGGTCTGGCTCGCGCCCATCGACGCACGCCGCCGCGTGCCGCTGCCGGTCGGGCGCGTGCGCGCCCTGATTGCACCGCTGCTCGAATGGCTGGAACAGGGCAACGCACGCGGCAGCCTGCAGTTGCGCCGTGCGCAGGCGGGCATCGTGGAGGAACTCTCGCACGGCGCCGCGGCGCTGCCCTGGCGAGGAGCGGGGCGGCTCAAGGAAATGCTGGCGCAGTTGCGCGCCGATCGGCCGCCCGTCTCGGAGCCCGAGGGATTCCAGGCACAGCTGCGGCCGTATCAGCGCGACGGTCTGGCCTGGCTGGAGTTCCTCGGCCGGGCCGGTCTCGGCGGCATCCTCGCCGACGACATGGGCCTCGGCAAAACCGTGCAGGTGCTCGCGCATCTCGAGGCCATGCGCCAGCGCGGCGAACTCGACCGGCCCGCACTCGTCGTCGCGCCGACCAGCCTGGTCTGGAACTGGCGCGCCGAGGCCCAGCGCTTCGCGCCGCAGCTGCGCGTGCTGATCCTGCACGGGTCCGCGCGCGACGCGAATTTCGCCGCCATACCCGAGCACCACCTCGTCATCACGACCTACCCCCTGCTCGCGCGCGACCGGGACATCCTCGTGGAACATGCCTTCGCCTTGCTGATCCTCGACGAGGCGCAAGCGATCAAGAACGCACGCACACAGGCGGCCAAGGTGGTGCGGGAACTCGACGCACCGCGTCGTCTCGCGATGACGGGTACACCGCTCGAAAACCATCTCGGCGAACTCTGGGCTCAGTTCGATGCGGTCGAACCGGGCCTGCTCGGCGACGAGCGTGCGTTCGTGCGGCACTACCGCACACCGATCGAGAAGCACGGCGACGCGGAACGCCAGACCAAGCTGCACAAGCGCATCGCTCCGCTCATGTTGCGCCGGCGCAAGGAAGACGTGCTGACCGACCTGCCACCGAAGACCGTCATCGAGCGCGGCGTCGAACTCGTGGGCAAACAACGTGAGCTCTATGAATCGCTGCGCCTCGCACAGCACGAGCGTGTACGCGAAGCGATTCGCGAACGCGGCCTCGCGCAATCCGGCATCGTCGTGCTCGACGCGCTGCTGAAGCTGCGTCAGGTCTGCTGCGATCCGCGCCTGGTCAAGCTCGAACGCGCGCGGAAGGCGCCTGAGTCGGCCAAGCTCGACCTGTTGCTCGACCTGCTGCGCGAGCTCGTCGCGGAAGGACGCCGCGTACTCGTGTTCTCCCAGTTCGCCGAGATGCTGGAGCTCATCGAGCAGTCGCTCAGCGCCGAAAGCATCCCGTTCCAGACCCTGACCGGCCAGACGCGCAACCGCGCCGAGCTCGTCGACGGCTTCCAGTCCGGCCGCGTCCCGGTGTTCCTGATCAGCCTCAAGGCCGGCGGTGTGGGGCTCAACCTGACCATGGCCGATACCGTGATCCACTACGACCCGTGGTGGAATCCCGCCGTCGAGGCCCAGGCCACCGACCGCGCGCACCGCATCGGCCAGGACAAGCCGGTGTTCGTCTACAAGCTGATCTGCACCGGCACCGTCGAGGAAAAGATCCAGGACATGCAACAGCGCAAGGCCGATCTCGCGCAGGCCGTACTCGAAGGCGGCACGACCCAGGCGCTGCGGTTCGACGAGAACGATCTGGCGGAGCTGTTCGGCGTCGAGTGAGGCTGCGCCGTGTATGCGGCGGAGAAATGGCTGTCGTTTCACGTACGGCGGGATGACCTTCGCTCCCATCGCTGCCGTGAACACGCCTGTCGAACCCATCATCCTGTCGGATGCGTTTTTCGCCGAAGCCGTCTGCCGCAACTGCGGCGCCGCCCTCCACGGTCCGCATTGCACGCAGTGCGGCCAGAAGAAGGCCGGCCGCATCGGCGTACGCGCGCTACGTACCGAAGCCTGGGAAAAGCTGCGCCTGTTCGAACTCGACCATCTGCAGTCGGCCCTGCGCCTCGTCGCCGGACCGGGCAAGGTCGCGCGCGACTACGTGCTCGGCGTGCGCAAGCGACACACGCACCCGCTGAAGCTGTTGTTGCTTGCCGTCGCGGTACTCCTCGTCGTTCTGGCTCAGACGCGCTACCTGACGTCGACCAACCTGCAGGTCTCCAGGGTCATGGAGACGGCACGCAAGTACGCCGAGTGGTCGTTCTCCCTCGGCCTGTTCGCGATCTGGTGCGCGTCGATGGCCGGCTTCCGCAAGCGCCTTGGCTACAACGCGGTCGAACATCTCGTGCTCGCGCTGTACACGCACTTCGTCATTCTGCTCGCCAACATCGCGAACCAGCTGCCGCTGCTGGTGCTGCGCTCGCCGGCATGGCTCGCGTGGCACAAGCAGTGGTCGGTCCGCTACATGGATTTCGTGGAGCCCGCCATCGTGCTGCTCGCACTGTCGCAGTTCTTCCTCGTCGACCTGCGCCGGCAATGGTGGCGGCTCGCGCTGGCCATCGCCGTGTTCGTCGCGGCCAAGAAACTGCTGCTGTACGCCTATGCGTGGCTGCTCGTGACGTTCGTGCTGACGCGACCAGCGGGCTGAAGCTTGTGATCAGGCCGGGGCGGCACGTCGCCAGACCCGGCAGCGATTGTTGGCCGGCAACGCGTGGTCAGCGATCAGGTGCAGATCGAATCGCGCTGCCAGCGCATCGACCTCGGCCGTATCACGGATACCGCGATGAGGTACGGCGGCGCGCAGCGCGCGGTCAAACGCTGCGTTGCTGTCGCTGGTAAAGCAGCCGTCCACGTTGAACGGCCCGTAGATCGCCAGCACGCCGCCGGGCTGCAGGCAACTCGCGATGCCCGCGAACATGCGCTCGACTTCGGCCCAGCTCATGATGTGCAAGGTGTTGGCGCTGAATACGGCGTCGTAGGACTGCGCCGGCCAGTCGTCGTGAGCGACGTCGAGCTGCAATGGCGCGGGCGTATTGGGCAGCGCCGCTTCGGCAAGCCAGGCGCGAATGCCGGGCAGGTTCTCGGCACGGTCGGACGCCTGCCAGCGCAGCCAGGGCATATGCTCGGCGAAGTACACCGCATGCTGGCCAGTGCCGCTGCCGATTTCGAGCACGTCGCGGCTATCGCGAAAGGCCTCGCGCAGCACGCCGAGTATCGGGTCGCGGTTGCGTTCGCAGGCGGCGGAGTGGGGTCTTTCGATGCTCATAAGGATCCGCTCCTGTGCCATCGAGCGTGAACGGAATAGCGGAGACTTTGATCCGCAAGCGAGATCTGCCCGAGCACGAACGCTCCAATTGCATTCATCGGCGTTGCAGCAGCCGGGAATTACGTAATATCGATCTACGAGTGGCGACGGTGCCGAAAGCATTGTCCGCCAATCAGGCGGACAATGTCCCACGTCCATATCCTATTGACTCACGGCACTGCTATTTCGCAGCGCCACGAACCTCCTGAGGAATATCAATTCTTGCGGCGTCGATATCGATCAAGTCGCCTGACTGAGTTTCGATTTGCAGCCGAACCCCACCGTCAACTTCCGAGAATTTGTGTCCAAGGATTGAAGCGCTAGGCCCCCATGGTTCATCGTGCCGAAGGTGGAGGCCGCGGACGCCGTGAGCCAAGATTTGCCGTGACGCAGATGTCGTGTCGAGCAATTTGATGGTTAGCACCGA
The DNA here is from genome assembly GCA_045864815.1 of Rhodanobacteraceae bacterium. Taxonomy (GTDB): domain Bacteria; phylum Pseudomonadota; class Gammaproteobacteria; order Xanthomonadales; family Rhodanobacteraceae; genus Tahibacter. The sequence continues at coordinate 116,126 of BTVG01000001.1, read as the reverse complement.
ACTACTCCACTTCCACTCCATCGATATTGAAATCAATGACCAATCGTGCATTTAGCCGCCCCCCTTGGAGTTATCAAGTGGCAGGTGTGCTTCTGGACTTTCCGGAGCAACTTGATTCCCTTCGATATCCAATCTGTTTCCCTCGGAATCGTTGACATGACAATGTGGCTCGCAGTCCGCATCAGGGTGAACGAGGCCGTTGGATTATCTTGGGAGCGAAGGTGTCTTCACCAGAAAAGGCTCGAACTGAACCCTTCGGTTGAACTCTCTGCCACTATTGGTTACAGCATCATCGACAGGCCAGTCCGTGGATTCGCCTTTGGGGCCTTTGAGCTGCGAAGCCTTTACGCCGTTGCTTTTCAGCCAGTCGACTATGACTTTGGCGCGACGCAACGACAGTTCGCGACAGTCGGACGGACGGCACTCATTCTTATCGGCAAAGCCCATTACCTCAACGCCGAGGTCCGGGCGTTCCAATAGCGCGCGAAGCACACTTTCGAGCGCCCGGGTGTCCTCGCTGCTAAGGATTTTTCGCAAATCGTCAGCGATCTCGGAATGGAAGGGCCGCCCATCAGCGAAGCGAACCTTTTGCATATCAACGGAAAGGTCACTCCCAAATGCATAAAATGGCCAAGAGACAACAAGCATCACGGAGAAAAAAGTATAGGTAGCGATATTCATAATTCAGTCGCCGCAACTTCCTTCGGCTTCGCTGCCGCAAGCCAAGTGCACCGATTGGCTTGCCCTCTTTGCGATGCTTTCTTCACTTATCCCTTTCGGAGTCCATGGTTCATAGCTTGATGTGCTGCATTACGGTGCCTTCTGAAGTAATCCAGCTGCGCTTTGGTTGCGGGAAAGTGAGCCTGATGTAGCCCTCTCGATCAAAATTGTTGAAGTCGGCAAAGACTTTCATCGTCAACCTCTCAGACGCGGCGCCGCTGCTCGTTCTGAAACCGGCTGGTGTACGCCGATGTCTGGCTGCTCCTGACCGTTCGCGTCGACGGGCGCGCGCTCCTCGCTAGTCGATGCCGAAACTATCGGCAAACAGTTGATCCTGCGGCGCGCGGCGCAACCATAGGCCAGAAGGTGTGCCGATTGCGCTGACCGATTCGCCGTTGATGCACTGGCTGTCCGCGGCGTTGACGCGAACGATTCCGCTGAGCCGCGCCAGCGGCTCGGGCGTGAGCTGCGGGATCGTGCCCTGCATCACGCGCAGATCGTAGGTGGTATAGCGCTCGCGGTCGCAGGCATCGATCCAGCCGTTGCGCACGCTGTAGAACACGGGATTCAACACCGTTGTCCAGCTCGAGCCGCCGTCGACGCTCACACGCAGGCTGGACATCTCGTTGGGAATCGCCACGCCCGTCGAGACCAGATGGCGGTCGTCATTGGGGTCGACGGCGAGTGCGCGCGAGGAACCGGCGAACGCACCGAGTTCATCGAACGTCACGCCACAATCCGCTGTTACCGCATAGCTGTTCGAACGCAGCAGATAGACGCGTCCGGGCGCGCGGCGCGCGGACTCGAGCCGCAGATTGTGATCATCGGCTGCAATCGCCCAGCTCATGCCGCCATCGAGCGAGCGATAGATCATGTTGCCGACCTGCGCCAGCAGATGCGTGTCGTTGTTCGCGCACCAGACGATATCGCGCCAACCGCGCGTGTCCGGCGCCGGGTCGATCGCGGTGACCACGCGCTGCCAGGTAGCGCCGGCATCAAGCGAACGGTAGAAGCCCGCGTCGGCCGTCGCCAGCACATGATCCGGGTTCACCGGCGAGCGTGTCAGCGAACGCACGTCGTAGGGAACCTCGCCGCCGACGTCGCTCCAGCTGCGCCCACCGTCGTCGCTACGCTGCAACGACTGCATGTCGCGTCCGGCCAGCAGACGATCGCCGTTGCGAGGATCGACCGCCACGGCACTTATCGACGCCGCGCGCGTGCCAGTGTTGCGCACGCTCCAGTTCGCGCCGGCGTCGGCCGAATACTGCAGGCCGGTCGACTCGTCCGTCAGCCAGAGCTTGCCCGCGCCGGCGTCGAGCATCTGACCGAAGAACACATCGCTGTTGATCCGCTTGGCGCTGAGGCGGATACCGCCACGGACCTGCCATTGCGTCGCGCCCGGAGCAAGGCTCAACACTTCCTCGCGTATGCAGTAGTTGCACGACGCGAAGCCGCCGAGATGCAGTGCCGACACGCTCCCCGGATAGGCCAGATCGTCGCGCAGATGCGTCAACAGACCCGACGTCTCCGGAAACGTGGTGACGGCGCCAGTGATGAGATCAACGACGCCAGAGCGGCCGGGCAGTCCCCACGTCGCGGCATCGGTCCAGAACAGCTGCTCCGGGCTACTGGCCCGCGCATACAGCTGCAGCGTGTCGGTGCCCGACACAGGGAATGAAGCAACCGGGCTGCTCCACGAGGCCAGGTTATCGGGACTCAGATGCAGCCTTGCCTCAATGCTGCCCGGAAGGTATCCGAAGCTGTGGCCTACGAAGTGCCGGCGCGAGCGGCCGATACCGAGGCGGACTCCCGGGTCGGTCAGCGCGCGGGCCGTCGGCGTCCAGTGCGCGCCACCGTCCAACGACATCGCCCTTGCACCTGAGTTGCCCGAGGTATCGCGATACCGGATGACCATCGTGCCGGTCGCGACCGGGTGCACGATCGGAAGAACCAGCGCTTCACCCGGCAGCGCCAGTGCCTGCCAGGTCGCGCCCCCGTCCCATGTCTCGCGTATGCGCTCGTTTTGCTCGAGATGGAACATGGCGGAACCTTCATCGGCGGGCATGAATTCGACGAAGCGCACATACCAGTGCCGCACGTCAGCCGGGTCGACGAGGATTTCGGTGACATAGCTCCAGCGCGGCAAGGTGTCCAGCCGTGACCAGCTCGCGCCGTCGTCGTCGGAGATCTCCAGTCCCTGCCGCGTGCCGAGCAGCAGGCGATTGCCGGCCTGGGCGATGCTGATGCCGCTGGCGCCCTCCGGCGAACGATATGACCACACGGATGCCTGCGCCGCCGCAGCGAACGCAATCGACATCAACCCGAACAGACTGCGAGAAAGGTACATGCGCTTTTCCTGAGGCCCCGGGGACGAAGCCTGACGGCTTCTATCTTCCCCATCGCGGATCGGCGCCGGGGATGATCATGGTTTCGGCTTCTGCCAGACCCGGCAGCGATTGTTGGCCGGCAACGCGTGGTCACCGATGAGGTGCAGATCGAATCGCGCCGCGAGCGCGTCGACCTCGGCCGTATCGCGGATGGCGCGATGAGGTACGGCGGCGCGCAGCGCGCGGTCAAACGCTGCGTTGCTGTCGCTGGTAAAGCGGCCGTCCACGTTGAACGGCCCGTAGATCGCCAGCACGCCGCCGGGCTGCAGGCAACCCGCGATACCCGTGAACATGCGCTCGACCTCGGCCCAGCTCATGATGTGCAGGGTGTTGGCGCTGAACACGGCGTCGTAAGACGGCGCCGGCCAGTCGTCGTGAGCGACGTCGAGCTGCAATGGCGCGAGCGTGTTGGGCAGCGCCGCTTCGGCAAGCCAGGCGCGAATGCCGGGCAGGTTTTCGGCACGGTCGGATGCCTGCCAGCGCAGCCAGGGCAGGTGCGCGGCAAAGTACACCGCGTGCTGGCCAGTGCCGCTGCCGATTTCGAGCACGTCGCGGCTATCGCGAAAGGCCTCGCGCAGCACGCCGAGTATCGGGTCGCGGTTGCGTTCGCAGGCGGCCGAATGGGGTTTTTCGATGGTCATCGAGGACTGCAGGCAGCAGTGGACAGGGCCAGGCCGCTGCTGCGGCAGCACCGGATTGTCAATCGACGTTGAAGCTTTGCAGCGACACCGGCACCTGATTGTTGCCGCTGACCGACATCACGATGTGCATGCCCGCGAAACCAATGCCTGCGAGGTCGCTGATGTCCGAGATGCCGCAGGATGCCGCGCGAATGAAACTCTGGCCGGACTGGCCGCCGTTGTTGGAGCCCATGAAGAAGCTGTGGCCGGCCGCCTGACCGGACGGGGTGAATACCTCCACCACGAGGATGTCGGTCGCGACCGTGAACACAGGCTGCGACGCGATGTTCGCCGCAAAAATGGTCCCGGTGGCGGAGTCCGGCATCGAGAAGGTGTCGCTGCTGACTGCAGTCAGCGACGCCAGAGTCGGTGGGTTGGTCGTGCTGCGCCACAGATTGACGGTGACGGGCTGACCCGCGCCGGCGGCATCGTTGGCGGTCTCGACGCCAAAGTTCACTGTATCGACGCGGAACTGGGGCAGGGACAGATTCTTGAACGTCGACAACGTGAAAGCGCGGTAATAGCTGTTGTCGGTGTGCGCAAATGTCGGCGCACCGCCGTTGCACGAGACCGAGTTGCCAGTGGTGATCGCCGTGCTCGTGGACTGGGTGATGGTCTGCGCCACGAGCGGGCGGGGCCAGCCGATTTCTACTTGTGCGCCGGCCGGACGACCCGACGTGCTGAGTTGCTGAGCCGATGCGGCGCCAGCGGAACCGACGAGAAGGAGCGCGAACGCGATACCACGAGCAATACGATTCATGAGCGTGTCCTGGGGCGGGCGGAGGAGACCGCGGCACAGTCTGGCGCTGCGCCCGTGAGAGCGGCGCAAAAACGTGACACAGCGCACGGTTGGATGCCGAGCTTGCCGAAACGCGCGCGCGGGCGCAAATGTTCCGCGGCCGCGCAGCAGCCGGCGCCGACCACCGAGCTGCGATACCGGATGAGTCCCTGCCAGACGCAATACCGTCGCGGGGACATTGCGCGCGCCGCCGCATCCGGCGACGCGCCGTTGCGGTCGCGCGCAACAGTCTGATCGAAAGGAGAAACTCCCTCGCCCGCTACGCTTTCTTGCCCGCCTGACTGCCACCCGCCGCCCGCTTGAGCACCGCAACCGGCTCGGCCCAGTGGCTGTCCGGACGCCGCTTGGTCGTGGTCAGTACGAGGTCGGTGGGGTGGAATACGTTGAGGTTGTGCGTGATCGGCGTGGTCAGGATGTACTGCGCTTCGGTCGCGCGCAGGAAACTGCCGACTTTTTCGATATTGAACACATCCAGATGTGCAAACGGCTCGTCGATGAAGACGAAGCCGCCCGGGTGGGTCTCGTCGCGCAGCAGCGCGACCAGCAGCAACAGCGACTTCATGACCTGCTGGCCGCCCGAGGCTTCGCCGTCGTCCAGGCCGATCCAGCCCTTGCGGTCGAAGTCGAAGCGGACGCTGAGGCCGGCCTGGGCGAGCGCGACGTCGTCGTTGGCGAGCTCGGGCTGGTCGACCTCGACGTTGATCCCCGACAGCTCGCCGAGCGCGCGCAGGTTCTTCGCATATTGGCGCACTGTCGCGCGCAGCACGTTGATGTAGGCGCCGCGCGCTTCGTCGGTAATGCGGCGCGCGCGCTGCAGGTGCGCGTCGCGCCGGCTCAGTGTCGTCTCCAGCGCCTCGTGGTCCGCTGCGATCTTGTCGCGCAGCGCGACGCAGGAGGCATCGGTGACAAAGGCTCCGCGTTCGATGCGATGTGCGATCCTTTCCAGCTCGCGCTTCACTTCGTGTTCGGTCTCGAACTCGCGCAGGGCCGCGTCGAGCGCATCCGTACTGCGCCAGGCGGCCGGCATCAGGCCGCGCTGGCGGCGGAAGTCGAGCACGCGCCGCACGTAGTCGTGGCGGTCGCGCTGGAGCTTGTACGCCCGGTCCTCGCGCTCGCGGGTCAGCTGTTCGCGCTGGTTCGCACGCCGGTCGGCCGCGCGTTGCTCGTCGTTCTGTGCCCGGCGCGCCGCATCGACCGCGTCGCGTGCCGTGCTGAGAGCGAGCGCGCTGTCCTGCGCAGCTTGCTGCAGGGCCGGCAGCGCCTCGGCCGCGGACGCGAACTCGACGGCGCGCGTGGCGAGCTCCTGAGCTGCGTCGAGCTTCAGCAGGCGTGCCTGATTCGCGTCGAGGCGCTGTTCGAGCTCGGCGCGCTCGCGCCGTCGTGCGTCGGCAGACGCAGCGAGCTGACTGCGCTCGACCTGCAGGTCCCGTAGCCGGGCCGCGCGCGCGCTCGCACCGAAATTGCGCTCGTCGGTGCCGATGTGGCGCCCGCCGCGATGCTCGCGCAGATACCCTTTGGGCGTGATCCAGTCCTGGCCCGCGGGCAGCTGCATGCCCTTGGCGACGTCGGCCACGCGGCGCAGCCGGTCGAGCTGGCGCGGCAGCCAGGCCGGCGGGTCGCCGGCGAAGCGCAGCACCTCGAGCAGGGAGCCCGGCGTCGCCGGCGGCGCGCCGCTGCGCTCGGCCACGACGAAATGGCGATAGTGCATCTGCTCGCCGATGGCGAACGCGGCCTTCGCATCCGACGGCGAGGCGAGCAGCACGAGGTGCCGGTACGGCTGCAGTACCGCTTCGACCGCGGCCTCCCAGGCCGGATCGGTGACTTCCACACAGTCGGCCAGCATGCGATGCGCGATGCCGGCACCGTCGAGCGCGGCGCGAAACTCGCGCTCGAAGCCCGGCACGAAACGCTGGCCGCTCGCCAGCGCGGCGATCTGCGCATCGAGGTCTGCCGCGCGTTCGACGGCCTGCTCGTCGGCGAGCTTGAGCTGGGCCTGCCGGCGGCGGTCCGCCTCGACCACACGCAGCAGCTGCGCGACGTCGCCCGCCCCCTGGCTCGCGGCGAGTTGCTCGAGCTGCACGCGGCGCCGGTCGATGTGCTCGGCATCACGCGCCGCGTCACGTGCCGCGAGGAACGCGCTTTCTGCGGCAATGGCCTGGGCCTGCGCGGCGTCGAGTGTGGCTGCGATCGTCTCGAGGCGTGCCGTCGAGATGCGTTGTTCCTCGGCGAGCGCCGCATCACGCCGTTCGATCTCGTGCAAGGCGCGGCGCAGGCCGGTCAGTTGCGGCCGGCTGCCGGCCAGGCTGGCACGTCGCTCGGCCAGCGCGACTTTCGGTGCGATCTCCGCCTGCAGGCGCTGCCGGTCGCGCTGCAGTTCACCGTATTCCTCGAACGAGCGCACGTCCGCCTTGGCCGCCTCGAGCCGCGTATGCAGCGCCGCGAGGTCCTGGCCCAGCGACTTCAGTTCCTGCTCGGTCGCGAATTGTTCGGCGCGCGCGCGTTGGTAATCCTCTAGCACGGGCTTTTCGCCGAATACGTCCCAGACCAGCTGCAGCAGCTCACGCGGCGGGTACTGGCACAGCTTGTCGGTCGCGCCCTGCTCCAGGGTCAGCACGCGGCGGATCGCGCGCGTCAGGCCGGCGCCTTCCAGGCGCACGCGATAGTCGCGCAGCCCCAGCCATTCGCCGCCCTGCGCGTCGATCGCTTCGACCGTCACGTCACCGCCGAGGATCTGGTAGTCGCGCGCCCAGTCACCGCCTTTCTTGCGGATACGGCAGGCCAGCGTGACCTCCGCATCCATGAGCGGAAAGAACGGGCGCCGGCCATTGCGGTCGGGTCGGTTGCTGACGACGCCGCGCAGCCAGGCGAAGGGCTTGCCGTTGTGGCGCAGGTAGGTCTTGTAGTCGCGCGCAGTCTCGCGATCCTCGATCGCGAGCAGGGTGCGCAGCGCATCGAGCAGGGTGGTCTTGCCGGAACCGTTCGGCCCCACCACGGTGACGATGGCCGAATCCAGCGGCAGGGTGAAGCGCTGCCAGTAGTCCCAGTGCACGACCTCCAGCGCACGGAACTCAAACATGGCCGGCCTCCGTATCCGCCTCGTCCGCGGAGTCATCCGCGGTTTCGCCGTGGGCGCGTTCGACGACGAACGCCAGCGCACCATCGAGCACGCGCCGCGCCGTGCGTTCGTAGTCGAAGGCGAGATCGAGCAGCGGGCCTTCGAGAATGCGTTCCTTGCGTCGCACGATGAAGCCGTGGCGCGCGAGTACGCCGAGATTGATGTTGATGCGCATCTTGCCGCCGAGCTTGTCGCCAAAGTCGGCGATCAGCGTGCGCTCGGCCAGCGGCTCGGCGACGTCGCTGCCGACCGGCACGGGTTTCATCTCGGCGAAGATCTGACCCTGCTCCTGGTCGCGATCGGCCTCCACGCGGCGGATCTGACGTTGGCGTTTGGGAAGAATCAGCAAACTCCATAAAACTACGAGTAGCGCAATGCAGTCGCGGTCGAAATCGAGGTTGCTCGCCGACCACGCGCGCGGCCCGGCGAATACCGCGGCCTCCTGTGCCTTGGCGATCGCGACGGCGACGTGGCCCGCGTAGGGATGGTCGAGCAGGCGCAGCCCGGCCGCGGCGAGGCGGCGATCGAGCTCTTCGCGGAAGCCCGCGTCGGTCAGCGCCTGACGCGCGAGGTCGTCCTCGCGCGGCAGCCAGCGTTCGGCGAGCAGGCGCGCGATCAGCGCAGCGACGGGATCATTCATCGGGTGTTTCCTCGCTGCGTCCGCTGGCGGGCGGCGCAGCTTCTTGCAAAGGATGCGGTGCGAGCGGGCGCAGACGGCCTGCACTGATGCAGGCGACGCCGGCTTCGCCGGTCGGCTCCAGCGCGCCGCTGAGTTCGAGCCGCAGCGGCAGTCGCGCGAGCTCGGCGAGCGCGCCGTCGCGCGCATGCGCGGCCGGATCGCCGAGCAGGCCGAGCAGCGACAGGCGGTAAGCCGAGGTCGCGAAATCGGTACTGGGCACGAGCGCCGACAGCTCCGCGTCCTGCACGAGCGCGGCCAGCTCGGCCTGCCAGCGCAACGCGAGTTCATAGTCGTTGGCCGCAATCGGGGCGACGGTCTGTTCCGGCGCACCACATGCCGCGGGCAGGGTCTCGACGAGGCCAGCTTCGCGTTCGCGTTCCACGAGCTCGAAATCGGCGATGTCGAGCGCGATGTCGCCGAGCACGAAGGCCGGCGCAAGGCGTTCGGCAACGACGTCGCGCGCGATCGCGGCGAGTTTTTCGCTATCGAGTGTGCGCAGCCACTGATTCACGTCGGATGACGACAGGCCGCTTGCACCGAGATGCACGCGGTGACGATCGAGCTGGTTCAGCGCGCGCTGGAATACGGAGGCCTGACGCAGCATCGCGCTCTGCGCACGGCCGATCTGCTGCGCCACGCGGTGGGTGGCCGGATCGAGTTCGCCGTCCTGGGCGATCAGCCGGACGATGGCGGTGCCTTTCTCCACCCAGCGCCAGACCGACTTCAGCGTGGCCGCGGCGGCACGGATGCGATGCTCCGAGCCACTGAGCACGGCGCGGTCGAAGTCGTCCCGCAGTTCGTTGAGGCGTGACAGCAGGTGTTGCAGGTCGTCGCTGCCGACGCGTCCGGTTGCCTCGCCCGCGGCGATCTGCGCGGTCACGTAGGCGAGCTCGTCGCCTTCACCCTGGAACTGCAGCAACAGGCTCAGGGCCGACAGCGCCTGGCGCCCGACCGGGCTCACGCGGTAGCGCTGGGTTTCGCTGTCCCAGGCCAGCAGGCTGTTGTCGCGCAGCCGCGCGAGCACGGTATCGAGCTTGGTCGCATCGACGTAGGCGAAATGCTCGCGCAGCTCCTGCGGGCTCCAGTCCGGCGCCGCGCCGCGCTCGCCGATCGTGCGCAGCACGAGCAGGCGCACCATCACCGCGTCTTCGCCACCGTGGAACAGGGTCGAGAACGCCCGCAGCAGCTCACGCGCCTTGCGCAGGCCGAACAGGGCGGGGATGTCGTTGGCGACGAGGCCGGGGCGCAGGAAATCCTGCAGCCCGTCGTCGGACGCGGAAACGCTCACTCGGAAAGAAAGCCACGAAAACGGCCGGCGATGGTCGGGCATGCGCGCCGCCAAGGCAAGCCGGCGGCGGCGAGCACCCGTCCGACGCGGCCCGCCGGCTCGCCTGGGGCGAACCGGCGGCCTCGTTCAGTGCGCGGCGGCAGGCTGCAGCGCCGGCTTCCGGCGCCGCGTCGCGAGCTTGCGGATCAGCACGTAGAACACCGGCGTCAGGAACAGGCCGAACAGGGTCACGCCGAGCATGCCGGCAAACACCGTGACCCCCATGGCGTGGCGGATCTCCGCGCCGGCGCCGTTGGCGAACACCAGCGGCACCACGCCCATGATGAAGGCGAAGCTCGTCATCAGAATCGGACGCAGACGCAGACGGCAGGCTTCCAGTGCCGCATCGACGATGCTCAGGCCCTGCTTCTGTTCGAGCTCGCGGGCGAACTCGACGATGAGGATCGCGTTCTTGCAGGCCAGCCCCATGAGTACCACCAGGCCGATCTGGGTGAAGATGTTGTTGTCGCCGCCGGTCAGCCAGACACCGGCGATCGCCGACAGCATGCACATCGGCACGATCAGGATCACCGACAGCGGCAGCGACCAGCTCTCGTACAGCGCCGCGAGCACCAGGAACACCAGCAGCACGCAGAGCGGGAACACGAGCAGCGCGGCCTTGCCCTGGGTGACCTGCTGGTAGGTCAGCGCGGTCCATTCGAAGCTCATCCCGTTGGGCAGCTGCTGCTGTGCGAAGGCCGCGGCGCCTTGCACCGCCTGCGACGAGGACAGTAACCGCGGATCGGCACCACCCTGCAGATCGGCCGCCGGATAGCCGTTGTAGCGGATCACCGGGTCGGGACCATACGTCTGTCCGATCTTCACGACGCTGCCGATCGGCACCATCGCACCGGCCGCATTGCGGGTCTTGAGGTTCGCGATGTCGTCGACCTCGTCGCGGAAGTTCGCGTCGGCCTGGGCGATCACCTGATAGGTGCGACCGAAACGATTGAAGTCGTTCACGTAGCGCGAGCCGAGATAGACCTGCAGCGTCTCGAACAGGTCGGTCAGCGCCACGCCCTGCTCCTTGGCCTTGATGCGGTCGACATCGGCGCTGAGCTGCGGCACGTTGGACTGATACGAACTGAACGGCCGCTCGAATCCCGGGGTCGACATGATCGCACCGCTGAGCGCATCGACCTGCCGCTGCAGTTCGCCATAACCCAGTCCGGCGCGATCCTGCACATACATCTCGTAGCCGGCCGACTGGCCGAGGCCGAGCACCGGCGGCGGCATGGCCGCGAACGCGAGCCCCTCCTTGATCTCGCCGAAGAAGCGGCCGTTGAGCTGCTGCACGATCTGTTCGGCGCTGAGCCCGTCACGTTCGGCGAACGGCTTCAGGCCGAAGAAGATCGTGCCCATGTTCGGCGTGTTGCTGAAGTGGATCGCGTTGAGGCCCGGGAAGGCGACCGCGGTCGCGACACCCGGCGTTTCCAGCGCGATTTCGCTCATGCGCCGGATCGCGGCTTCGGTGCGATCGAGCGACGCGCCCTCGGGCAGCTTGGCACCGGCGAACAGGTACAGCTTGTCCTGCGTTGGAATGAAGCCGCCGGGCACGGCACGGAAGCCGATCACGGTGAGCCCGATCAGCAGCGCATAGACCAGCACCATCAGCGGCGCGCGCTTGAGCGCCGGCCGGCCGCCGTTCGCATAGCCGTCGCTGGCGCGACGGAAGAAGCGGTTGAAGGGACGGAACACCCAGCCAAACGTGGCGTCGATGAGGCGCGTGAGCCAATCCTTGGGAGCGCCGTGGGGCTTGAGCAGCGCCGCCGCGAGCGCCGGCGACAGGGTCAGTGAGTTGATCGCGGAAATCACTGTCGAAATCGCGATCGTGACGGCGAACTGGCGATAGAACTGCCCGGTCACCCCGTCGATGAAGGCGATCGGCACGAACACGGCACAGAGCACCAGTGCGATCGCGATGATGGGACCGCTGACCTCGCTCATCGCGCGGTGCGCTGCGGCGAGCGGTGCATGGCCTTCCTCGATGTTGCGCTCCACGTTCTCGACCACGACGATCGCGTCGTCGACCACGATGCCGATCGCGAGCACCAGACCGAACAGGGTCAGCACATTGATCGAGAAGCCGAACATCCAGAGCACGGCGAAGGTGCCGACCACCGAGACCGGTACCGCGAGCAGCGGAATGATCGACGCGCGCCAGGTCTGCAGGAACAGGATGACGACGATGACGACGAGGGCGATGGCTTCGAACAGCGTCGTGATGACGGCCTTGATCGAATCGCGCACGAATACGGTCGGGTCGTAGACCACGTTCCAGGTGACACCCTCCGGGAACGCCTTGGCGAGCTCGCCCATCTTGGCGCGCACCGCGTCGGACATGGCGATCGCGTTGCTGCCGGGTGCCTGGAAGATCGGGATGGCCACGGCCTGCTGGTTCGACAGCAGCGAGCGCAGCGCGTATTCCGACGCACCGAGCTCGATGCGGGCGACGTCCTTGAGCCGCGCGACGGTGCCGTTCGCGTCGGTCTTGATCACCACGTTGCCGAATTCGTCTTCAGTGACCAGGCGTCCCTGCGCGTTGATGGACAGCTGCATTTCCGCGTTGGTGTTCTGCGGCGGCGCGCCGATCGAGCCGGCGGATACCTGCAGGTTCTGATCCTGTATCGCACGGACCACATCGCCGGCGGTGAGCCCCAGCGCGGCAACACGGTCGGGCTGCAACCAGACGCGCATGGAGTAGTCCCCCGCGCCGAAGATCAGCGCCTGGCCGACGCCGGATATGCGCGCGATCTCATCCTTGACGTGCAGTACGGCGTAGTTGCGCAGGTAGGTGATGTCGTAGTTGCCGTTCGGCGACAGCAGATGCACGACCATGGTCAGGTTCGGCGACTGCTTCAGCGTGGTCACGCCGAGGCGACGTACGTCCTCGGGCAGGCGCGGCGTGGCCTGGCTCACGCGGTTCTGCACCTGCACCTGGGCCAGATCGATGTCGGTGCCGATCTTGAACGTGACCGTGAGTGTCATGACGCCGTCGGAGCCGGCGACCGACTTCATGTAGATCATGTTCTCCACGCCGGTGATCGCTTCTTCGAGCGGCGCGGCGACGGTTTCGGCGATGGTCTTCGGATTGGCGCCCGGATAGACCGCGCGCACCTGGACCGACGGCGGTACGACGTCGGGATATTCGCTGATCGGCAGCATCGGTATCGCGATGATGCCGGCCACGAAAATGATGATGGATAGCACGGCCGCAAAGATCGGCCGGTCTACGAAAAATCGGGAAAAATCCACGGTTGAACTCCTTTACCGGGGAAAACGCTGTTCTTGTGGAGGCGGGGCAGGGGCGCCCGCGTCTGGCGGCGAGGCGAAACCCATCCCCACCCATGCCCTCCCCTTGAAGGGGAGGGTTACCAACGGCACCGCTCTGAAAAACCCAGCCCGTCTAAGGAAAGGGTTGGCAACGGCGCCGCTCTGAAAAGTCCTGCCCTTCAAGGGGGCGAAAGGCCGCCGTTCAGAGCCGAAGGCCCTGACAGCCTTGAGCGCCCAACGGGCCGGACGGGCTGGGTGGAGATGGGTTGCGGCCTCGGTCCGGAACTCACGGCCCCCCTGCCGCCGCAGCCACCGCGGGCGCCTGCTCGGGCTTCTCCATCGGCACCAGCTGCGGATCTACCGGCATGCCCGGGAAGAACACCTTCTGCACGCCGTTGACCACGACGCGATCCTCGGCATTCAGTCCCTGCGTCACGATGCGCAGGCCGTCGACCTGTGCACCGAGCTTTACGTCCCGGCGCAGTGCCTTGTTCTCCGGTCCGATCACGTAGACGAACTTGCGGTCCTGGTCGGTCAACACCGCGCGGTCGTTGATCAGCAGCGCCGACTGCGCGCCGCTGCCGAGCAATTGCACGCGCGCGAACAGTCCCGGCGTGAACATGCCGTCCTTGTTCGAGAACACGGCGCGCGCACGGATGGTGCCGGTGCCCGCGTCGAGTTCGTTGTCGACGAAGTTCATGGTCCCCTCGTGCGGAAAGCCTTCTTCGTCGGCGAGCCCCATGCGCACCGGATTGCCGGCTTCGCGCGCGCTCGGCAATGCGCCGGCCCGCTCGAGTCCCTGGTAGCGCAGGTAGGTGTTCTCGTCGCCTTCGAAGCTCACATAGACCGGGTCCATCGAGACCACGGTCGTCAGCAAGGTCGTACCGGGCGAGACGAGATTGCCCGGGGTCACGAGCGCCTTGCCCACGCGACCGGCGATGGGCGCGGTCACGCGCGTGAACTCGAGATTCAGCCGCGCCTGTTCCGCGGCGGCCTGCGTCGCCTTGATGTCGGCCTGGGCCTGGGCGAGCTCGTCCTCGCGCAGATCGAGGTCATTGCGGGCGACGAGCTTGTTCGCGACCAGCTGGCGCGATCGCTCGAGCTGGCGCTGGGCGAGCGCTGCACGCGACCGCGCGCGTTCGACCTCGGCCACGGCGCGGGCATGCGCCGCCCGGTATTCGCGATCGTCGATCTGGAACAGCAGATCGCCCTTGTTCACCTGGCGGCCTTCCTCGAAGTGCACCTGTTCGAGGTAGCCCGCGACGCGGGGACGCACCTCGACCTTGTCGACGGCTTCGATGCGGCCGGTGAATTCGTCCCACAGCGTGACGTCTTTCTTGATGACGGCGGCGACGCTGACCTGCGGCGGCGGCATCTGCGGCGGGGCCGCAGCGCTTCCGCAGCCGGACAGCGCGACCGCCAGCAGCATCAGCAGGCCGGCGGGCGCGAGCGCGGACCGGACGGGCGTCGTGGCAGTGATTTTCATGTTCCCACTCCTTCGGATCTTCAAACGTGCACGGGTTCGGGGCTGCCGCCGGCGCGCAGGTCGAGCACGGCTGCGCTGCCGTCGGAGTGCTGCAAGAGTTCGATCACGGCCTGGCCGACGGCGTCGACCTCCATCCATTCGCTGCAGGCGCAGTGATCGTTGCGGTAGGTGCGCACCAGGCCGGCCAGCGCCAGCTGCTGCACACGCACGGGCAGGTCACGGCTTTCGGCATGCACTACCCGGGCGAGCATGCGCAGGGCGGCGTTGGCGATGGAGAAATGACCGAAGCCACACCAGGGATGCGCCGTCGCCGCGCTCGCGATGCCGAGATACAGCGCGTTCGGCGTGCCCTGCGCCAGCATCGGAATCAGCGCGCGCGCCGCGTTGAAATGCGTGACCACGTGCGCGTGCAGGCGGTCTTCGAGAAATACGTCATCGCGGTCCATGAGCCGGCCGCAATCGCGCTCCGGCCCGATTGCGACCACCGCCCCGGCATAGCGGCGGCGCAGTCCGACGAGCTGCTGAACCAGATCCTTGGCCGCCGTGTCGCTCTCGACGCTCGCGGTCAGCACCGTCAGGGCGGACGGACGGCCGAGCTTGTCGGCCAGTTGCAGCAGCGTGTCGCGATGCCGTGCCACCGCAACGACCGGATAGCCCTCGGCGAGCAACGAGGCGACCACGCCGCTGCCTATGCCGCCGCTGGCGCCGATGACGATGACACTGGATTTCATACCGACCGACCTCATGCGTCAGGGACCCGGCGGGCGCCGCCTGCGCCCGGACCATCCGGACAGCGCAGTCCCCGGGCGCCCGGGGGTTGAGGCCGGGTGAATTGGGCACGCCCCCGGGCTTTGACTAGAGGCGCGATTCGGGAATGATTGTCCCGTCAGAGCAACAATCGAGGCCTGTATGACGCGCGATTTCAATGAGGCCCTGATCTTTGTACGCGTGGTGGAACAGGGGGGATTCACTGCCGCAGCGCGAGCACTCGGCCTGCCCAAGACCAGCGTGAGCCGCAAGGTGCAGGAGCTCGAGGAGCGTCTGGGCCTGCATCTGCTCAAGCGCACGACACGGCGGATCGGGCTGACCGAAGCCGGCACGCTGTACTACGAACACTGCCGCCATATCGCGCGGGATCTCGAGGCCGCCGAAAGCGCCGTCAATCAGTTGCACGGTGCGCCACGCGGCTGGCTGCGCGTGACCGCGCCGTACACCCTGGGCAGCAACGCGCTCGCGCCAATCCTGCCCGAGTTCCTGCAGCGCCATCCGGAATTGCGGGTCGAGCTCGTGCTCAGCAACGACAAGCTGGACCTGATCGGCTCGGACATCGACCTCGCACTGCGCGTCGGTGCACTGGCGGATTCCACCTTCAGCGCACGGCGGCTAGGCAGCTTCGTCGCCCAGGTCTACGCCAGCCACGACTATCTCGCGCGCTGCGGCGAACCGACGCGCCCCGAGGAGCTGGTGCACCACCGCACGCTGGCGATGAGCCAGCATCGCGGCGCGAACGGTCGCTATTGCTGGCCGCTGCGCAATGGCAGTGTCAGCGACGATTACCTGGTCTCGCCGAGCGTGGTCGCCAACGATCCGACCGTGCTGCGCAGCGCACTCGTCGGCGGCCAGGGTCTCGCGCTGATCAGCGACAGCCTGGTCGAATCGCTGGTCGCGATGGGGAAGCTGCGTCGCGTGCTGCACGGCTGGGAAAGCCCCGCCGTCGACCTCAACGCGGTCTACCCGCCCGGACGCTCGCAGCTGCCGAAGGTCCGCGTGTTCGTGGAATTCCTGCTCGAACGCATGCGACTCACCGACTGGTGGCATCCCTGTGAGCAGATGCGCCAGACGACCTTCGGGCCTCAACTGCTCCATTCCCCGGAAACATAGAACCAGTGCCCGTCTTCGCGACGGAAGCGGCTGAGCTCGCGCAGCCGCTGCATGCCACCGCCACCGACCTTGTACTTGGCGACGAATTCCACGAATGCGTTGTCGGGGTCGACCAGCTGATAGCGCAGGATCTTGAGTCCGTACCAGCGCGGCGCGGGCTTTTCCCGCGCGATGTTCAGTGCGGCGGGCCGTGTCGAGCGGTGCCAGCTCTGCAGCAGGTAACCCTCGAGCGCGAGTACATAGGCGCTGTAGCGCGACCGCATGAGTGCCTCGGCCGTCGGTGCCGGTTCGCCCGCATGCAGCGGACCGCAACAGGCCGCATAGGCACGGTCGGAACCACAGGGGCAGTCGGCTGGCAGGTTCATGGGCGATCGCAGACAAAAGCGACGCGCATTCTCGCCGCTATCGCGCCGCCGTCACAGCGGCCGTCGCGAGACGAGCCGCATCAAGCCGGACGGGCGCCGAGCACTCGCGCAGGCAGCAACAACAGGGCGCGCAGGAACTCGAACACGGCCGACAGGGTGATGCCGACGAGCCGGAATGGCAGGCTCAGCAGCCAGACCAGCGGATAGGCGACCAGGGCGAGCAGCGCCAGTGGCCAGCAGAAGACGAGCAGCAGCAACCAGAGCAGGAACGTGAGCATGGAAGCGGTGCCTCCGGGGGGACTTCGCGCCCAGAGTGTCCCGGCGGTACGCGGCGCGCGCGTGCCGGAAGTCGCACCGGGCGTTCCGCGTGCGCGCGTCACGGCAGGAACACAGCCGCATCTCAGGTGCCGAGACCGCGACGTCGCACGCTGCGTCCCCGCTCGCCGAGGGTCACCGTCATGCACGCACGAATTTCCTACACCGATCCGCTGCTGGAACTGCTGGACTGCATCGAGGACGCGGTGCAGCTGCTGGCGTTCGACTATTGCGCCGCGGCCGGTGACGAGCTGCGCCGCGCTGAGGCGCTGCTTGCCGGCACGCTGGAGCACTGGCGCGACGAGGACGCCGAACTCGCGCGCCAGTGGCTGCGACAGGCTGCCGCGGCAAGCGCCGGAACGGCATTGCGCGAACGCCGCGGTCATTGCGTCGGAGCACTCTGGCGCGCGCGGCGTGCGGTCCGGCGGCACTGGCTGGGCCGCCTCGGCGTTGCCTGGGATCCGTACGACACCGCGCTCGCGGCACCAGTCACGCGCCCGCGGCTGCGGCTCGTCGCCCCTGGCCCGGACGAACCGGCGGCTTGAAGGATCGGCACGATCATGCCGGTACGCCCCAGCCGCCGGCAGGATGCCGGCTCCTATCGTGGCGGAGCGCCAAGTTCGCGGGCGTCGAGGAAACCGTTGCGGTTCACGTCCTGACGCCGGAACACGTCCGCGAGGCGTGCGCGGTGGCGGGCGAGCGAGATCGGTCGCGTATTCGGGCCGACCACGGCCGGGTCGAACTCGTTCAGGTCGACGATGCCGTTGCCGTTCGTGTCCATCTGCCGGAATACGTCGCTGAGCTTGTCCTGATATTCGCCCAGACTCACGCGACCGTCCCCGTCGCGGTCGAATTCCTGCAGGTAATCCTGTGTCGAGGCCGCGAACTGGCCCATCGCCGGTACAGTGAACGCCGCGAGCAGCCAGGCTGCGCAGCGATGGTTCATGGCCGCACCGTTTCGCCCGCACCGGTCGACGCGGCGGCCATGCGCGGGTGGGTCGCTCGCCAGGCCAGGCCGAACGCGACGACGAGCAGCAGCGCGGCGACGAGAAATGCTGCGCCCGGCAGGTGCAGCGGTGAGTCCGGTGCGATGCTCCAGCCGAAGATCTGGGTGTAGAGGCCCGGTCCCATGATGCCGGCCAGACTCGTGAGACCGGCGAGCGAGCCCTGCAGCCGGCCCTGCTCGCTGGGGTCGACCTGGCGCGTGACCAGCGCCTGCGTGGCCGGACCGGCACAGCCCCAGAGCGCGAGCAGCGGAATCGCCGCGAGCGACATCCAGCCCGTGGCGGCGAGTCCCTGCCAGAGGAAGCCCAGCGAACCGAACGCGAGGCCCGTGAAGATCGCGCGGCGCTCACCGAAGCGGCGCACGATGTGCGCAACGAGCACGGCCTGGACGATACCGTTGCAGACGCCGACGAAGCCCAGCGTGTAACCGACTTCCTGGGGACCCCAGCCGTAGCGGTAGTCGGCATACAGCACGAACGTCGTGTTCAGCACGTAATGCGCCAGCTGCGACAGGAACACCACTAAGGCGAGCCCATAGACCTGCGGATAACGGCGCAGGAGCAGCAAGCCGCCGACCGGATTGGCACGACGCCAGTCGAACCGCGGCGTACGCCGCTCCGGCGGCAGCGATTCCGGCAGCACGAAATAGCCGTAGCAGAAATTGGCGAGCGCGAGCCCGGCCGCGAGCCAGAACGGAAGGTGCAGGTCGATGTCGCCGAGGGTGCCGCCGAGTGCCGGACCCAGCACGAAGCCGATACCGAAGGCCGCGCCGAGCGCACCGAAGGCGCCGGCGCGCTTTTCCGGCGGCACCACATCCGCAATGTAGGCGTTGGCGGTGCTGAAGCTCGCCGACGTCATGCCCGAAATCACCCGTGCGACCACGAGCCAGGGCAGGGTCTGCACGACGGCCATCAGTACGAAATCGAGGCCGAGGCCAAGGTTCGACAGCAGGATCACCGGGCGCCGTCCATAGCGGTCCGACAGTGCGCCCTGGATCGGATTGCAGACGAACTGCACGATGGCGAATACGGTGCCGATGATGCCGACCCAGTCCGCCGCAGCAACCATGTCGCCACCGGCCATCTGCTTGATCAGCCGCGGCAGCACCGGAATGATGATGCCGAAGGCCAGGACGTCGAGCAGGACCGTGACGAAAATGAAAGCCAGCGCGGCCTTGCGCGCGGGCGAAGCGGAAGCGGGGGCGTGCAAAGGAGTTCCTGCGGATCAGCGGCGGGGCGCAGTCTATCAGGCAGCGCAGACCGGCCGGAGGCCACGCTCCGGCGCAACCAGGACTCGGTTCACCGCACGATCTGCACGGGCCGGTGCAATCTTGCGCACTGTGCGACGGTCATTGCCTGCACCCAGCCCCCGTGTCCCCGCCGGAGTTCCGATGCCATCTCGTCCGAGAGCCCGTGTGCTGCCCTTGCTGGCCCTGCTGCTCGGCAGCGGCGCTTCGGCCGGTGTCGTGGAGACCGAGCATCTGAACGTCGAGCTCGTCGCGGAGCGGCAGGCGTTCGTCGCCGGTGCGGCGAACTGGACAGGGCTGCGGCTGGAGCACGAGCCACACTGGCATACCTACTGGGAAAACGCCGGCGACACGGGCCTGCCGACGCGACTCGAATGGACCTTGCCACCCGGTTGGAGCGCAAGCGAGATTGCCTGGCCGGCGCCGGAACGGCTGCAGGTCGGCGAACTGTTCAATTTCGGCTATTCCGGCACGAATGTACTGCCCGTGGCCATCCACGTGCCGGCGGACGCCACTGCCGGCGACAGCGCGCGCGTGACCGTGCAGGCGAGCTGGCTGGTCTGCAAGGAAGAATGCATTCCGGGCAAGGCGACGCTGGAACTCACCTTGCCGGTTGCGGCTGCCGGGAGTGAACCCGCCCCGACGCCAGCGGCGGCCGCGCTGCGCGCGGCACTCGCGCAACGTCCGGTGCCGGCGGACTGGACGGCGTCGCTCGCAGTGAACGGGGACGCGGTGGATCTGCGCGTGCGCGGCACGTCGCTGCCCGCCGCGGATGGGCTCGACGTGTTCCCGCGGCACCGTCAGATCCTGTCCAACGCGCCACCCACGATCTCCCGCAATGGCGATGCGCTCGTGGTGACCACCGCGCGCAGCGACTACTTCACCGCCGCCCCGGCCTCACTCGACCTCGTGTTCGTGCAGCGCCGCAGCGGCGAGGTGCGTGCCTGGCAGGTCGCCGCGCCGTGGCCGGGCACGATCAAGGCGGTGAGCGGCAGCAACGCGGCTCCGTCTGCAGCGGCCGGTGCCAGCGGCAGCACGGCATCGACCGGCGGCGCGGGAGGTCTCGGCGTCGCCCTGCTGTTCGCGCTGCTGGGCGGGCTCGTGCTGAACCTGATGCCCTGCGTGTTTCCGGTGCTGTCGCTCAAGGCGCTGAGTCTGGCCGAATCCGCGCATTCGCCACGTCAGGCGCGCCGCGATGGTCTGGCGTATCTCGCCGGGGCGGTTGCGGGCTTCCTCGTGCTCGCGGCAGCGCTGCTGGCGCTGCGCGCCGCCGGGCAAAACCTGGGCTGGGGTTTCCAGCTGCAGTCACCGCTGTTGGTGGCGCTACTTGCCTATCTGATGGTCGCCCTGGGGCTGAGTCTGTCCGGCGTTTTCGTGATCGGTGCGCGGCTCGGCGGGGTCGGACAGTCGCTCGCCGACGGCCACGGTGCGCGCGCCGCGTTTTTCACGGGGCTGCTCGCCTGTGTCGTGGCAAGCCCCTGCACGGCCCCGTTCATGGGGCCCGCGCTCGGCTACGCGCTGACCCAGCCGGCGCTGGCCGCGCTGGCCGTGTTCGCCGCGCTCGGCCTCGGTCTGGCATCGCCCATCGTCGCGCTCAGCTACGTGCCGGTCCTCGCCCGCTGGCTGCCGCGGCCCGGCGTATGGATGGATACGTTCAAGCAAGCCATGGCCTGGCCGCTGTACGTGACCGCGATCTGGCTGGTCTGGGTGCTCATGCGTCAGGTCGGCGCCGACGCCACCGCGCTCGCGCTGCTGGGCCTGGTCGCACTGACTGCCGCGCTGACCCTGCTGGGTCGTAATCAGATGCGGGCGACGCCGGGCTGGCCGCGCCGTCTCGCCTTCGCAGCCCTGCTGCTGCTCGCGGCTGTCCCCTTGTCGAGCATGACCTCGCTTGCGGCACGTCCGGCCGTGGCCGCCGGAGCACTCTGGCAGCCGTGGACGCCCCAGCGGCTGGCGGACCTGCGCCGCGACGGCGAAGCGGTGCTCGTGAACATGACCGCAGCCTGGTGCATCACCTGCCTGGCGAATGAGCGCCTCGCCCTGTCCTCGGCGGCGTTCGCCGAGCGTCTGCAGCGCGACGGCATCCGCTATCTCAAGGGCGACTGGACCCAGCAGGATGCGGCGATCACGGCCTATCTCGCCGAATTCGAGCGCAGCGGCGTACCGCTCTACGTGGTCTATCCGCGCGGCGGCGGCGCACCCGAGGTGTTGCCGCAACTCCTGACACCTGCCCTGGTCGATGCCGCGCTCGCGCGGGCGACGGCCAATTCTGTCCCACCCCCAACCCGGAGCTCACCATGAAAGTGATGTCCACGCTGCTCGCTGCCGCCCTGTCGCTGACCGCCGCGCCGCTGCTGGCCAAGGTCGAGGTCGGCCAGCCTGCTCCCTCGTTCAGTCTCACCGACAGCAACGGCAAGACGCGCACGCTCGAGGAATTCAAAGGCAAGACCGTCGTTCTGGAATGGACCAACGCCGAATGCCCGTTCGTCAAGAAGCACTACGGCAGCGGCAACATGCAGGCCCAGCAGAAGGAAGCGACCGCTGCCGGCGTGGTCTGGCTGTCGATCAACTCCGGCGCGCCCGGCAAGCAGGGCCAGCTCGACGGCGCCGGTGCGAACGCCCTGATCAAGACCAGCAACGGCGCGCAGACGGCCTATCTGCTGGACCCGGAAGGCAGCACCGGCAAGGCCTACGGCGCGAAGACCACGCCGCACATGTACGTGATCGACGGTCAGGGCGTGCTGCGTTACATGGGCGGCATCGATTCGATCCAGAGCGCCGACGCCGACGACATCCCCAAGGCGACGCAATACGTGAAGCAGGCGCTAGCCGAACTCGCCAGCGGGAAGCCGGTCAGCGTGCCGGTGTCGCAGCCGTACGGCTGCTCGGTCAAGTACGCAAGCTGACAAGCCGGCCTCGGCCGTGCCCGGTCCCGTGCGCGGCGCCGCTCACGAACCCTGCGTCGGATCTCGCGCCGCCGTCCGGACCGGCCGGCGGCGCACCTTCGTTCGCGACGGCAACATCACGCGGGCAGCGCGCCGCCGCTCCACCCGCCCCCCTGCGACGCGCACACGCGCGCTGCGTCCCCCCTGGTCTCACATCGCCCTACCGGAGCTCCCATGAAAGTGATGTCCGCGCTGCTCGCCGCCACGCTGGCGCTGACCGCCGCGCCGTTGCAGGCCAAGGTCGTCGTCGGCCAGCCAGCGCCCGCATTCAGCCTGACCGACAGCAACGGCAAGACGCGCACGCTCGATGAATTCAAAGGCAAGACCGTCGTGCTCGAGTGGACCAACGCCGAATGTCCGTTCGTCCGGAAACACTACGACAGCAACAACATGCAGACGCAGCAGCGGGAAGCAACCGCCGCCGGCGTGGTCTGGCTATCGATCAACTCGGGCGCGCCCGGCAAGCAGGGCGAGATCGAAGGCGGCGACGCGAACGAGCTGATGCAGATCAATAAGAGTGCGCAGACCGCGTATCTGCTCGACCCGGAAGGCAAGACCGGCCGCGCGTATGGCGCCTCGGTGACGCCGCACATGTACGTCATCGACGGACAGGGCATCGTGCGCTACATGGGCGGCATCGACTCGATTCTGAGCGCCGACCCGGCCGACATTCCGAAGGCGACGCAGTATGTCCGGCAGGCGCTGGCGGAACTCGCCGGCGGCAAGCTGGTCAGTGTGCCGGTTTCCGCCCCTTACGGCTGCTCGGTCAAGTACGCCGCCAGGAAATAGGCGCCGGCCCGCAGGAACCCGGACTGCGCCGGGTTCCTGCCGGGTGCCTGGTCACGGCTGGAAATCATCCGCGAAGATCTGGTCCGTCGTGATGCGATGGACCTGGCCGTTCGAACGCGTGATGTAGACGTTGCCCTCGACGTCCTCACCGAAACCGTAGATCGAGCCGGTACCCAGCCCGGTCATGCGGTTGATGCCGCCGGAATCCCAGGTACTGCCGGTCGATTCCGACCAGAACAGGTCGCTGCTGCAGGAATCGCCGTAAAAATACGTGCCACGCATGGGTACGTAAGGCCCGCGGTACACGAATCCGCCGGTCACGGCACAGGCCGATGAGTGGCCATACTCGATGACCGGAGCGACCGTCGAGCTCACCGACGGACAGGTGGTGCCGCTGCCTGATGTGTCGAAGTAATGACGGCCCTCGCAACGGCTCCAGCCGTGATCGAGTCCGCCCACGCCGTCGGCGCCGACCGTGATTTCCTCGTAGCTGCCCTGGCCCACGTCGCCAATGATGAGGCGGTGATCTTCGCGGTCGAAGCTGAAGCGCCAGGGGTTGCGGAAGCCCGCCGCCCAGATCTCGTCGCAGGTGTTGCTCGTGCCGACGTGCGGGTTGTTGCCCGGAATCGAATACTGTGCCGGCGCGATGCCGTTGGAGCCACACATGTCGTTCGAAACGGCGCCGCCGCGATTGTCGACATCGATACGAAGCATCTTGCCGAGCAGGTAGTACTGCAGACCCGACGTATTGGTGCCGCAGGTGTTGGGATTGCTGTCTGCCGGCTTCTTCCAGAGACATTCCGCGAATCCGTGCGGATTGTTCTGCGCGCCGCTGTCGCCCGAGGAAACGTAGAGGTAACCGTCACGGCCGAAGTGGATGTCGCCCCCGTTGTGGTTGCCGGCGAGGTCCGGCAGGCGCAGGACGATGGTGCCGGTGCTGTCGGCGACGTCGGATGTCAGGCTCGGCACCGTATAGCGGGCGACGACCTGGTCCGGCGTCGTGCCGAGCCGCGGATCCGCGCTGGGCCGGGTGTAGAAGATGTAGAACTCGGTGTTGTGCGGCAGGTCGGGCTTGCCGAAGTTCGGATGGAAGGCGAGGCCGAGCAGGCCGCTTTCACTGGCCTGGGTCACGCTGACCGTCAGGAACGGCGTCGCGAGCACGGCACCGTTCTTTATGACGCGAATGGTGCCGCCCTTTTCGACCACGAACAGGCGGCCACTGCCGTCGTTCGGGGCGCGCAGCGCGACCGGCGTCGAGAACGTCGTCGACGCATTGGGCACGCGGCTCAGGAACAGGCCGGCGGGCGGCGCCGCCGCGGCCGGGAGCGTCGCAGCAGCCAGCAGCGCGGCCGCAAAACAGGGAGCGAGGCGCATGGGGAATCTCCGTTCAGAAAAGACTGCCCGTTTTACGCCTCGGGCCGCGCCGAGACCAGCACGGACTCGCGCCGCCGTGACGGCGCGCACACGCGCGTCAGACCTGCGGTCGTTTCAAACGGATCAGCGCGGAGATGTCGTCGTCGGCGTGGCCACGCGCCATGAGCTCAGCGTAGTCGGCCAGGGACTTGTCGATGATGCTGTGGTCCGTGCCGGCTGCCAGCGCCAGTTCGCGCACGATACCGAGGTCCTTGTGCAGCAGGCCCAGCTTGAAGCCGACGCCGAACTGGTTCGCGAGCATGGTCGCGCCGCGCTTGTCGAGGAACCAGTTGCCGGCTGCGCCGGCGGCCAGGGTCGGCAGCAGCGCCTCGGGTTCCAGGCCCAGGGCTTCGCCGAGGGCAAGACCTTCGGTCACGGCCTGCGCGATGCCCGCGATGAGCACCTGATTCACGGCCTTCGTGTTCTGCCCTGCGCCGACCGGTCCCATGTGCGTGACGCGGGCGGCATAGGCGTCGAGCACCGGCCGCACGCGCGCGATCGTCGCCGCCTCGCCGCCGACCATGATCGAGAGCTTGCCGTTCCTGGCCCCCTCGACCCCACCGGAAACCGGCGCATCGACGAAATCGCCGCCGGCTGCTCGCAACAGCGCCGCGGCGGCAACGGCCGTCGTCGACGATACGGTCGAATGATCGATGACGACGGTGCCGGCCGCGGCACTCGCGGCGATTGCGCGGCAGACGGCCAGCACGTCGGCATCGGCGCTGACGCACAGCACTATCACATTGCAATCGCGTGCAATCGTGTCCTCCGTCACGGCGGCAACGCCCGCGTGCTCGGCGGCGAAGCGCTGCGCCTTGTCGGCGCTGCGGTTGGCCACTGCCGTGAGCAGGCCGAGCCGGTACAGGTGTTCTGCCATGGACCAGCCCATGGCGCCGAGGCCGACGAAGCCGGCGCGGAGTGCGTGCATACGGGGTCTACGCTGACAAAACGAGACGGGTAGGAAACCGCACCCGGCGGTGGCGACGCAAGAGCCATGAGCGCGGCGGCGCTCAGGTCCGCGGCAGTACGCCTCCGCCGCGCTAGCTTCGATAGGAAATCACATCAGTCGAAACTACATAGACGCGCGCCGCAGACTCGGCCGCATCGCCGCCTCCACTCGAGCACTGCGGCAGTACCTGACTCTGGTCGACCTGACCGGCCGGATTGCCCGATCCAACAAGCCCGGCCTGCTCGATCCTCAAGCCATCCCGCTACTACAGCGGCTCGGTGCCGATGAAGCTCACTGGCGCCATCAGGTGTTCGGCATCGAGACGCACTACTAGCGCGCCATCGGCTCCGTCGATGCATTGCTCAACAAAACCAGGCAACTGGGCCAGTGCTCGAGGGCGGCGGCGCGGGTGGCAACTACGCAGCAGCGAACCCAAAGAAGCGGGCGCCTTCTACTCCTAAAGACATCCATTTCGACATTCTTCTGGTACGAACACGGATGTCCTCGTTCCCGCTTCTGCGCGACCGAGCTAGCCGCCGCGACGTTCACACGGCACCGATCCAGCGACCCAGCTCATAGCCGATAGTGCGCAGGTGTGCCTGACGGCAAGCATTGCACGAGTTCGAAAAACTGAGCACTAATCGTTAAACCTCGCCGCGCGAGGGACGGCCGACGAGCTTGGCTATCCATCGCATAAATTTATGAAAGCTACGCAATTCGTCTTCGTCGCACGACTGAAGCAATTCAACGATCCGAGCGAGAAATTGGCCGAGTTCCTTGCGACAATTTAAAGGAATCGAATCGACAAGAGCGAATCGCCATTCTCTACTGCGCTGCCGAATGTGTAGATGTCCGGGCATAAACTCCTGCGAATACTGATACAGAAACGC
The DNA here is from genome assembly GCA_045864815.1 of Rhodanobacteraceae bacterium. Classification (GTDB taxonomy): domain Bacteria; phylum Pseudomonadota; class Gammaproteobacteria; order Xanthomonadales; family Rhodanobacteraceae; genus Tahibacter. The sequence goes on along the minus strand of BTVG01000001.1, from coordinate 89,862 downwards.
TGACGGTCTATAGAAGCCAAATAAAAATAAATATCCAGAAACTAGTTCCGCAGCAAGTTCAGGCCGCCGGACGACTGCTTCGACGATGTATGGAAATACAAGGACCGCACCTGCCTTGCTCAAGTACTGCAGGGCTCCCGCACGCTGAAGAAGAACATCCACGTTAAACTCGCTTCCAACGGAAAATGCCGCGGCCACTTCGGCCGACTCATCGTACTCAAGAGAATCGGATACCAAAAGACTAACGTTATCTATGCGTCCGTTCGGAGCTGAAACAATCGAAGAGTGATAAGAGGGCATGGCTAGGGCGAGAGCGCGTAGATGGCGGCGACTATGGCCACGGCAGCCGTCATCAGTGCGCTAGTGACTTTTGGGTTAGGCGCAGGAACAGGCGTGGGCGAAGGCGCCGGTTCACAATCTCGACAGTTTATAGGGATGAACGCTTTGCACTTAGCCGCCGCGTTCAAGGACATTTCAATCGGAATGTCATAGACCGTCGTTCCTGGCGCATAGCAGATGGACTGCATCATCGAACGAGCACGAGCACAGCCTAGGTGCCGATACATGTTCGACTTCGTCTCCTTACATTCCTGCCCCTCGTAGCATTTCCGCGCCTCCCTCTCACCACCCTTGCCGGAACAGAACAAATCGATCATTGAGCGAAGAATTAAGCACGTTTCAGGTCCCGTCGCCATTTCGCCCGTTTGGTCAGTTCTCATCAGGGGGTTCAATAGAACATACGCATAAGTGTTCAATCCACCATTTAGGCCGATCGGATCACTTTCCATATACCTCCCGATTTCCGGGTCGTATTCGCGAAAATAGTTGTAATGCAGCCCCGATTCCGCATCGAGATACTGCCCCGGAAAACGCAAATTCGTGGCGAACGGAGTCGCGCCAGAAGGCATCGATATGCCTGCCACGGACGCGTCTTCACCAAACGGCGCGCCGCTGAGCGGCCATTGCCAGGCTAGCCAGCCGGTATCGATGTGTTCGGCACTGCGCGGCGTGCGGAGGTGGTCGGCGTAGAGCGCAAACATTTCGTCGCCGCCGCCCGTGCCTACGACGGCGCCAACTGGCAGGCCATGGAGATGAACGTATTCGGTGGCCGTGCCGTCGCTGCGGTATTCGCCGAGCAGTGTGGCGTCGCTGTCGTAGACGAACGCAGTCGTGTCGCTGCCGAGCTGCTTGCCGATGCGCTGGCCCGCCGCGTTGACCGTATACGTGGCGTTCGCTGTCCCCGCGTAGCCGACGAGCCGGCCGCGTGCGTCGTAGGTCAGCATGTCGCTGCCGCGCTCGACTGTATTGCCGGCCGCGTCGTAGTCGTAGCTCTGCGCGCTGGCGCCGGACGTCGTATCCAGATGATGCGTGCTGGCGACATAGCCGTACGTCGTCGCTGCGCCATTCACGGTCAGCGACGTGCGATTGCCGGTGGCGTCGTAGCCGTAGCGGTAGTCGCGATTGCCGGAGACTTGGGCGCGCGTGAGGCGGCTCAGCGCGTCGTAGTCGTAGGCGGTCGCTGTCGTCGAGACGGCCTGCGGCCCCAGGGTCACGGCGTCGATGCGCCCGCTGCGATCGTGATGCCGCTCGATGACCGGCCCGTGCGCAAACGCAAACCCGTCGATGTCGCCGAACGGCAGGTAGCGGACGTTCTGCAGCAGCGGACTGCCGTCGATCGCGACACCGCTCGTGCGACCGGCGGCATCGTGCGTGTAGCTGACGACCGTCCCGCTCGGGTAGGTGATGGCTTCAAGGTGGCCGTCGCCGTAGGCCTGCTGCACGGTGCGCGTCGTCGTACCGACGGTCTCGCTGCGCGAGATCGTGCGGCCCAGCGCGTCATGGCTGAACTGGATCGTCGACCCGGCACCGGTGACCGTCGTGAGACGCCCTTTGCCGTACGCATTCTGATCGTAGGTGTAGGCGATCGTCACGGCGCTGCCACCGCTACCCGACACCTGCTCTACAGGGCGATTCAGTGCATCGTAGCTGCTCGTGGTCAGGATGCCGCGCGCATCCGTGCTCGTGATCGTGTTGCCGGCGGCATCGAAGGTCTTCTGCGTCAGCCCGGTATCCGGACTCGCCAGAGTGATTGCATTGCCGAGACCATCGTAGCCATACGTCGTGACCAAGCCATTCGGGTCGGTGATCGTACGCACCTGATCGGCGGCGTCGTAACCGGTGAGCATCGTGCCACCCGCCGCGTCAATGACAGTCACGGGCCGGTTCAGTGCATCGTAAGCCGTTGTCGTCATGCCGCCGGCCGGATCGATCACGGTGATGCGGTTGCCGTTCGCGTCGTAGCCATAGTGGGTCGTATCGCCGTAGGCGCCGATCTCCTGGCTGACGCGCCCCAGGCTGTCAAGCACGCGGCGGTGGGCGAGTCGCTTCACGCCCAGCGGATCGAATGCCGCATAGGCGATCTCGTGGCCGCTGTTGTCGAGCGTGCGTTGGGTGGTATTGCCGAGTGCATCGGTCTCGCCGATGACGCGATGCGCCGCATCGTGATCGAAGTCGATGTAGCTGCCGTCCGGCTGGGTGATGCGGATGACGAGACCCGCATCGTCGTAGGTCGTCACGGTCGTTTCGGCGTCACTGGTGCCATAAGCCATCGTGCGTTGCGTCGGCCAGCCGCGTGCGTGGTAGCTCAGCGCGGTCACGACGCCGTTGGGATCGGTCACGCGCGTCGCACGGCCGTTCGCGTCGTAGTCGGCGTATGTCGTCACATGACCAAGCGCATTGGTGATCGTGTGCAGCTGCCCCCGGCAGGCGACGCAGGTGGCGTTGTTCGCGTAGTAGGTATACGTCGTAACGTCGCTGACGTCGGTGCGCGGGCCATCCTCGGTCAGCACGCGGCCGACGCTGTCGTAGGTATAGCTCCAGCTGCGGCTCAGCGAGCCCGCCGCGACGGTCTTGCTCGTCAGGTTGCCGTCGGTGTCGTAGGTGAAGGTCGTGACGCGGCTTCCGCCGTTGCCGTCGGGTTCCGTAATCGTGGCCGGCAGGCGAAAGGTCGGATGCCAGGTCGTCGTGATGGTGCGGGTGACCGCCGTCGTCGCGCCACTCGACGTCAGCCCTTCGGTGCGCGAGGTCTCGAGATTGCGTGTCGCGTCGTAGGTGTAGTTCGTGCGGTTGCCGTTGAAGTCGGTGCGCGACGCGACATTGCCGTTCGCGTCATAAGTCGTGGCCTGGGCGTTGCCGCCGCCGCAGCTCGCACAGGGTTGCGTCAGGCCGGTGATCTTGCGTACGCCCTTGGCGAGCGCATAGGTGTAGCCGCGCACGGTGCCCAGCGGATCGGTGACCGTGGTCGACGCCCCGTTATAGATGAGCTGGTAGTTGTCCACGCCGCCGGCATGCTGCGTGCCTGTCGCGAAGCCACCGCTGTAGGTGAACGTCGCGTAGCGGACGTCGTTCTCATCGGTGATGCCGGTCAGCAACTGCGTGTACGGCACCGGCAGTTCGTAGTGGTACTCACGCGCCGTGCTGCCGGGATACGTCGCGAAGATCAGGCGGCCGGCAGTGTCGTAGACATAGCCGACGGTCTGACTGTCGGGCTGGGTCAGCGTTTCGATGCGGCCGTTGGCGCCGTAGCTCAGGGCCAGGCTGCGTCCGAAGGGATCGGTCACGCTGGTGAGCTGGCTCCCGGTCCAGCCCAGCGTGGTGACCTGACCCTGGCGCGTGCGGATGCTCAGCAGTTTGCCGGCAGCGTCGTAGGACTCGACGCTGTCGTCGGCGAGCGTAAGCTTCCACGAAACGCCACCAGACGGTGGGTCAACCTCGATCAGCCGCGCCGCACCGCCGCCGCGATTGTGGATTTCCTTGCCGGTCGCATCGAAGAACAGCACCGTGCCATTGGGCCGCTTGGCCGCACCGATTGCATACGTCTGGTCGGGATAGAAGTGCAGGCTGCGCTGGTAGCTGTGGCGCCAGCGGTCGCCCATGGCGGAGTGCTCGCTGTCCTCACCGCGCACGCGGAAATAGCCCTGGCTGTTGTAGTAGCGCACGAACTCCAGCCCGCCAATGCCGCCGGCGCGATAGTCGACCTCGGTCTGCAGCTTCGCGCCGCTGATCGGTGCGACCGGGTTGCCCACGGTCGGGCAGTAGTCCGACATGGGCCGCACGCACTGCAGGTCGCCGTTGGCATTGTTGCGCGGGGTATAACCGGTGGGACACCGCATGTCGCGGTCACGCCGGAAGTAGACGTACTCCTGGATCGGCCCCTGATCGCAGTTCTCGCCGGACTGCGGCGATTCGTAGAGCGTGTAGCGTGCGTCGCGCAGTATGTGGCCGTTGCGCTCTTCGCGCACGAGCGTGTAGCAATGGGGTGACCCGTCCGTACTGACCGCCCAGTCCGTCGGGCTCGAACTCAGGCCGCAGTGGCCGATGGATCGCTGCTCGAACTCCTGCGCGATCGAACCGGCGGCGCCTTCATCCTTGACCATGGTGCCGCCGCCGCCGACCACGACTTCGGGCAGGTTCGCGCAGTCGGTGGGGCCGTTCCAGGTGCCGCCGGCCGACTCGCACCAGCGACGATCACGATAGATATACGGCCCGTGGTAGTCGCACATGCTGTAGATGAAACCATCGGCGTCGCCATCGGAAGGGGGACGTCCTCCTGGCGGAACGAGTTCCGGGTCCGTGCAGTCGGCAAGACCGCCGTCTTCAGGGCAGTCCTCCAGTTTGCACGCGTCGCTCACGCCCAGACCGCCTTCCCACCGGCATTGCCCCCAGGTCTTTGGCACTTCCGCGAAGAAGCCCTCTGACACGGGCTGGACCCATGCCGCACGCACCAGCGGAACTGCAGCAACTGTCAGCAGCAAAGCAAGAGAGCCGGACAGTGCAGAACTGAACAACGAGACATTCTTCATGGCTGGCGACTCACGGATTGAGCACGGTGAGCGTGACGTTCGTGCTGAACGTCGCGTTCGCGTTGTCGTATGGATTGATATCGAACAGGAACGTGTAGTTGCCCGTCGTCGGCAGGACCGGCAAGTCGACGTAGCCGCCGGCGCCCGTATAGGCGTTGTAGAAACAGCCGGCGTAGAGACAGCTGCCGTCGGGCTTGTAGACGTAGGCCGCGACACGCTGCGAAGCCGGCGCCGCCGTCATTGTGTTCGACGTGGTCAGACGCAGCTGTTTGGTCGCGGTACCGGCATAGCTATAGCGCGCCGCCTGACCGGGCCGTGTGACTGTGATCGTGGTCGCGCTGCCGGCAGCCAGCGTGCCGGCTACCTCGCTCGATAGCCAAAGATCGGCGTTGACCTGGTTCGTTGATGCCGAAGGCGCCATCAGCACCGCATAAGTCCCGTTGGCGGGCAGATTGTTCAATGACGTGATCGTCGAGCCGCTCGGTGCGTAGTACGTCACCAACGGCGCTGCCGCACCGCTCGGTGTCGTCGTCAGACCCGAATAGCCGAACCCCAGGTTCTGCCCCGCCGTGCCAGCAAACGTCGCCCTGATGTACTGGCCCGGCGCGGCGGTCGCGACACTCGCCGCCACACCGTCGACCGTCAGCGCAGCAGCGAGCTCGGTTGAAATCGCAAAGGGCACCGAGAAGGTTGCTGCATTGAGGTTGTAAGGATTGATATCGACGACGATCGCGTATGTTCCCGTTACAGGCAGCAGCGGCAACGTGTTGACCGTGTCCGATGTGCCGACCACATAGAAGCAACTTCCCGCGAGGCAGGTCCCGTCGGGCTTGTAGATGTACATCGCCACGGGAAGACCCGCGGGCGACGTCGTCGCCGACTTTGCGGCCAATCGCAACAACTGACCCGCCGTTCCCGCAAACGTATACCGGTACGTCTGTCCGGGCCGCGCTACCGCCGAGGTAGTGAGTTCGTTCAGTGCAAGGCTGCCGGTCAGCTGGCTCGACAGCCAGAGCGCCATGCTTGCCTGTGTCGTCGCGTGCGAGAACGCGATCAATATCGAGTAAGTGCCGGTCTCGGGCAGATTCGTCAGCGATGTGATCACCGACCCGCTCGGCCGGTAGTACGTCACCGACGTCACCGTCGCGCCGGCCGGCAGCAATGACGCATTCGTGTACGCGAACTCGAGGTTCTGTCCTGCGGTGGCGCTGAACGTTGCCCGCACATATTGGCCCGGCGCCGTCGTCGCGACGTTCGTCGCCGAACCGTCGAGCGTCAGCGCGGCCGTCACTTCCTCTGACACGGCGAACGGGGCGGAGAATGTCGCGGCGTTGTCATCGTACGGGTTGATGTCGACGAACAGCGTGTAGGTCCCGCTCGCCGGCAGTGGCGGCAAGGTATAGACCCCGTCGCCCGTCAGGATGGTGTAGTAGCAAGCCGCTTCGAGGCAGCTGCCGTCCGGTTTGTAAAGGTAATATGCGACGCGCTGATTCACCGGCGTCGTCGACACCGCTTTCAAGGCCAACCGCAGCCGCTGGTTGAGCGTGCCGGCGAAGGTATAACGATAGGCCTGTCCAGGCCGGGTGACTGCAGCGGTGGTCAGCTGGTTCAATGTCAGTGTCGCCGTGAGGTCATTGGACAGCCACGCCTTGAAACCGCTTTGTGTCGCGGTCGTCGTGGGCGTCACGATGGCGCTGTAGGTGCCCGTCAGCGGCAGATTGGCCAGCGATGTCAGCACCGTCGTCCCGTTGGGACGATAGAACACCGGTGCCGGCACACTCGCACCGGATGGCGCGGCCGTCCGGTCGCTCAGTGCGAAGCCCAGGTTCTGCCCAGCCATACCGGCGAACTGCAGACGCCGCGACTGGCCGCGAAACGTCGTTCCGGTCGTGACCGCGGCACCATCAGCCGTGACAACCGCAGCCGACTCCAGCGCCAGTTGCGTGCGCAGCGTCACCGTCGACTTGAAATACAGTGCGTAGCGGCCACTGGCGGGGAGCGGCGGCAGGTGAATCGTACGCGTCGTTTCATTGAGCGTGCCGCTCGCGATCGCGCTACCGCCCGGTGAAAACACCTGATATGTCGCGCTGCCCAATGCCGGCAACTCGAGTTGCGAATACTGGAAGCTCAGCAAGTCACCGGACTGGCCGGCAAACGCGACGAGCGCGTTACGGTTGGCCAGGGTGTTCACACGCACGGCCGGCGCATCGACGGTCATCTCCGTGGCGGTGACGACGTCGGCAGCGATCAGTGTCGCAGGCAGCGCCGTGAAACTCTGCGACGAGGTCGCTGTCGTCGCCACCACGGTTACCGCAATCGGTCCGCTCGCGACGCCGCTCGGCACCGTCACTTTCAGATAGTCCGCTGCGGCGTCCGTGACCGTCGCGCTGACGCCGCCGATAGTGACCTGATTGGACGCCGGCGTTGCCGAGAATCCCGTACCGACGATCGTCACGCTGTCGCCGGGCCGCCCGAACGTCGGCGCGAAGCGCTGTATGCGCAGCGTCTGCGCCACGCTGGCGTCCTCTATGGCGACGATGTTGCCGCGGCTGTCGTAGGTAAGCCGCACTTCTTCGGCCAACAGCGGCGGCGCCGACAGGGCCGCAATGACCCAGTAGACCGGAAGCAGGCACCAGGCGAGTCGGGAAATCGGGCGGGTCGCAACAGGAAAGCTCATCGTGTCACTCCGTCGGACAGGCAGGGCCGTCCAGGTGTCAAACGGGAAACCGCGCCCGGCATGATCAGGGCGACTGCATACGGTTTTTCCAGGGAATACATCGCGTCGCTCCGTCGCGCTACAGAGTCATCGAGGGTTCAATCGCAATAGCGCACCGGACATGATCAACGGTTTCGACACGGCGACGCTCAACCGGAAGGCCCGCGCTTTTCGTTCCACGGTCGGAACCATCGGCGATAGCCCCTCCAGCCGAGATGTGAGTCGATCCGGTGACTGTACGACGGTCTGCAGCTCGACGCCCGCCCCACGTCTCACGAAACGAACCGACAAACGCTCATACAGCGAGCTGTCCGGCCATGCCATCGTTCGGAATAGCTCTCAAACTGCGCCAGAATAGCACTTGTTGAAAGCGCCACTATGTATCGCGCACTCAACTTACCACCAAACCAATCCGTGAGACCGCCCAGCGCGCCAGCGCTTCTCGGCTAATCTTGGCGTTGTGGCGAATGTCGACTGGAAAGCGCGGGTGGAACAGCACGCGCCGGATGCCATGCAGATGTGCAAAAGCCGCGGCGCAGTTGAGCGCTTCGGCCTCGATGCGCTCGGCGGCATCGGCGGCGCCGGGTTCGAGCTCCAGCACGATGACGGGTTCCTGATTGCCGGGCGCGCCGACGCCGACCAGGGCGCTGCGGCGCACGCCGGCGATCGCGTTGAAGATGGGCTCGGCCTGCTCCGTGTAGAGGTCGCCCTGCGCCGTGCGGACGCGCTGCGACTTGCGGCCGCAGAACCAGAGCCGGCCCTGCGCATCGAAATACCCGAGATCACCCATGCGATGCACGATGCGCGCGCCATCGCGGATTTTCGCGAGCGCGGTCGCTGCGGGTCGGGCGTGGTAGGCCTCGGTCGTCGTCGGACCGGCCACCGTTATTTCGCCCACCTCGCCGGCTGGCAGTTCGCGCACGGCGCTCCAGTCGGCGATGGGCTCGTCGGTGATCGCGATGATGCGCACCGTGTTGGCGGCGAGCGGGCGGCCGACACAGGTGCCGGCGCCGCGCTCGGTCGCGGCACGCGTTTCCTGCAGCAGCTCGGCGCTCTCGATGACCGCGAGCGGCAGGCATTCGGTCGCGCCATAGGGCGTGTAGATTTCGGCCGCCGGATCCAGCCACGGCCGCAAGCGGGCGAGGATGGCCGGCGCGACCGGGGCACCTGCGGAGATCACGCGACGCAGGGTCGGCAAGCGCACGCCATGACGCTCGCAATGACGAGACAGCGTGTCGAGCAGTGCCGGCGAGCCGAACAGCATGTCCACGCCGTGACGCGCGATGGCCGCGACGAGCTTGCGCGGATCGGCACTCGCGGGGCGCGTCGGGTCCATGTCGGGGATCACCGAGGTCGAGCCCAGCGCCGGATCGAATAAGGCAAATGGTGGAAATGTAGACATGTTCACATGCCCGGGCGACAGCGCGAACGCGTCGCGAAGCAGATCCACCTGAGCCAGGAAATGGCGGTGCAGGTACTCCACACCCTTGGGCACGCCGGTCGAGCCCGACGTGAACAGGATCGCGGCCAGTTCGTCCGGGCGCGTCTGCACCGCCGTGAACGAAGCTCCGGTCGCGGCGTCGCGCAGTTGCTGCAACCGCCGGCCGCCCCAGCCGAACGGGCCGCCGACCGTCACGACGACGCGGACGGAGCGGCGCGCCCAGCGCAGCACGAGGCGCGCGATCTGGGCCAGCGGAATGCCCACGAACGCTTCCGGCTCGGCCTCGTCGAGGCATTGCCGCAACGCTCGCCGGTCGATGCCGGGGTCGATCAGCACCGGCACTGCGCCGAGCTTGAACAGCGCGAACATCAGCACGAACAGTTCGCGACCGGGCCGCACCATCAGCGCGGTCTTCATGCCGCGCGTGACGCCGGCCCGCGCGAGTGCGGCGGCACTGTGATCGCTCGCGCCGTCGAGTTCCGCGTAGCGGATGTCGACATACGGCGGCAGCTCGCTGCCGCGGGACGCGTACTGCGGCACGCGCAGCGCAACAGCATCCGGGCGCCGCTTGGCCATCGCGGTCAGCGCGCCGGCGATGTTGGCGGTTTCGGTCATGCGAACGCCCGCACGCGAAGCAGGCGCGGCCCGTTGCCCCGTGCAGGCCGCAGGGTGCGGCAGGCAGTGCGGCACGCCAGGTCATTCATGTCAGCCGGCCCGCCGCCGCAGGCTGGGTCCGCCGCCGGTACGCGAGCCGCAGCGTGAGCAGCAGCATCGCGAGCGAGATCGCCGCCCAGATCACGGTCCAGACCACGGCCGGAATGCCGGTCGCCTGCGCCATGCTCATCGCGTCGGTCTGCACGTTGCTCGCGGCCGAGAGCCTCAACAGAGTGAACAGGCTGTTGAACCCGTCGAGCACGAGCTGCAGCGCGAGCACGAGCAGTACCATGTCGCTCCACGGCGGACGCAGGCGGTAGCCGGCCAGGAACATCGCCGCGGCGAGCGCCAGCCCGGTCACGATGCCGAAAACATTGCGCACGAACAGCAGGCAGAGCAGGCCGAGCGCCACGCCGAGCACCATCAGCAGCACGCGGGAGGCCACGCCGCGCGCCGCGAGCAGTATCAGCAGCCCGCCGAATACGGCGCTGCCGATGTAGCCCGCACTCGAAATGGCCCAGCGCCACCCACCGGCCGACCAGGCCAGCCCCGACAGGTCGGGGCTCACGGTGAAGCGATGGAAGTTGCCGCCGGTTGCGAGCGCGGCGAGCCCATGACTGATCTCGTGCACGAACGTGCCGAACAGCCGGAACGGATACACCGCGAGACCGACGCCGGGAATCTGCCAGAGCACGAGCAGCACCAGCGTCAGCGCCGCAAGGCCGACGAGTTCGCTCCAACGCCATCCATCCGAGAATCCGCTCATCGCGACACCTCTGCCTGGTGGATTTCAACCTGTGCGCTGCAGGAACGCGCGTACTGCCGGGATCAGGGCCGCGTGCGCGTCTTCCAGCAGGTAGTGCCCGGCGTGGGCGTATTCATGCGCCTCGGCGCCGGGGAAGCGGCGACGCCATTCGTCGAGAAACGCCTTGTCGAACACGAAATCGCGCAGGCCCCAGCCGATCAGCATGGGACGGTCGCCGAACTGCGCGAGTTCGCGGCCGGTGCGCTCGACGAGATTCCAGGCGCGGTCGTCCGGCCCCAGAGGAATGTCCTGCACGAAACGCAGGGTCGACAGCCGATGAGCGGGCGAGTCGTAGGGATGCAGGAATGCCGCACGCACGTCGGGCTGCAGCGGCTGCACCACGCCCCAGCGCGCCGCGCCGCGCGCGAAGGCATTGTGCCGCAGGATCAGCCATTCGCCGAGCCGGGAGTCGCGGCCGAGCCGCAGCGCGGCCGGCAGGCGTTGCCCCTTCGGATTCGCAAAGGCGGCGGTGTTGGTGATCACGAGGCGGGAGACGCGCTCGGGCCGACGGCAGGCCCAGGCCATGCCGATCATGCCGCCCCAGTCATGTACGGCCAGGGTCCAGCCGCGCTCGGGTGCACCCTCATGGCGGATCAGATGTTCGACGAGCGCATCGAGATCGTCGACGCGCGACTGCAGGGTATGGACATAGCGGCTGTCGTCGGGCTTGTCCGACAGGCCCATGCCGATGTGGTCCGGAACGATGCAGCGATGGGTGTCGCGCAGGCCGAGCACGAGCCGGCGCCAGTAGTACGACCAGGACGGATTGCCGTGCAGCATTAGGACCGGCGCCGCGTCGCGCGCGCCTTCGTCCAGATAGTGCTGGCTCAGGCCGTTGGCATGCGTGAAACGCAGTCCGCGGAACGGATAATCGGGTAGGACGGCCATGCGCGGCATCGGCACTCGTCAGGCGGCGGAAGCCGCGGCGGCGGCATGATAGCCGAGCCCGCGACGGTTTCCCGCGCGGGCCGGCGCCGGATCAGCGGCAGCCGATCACCAGACGACTTCCGCCATCGAGCAGTTCAGGCCCGAACCGATGCCGAGCAGTGCGACGCGCTTGCCCTTCTGCAAGCGGCCCATTTCCTTGAGCTTGGACAGCACGATGGGCACCGACGCCGGACCGATGTTGCCGTGCTCCGGAAAGATGGCGTGGACTTTCTTCGGATCGATGCCGAGCAGGCGGCAGAACTCTTCGGTATGCACGCGGCTGATCTGATGGATCACGAACTCGTCGAGCTCGTCGATGACCCAGCCGAGCGCGGCGCGCGCGGCCTGGAACGTCTTGCCGGCCAGCTTCAGCCCTTCGATGAGCAGGCTGCGCGTGTCGGTGATCATGCGATCGAAATTGCCGCGACACAGGTGCGAGAACTCCGTGGCGGCACGGGTCACCGAGCCGAGGAACTGATGTCCGTCGGGCAGCAGTTCGGCGCGCCCCATGACCATCGCCGCCGCGCCCGAGCCGAGGGTCAGCGACGCGAATTCACTGCGGAACTCACGCTCACCGATGTCGGGCGCCAGCATGCGTTCGATGGTGCGCTCGGTGATGATGTTGGACGTTTCGCCGTCGACGATGAGCGCGTATTCGATGTCGCCGCGCTCGATCATGCGGGCCGCGATGTCCATGCCGTTCAGGAACCCCAGGCAGGCATTGCCGACGTCGAAATTCTGGCAGGTGTCGGCCAGACCGAGATTGCCGTGGATGATGCTGGCCGTCGAGGGCTCGAGATAATCGCGACACACCGAGGTATTGATCAGGATGCCGATCTTCTCGTGCGGCACGCCAGATTCGGCGAGCGCCTTTTGCGCCGCAGCGGTCGCTGCTTCCGAGGGCAGTGTTTCCTTGTCCCAGATGCGCCGTGCATGAATGCCGGCGATGTCTTCGAGCACATTGTCGCGGATGCCGAGCCGCTGGATCGTGGGCCGGAGGCGCTCGTTGAGTTCGGCCGAGGTCAGGCGGACGGGCGCGTCGATATGAGCAACGCTGGCGATGGCGACGTGCTTGAAGAGCATGGGAGGTGCCGCAATGGGATGACCGCGAAGGCTATAGCCTTAGTTTGGAGGCCGCAACCGAGGCAACGCCCGCCGCGCGCACCGCGACCTGCACGGCTCGCGGATGCCCCCCGGGCACGCTGCACGGCGCCTCTGCGGCACCTCCACAGCCGCCTCGTGAAAACCAAGCGAACACAAGGGTTTGCGCGAAGCCATCGGGCATTTGACGCATACGTGCAGTGGCACGGCGAATGCTCCTGCGAACGATCCGGCCAGCACAGCGTCGTCGTTCATATTGTGCCGGCTATGTTTCGGCATTGCCGTCTGTCGTGAGGGAGAGTCATGAACGTCGTCAAGGAACTGGTGGTCGCTGCCCTGCTTCTCCTGTGTCTCGCGGCACCGGCAGGCGCGGTGCGAGAGCTGCAGGGGCAGGGGCCGTCGGGCGCGTACTACCGCATCGCGGTTCCCGACGGCTGGGAGTCCGGCGACGGGCTCGTGCTGTACCAGCATGGTCTCAATTTTTCCCCGGACACCGACCCTGGCCTCGGGCCGCTGCGCGACACTGCGCTCGAGCAGGGTTACGCGATCGCTGCATCCGGCTTCAGTTCGCGCGGCTGGGCGCTGTTGCGTGCCGTCGACGAGAACAAGGAACTCCTGGACATCTTCCGCCGCGACGTCGGTAGCCCCGGTGAACTCGTGCCATTCGGCGGCTCCATGGGCGGGCTGATTGCGCTCAAGCTCGCGGAAGACCGCGAGCTCAACCCGCTGGTCAAGGGCGTGCTCGCGCTGTGTCCGCCGGTGGCCGCGTCGCGCGCCTGGGACAGCGGCCTGGACGTGCGCCTGGCCTACGACGTGGTCTGTGCCGATGTGGACCACGGCCGGCTCAAGACCGGGGCCGAGCCCTATCCCTGGGCCTACAATCTCGACGACATTCCCGACGACCTCGACGATCTCCAGTTCGATCCCGATGTGCGCAGCGCGCTGCTCAGCGTCACCGTCTGCACCGGCATCACCCTGCCGCAGAGCATCCGCACGAACGGCATGCGCGCCCGGCTGGCGCGACTACAGCAGATCACGGGCATCGAGGACGAACGGTTCCTGCTGACCAACATCGCCTATTCGACCTTCGTGCTCAGCGACGTGCTGCGCGCGCCGGACAAGATGGGCGGACGCAATCCGTTCGGCAATATCGGCGCCCTGTACACCGACACGGACCTGGACAGCCGCATCCGCCGCGTCGCGGCACAGCCTGCGGCGCGTGTCGAGTTCGACTGGCATTCCGACTTCCGCGGTGACGTTGGCACGACCAAGGTGCTGTCGGTGCATACCAGCGGCGACGAACTCGTCGTCCCGCAGCATCAGTACGTGCTGCGGCAGAAAACGCCCGCGGCGCAGCTCGTGAGCGCGGTCGTGCGCGAGACGGAGCCCAGCCATTGCGGCTTCTCCGAGGCAGAAGGCCTGGTCGCGTGGGAGGCGCTGCGCAGTTGGAAGGACGGCGGCGCAAAGCCGACCGTGGCCCAGCTGCAGCAGGGCTGCCTGGGTCTCGCCTCACCAGCCGACTGCCGTTTCGACGAGAGCTACGTACCGACCACGTTCGACAGCCTCGTGCCGCCGCGCGCGGCGCCGGTGCAGGTCGATGCGCGCTTCAACGGCAGCTGGTTCGACCCGGCGCGCAGCGGCGAAGGCATCGCCCTCGAAGTGCTTTCCGGCGGCCGCGCCATTGTGTATTTCTTTACGTTTTCGCCAGCCGGCGGCGCGGTTCCGCAGGCCTGGCTCGTCGGCGACGGCAAGGTGGTCCCCGGCGGCATCGCCTTCGATACGGTCTATCATCGCCCGAGCCTGCCGGGCGGTGGCGCGGTATCACCCGACCCGACCGACTGGGGCCGGCTGTTCATCGGCTTTTCTGACTGCAATCACGGCGAACTGCGCTGGGAAGGCCCCTCGTCCTGGGGACGCAAGACCGTTCCGATCACGCGCCTGACCGCCCTTGCCGGGCTGGGCTGCACCGGCGGCGGCAGTGTGCCGGCGCAGGCCAGCGGTTCGTGGTTCGATCCGAGCCGTGGCGGTTCGGGCTTCCATGTCGAGCAGTTCGGCGATGGCCGCTTTCTCGTGATGTACTACGGCGCGCCGGGCAGCAGCGACTTCGTCGGCTGGGCCAGTGGCGTTGCGACCGGTGATCTGGCCGCGGGCGCCAGCGTCGAACTCGCGACCGTGACCGGACCGGTCTTTGGCGACGCGTTCGATCCCGGCGCCGTGGTCAATCATCCCGGCGCGCTGAGCCTGCAGCTCAGGCTCGGCTGCACGAGCGGGACGGCGACCCTGACCCAGGCCGGCGGTACGCCGGTCGCCCTCAACCTGGAACGCCTGACCGCTCCTGACGGCGTCACGCCCTGTACCTCTCCCTGACCGAGATCTCCCATGAAATATGTATCGTTGCCGTTCGTCGCCGCGCTCTCCGTGCTGAGCGGCTGTACCTGGGTCAAGCTCGACGACGCCGGCACGCGCGTGCGCGTGGCTTACGACGGCCGCGTCGACGGCTGCGACAAGGCCGGAGAGATCACGGTATCGGTGAAGGACCGTGTCGGTTTCTACGAACGCAACGATCTCAAGGTCAAGGACGAGCTCGAGACTCTGGCGCGCAACCAGGCGGTGAGCCTGCCGGCCGACACCCTCGTTGCGCGCGGCGCGCCGCACGGCGGCGAGCAGGCCTTCGACGCCTACCGCTGCGGCACCCGGCGCGGCGCGACGGTCGACGCAAAGGCAGGTGCAGAACGCCGCAGCGACAAGGATGAGGCCCAGACATTCCCCGTGCGCTAAAAGCGCGCCGCAGGGCACGACACGGGACTCGCTGTCCGGACGACATAGCCCGGACAGCGAACTCGCCCGTCTTTTTGTCCGCTACGCGATTGCCGCGTCGCGGACCCGGTTTAACGGACCACCTTTCCGTCCGCGTCGAGCACCTTGACCTCACCGATGTTCAGCGCGCGCAGGCCGGCTTCGATCTTCGACAGGTCGCCGACCACGAGCCAGGTCAGCGCGTCGGGGCGCACGACTTCCTTTGCGGCCGCACGGATCGCGGCTTCCTGCTGGTTTTCGACCCGCTGCTTGAACGTCTGCATGTAGTCGTCCGGCCGGTTGTTGCGGACGATGTCGATGATCGCGGCGAGCACCGCGCCCGTGGTTTCGAAACGGCCCGGCAGCTCGCGCACGTCGTTGCTGCGGACCTTGTCGATCTCCGCACGCGTGATCGGGCGTTCGCCGATGATCGCACGCGCTTCGCTGAGCAGCTCCTGCACCGATTCGGCAGTCTTGTCCGTCTGCACGGGCGCGTACAGCAGGAACAGGCCTGGACCCTCGGCGCCGGGAATCAGGCTGCGGACACCGTATGACCAATGCTTGTCTTCACGCAGGTTCAGGTTCAGCCGCGAGGTGAAACCGCCGCCGAGGATCGTGTTCATCGTGGCGATTTCGAGATAGTTGCTGGCGCGCGAGGACGGTGCAGTCTCGCCGGCAAGGATCAGCGACTGCTGTGCGCCGGGCCGGTCCATGAGAAACACGCGTGGCCGCGCCGGCTGCACGATCTCGCCGACGGCGGGAGTCCTCAGTGGGGTTGCCGGTGCCTTCCAGTCACCGAATACCGCATCGAGTTCGCGCGTGATCGCCTCGAGCGTGGTATCGCCGGCCACCATGATGCGTGCATTGTCCGGGCGCACGAAATCGCGGTGATAGTCGACGAGATCCTGGGGCGCGAGCGAGCGGATCGAGTCCGTCGTACCGGAGCCGGTGAACGGAATCGCATACGGATGCCCTTGGCCGTAGATCAGCGGCGGCAACAGGCGCAACGCGATCGAAACGGGCTGGGTGCGCTCCTGGGCGATACCCGAAAGCCAGAGGCCGCGCACACGCTCCATGTCGGCCTGCGAGAAGGCCGGATTGCGCACGATGTCCGCGAACAGCGCGAGCGACGGCTTCAGCTGTGCCGTGAGCGCATTCATCGATACGCGGTTGGCGTCCAGATCCGCACTGGCACTGATGCCGACGCCGAGCTCTTCCTGGCGCCTGGCGATCGCGAGCGCGTCGAGCGAACGCGTGCCCTCGTCGAGCATGGCCATCGCGAACGCTGCCGTGCCGAGCTTGCGGCCCTGATCCGACGCGTAACCGCCCGCGAATTGCAGACTCAGCTGCACGACGGGCACCGAGTCGCGTCGCGCAAGCACGACCTCGATGCCGTTGCGCAGCTTGCCGCGCTCGATGGAAGGGAAGGTGAGGTCCGGAAATTGGTCGACACTCGGCAGACCCTTGCTGCGGTCGACGGCTTCGGGTGCGGCGGTGTACTCCGGGAATGGCTCGACGAGCAGGGTGTGGTCGCCACGGGCGATCCAGGTCTTCGCCGCCTGCTGCACGTCGGCGACGGTGGCGGCATCCATGCGCGCCAGCGCTTTCCGGTAGGCGCCGGGATCGCCGGCGTACACCTGGCCTTCCGCCAGCGTTCGCGCCTTGCCGGCACCGCCGACCTTTTCGATGCTGCGCACGAAGCCCGCCAGCGTCGACGTCTTCACGCGTTCAAGTTCTTCGGCCGTGGGGCCCTTGGCGAGGAAGCGCTGCCATTCCTCGGCGACGATCTGCTCCACGCGCGCCGGATCGACGCCTTTCTTGATGTCGATCTCGACCGCGAAAAGGCTCGCGATCTCCATCGCGTCGATACTGACGCTGACCGAGTCCGCGAGCTGTTCGCGATAGATCAGGCGCTCGTACAGGCGCGAGGTCTTGCCGCCGCCGAGCACCGCAGCGGCGAGCTGCAGATGCGTGAGATCCGCCGTGTGACGCGGCGGAACGTTCCAGCTGCGATAGAGCCGCACCTGCGCGACGCGGTCCTGCATGACCTCGCGCGTGGACTCGGTCCGCGGGGCTATCCACACTTCGCGCCGGCCCAGCGGCGGGCCGGAGCCGATCGCGCCGAAGTATTTCTGCATTTTCTGCTTCGCGGTCGCGACATCGATGTCACCGGCGAGCACGATGGTGGTGTTCGCTGCCCCGTAATACTCCCGAAACCATTGCTTGACGTCGTCGAGGCTAGCGGCGTTGAGATCATCCATCGACCCTATCGTGTCCCAGCGATAAGGATGCCCCTCGGGAAAGCTCGCACGCAGGATGCGCTCGTAGGCAAGGCCATAGGGCTCGTTGTCACCCTGGCGCTTTTCGTTCTGCACGACACCGCGCTGTTCATCGAGCTGCTCCTGGCCGATCGCGCCGAGCAGATGCCCCATGCGATCGGATTCCAGCCATAGGGTCATGTCGAGCGCCGTGGTCGGCACCGTCTCGAAATAGTTGGTGCGATCGGGATTCGTCGTGCCGTTGCTGTCGGTGGCACCGACCAGTTCCAGCGGCCGGAAGAATTCGTCGCGATGGTTTTCCGAGCCCTGGAACATCAGGTGCTCGAAGAGGTGCGCGAACCCGGTCTTGCCGGGCCGCTCGTCCTTCGACCCCACGTGGTACCAGACGCCGACGGCGACCACCGGTGCCTTGCGATCTTCGTGCACGACGACGGTCAGTCCATTGCCGAGCCGGAACGTCTCGAACGGAATGTCGATGGTATCGGCGGCACCGGCGAAGGTACGGCCGGCAGCGAATACGAGGCCTGCCACGAGGGCGAGCGTCTTGCGCATGTAAAGCTCCTGCAGAATGGGCGCCAATCGATCCGGCCGAGGCTAACGGACGGCCGCCGCGGCGCGCAATTGCACTGGCAACGGGGGGCCTCGCCGATGTCGCCGTGGCGCGACGGGTCGAGGTTGCCAGCACGGCACCCCTGGCGCAGCATGCGGCCGACCGTGTCACGCAAGGAGTCCCCGCATGTCCTACGCGATCGTCAGCGGCGCGAGCCGCGGGATTGGCCTGGAACTCGTCGCGCAGCTGCTCGGACGCGGCTGGCGCGTGATTGCCGGGTGCCGCAAGACGCAGGTGTTGCGTCTGACCGAACTCGCCGGCGCGCACCCCGGACGCCTGCAGGTGATGCCACTCGACGTGGCCAGCGAGCGCTCGATCCATGCCTTTGTCGCCGAGGCCGGCATTGTCACCGACCGCGCGGACCTGCTCGTCAACAATGCGGGCCTGCTCGTGTCGGGCGAGCGCTACGGGAGCGTCGCCGCGAAATCGCTGCTGGAGAGCTTCACTGTCAACGCCGCGGGTGCGCTGCTGCTGACACAGGCCTGCACCTCATTGCTTGCCCAGGCCGGCAATGCCCGCGTCGTGAACGTCTCGACGGTCATAGCATCGATTGCACGGACGGACACGTTCCGCACCCCGAGCTACGCCATGAGCAAGGCGGCGCTGAACATGGCCACTCGCCTGCTGGCGGCGGAGCTGGCGCCGCAGGGAATCGTCGTTACCAGCCTACATCCGGGCTGGGTACAGACTGACATGGGCGGCGCTGCAGCGCCGCTCGCCGTCAGTGAGGCCGCCACGCTGCTGCTCGATCGCATCCTGGCATTGACGCCCGAGGATGGCGGGCGCTTCCTCGCGAGCGAGGATGGCAGCGAGCTGCCCTGGTAAGCGCGGAACCACGAGCGCCAGGGCGCGGACAGCATGCGTCGCCGCCCCGGTTCGTGTTCGCTGCACGCAGGATGTCCGCGCTATCCGTCACTGTGCTGCAACCGACGCTGGCGGTGACGGGAAGCGGATCGCCGGACCCTGCGGCTCTGCGCCGGGGGGCAATGCGGCCGGCGCCGGCTGACCGGCCTTGCCGAGCGTCTGCACGACCTGCCAGATCGCATCGAGGTCGGCGTCGCTCATCCGGTTGAGCACCCAGAACGGCATGGGCGGACGCGCCTTCATCGCACGCGCATAGGCACGCCATTCGTCACGGCCCATGGCGGTCAGACTGAGGCGCAGGTTGGTGGGATAGGTCGTGCCCCAGGGGCCGTTCCAGCCGAGCGCATCGCCGGTCAGCCACACCGGTTCAGGTGCCTGACCGCCGTTCATCGCAAAACCGGGCGTGTGGCAGTCGTGGCAACCCGACTGGAACAGCAGTTCACGGCCGCGCCGCTGGGTCGCAGCATCGTCGGCGGCATGCAGGGCCGGCACGGCCAGCGTGAGGGCCATCAACAGCAGGAGCTTTCGCATCGCAGAATTTCCGCTACCGGCCGCGTCGTTGGCCGTCTGGCTCCAAGGACGCGACGGCGTTGCAAAAACTGTCAGCGCGCGCGGAGATGCCTTGGCGGCGCGGCACGGCGATAATCGCGCGATGCTTCATGTCGTCCTCTACCAGCCCGAAATTCCGCCGAATACCGGCAATGTGATCCGGCTCTGCGCCAACAGTGGTGCGCGCCTGCATCTGATCCGTCCGCTCGGATTCGACATCGACGATGCTCGCCTGCGCCGCGCGGGTCTCGATTATCACGAGTTCGCCGACCTGAACGTGCACGACGATTTCGCCGCGTTCCTCGCCCAGGCATCACCGGCACGCGTGTTCGCCCTGTCGACGCGCGGCACGACGCGTCCACACGACGTGCGCTTCGCCCGCGACGACGCGATCGTGTTCGGCCCGGAGACGCGCGGGCTGCCGCAGGCGTTCATCGATGCCTTGCCGCGCGACCATTGCCTGCGTCTGCCGATGCGGCCGTGCAATCGCAGCCTGAACCTGTCCAACGCAGTCGCGGTCGTCGTCTATGAGGCATGGCGCCAGCTCGGGTTTGAAGGTTCCACCTGAATTTCAATGGCTGCCGTTCAGCCGCATGAATCCGCTGTAAACCCGGTGATTCCCCGTGACTTGGGTTCGATCCGATGTGCCATAGGTTGCCTGCCACGGCAATGAAGCCGTCTGACAGACAAACTGGAAAGACCCATGAAACGTACTGCCCTCGTGCTCGCCTCGCTGCTGGCTCTGCCGTTCGCCACACAGGCCGCAGACCTGAGCTACTCCTGGCTCGAAGCGGACTACGTGCACGTCAATCCCGACGATTTCGACAACACCGATGGCGTCGCGATCCGCGGTTCCGGCGCGCTCGGCGACAACTTCAACCTGATCGCCGGCTGGAACCGGCTGGATGTGGACACGCCACTCGTCGACGATCTGAAATCCTGGTACCTCGGCGTCGGCTATCACACGCCCGTCGGCGACACGACTGACCTGTTCACCGACGTCGCGTACATCAAGAACACGACGCTCGACAACGACGGCGTCGGCGCGCGCGTCGGCGTACGCTCGGCGTTGTCCCCGAAATTCGAAGGGGCCGCCTGGGTCGGCTATGAAAAGCTCGATCACACCGACGGCAATGGCTCGCTGGGCGTGTCCGGCCAGTACAAGTTCACGCCTCGCTTCGGCCTCGTGGCCGAGGCGCGCGTGGGCGAGAACGATACGTCGTTCCTCGTCGGTCCCCGCCTGAGCTTCTGAGCGTCACTCCCGTCGGCCTCGTGCCGACGATCTTCCAAGCCCGGCCTGGTGCCGGGCTTTTTTTTGCACGGGAGAAGGTGAGCGCGAACCTACCGCGGACTGGCCCGGCCCGCAGGAATCAGCCAAAGAGCGTAATAGTTAGAGGGTGTGGGCCGCATGGCGCGGCGAGTGCCTGCGCAGGTTCGCTGGGGGTTATCGAGATGCCTGGCCCGGTACCGGTGATCGGGGGGGGGAGGAGGGAGTCAGCCGGTACCGGGCAGGCGGGGAACCCGGGTGGAGCAGGACTTTGGGACGCGTCGCGCATCTTCAAGTCTGGAACACGAACCATGCCTGATGTGATTTCCCTGGCCCGTCCACCAGGCAACGGAGGGCAGGGAGGAGCACGGACGGTCGAGCCAGGGAGTCCTGTTGCAGCCGTCCATTGCTGCGTTGTCTGTCGATGACTAGTCGCGCGCCTCGATACCGTGCAGCAGCAGATCGAGCCATTGCCGCTGCAGTTCCGGTCGAGCGGCCAGCGAGCCAGCCACCGTCAATCGTTCGTTGACACGTTCTGTCTGAAACCCGAACAGGTTGAGCGAAAGTACCACCTTGGCGACCAAGGCCGGGCTGATGCCCTCGCGCAACTTGTCCGACACCTCCGACAGCACGCTCACGACGCGATCGAAATTGCGCTGGATCAGCGGAAACACCGGACTGCGTTCGAGCGCCGTCGGGGACCCCGTCAATTCGCGCAAGATCAGACGCGTGCCGTGCGGTCGCTGGTGCAGGAAGGCATTGTGCCATTCCACCAGCCGTCGCAGGCGTCCTGCCAGATCCCGCTCTTTCAGCTCCAGCGCATCGAGCGACCTGCCAAAGGCATCGCAAGCCTGCGTGAGCACGCGCTCGTACAGATCCTGCTTGGTCGCGAAATGATGGAACACATTCGCCTTGCAGACACCGGCAGCCAGGGCAACCTCGTTGATCGACACTCCATCGAAACCCCGCTCCGCGAACAGAACTTCGGCTTCGACCAGAATCCGCGTCAGTGCCGATTTCTCGGAGTTCTCATACGCGGATGCCAGGAGGGTCGGGACCACAGGCGACTACTGACCGATCGGTTGGTTGGCATTATCAGGACCCCCTGACGGCGGATGAATAGGACAAAAGTCGTATGACTTTGGGCACGGTGCCGGCCGTTTTTGCGTCGAATCATTTCTGCCGTGGCCGGAATTGACAAATCTGGCGCGGCAGCGGCTTTGCCGACTGTTTCCGTCAGCAAGAAAGACCGTGCATCAGGAGTGAACGACGCTCATTGCGACGATTCACCGGATGGCGGCGGCAGATCGGACGGATGATCGACATCCCGCGCCAGGGCGTGGTTGGCAACGATCGTGACCTCGGCGCTGCGCGCGCGCAGCAGATCCCGGGCACCGCGATCGCCGTCGAGGGCCGTGGCAACCAGCCAGTCGCGCGGCAGCAGTGCAGGTACGCCGAAAGTGCCCGCATAGCCACTGGCTACCGCATGGTGCGGTCTCTCGTGCCAGCGCGCGACCATCCCCACCAGATGTGCAGCATCGAGCGCCGGCTGGTCGCAGACCAGCACCAGCACGCCGTCGCAGGCAGCACTCAGCGCCGCGATGCCGCAGCGCAGGGAAAGCCCCATGCCGGCTCGCGGCGCCATCGCTTCGACACAGCGCACCCGGAGATCCGCCACGGCCTCTGCCGACCCCGTTGCCGCCGCGCGGACGACCACGACGAGATCCGCCGGGCACGTCGCCAACGCATGGCGTACCGTGCGATGCAACAGGGTTTCCCCATCGATGGCGACCAATTGCTTGGGCCGACCCAGACGCCGCGAGGCGCCGGCCGCGAGCACGACGACACCGTGGCGACGTGTCATGCCGTGGTGCCGAGAGACTGCAGCGCCGCGATGATCGACAGCGCGATCGCCTCGGGCCCCTCGCCGCCCAGGCGCAGACCGACCGGCGCCTGCAGACGCGGCAACAACCGCTCGCGCGCCGCCGCATCGAGCTCGGCGAGCAACGCATCGCGCCGCGCGATGGGACCCAGCAGACCGATCCACGGAATGTCGCTGGCAGCGCAGTGAACGAGAAACTCGTGATCACGCGAAAAGTGGTGGCTCATGACGACCGCCGCCGCGAACGCCGGCGCAACGGGATCGCCGGTCAGAGCAGCGAGACTGGTGTGATGCGCGTCGGCCGTCGCAAGCGCGGTGAACCAGCGTGTGCGTGCTTCGACGACGTCGACGCGCCATCCGAGCAGGTGTGCCAGCCGCAGCAACGATGGTGACTCCGGGCCCGCACCGAGCAGCAGCAGTCGGCGCGGTGCGGCGAGCTGCAACGTCCAGCCCGCGGCAGTCGCGGCCGTGCTCGCGTTCCACTGCCAGTGTTGCGCACCATGCACGGCCCGTCCGCTGCCGTCGGCGCCGAGCGTCAGGTGCAGCACACCGCCCTGCTCGAGACTGCGCAGCGCCACCAGCAGCGGCGATGTCTCGCGCAGCGGCAGCAACAGCAGTTCCACCACACCGCGACACCCCGAGGCCGAGCCGAACACCAGATCATCGTCGCCGCGTGTGTCCAGCCGCAGGTGGCGTGCGCTGCCTGTGACGGCGACAGCAGCCGCGGCCAGTTCGAGTTCCGCTTCCAGGCAACCGCCGGACAGCCAGCCCACACGCGCACCGTGGCCCGGCAACAGGATCAGCGCGCCGGCCTTGCGATAGGTCGACCCTTCGGTGGCGACGACGACGGCGAGTACTGACGTTGACGTCAGCGGTGCGCGCAGCGCGCGCAGGATGGCGCGTAGCCCGCCTTCGTCGCCAACGGAAAGAGGTTCGCCGCTCATCGCCATTCCGTGCTGCAGTCCCGACGCGATTCTACGTGGAGGCAGTGCGTGCATCGCTCGTCCCGGCGGATCGCCGGAGCGGTTCGGCGCGCTCAGCCAGCGCGTGTGGCGACGACCACGGGCCGCGCATGGCCGAACAGCGACGCCGCCGCCGGGGTCGTGATGCGCGCGTCGACGAAACCCGCGTCGTGCAGCCGATCGACGAGATCGCGACCGTAGTCGCGCTGCACCAGTATGGTGGCCCCGCGATAGCGGTCGGCATGATATGCCGGCGGCAATACCGCAACACGGACGCCGTTGCGCAGGGCGAAGCGTTCCCGCGTCCGTTCGCTGTCGTGCAGTGGCACGGTGAAGATCAGGCGCCCGCCGGGCCGCAGCACGCGATGCAGCTCGCGGAAGCCCGCGGCATCGTCCTCGACATGCTCGAGCACCTCGCTCGATGTGCATAGATCGAAGCTGGCGTCGGCGAAGGTGAGCCGCTCCACGTTCTGACACAGCACGCCGCCGCACGACGTACCGGGCACGACGCCGTCGAGCAGCTCGCTCGTCGTCAGTGCAGCGCAGTGTCGGCGCAGGAAGCTGACCAGCGGCCCCTGCGCCGACATCTCGTAGACGGCGGCCTGGGACAGCGCCGGTACTTCGTGCCGGATCACCGAAGCGAGGGACTGCGTGACCGCGCTGGCCCCACAGCGCGCGCAGCGCACACCGAGCTCGTTGCGAGCCAGCCGCAGCAACCAGCCGAAATCGCAAACGGCACAGCGTTCGCGCGCGAACCCCAGCTCGGTCACACGCAACGTTTGCAGCAGGCGGACAACGCGCGAAGCACCCATGGACGGCCGTGATCGATCGGATCGGCCGCGCAGTGTAATCGGTGCGGCCGTCCCGCGCCGGGACGGCCGCGCGATCACCACGCGTAACGCGCGACGAACTGGTAGACCGGACCGGACTGCTCGGTTTCGAGTTCGTATTCGTCGTAGTCGCGCGCGATCTGGTCGTCGAGCGTATCGAACTTGTGGAAGGTCTCGTCCTTGGACGCATCCAGCAGATTCGTGCCGATCAGTCGTACCGACCACTGGGTGCCGAAGCGCTTCTCGATGAAGGCTTCGAAATCGGCCCCGTAGCGCGTCTCCACTTCCTCGGCGAGCAGGCGCGAGTAGGCGCGGCCCTGGCGGCGATAGCTCAGGCCGAAGTTCGCGTCGATGGCCGGCAGGTCCTGGATGAAGCCGACATTGAGCACGGAGCGCGCCTGATCGTTGAAGCGGCGCTGCCCGAGCGCGTCGTCGACACGGCTGTCGAGCCAGGAGTAATTGAAGAATACGCCCGTATCCGGAAGGCCGAATGCGGTCAGTGGTGTGGACAGATCGAGTTCGACGCCGTAGACCTCACCGTCACCGACGTTGGCCGCGGAGTAGACGAAGCTGTCGGGGTCGAGCCGCGGATAGCCCGGCGTCTGTGGCGTGGCGCCGGGCTGGCTTTCGAGAAACTCCCCGATCTCGTCCTCGAAATCCTCGAGGGCTGTTTCACTCGGAGCGCCCGTGTTGATCAGCTCGATCAGATCCTTGACGTCGCGATAGAACAGATTCACGCCGACCACGCCGCGCTTGCCGAGACGGTGTTCGAAGCCGAGATCGACACCCCAGGCCTTTTCCAGCTCCAGCCGCGGATTGCCGATGAAATCGTTGTCGCCGTATTCCCCTTCGCGCAGCACCGGCAGCAGGTAGTCGAAGTTCGGCCGGCGCACGGTGCGCGCGGCCGAGACCGTCACGCGGTCGCTGTCGCCGAGATCCCAGCGCAGATGCGCCGACGGCAGCGGCAGGTCGTAGTTCCTGTCCCAGCGGCCGTCGACATTTTCGATCCGGCTGCGCGTCGTCTCGTATCGCAGGCCGGTTTCCCAGGCGAACGCACCACCCTTGCCCGACAGCATGAGATAGGGATCGACACGGCGCTCCTCGATGCGGCTGGTATCGAGCACGAAGTCGTCGTACGGCGGCAGCGGCCCACCTTCTTCATCCGTGTCGACTTCGCTGGTGCGCAGGTCGACGTCGCGGCGCTTGTCGCGATAGTCGATGCCGAACTCGAGCGTTGCGGCGCCCAGCGGCAGCGCGTGAGATACAGCCGCGCCGTGCTCGCGATCGCGCAGTGCCGACCGTTGCAAGGTGCCTTCGTAGTCGTCGAACGATGGCGGCATATCGTCATCGTCGTAACCGATTTCTTCCTCGACGTTGCGCGTGTCGTCCTGCATGCGTGCGAAGTCGAAGGAAACTTCCGTCTTGTCGCCGCTCGCATGCTCGATGCGGTAGTCGCCCTTGATCGCGTAGCTCTGCTGCTCGATGTCGGCAACCTGATCGTTGACCGACAGCAAATTGTCACGCGACGTGCTGGTGCGGTCGTTGTATTCGTCCGAATGCTCGGTCTCAGTGCGATCGGTACGCACGAGCAGTCCGCTCAACGACAATCTGCCAGCGCCGAGATCGCGCACATATGAAAGATTCAACGCGTCGTCCGTGCCGTCGCGCGTGTCGTCCTGGTCTTCACGATTGTCGAAATCACCGCCGGGTTGGTCGTAGCGCAGGCTGAGTTTCTTCTTCGGGTTGTAGCGGCCCTGATGGCTCGCGCCGGCGAGGATGCGGCCACCGGCGAGCTCCCCGCTTGCGACGGCGGCGACGGTCGGCTTGATTTCGCCGTCGTCGAAGCGGGAAAAGCCGGCACGCACATAGCCCCCGTCGAATTCGTACGCATCGCGCAGCACGATGTTGATCGCACCCGCGACCGCGTCACCGGAGCGGTTTGCACTGGCATTGCGCACGATCTCGATGCGATCGACGACTTCGGCCGGAATACGGTCGACGAAGAACGAACGGTCGGCGCCGGCGCCCGGCACTTTCTTGCCGTTGATCAGAATCTGCGTGTAACCCGGATCGAGGCCACGCAGGCGCGCGCCGTCGTATTCCAGAACATCCGAGACGAAGCTTACGCTCGGCACGCGCTTGAGCATGTCGCCGACCGTGCGCGGCTCGAAGCGCTGGAAGTAGTCGAGATCGTAGACCAGCACGGGCGCAGTATCGTCGGTGCGGTCGCGGTAGGTGATCTCGCCGGTGACGAGCACCTTGTCGAGCTCGGTCGCACTGGCCGCGTCCAGCGCAGCCGCAGGATCGGCGCCGGCTTCGGCCAGGGCGGTGGATGCCAGCGCGTTGAACAGCGCGAGCACGAGCAGTCGCTTCGTCATGGATCACTTCCCCTGGAAAAATGATCCGGCTTTGTAGTGGGCTTGCATGGCGAAGCGATGACACCGTAGCGGCCCGTCAGCTGTCATGCCCTGGCCGCGTTTTCGTCATGTGACGCTGCTACAAGCGCGCTCTTTATCTGTCGGGGACTCCGGATGACGCTCTCAGTTCTGCGCACGCCGCTCGTTGCGGCATCACTGTTGATGCTCGTCGCGTGCGCGGGCACGCCGGTCGCGACGACACGCGAGCCGGACGAACGCGGCGCGGTCGATCCGATGCTTGCGGCCTCCGGCATTGCCCACGCCGTCGTGCGTGAGGCGTTCGTCACGCCGCTCACCCCCGAGGACAACATCGACTCGCCCGCACTCTGGCGTGGCCCCGACGGTTCTGCCGCGTTGCTCGCGACCGCGAAGGCCACCGGCCGCCTCGTGCGCTACGACGGTGATACGGGCGCGGCCAACGGCACGATCGGCGCTGCAGGAAAGGGCCGGGGCGAGTTCGATCGGCCCAACGGCATCTTTGTCATCGACGACCTCGTGTTCGTGGTCGAACGCGACAACCGTCGCGTACAGGTGCTGCGCGCCCGGGATTTCCACGCAGTCGGCAGTTTCGGCGCGGACGAGCTGCGGCAGCCCTACGGCATCTGGCTGCGCCGCGACGGCGACGACCGTTACGACGTGCTGGTCAGCGATGCCTATATGGCCGGCACCAATGACGCCGGCGATGACATCGTGCCGCCGCTGGCGCAGCTCGACCGGCGGCTGCGCCGGTATGCGGTGGAGATCCGCGGCGATGGACTTTCCGCGCAGCTGCGCGCGTCGCTGGGCGACACCAGCGCGGACGGCGCCATCCGCATACCCGAGTCGCTCTGGGGCGATCCGGCGCACGACCGCCTGCTGATCGCCGAGGAAGATGTCGCGACCGGCACGGCGGTACGCGAGTACGACCTTGCCGGGCGCTATCGCGGACGCACGCTCGGTCTCGGTCTCTTCAAGGCCCAGGCTGAGGGCATTGCGTTGTGGCAGTGTGCCGACGGCAGCGGCTACTGGATCGCGACCGACCAGTACAAGGACCGTTCTCTGTTCCATGTGTTCGATCGCGCGAGCCTGCGCCATCTCGGCGCCTTCGCGGGCGAAACCGTCGCGAACACGGACGGGGTCTGGCTGCATCAGGCCGGAACCCGGCGGTTTCCGCAGGGCGTGTTTTACGCCGTACACGACGACCAGGGTGTCGGTGCCTTCGATTGGCGCGATGTCGCGGCCGCGTTGAAGCTGCGCGCCACCTGCGACGTGGCCGAGTGAGGCGCGCTGTTTCACTACCAGTCGATGGTTTCCTGCAGGCACTGATCCGCCCTCGCGGCTTCGAGAGGGCGTTCGAGGCGCTGCGCTCGACACTGCGCGAGCGCTCGCATTCGCCTGCCAGCCCGGCGGCCGAGGACCCGTTGCGGCCGATCCAGCACCTGCGTGCGTACAGCAACTAGCTGAGTCCGCGAAAGTCACCGCTGTCAGGCGATACGCTCGGCATGATCGGTACGTTCGTGCGCAATGTGCTTCTGGTGCAGACCCAGCTCAGCGCGCTGCTGCTGGCGATGAGCCAGTTTCCTCTGCGGCTGTTCCATGCCATGAGCCGCTGGTCGGGCGCTGCGCCCGGCGTGTCGCTGTCGATGGCCGGAGGGCTCTGTGTGTTTGCCGCCGTGCTGCTCGGCTGGATCGGCGCCCTGGCGGGCCGCCCTCCGCGCGCAGAGGCGGAGGATCAGCGCCCGCGTCCCAGCGTCGCCCTCGCCGCGCTGGGTGTGACCGTCGCCCACGCGACCGGCTCGTTTCTCGGCGCCATCGGCCTGAGCAGGCTCGTCCGGCTGCCCGAACCCTGGGAGTCCCTTTCCCTCGCCATGCTGCCGGGGCAGCCGCACACGCTGCGTCTGGCGGTGACGACCGCGGCACTGTATGTGGCAGTCTGGCCGGTCTGGATCGGCTTCGACACGCTGCTGTCGGCGATGCGCCGCAACGATGACGAGTGGCGATCGCCACTGCAGCGACATCCCCTGCGTTTCCTGTTCGCGACCGTCCGCGCGGCGGTGTTCAGCGGTTTCGCGATCCTGGGCGCGTTGCGCGTGCTCGCTCCCTGGGGCAGCGGCGAGGGCACATCCTCTGGCACGGCATGATCCTGGGCCCTGCCGTCACGCTCGCGGCAGTGACATCGACCGGCGTCGTTCACGTCGGGCTTGCCGCCGCGGCACTCAGCGACCTGCAGCGCGAGGTCTGGGCGCGCGGCGGCGGCCTCGGTGCCGCCGCGGCTGTTCGCGCTGCGGCTCGCGTGTAAGCCCGCGCTCGCACGCGCGACTGACACGATCAGCGACAGCACGCTGGGGCTGGCCGTCGTCGACGGCACGACGCTGCGCGCGCTGCGCAACCAGGACCATCTGCGGGCGCTCGGACGGGGCTCGGAGTTCATTCGCCTGCTGCTCGCGCGCGTGCAGGTGTGCCACGTGGAAATTCGTGCGGGACACTACGGGCCGGTCGGCGTCGTCAGCCTGCGCGAAGCGGTTGCATTGCTGGCGGAAATCGAGGCATTGCGCGAGCAGGCGCTGCGGCACCGGCGGGCGATGAACTGAAACGACATCGCACTGTGTGCCGGGACCGCCGGTGGGAGCGAACGATCGCGCGACGTCCTTGCGTGCGCGGAGACTCGCTGCAGGCCGTTCACGTCAGCGGAAATCGAACCGCCGGTATTGCACGGCCTCGCTGACATGCGGCGACTCGATGCGTTCCGAGCCGGCCAGATCCGCAATCGTCCGCGCGACACGCAGTATCCGGTGATATGCGCGGGCCGACAGGCCCAGCCGATCGACGGCGCGATCGAGCAGCGCCTGGTCGTGCGGCCGCAGCACGCAGTCGCGCTCGAGGTCGCGATTGGCGAGCCAGGCATTGGGTCGGCCGGCGCGCGCCAGTTGCCGTTCGCGCGCCGCCACCACGCGCTGACGCACCAGCACACTGGCTTCACCGCCGTTGGCTTCGCGCAGGTCGGTGTGCGGCAGGCGCGGCACGTCGAGCTTGAGGTCGATGCGGTCGAGCAGAGGCCCGGACAGACGCGAGCGGTAGCGGGCGATGGCATCCGGAGTGCAACGGCAGCGTGCACTCGGATCGCCCGCGTAGCCGCAGGGGCACGGATTCATTGCCGCCACGAGCTGGAAGCGCGCCGGGAACTCGACCTGACGCGCGGCGCGCGAGATGGCGATGCGGCCCGACTCCAGCGGTTCGCGCAGCACTTCGAGCACATGACGATCGAACTCGGGCAGCTCGTCGAGGAACAAAACGCCATGATGCGCGAGCGAGATCTCGCCAGGTCGCGGGATCGAGCCGCCGCCCACGAGTGCTGCTGCCGATGCCGAATGATGCGGATGGCGGAAGGCGCGCTTTTTCCAGGCGCGCACGTCGTTGTCGTGACCGGCGACGGAGCGGATCGCCGCGAGCTCCAGCGCCTCGTGCTCCTCCAGTGGTGGCAGGATACCCGGCAGACGGCTCGCGAGCATGGTCTTGCCCGTTCCGGGTACACCGCACAGCAGCAGGTTGTGGCAGCCTGCCGCGGCAATCTCCAGGGCGCGCCGAGCGGCAGGCTGTCCCCGCACGTCGGCGAGATCGAGCGATTCCGCCTCGACCGGGACCGCAGGGGCCGCACTGACATCCGCGACTGCAAGCTCGCCGCGCCCGGCAAGATGCGCACACACGTCAAGCAGGCTGTCGGCGACTCGCACGTCGGCGCCTGCAACCAGCGCGGCTTCTGCACCGTTGCCCCGCGGGACTATCACTCGCCGGCCGGCGCGCGTGGCCTGCAGCACCGCCGGCAACACACCCTGCACCGGACGCAGCTCGCCCGAAAGTGCCAGCTCGCCGACGAACTCATGTCCGGCCAGCGCATTGCGCGGCAGGCCGCCGTTGGCGGCGACGATGCCGAGTGCGATCGGCAGATCGAAACGGCCGCCGTCCTTGGGCAGGTCAGCCGGCGCGAGATTGACGGTGACGCGCCGGGCCGGGTAGTCGAGTTTGGCGTTGAGGATCGCGACACGCACGCGGTCGCGCGCTTCCTTCACGGCGGTTTCTGGCAAACCGACGATGGCCGTACCCGGCAGCCCGCCCGACAGGTGGACTTCGACCGTCACCGCCGGGGCGGCAACGCCGTCCTGGGCGCGGGAATGGACGATGGCAAGGCTCATGGGAAAGTCGTCGCAGAGCGGTGATTTGCACGCTAATGAACCGATCTCGCGCGCGCATCGGCGCGGAGCCGGCAGGTGCGTCGGAGAATTCGCAGGCGCTGCCATTCATCCGGACCGCGGGCGAGCCAGGATTGGTGAGGGACCGCGCTGGTTCAGCGCGCCGACGCGCGTTCAAACCGATGTCATGCTGATGGAATGGCCAGTCGTCGCAGTCGCGTGCGTATTCGGCACGCCGGGGCTCCCATACCGGCACGACCGGCATGGTCGCGCCGGTGTGGCAAGGCGCTCAGTAAGCCTGCTTCAGGTACGTGATCTGTATCGTCCCGCCGGTGACATAGGCAGAACGCTGGTTGTTGCAGGTGCCTGCATCGCTGCGCTCGTCGCAATAGTTCGTGCCGTCAGGACCAGCGATGGGCGCATAGGCCGTACCGCCCGGGGTCTTGCAGGCGGGCGGTTTGCCGGTCGCGAGCGGTGCATTCTTCGGCGCGGCGCAGGTAGCGGACGGATTCGGATAGCCCGAGTTGGCGAGGCTGCCATTGCAGTTCGTCGCCGCCCAGCCGAACACGCCGGGCTTGTTCGCGTTCTTGCCGAGCACGTCGTTCTGCGCAGTGCTCGTCGCCGTTGGCCAGCCGGGCCCGCTCGTGACGACCTTGAGGATGGCGTTCACGCCGTTGACAGCGCTGATGTCGGTGTCGTCGGCGTTGGCGCAGGTGTTGCCGACAGAACCGTTGACGCCGAAATTGATCGAGGCTTCCGCCAGGTTCGACGCGTTGGGAAACACACTGTTGCTGCAGCCGTTGTTGTTGCTGAAGCCGTCGTTGCTGGTGGTGAAGAAGAAATTGAAGGTGACCGCGGGACTGCAGATGGCCGAGCCGCACGCAGCCGTTTGCGGCGTGTAGGTGATGGTCTCGTTGGCGTCCATCGCATAGGAGCCCTTGTCGCTGACCCCGGTCACGGGCGTGAACGTGACCGTTTTGCCAGCGACGCTGGACGTGAAGGTCAGGCGCGTGTCCCCGAGGCTGACGATCTGCGTTCCCAGGTCGCTGCACCCGGCGGGCGGCGAAGCGGGCGGCTGGCCGAGCACGAGGTTGGCATAGACGGTGCCGGTGGAGCCGTTCGTGACACTGACGCCGGTCGGCGAAGCACCGCCCTGAAGACTGTTCAACGTGCCCGACTGCGCCGACGCGCAGCCGCTGGCCAGCAACAGTGCAGCGGTCAGCACCCGCCGTGCGCAAAGATCATTGTGCAGCATGGTCACTCCCCAGGTGGATGGTGGACGACGAGAATCACGCGCGAGCTGCCATGCCGCGACGACGGCAAGCCCGTGGGAAATGGACCGTCGCCAGCTGGCGACGCGCGGACGACCGAAGCTACCTGTGCACTTGTCGGCTTACAAGTTTTGTAGCGATCGCAACGCGCGAGGCGATGACACGGGACGGCGCTGCGCACCACACCTCGTACGCCGCAACGTCTCGCCGACAAGGAAAGGCTCGACGAGCCGCTTACTGCGATGGCGCACGGCGCGGACGACCGGATACGCCTGGCAGGCTGCCCGCAGCGGAACTCCAGCGGCGCAGCGGACCGGGCGGTCCAGCACGTCGCGGCGGCGCGAAACGGCTGATCACGCCGCCGGAAGCGGAATCAGTTTCGCGGTGCCTGCAACAGCGTTTCGAGCTCGGCGACGCGGGCTTCGAGCGCTTCGACCATTTCGCGCGTTCGCAGCAGCACGCTGCGCTGCACGTCGAATTCCTCACGCGTGACCAGGTCGAGCTTGCGCAGTCCGGTGCGCAGCGCATCGCGTACGTTGCCGGCAATGTCGGCGCCGGCGCTGCCGACGCCGGCCGGAATCAGCTCGGTCACGCGGCGGACGAGTTCGTCGAGAGTGCGCGCATCGATCATGGGGGTTCTCCAGAAAAGGACCGCTCGCGGGCGGTGGTCATGCGGACCATCGCCGGTCGAGCCCTGTGGCGGAAACAGGGCCGTCAAACCGCCGGCAGGTCGTTGCGTAGTGTAGCCGAGGCCCGGAGACACGACCGTCGCGAGCGAGCGGAATGTGGCGCGGAATCCCGACAGGACGTTCAGACACTGCCACGGCCGAAGCCGGGCGACCCGCGACGCCGCCCGGCGGGCGTGGCGTTGGCCGCCGGCCGGCGAGACGGGCTGCGCGGGGGTTGGGCTATAGTCGCGGCCGTGCGCGGTCCGCGCCCAGCCGTCAACGCAAGGATTACCGTCATGAAGATGATCACGGCCATCATCAAGCCGTTCAAACTCGATGATGTTCGCGAAGCACTGGCCGAGGTTGGCGTGCAAGGCATCACGGTGACCGAGGTCAAGGGCTTCGGCCGGCAGAAGGGTCATACCGAGCTCTATCGTGGAGCCGAGTACGTCGTCGACTTCCTGCCGAAGATCAAGCTGGAAGTTGCCGTGGCCGCGGACATGTGTGACCGCGTCGTCGAGGCGATCATGCAATCGGCCAACACGGGCAAGATCGGCGACGGCAAGATCTTCGTCTATCAGCTCGATCAGGTGTTGCGCATCCGCACCGGGGAAACCGACGCCGAAGCGCTGTAACCCTGGCCGGCGCCACCGTGAATCGCACGGGTTGCGTGCGGCGCGCGTCGGCAATTCAGCGCCGTGTCAGTGCCTCGAGTGCCGAACGCAGCGTAAGCGGATCGGGAAAATCGCCGCCACCGCCGCTGCGCAGGCGCTCCTCGATCGCCGCCGCCTGATCGGCCAGCACGGTTGCGCCGACCAGGCGCGCCGCTCCCTTGATGCGATGCGCTTCGCGCGCCGCACCCGTGCGATCGTGTCGCGCCAACGCCTGTTCGAGCGCAGCGATATCGCCCTGCGCCGTCGTGACGAATTCGTCGAGCAGTTCACGCGCCTGCTGTGAATCGCCGCCGGTGATTTCCTCGAGCACACTGCGGTCGATGGCGTCCGGCAGGCCGACCGGCGCCACCGGTTCGGCCGTTTCCTGGGGAAACGGCACGTGCGGCAGCCAGACACGCAGCTTCGCCGCGAGCTGCGCGATGCTGACGGGCTTGCCGAGAAAATCGTCCATGCCAGCGGCAATGCAACGTTCGGCCTCGCCCTTGGTCACGTTCGCGGTCAGCGCGATCACCGGCGTGCGTGCGCGGGCCTCGCGCCGTTCGATCTCGCGGATGGCGCCGGTCATCGCATAGCCGTCCATGCGCGGCATGTGAATGTCGGCGAGCACCAGCGCGAAGCGGCCGCTGCGCCATTGCTGCAGGCCTTCTTCGCCGTCGTCAGCGCTGATGCAGGCATAGCCGGCCTTGGCGAGCTGTCGTGCGATCACGTCGCGGTTCGTCGGGTGATCGTCGACGAGGAGAATCAGGCTGCGCTCGCGTTCCGCGTCGGCGACACCCGGCGCGGCGCGCTGCGCGAACTGCGTGGTTCTTCGCGGCGGCGCAGGTTCACGGGCAAGCGCTTCGCCGCTCGCCGTGGGCAGCGTGATCACGAGACTGACCGAGGTGCCTTCGCCGAGCCGGCTGCGCAGACCGAGTTCGCCACCCATTGCAGCGGCCAGTCGCTGGCTGATCGCAAGCCCTAGCCCGGTTCCGCCGTAGCTGCGCGCCGTGCCGGCCTCGGCCTGCGCGAACGGAGTAAAGAGCTTGTCCTGCTGCTCCTGGCCAATGCCGATGCCGCTGTCGTGGACCTGCAGCGCGAGGGTCTGGGAACCCTCGTCGTCCATGAGCCGTTCGAGTTCGACGCGCACACCGCCCTTGTGCGTGAACTTCAGTGCATTGGACAACAGGTTCGACACGATCTGGCGCAGGCGCAGCGGATCGACCACGTGTGCCGCGGCGACGCCGGGGTCCACCGACAGGGTCAGCGAGAGGCCACGCGAGGATGCGACGCCGAGGAAATTGTTGATCGTCTGTTCCAACAGTCGGCGCAGGTCAGTCGGGGCGCTCGCGATCTCGAGCCGCCCCGCTTCGATCTTCGAGAAATCGAGGATGTCGCCGATTATCTGCAGCAGCGCCTGGGCTGACGTGTCGATCACGTCGACGCATCGGCGCTGTTCGGCGTCGAGCTCGGTGTGCGCCAGCAGTTCGAGCATCCCCACCACGCCGATCATCGGCGTTCGGATCTCATGACTCATCGCCGCCAGGAATGCGGTCTTGGCACGATTTGCCTCGGTGGCCAGCGCCTCGGAATGGCGCAGCTCGACCTCGTTGCGGGCGAGCACCTCGCGCATGTCGACGAACGCATGGGCGACCTGCCCGAGCTCGCCGCGGGGCCATTCGCCGATCGGCTTCGCGTAGTCGCCGGCGCGCGTCGCGTGCGCGAGCTCCACCAGCTTTTCCACCCCCCGGTAGATGTGCCGCAGTATGCGGCGGCCCGCGGCAAACGCGATCGCGAACGCCAGCAGGCTCAGCGCAACGCGCCAGAAACTCACGCGCGCGGTGCGGCGTGCATCGGCGTCGAGGTTGCCGTTGGCGGTGATCATCTGCAGTTCGGACAGGAATTTCAGCCGTGTCGTGACCGGATCGATCGCCGGATAGAGTTCGGTGTCGGCGAAGTGGCCGAGGTCGGCCATGTTCTGCGACGTCAGGATCGCACGCAGTTTCGCCGCGGCGCGGTCGGCGCTTTCGCGCTGGCGACGCAGATCGTCGACGAGGGTCGTCTGCACTTCGGTGAGATTCGTCGCCAGCAGTTTGTCCCATTGGTCCTGGATGCGATCCGACGCCCGATCGAGGACTTCGACTCCCTGATCCCAGCCCATCAGACCGTTGCGCACCCGGAACGCCGTGTCGACGACATCCATGCCGTAGGCATCGGAAATGCTCTTGACGTAGCGCAGTCCCGCCAGCGAATCCTCGCGCACCCGCGTGATGGTCGCGATCGTGGCGCGCTCGTTGATCGTGTCGAGCACGAGTACGGTCACGCCGGTCGCGAGCAGCAGGCCGAACAGGCCCAGCAGCTGCTGCCGTATGCTGAGCGTGAACTGACCCGCACTCATACGGGAACCGGCGGCGATCTCCAGTGACGCACCTGATCGACCAGCGCCGCGCCAGAAACGGCGGGGCCGATCAGGTGACCCTGCGCATAGTCGCAGCCGAGCTCGGCCAGCATCTGCCAGTCGTCGACGGTCTCGACGCCCTCGGCGACGGTGCCGAGGTCGAGTTTGCGCGCGAGTTCGAGACTGGTTTCCACGACCGCGCGCTTGCGCGGCTGCCGCACGGCACCGGTGACGAAACCCTGGTCGATCTTGAGCTCGGTGAAGGGAATCTGGGAGAGCTGCGACAGCGAGGAATAGCCGGTGCCGAAATCGTCGATCGCCAGACCGAATCCCTTGAGGCGCAGGCGGGCGAGCACGTTGAGCGCGCTCGCAGCTTCGCCCATCACCGAC
This sequence comes from Rhodanobacteraceae bacterium, assembly GCA_045864815.1. GTDB lineage: Bacteria > Pseudomonadota > Gammaproteobacteria > Xanthomonadales > Rhodanobacteraceae > Tahibacter. The sequence goes on along the minus strand of BTVG01000001.1, from coordinate 53,357 downwards.
CCTTCGGTCACTTCGAGCACGACGTCGCGCGTGCGCACCCCGGCCTGCTGCACGATCTGCTGAAAGCGGTCCGCGGTGTCGACGCGGGCGAGGTTGAGCATGGACACGTTGACCGACAGGCGCAGGTCGAGTCCCGCCCCGGCCCACCGCGCGCGCCAGCGGCAGGCCTTGCGCAGCATGCTTTCGGTCATCGCGTCGATGAGGTTCTCCCGCTCGACGTGCGGCAGGAACTGGGCTGGCAGCAGCACCTGGTCACCGCGCACCCAGCGCGCCAGCGCCTCCACGCCGACCGCATGACCGCTCGCGATGGAGACCTGTGCCTGGAACCACGGCTCGATCTCCTCGGCCTCGATTGCCTCGACCAGGGTCTGGCGGTCGATCTCGATCAGCGGAAGATAGCCATGTTCCTCGGGCTCGAGATGAAAGTGCGACAGGACCTCCAGGAGCTTGGTCGCCGTCAGCGGTTTCTCCACGGCGCCGAGCACCCGCAGGCCCGAGGCACGCGCCATGGTCTGCACGGTGTTGAGCAGCGCAGGATCGAGCGCGGACAGCACCACCACGGCGCGCGCCAGGCGGCGGCTCGCGACGTGGCCGATGAGTTCGATGCCGTCCATTTCCGGCAGGTCGAGATCGACGAGCAGCACATCCGGTTTTTCCGGCATGGCGAGCACGCGTTCGAGCGCCTCGCGGCCGTTGGCTGCCTCGTAGGCGCGCTCGATGCCGAGGCCGGCCAGCAATCGCAGCGCGATGCTGCGCTGGAAGCTGTGGTCCTCGACCACCATCACCGACAACTGAGCGATCCGCGTCGTCATCCGGCCCCCCCGTCCCCAGGCCTCCCGAATGTACCGCGAACGCCCGTCCTGCGGGTGGATGACACGGCCCGACCCGACCCGACCGCACGAACCGCTCGCGGTCGGCGCTCTGCCGCACCGCAACGGAGCTCGCGGCCAGTGCGATGCAGCCAAACGCATTAGTGGAATACGTCCCACCACGACGCATGACCGGACAATTCGATGGAATGCTCGGATCGCTTCTGCGATGTGTCGGCCACAGCGTCGACTTTGGTTATTTGACGCATCGCAGCATCTATGCTTGATTCGAAGCTGGAGCCCGTCACGACGGGTTCTGCACCGGGCGCGACGGAATGCGCTACCCCAGCACGTCACGCACGCTCGCACTGGATCGATCGTTGCGCGGCACCGCCAGGATTGCAGCATGACGCGTCGCAACACGCCGCGCCTGTATGACCCCGCTTTCGAACACGACAGCTGCGGCTTCGGACTCATTGCCCAGATTGGCAACCGGCCGAGCCGCTGGCTGGTCGACCAGGCCTTCACCGCGCTCGCACGCATGGCGCATCGCGGTGGCGTGAACGCTGACGGCGTCACCGGTGACGGCAGCGGCATCCTGCTGTACCGCGCGGATGCCTGGCTGCGTGCCCTTGCCGACGAAGCCGGGATCCCGCTCGGTACGCGCTTCGCATCCGGACTCGTGTTCGTCGATCCGGATGCGGCCATGGCGAAGGCCGCCTTCACTGACGTGGAGCGCATCCTCGCCGAGGAAGGGCTCACCGCCGCCGGGTGGCGCGACGTACCTGTGGATGCCGTGGCGTGCGGTCCGCTCGGCCGGGCTCACGCGCCGCGCGTGGTCCAGCTGTTCGTGGAACCACGCGCGCAGGCCGACGACGCCAGCTTCGAGCGCGCGCTGTTCCGGGCACGGCGCCGCGCCGGCGTTGCGCGCGCGGAGGACACGAGCTTCTACATCGTGAGCCTGTCGGCGGCAACGATCACCTACAAGGCCATGACCGCGCCGGGTGCCCTGCGCACGGCATTTCCGGATCTCGCGCATCCGGCACTGAGCGCGAGCGCAGCCGTGTTTCATCAGCGCTTCTCGACCAATACCCTGCCGGAGTGGCGGCTCGCGCAGCCGTTCCGCCTGCTTGCCCACAACGGCGAGATCAACACCATCCGCGCCAACCGCACCTGGGCCGCGGCGCGCGCGGTGAAGATGGTGTCGCCGCTGCTCGATCTGTCCGACATCGGCCCCCTCGTCGGCAGTGGCGGATCGGATTCGCAGAGCCTCGACGAGATGCTCGATGTGCTGCTCGCCGGGGGCCTCGACCTCCTCACCGCCATGCGCATTCTGGTGCCACCGGCCTGGAGCGCGCGCGACACCATCGACGAAGACCTCGAAGCGTTCTACGAGTACTACGCGCTGCACAGCGAGCCCTGGGACGGGCCGGCGGGTCTGGTGATCTGCGACGCGCGGCATGCCGCCTGCACGCTCGACCGGAACGGCCTGCGACCGACGCGCTGGCTGAGGACCGATGACGACCATCTCGCGATCGGCTCGGAAGCTGGCATCTGGGATGTCGCCGACGAGCGCATCGTCGCAAAGGGCAGGCTCGGTCCGGGCGAGATGATCGCGGTCGATCTGCTGGAAGGCCGCCTGCTCGACAACGCCGCGATCGATGCGATCAACCGCACGCGTGCGCCGTTCAAGCAGTGGCTGCGCGATGAGATGACCTACCTCGAGTCGCACCTGATCGATCCGGCCCTGGCCGCCGAACCGTTTCCACCGGACGTGCTCGCGCGCTTCCAGAAGCAGTTCGCGCTGACGCGCGAAGAGCGCGACGTGGTGCTGAAGGCACTGGCCGAGGACGAGTCCGAAGCGACCGGTTCGATGGGCGACGACACGCCCATTGCCGTGCTGTCGCAGCAATCGCGGCCACTCTACGAATATTTCCGGCAGGCCTTCGCACAGGTCACCAATCCGCCGATCGATCCGCTGCGCGAACGCCTCGTGATGTCGCTGGTCACCCAGATCGGCCGCGAAGGCAACGTATTCGCACTCTCGCCGGAAAACGCGCGGCAGGTGATCCTGAATTCGCCCATCCTGTCGCAGCGCAAGCTGCGCCAGATCCTGGCACTGCCGCAGGCCCGTGACGCGCAGGTCAAGCTCGACCTCTACTACGACCCGGCAGTCGGCCTCGAACGGGCGATCCGCAATCTGTGTGCGGCAGCGGAAACGGCCGTGAGCGACGGCGCGCTCATCGTGCTGCTCTCCGACCGCTATCCGGCGCCCGGGCTGCTGCCCATCCATGCACTGCTGGCGACCGGCGCCGTGCATGCGCATCTGCTGCGCCGACAGCTGCGCTGCGACTGCAACCTGATCGTCGAGACCGGCACCGCGCGCGATCCGCATCATTTCGCCTGTCTGATCGGGTTCGGTGCGACGGCGGTCTATCCGTATCTCGCCTACCAGACGCTGTTCGACATGAGCCGCCGCGGCGAGCTCAAGGGGCTGGAGGGCGAACCGCCGTCGGAAGTCGGCCGCAGCTATCGCCGCGGCATCCGCAAGGGGCTGCTGAAGATCATCTCGAAGATGGGCATCGCGACCATTGCGGGCTACCGCGGCGCGCAGCTGTTCGAGATCGTCGGGCTTTCGCGGGAGGTGGTCGATCTCTGTTTCCCCGGCGCCCCCTCGCGCATCGGCGGCGCGGATTTCGCCGACATCGAAGCCGAGTACCGCGCCCAGCTGGCCGCCGCGCGCGATCCGAGTTACGCATTGCCGCCCGGCGGATTGCTCAAGGCCGTTCCGGACGGTGAATACCACATGTACAACCCGGCGGTCGTGGCCAGCCTGCAGGCGGCGGTACGTACCGGCGACATGCAGCGCTACCGCGTGTATGCCATGCACGTGAACGGCCGCGCACCATCGGCGCTGCGCGACCTGTTTGCGCTCGAACCGGCCGGGCCGCCGCTGCCGCTGGCGGAGGTCGAACCGGTCGAGGCGATACTCGCCCGTTTCGACTCGGCAGGCATGTCGCTCGGCGCCCTGTCGCCAGAAGCGCACGAAGCCCTCGCGACGGCCATGAACCGGCTCGGCGCGCGCTCCAATTCGGGCGAAGGCGGCGAAGATCCCGCGCGCTATGGCACCGAGCGCAGCTCCAAGATCAAGCAGGTCGCGTCGGGACGCTTCGGCGTGACGCCGGCCTATCTCGTCAATGCCGAGGTGCTGCAGATCAAGATCGCGCAGGGCGCCAAGCCCGGTGAAGGCGGCCAGTTGCCGGGACACAAGGTCAATGGACTGATCGCGCGGCTGCGCTACGCCAAGCCCGGCATCGGCCTGATCTCGCCGCCGCCGCACCACGACATCTATTCCATCGAGGATCTCGCCCAACTGATCCACGATCTGCGCGAGATCAATCCGCGTGCGCTGATCTCGGTCAAGCTGGTCTCGCACGCGGGCGTAGGGACGATCGCGGCCGGCGTGGTCAAGGCCGGCGCCGACCTGATCACGGTATCGGGCCATGACGGCGGCACGGGCGCGAGTCCGTTGACCTCGATCCGCTATGCGGGCTCGCCCTGGGAGCTCGGCCTCGCCGAAACGCAGCAGACGCTGACGATGAACGGCCTGCGCGAGCGGGTGATAGTGCAGACCGACGGCGGCCTCAAGACGGGGCTCGACGTGCTCAAGGCCGCGGCTCTCGGTGCCGAGAGTTTCGGTTTCGGCACCGCGCCGATGGTCGCACTCGGCTGCAAGTTCCTGCGTATCTGCCACCTCAATTCCTGCGCGACCGGCGTGGCCACGCAGAACGACGTGCTGCGCCGCCAGCATTTCATCGGCATACCGGAAATGGTGCAGAACTATTTCCGCTTCGTCGCCGAGGAGACGCGAGAACTTCTCGCGAGCCTGGGCCTGCGCAGTCTGCGCGAGGCGATCGGCAACGTCGCACTGCTGCGCCGGATCGACGGCGTCACACGCAAGCAGCGCGAGCTCGAGCTCGACGGTCTGCTCCACACGGCTGCGGCCCGCGACACCGGCGCGCGCGGCCCCTGCGTCGCGCCGCCGGCGCACGACGGCCTCGCCGCACTCATCGTCGCGGACACGGCCGCGGCCGTGGTGGCGGGCCAGGGCGGTGACTTCCGCTACGCGATCGCGAACACGGACCGCTCGATAGGCGCGCGCCTGTCCGGCGAGATCGCGCGGCGCTGGGGCGACGCCGGGGCTGCCGGGGCGCCGATTACGCTGCACCTGACGGGCAGCGCGGGACAGAGCCTGGGCGCGTGGAACGCGAGCGGCCTGCACATCCATCTGTGCGGCGAAGCCAACGATGGTGTCGGCAAGGGCATGCACGGCGGCCGCATCGTGGTGCGCGCCCCGGAAACGGCACGCTACGCGAGTCAGCACAGCGCCATCGTCGGTAATACCTGTCTCTACGGCGCAACCGGCGGCGAGCTCTACGTCGCCGGTCGCGCCGGTGAACGTTTCGGCGTGCGCAATTCCGGCGCGCTCGCGGTCGCCGAGGGGGTCGGCGACCACGCCTGCGAATACATGACCGGCGGCGCCGTCGTCGTGCTCGGCCAGTCGGGGCTGAATTTCGGCGCCGGCATGACCGGTGGCTATGCCTACGTGCTGGATCTCGAGCGCGATTTCGTGGATCGGTACAACCACGAACTCGTCGACATCCATCGCATTTCACTGGAAGGCATGGAAAATCACCTGCAGCACCTGCGCAGCCTGTTGCGCAGTCATATCGATGCCACGGCCAGCGCCTGGGCCGCGCGCCTGCTCGGCGACTTCCGCGATGTCCTGCACAAGTTCTGGCTGGTCAAACCCAAGGCGGCCAGCCTCGACGCACTGGCCGAAGCCCTGAGGCGCGCCGCATGAGCGAGAAGACCTTTCCGTTCCTCCAGTTTCATCGCGCGCTGCCTCAGGAAGTGCCGGTGCCGATCCGCGTGCTCGGTTATGGCGAAATCCACGGCGGTTTCGTCAATGGGGATGCCGGCGATCAGGCAGCCCGCTGCATCGACTGCGGCAACCCGTATTGCTCCTGGGGCTGTCCGCTGGGCAACCGCATTCCGCAGTGGCTCCAGCTCGTGCGCGACGGGCGCATCGAGGACGCCGCGACATTGATGCACGAAACCAATCCGCTGCCCGAGATCTGTGGCCGCGTCTGCCCGCAGGACAGGCTTTGCGAGGGTGACTGCACCCTGGAGCAGGGCGGCTTCGGCGCGGTCACGATCGGCAGCATCGAACGCTGGGTCACCGACGAAGCACTGCGCCGGGGCTGGCGTCCGCATCTGCACACGCAGGAACGCAGCGGTCGCCGCGTCGCCATCGTCGGCGCGGGCCCGGCCGGACTGTCGGCCGCCGACCGGCTGGTACGGGCCGGCGTCGCTGTCGAGGTGTTCGACCGTCATGAGGAAATCGGCGGCCTGCTGACCTTCGGTATTCCCGCATTCAAGCTTGAGAAATCCGTCGTGCGCACGCGTCGCACCGTGCTCGAGGAACTGGGCGTGGTGTTCCGGCTCGGCGTGGAAGTCGGCCGGGACCTGCCGTTCGGCACGCTGGTCGACGGTTACGACGCCGTATTCCTCGCCACCGGCGCTTACACGCCGGTCGATGCGCGACTGCCCGGTACCATGCTCGATGGTGTCTATTCGGCACTGCCATTCCTGGTGGCGAACGCGCGCCGGCTGCTCGGCATGCCGGCGGCGGGCATTGCGATGCCTGATCTGAGTGGCAAGCGCGTCGTCGTGCTCGGCGGGGGCGACACGGCCATGGATTGCGTGCGCTCGTCGATTCGCCTCGGCGCGCAGCGCGTGAGCTGCGTCTATCGGCGCGACGAGGCGAACATGCCCGGCTCGCGCCGGGAAGTGAAATATGCCCGCGACGAAGGCGTGGAATTCGTTTTCCGGCGTCAACCGCTCGCGATCGAAGGTAACGGCAGCGCGGAGCGGGTACGCGTCGCGGAGACCGAACTCGTCGCCAGCAGCGATGGACGCGCGCAGAGCCGCGTCGTCGCCGGCAGCGAGCAGGATCTCGCCGCCGATGTCGTGATCCAGGCATTCGGCTTTCTGGCCAGCCCGCCGGCCTGGTGCGCGGCGCACGGCATTGCCGTCGATGCGAATGGCCGCCTGATCGTCGGTGGCCCGGGGCGCGCACGGCAGCAGACCACGAATCCGAAAGTGTTCGCTGGCGGCGATACCGTGCGCGGTGCGGATCTCGTCGTGCGCGCAGTGCTCGACGGCCGCGAAGCCGCGCGCGCGATCCTCGCGGAACTGCAAGCTGTGACGGCGTCGACATAGCGGCTTGCCACCTCGCGTAGCCGGCCGGAGAATCCGGAGTCTTCCCGGGGGACGGCTATGCGGAGTCATTCTTTCATGCGGTCGATGTGGTTGTTGGCAGGTTTGGTCGCGGCAGCCGCTGCCACCGCGGCAGATCCGGACGAAGCGCGCGTCGAGCAGTTGATGGCGGCACCCGCGCCGCCGGCAAAGCCGGTGCCGGCGGCAAAGCCCGACAAGAAAGCCGCCGCGCAGAACGACAATGACACGGTGGCGAGCCTCATCGGCCAGCGCGTCGCAGTGGAGACGCGCCAGCGCGGCGTGTATATCGGCACGCTCACCGCCGTGACCCGCGACAGCATCACCCTGGTGATTCCACTGCCCTCGCGTGAGCTGGGCTATTCGGTGCCGCGCGGCGATGTCGCCGCCGTCACTGCACGCTGAGGCCGATATGAAACTGATGTTGATCGGCTACGCGCTGTCGCTGATGTTCGCCCTGCTCATGGTCGTGCGCGTCTGGCGCGCAAGCACGCTCGACGGCGTGCTGACCCTGCTCGTGCCGTTTTATTTCATCGTCGCACTGATCAAGTACTGGGGCGATCCGGATCACAACATCCGGTTTCACGTGCTGGGCATGCTCGTCTGCTCCGGAATCGCCTACTACGGCGCCACGCGGGTGGCCAGGGATGTCGCTCAGGAGATGCTGGGCACGCCCGAGCAAAGGCAGGCCATGATCGAGGAGTTGCGCAAGGAGGGCGTGAGCCTGACGCCGGAGCAGGAAGCGGCGCTCCAGAGCGACGACCCGGAAGTCGTTCTCGAAACCATGCAGCAGATCGACCAGCAGTTCGGCAACAGTGACGGCGACGATGGCAGCAGTGAGGGCGTTGCCACGGCAGATACGCAGCCGCGCGATGCCGAGTTCGACAACCCGCGTCCGGTCGCGGTGCAGGAGCGTCCGGCGGAGGTGTTGAGCTATGCCGAAGCGGCGCGCCGCGCGGTGTTCAACCGGGGGCGCTACACACGCGATGCGATCGGCGTCAGCATCGACGTGCCGTCGAAATTCCGCCTGATCAGCGCGACCGACGCTCGCCGGCTAGACCGGTCGCGCGGCCGCAGCGAAGACCCGCGCGTGCTTGCCTGGGTCATTCACGAACGTCTTTCGCTGGCCGATCCGGATGCCTGGCATGTGACCGCTCGCTGGAACAGCGACGGCTGGGTCGGTACCACGCCCCTCGACGGCCCGGCGCTACTCGAGGCCGCTCTGGCCAACAAGACGCCGACGCCGCGCGTGCTGGTGAGCCAGGGCGAGCTGATCGGCTACGCGGCCGCGCCGCGGTTCGAAGATCAGGTGCTCGACTGGGCCGAGGAACGCGTGCTGGTGAACTCCGACGAGCAGGTCGTCGACTGCCACGCACTTCGGCTGGGCCGTCGCGGCGCGCTCGAGTTCAGCATCGTCGGCATGCCGACGAAATCACTCGCGCTGTGCCACGAGACCGTACGCCTGCTCGCCACGCGATCGAGCTTCATGCCCGGCAAGGAGTATCCGTCGGCCGCTCCGGCCGAAGGGCTTCGCGCCCCGTACACCGTCGCCACGCTGGCGACGCATGCACCATGAGGTCAGCGCGCCCGTTTTATACGTTGTAACCTTTGTACAAGGTGCCGTGCGGAGCGAGCGTTTCCTCGCTGGGTCGCCGCGTCGAGTAGTAGTAAAGCGCAATGGACTGACGATAGATGCCCTCGGGCGCGGCCCACGGGTTCGGATGGCCGTGAAAGGTGTCCGATCGCGTCGCGAACACGACCGCGCGGTTGAACAGCGGTTCGACGCTGCGCACGCGCTGCGTGCCGCTCGTGTCCCAGAGCTCGAGCTCGCCACCGTAGCCGGGCTCCCAATGCGGGCTCAGGTAGATCAGCAGATTCAGGCGCCGGTGCGCCTGCAACCCTTCGTGCCAGTTGAAATCCGCATGGATGCCCAGGTGATCGCCGCGCCGGCTCAGGTGTATGCCGCCGCCGGCGAGGCCGGGGTCGGGCAGCAGATGGTCGATACCGCTCAGGCGTTCGAGAAAGCGAATGAACGGTCCGGAATTCAGGTCGTGAATGGCGCGGCGCAACGCTGGCGGGTAGCGCACTTCGTCGGAGGATCCGAGCTTGACCTCGTAACCGATTGCACCGAAATGGTCCCAGGACAGACGGTCCTCGGGCTTGGGAAATACCTCAGCGATGGCCTGCACTGCCGCCGGCTTCAGAAAGTCCTCGAACACGGCATGGGGATACGGATCGGCGCTGCGGAAGCCCGCTGCTCCTGCTGCGGCCAGCGAATCCAGCCTGTCAAGATCGAAAACGTACGGCATAGAATAAGCAACTACCGTGAAACGTCTGATGATAGCAGGCGCTTCCCCCTCAGCCGCAGGAAGGCGAATCGTGAGCATCAAGCAACGCGTGGGCATCATCGGCGGGGTGCGTATCCCGTTCTGTCGCAACAACACGGCGTACGCCGATGTCGGCAACCTCGGCATGTCGATCAAGACACTCGGCGCGCTGGTGGAACGGTTCGGACTGCATGGCGTGGAGCTCGGCGAGGTCGCCATGGGGGCGGTGATCCACCACTCCTCGGACTGGAATCTCGCACGCGAGGCCACGCTGTCGTCCGGCCTGGCACCGACGACGCCGGGCATCACGATGGCGCGTGCCTGCGGCACCTCGCTCGATACCGCGATCCACATCGGCAACAAGATCGCACTGGGCCAGATCGAGGCCGGTGTTGCCGGTGGCTCGGACACGACGAGCGACGTGCCTATCGTCTACAGCCGGAAACTGCAGCAGCGCCTGCTGGCCACCGCGCGGGCGAAAACCCCGCTCGACAAGCTCAAGACCCTGCTGCGGGGTTTCCGATTCAGCGAACTGAAGCCGCATTTCCCTGGAGTGGCCGAGCCGCGCACGGGCAAGTCCATGGGCGATCACTGTGAGCTCATGGCCCGGGAATGGAAGATTCCGCGCGAGGAGCAGGACAGGCTCGCCTGGGAAAGCCATCAGAAGGCGGCAGCCGCCTACCAGCGCGGCTTTTACAAGGATCTGGTCATCCCGTTCCGCGGCGTCGAGCGTGACAACATCCTGCGTGCCGACACCTCGCTCGAGAAGCTTGCCAGCCTCAAGCCGGCCTTCGACAAGACCTCGGGCCAGGGCACACTGACCGCAGGCAATTCCACGCCACTCACCGACGGCGCCTCGGCGGTACTGCTGGCCAGCGATGCCTGGGCACAGGCGCGCGGCCTGAACGTCCAGGCCTACCTGTCGCACTCCCGGGTGGCCGCCGTCGATTTCGTGCATGGAGAGGGACTGCTCATGGCGCCGACCATCGCCGTCGCGCAGATGCTCAAGCAGGCGAACCTGACCTTGCAGGACTTCGATTTCTACGAGATCCACGAGGCGTTCGCCGCCCAGGTGCTGTGCACCTTGCGAGCCTGGGAAAGCGCGGACTACTGCAGGAACCGGCTGGGGCTCGACGCACCGCTCGGCAGCATCGACCCGGCGAAGATGAACGTGAACGGCTCGTCCCTGGCTCACGGGCACCCGTTTGCGGCGACCGGCGCACGCATCATCGCCAACCTGGCCAAACTGCTCGAGGAGAAAGGCAGCGGTCGCGGGTTGATCTCGATCTGCACGGCCGGCGGCATGGGCGTCACCGCGATAATCGAACGGCCGTGAGCGCGCGCTGCGGCGCGCGGACGTTCGGTTCCGTTTGCGCGCGCGTTTTGAAACGGTAAAGTCGGGCCAGCGCGCCGGCCCCGGCGCGCCTGCATCATCGGGGAATCTCATGCAGAACACCAAACACGCCTTGGTGCTGACCGGCATCGTGCTGCCGGGTCACGCCGCGGAAGCAGTCTGGCCGGCCTTGGCCAGCTATTTCCGCATGGAGCCGGACAGTGTGAGCACGAAGCTGGTGCCACGCGCGCCGGTCACACTGAAGGAGAGCGACGACCTCGGCAAGCTGCAGGGGTTGCAGGACGGCCTGCGCAGCATCGGTGCCGACAGCGAGATCCACGCCCTGGACGACAGCGGAAACCTGTTCGTCGTGATTGGCGGCAAGCCGCGCGGGCCGGTCCCCCACAGCTTCGTCCAGAGCAAGGTCGCCGCGGGCGACTGGTCAGGCAACGTCGAGGTGACCAAGGTCGGCGAAAGCAGCTGGGGGCCGTTCAGCCGGCTCGGCGCGCCGGCCGTGCCGCCGCCTGCGCCCATGGCGCCGCCACCGCCACCGCCGGTTGCACGTGCGAGCGCTCCGCCACCGAGCTTCTCGATGCCGTCGTCGACCGCCGAGACAGCGGTAATGCCGCCGGCCATGCCCGCCGCAGATCCGTACGCCTCGCCCTATGCTGCGCCCGACGCACCGCTGGTCCGTGGCGGTGAGATGATCGAGTCCGGCATGCCGCTGCCGGCAGGCGAAGCGATCCACGCGGGCTTCTGGCGCCGCTTCGCGGCCTACGTGATCGACAGCCTGATTCTCATGATCCCGGGCTTCCTGCTGAATCTGATCCCGCTGCTCGGCATCCTGCTGTTCTACGTCGGCCGCTGGCTGTACTTCGCACTGATGGAAAGCGGCCCGAACCAGGCCACGCTGGGCAAGCAGGCGATGGGCATCAAGGTCACCGACGACTATGGCCAGCCGGTGACCTTTGCACGTGCGACGGGGCGGTTCTTCGGCGGCGCGGTATCCAACATCATCCTGGGCATCGGCTACATGATGGCCGGCTTCACCGAGCGCAAGCAGGCGCTACATGACCTCATGGCCAGCACCTGCGTCGTCTTCAATTCCGTCGAACCGGGCCAGGAACACGATCTCGAGCGGCCGCCTATGCCCTGGTACGGCTGGGTCGTCAATATCGGCAGCATCGTGCTCAGCGTCGCCTTGATCATCTTCTGGTTCGTGGCCATGGCTGCCTTCATGAACAGCTACGGCCGCTGATCGCGGCTGCGGAGGGACGCAGTCCGCCGCCACAACGAAAAAACCCCCGGCGTCGACCGGGGGTTTTTCGTTCTGGCGGTGTGGTTTTCGGGTCAGCCGAACTTGAACAGGGCCGGCTTCCAGGAGCCGCCGCTGCCACTGTAGGAATCACGGCGGCGGCGGCGCATGCGATCCTGCAACTCCTCGCGGCGGCCTTCGAGCCACTGGGCACGCTGTACCTCGTGGCTGACCGGATCGACGCCGAGACGTGCGGCTTCGGCATTGCGGAAATCGCAGAAATCGTCGTAGGCGTCGAGTTCATGCTTGAGCTCGCGCACGCAGAGCTCGATCATGATCGCGTCATCGAGGAAGCCGAGTACCGGAACGGTGTCCGGGATGACATCTTTCGGATCGGCGAAATACGTCAACGCCGACAGTACGCGGGTCTTGTCTTCCTCCGGCAGCGCCCAGCCGGCGTCATGGACCATCGCGATCATCGCGTCGAGCTTGGCCAGACGCTCGGCAATGAAGTGCGGCACGGTGACGTTGCCGGAATCCTGCAACAGCTTGCGCGCCGCGTCGGTGATCTGCTGCGCGGTCAGGTGCCTGGTCTCCTCCTGCGCCTTCGTCATGCCGTCGATGAAGTGCTGCAGATCGGCGTCGCCGAGTTCGATCGTGATGGTCAGAGACATGGCTGGTCTTCGAGGTAAGCGGAGACTTCGCAGACTAGCCAGTGCAGGGTCGCGACGTCAATTGAGTCCGACGGACTGCGTGCCCCACGCAAAAAGGGCCGCCGCGGTGTGCTGCCGCGCTAGAGAACCGGCACGCCTCCCGGTCGGAACCCGGGTGGCGTGCGGCGCGGGCTAGAGAATCCCGACCAGCCCGGCACCGAACGCCGTCACGATGCGCGTGTAGATCGTCTTCAGCGGCAGGTCCACGCCGGGGAAGTCGCCAACCGCCTCGTAGCATCCGTAGAAATTCGGATCGTTGGTACGCAATGGTTCGCAGCCCGGCTTGAGTTCGAAACTCGTCGCGTAGCGGAACGGCCAGAAGTCGAACAGCGGCAGCGCGGTCGAAAAATCGTTGATCGCGTTGTTGACGCGCTCGATCAGCACCGGCCGGGGCCGGCGCGCGATGACCCAGGCATTCTGCGGCTCGGTATCACGCAGCACGGAAGCTCTCAGCGCCTGCGCGAAGGTCGCGTCGTGGATGATGAAGCCCGATTCCGTGTTGTAGTTATCCGAACGCGGGTCGAAGTTGTGCGATCCGATCAGACTGATCTTGCCGTCGATCACGATCGATTTCGCGTGCAGACCGATACGCGGACCCTGCTGGTCGTCGGCGGATGTGGGCACCTTGTCGTCGTGCGACGGATGGGGACTCACACCGGCCAGCGTCTCGTAATCCTGGATCATGCGCGCCGCGTCGCCGGGAAACGGCTTGAGCTCGTGGATCTCGAAACCGAGGTGCTTGATGTAGCGTTTTTTATACTTGTGCGACAACGCGTAAACATAGAATGCGTCGGTAGCCGCGAGCGAGTTCGTCGAAACGATGACGCGCAGATCCGGCCTGCGCTCCCGCAGACCGCGGAACACGCGGCGTGCAGGGCGGCTGATCACGAGATAGGGCGTCTGCAGCACGATCTCTCGCTGGGCATCGTCGAGCAGGTCGACGATATGCCGCGTGAGCGCCTTGTCCGCCGGGTTCTCGGGTTCGAGCGGCTTGTTCGGCGAGTCCGAGAAGTAGTCCACCTGTGCGACACGGAAGCCGTGCACCACGAAGCGGTCCACGATCCAGTTCCAGTCCCCGGCCTGGCGCCGGATCGCGTCGACGCGGTCGGGGCGGTGCCACGGTGGTGTGTCCCAGGGCGGCGCCGGCTCGCGCGCGATCTGCAGCAGCCGGCGATTCACGTCCTTGAGCTGCGCCATCGTGCGCGTGCGCTTGTGCGTCCAGAACTGCTCGAAGGAGGCCAGCATCTGCCGGCCCGCGTTGACGCCGGTGACGACGACGTCGCGATCACGATAGTTGAATTCGGGATCCCAGTCGAAATAGCGGTCTTCGTAATTGCGCCCGCCGGCGAGGCCGGTTTCACCGTCGATCAGCAGCAGTTTGTTGTGCATGCGCTGATTGAACTGGAAAAAGCAACAGAGCAGGTTCGCGGCGAACTCGAGCGGCTGCGTGGCGGCGTCGTCGAAGGCAGGGTTGTAGAGGCGCAGCTCGAAGTTCGCGTGCGCCCGCGCGAGTCGCGCGAGCAGCGTGTAATCGCCCAGCGAGAACAGCTGATCGGCGACCACGCGCACGCGTACGCCGCGCCGGGCAGCCTGGATCAGCTCGTCGAGAAACAGGTAGCCGGAATCGTCTGCCGCAAAAATGAATGTCTGTACTTCAATACTCCTGCGGGCGCTGCGCACGAGGTGCAGGCGCAATGCGAGCGAATCGGCACCATGGTCGAGGAGCGTCACGAAGTGGTGCGGGCCTTTGGCCTGCTGGCTTTCCCGGTACAGCTCGTGGTAGGGCGAATCGACCGCACAGTGATCGGCGCGCGTGCAGCTGAGTTCATGGTCGCGAAGTTGCGCGATGACGGCATCGGCACGCCGGACGCGCTCGCGCGACAGCGAACAGCCGGCCAGCAGCAGGACCAGAGCCATCGTGGCGAAGTGTAGCCATCCGTTGCGCATACAGCAGCGTTCCTTCATTCCATCGTCGTCGCGGCGAGCACGCTGAAGTGCAGGCGCACCCGGTCGGCCAGGGTCGCGCGTCGCGAACGCATGCCGAATTCGCTGCGTTGCAGGGCACCGTCGGCGACGACCGGGCAGCGCAGTGCCGCTTCTCCCGGACACTGCGACGGGCGCAGGCGCAGACTCATGGGCCTCACCACGCCGCGCAGACTGAGGTGGCCGACGATGTCGCCGCCGAGGTCGAGCGTGGCGAGCGGAAACGAATCCGATACGAACTCGACGAAGGGGTGGCGTGCGGCATCGAAGAACTCGGCGGACTTCACCCAGTTTTCGTAGCTCTCGCGACGCATGGACACGCCGCGCACGTCGATGCGCGCGCGTACGCGCGCGGTGCGTGCTTCGGCGTCGATGTCGACTTCGCCCGTCACCGCGCCGAAGCGGCCCGTCACATCGAACATCCACATTGCGCGAATCTCGAACTCGGCGCTCGATCGGGCCGGGTCCAGCGCGACGGCCTCCGCCCATGCGGCCGGTGGAGGCGCGAACATGCCGATCAGCAGCACGCAGAGCCAACCGCCAGGCCATGACGCCATGCGTCGCGGCCTCACCGGTCGTGCCCTGCGAGCGCGCATGTCGCGGATCCCGACCACGGATTCAGGGCGACCAGAACGCCTTGAGGCTGCCGCTGCCCGGTTCGATTTCCGCGCCGATTTCCAGCCAGGCGATGCCGGCCGGCGGCATGCCGCGGAATTCGCCGGACTGGCCGGTCGCGAGCAGCGCGACCAGTGTTTCTATGCCCGGATTGTGGCCGACGAGCAGCACCTGTTCCGCGTCGCGGTGCTGATCGAGCAGTCCCATGAGATCGCCGGCGGTCGCCTCGTAGATCGTGGGTTCGTAGCGAGTGTCGGAATACTCGATGCGCGCCAGCACGCGTTCCAGAGTCTGGCGCGTACGCAGCGACGGCGAGCACAGCACGCGTTGCGGCCGTGCGCCGGAGGCTTTGAGCCATGCCGCCGCGGCTTCCGCCTCCGCCTCGCCGGTCAGGCTCAGCGTGCGATCGCTGTCGCTCTGTTCCGGGCCGGGATTGCCGGCGTGGGCGTGTCGCAGCAGGATGAGTTCTTGCATAGCTGGCTTCCTCGCCTGTCGTGTAGAGCTCTAATGGTGCACCAAGCCCCGGCGAGTGTGGGGATCGCTCGATCGGAACCGGGCGATGCGCAGCAACGATAGGGGCGTGACGCCCGCCGACCGCGCCTGGGGATGCGGCCAAGCTGCGGCCATCTCCCCGACCGGAATGCCGACCCGGACACGCCAACGCAACGCGCCCCGACTGGCTCGCCGAGGCGGCCGGTGCATTCTGGAAGGTCGGCAGATGAACCGGAAATCGGCGCATGCCGAAGTCTGGCCGGCGCGGTGTAACGGTTTCGCGAAGCGGCGCTCCCGTGGTTCGGCATCAGGCGCTGATCTTCCTGAGCCATTTCAGCAGGGGCTTCCAGTCGTCCTGGTGCGAGCGCACGGACTCGGCGTGGTAGTCGAACAGGCTCTTGCCGAGTCCGGTCGCGACAACGTAGCCCTGCGTGTCGCGCAATTGGGCGATGACGGGCAACGCGAACTGCTGCATCTGTTCCAGCGCGAGCTGACTCGCGTGGGTCCACGGCCGCAACCGGTTTGCGACGATGCCGGCGGGAATCTTGCCGCGTCGTATGCGCGGCAGCCCGGCCACGGTTTCGACGAAGGGACGACAGGCTTCGAGATCGAAGGGCGACGGCAGCACCGGGATCAGCACGGCATCGGTATAGTCGAGCAGTTCGTCGATGTCCTCGGCGCTGACACCGGCGGGGGTGTCGATGATGACGCGGTTGGCACCGTCGGGTATGCGCTCGCGCCAGTGGCGACGGGTACCGTCGATCGGCAGGACGGCGCTCGCGAGGCCGGCGCGGCGCTCACACCAATGCCGGGCCGACGCGAGCCTGTCGCAGTCCACCAGCACGGTGTTCCTGCCTTCGACGGCATAGTGCGCCGCGAGATGCGTCGCCAGCGTGGTCTTGCCGCAACCGCCTTTGCAACTGGCTATCAGGACTTTCAGCATCGAAGCGTCCTCGCGCAAAGCGAACGCGAGCGAGCGTACACCGGGCGAACGCCGCTGCAAATGCGGCAAATTCCTGTCCCGGAACGACAGCCGTACCGTCGACGCCGGCAGAAATTCGCGCACACGCGCGAACACCGGCTTCGCCTTCCCATACCGGCGGGTTGAAGAGCGCTCAGTAACCTGAGGCCTGGCCGTCCTTGCGCCCTTCCGAGGCGCCGATCCAGACTCGGTTCGCGGAATCCCAGGCGATGGCCTGGTAGCCGCCGTAGGGACCGTCGGCATAGGTGACCTTGTGCCCCTTCTGCATCAACCCGCGCACGGTCTCCCAGCTGTAGCCGGTCTCCAGGTTGATCTCGCCGCCGTCACGCATGGCCGTCGCCTGCCCGGTCGGCTCCGTCGAACCCTCGTGCTGGATGCGCGGCGCATCGCCGGCTTCCTGCAGGTTCATGCCGAAATCGACGAGATTCATGACGATCTGCACGTGGCCCTGGGGCTGCATCGCGCCGCCCATCACGCCGAAGCTGAGCCAGGGCTTGCCGTTCTTCGTGACGAACGCCGGAATGATGGTGTGGAACGGCCGCTTGCCCGGTGCGTAGGAATTGGGATGACCTTCCTGCAGCACGAACATCTCGCCGCGATCCTGGAGGATGAAGCCGAGTCCGGTCGGTGCCATGCCGGAGCCCATGCCGCGGTAATTCGACTGAATCAACGACACCATATTGCCGTCCTTGTCCGCCGTCGTCAGGTAGATGGTGTCGCCGTCATCGAGCGGCGGATGACCGGCATCGACCGACCTGGCCGCGGTGTCGCCGATGAGCTTGCGCCGCTCTGCCGCGTAGTCCTTGGACAGCAATCCCTTCAGGGGCGCCTCGGCGAACGCCGGGTCGGAGAAGTACCGCGCGCGGTCGGCAAAGGCCAGTTTCTTGGCCTCGGTGAATAAATGCACATGTTCGACACTGCCGAAGGCGATGTTCCCGAAATCATAGCCTTCCAGGATATTCAGCATCGCGAGTGCGGCAACGCCCTGGCCGTTGGGCGGCAGTTCCCAGACGTCGTAGCCACGGTAGTTCGTCGACACCGGCTCGACCCATTCGCCGCGGTGCGCGGCCAGGTCCGCGGCACTCAGGAAACCCTCGTTGGCCTTCATGTAGTCGCCGATCACGTTCGCGATGCGGCCCTTGTAGAACGCGTCGCGTCCGCCCTTGGCGATGGTCTCGAGCGTGTCGGCGAGGTAGGGATTGGTCCAGCGCTCGCCCTTCTGTGGAGCAGCACCGTCCCGCGTGAACTGCTGCCGGAATCCCGGATACTTCGACAGCCGCGGCACTGAGCGCTGCCAGTAGTGGGCGATGAGCTCGCTGACCGGAAACCCCTCGCGGGCATAGCGCACCGTCGGGGCGAGCAGGGTCTTCATCGGCAGGCGACCGAATTTCCCGTGCAGCGCAAACCATGCGTCGACGCAGCCCGGAACTGACACGGGCAGCGGTCCGGTCGGCGGAATGTCCGTGTAACCGTGCTCGACGAACCAGGCCAGGGTCAACGACTTCGGCGAACGGCCGGAACCGTTGTAGCCGTAGAGCTTCTGCGTCCGGGCATCCCAGACGATCGCGAACAGGTCGCCACCGATCCCATTGCCGGTAGGCTCCATCAGTCCGAGAGCCGCGTTTGCCGCAATGGCCGCGTCGATCGCACTGCCACCCTGCTTGAGAACATCGATTCCTATCTGCGTGGCCAGCGGCTGCGACGTCGCCACCATGCCGTGCGGCGCAATCACTTCGGAGCGGGTCGCGAAGGCCTTGCCGGTCACGCGGTCAGCGGCGGCAGCGGGCAGTGAAAGGAACAGCAACAGAACGGCAGCCAGGCGCGACATGCGACGAACTCCGGAAAGGGGAGCACCCAGCATAAGCGCATCGGACGTGGCGTCCAGGGGCCGGACGCCACGCCTGTGAAATCCCGCGAACGATCGCTGTCGCTTACGGAACCGAACCCGCCCCACCCGGCCAGATAATGGTTCCGAAAAGATCGCCGATGCGGAACTGTTCGACGTGGATCGCGCCGGTCGGGTAGGAAGCGCCGGGCTGCTGCGGCAGGATTTCGTCTGCGGCGAGCACGACTTCATCGCTGTCGGGCACGCCGATCAGCGCAACATTGCCGACCGGTTGCGTGAACGGGTAGGCGTCGATGCTGCGGCGCCCGATCTCGTCGCCACGCGCGTTCATCGCGACGATCTGCACCGGCCCGGACTCGTCCGACTGCGGTCGCTTGAAGGCGACGACGCTGTTGCCCGTTTCGTCGCCGCTCCAGGCGAAGCGAACCGGGGGAAAGTCCGGCAAATGCGGGAAGCCGGCGCCGGAGAGGCCGGGAAAATCCACCCAGGTCGGCTGCTTGGCGTTGAATTGCCAGGCGCCCATCGCGCGCGCCTGGGTGTCGACCGCAGGCACCAGCGCACCGCCCGTGTAGCGAGCGACGGGTTGCGGCACGAAGCCCATCGGCAACGGCAGGGCATCGCCGTCATGGTCGATGTCGACACGGCGCAGCACGCGCTCGCTGCTGTCCGCATCATGCTGTTCGAGCACGAAAGCACCGTTGCCGATCGCCTGCGCCGCGACCACCGGCGCGGCATGGTCCGCATAGGGCCAGGCGTGGCGCGCGGCCAGCAGAGCGCCGGTCACCGGATCGAAGGTCTGCACGGCGATCGTGCCCGCATCCGAGGCATCGAGGCAGCGGCTCACGGCGGTCAACTGGCCGGCCTGGGAATCAAGGTCGAGCGCGAGCAGCTCAACCGGCAAATTGCCGCCGTTCGGACAACCTCCGACATACCGGGACCAGTACGCCGATCCGACGCCATAGTAGATCAGGGTCGGACGCGACATTGAGGTCGACGGACGATAGGCGATGTGCATGCCACCGACGCCATTGCTGATGGCATGGCTGACGACGGCACCGACCTGGAAACTCACGGCCCGGCTGAACGCCGTCACGCCCGATCGGTACAGGAACACGCGATGCTGGCGCTGCCCTTCCGGACCCGACTCGATCCAGTTGACGCGATCACCGTGCCGCGCACTGATACCACGCGGCACGAAGTCGTCGTCGGCGAACGACGGCAGCGGCGAGGTGAGCCCGAGAAGCCGGTTGCCTCGGTGATCGAGTGCATGCACCTCGATCGACGACGAGCCGACGACGCGCAGATTGCTCGTCTGCACGAAGAAGCGACCATCGGCGTCGGCGGCCAGTGCACGCTCGCCGGCCAGCGAGAGGAACTGCGCGGGCGCTGCGGATTCGATGACCTGGGTCCACGTCTGTGCCTGAGCGAGTGGTGCGCTGCCGACGAGCAGCACCGCGAGGAATGTCTTTTTCATCAGTGCCCCTGGTATGAGAAATGTGGTTCCGTGGTGGATTACTGCGGGAAACCCGTGAACAGCGGGCGCTGGCAGCGCGCGGATCGCCTGCGAACTGCGTTCACCGCCCTCCGTGGCGCCGCGGTCGCATTCTGGCCGGGCGACATCGCAACAGTCGGCCCGGTCGATGGCATTTGCGGGGCGGCGCACAGGTCACCCCTGTTCACCGCCCCCGGATTCGGCCGTTCGCGCCGCGGAGCGATGTCCTACGGCGAGCTGCCGACACGCTGGACGTGGACACCGGGCGTACCCGTCGCATCGATCCTGTCGACCGCGACGACGAAACCCCCGCCCGGACCCTTGACGGGCATGGCCTGGGGCAGGCTGCCGGGCGGCGCTCCGTCGACCATGTCCGTCCATTCCGGGTAACCGTAAGCGTCAAGGCCGATGAGTCGCACAAGCGAGCTCGATGCGTCCGTTTCGACGCGCATCGCGAGCAGCTTGCCGTCGCGACCGGGGATGATGGTCCATGGGGCGCCGGTCAACCCGGCGAGACCGGGCAAGGTCTGCGGATTCGGAATCGGAACCGACGGCGTCACTGACGCAACGACCGGTTCTCCCGCGCTGTTGGTGCCGACGATCGCGAGCGCGTCGCTGCCGGCGACCAGCGCCACCAGCTGCTCGATACCGTGAATCGGTTCCGGCGGCAACATGAGCGGACTTCCGGGAGGGCCCAGGCGATGAACCTCCTTGTGCGGCCACGGCGTGTCGTAAACCGCCACCACTTCATGGGCCGGAGAAAATGCGAGCTGTGCGAGAGCGGTGCCGGGATTCGGGAAAATCCGTTCGGGCGCCGCATGCCCGCCATCCAGCACGTCGAACCGCTGCACGAAGACCTGCGGCGGCGCCACGCCGTCGTCGCAACTGCCGGCGACGCTGAGCGTCGGGAACGGTGACCCGATGTCAGCCGGCGCGTAGTCGACGGCAAGGTTCGCCGCCTGGAGGCCGGGCGGACAGGGTTGCGTGGTGACGCGCCAGGTCGCAAACGGACTGTTGAAGGCGACGAGTTCAATGCCGGCGCCGGCATCGAGTAGGCGCAGGGCAAAAGCACCATCGTCACCGCCGGAGACCGCCGCAACGACACGGCCGCCGACTTGCGGCTCGGACAACCACCAGTTCGGCTGTGAGCCATTCGGTGCGACGTTCGAGAGCTGGTCGGTGCGTACCAGTGGATCGTCGGCGCGCTCGATCCAGATCAGGCGATGGCCGTCGCGCTGATCCACACCCCGTGGCAGGATCTCGACGCTGCCGCCGCGGCCGACGAGTCCCCAGATCCACGGAATGGTGCCGTCGGCGGCCAGCGTGTATTCGTGGGTGAATTCGATCTGGCCAGACCAGGCCAGACGATTGTAGGTCTGTACCGCGATCTGACCGTCCGAATCGACGGCCAGGCCGTGGCCGGCCAGTTGCGTCGGAAAATCGGGATGGGAACCGAGAAACCGGGTCCAGTCCGCCGCACCAGCGTTCATCGAACCGAGTGCGGCGATCGCTGCCACGAAGAGCACTTTCTGCATACGTCCTCCCTGAATTGCACGACACCGGCGTTATTGCCGGCATCGCGCAATTATTGGAGAACGGTGTCTCACCGGCTGCGGCAGGCGCCACGCCGCGGCCTGGGTCGGCCCGCAAGCGCGTTGTCCTTGCGGTGCGATTCAGCCCTCAGGGTTGTGCCTGCGCCGGAGCGCCGTCATCGCAGCGACTCGCAGGCCTGCGGCAGGACTTCAATCGCGATCGCTGCGGGCGCCGAATACTGCACGCCGTCGTGGCTGCGGAACATGAAGCCATCGGTGCCGGTGAAGCCGGCCGCCGGATGGTATTTCAGTTCGCCCTTCAGCGGGTCGCCCTGCAACGTGCCATGGGCGGGCGAACTGTCCAGCGCGAAGGTCAGCGTCGCATTCTCCGCATCACTGCCGGCGAGCAGGACGCGCAGCGGCGTGTCCATCGGCGTGACCAGCAGCTGCGGATGCGCCTGCGGCGGCTGGTTCGACGAGGAATCCGGCAGGCCGCAGCCGTGGAACGCAACGGCGTTGATCTGCATCGGCCCATTCCAGGACCGCGCGACCAGCGTGCCTTCGATCACGCCCTGAGGCTGCTCGACCGCTGCATCCGGCGCCAGCACGCTGCCCTGCACCCCCACGCCGGCGAACACCAGCTGCCGGGCCTCGTGGAAGTTGTACAGCACGCGTTCGCGGTGGGCATGGATCGTGTCGAAACCCATGTTGGTCAGGCCGGCCACATCCCCGGCGATATTGAACACGACGGTAGCACCCTGCGGCACGCACTCGAGCGCGAACGTGTGGGCATCCAGCACCTCCTGGCCGTCGAGATCGAACACCTGCAGCGGGCTGCTGCAGTCACCCAGCAGGTTCATGACACCCCACTGGAAATTCCGCGTACCGTTGGCCGGCAGCGCGGCGATGCTTTGGCTCAACGCTTTCAGCCGCAGGTATTCGGCGGGGAAATCCAGCGGCAGCGCCGTGTGGTCGGTAATGGTCTGGCCGGGCTGCAGGCTGTTGCGCACTGGCGTGCCGATGCCGGCACCGCTGCCGCCGATCAGCGCGCTGCCCTGGACGATGGCGCCATTGGGAAACACCACGTTTCCGCCGACGACGAGGGAGATGCCGGCCGTGGCCGGAGGCAGCTGATCGCCGATGCTGTAGTGGTCGATCGTCAGGTTCCCGCCGACGGCGAGGCGTCCCTGGACGTCGGAATACGTGCCGGCATAGTCCTCGAACACGAACGCGTTGTAGGCGCCGGCCATGCCCAGCGCATTGCACTGGCCCGGCGTGTCTGCCCGGGCGGTCGTGCAGGCCAGAACGGCGGCAAGGCAAAGAGAAAGACGTTTCATGAAGTCTGTTTCCCGCTCACGCTGAAAAAGAGGAGCGGACCCGGCGGATGCCGGATCCGCAACGGGCTCAATCGGCCGTCATCGCGCGCAGCCATTCGGCCACGCTCCGGCGCGCGGCGGCCGCACCGGCGCCGGAAATCGTTGCGAGCCGTTCGCCTGCATCGAGCAGCGCGGCGACGGCAGCCTCGCGCCGCCCCTGGCCCTGCAGCAGCACGGCCTGTCCGAGGTCCGCGAGGGCCCCGGCTCGGGCCGCCTGCTCCGCCGGTGTCACGGCCAGCGCTTCGACCAACGCCGTGGCCTCTGCTGCCACATCGGCCAGCGAGCGCGCCGGCAGTACGAGTTCACGATCGGCGAGCGGAATGACGTCGCTGCCGACCACGCGGCCGATGCGGGTGAGCACGCGATGGTTGGCGTCGGCGTCGGGCAGGCGCAGACCGGCGTCGAATACGCGCGTTTCGCCGGCGGCCAGGGCGACACGCCAGGTCAGGGCCGTCGCCGTCGACGCACTGGCCGTCGGCTGCGCGGTTTCGGCCTGCACGCCAGCCGGCAGCGCCATCGTCACCTCGAGCTCCAGCGCCGCGCCGGTGTTGGTCACTGTCGTGCGCAGCGGCACATAGGCCTTGCCCACCGGCGAGGCCGCCGCGGGCGGTGCGACATGACGGAAGCTGCGGCGCAGCACGTCGGTCCAGGCCCCGGCCTGCGCGACGTCGGCCAGGCTCGCGGGCAGATCCAGCGCGAACAGCAGCGTGCGGCCGGCACCGTAGACATGGCTGAAGACGGCCGGCGTTGAGCCGGCGTCACCGAAGCGGCCCTGCACCTGCGCACCGGCAGCAGCGTAGTGCTGTGCCGCGCCACGCCCCAGGTAGCTGCCCGCGGCATAGAGGCTGCCGTCCCCGACGACGACACCGGGATCGTTCGCCGCGAGTCGCTCAACGAAGTTCACGCCGAGCACCGGATCGAGCAGCGTGTTGCGCGACTGATGGGCGCCGTCGACGATCAGTCCGTCGCCACGGAACACCGCTTCGCGCAGCTCCTCGGCAAGGCGGTAGGCGAGCGGCGCCGCGCCCCCGCTGATCCAGTACGTGGTGTAGCGGCCGCTGCGCAGCGCCTGCTCGAACGCATCGGCGTCGTCGACCACGCGATGCTCCACGCCCAGCGCGGCCAGCAACTGCTCCAGTTGCGCCGCGCGGCCGGCGGTGCAGATCGGATCGTCGACACAGTTCGCGTCTTCGCAGCGCACCAGCACCAGCACGCGGCTGGCAGCACTGAGACCCTGCTCGACCGTCACGGACGCGGTGGGTGCGGTCACGGTGATGGGTTTCTGTGCGAGCACGCGGTCGCTGCCGCCGGCCGTGATGCCGAGCACCGCGATATAGCTGCCTGGGGGCGCCGCCGCGATCCAGTCCTGGGCCAGCGTCACCGGTGCGGCACGGGCGACGTCGACGCTGCCGCGCCAGGTCCACAGCACCGCCTGGGCAGCCGTGTCGACGACGCTCAGATAGACCGGCAGGTCATCCACGTCGGCATTGCCGTCGTTGGCGATCACCGCCTGCAGCCGCGCAGTCCCACCACTGACCACGCTCGCCGGATCGGCCTGCAGTGTCCCGCTCAGGCCGTCGCCGGTATCGTCGGGGGAACTCACGCGGTAGTGGGTCTCTTGCTGGTCGAGCACGTGGTCCGAGCTGTCGAGCAATTGCTGCACGACGCGGTACTGGCCCGGCGCGACGCCCTGCAGCGGGCGCAGCACAGTGAAGTCGCGCAGCGCGCCCGGTACGAGCTGGCGGACCGAATGGCCGAAGCTGTACTGCTCCGTATCGGCGGCGTCGAAGACGCGCACGAGCACGGTCAGGTCGTTCAGCACGACGTTGCTCGAGAGATTCTGCGCACGCGAGTGGATCTCGGCCGTCTCGCTCGCGCGATAGACCGGCTTGTCCGTCCACAGTCGCGACGTCGCGCTGCCGTTCTGGTCCGGCAGAACACGGAACCCGGTCTCCGCTCGCGCCAGCACGTGGCCGGCAGCGGTGAGTTCGGCCACCGCGCGGTAGTCGCCGGGAACGATGGTCCCGATCGCAGTGGTGTCGTCGCGCCGGTACTCGGCGTTCGCCGGCACCGTGGCCTCGGCTGTCGACAAGGTCGCTACGACGGCGCCCTGGGCGTCGACGATGCGCACGGTCAGGCGGCCGCTCACATCGGTCGCCGCCGCGCCCTGCAGGCGCGTGGTCGCGTGGGCGGTGGCATTCGGTGCGTATTCCGGCCGGTCGGTCGCGATCTGTACCGGTACGAGCCCGGTGACGTCGACAGAGGGCACATCGATCGGCACCTGGATCTCCTGTCCGGCAAAGCTGTTCTCGAAAGCCAGGAAACCCGAGTCCAGCGTCTTGCGGTGTTCGCCATGGCGGAGGTCATCGAGGGTGGTGTCGAAGCAGATCGCTTCGCCCTCTGAACCGACGCGATCGAGCGACCAGACGTGCTCGGTACGGCCGCCGGGCAGCGACACCACGGCCAGCGGCGCTTTGCTCATGCCGCCGAGCGACTGGCCCGGCGCCGTCACCAGGTGTGCACGTGCACCGATACGACCGCAGGTCACCGGCATCTGCCAGATGTATTCGTCCGTGTGATTCCACAGCAGGATGCGATTGCCGAACCGGTCGAACGCGAGGTAGTCGATGTCGGTCAGGTCGGGCGAAACGGTCAGCGCGTCGAACACCAGGGAGACGTTGCGCGAGCGGGGATTGATCTGGGTCAGCACGTGCTCCTCGCCCTGCTGGCCGACCTTGGTCCAGCGGAAGGGCGCGAGGTACAGGTTCTCGCCGCAGTCGGCCGTGATGGTCGGGTTGTCGTCGCCTTCGAAAGTCGGCTCTTCGATGCCGTCGGCCGCGGAGTAGAGATCGAATACCGCGCCATCCGGCTTGATCATCGCGATCAAGTGATTGGTGTTCTGCACATAGACCGTGTCGGCGGCATCGACCGTGATGCCCTGCGGACCCGGCAGACCGCGCGTGGCGACGATGCTGGCGCTGCCGTCGGCCAGGATCCTGAACAACTTGCCGGTCGCGGCGACCAGCACTTCGTCGCGGCTGTTGACGGCAATGCCCGACACGCCGGCCGCGTCCAGCGTGGCCAGGGTCGTACGGTTCGTGGCGAGGTCGATCTTCTCGACATCGACCACATTCCCACCACGCTTGTTCAGCAGATAGAGATTCTCGGCCGAGTCGATGGCCAGGCCCTTGGCAAGGCTCAGGCCCGTGAGCAAGGTCGATGTCACACCGGCTGGCGTAGTCCGGTACAACCGGGAGTTGTCGACGTAGTACAGATTTCCACTGCGATCGGCGATCAGCCCGGAGGGCTGCGAGATCGGCGCGAGCTTGCGTGCGAGACCCGTTTCGACCCGCGACATCGCGTTGCTCGCCGCACCGGAGACGTTGAGACACATGGCCAGAGTCTGGTCACCGGGCGGCAGGCTGCTGCGCGCGGCGACGAGCTCGCTGCTTGCGTGCGCGCCGACGTGAACGAAATTGGCCGGTGCCCCGTCGACGTCGCTGCGGCGCACGTCGACCCTGTAGTCGCCGCCGTAGGCCGGCGTCCAGGTGCCAAAGTCGATCTCGGCCAGATCTGCGCTGGCGGGCAGCGCCGCCATGGGCCGCACGACGCGATGCACGACGGTGCCCGGTGCGGGCGGCTCGGCTGGCTGGGTCACGGTAATACGCCAGAACGTGCCGTTGTTGTGCGCGTAGAGCACGCCACTGCCGGCGTCGGCAACGCCACTGACGGCCGAGGTGCCGAGCTGAGACTTCACCCGCAGCACATCGACGCGCCCGTCGGCGCCGACCTGGTTCATCAGGCCGGAATCGCGCGCGACCGCGATGCGGCCTTCGGCGCCGACATCCAGCGCATTGATGTTCTGCAGGCCCTGCGCCACCGGCTCGATACGGGCGTTGGCGTAACGCACTATCGTTCCGCTGGCGCGGTTGCCGATGTAGACGTCTCCGTTCGCCGCGACATCGATCGCCGACGGCAGGCGGATGCCCGCGGCCAGGGTCGTCCAGGCTGGCGCGGCGAATCGCAGCAGCGCGGCGTCCTCTTTCTCGACCACGACCGGGGCACCGTCGCGGAAGGCGATTCCCTGCGCATTCGGCGCGCCACTCAGTTCGCTGCGCGTGCCGTCGCGGCCGACCGTGTCGATGCCTTCGGTGCGGGTGATCCACAACGTGCCCGCCGTGTCGAACGCGAGCCAGCGCGGCTGCGCACTGGCCGTGACGAATTGCGCAGCGCCGCCGGCCCGGTCCAGACGCACCACGCTGCGCGCGCCACTGTTGGCCACGAACAACCGGCCCTGGCCGTCGAAGGCCAGGCCCATGGGATTGATCAGGCCGGCGTATTCCGCGGCGGTATTCAGCGCGGCATCCAGCACGAGCACACGGCTGTTTCCGGCTTCGGCCATGGCGATCCCGCCGTCGCCGGCGACCGCGATGCTGCCCAGCAAATAGCCGGAGATCTGCTTCAGGTCGCGCACGGCCGTGCCGTCCCAGGCACGCAGCTTGGTCACGCTGTTTTCGACCACCACCCCGACCGTGTCCACGCCGCGCTGGGCGACCTGGCGGGCCTTGAAGTTGTTGGCCAGATGCAGCGGGTAGCCGCCGGGCGCATAGCCGAACAGCTTGTCGCCGGAGTCGACGAAACGCAGTTCGCTACCGGTCCAGACGATGCCATAGGGAATACGGAAGCCGGTGACGGTGGATTCGAGGCTGCCGCCGGGACCGTAGATGCTGAGCCGCTCGAGGGAGCTGCCGACCGTGACTGTGCGACCGGCGCCGTCGCGCGCCGTGCCACTCACGCCGCTGACGCCGGTGAGCAGGCTCGTGGTCGCACCGGTGGCCGGTTCGACTTCGTAGACGCTGGTGCTCGACCACAACAGCAGGCGCCCTGCCGCCGTCACGCCGAGTCCACTCGCCGTTCCGGGCACGCCGTGGCGTACCTCGGTCAGCACGCCGTCACGTCCGACCGCGAACACCTTGCCGGTGGACAACAGCACATAAACCTTGCCGTCGCCGTCGGAGACGAGATCGAAGGGTTGTGCCGGCAGCTCGACCAGCGGACCGAAATTGCCGGCTGCATCGAGACGGTACAGACGCGCCGCACCGGCATCCCGCAGGATGTATTCGCCCGCACCGTCGACGGCGATGTCCTCGGCGTCGAGCGGCAGGGTCTTGACCAGCGTGATGGCGCCGCTGTCGGTGTCGACGGTGACGACGTCCTTGGCGCGCAGGGCGACGAGGCCGGTGTGCGTCGGGTCACGTGCAAGCGCATCGAAGTCAGCGATGGCGAGCTTGCGCGGCAGGCCGGCGTCAACGACGGCGATCGAGCCGGAGTTGAGCACGAACAGGCGACCGCCGGGTTCGGCGACTACCGCGGCCGGGCTCTGCAGCGCGCTTTCCACGGCGCCGATGCGTCGGCCATCCGGGGCGAAGGTCGCAATACGGTACGCGCCGCCTTCGGTGACGTGCAGGTTCCCGGCGGCGTCGACCGCCACGCCGCGCGGCGAACTGAGGCCGGTGGCGAGCGTGGTCGCGGTCGCGCCGTCGACACGCAGCAATGCGGTGCCGCTGACGACGTAGATTGCGCCGTCAGGGCCGACAGCCAACGCCTCCGGCGACGCCAGGCCGGTGGCCTGCACCGTGACGCGGCCGTCGCGTTCGAGCCGGCGCAAGGTGCCGTCGCCATTGAGACTGAGCAGCACGCCATCAGCCGTATAGGCCAGCGCAACCGGACTGGCGACGATGCCTCGCGCGAACAGGCTCACGCTGCCATCGGGTGCGATGCTTTGTATTGCGTCGTCCCCCTGCGTACTGACATAGAGCTGGCCGTCGCTGCCGAAGCGCAGATCCGCGGGGTCGTCCAGGCCCGTGGCGAACACGCTGTGTGTGCCGTCGGCGGCGATGCGCAGGATGCTGTCGCTGCCGCTGTCGGCGACGTACAGCAGACCGTCGCTGCCGCGCGTGATCCCGCGCGGCTTGTTCAATCCGCTCGCGAAGTGCGTGATGGAGCCGTCGCGCGCGACCCGCGCCACGGTACCGTCGCCGTAGTTCGTGACGTACAGATTGCCGGCATCGTCGGGTACCAGCGCGAACGGCTGGGCGAATCCGTTGCGCCAGAGTACGGTCTCCGCCCCACTGGCGTCGCGCCGCACCAGGCGCGTCTCGTCGACGCTGACGCCATTGTCCTGGCCGACGAATTCGCCGACGAGAAGCAGCTCGCCATCACTTGACGCCGTCAACGCGGCGGTGCGCGTGAGACGGGTCAGCTGGAGCGTCGTCGTGCTGCCCTGGTCGCTTACCCGATACAGCGACTTCGTCGACGTACCGATCCAGAAAGTTCCGGCGGCATCGCGCGCCAGCGAGGTCGGCACGATGGTGCCGCCGGCGGGCAAGGTTGCGTGCACCGACGCCACGCCCTGCGCATCCACACGCAGCACGCGGCGCGCAGCAGTCTCCAGGGTGTACAGGTTCCCGCTGTCGTCACGGACCAGACCGCGCGCATTGCTGCCGAGCGGCGTGCCGCTGAAGAACGGCTGAGGTGTCGCGGCCAGCGCCGTACGACTGTCCGGATCGAGGTTCTGCAGAGTCACGCTGAGCTCGGCCATACCCGGCGGCAGCTCGCGATTGCCGATGTTGGCGAGGTTCGCCTGCAACCGTACTGGCACGGTGCCGGCCTGCAGCAGCGGCGGATTCGCGATCACGGCGCCGGACAGCATCGGACCCTCGTCGATGGTGAAGGTCGCCGTACCTTCCGCACGCACGCGTCCGGCGCTGTCGCTGCCGCGGGCATGCACGGTATAGACGCCGGCAGCCTGGCGCTGCGTCACCCAGTCCATCTCGATCTCGCGGCGGCTGCCGGCAGGAAAGTGAATCGGCAGGTTCGGCGGATTCTGTCCGGGCCCAATGCCATTGGCCTTGAGCACCTTCACCACGATGCCGTTCGGGTCGATGATTTCGGCATCGACGACGAGTTCGACCGCAGCATCGGAGGTGTTGCGCACGCCGATTTCGATCTCGATCTCACGGCTCGGCGGATACACCGGCCGGTCGGTCGCGACCTCGTCGAAGAAGATCCCCTGGCCATCGGCCGCGACGAGTTCGATGTTCAGGGTGCTCGCGCCGACTTCCGGCAACGACACGGCAACGCTGCGGCTCAGATAGCCGGCCGCCGATACCTGTACGACGAAATTCGTCCCGTCGATACCGCTCAGCGAATAGCGACCGTCTGGGCCGCTCGCAGTGGTCGGGCTCTGGCCCTGGATGCTCAGCATGGCTGCGGCGACGGGAGCTCCGGAGTCGGCATCGCTGACCAGACCGCTCAAGCTGCTGCTCGTGGCCAGGGCCTGCAGCGGCAGCGCGCCGAGTTCGTTGATGCCGCGTGCAAGCAGCCCCTTGAGCGTCAGTGTGCGGCGCCCCGCGGAGCCGAGGCTCAGCGTGAACTCTCCGGCGGGACGGTTCGCGAATTCAAAGCGTCCGTTGGCAGACGTGACGACACTGCCGTCGCCCAGCAGCACGCTGACACCTGCCAGCGGCTGCTGCGTGGCGGCGTCCACGGCGGTGCCGCGCAGCGTTGCCGCTGGCGGCGTGCCGCTGCCTGCGTACAGCGTCGGCGAGAATACGCCGCGCTCACCCGGCATCAGGATCAGATTGCCCTGTACTGTGTTGTACGGGTCCAGCATTGCGGCCAGCGGAACGTTACCGGCCGGAATGCCGGTGATCTCGTAGCGGCCGGACGTATCGGTGATGGCGTTCTCGGTCCCCGCGGTGACGGTGACGTTGCGGAGCGCGCGACCACCGCCGTCGCGTACGACGCCCGCCAGGGCCGCCGTCAGCGGCGCAGGGGTCAGTGCAATCGTCCCGGTGTCCACTTCTTCACCGGCAGCGACAGTCACGTCGATGGTTCGTGTGGCATAGCCGAAGCGGCCAACGCGAAGCTGCAAGGTGCCGGCCTCCAGGCCGGCGAGCAGGAAACGGCCATCGCTGCCGGTCGTCGTCGAATACGCGGCATCGCCGGCCACAGTGACGAGCACGCCGGACAGCGGCTCGCCGCTGCCACCGTCGACGACGAGACCAGCCAGCGACGCGCGCTGCGGCGGCGTCGTACGCGCGGCGCTGCCGAGCGCGCGCAGCGCCAGCGCGGAAACGTAGGGATCGGCGCCACTCCAGCTGCCGTCGGCAGCCTGTGCGGCGCCGAGGCCTTGTACCAGCGGATCGAGCACGGCGGCATCCGCGGTTTGCGTGCTCAGCGCGAGCAGCGCGAGCGCGTCGTAGAGCACGTCGCCGTAGCGGCCGTCGGGCAGTCGCTGCTGCAACAGCCAGTTGCGCGCAGCACCCGTCGTCGCGCCGACGTCATGACGGCTGGACCAGGCCTGCGCGGCGATGAGCACGTAGCTGGTTACATAGACGTCGCTGTCCGGACCGAAGCCCCAGCCACCGTCGGCATTGCGCGAGGCGGCCAGGAAGCCGAGCGCCGCGCTGACTGCCGGAGCATGCGCGTCGCCGGTGCCGGCCAGCGCCTGCAGCGCAAACGCCGTGTCGAACGGATCGCCGGGAAAGCCGGCGTACAGACCGAACCCGCCGTCCTCGGACTGTGCGGCGACCAGTTGCGCGAGCTGCGCCGCCGCACTGCGTCCCGTCGCGGCGAGCACCTGCGCGCGCCGCGCAACGAATTCCACGGCATCGTCGGTGTCGGCCTGGATCCGGTCCACCGTCGCTTCTGCCGGCAGGTCGAACAGATCGAGCGCGAGCACGACCTCCGAGCGCGTCTGCAGCGGCAGCGCCAGTGCGGCGTCCTCACCGGCGATGGTCCCATCCGGCGAAACACTGGCGACGAGCCAGGCCTTGCCGCGTTCTATCGTTGTCGTCGGGGACTGTGCCGCGGCGGCACCGCAGATCAGTCCAAGGCTTGCTAGCAGAATCAGGCGTAACAACGGTCGCAGCATGGCTGCCCTCGAAGGCGATGTAGGCGCGAAGTCGGCGCAGCGCGGACGCTGCGGACGGGCGACACGGACATCACCGCCCCTCATCGGGCCAAGCAACGGATTCACGCGGTGACTGCTATCAGGCGAATGCAGCGCATGCCGCGATGACAACTTGTTCCGCAATTCCACGTTCTCGGCTGACACACGCCGACCACGGACCCGCCGCCATGAACCGTTCCCGACGCCGCTGGATCAACGCCCTGGCCGGCCTGATCACCGCCGCCGGCCTGACAGGCCGTGCGCAATCACAGTCCGCGCACGCGCACCCGAAGGCGCCGCGCCGCATCGACCTGTCGCCACCGGCGGCCCCCGGGCCACGCGCGCTGCGACTTCCGGGACAAAGCGGACTTCTTGCTGACGTGGATCTTTCCGCCCCACTGGAACTCACCGCGTCGATCGGCTGGGAAGCGCTGCTGCCCGGGCCGACGTCGGACGTATGGCAGTACGCCGGGGTCACGCCCGAGGGACGTCCCGTCGGCAACCCCACGCTGCGCGTGCGCCGCAATGCCACGCTCGACGTGACGCTGCACAACCGCATCGGCGACGACACGACCATCCATTGGCATGGCCTCATGGTCGATGAACGCAACGACGGCAGTGGTCTTCGTCCGGTGCGTCACGGCCAATCGCAGCGCTATCGCTTCAGCGTGCACAACCGGGGTGGACTGTACTGGTATCACGCGCATCCGCATGGGGGGACCGGCGAACAGGTCCACCACGGACTGGCGGGGCTGCTGATCGTCGAGGACGCCGACGAGCTCCTGCTGCGCGACACGCTTGACCTGCGCGCCGGTGTTACGGACTTTCCGTTGCTACTGGCCGACAAACAGTTCGGTCTGCGCAATGCGATCAAGTACGAACTCGGCGAGGACGACTGGATCGGAAACAAGGTGCTGGTGAACTGGACGGCGGACGCCCGCCTGGATGTTCCGCGGCGGCTGTGCCGGCTGCGCCTCTGCAACGCATCGAACGCGCGCGTCTACAAGCTCGTACTGCGCGCCGGACGGCGCGTGCTGCCGTATTGGCTGACCGGTACCGACGGAGGCCTGCTGGAAAGGCCGCTGCAAGCGGATCAGGCCTATCTCGCGCCTGCACAGCGACTGGACATTCTCGTGGATTTTTCCACCGTTCGGCCCGGCACCGAGGTACTGCTGCTCGGCGCCGACTACGACCCCATGGAAAACGACGGCGGCGCGGCCGCTGCAGATCCGCTGCTGGAACATCCCGGCGCGCCGCCGATGGGCGCGGAGCAGGTACTTTTGCGGCTGCGCGTCTCGGCGGGCGAGGCCCGTGTCGCACGGCTGCCGCCACGCCTCTCGAAGCTGCCGGACGTCGACTTCACCGCGGCCTCCCGCCGCCCGATGAAACTGTGGATCAACGACGCGGGCCGCTGGCTGATCAACGACTGGAATTTCCATCTCGACCATCACGCGTCGGGGTTCGAAGTGCGCCGCGGCAGCCGTGAGATCTGGGAACTGACCAACGCAATACGCAGCATGCCGCACCCCTTTCACGTGCATGCTTTCCAGTTCCGCGTGCTGCGGCGTCGCAACAGTCCGCCGCAGATCCGACGTCTGGCGCTGGACCGGTCCGGACGCACGCCACAGGATCTGGGGCTGCTCGACACGGTACTTATCTGGCCCGGCGAAACCGTGTGTATCGGGCTCGACTTCAGCCAGCCCTTCGCCGGTCGACAGACCTACATGTTCCACTGTCACAACCTCGAGCACGAAGACCAGGGAATGATGGTCAGCTTCGACGTCGTTGATTAAAGCGCGTTGAGGCGCATCCGGAGCCAGCGGCTCAGCCGCCGAGCTTGCATTTCAGCCACGCGCGCGCAAAACGCAGCTCGCGATCAACCGTCGGCACGGAGATGCCGAGCTCCTGCGCGACTTCTTCACGCTTCATTCCGAGCAGATAAGTGAACTCGATTACGTCACTCTTGCGCTGATCGCGCGCGCGCAGCAGATCGAGCGCGTTGACGAGCACCAGACTGGACGGTCCTTCCTGCTGCGCCGGCTCGTCTTCCGCTTCGGCGAGCGGTACGTACGTCAGGCCTGCGCCGTGCTTTTCGGCCGCGAGCGAGCGAGACCAATCGATCAGCAGATTGCGCATCGCCACGACGACGACGCCAAAGAAGTGCCGGCTGTCGCGCCACTGCGGCGGCCGTTCCAGCAGGCGCAGCAGCAGTTCATTCGCGAGCTCCGCCGGCCCCAGGGCGACGGAATTGCCGAACTGACGCAGGTAGCGCGCCGCGATCGCCAGTACCTGGGGATAGACGATGTCGGTCAGGCGGCGCACAGCGGCCTTGTCGCCGCGGCTCCAGGCATGCAGCAGCGCCGTGAGGTCGTGTCTTGGCGCGGTGAAACCGGTGGGTTGGAAAGTCATGGGTTCCCGCGACTGCCGTGGGCCATTCCATGGAATCCAGTTGGCAGCATCGTTGACGTTTTGCTTCCTGCCAAAACCATGACGGAACACCGTCATCGATGCTGTCACATTTGCTGCGTTTTTCTGCCGACAGGCCGCGCGCAGCGGAAATCCGCGCCGAATCGCCGATAGTAAATTGCGCCGTTTTCCGTTCGCGCGACGGGTGAAGGATTGCTGATAGGGGCCTGCGTTCCCCGACGTTGTGGATAAGAGGCAGACAACGCCAGACGCACTTTGGTCGGGGTCGGGCGTCGCCAGGGGCAAAAGGCCCGCGGCGATGCTTTTCCATGAGCAAAGACGACCGGCCCGCCACGGGCCGCCACCTAGTCCTTGTAGGAACGAAAGCATGAAGCAGAAGAACAGAGCGCTTCGTTGGCCAGACCGTCTCATGAAAACTGTATCGTGTGTCGCCCTGCTGACATTCGGTGCGACGATTGCGCATCCGACCGTTGCAGCCGTGCTGGACGACAGGCACGATCCTGCCGCGAGCGCACAATCCACGCGCAGCACCGGCCAGCAGATCGGCGATCTCTTCATCGAACTCCAGGCATTGCTCGAGCGCATGGATCGCCGTCTCCGTGGCGAGTTCGAGTTCGACTGGCAGAATATCGCAGCGCGTTCGGGGTCAGAGCCGCAACCAGCCGCAGCGACGCGCGAGGACCTGCGCGATCTGCAGGACCAGATCGATCGAACGGCCGGGCGACTGCAGGCGCTGCAACTGGCTGCAGACGGATACTTCGGCGAAACCGAGAACGACTTGCGCGAACGCAAAGCGCCGGAAGGTGCCGTCGAGCGCTTGCGCGCCACCGCATCCCGCTATCGCGACCTGTACGCCGAACTCACGGGAAAACTGAAGGCAATTCGCGACGCAGCATCAGCGGCGATGTATCGCAGCGCCGTCGCCGACGCCCACGAGTTCCTCGCGCGGCATTCTTCCCGACCGTTGCGTGCCCCGCAGGATCCCCAGAAGCTCGCGTTCGGCCCGGCGAAGGCGAGCACCCGCAAGCCGATCGCCGATGCAGCCGAACTGCGCCGGACGCTCGGGTCGGAAGCGACGTTCAACGCGGTCGCGCCACCGGGACCCGACAGTCTCGCCGCGACCGACGACGTGCAACTGACACCGGCGATCATCGCCAAGGCCAACGAGCTGGGCCGTCAGCCGCTGCCGATCTACCAGTGGGTACGCAATACGGTGAAGTTTGCGCCGACGTACGGCTCTATCCAGGGTTCCGACTACCTGCTGAAAACGCGCGAAGGCAATGCCTACGACCAGGCATCGTTGCTGATCGCACTGCTGCGCGCATCGGGCATCAGCGCGCGTTATGTCTACGGCACCGTCGAAATTCCGGTCGCACAGGCCCGGAACTGGCTCGGCAACGTCACGACGGCCGAGGCCGCACTGCAATTGCTTGGCCAGGGCGGCGTTCCCGCCGTCGGCATCATTCAGGGCGGCGCAATCACGCATATCCAGATGGAGCATGTCTGGGTCGAGGCTTATGTTGACTACATTCCGTCACGAGGTTCACGGCATGTAACCGGCGATACCTGGATCGCGATGGACCCGAGCTTCAAGCAGTTCGACTATCTCGAACCGATCAAGCCGAGCGATGCAACGACGCTGGACATGTCGCAGTACCTCGCCGCCCTTCAATCGACGGGCGAGGTGGACGCAGGGGCAGGCTGGGCGCGCGATCTCGCACACGATGCATCCAACATTCAGATCAGCAACGCGCTCACGGCGTATCGCAACTTCCTCGACGTCCAGGACGCTCCGCTCAGCGAGATCACCGGCGGCCGGGCCGTACATGCGCAGACAGCCCCCTATCTGGCCGCGACCCTGCCGTACCCCGTGAATTCCGTCGCCACTCGCTGGACCGAACTGCCTGCATCGCTGCGCTGGTCGTTCGAGTACCGGATCGACGGGACGTCACTTCTGTCGCGAGGACTTCCGACGCTCGCCGGAAGCCAGATCGCCGTCTCGTTCGAGCCGGCATCCGCCGCAGACGCGAACCTGCTGCGCAGCTATCTGCCGGGAGCGGTCGACGACCTCGGCGATGTACCGGCAGCCGTGCCTGCCGGAGATGCAAACCTGCGTCCCGTGCTCGCCGTGAACCGTGAACCCGTTGCATCGGCACCGACGCGCGTGCTCGGCGAGGAGCTGATTGCGACGCTGCGTCTCTATCGCCCGGGCCATGGCTGGTCGCAAAGTCAGAAGACGTTGATCGCCGGCGACTATCAGGCGGTCAAGCTCGATATCGGCACTCTCGCGGCGACAGACTTCGAGCGCGTCAAGGCGGATTCGGAGTTCCTCGGCGACAGGATCGCTACGCAGGATTACGCCGGTCTCGACACGCACCTGGTCGGCGGAATCCCGTTACACGGGATCCTGTTGTCGTATTTCGCTCATATCGACAATACGAGCCGTATGCTCGGTGGCTGGACCAGCACCGTGTTCCAGCGCCTGCCGAGCTACGGTTCGATCAGCACGACGGCGATCGTCACGAAATGGATGGGCATTCCGATCGAGTACAGTCCGCAGGGGCTGACGCTCGATATCGATCATCTGTCGCATGCGGCGGTCGATCGCGCGAACGACCTGAACCGCACGCGCATTTTCAACCGCACCACCGGCATGCTCGCGTCGATGCATGAACATCTGGTTCTTCAATGGAGCCTTGCTAAGTCCGGCGAGACGCCGCAAGCAGTCAGCGCCGTCAAGCTGCTGGCTGCCGCACAAGCCGCCGGCCAGCGCGTCTTTCACATCACGGGTAGCAACCTGCAGTCGGCGCTGAGCATGACGACCCTGCCAGCCTCGGTAGAAACACGCATTGCCGAGTTCGTGAATGCCGGGTACACCGTCGATGCACACGAGTCGAGCGTCGATTTCGGCGGTTCGACGTCAGCGGGCTACGTCGCAATAGATCCCGTCACCGGTGCGGGCGCCTATCTGATCGCCAGCGATGCGAATGGTGGCTATGTCGATCGTACCGGCATGTTCTACGCCGGTGTTGCTGCTGGCGCCCTGCTCATGGCATTGCTGGCCGGAGCCTTCGTCGCTGCACCGGTGATCGGCCTCGGTGCCGTGCTCGCGATCGGCGCAACGCTCGCGCTGTTCGCGCTGATCACCGCGATCATGGCGGCCAATCCGATCGAATGCGACGGCAACGGCGAATGCGGACCCGCCCCGGACGATCCCGGCCCCGATGCAGAAATGCGCAAGGCCTGCTTCATCAAGGGCTTGATGTCAGGAATTGCCGGAGCGGCGACGATACTCGGTGCAGCGACCCCGGTAGGCCAGGGTTTCACCGCGTTCCTGCTTCTGGTCGGTCTTGTCGATCTGTTCGCGTTCGGTGCGGTCGACGACCCACCCTATGGCGATTGCTTTGAAACGCCGAGCGATCCGTCGCTTGCGTCGATGCGCACGGACGGTTCGTCCGGCTGCACTCTGCTGGTTTCTGCCGAACCGGCCAATGACGTCCGTCGCGGGGCGATGGCCCTGTAGCTTTCGTTCGTCAGCGCGGGAGCGCTCCGCCGGCGGCCTGCCTGCATGGTCGCCGGTGGAGTCCGACGCATGGCTACGGTGTCGGCACACCGGTTCGTGAGTTCGGGCACTTTACACCTGCCCCGGGAAAGCACCCATCGATATCCTTTCCAGGCGGCTCATCGGATCTCCTCGACCGCCGTGCGCTTGGCGCGCCGGATCAACCACGCAACACCGCGGAGGTCGGCGATGCCGACGAGCGCTCGATTGAGATTGTTGTACTTGGATACGCCGGCACCACGGGCACGGTGGTTCACCGGCACGCTGACCGTCTTCCAGCCCGAGCGCTGCATCAGCGCCGGCAGGTAGCGGTGCATGTGGTTGAAATAGGGAAGGTCGAGAAAGGCCTCGCGCTCGAACAGCTTTATGCCGCAGCCGGTATCCGGGGTCGCGTCGCGCAGCAGGCGCGAGCGTATCGCGTTGGCGATCTTCGAAGCCCAGCGCTTGCTGCCAGTGTCCTTCCGATTGACGCGCCAGCCCGCGTAGAGCTTCACGTCCGCCGGGCCATCGTCTCGCGCAGCCAGCAGTTTCGGGATGTCTGCCGGATCGTTCTGCCCGTCACCGTCGAGCGTCGCGATCCAGCTGCCGCGCGCCGCCTTCACCCCGTTGCGGATCGCCGTGCTCTGCCCACTCTGGGAAACGTGACGGATGACGCGAAGTTCGGAGACCTGCGGCTTGAGGCCCTGCAACACGGCGAGGCTGTCGTCCTTGCTGCAATCGTCGACGTAGACGATCTCGAAATCGCAGCGACCACGCAGCGCAGCGACGATTTCGTCGATGAGCGGCTTTACATTGTCGCGCTCGTTGAACACGGGGACGACGACCGAGAGCTGAGGCATTGCAGGAGTCCGGACCGGATTGCGGCGCGCATTATCACCGGAGCTCGGCGCCAGCCCAAACCCGGCAAACCGCCACGGGTTTCCGGCCGGTGCCGGCCCCGACTGCCTCGTTGCTGTTCAGGGCGCGCCGGCGGCGGTAGCCGGTGTCCCTTCGAGGCTGCGCCTCCAGCCAGCCTCGATCGCATCGAAATGGCGTTCGTCGGCAGCCACCAGCGCCAAGGTGCCCTCGGCCATGGGCACCGTGCGCACGCGCATGCCTTCGTCGACGTGATCGCCGCGGCGTTCCCTGTGGAGGGCAAGGAAGAACACGGTGACCGGCCCTTCCTCCTCGGGCATGACCATGTGGACCGAGCCGATCATGCCGACCGGACACGATTGCGCATAGCTGACACCGGCCGGTGGCGAGGCGACGAGCCGGACGCCGCGTTGCCGGAACCGCGCCTCGATATCGGTGACCGGCAACGGGGTATGCGTGAGCAGGGCTTCCGGCTCGTGCTGCAGATGATCGACGAGCTGCCGCGACAGCGGAGAAAACAGCGAAAGCTGGTGGGCCAGAAGGCCGATGGCGGCGAAGACTGCCGCCGCAGTAGCCAGCCAGCCCCAACGGCGGCGGCGGCGCGAACGCAGACTGCGTTCTGCCGTGGTCTGGGACAGCAGGATGCGTTCGGCCAGACCATCCGGCACCGGCACGGCCAGCGAACGCTTGAGTGCCAGCTCGAAACCGAGCGCGCGTGCGTGATGGGCCGCACAACCAGCGCAGCGGCGCCGATGCTCCTGCATCGCCGCGCTCTCGTGTCGCGGATCCGAGCCGAGCTGACGCCGGTATTCCAGGCAGTTCATGCGCTGGCCTCGCCACGTCCGGCGCCGAGCAGGCCCTTGAGCTTCTGGCGCGCGCGGAACAGTTGTGTCATGACCGCCGCCGCACCCAGGCCGAGCTCGTGCGCGATCTCTTCACACGAAAACCCGCCCAGTACCTGCAAAAGCAGTGGTTCGCGGTATTTGGGTTCCAGCTGCAACATGGCCGCGCGCACGATGGAATCCTCGCCCAGCTGTTCGGGGGTGAGCGAATCACGGTCGTCCAGTTCCAGTTCGCCGATGTCGGTCGTTTCGAAGCTCTTGCGTTCGTAGAGGCGTGCGTGTTCCCGGCGCAGGATCGTGATCAGCCAGGCCTTGGCGGCGTCGGTTTCACGCAATGCGTCGAGGGAGCGCCACGCGCGGAGGAAGGTTTCCTGGGTGAGATCCTGCGCCAGCGCCGGATCACCGCAAAGCCAGTAGGCATACCGGTAGAGATCGCCGCTGTGTGCACGGGCGAGGGCATCGAATTGGCGTTGTCGGCTGCTCACGCGCATACAGACCCTCGATACGCAACATCGCTTTCACGGAAATCGCGAGGAGCGCCTCATTTGATGCGTGCGAGGATGCCGTCGAGCTCTTCGAGGCTGTGGTAGCGGATCGTCAGCTTGCCGCGGCCATTGCGGCTGTGCGTGATCGCGACCCGTGCCCCGATGCGCTCTGACAGATCGCGCTCGAGCGATTCAACGTTGGGATCGCGGGCCGGCGTTGCCGGTCTGGCTGCCGCCGTGCGCGGTTCGCTCTGTGCCGCGCGGGCCGCATCTTCGAGTTCGCGCACCGACCAGCCGTGCTCGGCCGCCTGCCACGCCAGCCCGATGGCAAGCGAGTCGGGCAGGGTCAGCAGCGCGCGCGCGTGCCCCATGTCGAGCTTTTTCTGTTCCAGCAGCTGCTTGATCTCGGCCGGCAGCTCCATGAGGCGCAGCAGATTCGAGACTGCCGCACGCGAGCGGCCGACGGCATCGGCGACCTGCTGATGGGTCAGGTCGAACTCGTCGATGAGTCGCTTGAGCGCCTGCGATTCCTCGAGCGGCGTCAGTTCTTCCCGCTGGATGTTCTCGATCAGCGCAATGGCAACGACGGTGCGATCGTCGACGTCGCGAACCAGTGCCGGAATCTGCTCGATACCGGCGAGCTGCGTGGCGCGCCAGCGACGCTCGCCGGCAATCAGCTCGAAGCGGTCGCCGGCCGCGCGCACGACGATGGGTTCGATGACGCCCTGGGCCTTGATCGACGCCGCGAGCTCTTCGAGCTTTTCGGGATCAATGGTCTGGCGCGGCTGGTACTTGCCCGGAAATATCTTCGCCACGGCGATCTGGCGCAGTTCGTTCGCCGTGTTCTCCGATGCCTCTGTCGTTTCCGGTTCGAGACTGCCGAGCAGCGCGTCCAGACCGCGGCCGAGTCCCCGTTTCTTCGCTGCCGACATGGTGTTCCTC
The DNA here is from genome assembly GCA_045864815.1 of Rhodanobacteraceae bacterium. GTDB lineage: Bacteria > Pseudomonadota > Gammaproteobacteria > Xanthomonadales > Rhodanobacteraceae > Tahibacter. The sequence continues at coordinate 12,233 of BTVG01000001.1, read as the reverse complement.
AGTTCGAGTGCGCTGCAGCGGCCGCGGCACCGCGTTCGAGCCGCAGCATCTCGCCCGCGAGGCCAAGATACGCAATGGCGCCGCGCGATTCGCGATCGTAAAGATTGATGGGTTTGCCGTAGCTGGGTGCCTCGGCGAGGCGAATGTTGCGCGGGATGATGGAGCGCAGCACCTTGTCCCCGAAATGCTTGGTGAGCTGGTCCGACACTTCGTTGGCCAGGTTGTTGCGCACGTCATACATGGTGCGCAGCAGACCGTCGATTTCCAGCCTTGGATTCAGGCGGCGGCGCACCGCCTCGATCGTTTCCCGCAGGCTGGCCAGTCCTTCGAGCGCGAAATACTCGCACTGCACCGGGATCAGTACGCCGTGGGCTGCACTCAGCGCATTGATGGTGAGCAGATGCAGCGTGGGCGGACAGTCGATCAGGATCGTGTGATAGGTATCACCGAGCTTTGCGAGCTGCTCCTTGAGCCGGGTTTCGCGCGCGAGCGCGTCCATGAGCTTCAGTTCGGCTGCGGTCAGGTCGGAGCTTCCCGGCAACAGGTCGAAGCCGGCTTCCGTGGTCACGATGGCACGCTCGATCGGGACTTCGTCGAGCAGCACTTCATAGCCATTCGGTTTGGCCGAGCGCTTGTCGATGCCGGCGGCCATGGTCGCATTGCCCTGCGGATCGAGATCGACCAGCAGAATCTTGCGCCGTGTTTCGGCCAGGGCCGCCGCGAGATTGACCGCGGTGGTCGTCTTGCCGACTCCGCCTTTCTGATTGGTAATGGCAATGATGCGCGTCATGGGGGAAACCGATTATTCAAGCCCTGCGTATAACGATGAGATGGCGTTCGCCGACCGTGGCCGGCACCTCCAGCGCGATGACCCGTTCGATGCGGAATCCGGCCGGCAACGCCGCGATCTCCTCTTCCGCAAGCTTGCCTTTCATGGCGAGCCAGGTTCCGCCGTCGGCCAGAAGTCCCCCGGCCCAGTGCAGCATGTCGGCAAGCGTGGCAAACGCACGGGCGGTGATGCAATCGAATTGTCCCTGCACATCCTGTACCCGGCTTTCGATGACGCGTACGTTGGTGAGTTTCAGCGCACGGACCGCCTCGCGCAGAAAACGGGCTTTCTTGCCATTGGAATCGACCAGAGTGACCTGGCGTTCCGGCGCCGCCAGCGCCAGCGGAATACCCGGCAGCCCGGGACCGGTGCCGAGATCTGCCAGCGTCGCGCCGCTCACGTACGGCGCAATAGCCAGCGAATCCAGCAGGTGGCGTGCGACCATTTCGCCGGTGTCGCGCACCGCAGTCAGGTTGTAGGTCGCATTCCAGCGGGCCAGCAACTCGACATAGGCAATCAGCTGGGCGCGGACATCCTCCGGCAAGTCCAGTCCAAGGACTGCGAGGCCGTCATCGAGCCGGTGACGCAGCCGTTCCCGTTCCGCCATCGCCGGGCCGTCCGTTTCGAAAGGCCGGCAAGTATCCGGGCCACGGTCGGCAAAATCCAGTCGCTGCAACAAAAAGACCCGCCTGGAGCGGGTCTCGGATAGCGTGCGGCCGGGAGGGCGGAGGTCTCAGGCCAGACCGAGCTGCACGCGGGTGACGACGATACCGACGTCGCGCAGACTTTCGTTCAGTGCGGCCTTGAGTCGTGCGTTGCGCAATTCGGACGCTTCTGCCGCCGGGTTCTCGATTGCCCGGGCCACATTGAGCAGCCGGCCACGGATCAGTGCATCGGCCCGGTCGATCGAAGCATCTGCGCGTTCGGCGTCGATGACCTGCCAGTACACCTTGCCGCTCAGGCGCGGCGCGGCATCGGCGCCGGCGAGCGGAAACAGTTCATCGATGACAAGCACATGGCCGGTAAGAGAAATTCGGTGAACCACGCGCTCAACGAATGGCCAGACAAGGTGTGTTCCGGGCTGCAGCAGGCGCGCCTGGCCATCGAGGCGGCGCAGCGTGTAGACGGTGCCTTCCGGAATGCGCTTGATCGACAGCACGGCGATAACCGCCACCACGCTCAGGAAAAGAAACAGTATGCTCTGGGACATTTCTTACTTTTCCTCTTGTTTCAAGAGGTTACGACGAATTCTTGTGAATTTGGCCGAAATTGACGGCAGAGTTTGATGAAAATAAGCGGTTTAATTATTCCTTAACGGGAACCAACTGTCGCTGAACGGTTTCGCGAAAGTCACGGTACTGGTTCACAGTTTCTGCGCGTTGTCGCATCGAGCCGTATCGACCGGGTGACCGGCGGCAACCAGCAGTTCACGTGTGTGCGTATGACGCGGCCGGGCGAAAACCTCCCCAACGGGTCCGCATTCAACGAGCGCGCCCTGCCAAAGCACGCCGAGATCATCGGCGCAGGCGGCAACGAGGTTCAGGTCATGGGTCACGAACAGGAGGGCCAGTCCGCGTTCGCGCTGCAGTCGACGCAGCAAAGCCAGGACCTGGCGCTGTACGGCCGCATCGAGGGCGCTGGTGGCCTCATCCAGCAAGAGTGCCGCCGGTTGCGCAGCCAGGGCGCGCGCAATGGCGACGCGCTGGCGCTGACCGCCCGACAGCGTGTGTGGATAACGCGCTGCGAGCGCCGGGTCGAGGCCGACCTCGGCCAGCAGCGCCGCCACCTGTACGCGGTGATCCGCTGATGCGCCGTGCCGGGCGAGGCGCAGCGGCTCGGCCACCAGCTCCCCGACCCGCCATAGCGGGTCTAGCGACGCACCGGGATCCTGGAACACGAGTTGCAGCGGTCGCAGCAGCGCCGGGTCGGCCAGAGGAAGCGGATGCGAGACGCCGTCGAACATGAGCTGTCCGGCGTCCGGCGGATGCAATCCGACCAGACAGCGCAGCAGGGTGGACTTGCCGCTGCCGGATTCGCCGACGACGGCAAGGGTGCGGCCACGGTAGAGGCGAAGACTGACGTCGCGCAGCGCCGCTCGCCGGCCCCCGCGCCAGCGTCGCGTGCTCGCATGACTCGCCAGCAGACCGTCCACCTGCAGCAACGGCGCGACGTCAGCTACCGTCGCGGAGACGGTCGGCACAATGGACTTCGCCGCGGCCAGCAGCGCGCGCGTCTCGGGCTGTACCGAGGCCGCAAACACGGCCGTCGTGTCGGCCAGTTCGACGATGCGCCCCCGATCGAGCACCGCGACACGTTCGGCAAAATGGCGTACCAGCGCGAGGTCGTGACTCACGAAGAGTACGGCGAGACCGCGCTGGCGGCGCAGGTGGTCCAGCAGGTCGACGATCTGGAGCCGGAGCGCACTGTCCAGCGCGCTGGTCGCTTCATCCGCGATCAGCACCTGCGGATCGCTTGCCAGGGCGAGCGCAATCAGCACCCGCTGTCGCTGGCCTCCTGAGAGCTCGTGCGGGAACTGGGCCAATCGCCGTTCGGGCTCGTCGATGCCGACTTCGGCCAGCAGCGCGCCGGCACGCTGTTTTTCGCCACCACGACTACCGCCGGCGTGACGCAGCGCTTCGACGAGTTGCGCGCCGACACGTCGCAGCGGATGCAGACTCGCCTGGCTGTCCTGCCAGACCATCGCGACGCCGCTGCGGCGCACGCGCTGCCAGACCGCCGCCGGGGCGCCGATCAGCTGCTGCCCGGCGAAAAGAATCGATCCCGAGACCGCTGCCCCCGCAGGCAGCAGTCCGATCAGTGCCGTACTCGTCAGGCTCTTCCCCGAACCCGAAGCACCGATCAGCGCGAGGCAGGCGCCCTGCTCCAGGTCAAAAGTGACGCCGTCCACCACGGGTGCGGGGCGCCCGCGCAACACGATGCGCAGGTCCTGCACCTGCAGCAGCGGCGCAGTCACGGCAGGGACCGGCGCGGGTCCAGGCGCCGGCGCAGGGCTTCGCCGAGAAACTGGCAGGTGACCAGAGTCAGGGCGAGCGCGGCTGCCGGCGCGATCAAGGTCCACGGCGCTGCATCCATTTCCTGGGTGCCGTCGAACAGCATCGAGCCCCAGCTGGCTGCCGGCTCGTCGACCGACAGGCCGAGAAAGCCGAGGAAGGATTCGATGAGGATGGCGTTGGGCACGCCAAGGGACAGATAGACAAGCGCCAGTCCCAGCAGATTGGGCGCGATGTGCCGTGCCATGATCCAGGTCGAGCCGGCGCCGAGCAGCCGGGCCGCATCGACGAAAGCAAGACCGCGCAGCCGCGCCGCTTCGGCACGCACGACGCGTGCGAGATCCATCCAGACATAGCCACCGATCGCCGCGAGCAGCAGCGCCAGGGAGCGTTCGAACACGGTCAGCAACAGGATCACGATCAGCAGGAAGGGTAATGCGGCCATGAGATCCAGTAGCCGCATGAGTGCGCGGTCGACGATACCGCCCACATAGCCCGCAACGACACCGTAGGAAAGGCCGATGCCGAGCGCGACGCTACTCGCGAGCACACCGACCAACAGGGATAACCGCCCCCCGACGCAGAGCCGTACGAACACGTCACGGCCGATGGCGTCCGTGCCCAGCCAGTGACCATGCGCCAACCCCGGCGCCACGGACAGATGATTCCAGTCGGTGTAATCGACGCCATAGGGACTGACCCATGGTCCGGCGATGCACAGGACCGCGAGCGCGCCGAGTATCCAGAGACAACGCCGTATCGTGCGGTCGCTGCCTCCGTCGACGGATACGGCGGCCGGGTCGCCGCGCCCGGAGGGCGCGGATTCCGGCAGCGCCGTCTCAGCCATGCGGGAACAGCGCGGCGAAATCGACGCTGCGCAGCGGCCGCGGCTCGCCGAGGTAGTTGCCCTGTGCATAGTCGGCGCCGGATACGCGCAGCGCTTCCAGGGTCGAGAAACTGTCGACGTGTTCGCCGATCACGCGCAGTTTGAGCGACTGAGCCAGCTGCGTGATCGAGCCGACCATCTTGCGGTCGAGCTCGCTGCCAGGCATGCCTTGCACGAAACTGCCTTCCACCTTGACGAAATCGACCGGCAGGTGGCGCAGGTGCGTGAAACTCGAAAAACCCGTGCCGAAATCGTCCAGCGCAAAGCGGCAACCCAGCTTCTTCAACGCGGAAATGAATTTGCGCGCGCTGTGCAGACTGGTGAGTTCGGACGTCTCGGTGATCTCGAACACGAGCTGGCGCGCCGGCACGCCCGAGGTGCGGATCGCGGCTTCGATGAGCTTCAGCGAATCCGGATCGGCCAGGGTCATGTTCGACAGATTGATGTGAAACGCTATCGGCGCCTTTACCCCGCGCACGCCGGACAGATAGCGCAGCAGGCGGTTCAGGACCCAGAGATCGAGCTTGGGCATCATCCCCACGCGCTCGGCGAGCGGCACGAACACGCCCGGCGAAATCAGCTGTCCATCCTTGCCGACCATGCGGATCAGGATCTCGAACAGGTATTCCTGGCCGGCCGTGCCCGAGCCGTTCACGCGCCAGCCCTGGCGCTGGACGACGGCGGACTCGCTGCGCGGCAGCGCTGCGATAGGCACGATGGGTTGCACCAGGAGCACGATGCGTTCCTGTTCCATGGCCTGGCGCAAGCGCTCGGTCCAGCCCGCCTCGATTTCGCGTGCGATGCGCGCGTCGTGCTCGCCGACGTAGATCTCGGTCTGGTCGCGGCCGCGCTGCTTCGCGGTGCGGCACGCGAGACGCGCATGTTCGACGACGTATTCCGCCGACGGCGTGTCGCGGCTGATCACGGCCACGCCGATCGAGGCGGTGACCGACCGGCTTGCGCCGCCGTATTCGTACTTGCACTGATGCAGCAACTCGCGATAGCTGTCCGCGAGCGGGAACAGGTTCTCGAGCTGCACGCCCGACAGCATCAACGCAAGGCGGTCGCCCTCGATGCGCGCGAGCACATCGTGCTCGCGCTGCCGCTTGCCGAGCACGGTGGCAATCTCGACGAGCAGACGTTCGCTCGCGGACACGCCGGCGGCGTCGACGATGGCGCTGAAGCGGTCGAGATCGATGTAGAGAATTGCCGAGTAGCCGCCGGCCTCGCGGCGGCGCTGCAGCTCCTGCGCCACCTGGTGGGTGAAGTGGCGCGCATTGACGAGCCCGGTCAGCTTGTCGTGCGTCATTTCCCAGCGCAGATTGTCGGCACTCTTGCGCTCGGAAATGTCCCGGAACACGACGACAGACCCTTCACGGCGATTCTGGATCGCGAGCGGCAGCACCGAGCACTCGACGGTCATGGCGCTCTTGTCGCGACGCCAGAAGACCGTTTCGTGTCCCTTGAGCGAATTGCCGGCGGTATACGCCGCATCCAGGCCGGGCTCGGCGGCGTCCTCGGCGCTTCCTTCGGCCGGCTGGTGTATCAGTCCCTGCGCGAGCTTGCCGATCAGTGCGTCTTCGTCCTCGTAACCGAGCAGGCGCAGTCCGGTCGGGTTGATGAAGGTGATGACGCCGCGCTGATCGACGCCATAGACGCCGTCGCCCACCGAGCCGAGGATGCCATCCAGCCGCTGACGCTCGGCCTCGACCGATTTCTGCATCTGGATCTGTCGCGACAGCGTTTTCACGCGCGCGAGAAACAGCTCTTTCGCTTCGTTCTTGAACATGCACTCGATCGCGCCGGCATCGAGGCTCTTGACGATGATGTCCTCGCGATAGGTACCGGTGATCACAGCGAGCGTCGGCGCTCCCGGCAGTCCGGCAAGCCGGCGGCACAGCTCGTCGCCGTTGCCGTCCGGCAGGAAGTAGTCGACGATCGCCAGGTCATAGGCCTCGCGCGCGGCCTTGTCCGCCGCTTCGTTCAGCGTGCCAGCGGTCGCGACGGCATAGCCCTGGCGTTCTAGCAGTTGCTGATAGGCCAGCCGCACGCTCTGCGAATCGTCGACGAACAGGATGCGTATGCCCTGGGACGGCGCTGCCGGGGCCTCGCTCTGCGGCGCCAGCCGCTCGGCGCGTGGCTCGAGCTGGGCGAGCGCCGCCGGGATCTTGCTGAATTGTGTCCACAGCACGATGGCCGCATGGCCGCGGCGCCGGGCCCAGGCATCGAGCTCGGGGCTCTGCTCGTGCACCATCAGCAGCACGGGCAGCTCGCGCTGCGCATCGCTCAGCAGGTGATCAAGCAGTGCAAGGCAGTCCCGTGTCGGCCGCGCCGGCACGCCAACGATGAGCATGCCGTAGGGCTGCGCCAGTTCGAGCGAATGCTTGAGGTGGTCGATCGTGTCCAGGTACGTCGCCAGCTCGCTGCGGGCCGCGAGACCGGCAGCCGCCAGGGTGCGCTTGAGCAGATGACTCAGCGTCGTTGAGCGTTCGACGACCAGAATGCCGGACAAGGTGTTGTTCCTGCTGGACCGCATTGCAGAGCGGGCCTCATGCCCGTGCTGCATCCCCGTTGCGGACGCGCACTATGACCCGCTCAAGCCTGTCATTTCAAGTACGTACGCGACATCGCGCGCGTCGCCACTGACGTACCGCCATCGCAGTCGAGTACGGAAAAGCGGGAGCGAAACCGCCAGCGAGGCACCCTTGACGCGGCATGCCGTCGCGGCGCGCCGCATCACGAGGACGTTACGCTACGCTGTCGCGCTATCGTCACCTGCTGGAGTACCGACCATGGCCTATCCCGCTACCCGCCCGCGGCGCATGCGACGCGATGCATTCTCGCGCGCGCTCATGCGCGAGACGGTCCTGACGAGTGCCGACCTGATCCTGCCGGTGTTCGTCCGCGAGGGCTCCGGTCGTGAGGCCGTGTCGTCGATGCCAGGGGTGGAGCGGGTCGGTATCGCGGAACTGCTCGACATCGCCGCCGAGGCTCACGCCCTCGGCATACCGGCACTCGCTCTGTTTCCCGTCACACCGCCCGAGGCCAAGAGCCTCGACGCGGCGGAAGCCTGGAACCCCGACGGCCTGGCACAGCGAGCCGTCCGCGCGCTGAAGCAGGCCCAGCCGGAACTCGGCGTCATCACCGACGTCGCGCTGGACCCCTTCACGACCCACGGCCAGGACGGTCTCATCGACGATACGGGCTACGTGCTCAACGACGAGACCGTCGCGGCACTGGTGCGCCAGGCCCTCTCGCACGCGGCAGCGGGCGCGGATGTCGTGGCCCCCTCGGACATGATGGACGGCCGCATCGGCGCGATCCGCGGGGCGCTGGAGGCTGCCGGCCATATCCATACCCGGATTCTTGCGTATTCGGCCAAGTACGCGTCGAGCTTCTACGGACCCTTCCGGGACGCGGTCGGTTCGGCAGCGAATCTCGGCAAAGGCAACAAGTACACCTACCAGATGGATCCCGCCAACAGCGACGAAGCGCTGCGCGAGGTAGCGCTGGATCTCGAGGAAGGCGCGGACATGGTCATGATCAAGCCGGGCCTGCCCTATCTGGACATCGTGCGCCGGGTGAAGGACCGGTTCGGCGCGCCGACGTTCGTCTACCAGGTCAGCGGCGAGTACGCGATGCTCAAGGCCGCCGGACAGAACGGCTGGATCAACGAACAGGCCTGCGTCCTGGAGGCGCTGACCAGCATCCGGCGCGCCGGCGCCGACGCGATCCTGACGTATTTCGCGCTCGATGCTGCCCGCTGGCTGCAGCGAACGTAGCTTGCCCGCCGATCCCCAGGGCGGCACGGTCGCGCCGCGGCCTGCGTCGGGAAGACATGTGCCTGTTCGCCCTCGCGGCATTTCAGTGCGGTCTTCCCGCTCAGGCGTCTGCGCGTGTTCGGGTACGGGCCTCGGCACGAACGCCGGTCAAGGCAGTACCGGCAGGCGGCGCGCCAGCGTGATCTCCTGGAGGGACAGGGCACACTGCCAGGCCAGCACCTCGACCCCGGCCATGCCGGCTTCCTGCAGACCGTGCGCGTAGGCCGGATCGATTTCACTCGCCGCGCGCACCGCCAGCACGTCGGCACGCTGCACGCAGAACAGCAATACCGCACGCGCCCCCGCGGCAGCGACGCGCTGCAGCTCGCGCAGATGTCGCAGCCCCCGCGCGCTGACCGCATCGGGGAAGATGCCCAGGCCGTATTCGTCGGCGGCCGTGACCGATTTGATCTCGACATAGCAGTCGGATCGCCCGGGACCGCCCAGCAGCAGGTCGACACGACTGCCCTCATGCCCGTAGCGCACTTCCCGCCGGTACGTGGAATAGCCTGCCAGCTGCGGTATGCGGCCGGCATCGATCGCCTCGACCGCCAGGGCGTTGGCGCGGGCCGGATGCACGCCGACCAGGGCGCCACCGACCTCGGCCAGCTCCCAGGTCCAGCGGCAGCGTCCCGCCGCACTGCGCTCGCTGACCCAGACCCGCAGGCCGGGCGCCGAATAGCCGTGCATGCGGCCCGTATTCGGGCAATGCGCCAGCACCTCGCGACCATCATCGAGGCGAATGTCGGCAAGAAAGCGCTGCCGGCGCACCAGCAGCGTACCCCGGTGCAGAAGCGGAAAGCGCATGCGGGCGACGATGCATGGCGGGGCCGGGGTACGCAAGCGCGGCTGGTATCATGCCGCGATGAAACCGTCTTCCTCCGCTCATCCCACCGTTCGTCTCAAGATCGAACGCCGCTCCAATCATCCCTGGATTTTCCAGAAAATGGTCGAGAAGCCGGCGGAGCGCCCGAAACCGGGCAGCGTCGTCGACATCTACGATCGCGACGGTACCTTTGCCGGTCGCGGCTTCTATAACGGCCATTCGCGAATAGCGCTGCGCGTGCTCACGCACGACCCGGCCGAAGCCGTCGACGCCGCCTTCTTCGAGCGCAAGATCGCCCAGGCCGTCGCGCTCCGCCGCGAGGTACTGCAGCTCGACCGCGTGACCGACGCCTACCGCGTCATCCATTCTGAAGGCGACGGCTTGTCCGGTCTCGTGGTCGACCGTTTCGCCGACACCCTCGTCATTGAATTTTTCTCCGCCGGCATGTTCCGGCAGCGCGATCTGATCCGCAGTTGCCTGCTCGAGCAGTTTCCGGGCAGCCAGATCTACGCGTTCGCCGAAGACCACGTGCAGAAGCAGGAAAGCTTCGACTGCTCCACACCGCCGACCCCGCGACCCACCGTGATCGAGGAGCACGGCGTGAAGTTCCACGCCGCTCCCGGGACCAAGCACAAGACCGGGTTCTTTGCCGACCAGCGCGACAACCGCCTGGCGCTCGCCGGCTTCTGCCAGGACAAACGCGTACTGGATCTGTGCTGCAACTCGGGTGGCTTCGCGATCTATGCGAAGGCCGTGGGCGGCGCCCGGGAGGTCATTGGCGTCGACCTCGACGAGGAGATCCTCGAAGTCGCTGAATCCAACGCGCGTCTCAATAAGGTCAAGGTGCGCTTCGTTCAGGCTGACATCTTCCACTGGCTGCGCGACGTGGCTGCGGGCCGCGCCGAGCGGTTCGACGTGGTCGTGCTCGATCCGGCGAAGATGACGCGCGACCGGGACCAGGTGATTCCGGCCCTGAAAAAGTATCTCGACATGAACAAGCTCGCGCTCGGTGCGGTCAAGCCCGGCGGGATATTCGTGACCTGCTCCTGCACCGGCCTCGTCAGCGAAGAGCAGTTCCTGGACATGCTGCGCCGCGCAGCGTTCTATTCGAACCGTACCGTGCAGGTGCTCAAGATCAGCGGCGCGGGGCCGGACCATCCGTGGCAGGCTCACGTGCCGGAATCGCGCTATCTGAAGGCCGTATTCTGCCGCGTCGAGTGAATGTGACGAAGTTCACGAAAAATCTTTTGCACGAACGTGAGCCGACCGCGGGCACCAATCCGAGTAGCTAATACAAGGCGGTCATCGCCTTGCCAAAGCGCCACCGTAGGGCACCCCCTGAGCCTTACGGTGGCGTTTTGTTATCCGGCGTTTGCAAAGCTCTGCACTCCGGGCACTGCTCAAGCGGCGTTCATCGCCTTGAGGTAAGCGGCGAACCCTTCGGTTTCGATATCGGCGAATGCGCTGTCGGAAACGCGACAGGCACGGATGCGATCGAGTCGGAAGTTGCGGAAATCTCGCCGCAACCGGCACCAGGCTCCCAAGGTCCAGCTGCCACCCCAGAAGGCGAGGCAAAGCGGCTGGATCTCGCGCGTCGATACGCTCCCTTTTTCGTCGGCATAGTCGAGGCTGACGACATGGCGCTCGACAATGGCGGCATGCACGTCGTCGATATGCGCCTTGAGGGCTGCATGCTGTCCGAAGTCGGGCGCGAACACGCGCGAGCGGTCGCTGCGCTCGCGCAACTCGCCAGGCAGCACGGCATTGATCTTGAGCAATGCGGCCTCGGCCGCGCGGCTCAGGCGGTCGCCAGCGAACGCCTGTACGAACCGCGAGCCCACGACCAGCGCCTCGAGCTCCTCAGGCTGGAACATCAGCGGCGGAATGTCGCTACCCTTGCGGAGCACATAGCCAATGCCGGCTTCTCCTTCGATCGGCACGCCCGAGCGTTGCAGGTCGGCGACATCGCGATAGACGGTGCGCTGCGATACACCGAGGGTGTCGGCGAGACTGCGCGAGGGCAGCGCGGTGCGACGACCACGCAGGGCGTGAATGATGAGGAACAGGCGATCGGCGCGACGCATCGGAGCAGCATGCCGCGAGGGCGTGCGCCGCGCCAGCGGTTCATCCCCTCCCGGGCGGCGCGGCAGAGCGAGTGAGCATCTGGCCCGCCGCCTTCAAGTGGCCGACCAGAGGCCGACACGGTTGCCCTCGGTGTCCCGAAACTGTGCGAAGAAGCCCATGTCGCCCGGAATTTCGGTGCGCGGTACGAGCGTATCGCCGCCATGTTCCTGCACCCGCTGCAACACCGGCTCAAGGTTGTCGACGCTGAGGTAGACCACGCTGCCCTGGATCGCCGGGCGGTAGTCGGCGTGACGGATCAGCGCACCGCTGACGTGAGGGCTTCCGCCGTACGGAAACACGGCGAGCTCGCTGTCGCCGGTGGGTTCGCGTTTCAGCGCCACGCCGAGAATGCATTCATAAAAAGCCTGGGCGCGGTCGATATCGTCCGTCGGTATCTCGAACCAGGCGGGAACGGTGAGGTTGAGCATGAAACTTCCAGGAATGACGTGCCGATTGCACGCACGACATCCTGCCGGGTCCCTGCTGCCAGCATGGTGGCAGCAACCTGCCCGGCGCGCCCCCGCGGCAGCGCGGAGTGCCTCTGGGACATGACGCAAAAAGGCCGCCTTTCGGCGGCCTTTTGCTGTTCATTGCGGCCTGGCTTACGGTTCGAAACCGTTCTCGAAGATCAGGTCGACCTGCGGAACGCGGCAGCTCTGCACCTTGATGTCATCGACGAACCAGCCCAGCGGCGCATCGCCGACCGAGCTATCGGTCGAGGCACGGAAGCGGAACT